>DATMGS010000027.1:0-705585 GCA_035555335.1 Puia sp.
CTCCAACTTTGGAAGAGGCTCGTGAAGATTCCAGTCTCCTGCCACCGCTTGTTGAAGTAGCAAATACATTTGCATGGACACAGGGTATGGTCACTGCTAGTGGCTGGCTGCAATGGTTGAAGGATTTACCGCTGGAATTAAGGATTACCTTACCGGATGGCTCCCAGTTTCTTGGTGTACATGCGTCTCCCGGACGTGATGACGGGTTAGGTATATCCCCGGAAATGAAAGAAAGTGATATACAGGAACTGTTCAGTGCCTGTGATGCCAATCTGGTATGTATGGGGCATACGCATTTGCCAATGGAGAGGAGATGGAATGGGATTCACCTGGTAAATCCCGGTGCAGTTAGTCTGTCTCTTACCCCGAATCGCTATGCGTGCTATGCTGTTTTAGAGGCAACAAAGGATAATTACAGCATAAGCCATCATGAGGTCTCATTTGATCGTCAACATGTCATTGATCAATTGAATCTGCTAGGGCATCCAGGTCGTGCTTTTCTTATCAGGCACCTGTCTGTTCAAGCATAGTAAATAGATAATGGAAAGGGTTCCCTTCAAAGTAATATTGGTATTTTTCTCTCATTGTTTCAAGTACCGAAGCGCGATACACCCCGACTTAAAAACCGTCGACTCAACAAGTTTTAATTGTAATTTCTCTTGCAGGTTGATACCTTCAAACAACCGTCTCCCTTCTCCTATAACTATCGGGTGAACCACAAAACGATATTCATCAATCAGACCAAGCTCTGCAAGTTGTGAAGGAATGGTTACACCACCGGTTAAAATATTTTTGCCTTGTTCTTGTTTCAATTTAAGTATTTCGTCGTGAAGGCTCGTACGAACAATTCTCGTTTTTTTTCCTTCAGGGCTGTCTAATGATTGTGAGAAAACAATAATTTTGTCGATGGCGTCAAATGCCTGGGCAAATTCGTAATCTGCTTTTGTCTGCCCGGAAGGGTTTTTCACCACATCGGGCCAATAAGGAACCATCAATTGATAAGTTTTACGCCCGTAGACGAATGTGTCAGCATCTCGCGTGAGGTGCGTAAAATACTCAAACGTTTCTTCATCGGGATTGAACTTGGTATGGTCGCAGCAGCCATCTAAGGTCGTGTTGATTGCGAAGATTACATTTCTCATTTGATTGCTTTTTGTTTTGTTTTTCCTCAAATCAGTAAATTTTCAAGGTTAATTTTTATTGCCTGTTTAACTACCCAATAGGATCGGCCTTGGTGATGCTGATCATTTTTCAGGATTTTTGACTATAAAGGTAAAAACTGCTTCGCTTCAATAAAAGGGCAGAATACGGCATTGTTAAGGTGTGGTTGCGACAAAGTTTCAATCACTTTCTAAATAAGAATCCGTTTATTAATAAATTTTTATCACTGCAAATACTTGTTAATCCCCATTGATAGGAGGTGTCAAGGTTGATATGATATAAATAAAAGCAAAAGCCAGTATTTATACCAATAGGTTGGTACATACAGGGCGCCTACTTCAGCAGTCCATTGCTGTATGCGTAACGGAGCAGACCGGCGAGGTTGCTGGCGCCTGCCTTGTGCATCATATTTTTACGGTGGGTCTCTACCGTCCGGTAACTGATATCCAGGGTAGCAGCAATCTTCTCATTGGTGTATTCATTAGACAACAGCTCCAGGATCTCTTTTTCCCGCTGTGTCAGGGTTACCAGGGGAACCGTCTCTTTTCCGGGGGGGGCTTCTGCCGACCTATAATCATGCAAAATGGAGGCCTGCACTTCATCACTGAAATAATACCCGTTGCCGGCCACTTTCTTAATAGCGCTCACCAGCTCCTGCAAAGTCGAATTTTTCAGCAGGTAGCCCGCTACTCCGATCTGCAGCAGGCGGGCGATGATCTCCTTTTCCCGGTAAGTCGTAAGAATGATGATTTTAAGCTCCGGCTTTTCCTCTTTTATTAATCTGGCCGTTTCGATCCCGTCCAATTCCGGCATATTGATATCCAATATACAAACATCGTATTCCTGACTCCGGATCAATTCCAGTGCCTGCTTACCGTTATAGGCCGTGGCACTGATTACAAAGGAATCCTCCGCCTGCAGCAATGCCACCAGCCCATCCAATACCACCTTATGGTCATCGGCGATCAACAACCTTATTTTATCTTTTGTCGTCATCGTTCTGTTTACTATCAACCGGTATCTCTATAATGACAGTCGTCCCGGCCCCTGGTTGGGAGTCGACTGTCAGCTCACCTTTCAGATAGCTCACCCGGGATATAATATTGCTCATCCCCATGCCCTTCCCTTGCCCGGCAGCAATTTCCCGGTCGAATCCGGTCCCGTTATCTTCCACCACGATATTGATATGCCGGGGATAGCGGATCAACTGAATGGTCAGCAGTTCAGCCTCGGAATGTTTGATAGCATTATGGATCAACTCCAGCAAAATACGATAAATACTCATCTCCATCGCTTCTGGCAGCCTTTCTTCAAAGCCATAGACGCTATAATTTATTTTCAGGCCCGAAGAGGGGGATATATTGTCTACTACGCTTTTTACGGCCGCCGGCAGCCCTATTTTGGAGAGACTGGCCGGCATGATATTATGCGCGATATTCCGCAGCTCGGTAACGGCTTCATCCATCAGTGTCAGGCTCATCTTGTATCGTTGGTGTTGCGCGGCCGTAAAAGGGATCTGTCGGTCATCGAGGGCAGATAAATTGAGCTTGGCGGCAGACAGAATAGACCCCAATGTGTCATGAATATCCTGAGCGATCCGCTTGCGCTCGTTATCCTGGGCCTGCATCACCGCATGGAAATGATCATTCCGCTGCTGGCTAAGCCTCACCTCATATGCCGCCCGTTGCTTCAGCCGCCGCTGGTTATACAGCAGGAGAATGACGACGATCAGGAAAAAGGCGGAAAAAATAAGGATATTCTTCAACAGGGTCTGCCTGGCTAATTGCTCTTTCTGCAATTGTATCTCCCTGTCCTTTTTGTCCGCTGTATATCGCTCATGGATCTCTTCGATCTCTTTTCGGCTGTTCTCATTGCTGATCGAATCCTTCAGAGCTGAATACAGCGTATAATACATGTAGGCACTATCCCACCGGTGCTGCAGGGCATAGATATCGGACAAGGTATACCAGGCGTCCTGGATGTCTTCCCGGTGCCGGATAGCCTGAGCAATAGCCAACCCTTGCCGGGTCATCTTTACAGCATCCTCCAATCGGAAAAGATCCTTATAAATATCGCCGCCATTGATAAAATAACCCGCTATATCGTATTCATTACAACAACCAGCCATTCCTATATTCTTCAGCGCCCTGGAAGAATACACGAGTGCCTGGTCATAGTGCTGCATCTGCTTGTACACCTGGCTTATCTTATACGATGTATAAGCAATCCTTTCGGTATCTTTTAGACGATCATATAATTGGTAGGCCAGGAAAAGAGGAGGCAGCGCTTCCCGGTATTGATGGCCAGCCGTCCTGGTCTCTCCGATACTATTATAAGCGTCTGCCATTAATAAACTATCCTTTGCTGCTTTGGACAGCTCCAGGTACAACGCATAATATTTTCCGGATTCAGCGGTATTTCCCTGCCGGCAGTAGATGAAGCCGATGGTATTATAATATCGCGCTATTTGTACCGTGTCATTGTGGTTTTCTGCCAGGGCAAGTCCTTTTGTGACCATTTTCATGGCGTCAGGATAATTGCCCATATAAAAATAAAGATTCAGGATCCGCGAATAATCCTTCACCGTTGCCTCGTACCGGTGGGCTGCTTCATCAAGTGCCAGGACCTGCTGATAATCGGAAATAGCAGCCGGATAATCTCTTTTCGTGACCTGCAAAAAAAAGCCCCGTTGGCCCAGAAGACTGATCCTTTGGCCATCATTGGTGGCGTGTGTGAGCAGGTCGTGTAAGGAGTCGGTCGTTTTCTCCGGCGTCTGTGCGTATAATAAAGAGCACCCGGACAACAACCAAAGAAATAGGGCGATCCTGTTTCGGTAAGTCATTAATGGGATACTATATGCCCTTTAAATTAATAAAAAAAAGGGATATGGGCCTTAACGGGCCGGGCGGCTTAAAATACCCTCGTCAGGGCGATGGTATGCGAGCACGAATTGCTCCCGCTCCCATTTACCGTTCCGGAGATCGTATTGCCATCTGAGCTAAGGGTCAAAGTGCCTGTTTCTTTACCCATAGTGATCTGAATCTGATTCCCACTAAGGGTCCCCGTACCGCCTCCATGATCCCCGCTCGTTGCAAGATAGGTTCCGGCAGCAGTTCCACCCGAAGTCCAGAAATTCACCGTGGCGCTTACGCAACTTCCACCATTACTGCTGACAGGGGTTCCTATTCCCAGGTATACTTTTACTAAACTATTGGATAGCTCTTTTTCAACAGATGCATACACAGGGCCGGAATGGCTGGGAATATAAATAGAATCTAAAGAGGGATTGCTGCCGTTCGCGCTGACGGAGAACCAGATGACGGACCCATCGGACCCTGTGAACACCGCTTTTGAAATGGCCTGGCCGCTTGCCCAATTATTGAGGGACGTAGTAAATAAGCTGTCTATATTGCCTGCCGGATTGGTCCATTGGTAAATGATAAAGGGCCGGCTCGCCTGCAGATTGACTTCAAAATAACCGCTTGAGCCGGTTAGCTCTCCTTTGTACACACCACCGCTTTGATTATCGTAGCTCGCCTGTGCCGTAGCCTGCGTGGCCAGCCCATTATTATTTGTACTGCTGCTACTGGAAGATTTCTTACAACTGTGAGTGATACACAGGAAAATTGTCATTACGGTCAGGATGCTGACAAGGGGTATGATCTTTTTCATAGTCTTCTGCGTTTTTTTGGGGTTAGAATTATACCGGGATCCGGGATCAAAATTAGATGAACAAAAAGACTCCATCAATACCATCAATACGGTATTTCTTTCTACCGGGAATTTGGTATCCAGGTGATACAGGTGCTGAGTTTAAGAAACGGCCGGCGTTTTTCATCGTCGCCTTAAAGTGGTGGCAACACGAAAAAAGCTCCGGTCATCCGGAGCTTTTTTCAATTACGATAAGAACAGATTTTAGTATCTATTTTTATTATAGCTGTTTGAATTGTTGTAACCACCATCGTCATAATTACGCGCTGGCCTGGCTTCTTTAGGCCTTGCTTCATTGACTTTGATGGTCCTGTTTTCCACGGTTGCGCCATCCAGTTCGGTAATTGCTTTTTTGGAAGCGGTCTCATCAGGCATTTCAACGAAACCGAATCCACGGGATTGGTTGGTCATTTTATCCATGATAACTTTAGCGGAGGTTACTTCTCCATAAGGAGTAAAAAATTCTCTCAAGTCTTCATCCTTGACGTTGAAGCTTAAGTTCGAAACATAAATGTTCATACTTGACTATTAAAAAATTAAAAGATCTGAGGGAAGCAAAGAGTGAGAAATTAACTAAATGCAGATTATAAGGCAGAAATAATTAATAGATACTGATGCAAAACTCAAAATAACGAAGCCAAGGTAGGCTTTATTTTTATATAAACCTGAACTACAATATTCTCCCGGTTCATTCGTCTACACGGATATGGCAAATTCCAGATTCAGGAACGAGGCAGGCTCTTCCGCCGCTCCACCCCCTAAAGTAAAGATCAACAAGACGACCCTCCGGGAGAGCCTGCTGATCTTCCGCTATGTAAGCCCCTATCGCTGGCAGTTCGCTGCGGGTCTGCTGTTTATCGGTCTTTCCAGTCTCAGCACCATGGCTTTTCCATACCTGCTGAAATTGCTGATCGATAGTGCGGGGCGGGGAGCAGGCCATTATACCCCCGGCTTTCTGGCGCTCGCCATGGTAGGCGTCTTATCCATTCAGATGGTATTCTCTTACCTGCGCGTGTACCTGTTTACCAGCGTCGGGGAGCATGCTCTGGCGGACATGCGGACGGATGTCTACCGGCGGATAATCCGGATGCCCATGGACTTTTTCGCACAGCGCAGGGTAGGGGAGCTATCCAGCAGGATCAGCGCCGACCTGTCACAGATCCAGGACGTGGTGACTTCTGTACTCGCGGAAATATTACGGGGCCTGTTGACGCTCCTGATTGGCCTGGGTCTCATATTTTATATCTCACCCCGGCTGAGCTTGATGATGTTGTCTGTTGTGCCGCTCGTTGTCGTGCTGGCGATCGTATTCGGCAAGCGGATCCGTAAGATCTCGCGGCAGACACAGGACCAGCTGGCCGACTCGAATACCATCGTGCAGGAGACCCTGCAGGGCATCGGCAACGTCAAGGCTTTCTCCAACGAATGGTATGAGATCAAACGATATGCCCATAGTCTTCGGGAAGCCGTACTGCTCGCCGTTAAGAATGGACGCAACAGGGGCCTGTTCGTCTCTTTCCTCATCTTCACTCTTTTCGGCACCATCATCCTCGTTGTATGGTATGGGGTTGGGCTAATGCAGGCCGGAGTCTTATCTTTTGGGGCATTGACGGCCTTCGTCGTCTATACGGCTTTTGTCGGAGGGAGCATGGCCGGTTTTGCGGATCTCTTCAGCCAGGTGCAAAAGACCCTGGGAGCTACGCAGCGTGTGCGGGAATTACTACAGGCGGACCCGGAAGCGATCAATATGGAAGAAGAACCCCTGGATGAGCGATACCGGTTGAGCGGCAAGGTAGAATTGGACAAAATAGCCTTCCGTTATCCTTCCCGCCCGGATATCCCTGTGTTAAAGGAGGTTTCTTTGCAGGTGGAGAGGGGACAGCAGATTGCCCTGGTAGGACCCAGCGGAGCGGGCAAGTCCACGTTGGCGGCGTTGCTGCTGCGTTTCTACGAACCGGACTCGGGGTTCCTGGCTTTTGATGACCGTCCTGCGCGGGAGATACCCCTGTCCCAGCTGCGCAAACAAATGGCGCTGGTGCCGCAGGATATCCTGTTATTCGGAGGCACGATCCGGGAGAATATCGCCTATGGGAAGCCTTCGGCTTCTCCGGCTGAGATAGAGCACGCCGCCCGGCAGGCGCATGCACATGAATTCATCAGCGGATTTCCGGAAGGGTATGACACTGTGGTAGGGGATAGGGGTATTAAATTGTCGGGTGGACAACGTCAACGGATCGCTATTGCCCGGGCTATTTTAAAGGATCCCGTCATCCTCCTGCTCGACGAAGCTACCAGCTCCCTGGACTCTGCTTCCGAATTATTGGTGCAGGCGGCGCTGGACAACCTGATGAAGAACAGGACTTCTTTTGTCATTGCCCACCGGCTTTCCACTATTCGCCATGCTGATAAGATCATCGTATTGGAAAAAGGGCTGGTCAAAGAAATGGGGACCCACCAGGAATTGCTGGTTCAGGACGATGGGTTGTATCGGAGCCTCGTCAGGCTGCAGATGGAGGGAGGGAGCCGATCGATGACTGAAAATCTCTGAAGGCGTCTTACCAAAAGAGCGAAGGTCTGAAAGACGAGCTTTCAGACCTTCGAGTCTAATGATGGGCAGAACTTCGTCGGGGCTTCGTTCCTTGCTCCTTCTCGTTCGTAACCTTCGCTTTGCTCGGTTAGGGCCAGGACGCCCGTGGCGTCCTTAGGCAACTGCCTTATTCACCAGCGCCGCTGCTTCGCTGAGCAGGATGGCCGACTGGACCTTTAGGCCGCTGTCCTTGATGAGTTTCTGCGCTTCTTCCGCATTGGTGCCCTGGAGACGAACAATGATCGGAACTTTAATATCGCCGATGGAATTATACGCATCGATTACGCCCTGTGCTACCCGGTCGCAACGTACGATGCCACCAAAAATATTGATCAGAATAGCTTTTACTTTAGGATCTTTTAAGATAATCCGGAAACCGGCTTCCACGGTCTGGGCATTAGCCGTACCTCCTACGTCCAGGAAGTTGGCCGGATCTCCGCCACTGAGCTTGATCATGTCCATGGAGGCCATGGCCAGCCCGGCGCCATTTACCATACAACCCACATTACCGTCTAATTTGACGAAGTTCAGGTTGTATTTGCCGGCTTCTACTTCGGTAGGATCTTCTTCACTGATATCTCTCATGGCTTCCAGTTCAGGATGACGCATCAGGGAGTTATCATCTACATTCATCTTACAATCCACGGCGATGATCTTTTCATCGCTGGTCTTGAAGAGGGGGTTGATCTCCAGCATGGAGCAATCCAGTCCTACGTAAGCATTGTATAAGTTGGTGACGAATTTTACGCAATTCTTCAGCGCTTCTCCGCTGAGTCCCAGGTTAAAAGCTATTTTCCGGGCCTGAAATGGCTGCAGGCCGCCGCCGGGATGTACCCACTCCTTGAATATCTTTTCGGGAGTATTGTGGGCTACCTCTTCGATGTCCATTCCGCCTTCGGTACTGTACATGATCACATTCTGCCCTTTTGCCCTGTCCAGGAGAACCGAAAGATAGAATTCCTTTACAGGATTGGCGCCGGGATAATACACGTCCTGGGCGACCAGGACCTTATTCACCTTTTTGCCGGCAGGACCCGTCTGGATTGTAACCAGAGTGCCCCCTAGTATGGTGGATGCAATTTGTTTGACGTCTTCAGCGCTCTTACCAACGGCTACTCCCCGTTGCTCCGTACCCTGGATCTTCCCTTTTCCCCGTCCGCCTGCATGGATCTGAGCCTTGACCACGGCGAAATTGTTGCCGTATTGAACCTTAAGGTTCCTATAGGCATCTTCAGCGGCTCCGGCGTTATCTACGGGGATGCCTTCTTGTACAGGTACGTTATACTTTTTTAGCAAATCCTTGGCCTGGTATTCATGCAAGTTCATTATTGGAAATTTGATACGAAAATAGGTCAGAAAGTTGGAATCGCGAAAATCTTGATTTTTTGAACCCGCTGGTACACATTTGAATAAATGTGCTATGATTTATAGCCGATCCGCTCCCGGTCCGCCCAGTTTTCCTGGGCCGATTTATGGGCCAGCAGCTTTTCGATGGCAATATTCATTTGTACTGCCTTTTGGCTTTTCAGTACACTGGCCAGCATGGTTACACCGTGTTCGGTGAAGACGTAGGGGAGATATTTGGAGTGTTCACCGTGTCCAGATCTTAAGGTCACAATTTGTGACCTTAAGGATCGTCTCCCAACAGCCCAGGCGGAAACGACGGGTAAACCGACGTCGAATCGGGCTTTTTGCCCTTTTTAACGTAGTTTCGCAACCGTTTATTTAACCAATATGGCGCGTACCATCATTCAGGAATTAGCCGAGACAGTAGCCTTCATCCGCACCATCCATTCCGGGAAACCCCGGGTGGGAATCATTCTGGGCAGCGGTTTGGGCAATCTTTCCCGGGAGATCGGCATTGTAAAGGAGATACCCTACGGGGATATACCGAATTTCCCGGTCTCTACAGTGGAAGGACATCAGGGAAAACTGATCTTTGGGACTCTCAACGGACAGGAAGTCGTCGTCCTTTCCGGGCGTTTTCATTACTATGAAGGATATAGCCCGGAGCAGGTCGTATTCCCCGTCCGGGTAATGAAATTCCTGGGAGTGGAGACGCTGTTGCTATCCAATGCCGCCGGAGGCATGAATAAGGCCTTCCGCGTAGGAGATCTGATGATCATCAATGACCATATCAGCTTTTTTACGGTCAACCCCCTGCTGGGAAAGAACTATAGTGAGCTGGGGCCCCGGTTCCCGGATATGAGCGAACCTTATGATAAGACACTCATCAAAAAAGCCAAAGCGATTGCCGCCCGCCTGCAGATCCCTATACACGAAGGTGTGTATGCCGGGGTGACGGGACCTACTTTTGAGACGAGGGCGGAATATAAATTTTTGCATATTGCCGGCGGAGATGCCGTGGGCATGAGTACGGTGCAGGAAGTCATCGCGGCCAGGCACGCGGGAATGTCGGTATTCGCCATCAGCGTGATAACGGATCTCGGTATCCGGGAAGAAGACAATATCATCACCCATGAAGAAGTATTACAGGCTGCGAGTGCCGCAGAGCCCAAACTGACGGGCATATTCAAAGCGCTGATCGCCGAATTATAGCATTTTTAGGAAAAACTATAACAAACTATAACAATACCTGAAAGGAACATTAACTTTCTTATAACCGCTGAAGGCCACTTAATGAGTAACTTGACCGGAATTTTTTTATCAGTGAAGAATCGCCGAAATCGTTCGCACAAACACTACTATATCGGAGTGTTATGGATCTTGTTGCTGTCCGGGCCGGGACTCCATGCGCAGAACCCTTTGGGCCGGTTTGGCAATATGGGTGGGGGCGGAAGCAAAGGCGGCGCCGGCGATACCCTGGTGCACCGCAAGGCCGATACCATCACCCTTAACTTCCGGTACCTCGATTCGAGCAGGTTGCAGAAAATGGATTCTTCCGTCCATGACTTTTCCCGGAAAGTTCCCGAGCCCCCTACCTGGATCAACCTGGGTAACCTGGGCACACCGGCACGCAATCTCGTCTTTTCCCCCCGTATGCTGTCGGGCTGGGATCCCGGCGGGCATGCCTACGACCTCTATACCTTTAAAGTAGAGGACACGAAATTTTATAATACGACTAAACCATACACGGAGCTGGGATATCTGCTGGGAAGTAAGTCGGAACAGATCATCGATGTACAGACCACGCAGAATATCACCCCGAACTGGAATGCTTCCTTCGAATATCGGCTTATCAATTCCGTGGGCGCCTTCCAGAACGAGAATACCAACCACAATAACTATCGCTTCAGCTCCTGGTACCGGTCGAAAAGCAAGCGTTACCAGAACTTCTTTATACTCGTAGCCAGCAAGCTGGCAGCCGCTGACAACGGAGGACTGCAAAATCCCGGCGACCTGGACTCCCTCGCTTATTCGAACCAGGCTACGTTGCCGGTAAGGTTGGGGAACAACCTCGCCCGGGCTTCCAGCAATCCCTTTTCTCCTGTCATCACTACCGGTACCCGCTATTCGACCGCCACCCTCCTCATGCGTCAGCAATACGATCTGGGGACAAAGGATTCCATCGTAACGGACACCTCGGTCATTCCCCTTTTCTATCCCCGGGTACGCCTGGAGCATACCCTTTCTTATAGCACGTATAGCTACAGGTTCACCGATCAGTATATCTCCGGAATTTATTCGCTGGACTCGACCTATTATGCGGATAAGTATAATCTGCGCAATTGGCCTACGACGGATACCTTTTACCGCCAGGATCACTGGAAGGATATTACCAATGATTTTTCCATTTACCAGTTCCCGGATTCGAAAAATGCCCAGCAGTTCCTTAAAGCGGGTATTGCCCTTCAACTGCTGCAGGGCGTGTTTGATACGGTTCGGGCAGACACCCCCCAGATCATTGAGACAGCCCACCGCATCAAGGACCAGAATGTATTTGTGCATGCAGAATACCGGAACAAGACACGTAACCAGAAATGGGATATAGAGGCTTTCGGGAAATTGTACCTCAATGGCATGAATGCAGGGGACTATAATGGTTCGATCAGTCTGCGAAGGTACGTGAGCCGGCAGATAGGCTATCTGCAGGTGGGATTCGAGAATACGAACCGGACGCCATCCTTTGCTTTTAACCGAAGTAGCAGCTTCTATTACGATACGACAAAAACCAATTTCTCAAAAGAGAATACCACCCATCTTTTTGCTTCCCTGGAGCAGCCTCAGCATAATCTGAGACTGACAGGGGCCTATTATCTGATGAGTAATTATTCCTATTTCACGGATTTCTATAAGGAAAGACAGGCATCTACTTTATTCAATCTCCTGCAGATCACTCTCCAGAAGCAATTTAACCTTTCCCGGGTCTGGCACTGGCGTACGACGACGATCCTTCAGCAGACGACCGGCTCTTCCCCGGTGCATGTGCCCCTGCTCGTATCGACTAATCAATTGGGCTATGATGGAAGCCTGGGGTTTCCCAACCTGAATGTCAGCTTTGGCACGGAGATCCGTTATGTCAGCGGCTATAAGGCCGATGGGTATGCACCTCTCACCGGGCATTTCTTTACACAGGGCGACACGACCATCCGGCAGCATTTGCCGGATATAGCTTTATACCTCCATATGCGGATACGCAGCTTTACGGCCTATGTCCGTATGGAGAATCTGAACGCCATGGCTTTCAGCCCCAATGGCTTCGGATGGTATCATAATAATTTTGTGGCGCCCAATTACCCGTCCCCGGGTTTACTGCTCAAGTTTGGCTTCTTTTGGGGATTCATAAATTAGCGGGTTAGTCAGCAATCCGCGCAATCCGACTCCTCACCATGCGCATTTTCCATTTCGACTTCCAGGGTGGCATGCTGTATTTTCTGGTGCAGCAGCTCGTGTTTGATCTGGTGCTTGAGCGCTTCGATAGTGGCCATATCGCTATTGCAGGCCACTACCAGGTGAGCGGTAAGCGCATTCTCCGTCGTGCTGATCGCCCAGATATGGATATGATGAAAGTCTTTTACATCCTTTATTTTTTTAATGATGGCTTTGATCTTAGGGATCTCGATGCCCTCGGGCACGCCATCCAGAGATAGCCGCAGGCTGTCTTTCAGCAGCTGCCAGGTACTGAACAGGATAATGATGGCGACGATAAGGCTCAGCACGGCATCGATCCAGAATAAATTCGTGTAGAAGATAAGCAGGCCCCCGATCACCAGTCCGGCCGATACGATCGCATCTGACAGCAGGTGCAGAAAAGCTCCCCGGATATTCAGATCATTGTCTTTACCACGAAAGAACAGCAGGGCCGTGAGGGCATTGATCACGATGCCGATAGCCGCCACGATGGAAATGGTCTTTCCCGGCAGAGGCTCCGGGGCCATGAGGCGATGGATAGCTTCATAACCAATCGCTCCCAGGGATACCAGCAGGATCGCCCCGTTGAGCAAGGCTACGAGGATCGTGGTCTTTTTATAGCCGTAGGTATACTTTTCCGTCGGCTTCACTTTTAACAGGCGGAAGGCGATCAGGGACATGGCCAGGCTGGCCACATCCGCCAGGTTATGTCCTGCATCGGATAGCAGGGACAGGGAATGGATGGAAAGACCTACAATTACTTCTATGATGACAAAAGCAAAATTCAGCACAATACCGATCACAAAGGCCCGGTTGATCTGTTTGGGATCGACGGCATGATGGTGGTGACCAAAGCCATGAGCATGATCATGGTCGTCGTGACTGTGGCCGTGCCCGTCATGGCTGTGTTCGTGGTCGTGGTCAGAAGGTAGCTCGTGTGAATGTTCCATGAAATACGATTTATTAGCGGTAATCATCCCTGGCCGGTGCGAAGGAGTCAATAATCTTACAATCAGTGATCGCAATGGCGGAGTGGGGAGTATGGGAAGGGATCACATGGACGTTGCCTGGTGTGAACAGGTATTTTTGACCGCCGATGATCATTTCCAGCTCGCCTTCCACAATATAAGTGATCTGCTCATGGACATGGTGATGCTCAGGGGAAATACCTCCCTTTTTAATGTCCCAGAAGACCAGGGAACTGCTCTCTCCATGGACCATTTTACCACTAAAACCGGGTAGTGTCTGTTTAGCCGGAATATCATCGAGATGTTGCATATGGTTTGTTTTGTCGAAAGTACATAAAAGCCCCCGATTGTGGAAAAGTGGATAAGCTGTTCTATGACAAATGGACCGGATTGAGTAGACTTGCTCAAATTCCTATCGCATGAAGACCATCATGACCCTATTCCTTGCCGTAATGGCCTGTTATTTCTCTTATGCCCAGACAGACAAACAGACGCGGGTAGAGCCGCCGGGTAAGACTCATCCCCTCGATCATGCGGATTCGCTGGCGATGATCGACGCCGGAGTACTGGTTCTTCCTTTGTCAAAGGCTGATTTGTCAAAGGCCAGTGATCATCCCGTAATTGATTCCCTGGCGATAGCCGATTCGTTGGCAAGAGTCGATTCCATCCTGCGCTCCCGGACCAAAGTACGGCCTTTTCCGGAAGTCATACAGACCGTGCTGACCGACTTTCCCTTTAATCTGCGTAATATCACCGGCGAATTGGTGCTGGCACAGGGTGAATTCGAAAATTACACTTCCCTCGTGCAGTTGGCTGAAGCCGGGCGCTGCACCATCACCCGTTATCATTCGGTGGATGATACGACAGTAAGCTGGCAGGCCAAGATTAACAGGTATGATGAATATGGAGCCGCTGCCCGTCAGTATCATGAGCTGTACAAAAAGCTGGAACAGTGTTACCTCAGGCTGGTGGATGGCAGCATCATTTATCTCCAGGGGGTATGGGAGCCCGCCAAAGAAGGGACGGCATTCACCACCAGCACCCTGCGGCTGACTACCGGTGACTGGCGGTATAAAGAAGTGAAGGTAGAACTGGAGCTCGTTTATCTCCTGGCTGAATGGGAGGTGAATATCAATATCCTCACTAAAAAAAGAGATGACGAGGTCGGGGGCGGAATTCAATAAGGCGCCCGTACGGCTCCTCCGTCACACTGGATCGTAGTACCGGTAATATAACCGGCCAGGGGAGACGCCAGGAAAGCCACCAGGGACGCCAGCTCATCCGGCCGGCCGAGCCTCCGTAAAGGAATGTCTTTAGCCCGGTCTGCCAGTAGCTGCTCCATGGTAACGCCTGGCGGCGGGTTTCCAGGCAGGGTGTCTTTTACCCGGTCGGTAAGGATCAGCCCGGGCGCTACGTTATTGACGGTGATATTATCCGGTCCCAGTTCATCCGATAACAGTTTGGCCATGCCCACTACTCCCATGCGCAGACTGGTAGATAAGACGGAGTTAGCTAAAAAGGTTTTTACGGAGAGGCTGGTGATATTGATGATCCGGCCACTACCCGTCTTTTTCAGGTGAGGGATCACCAGGCGGCAGAACCTTACTGTACTTAACAAGGTCAACTCAAAAGCTGACTGCCAGGTGGCTTCATCAAAGGATTCGAATTTTCCAAAAGGAGGTCCTCCGGCATTGTTGACCAGTATATCGATTCGTCCGAATGCCGATACGGTAGCATCCACGATCTTTTCCGCATCTTCCGGTTTATTTACGTCCACCGGCAGGGAGATGACCCGGCCTTTTCCCAGGGAGCGTATCCCGGCTTCAGTTCTTTCCAGCGTCCCGCGGTCACGGGCCCCGATCATGACATCGGCGCCTTCCATAGCCAGGGCGATGGCGCAGGCTTTTCCCAACCCCTTGCTGGCAGCCAGTACCAGCGCCGTCTTTCCTTTTAATTGCAGGTCCATAATACAGAAAATTAAGTAGGCAAAGATACGCGGTCTGGATTATCTTGCTGTTTCGGAAGAGACCGGATTATTTTTCTTTTCCGCAAGCGGTCGATGACCGGAAAACGAGTCTTATGGACAAAGTCTTACAAATACTGGTTGTGCTGGCTCTCTTAATGCTGGCCATCAATTATTATATCAAAGCGGAGAAAACAAAGTTTCCCTTATACCGTGCGGCGGGTCGGGGCCTGGCCCCGGCGGACCTGATATGGAATCTGCAGGGAATGGATCCCGATAACCAGCTCCTGTTCATAGCAGTGGAAAGGGCTACTGGTGCGGATCCCGAAACGAATGAAGGCTTTATTAAAGTCCTGGATTCCGGTACAGGACAGCTGCTGCTCCATATTCCCGTTGGCGCCGATCCGGGTACCCAGGTCTTCGATCCGGAGACAAGGATCCTCTATAGCGCCAATGGCGACGGAACCCTCTCTATATTCAAACAGGTCAACCGGGAAACCTATAAGGTCCGGCAGACACTGACGACCCGCCCGGGATGCCGACTGATGGCGCTCGACGCAAGGACGAAGAAGATCTATCTGCCGGTGGCGGGCTCCCTTCCGCAAACGGAGGGCACCGGCCTCACAACAGGAGCTTCCCTGTCGTCGGCGCCAGCCGGAGGAACGGCAGGGATCGTCACAGGAGTCGAATGCTGGGTCTTTTCCAATTTGTGAGCGCGATTAGCCTCCTTACCGCTCAAAATAGCAGACGCTGCCGCCTACCCATTCTTTATCCTTATTATAGCGGACGCCGATCATCTTACCCTTACTGAGACGGGCGAGGTTAATAGCCGGCATAGGCCGGGCATCTCCATCCTTCCAGAGATACATCATTCGCAACTCCACTTTGGCGGGAATATCGGGCGTGGGGATCAGGTCCGCATAGGTCACTTTACGCTGCAGGATCCAGTTCTCCGGGTCTTTTATATTGTCCAGGTCGGCATGTGTGACATCGATGACCACTCCCTGCCCGGCAAAGGAGAACAAGGGTTTCAACACATAGTTTTCCAGGTCGGCCGGAGGCTGCTTCAATTCATTCAGGAAGAAAGTAGGAGGAACGGCCGGATGGTGAATAAAGGGCAGCATGAATTTGCTGATACGGTAGAACCAGTTGGGATGAGCGATCCATTCCACTTCCAGCTCCTGCCGGATATCGACATGAGGACCCAGATTTTCACGGGCTGCATTGAGCTCATCGAAGATGATACGGTTATAGATCCTTTTGATCTCCGTCTTCTTCCCCGTGCGGGGATGGATATAGTAGAGCTTTTTGCCTTCCTGTATCAGTTCGGTGAGACAGACCGCCCGGATACCCAGGTAGTCCTCCGTGCAATAAAAGTCGATCCGGGTCTTTTGTTCATGCGGCTTTAATTCCAGCAGGATCACCTCCTCAGGCGGAAGACCGCCCAGGATCACCCCTCCCAGCGCCTCCAGGTAAGTCGTATGATCATAGCCGTTGAGATATTGACTGTAATTATCGGGGATTGGGAAATGCCGGCGCAACAGATCGGGATAAAAAACCTGGAATCCGTAGAGGCTGGCAAACCCCTGCATTTCGATGAGCTGAGGCTGCCAGGAGCCATCTTTATCGTCTACGCAGATCCCGAAGTCAAAAGCCAGGAAATGACTATGGTCATTTTCTCCCGGTACCCGGTCACCGTCAGGGATGGCCCTTTCGGTCAGCTGTTTGAAATTCGGATCGACGATCAGGTCGATGATGTTCTCACAGGCGTCCGTCAATCGGACCGCAAAATCTTTTGGAATAAATACCGGCGTCTCTGCCACCCGAAAATCGATGGCTCCGGGATAATGGCTATGAAGGTCTTTTAAAAAGCTGTCGTATCGTTGAGGAGTGAAGGCTGTATTGTAGGCTTTCCGTAAAGCAGGTACCATGTAAGGCTTATTTTTGGAAAGTTACGGCTTTTTGACAGACGCGGACGGACATCGGTCACGGATTAGGCCCGGAGATGGGATCAGCGGCAGGATAGTCCAGCGCATAATCCATGAAATTAGGGAGCACATGGGAATAGGTCCAGAGGATCTTGTCGGGATCATTGAGCTGTTCGATCATGCTCCGCCATTTCTCCTCTCCATGTTCGGCGATCACGGTCTTTTTACGGTCTTCCCGCTGCAGGTACATGCTCATACCGATAGCATCCGCTTCCGGATGAAATTGGGTGCCGATCATATACCTGGAAAAACGAACAGCCATGATCGCCCTCTCCAGGGGAACATGCGGACGTTCTTTTTCGATGGCCAGGACATGGGCGCCCATCCGGATCAGATGATCCTTGTCCGGCTGGATCACCTGGTAGCTGCGGCTGTCCACCGCAAAGAACGGGTCATTCATACCGGTGAAGATAGGCTCGTCTTTACCTTCCGGCTGCAGGTGTATGGGGAATACGCCGAAGGCGGTCGATTTGCGGCTGGTGACATGGGCAATGCCATAATGCCGGCAGACCAGCTGAAAAGAATGACAGATAAAGAACACTTGTTTTTTGGCGGGTGATCCGGCATCGGAGGAGACGGAGGAGTTGTTGAAGCTTTCTATTTCCCGCAGCCAGCGGAAATAAACTTTCTCCCACTCGCTGTTTACGCTATCCAGGGGACTGCCGGGACCTCCGCTGGAGATATAGACGTCGTAAGAGAGATCGGGTACCTTTTTCTCCATCCTTACCTCGAATTCGTCGGTTTGCAGGTCCAGTCCATGGGACTCTCCATATTCCTTTAATATTTCCCGGATACAACGCATGCCCTGGTTGGGCTGGCCTTCATACAGATCCAGGATCGCTACCCTTATTTTCTTCCGCTGACTATCCATCGGCTGCAAAATTACGAATTCCATTCCACGATCTGGTAAAAGTCATCCTTGAAGCTGTCTCCGATAGGAATGATCTTTTTACCGATATAAATTTCATTCCGGGCGATGGAATCGATATGGGTGAGGGATACGATAAAAGAGCGGTGGACCCGGATGAATTCTTCCGGCGGTAGCTTGTAAGAGAATGATTTTAAGTTGTTTAAGGTCAGAATAGGGTCGATCTTCCCCTTCAGGTATACTTGCGTATAATCCTTCATCCCTTCACAGAAAAGGATATCTTCAAATTTGACCTTGATGATCTTATATTCCGATTTGATAAAGACAAAACGGTTATTCCGGGCATGATGTATATAAATGGTAGCGGAAAGATAATCCTGGATCTTGGTGATCGTGGTAAGGAAACGTTCGAAAGACAGCGGCCTGTTCAGGTAGCTGAAAACATCCATATCCGTCTCTTTTTTCTCCTGCTCCTGTTTATCGGCAATACAGATGACGATAGGGTAGTAGCCCGACTCTTTGAGATGGAGCATGATCCGGTTATCCAGCAGACGGATATCCCAGAAAATAATGTCAGCCCTGGATTGGGTGACCTGTTGATAGACTTCTGCGGCGGAATCACATTTGCCGGCAAAATTGAGCCGGGGTGTCTTGGCGATATATTCCTTCAGCAGCGCACTCTGTTTGTTATTGTCTTCCACGACAATGCAGTTCAGCGCGCCCTTGGTAGGGATGCCCTTTATGTGATGACGGAGATCATGTCCCGGATTGGAAGAATGAGGCATTGTAAACGCGAATTTAGGGTAAATCGCGTTAATCGTATTTCTTTCCTTTGGTAAACCAGAGGGACCCGTAATTGACGACAAAAGTGAAATTAGCATATCGCTCCTGTATCAGGTTGTTGGCCTGGGTGCCTTTGATACCATATTGAAAAACAATACTATAGGCCAGGGGGCTCTTCAGGGAATTTACTCCGAAGCCGATAGTCACCCCTTTGTCCTTGATCTGCTGTCCATTGATCTGGAGGTAAGTAGTGCCATAATAAACGCCTGTCTGGAAGTAGCTTAACTCTACTTTGTTGTTATAAAAGGTCTTCTTTTTGGAGATCTCGAAGCCGAAGGACCCTTTATTACTGTTCCCCAGGGTGTAATCCTTTCCGGGGTAGGTGTTCTTATTTTGTACCGCATCCCAGTCCTGGTGCTTAAAATCAGCGAGGAAGGTGTATTTCTGCTTGTGTGTAAGCGAGACGCCGACGCCGAAGGTAGTAGGGAGGGTCAGGTAAGTCTGTGATAATTCCTGATTCTGCAGCGTGGAAGAATCGGAGGCGAGCACCACCCGGTTCGTCGAGGCGAACAGGTCCGTCTTGTTGCTGAACGTTGCTCCCAGCGAATAATCCCATTTTTTGCCCAGCTTGCCGTACAATTGCAGCCCGTAGTTGATAAAAAGATTGTTGAGATCCACCGTATTGGTGGTCGAGGTCAGCGATGCCCCGGTGCTGGGATTCTGCAGGATATCCTTTTGATCCAGCTGTCCGAAGAGGTAGCCGGCATCTATGCCGATAGACAGGTGATGGAAGAACTCATAGGAGTTTGCCCAATAAGCTTTATTGACGCTGCCATGCCCCTGGTAATAATGGTTGGCGATTTCAGAAGCGCTGCCCTGCAAATAATAAGGGACATTGAACTCATAGTTCTGGGTGCTGAAAGGCACCAGCCCGATACTGGACCCCCAGTGTTTGGACAATTTGATGCCCATGATCAGTTTGCGGAAGGTAATATCGCCGGACTGATTGCTGGAAGGAGATACGGGAGTACCATAATAATTGACGATACTGCCCCTTATACCCGTCTCCACGGTAAAATACTGGTCTGTCAGCGCGCTGAAAGAGGCAGGGTTATTATTAATAAGGTATCGGTTGGACCGGTAAGCTATTCCCGTATTGGCCAGGCCCGAAGTACGATTGTAAAATCCGTCTTCCAGGTCGCCAATGCCCAGCTGGGAATAGGGAGAGGCATTGTTCTGAGCCATTGCCCCAAGGGATGTAATGGACAGCAGGGTTATGAATACAGATAGTTTCTTCATTGTTATTACCGGGTTGGTATACACTTAATAGTTAGTTATGTGGATAAAGAGAAATATAATATACACTCAGGGTAACGCGCTGATTCACAGGATAGGTAGCATCGGCCAGCACCGCCCTGGCAAAAGATGTGGTACCGGATGGCGAGGGCATGCTCAGCATCAGACCATTTAATTTGGCATTAGGGTCGGTATTGACGATCTGTGCTTTGACAAAAGTCGTCACATCGTACGTATAGACCATATTCAGGGGATGGAGGAAATCCACCACCAGGTTGCCGGTTTGTACTCCCGCCGAGCCCGTAATGGGAGATCCGATCAGGTTGTTCAGGTCCGTAGCATAGACCTCGATCTGGGGCGGTAATGGCCGCGAGGTATTGAAGCTCTTGAGATCGGGTCGCACGGTCAGCTCGGCTCGCAGGACGCTCAGATAATCGGGCCGCTTGGCAATATCATTCAGATAGGGGAAGGTCAGCTTGACATTCAAACCATTCATGGTCTGCACATAACCGGCATTCACCGTCGCACTGGACGGGGTTGCCGGGGGGATCTGGGGATTCTGGGTAGCGAGTATCAGATTATGCAGCGGGTAACCCACCGGCTGGGTCTTGGTTATATTGTTGAACTGGTAGGTTCTGTTGGTGATGTTGAAGTCGATAAAGGCAGGAACGCTGTACACGCCGGCCTTATGATAATAGATGCGCATGATGGCGCTGTCCTGGAAACCGGAAATGGCGCCCGTGCTGCTGGCGCCCGGAGAGATACAAAGCCCGTGAAACCACTTCAGCCATTTCGTGGAGTTCAGGATCGTGTCCGACTGGTTGTAGATCATTTGATACAGCTGCAGACCGAGGGTATCGGCCAGCCTGATCCTTACCGTATCACCGGCGCCCTGGCTGGTATATGGTATATTCGGGAGGATCTCGACGCTCGTCGATCCTAACTGGCTTGGATCGATCGACAAACTGGATCTACTGTTAAAGCCGCTCGAAAAAGCTGGCAGTTCGTAGAGCGTATCTACCTGGTTGACCACGATGGTCTGCGTCACGGTACTATCCCCATAAAAAGGATTGCTTTTTTTGAACAGCAGGATCATGCCGAGGGAATCGAAATGGTCGTTGACCCCGACGGTAGGGGAGGACGGAGGCGCTATCTGTAAAAAAGCCCGGGTGCTGATCTTCCCCAGGTAAGGGTCATCAAAATTCCCTACCTGAAGATAACCGGTGCCGGCCGTAGCGGTGGTATCGACGAAGACGGTAAACATGTTGACCGTACCGGTATCCACCACCACGATGTTGGCCCCATTATTGTCTCCCACATAAGTACTACCAAAAGTTACAGTAGGCTGTTTTTGACAACTGACCAGATAAAATAATGCTAAAACGGAAGATAAAAGAAAGAGTCGCCCTTTTTTCAGGTAATTATTTATAGTCATGCTGGTTTTTTTTGTTCCCCGGAAAATTCGCAGTGCAAATATGCTCTTTTCCGTGAAACTTCTAATATCCGGTCTTTTGCCGAGGGACCGCTGGTCCTTTAGCCGGCTAATGGCCTGGTTACGCACGGGAACTGCTCTTTACCCGGTCTTTTCTTAGCCAAGAAGTGCAATAATAAGGGGCCTAACTGTTACTATTTTGTTAGTATGTATTAAAAGGAATAAAAAAACGACGAAAGCCGCTTTTTCATATACAAGTTCAAATTATCCCCCAGGGGCGGCTAAGGGGGAATACCAGCGTCCGAACAGCCTGTTTCCCCTTCTTTTTCAGTGAAATACAGCTCACTCATCCGATGCCCTTTGCCCTTAAATAGCGACAGGATGCAAGGTTTCCTTTTTGTATATAAAAAAAGGCGTATTATCTATTAATAATGGCTGAAAATACATTTTAACGAATTTGCTATGTCCAGTTCGAATACTTTAGCGAAAAATATCAAAAAAATATGAAGCGGATTAACATTGCGTTGTGTTCTTTAATGTTATTGGGTCTCTTATTTTCTTGTTCCAAAGCTAGCTTGAACTATACCCAAAACGGTAACTGGGTGTCCCGTTCCATATTTCCCGGTGTGCCAATGGGGAATGGTACATCTTTCGTTGTTGGTAACAATGCTTATGTTGGTACAGGTAAGAACCCTAAAGACCCCAATAATCCTTTAAAGACTATTTATCAATATACGGCTGCTGATATTCCTACTTCTGCTACTGGTTATGACAGCGCCTATGGTACCTGGTCACAGAAAGCGGATTTTATCGGAGCAACCCGAAGCGATGCAGTCGGTTTTACTATCGGCGACAAAGGGTATATCGGTTCTGGAACGCATGATGGCGGTATTACCCCTCTTGCCGATTTCTACCAGTATGATACCGCTGCCAATACATGGACGCAGATTGCTGACCTGGGCAATGGTACGACAACGTACCCCCGCTATGGCGCTGTAGCTTTCGGCTTCGATACGGAAGGTTATGTATTGACCGGTACGGACAATCAATATTATTTCGGAGATGTCTGGAAATACGATCCTACTTCTAATACCTGGACCCAGCAGTCTGATATGCCTGGTTCTAAAAGATTCCAGGCGGTTACCTGGGTATACAACAAACTGGGTTACCTGCTGACAGGCTATACTCCCGGTTCACAATGGACCCTGGGCAATGCCTGCTATGATTTCTGGAAATTCAATCCCACAGCAGCTTCCGGCAGTCAATGGATCCGGTTGCGTAATATCGCCAATACCGACCCCGGCACTTACGATGATTCCTATACGAATATCGTCCGGTATCATGCTATCGGATTTACCATCCTCGGTACTACGAGCGGAGACAAAGGTTATATCACTACCGGTACGAACGGAAGTCTCTACACTTATACCTGGGAATATGATTTCGCTACGGACCTGTGGACGGAGAAGACTCCATACGAAGGTTCCGCCAGAGAAGGAGCCGTTGGATTTACCATCAGGAACCGTGGATTCATAGCTACCGGCATCAGCGGTGGTACTGCCTACGATGATTGCCGTGAGTTCTTCCCCAACCAGATCTACAACCAGTATGACTAAGAAAAAGTCCTTCAAAAAAGGACTTCTCTATGGACTGATTGTTATTGTAGCGGGCGTCCTGGTTTATTTCACTTACCAGGAACGGGTCAAATGGAAGAAAGAGCATGTGCTGGTGGAATTACGCCCCATTCAGCTGCCCCAGGGCTGGGGATACGATATCCTCGCCAATGGAAAGGTCTTCATCCATCAGCCGACGATCCCGGCTATCCCCGGTCAGCATACCTTCCGGACAAAGGAAGATGCACTGGCGGTAGGGCAAAAAGTGGTAGACCGGATAACGCAGGGACAGATGCCCATGGTAACGACCGAAGAAGTGAAGGCCATGGGATTAGCCCCGGATTCGGCAACAGTTCCCAAGAGACTTCCTTCCATTAAATAATACAACGCTTTTTCATACTATATAACACCCCCCGGATTTCCGGGGGGTGTTGCTTTTTCCGTTCGTATAATATAATTTTTCCATTACCCGGTATAGTATAATTTAGCCCCTCATTTATTTATTCATATTTCTGAAAATCATGAGAAAAATCAGGTTTATTCTGCCAGTCTTATTCTGTATGTCGGCGGTTAGCTCTATATGGGCACAGACCCCTTCGCACTATGATCAGCATAAGGCTTTTGATCCCTTCTTCTATCCTTCTCCGGGAACGGTCTACCGCAGCGCCACCGGGGAGCCGGGACCTAAATACTGGAGCAACAAAGCCGATTATAATATCAACACGACGCTGGATACGACAAAACATGAACTGAGCGGAGCTGTTACTATCACCTACACCAATAACAGCCCGGACAACCTGCCTTTTCTCTGGCTTCAGCTCGATCAGAATATTTACCGCAAAGATTCCCGCGGTGAAGCCACCAACCCGGTAACGGGTGGCAGATGGTCCAACAAGAGTTTTACAGAAGGGGATGTTATCCGCTCTGTAACGATCATCCGCAACGGACAGTCTTCCAAAGCCGACTACCTGGTGACCGATACCCGGATGCAGATCCGGCTGACGGATGCGCTGAAAGCAGCAGGTG
The DNA here is from genome assembly GCA_035555335.1 of Puia sp. Lineage (GTDB taxonomy): Bacteria > Bacteroidota > Bacteroidia > Chitinophagales > Chitinophagaceae > Puia. The sequence goes on from DATMGS010000027.1 coordinate 24,209, forward strand.
GGAGCATCCAGATTAAGATCGATTATTCTTTTACCATACCTCAATATGGTACAGACCGTATGGGGCGCCTGCTGACCCAGAATGGATGGATCTATGAGATCGCACAATGGTATCCCCGCATGGAAGTATACGACGATGTCTATGGCTGGAATGTGCTTCCTTATCTGGGGCAGGGAGAGTTCTACCTGGAATATGGAAATATAGACTATAGCATCACGGCGCCTTCTGACCTGGTGGTCACAGGCTCTGGTGAATTGGTGAACCCCGCAGAGGTGTTGACCGCTACCCAGCTCGGCAGACTGGCTAAGGCGAAGGCCAGCGACAAGACCGTCACCATTCGCAGCGAGGCTGATCTGAAAGACCCTGCTTCCCATCTCCCTAAAAAGAGCCTGACCTGGCGTTTCCGTTGCAGCCAGACCCGCGATGTGGCCTGGGCGGCTTCCAGGTCTTTTATATGGGATGCGGCAAAGATCAACCTTCCCAGCGGCCGCAAGGCCCTCGCCCAATCCGTCTACCCGATAGAATCAGCAGGCGACAAGGCCTGGGGACGTTCTACGGAATTTGTAAAAGCATGTATCGAGCTGTATTCCCAGGAATGGTATGAGTTCACTTATCCGGTAGCTACCAATGTGGCCGGTATCGTAGCCGGAATGGAATATCCCGGTATCGTGTTCTGCGGATCTACCAGCCGGCAGGGCGGTCTTTGGGGTGTCACTAACCACGAATTCGGTCATAACTGGTTTCCCATGATCGTAGGTTCCAATGAACGGAAATACGCGTGGATGGATGAAGGTTTCAATACGTTTATCAATGGCGTAGATACCAAAGTGTTCAATAATGGTGAATTCGATCAGAAAGAAGACGCCCAGCGGCAGGCAGGTTATTTTTTCAGCGCAACTTCTGAACCGCTGCTGACAATACCCGAAGTGATCCAGCCCAATAACCTGGGAGTAGCCGCTTATGCGAAACCCGCTATGGCTCTTAACCTGCTGCGTAAATACGTGCTGGGTGAAAAACGGTTTGACTATGCTTTCCGCACCTATGTCAAACGCTGGGCGTTCAAACATCCGACTCCCTGGGACTTCTTCCATACGATGGAGAATGCCGGCGGAGAAGACCTGGGCTGGTTCTGGAGAGGCTGGGTCCTGAACAACTGGAAGCTGGACCAGGGCGTGAAAGAAGTGAAATATGCGGAGAACGACCCTTCCAAAGGTGCGTATATTACCCTGGAGAACCTGGAAGAAATGGCCATGCCGGTCGTGTTGGCTATCCAGCAGGAGAACGGACAGACGGATACGCTCACCCTGCCGGTGGAGATCTGGCAGAAGGGCGGTGTGAAGACGATCGCTTACGCTTCCTCTTCTAAGATCAAGTCCATCGTGATCGATCCTTTGCATGATTTCCCGGATGTCAATACCTCGAATAATACCTGGACCGGAATGGCTGCCTCCAAACCCATTCCCGCCGGCGTCTCGGCTACAGATGTGATCAATAAATATATCAAGAGCATCGGCGGCAAGGATAAACTGACGGCCGTTACGGACCTTTTCGTTTCGGCTACCGGCGTAGTCCAGGGGCAGAAACTGATCCAGATCCGAAAGGTCAAGATGCCGGATAAATACCTGATGGAGATCGATCTGCCCGATATGAATATGACGGCAGTGAAACTGATGGTAAACGGAGATAGCGTCAAGCTGTCACAGATGGGACAATCCCCGGAACTGGACGAGGATGCCCGCAAAGAGATCAAAGCGGAAGCGACGATCTTCCCGGAACTCAACTTTTCCGCCAGTGGCTATAAGCTGGAATTGACCAGCATTAAGAACCTCGATGGAAAGGATGCTTATGAAATTAAAGTGACTCCGCCATCCGGAGATCTGTCCACTTATTACTACGATGTAGCTACAGGATATAAGCTGAAGATGATCAAAGATGGCAAACAGGGCTCAGCTACCATCGATTACAGCGATTACCGGGACGTAAATGGCATCAAATTCCCTTATCATATCAACAATGATCAGGGACAGGTCGTCTTCGATCTGACCGTAGATAGCATTAAGGTGAATGCAGGATTGCCGGATACGGATTTTAAATAAAACGGGGAGCGGGCCTTCGGCCCGTTAGGCCTCAGTTCCGGGTCTAATGATTTTTTCTCCATAATATCTAAACGCCTTCGGGGGCGTTTAGATATTATGGAGAAATTGTCCATGTATATAGTCCACCACGGACGTGAGGCTCTTGGTATCTTCGTACACTTTCAATTGCCGGTCTGCTCCGGTACCGTTCTCCAGAATCTTAGCCGCATAATGAGTAGCGTGACGACTGCCCAGGGGATCGACCACATCATCCACAAAATCCAGGAGCTCATAAATAAGGACCCGCGTATTCACTTCTTCTTCTTTCCCGAAATCGATCAGATGCCCGTCAATACCATAGCGACTGGCCCGCCATTTATTCTCATTGATCAGCGCCCGGGAATACTGGATATAGTTCATGTTTTGCAGACGGAGTTTGTAGATCTTTACACAGATTGCCTGGAAAAGGGCCGCGATGCAGATCGTCTCGTCTACTGTCATGGGAACATCGCAGATGCGGAACTCGACGGTGTTAAAGAAAGGATGGACCCGCAGATCCCACCAGATCTTTTTCGCATTGTCGATACAATTGGTCTTTACCAGCAGCTTTATAAAACTATCATAGGCTTCGATGCTTTCAAAATATTCCGGTATACCGGTGCGGGGAAATTTATCGAACACTTTTGTCCGGAAGGATTTGTAACCCGTCAGCCGGCCTTCCCAGAAAGGAGAGTTGGTGCTGAGGGCATAGATATGCGGTAAAAAGTACCGGGTGGAATTGGCGATATGATTGGCCATCTCCCGGCTTTCCATACCTACGTGTACATGCAGACCGAAAATGAGATTGCTCCTGGCCGCCTCCTGTAACTCGTTGACGATCTCGTTATAGCGGACGTGGTCGGTAATGAGCTGGCTTTGCCAATGGCTGAAAGGGTGCGTTCCGGCGGCGCCTACCCAAAGTCCCATGCTTTCGGCGATCTGGGAAATAGTCTTGCGCAAGGTAGAGACATCTTTATGGGCCTCGGTGATATCCCGGCAGATATCGGTCCCTACTTCCACCACGGCCTGGTGCATTTCGGCCTTCACCTTATCCCGGATCACTTTCTGCCCCTCTGTTACGATCTTTTGTTCGTGACTTTTTAACTCCCGGGTCGTGGGATCTACCACCATGTACTCTTCTTCTATACCCAGCGTAAAATTCCCATAATTTATATCAGCCATTCCCAAAGTTTGATTTATTTAGTAAAGATTTCTGTCACATCGATGGAGTGGCCCGGCAGAACGCTCATCACCAGCTTATCCCCGTTGGCATACATCCGGGCATTCCCGAATTTCCCTTCCTCTGTAAGCAAAAAGACGATCAGGTTCTGCTCTGCGGGATTGACAACCCAGTATTCCCTTATTCCTGCCTCTTCATAAAGTTCATATTTATAGCGTACTTCTTTTTGAGAGTTGCCGGGACTAAGCACCTCGATAACCAGGTCCGGCGCCCCGCAGACCCCGCGGTCGTCGATTTTGGAAGGATCGCATACAATACAGACATCCGGTTGTACCACCGTGTCGATCTCATCGTCTCTTCTCCTATTCTTTACAGGCAGGCGAACGTCATAGGGCGCAACAAATACCTGGCAGGATTTTCCCTTCAGAAAATTACGGATCTCACCATATAAATTTCCTGTTACTACCTGGTGAAGGGTAGTAGGTGCCCCCATTCTGTAGATCTTTCCCCTGAACAACTCCAGTCTTTCCAGGAACTTCCATTGCAGATAATCGGTGTAAGTGTAGGTATAAGAAGGATCGGGTTCTTCCACTAATTGTTCACGGTCTTCGTCCTCATTATAGATCGTATACATAAGATCAGGTTTTAGACCACAAAGTTAGCACGATTTTTTACACACCCTTTCATGAATTCTCCCCAGGTCAGATTATCCGCCCCTTCCGTATGCATAGCAGCCCTTTCAATGGCATAGTCGGCGGCGGTCTCCACGACCCAGTTGAAATTATCTTCCCCTACACTGGTCCTTTCCGCATCCGGCGCGGGATTGCAGAAGTCGATGGCATAGGGGATGCCATCGCGGATGGCCAGTTCTACCGTATTAAAGTCATAACCCAGCGCCCTGTTAATGCGCAGGACGATCTCTTCCATTTGCAGCCATCTTTCGACGGAGGGACTAAAATCGGCGCTATAGCGAAGATGATGTGGATTACGCGGCTCATAAGGCATTATATGAGTGTATTTGCCCCCGATGCAATAACACCGGTAATATTCGGTGAAGATGATCTCCTCTTGTAACATCATCACCAACTGACCGGTCTCTCCGTGTTTCCGGTAGAATTCTTCCGCGTCATGCAATTTGTAGACATTCTTCCAGCCCCCGCCGGCAAAGGGTTTCATATAAGCCGGGAACCCAATATAATGAAAGATGGTTTCCCAATCGAGGGGATAAGCCAGGTTGGAAAACGATTGATCGCTGGTATCCGGTGGAAGCTCCCGTGAGGGAAGAATGACCGTTTTCGGCACAGGCACTCCGATCTTGGTGGCCAGACAGTTATTAAAGAATTTTTCATCGGCGCTCCACCAGAAGGGATTGTTGATCACCGCCGTTCCGCATAGGGCGGCATTTTTCAGGTAAGCGCGGTAGAACGGGACGTCGTGGGAGATCCGGTCGACGATCACATCATATCCGCTGGGTTTCCCCTGCACCACCTTATCGATGCGTACGGGCTCGGCAATAATGCCGGGGATATTTTTGCGGTTCACCGCTTCGATAAAAGCCATGGGAAAACTTCTTTCCTGTCCGAAAAGGATCCCGATCTTTTTATGCGTGCTCATATAATTAGGTTGTTAGTTATTAAGGACAGGTAATGAGGGAACATATCCTTCCACACAGGCCAGTCATGGTCCTGATCCGGCCGGATATCGAGCCAGTGATCGATATTTTTGGCAGCCAGTAATTTGCTCATATGCTCATTCGCCCCCCGGCAGATATCCCTCTCTGCCGTTCCCAGCACAATCCCCATTTTCCAGAGCGCGGGATCCTGCGCGCCCGGAATGAAATCCACGGGGTTATTAAAATAAACCTTGTCATCATAATACCCATCCGTAAAGCTCCGGATATCGAAGATGCCGCTCATGGAAAAACAATATCCCGTGAGGGAAGGATACCGGAAGGCAAAATTGGCGGCATGATATCCTCCGAAGCTGCAGCCGGCGACAGCTATCCGCTCATTTCCCGTCTCGTGGCGGGCCCGCGAAACTACCTCTTCCAGGATGATCCGGTCATAAAGGGTTTGGTTATAGGCCCTTTCCCCGGGGGGGACGGATTTATTATACCAGCTGAATGCGTCCATACTATCCGGACAATATATTTTCAGCTTGCCATGCTCCAGGAACCAACGGGCTGTCTCTATCAATCCCTGGTCCTTATTCTGATAATATTTTCCGTTGGAAGTAGGAAATAAGATCACCGGGTAACCCGCATGACCAAACACAAGCATTTCAAAATCCCTGCCGGTGACAGCCGAATGCCATTTATGATATTCTTCCCGAAACCCCATATCTGTTTATTGGAATAGCAGTAAACGAATTGTCTAAACCGAATCTACTGAAAAAAACTCATATGACCATTGACACTGCAAATTTGCGCCAGGGGCTAATTTCTAACCTTCCCGCGGGCGCAAAAAACCTTACTTTTGACGCTATGCAAGTTGAAAAGAGCCTTCGCATTTTACAGGAAAGCATACAATTGGAATCCGCTGCCCTCGACCGTACCGTATCCGTTGATTTTTATTTACCGGCTTTCTTCGGGCAGCCACCATCATCCGCGTCTTCCATGGATTCGCTCCAATCTTCGATGGATTCGTGGGCCGGCTCCGGGGAGCTGCCCTTTCCGCCGGCGGAAATGGGCCTGTTGCTGATCAATGACGGGCAGGAGCTGGGACGGCTCGGCCTGGCGGACATCCTGGAGGATCTTTATAGCCGCGACCTGCTGACGACTCCTTTACTTTGCGTAGGCATCCATGCCGGCACGGAGCGTATCATGGAATATGGGACGGCGGCTACGGCGGATTTCCAGGGCAGGGGAGCCCGTGCTGCTGCCTATACCCGGTTCGTTCTTAACGAGCTGATACCCTTCATCCGCCATAAATTCCAGGTGCCTGCTTTCAAGGAGAAGGCTTTCGCAGGATTCTCCCTGGGGGCACTCAGCGCTATGGATATCGGCTGGAACCATGCGCAGGAATTTTCCAAGCTGGGGCTTTTCTCCGGTTCTTTCTGGTGGAGGACCCGGGACAAGGAAGACCCGGATTACAACGAACATACGGATCGTATCATGGAGCGCCAGGTCAGGGAAGGAGGCTACTATCCCTGGCTCAAATTCTTTTTCGAATGCGGGACGGAAGATGAACAGGAAGACCGCAATCACAACGGGATTATCGATTCTATCGACGATACGCAGGATCTGATAAGAGAGCTGATCGCAAAAGGATATGACCCGGCGACAGCTATACATTACCGGGAGATCGAAGGGGGGCGGCATGAAGTGACTACCTGGGCCAGGGCGATGCCGGAGTTCCTCCTATGGGGATGGGGAAAGTAATAAAAAAAGAGGCGGTCCACACGGACCGCCTCTTTTTTTATATAGATGGTCATTTACTTCACGTGAATAAACTTCGTATCCGTTCCAATGAGGTTGCCCAATTCACTGCTCAGGTTAAGGCTATAGGCGAAGGTCGCTGTCGTCTTGATCCCTGTCTTGGAGGCAACTGCCGGAATCGGCAGACTGAGGCTGGCTTTCCAGTGATAAACACCGGAGGTCGCAATTCCTGTCGTATCGTAGGTAGGGATAACCTTTTTGAAATACAGAATGGTGATCGGGTTCAGTGCGCCGGTCGTATCGGTTACTTTCAGCGTAGTGGATATGACATATTTTCCCGTCGTATCGGCGATCCCCCCCTGGGTAAAGAATATTATCGTGTCGCCGGAATTGACGATGGAATCCTTGGAATGCGTCACTTTGCTGTTGACGGAAAAGATCGTGGGGACATAGTTAACCGGCAGCGTGGTGGTCTTGTTACACGCCCAGATGACGACTCCCGAGGCGATGAGTAAGAACAGAGCAATTTTTTTCATAATAAATAGTATTTCTATTATACGATTTCTGGAATAGTTATTAGTTAAACAGGTACCTCACACCGAACTGCATCTGCCAGCGGGAACCGGTGAAGGTCTGATTCTGGGAAAAGTTGGTCAGGTTCGCGTTGTTGGCGAAGCTGTTGACCACGGGCACCTGGTTGGTAGCATCCAGGTAAGGCATGGAGAACTGAGGAGTCTTGCCATCGGCGGCCATCCCTTCGAATTTCAGGAAGTTGAGGCTGGTGGGACTCTTGATCAATCCCCAGTTCCTGTTCACCAGGTTGCCTACGTTGACGATGTCCAGGCTGAGACGCAGGGTATGTTTATCCTTATCTTTCCCATTCTTCGTATAGAAATAAATATCCTGGGTGATGTTCAGATCCAGATGCTTGTACCAGGGATACAGCAGGGAGTTGGCCTGAGCATATTGTCCGCGGTGTTTGTACAGGTAATGATCCTGGTTGATGAAATTGCTCAACTGATTCCAGATCTGGGAGGAGGTCCTGGTATCGGTATGGTCCAGGGAAGTGTTGCCGATATTGGCGGAACCTCCATTGACCGGCACCAGGTTGATCTCGCTGGAATTCCTGGGGATATAGATCAGGTCGTTACCGGTATTGCCATCTCCGTTGAGATCTCCGTTATAGACATAAGAACTGGCGCCTGCCGTTGTGGCTTCATAGATGGCCCCGATCGAGGTGACAAAGTGTTTGGAATATTCGATGCGGTAATTGGCATAGGCAATGACGCGATGCGGCTGATACCAGGAAGGACGGGCCGTAGTCGGGGCATTGGGGTCCGTATTGCTCACGGCCCTGGCAGACCAGAGAGAGCTGGCCGTGCTGCCATTCTCCATCAGGGTCTTGGTATCGCTATAGGTATAAGCAACGCTGGTCGTCAGATAACGCCAGGATTTCTGCACCCGGGCCGTGGCCGAATACGCATAGCCCTTGCTGGTATTGGCCAGGATAATCGCATTACCGATATTCGGGTTCGCCAGGGTAGTACCACTATAGTATTTATTGCTGGAGTTGGTACCGCTGGTAGCCGTAGGTGTGGTATTGTACCGCATACGGGTATCCGGTCCGTTCGTGATGGCGAATCCATTGGTCTCATTCAGGTTCGCATTGTACATATACGGCGCATTGATATCCTTGGAGTAGGTGAACTCTCCTGTAAGGATCCAGTCACCTTCCAGTTTCTTATCCAGTCCCAGGCTGGTCCTCAGCTTGGTGGGGTATTTGAAATTGCTGGCGACCACGTTGGTGGAATAGCCGATGGGAGTAGAGGTCTGGGTCTGACCCGTAGTGGTCAGATAATTAGCAAGCCCGGCCTCGGCAGTGGGAAAGAAGGGCGCGTTCTTCGTGGTAAAAGATCCGAACTGAACGCCATTGTTGGCGGCCTGGTTCTCGATCCATACGAAGGGCGGCGCGCCTTCGAAGATACCTGCGCCGCCTCTCAGCTGCCAGGTACGATCACCCGTGACATCCCAGTTAAAGCCTACCCGGGGGGAGACGACCAGGAAGTTCCCCGGCGCCTTTCCGACATTATAGGTGGCGTTGTCCTTGAAGGTCAGGGCATCGAAGTTCGGGTTGTCAGTGAATTTATTCTGGTAGGTGGTATAATCCAGGCGGACTCCATAGGTCAGGGTGAAGGTCGGAGTAGCGCGCCATTTATCCTGCGCAAAGAAGCTCAGGTTGGTAGCTCCCGCATAGGCAAAGGGGAAAGCCCCGCCCTTTAAAGTAGAATACTGCTGGAAATAGGTTGCAGCCGGCGCTCCTGACATGAAGTCAGAAAGACTGTTGAATTGATAGACGCCATTATAGCCGGGGGCAAACGCGTTAGTGTATTTTTTATAGCTGTTCTGTGAGCCGATGGTGATCTCATGGGCTCCCTTGTACAACTGGAAGATATCCGTGAACTGGTAGGAATCCATGTTCAACAGGTTATTATAGGTGTACATCTCATAGCCGAAAGTGGTATAGATATTACCGCTGCTCAGGATATCCACCAGGGGAAAGTCCGGCGAGCTCGATTTGGGCGCACGGAAATCCCTTTCCCGGGTATAACCTACCTGCAATTTATTGGAGGCATTGTTGCTGAAACGGGTATTCAGCTCGGCAATATAGATCTTCAGGTTATTGTTGATCCGGTAGCCGCTCCCGGTAAAGGGAATGGAGAAGGTCCCGGGCTGCCCACCAGTGATCTGACCGCTGCCGGGCCGGCTGGCGCTGGCAAACTGGTCGGCATACGATTTTAAATAGTTATACTTCAGGGACAACGTATTCCTGCTATTGATATTCCAGTCGATCCGGGCATTGATCTTGTAGCTGTTGGTTTGGAAAGAACCGGGCTGATAGGATCCCGGGTCATATTTAACCCCACCCGGATAAGTCCCGTTTATAAGAGCGTTCTGTAGGGTGGCAAGCACGGTCGCATTGGCCTGTGAAACGGCGTTGGCTGCCGGTGCATGGGTAGCATCGGAAGGGATGACACTGGTGGAGGGTTGTTTTTGAATACTCTGCTCCGCATTGATAAAGAAGAACAATTTGTCCTTGATGAAGGCGCCGCCGAGGCTACCCCCCAGGATATTGAAATTAAAGGGAGTCCTGGCCACCTGGGTATTATCGACCTTGTAGCCGATCGTGCCGGGCGATTTGGTATAGTCATAGACCGTACCGCGAAACTGGTTGGTACCGCTGCGGGTTACGGAATTGACGCCGGCGCCGGTGAAGCCACCCTGCCTTACGTCATACGGGGCCACATTCACCTGGATCTGGTCGATGGCATCCAAGGCAATTGGTTGAGCATTGGCCTGGCCGCCCAGGGTACCGGAAAGACCGAAGGAGTTATTGAAATCGGCCCCGTCCACGGTAATATTGTTCATACCGGGATTGGTACCGCCAAAGCTCAGACCGTTGGAAGAAGGTTCCAGTTTGGCAAAGTCCTGGATGGAGCGGGCGATAGTCGGCAGACGCTCGATCTGACTGCGGGTGATGATCTCCTGTCCACCCGTATGACTGTTATTGAAAATTTTATTCTGCCGGTTGGCTGGCACCACTACGGCTACCAGCTCCTTTGATTCCGGGGTCATTTTAAAGTCGGAGGTAAAATCCTGGCCGACGACCAGTGAAATGTTTTCCTGCTTCTCCTCTTTGAAGCCTACAAAGGTGATCGTCAGTAAATATGGACCGCCCACCCGGAGGCCGGGAAGGTTGAAACGCCCGTCTTTACGGGTAGTCGTAGTATATTTAGTACCTGTGGGAGTGTGCAGCGCTACAACCGTAGCCCCTGCAAGGCCCGTGTTGCCGTCAGTGACCGTTCCCAATATCTGGGACGTAGTCTCCTGTGCAAATGTAAAAACTACACAAAGAATGAAAGATGCCAATAAGAATAGGCGTTTTGTCATAATAGTTGGTTTTGTGTTTAGTGCTACAAAGAATTAGTGCTTACAAAGAAATAGTGTAAATGTGTGGACACGGTTATCCGGTCGTTATGAAATCATTAATCAACGGCAGGCGATTCGGGCGGTTTTAAGAGAGGATATATGAACAGCTTTTCTAATTGTTAAAGAAAAGCAAAACTATAAAAAGGCTGCATGGAATCTGTAATTAATATCGACAAATTATGAACAGATTCTGTATTCGAAGGTCTTTGGGTAGTCTATAATAGATATCTATTTTTAATAATATCTTCGATCGTGTTTTTGCGGGTGCAAAGAAAGGGCGTTCTCTTTTCCCGGAAATTATTTGCCCATTACGAAATTGTTAACGTATCCGGTCGGCAAGAAATAAATATAATAATTGTTAAATTAAAACCAAATTAAAAAAGGATAAAAACGGGCCCTGTTTCTTCCAAAAGGCAGGATCTGGTATTCCAGGCATCCTTTATAACTATTAAGGCGTTTTAATTGTTAGTTTTGTAATTAAATACATTTTAGATGTTGGCAACTATAGAAAGCGCTATTGAAGATATCCGGCAGGGGAAGCTCGTAATCGTAGTAGATGACGAAGACCGCGAAAATGAGGGAGATTTTGTTACCGCCGCCCGTAATGTGACCCCGGAAGTGATCAATTTTATGAGTAAATACGGAAGGGGCCTCATTTGTGCCCCCCTGGTGGAAGAACGCTGCGACGAACTGGGCCTGGGGCTCATGGTCAATAATAATACAGCCCTCCATGAAACACCTTTCACCGTGTCTGTGGATCTGCTGGGACATGGCTGTACCACGGGTATTTCTGCTACCGACCGGTCAAAGACCGTCCAGGCGCTGATCGATCCGGCTACCCGCCCGGAAGACCTGGGAAGGCCCGGACATATCTTCCCCCTGCGTGCTAAAAAGGGAGGCGTATTGAGGAGGGCCGGTCATACAGAAGCGACCATCGACCTGGCCAGGCTGGCTGGATTCGAGCCGGCAGGGGTATTGGTAGAGATCATGAATGAAGACGGCAGCATGGCCCGACTGCCCGAATTGCTGGAAATAGCCGAAAAATTCAACCTTAAAGTAGTCTCTATCAAGGACTTGATAGAGTATCGTCTGAAAATAGATTCCCTCATCGAAGAGATCGTCCGGGTAGACATGCCCACCAAATACGGCCATTTTAAACTGGTCGCTTTCCGGGAAAAGAATACCACCAACGAGCATCTGGCCCTGATAAAAGGGGAGTGGCAGGCGGATGAGCCGGTCCTGGTACGGGTGCATTCCTCCTGCTTTACCGGGGATATCCTGGGATCTTTTCGCTGTGATTGCGGCGAACAGCTGCACGAAGCCATGGACCTGGTGGAAAAAGAAGGCAAGGGAGCCATCCTCTACATGAACCAGGAAGGACGCGGCATCGGCCTTGTGAATAAGCTAAGGGCCTATAAGCTCCAGGAAGAAGGCATGGATACGGTGGAAGCCAACCTGCACCTGGGTTTCCCCATGGACAAACGGGACTATGGGGTAGGGGCCCAGATCCTTCGCTACCTGGGCATCCGCAAACTTCGCCTGATCAGCAATAATCCCCGCAAAAGGGCCGGCCTCCTGGGTTATGGACTGGAAATCGTGGAAACCGTACCTATCGAGATCCATCCCAATCCTCATAATGAGAAATACCTGGAGACCAAACGAGATAAGCTGGGACATGATATCCTGAAGATCCTGGCCCCCGCCCCTAAAGGGGAGATATAATTTATCAGGGGCCTGTTTCCGGAGCCTTGAGTCAGGGAATTTGCGGCTTATTGCCAGTGGTCGTGTCAACCGTAGCGGCAGGCGTCGCCGGTGGAGGCACGGGGGCTTTCTTCTTCCCTTTCTTTGGCGTACGGGGTGTCTTCTTTTTCCCTTTTTTGAATAATTCGTCTATCCGGTCGAAATCCCGGCGGTAGGAGATACTGGTGCCGGAGCTGTTCTGCGTATGGTTCGTCGAGAGATAACTATAGGAATCCCGGTAGAAAAAAGTAAGCGCCACCCTGCCGTCAGGGGTGATCTTGTATTCGGCGGCGATATCCGGAAGGAACTGGAAAGAAGCTGCCTGCGCCTGCGCCGCCGTCATGCCGAAATCCAGGGCGCTCCCTACGGTAAGGGTCAGCTTTTCATTATAGAAGCTTTTCCCGATGGAAAAATTAAGGTTTGTCCGGTCCAGGTTGAACTTGGTTTGATCGAGATTATCCCCCGTTATATAGCTACTGCCATTATACATCGTGGTATTGAAATTGACCCGAAGGCTTTTATCTTTAAATATGCGTTGCAGTAAATGATAGAATTGTTTGCTGAAGGCATTGGAGATAGCGCCGGATATGCTGTTGACGACCACATTCCCCACTGCGGAGGGCGCATCGAAAGCGTTCGTACTGCTGGACATCGGGACAAAGCTATTCAATACTACCAGGCAGGATACCTGTTTGGTCAGTTCATTATCGTTGTTCTGGATCAATTGTAATAAAGTCTGCGCGCCCTGGTCGTTCTTCAGTGGGCTATTAGTGGGAAGTCCGAGCTGGAATTTGATATTGGGTGATACCAGCTTACCGGTAAGGTCGGCTGTTACCAGCACATCCACCCGAAGACGGTTTACATTTTCACTTTGACTGCCCAGCACACTTAGGGCCGATACTCCCAGATCGCTGAATCGTACATTCTGGGCTACATATACGGCTTCGATACCGATGGTGGCATCATAGGGATTGCCGTTCCACTGGATATAATTTCCCACCCCTTCACTAAGGATAAAGGGCTTGTGAATAAAGGACTGGAATGTGAAATTATAATTACCCCTGTCGATCTCATAACGGCCGTTCAGGCTCAGGTCCGTATTGGTGCCTACTTTCATCGTAAGGTTACCATGCCCGGTGGCCTTGATGACATCCCCCGACAGCGGATCCAGGATCACATAAACCGTCGCATAGTTATTGGCATCCATATCCAGTGTCACCAGGAGGTTGGAGCCTTTCCTGTCAGGGATCTGGGCCTTCATTTCCTTACCATAGACCTTCCAGGCGATGAAATCCGCATCTCCGCTCTCGCGGCTGACAGAAGGAGGAAGATAAATATTGGAACTATCGGTCGGCTCCCCTTTAATATACATCTGCATGTTCTCCTCCGGACCGGTAAGCGTCATCTTCGCCTTGCCGATCACAGTGCCATAAAACTGGTTGTTATCGGTAGCCTTGGTATCCAGCAACAGCAGGCGATTGGTATTCATTTCAAAGTCAAAGCCAAGGTCATTGAAGGCATGGTGGAAGAGCCTGCCCCGGGTGAGGTCGGCCGTATGCCCCAAACGGTCTTTTAGCTGGAGGGTCCCGAAGTCGATCGTATCCTTTTTGAAACGGATAGTGGCCGTAGGGATCTTATACGTGCATTGCGTATAAACCACCTTAAGGCTCGCATCTTTCAATTGCACCGTACCCAGGTATTGCAGATGATCCATGGGACCTACGATCCGCAGGTTTCCGCTGGCGGTTCCATTGAGATTGGAGAAGATGCCGCCCAGGTATTTTTCCAGCAGCTCGATCTTCGTATCGGCGACATCCGTCGTGATATCGATGGGCGGCCCGGAAAGGCTGTCCGTGGTATTGATGACGCTCTTGATATCGAAATGATAATTCTTATTGTCGGAATGGGCAGTGGCATTTACTACCCCGCTGGCTTTATGATAAGTGGCATCCAGCTGCAGCTTGCCGATCGAGTCATTATCGAAGCGGAATTGCTCCGCCTCCCCCTTAAAGCTGATTTCCGGCTTTCCAAAAGGATCGGTCATATCGGCGCTGCCTGTCAGCAGGCCTTCCAGCCGCTCTGACTTCACCAGGTAAGGCGTAAAATCCCCGATATTGATCTTCGTCAGGTCTACATGGACATCATTCCAGTTGCCTTCCCCCGAAGGGTGGGTCGTGATGAGGACCTGCTGCTCCCCGTTATGGATCTTGAGGGCATCCGCCGAAACGATATTGTTATTGACAGCCAGCACCCCATCCTTGTCAATGATCCAGGTCTTGCTGTTGATATCGAAAGTGGAAGGATCGAAAGTTATCCGCACCCCTGTAGGTAATGTTTGCACCTGGGCGGAAAGGTTGGCTGAATTCAGCGTTTGGTTCGCGCTGGTCGTCACCTGCACGCTGGAAAGGTCATCGGCTGACCGCAAATGAAGATGGGTCGAAGGAAAATGAAGGCTATCGTTCAGATACACTTCCCCGACGCTGGTCTCCACGGACAGGCTGTCCAGGTTGCCTCTTCCCTTCAGGGTGAGATTGTCGAAAGCGATGTTCTTATACCCGAAGGAGGGCAAGTCAATATTGAGATCCAGTAAATTATCTTTTGTGTTGATACGGCCGCTTACCCCCGCATTATTAAACCCTTTCAGATCCTTGTTAAAAAGATCGATATACTCATCAATCTTTTTAGTCGTGATCACGAAACTGAAATTCTGATTGGTAGGTTTCGTTTTGGCAGGCTTGATATAGCTGGGATAATATTTGTTGAGGAAGGTCTGGAAGGAGGCCGGCAGATCCTTGATGGAGAATTCTCCCACGATGGCCCCGTCGAACTCGTTGCTCACGACCGTAATGGTCTTGTTGTTGTCGATAATACTGGATTCCACCGTGAGCGAATCAAAAGAGACCCTTTGTCCGTTCTTAAAGACCGAGGCGTCATAAATGCTGGCATTACCCAGAAAGTTATCGATATTGTCACCGGTAAAATTACACTTGAACTTGCCATTGAAAGATACCGGCTTGGGCACAAAATGCAGCTTCATCAGGTCTGCTTTCGTCACTTCGGCCGTAAAGTCGAATTTGGGTTGTGTCTGACTGAAATCGATCAATCCATTGAGCCGGGCAGCCACGGCAGAATCGCCCGAGACCAGCTCTCCATTGAATTTCTTCTTGGCCACAGCGCCATTGACCTGGATATGGTGATAGGTATAGTCATTGAACTCAAGACTGTTGATGACCCCGTCCAGGCTGGCATTCAGCGTGCCTGACTTGAGACCGGTACCGTTTACTTTCCCCAGGAAAGAGACCCGCCCCATATTGTCATTATCCAGGAAAGGCCCCAACTGGAAACTATCCGTGCTGATATTGCCGGAATAGATCGAAGGTCCTGCTTCCGGCAGTTCCATGTTTACATTGGTGGTCAGGGTACCCAGGTTGGTCTCGATGACACCGGTGGTGACAAAATCCCGGACATACCCCGTGAAATTTCCTTTAAAACGAAGCCATTCGATCCGGTCGATCCTGGGTTGTTCGATGGTGCGTATCTCAGGCACGAGGGTGACCATATCCTGGTAGGTCGTCCTGAAATCATTGGATTTAAATTCAATATAGGTCTTTCGAACATCCGGCAGCCCCTTGAGATGGATATCCCCGTTCAGCAGCGTATTTTTCCCTGCTTCCAGAACGATATTCCTTCCATTCAGATCGGAGACGGTGCCTTTCATCACCCCCGTGATCCGGATATGCTTCTTCCACTCCTTTAATTCCGGGGCGAACCAGGCAATATCATCGCTGTCTATGTCCGCGTCATTGAAGTTCCCTTCCATCTTTACCCGGGTGACGAAATCCGACATATCATCCAGGGTCTTGAAGCGCATGGCGAAAAAATTGTGAAGATGGCTCTTCTCCGTCTGCAGGTCCAGATGACCGAATTCCATCGCTTCGGGAAACCACTTGATGCGGGCGCTCAGTTTCTTCACTTCAAAGCCGCTGCGTTCTTTTGTACTGAGCAGCAACTGGGCGGTGATCGTATCTTTTTTCAGCTGCAGGTTGCTGAAACTGCTGTTGACCGCATAGAAATAAATATGGTTCCCATCAAAATGTTTATTGGGATTGGTATCCGCCGGTTTCTCATTACGGAAAGAACCATCCCTGATCGTGAGTTTGCCGGCGGTGATATCCCATCCCGCAGGGTTCAGCCGCAGGTGAAGGGGATCGTTGATATATACTTCCGTCGTATCATCGACCAGCGGAGGCCGTTTGCCAGCGTAATTGGTCAACGTGAATTCCGGATGCGTGAAGCTAAGGGTATTGATCCGGGCGATCTTTTGGGTGAGGCTGATCGTATCCGCATCCAGCTTCATGGCATTCAGCCGGAGCTCCATGTCTTCCCCCCGCCACTCATCTTTTTTCAGAAAATGGATGCGGGAAAGATCCACCTCTTTTAAATCCAGCTCTATTCCCCGGGACGTATCTTTTTTAGAGAAGGTTGTATCGGGTGGAGCGGAGAAGTAGTCTGCCAGGAATTGAAAATTCCAGACGGAATCGGTACGGTGCAGCCTGATAGTGGCGTCTTCCAGCCCGATATAACGCAACTCCGCCTTGTCCTTGAAGAACCACCAGTCGGTGACATTCACTTTGACGGTGCCGGCGTATAAAAGAGTATCCTTATGCGTATCCTCCACCAGAACGCTATCCAGCCTCATTTTGTTAAATAAGGAAAAGTCGACATGTTTAATGCTGATCGTAGTATGCAGATCGTGGGATAATCTTTTGGCCACTTTAGACACCAGCCAGGTCTGGACAGGGGGTAACTGGATGAGCAGCCACAGCGTCACCAATAATAGTATTAAAACCAACAATGTATTACGGAGTATTTTCCAAATCTTTCTCAGGGGCTGACAATTACAATTGCGAAATTAACATTTAAGGAGGGATGTGCAAATTCAATACCAATAAAAGGTGAAAAGCCCTGATTTTCAGGTCAACGGCCCTTATTAACGGCATCTTTTACTTTTTTACCAATTCCTTGGGTATTACCCCTGCTTTTTTGAATCGGTATGCCGTTCCTTCATCTGCTGATTGAACTGCCCGGATGCTCCTTTGGGTATGGAAAGGCTTTGCCAATCCTTACCACGTATCATTTTGCCGATATATACGATCTGACCTACATGATGGGGATAATGGGCCAGCTGCCGGTTGATCGCGTCGATGGCATAGAGCGGCTCGTGGCGGATATGGATGGTTTTCAGCAGATCTGCTTCTTTCAGGGATAAGAGCGCATCCAGCAGACAGGCCCAGCCCTTTTCCCAAAGCGCCAGTAACTGGTCCCGGTTAAGAGAAGGCTCGCTGAATTCTTTCTCCCGGTCACGTCCTGCTTTTTCACCGTCTTCGGTCAGGAAGTTGGTCCAGCGACTCATCATATTGCCGCTCATATGCCCGATAATAACGGCGATGCTATTGGAGACGGGAGAACCCGGATCGGGGGCCTTTGCGGCGCCCTCTCCCGGAATGAAATAGAAATCTTTTTCCTCCAGTTGGTCGAAAGTCCTTTCGCCCAACGTCTTATAAGTGAGCAGTCGTTTAACGACCGATTCGAGGTAGACCTCGCCCAATGTTTGGTTCATGGCAAAATACTTTACAGGTTTTCATCAACGCTGATTCAGCTATCGGCTTGTAGCTGTTAATATCCCTCCGCTGTATCATCGCCCCGGCTATCGCCCACGGCTTCTATTTTACCGCCGGACACCTTTATCACTTCGAAGCGGCCGATATGGCCCCGTTCAGTGATGGTATAACCCATCTTTTTCAGCTGCTCCCGCGTGTCTGCAGGAAATGCCGGCTCTACAAAGATCTCATCGGGCAGCCATTGATGATGAAATTTGGGTTTGTTCACCGCATCTTCCGCAGATAGCCCAAATTCAAGGATATCCACCAGGGTCTGGAATACGGAAGTGGTAATGGTCGTTCCACCCGGAGTACCTACTACCAGAAAGACCTTTCCTTTGTCCAGCACCAGGGTTGGCGTCATGGAGCTCAGCATCCTTTTGCCGGGAGCGATGGCATTGGCCTCCGCGCCCACAGCACCATACATATTCGGGACGCCCGGTTTGACGCTGAAATCGTCCATTTCATTGTTGAGCAGGAAACCGGCGCCGGCTACGACAACCCTGCTGCCATATCCACCGTTCAGCGTAGTAGTGATCGAAACGGCATTGCCTTCTCCGTCATAGACATCCAGGTGCGTAGTCTCTTCACTGGCCGGGGAAAGAACGCCGGCCTGGATATCCTTGCTGTTTCCTGCTTTATCAGGGTCGATCAGCGCCTTCCTTTGACGCAGATAAGCCTCGCTGGTGAGCGTCTTCACCGGCACGGAATAATAATCCCGGTCGCCCAGGTATTTAGCCCGGTCGGCATAGGCTATCCGCTCCACTTCCGTCATCAGGTGCACCGCTTTGACAGATTCAAAGCCATAGTCTTTCAGCGGCTGATCTTCCACCATCTTCATCATCTGCTGCAGGATGACACCCCCGCTGCTGGGCAGCGGCATGGTAATGACACTGTAATTCTTATAACTGAATATGGAGGGCTGTCTTTCCTTCGCCTCGTATTTTTTGAGGTCTTCCAACGTAATAATGCCTTTGCCTCTCTGCATCTCGGCTACGATCAGCGCCGCTGTCTCCCCCTCATAAAACCCTTTGGCGCCCTGGTCCCGGATAAGACGAAGGGTACGGGCCAGGTCTTTCTGCGCCAGCGTATCCCCCGCCTTCCAGCCTCCTTCTTTTATGAAGACAGGCATTACCGTGTTATATTTTTTAAAAGCGGCCTGTGTGCCATCCAGGTTCCGGGCCTCGGATTCCGTGATGACAAACCCTTTTTCAGCCAGGTCGATGGCCGGCTGGATCAATGTCGCTATCGGTAATTTCGCATACTTCAGCTCGGCAAAGATGCCGGCAATGGTTCCGGGAACGCCGGAAGCCAGATGCCCGTTCTGACTAAGGTCTGTCCGGGGATTGCCGGCGGAGTCCAGGTACATGTCGCGTGTGGCTGCCGCCGGGGCCTTCTCCCGGAAATCCAGGGTTATATTCTTCCCTTTGGCCAGGTGAGCCACCATGAATCCTCCTCCCCCGATATTCCCGGCGCCGGGATATACGACCGCCAGCGCCAGCTGCGTGGCGATGGCAGCGTCAACAGCGTTGCCTCCCTTTTGCAGAATGCCTATCCCCGCCTTGCTGGCCAGCGGATGAGCAGAGACGACAGCTCCATGTGTGCCTTCCGCCTTTCTGCGGATCTGGTAGGAGTAAGGATTATTATCTATCTGGGCTGACACGGATTCCGTCAGCGCTCCGGCAAATGCAAAAAGAAAGAATACGAAGGTGTTTTTGGGAGACATAGCGACAAAAAATTTATAGGGAAGTTACCATTTTCTCCGCTGGCAACCGAAATATGATGGGCAGCTTTTTTTATTTTGGCTCTTTACTTACATTCACGCTTCATTATACACTACATGCAAAGAATCATTTCTCTTTTTTTCGGGCTTTTTATGCTGACGACAGCCGTTTTTTCTCAATCCGCCCCCTCTCTCTCCTCCCCGCCTTCCCCGGAGGACTTTTTGGGATACCCCCTGGGAGCTCATTTTACCCAGCATCATAAGATCGTGAATTATTTTAAAGCCGTCGCCGCAGCGATACCCGGCCAGGTGAAGCTGGAGCAATATGGAGAGACCTATGAAGGGCGCCCTTTATTGCTGGCTTATATTGCCTCCCCGGAGAATCTCCGGCGACTGGAAGCCATTCGCCTGAATAACCTGCGACTCGCCGGTGCGACACGGGACAAGATGGCGCCGGATGAGAATGCGCCTGCCATCGTATGGCTCAGCTATAATGTACATGGCAATGAACCTGCCTCTTCCGAGGCGGCTATGAAGACCTTATATGAACTGGTGAATCCCGCCAACGTCCAATCAAAGGAATGGCTGCAGCATACCGTCGTCATCATCGACCCCTGCATCAACCCGGATGGGCGCGACCGCTATGTGAACTGGTTTACAAACGCCGTAGGTAAACAGCCCAACCCCGATCCGCAGTCCAGAGAGCACCAGGAACCCTGGCCCGCCGGCAGGACCAACCATTATAACTTTGACCTGAACAGGGACTGGGCCTGGCAAACCCAGACAGAGACCCAGCAGCGGATGAAAAAATACAATGCCTGGCTGCCCCAGGTGCATGTGGATTTTCACGAACAGGGTTATAACAATCCTTACTATTTCGCTCCGGCGGCAGAGCCCTATCACGACGTCATCACCCCCTGGCAAAGGGATTTCCAGGTCCAGATCGGAAAGAATAATGCTAAATACTTCGACCAGCACGGATGGCTCTACTTTACCAAGGAAGAGTTCGACCTTTTCTACCCCAGCTACGGCGATACCTACCCCATTTATAGCGGATCCATCGGTATGACCTTCGAGCAGGGCGGCATCCGCGCGGGATTGGCGGTCATCACCCGTGACGAGGATACCCTGACGCTGGCTGACCGCCTCGAGCATCATTATACGACCGGTATGTCGACGGTCGAACTGTCGTCGCAGAATGCCGCCAAACTGATAAAGGAATTCAGGAAATATTTCATGGATGCGGAAACCCGGCCCGCCGGTGAATTCAAATCCTATTTCATCAAAGCGGATCCTTATGGCGACCGGCTGGACCGGTTGAAAATTTTATTGAGAAAAAATAACATCGACTGGGCGCCCGTCGAATCAGGCGGTTTTTCGGGATTGGATTATGAGACGGGTAAAACGGCTGCTTTCAAGGCAGCGCCCGGAGATATCGCCATCAATACCAATCAGTCAAAATCCAACCTGATCCGGGTGCTGTTCGACCGGAATTCCCGGATCAGCGACTCGGTGACGTATGATATAACGGCCTGGGCTATACCTTATGTCTATGGATTACAAGCCTATGGGCTGGGAGCCTTTGCCCCTGCGAACGGTACGGGCGATGCAGGCGGGCCGAACGGTATGGCCGCGAATGGCTCCGCCGGTCTTGAAAAATCATCCGTCGATGCGAACCGTGCTGCCGGCCAGTATGGCTATGCGGTCCGCTGGACGGGTATGCAAAGCGCCCGCTTCCTGGCGGAATTGTTAACGAAAGGAGTCAAGACCCGCTATTCCGAAGAAGCTTTTCAATCCGGCGGAACTAATTTCGAAAAAGGGACCCTGATCATCACCGCTACCGGCAACAATGCTTCAGGCAAAAGTCTATGGACCCTTGTATCGGCAGCTGCTGAACGAACAGGTGTGACTCTTTTTCCCATTCTGTCCGGATTTGTCGATAAAGGCGCCGATTTCGGAAGCGACCGGGTGCGTCTTATCCATAAGCCCCGGGTAGGAGTGCTGACAGGGGAGGAAGTAAGCTCCCTGAATGCGGGAGAAGTATGGCATTTTTTCGAACAGGACCTGGGTTATCCTGTCACCCAGATCAATGTCGAAGAGCTCGGCCGTCTGAACTGGAAGAACTATGACGTGCTGATCCTTCCCAATGGCTATTACAAATCGCTGGCGGATAAGAGTACCGCCGAGCCCTTCCGGAACTGGGTCAAAGAAGGGGGGCGTCTTATCGCAATGGAGAATACGGTAGCGCAATTGTCGAAAATAGAGTGGGGGCTCCGTCAAAAAGAAAGCGCATCGGATAAGAAAGAGGAGGACAAGGACAAAAAGGACGATGATTATTCCTTGCTGCACCGGTATGGCAACCGGCAGCGGGATGAAGTAGCGAACAGCGTTCCGGGCTCCATCTATAAGGTAGAACTGGACAACTCGCATCCCCTTGCTTTTGGCTACCCGGATCATTATTATACCCTGAAGCAGGACGATAATGTATATGAATTCATTAAGGAGGGCGGCTGGAATGTAGGCATTATCAAAAAAGATAATTATGTCAGCGGTTTTACCGGTAACAAGGCAAAGGCCAAACTAAAGGATGGCGTGATCTTCGGCGTACAGGATATGGGCCGCGGAGAAGTCATCTATATGGCCGACGATCCTTTGTTCCGGAGCTTCTGGGAGAATGGGAAGTTGCTTTTTTGTAATGCGGTTTTCCTGGTTGGCCAATAGGCCCCCTACTATTAGTAAAATAACAGCATAAAAAGAATTTAGAATGAATAAGGCTATCGTCTTTCGCTGGATAACCGCAAGCCTCTTAGGCGCCTGCCTTGGAGCAGGCTCCGGCCTGTCAGCACAGGCTCCTGTGACTATCACGTCGGCAGAGATTTATCTCCGCCTGAAAAAGCTCAATGTCCTGGGCTCCGTACTCTATGTCGCCGCCCATCCGGATGATGAGAATTCGAGACTGATCGCCTACATGGCAAAAGATCGCTTGTACCGCACCGGTTACCTATCCATGACAAGAGGGGATGGCGGGCAGAACCTGATCGGGGACGAGCAGGGCGTCGAGCTGGGCCTGATCCGCACCCAGGAGATGCTGGCTGCCCGCCGGGTGGACGGGGCTGACCAGTTCTTTGCCCGCGCTTTCGATTTCGGTTTTACCAAATCGACGGAGGAAGCATTGAAGACATGGGACAAGGAGAAAATACTCAGCGATGTCGTATGGGTGATCCGGAAGTTTCAACCGGACGTCATCATCACCCGCTTCCCCGAAGACAGCCGCGCCGGCCATGGTCATCATTCCGCCTCGGCGGTACTGGCGCATGAAGCCTTTACGGCGGCGGCAGACCCTTCGCGTTTTCCCGAACAATTCAAATACGGCGTCCAGCCCTGGCAGGCCAAACGCATACTCTGGAATACCTTTCGGTTTGGCAGCTTTAATACTACCAGTGAGGACCAATTGAAGATCGATGTAGGGAACTACAACCCGATCCTGGGCAAGAGCTATGGTGAACTGGCCGCCGAGAGCCGCACCAACCATAAAAGCCAGGGCGCGGCCCTCACGCCGGCCCGCGGCCAGTCCATGGAATATTTCCAGGCGGTGGCAGGAGATACTGCTCATGGTGACCCCATGGAGAATGTCGTGACATCCTGGAGCCGGGTTGCCGGTGGAAAGAAGATCGAAGGGTTGGTCGACCGGCTGATCCGGGGCTATTCCCTGCTCCACCCGGAAAACTCCGTACCGGGCCTGGTGAACGTATACAAGAAAATCACACAACTGAAAGATAGTTACTGGAAGACACAAAAGCTGAAGGAAGTCAAGCAATTGATCGAAGCCTGCAGCGGCTTATGGCTGGAGGCGGTAGTAAGCGGTCCTTATGCGGTGCAGGGCGATTCGCTGTCGGTGACCTTTGTCCTCAACAACCGGCTCAACGCTCCGATAGCCGTCCGGGAGATTTCCGTAGACAGCTATGACACCGTCTACCGGCAACAACTGGAAGGCGATAAGAACTATTTATTTTCCCATAAGATCTTCGTCTCTCCCCAAAAAGAGGTTACCCAGCCTTACTGGCTGGCGGCAGAAATGTCTCCGGGCTCATTTAACGTAAGGGACCAGCGGCTGATCGGCGATCCGCAGAGCGCTCCTGCTTATGAAGTGAAGTTCCGGCTGACAGTGGACGGGGAAGAACTGGTGCTCACCCGTCCGGTACAATATAAATACACCGATGCGGTGAAAGGGGAACAGTACGAACCGCTGACGGTGCTGCCTCCCGTCACTGCGCAATTCGATCCCGCGCTGCTCTTGTTCACCGACGGTGAAGAGAAGGGGTTCCGGACAGAAACGGTCAGTCATTCCGGGCAGGCAGCTTTGCCGGAAATGGAACTGACCCCGACCGCCGGGCTTTCCGTTCAGCAAAAGACGATGATGGCCACCGGCTCCTGGTCGGCGAAGCCCACCGGTAACGGCGCGGGGCTGGTGATGGCCGATCTCCTGTTCGATCACAATGGACGCAAGGATACGGCCCTGCAATTGAGGACCCTGTCTTACGATCATATCCCGCGTATCGATTATTTCCGCCCAGCCGTTGAAAAATTTGTGATGGCAGATGTAAAGACAGCCGGCCACCGCATCGGTTATATTGAAGGAGCGGGCGATAAAGTGCCGCAGGCCCTGGAGCAGATGGGTTATGAAGTAGTATTGCTGAAAGAAAAAGATATCACTGCCGCCAGCCTCAAATCTTTCGATGCTATTCTGACCGGCGTGCGTGCTTATGACGTGCATGACTGGCTGTCGGCCCGGCATGACGCGTTGATGGAATACGTTAAAGGGGGCGGCAACCTGATCGTACAGTACAACCGGGAGAACCTGGGACAGATGAAGAGCAATATCGGACCTTACCCTTTTGCCGTGTCCAATATCCGGGTGACGGATGAGAACGCTTCTGTCCGCTTCCTGCAACCTGAGCATAGTATCCTGAATTATCCGAATAAAATCTCCGACAAAGATTTTGAAGGGTGGATCCAGGAGAGAGGGATCTATTTTGCCGGACAGACCGACCCGGCTTATGAAACGGTATTGGCCATGAAGGATCCCGGTGAGCAGGAGCAGAAGGGAAGTCTGATAATCGCTAATTTTGGGAAAGGAAAATTTGTCTATACAGGCCTGGTCTTTTTCCGGGAATTACCTGCCGGGGTGCCGGGCGCTTACCGGCTGCTGGCCAATATCATAGCGCTCAACCAAAAGAAAGGGTTTTGAGGAGATTATGAGAGACTATTAAAATTAATTTAGATTATGCCGCGAAGAAGAGATGTCGCTATTGTGACGGCCATTATAGTAGGACTGGTAGTAGGACGTTTTATCAAAAGGGCTACCTTCGGCCTGCTGGTAGGTCTTGCCGTAGGATTATTGGTGGCTTCGCTGATCGCCAACAGAGACCGCGAAAGAGACAGACAGCGGGAAAGAGACCGTAACAGGAAATAACAGGATGCCTATGCAACCGGACGAATCGCTGGATATGAAAAAAGACCTGCCTGAAGATAAGGTTCCCTTATTTAAGAAATGGAGCTATTGGTATGCACTGGTGATCGGCTTCCTGCTGCTCCTGATCATCTTTTTTTATTTCCTTACCAAACATTTTTCATGAGCTGGCCCGACTGGATAGTATTGGTCGTTACCTTATTGGGCATTATCGCCTATGGGCTGTATAAAGGACGCACCAGCAGGGACCTGGACGGCTATTTCCTCAGCAACAGAATGGTGCCCTGGTACATGGTGCTGCTGAGCATTATGGGCACGCAGGCCAGCGCCGTCACCTTCCTGTCCGCACCGGGACAGGCATATACGGAGGGAATGCGTTTCATTCAATACTATTTTGGTTTGCCGCTGGCTATGGTGGTGCTCTGTATCACCTTCGTGCCGGTGTTTCACCGGCTGAAGGTCTACACGGCCTACGAATTCCTGGAACAACGATTTGACCTAAGGACAAGGACCCTGACTTCTTTTTTGTTCCTGCTGCAGCGAGGCTTGTCCACCGGTATCAGCATCTCGGCTCCTTCCATCATACTGTCTTCTATCTTAGGATGGGATATCGTATGGACCAACATTTTCATGGGTGGCCTGCTGATCATCTATACGGTGACGGGGGGAGCTAAGGCCGTGGCATATACACAGCAATTGCAGCTGATCATTATTTTCAGCGGTATGTGTATCGCGGGCTATATGGTCGTCCATCGCCTGCCCCCGGGTATCGGTTTTTCGGAAGCCCTGCATATCGGGGGGAAAGCAGGTAAGCTCAATATCATCAGTTCGGGTTTTACTGAAAAAGGGTTTGACTGGAACGACCGGTATAATTTACTAAGCGGGGTGATTGGCGGATTTTTTCTGGCCTTGTCTTATTTCGGAACAGATCAGTCACAGGTAGGCCGCTATCTTACGGCCCGCTCCATGAGCGAGAGCCGGCTTGGCCTGCTGATGAACGGGTTGGTGAAAGTTCCGATGCAGTTCCTGATTCTTTTAATAGGTGTGCTGGTATTTGCCTTTTATCAATTCAATAAGGAGCCTGTTTTTTTTAACCAGACACAGATAGATCTTTTATCGAAGTCCAAATACAAGGATTCGCTGGTCTTATTGGAAAAGGGCTATGAAGAAGCTCAGGAAACAAAGATTAGCGCAATGAGCAGGCTGCCGGCTGACGAGATAGACGCGAAAGACCCGGGGAAAGAAAGGGAGGCCCTGGAGCAGGTGCGATCGGCGAAACGGCAGATGGTAGCCTACAAGGCTACTATCAAACGGTGGCTGAATGACAAACAAGTGGGAGGCGACGATAACGATACCAATTATATCTTTCTGCGTTTTGTAATGGATTATCTGCCCAAAGGATTGGTCGGGCTGTTGATTGCCGTTATTTTCCTGGCGGCCTGGGGCTCTATTGCAGCAACTCTCAATTCCCTCTCCTCCTGTACGATCGTGGATTTTCATAAACGATATTCAAAAAAGACGCTTACCGATGAGAAAGAATATCGTTTGTCCCGGATGTATACCTTGTTCTGGGGAATCTTCTGCGTTGCCGCGGCGCAACTGGCTTATAATCTGGGTAACAGCCTGATCGAAGCGGTGAATGTATTGGGCTCTCTCTTCTATGGAGTGATCCTGGGCATCTTCCTGGTCGCTTTTTACCGGAAGAAAACAGGAGGCATGGCGGTGTTCATCAGCGCCGTGATCGTAGAGATTGCCGTGGTCGTCCTGACGATCCTGAGCCGGAAAGGCGTCATACACCTGAGTTTTTTATGGTTCAATGTCGTAGGAGCCATCGGTGTGGTACTGCTGAGCGAAGTGATACAATGGATGCGCAGGCTGCGATCCCCGGCGTAAAAAGATATATGTTCAATCCTTTTTTTTCGGTACTTCCTCCAGGCTATAGTATACGGGAAGCCCCCGCTCCCTGGCAATTCTCACATCTTCGTCAGCCCCTTTGGAAGCTCCTTTCAGGCGCAGCACCGCATCGCATTTTTCCAGGAGCCGGTGTGCCACCGGGTAGGCAATTTCATTATAGGGTTCATCCCCGGGTACTTTCGATCCGGCCTGATCCAGCAAGGGCAGCGCCACCCATTCTCCGATCATGGGAATATGTCCGGCCCTGAACAGGGGAAGGGCCGTTTCTTCCAGACGCTTTAGATTTTCGGCCATCAGGGCCGGGTTGTCTCCCGTTCCGCTGCGGTAGGGGCCTGCAATTAAGATCATCATAGTGTGCCTGTATTGAGTGTAAGTGTTCCGGGGATTAGCCCGGTAAGGTCAAAATTATAGATCCCGGAAACAAAAGTGCTTAAGGTACATTAAGAACGGGACCATCCCAGGGGCCGGCTCTGCGGATGTCCGATCAGACGTCTCCCGGCTATTCGCCCGTCTTTCTCAACTTGCTGCGGATAACGCTCAGGAATTCAGGCGTCATTCCCAGGTAGGACGCGATCTGCTTTTGCGAAACCCGCTGCATAAAATCGGGATATTTCTGTGTAAAATTCAGGTAACGCTCCTCAGCGGACAGGGAGATATTCTGTATAGATCGTAGCTGCTCCCGGACATAAGAGTTCTGCATGATGATCCGGAAAAATCGCTCGAATTTAGGAACCTGCCCGAACAAACTTTCCAGGTCATCTTTTTGCAATTGAAAGACCCCGCTATTTTCCAGCGCATCGATATGCATGACTGCCGGATTGCCTGTCGTAAAGCTGTAGATATCCGTAATCCACCAGTCGTTGATGGCAAACATGATACTGTTTTCATTACATTCCTTGTCAAGATAATATGCCCTTAGCACACCGCTATGGACATAGCTTATATTCCGGCAGAGCTGCCCTTCCTGCAGGATATTCTCTTTTTTCTTTACCTCCCGGTAAGAAAGCAGGGACGTAAAACAATTCGTTTCTTTTTCGTCCAGGGTGATGTGTTTGGCGATATTTTTTAAAATAGCTGAATAGTCCATTACGGATCGGTTTAGAAAAGGATAGTCACCCATGCCCGGGTCTTCTTCCCTTTAAGCAATTTCCAGGAAGGCCCTTGCCGGATCAGCTGGATCACTGCCGAATCATGGGCAGGGGAGAGGGACTGTTCCACTTTAAAGGAAGATAAGGCGCCTTCTTTATTGACAATGAAAGAAATGGTCTCGTTGCCTTTTAACGTAGAGTCCGGATTGATAGCTTGCTTACTGACTTCCAGAAAACTTTGATAAGCTGGCCAGCCATCAGCGGGGGCGGCTTTTTTGGAAAGGAAATCCTTTCGCGGTTCGCTGTTATCCTGGAGGATCTCCTTTCTTTTGGTGCCAAAGCCCGTCACCACGACTTCATTCATCGCATTGGCCTGGGGCTGAAGCTGGATGATATTACCTGTCCGGTTCTCCATGCTCAGGCCCAGGGAAGCCTGTTCATATCCCAGAGAAGCTACCGTAAGTTTGAAAGCGGAGTCTTTTTTGGGGAGTTTCAGGCTGAAGAAGCCATTCTTGTCGGTGGTAGTGTTGAATGTATAATTACCATTACCAGCCAGGTAGAGGGCTGCTCCGGGAAGGGGGTTCTTATTCTGATCGATCACTTTGCCGGTAAAGACGAGCTGTTCGGAGGGAGAGGTTATATTGAGCCCTGCCGTCCTTCTTGCCAGTACATTACCTGCAGGTGCCGTCGCTGAGGCTCCAGCCGGTGAGGGCGCAGGTGTCGATGCAGGCGCTGCTGCCTGCTTATCCTGCGATACGTATCCATTGGTAAAGTTCAATGTATCTTTCTTGTTCAGGGATGACTTTGTTTTATAGTCATAGGCCTTCGCCCTTTCCTTGCTGGTATAGATCTCTTTGTCAGCCTTGTCATTGTCAGCTTTGGCGGGGGCTGCCTGGGCTATGTCAGCTGCTGTGCCGGGTAAGATAGCCGGTTCCGGAGAAGGGGCTGCCTTTTTTGCGGTAGCCTGCTCCCGGGGAGCGGCCACATCCTGTTGCTTTGCCACGGCCCGGTCTTCCAGGGCGATGCTATCTGCGGTAGCGGGGATCTGTGGAGTTTGAGTTTTTTGAGCTACAGACTCCACCTTCCTGGACCTGGCTGTGGTCAAAGAAGTAAAATAAGCGGTGAGGCCCAGCCCCGCCAGCAGAATAACCGCAGCCGCCACCTTCCAGGAGGAACGGAAAAGAAGGTATCCTTTTCTGTCCTTTTTGCCTACCCTGTCATCGAGTCTTTTCTGCAGTTCCCCCAGGTCCTGCTGAAGGGAGGAGGGAGCGGGTAGCGAATGGTGAATGCCCATTCCCTCCAGGGCATCTGAGAGGAAGGGGTCTTCAAGGGCTGCCAATTCTAATTGGTGCATTTCCGGAGCAGACAATTCCCCTCTCAGGTATTTTTGAATATCCGAGGCGGAATAAAGGCTTATATTTTTATCGTTGCCGCTCATTTTATGATCGTGCTTATCACGGCAGGAGTCGTGGTTTCTACATCATTGTCTTTTTGCCTGTCCATACAGATCTTCAGATTCCTCCTCCCATTTTGTATATGGCTCCGTACTTTATTCCATTCCAGACCGGTGATCGTTTCGATCTCTTTATAACATTTGCTCTGTAAATAGAATAATTCCACGGTCGTTTTTTGTTCGGAAGAGAGGGTTTCCAGGCATTTTGACAGCTTATCCAGATGCTCTTCCTTCTCCATTATATCATTCAGATGCAATTCATCGGCCGTTTGCATAGGTTCGTCCTTTAATTCCCCGGTCCTTATCCGTTTGGACGAACGTAACTGCATCAGGCAGTAGTTCTTAGCCAGGGTATAACACCATCCCTTAAAGTTATCCACTTCGTGTTTGCGCAGTTTTTGTGCCAGCTCCTCAAAAATAGCCATTACCGCATCTTTTGCCGTTTCCGGCTCTTTCAGGTATTTCAGGCAGACCCCGTATAGCAGGTCCATATAGCGCTGGTACAGGACGGCCAGTATGGTAAGGTCGGCGGATTGCCGGTAGGCAGTGACGAGCTCCTGGTCGCTAACGGAATGGGGTGATATGTTCTTTAAAAAAGCCAAGGAAATATCTCGCCCTAAAGTAAATAAAAATGGTCGTAAAACCGCACTATTTAAACCCCGGATGATACCGGTGCAGGGTCTCCCGCAAATATTCCCGGTCCAGGTGGGTATAGATCTCGGTGGTGGTAATGCTCTCATGCCCCAGCATCTCCTGTACGGCCCGCAGGTCGGCCCCTCCTTCCACAAGATGGGTGGCGAAAGAATGGCGGAACGTGTGAGGGGAGATATTTTTAGGGATCTTCGCCTTTGTCACCAGATCCTTCAGCATTAAAAAGATCATGACCCTGCTGAGCTTACTTCCCCGTCGATTGAGGAAAAGAATGTCTTCATTGCCGGGCTTGACAGGCATGTGTACGCGGATCTCCTGCTGGTAGAGCCGGATATATTTGATCGCGGCGTCGCCGATCGGCACCAGCCTTTCCTTGTCTCCTTTACCGATCACCCGGATAAAGCCGGTCTCCAGGTAGAGGCAGGAGATGCGCAGGTTCACGACCTCACTGACCCGCAGCCCGCAGCTGTACATCGTCTCCAGGATGGCTTTATTTCGCCCCCCTTCCGGTTTGCTCAGGTCGAGCTGACCGATAATGGCTTCGATCTCGTCAAAGCTTAGCACATCCGGAAGGGCCCTTTTCAACTTGGGCGCTTCCAGCAGGGCCGTAGGGTCTTTTTTGACGATCTGCTCTATATAACAATATTTATAAAAGGAACGGATACCTGACAGTACCCGGGCCTGCGTGGCCGCATTGAGGCCCAGCTCGCCGATCCAGCGAAGGAATGATTGCAGGTCTTTTAATTCGACGGCTTCGGGGCTTTTCACCGATTGAGTGGCCTGCAGGAACTGGGTGAGTTTGTCTACATCCCGCAGATAGGCTTCGACGGAGTTATCCGAGAGAGACTTCTCCAGCCGGAGCCAGCCTTTGTATCCTTTTTTATAAGGTTCCCACATGCGGGGAAATTTAGTCTTTAAATGCATTCCGGCAAAGAATTAGTTGAAATGTAAAATTTTCTTTGAAACTCCCTGCCTTTGCGGCATATTTGCTTTTTATATTATTTAACACGTCCTTTCCCATGGTGACAGTCAACTTGCGATCCTTTAAACAAATAGCCCGGCTTAATAAGAAACGTATACGCGGTTTCCTTACCCGGCTGAAAAACAAAAACCCCCGCGGTCTCGACCAACTAAAGGCCGTGGCCGATAAGGCTGCCTGGGCAAAGACGGATTGCCTGGATTGCGCCAATTGCTGCAAGACCATGTCTCCCACCTATACAAAAGAAGATGTAAAACGTATCTCGGCTCATTTGGGAATGACCGATAAGGCCTTTCGTGAAAAATGGTTGTACAAGGACAAGACAGGGGATTGGATGAATGTCAAACAACCCTGTCAGTTCCTGGACCTGACCACCAATATGTGCGATATCTATGCGGTCCGCCCCAGGGATTGCGCCGGCTTCCCCCATCACCATAAAAAGAAGATGGTGGAATACATGCATATGTACCAGCAGAATATCGAATACTGTCCCGCCACTTACCGTGTAGTGGAATATATTATGGAAGCAGCCGAAAAAAAAGAAATATAAGTTTCGCACGACTCATGCGGCCGGACCAGTTGCCGGATTTCATGCATACACATCCGCGAACAGAAAATATTCCGGCCCGGCATCTTCACGAAAAGTAATAGCCAATACATCATACTGAACCCTGCTGTGGCCGGGAAACTGATACAGCCAGGCCGCCGCTGCCTGCATCATATTTCTTATTTTATTCTTGCTTACCCTTTCTTCCGGATGACCGAAGGCTTCCGTTTGCCCGGACTTGACTTCGATGAAATGACAAACATCCTGGTAGCGGGCGATGATATCCACCTCATACCGGCCATGTCTCCAGTTACGGTATAGGATCTCATATCCTTTACGGGTAAGCCATTCGGCCGCCAGTTCTTCGCCTTTTTTCCCAAAATCGATATGCTCTGTCATTCTTATTCTTTTTTGTTTTATTTTGGCGGCCCGAAGTGTCCCTGAGAGTTCACCATCGGACCATCCGGTAAGGTCGCGAAAAAGACAGCTAAATATCGCTAAATAAATTATCTACATGAAGCAGGAAAATAAGGTTTTCAAATTGAAAGGGAAAGTGCAGCATTATGCCTGGGGAGGTCATTCTTATTTGCCTCGTCTGTTATCGATCCCTAATCCGGAGGACAAGCCTTTTGCCGAATACTGGATGGGTGCGCATGACAATGCTCCCTCAGAATTGGTTGTAGAATCTGGATCGACCACTCTCACCGTTCCTCTGAACGGATATATTAAAGAATGGCCGGAATCTACCCTGGGGTCCTATGTGGCAGGCAGATTCGGAAGGCTGCCGTATCTGTTGAAGATTCTGGACGTAAAAGATATGTTGTCGATCCAGGTGCATCCCACCAAGAAGAATGCTGAACTGGAATTCGCGGCGGAAGACAAAAAAGGCGTTGCCCTCAACGCACCTAACCGCAATTATAAGGACGATAATCATAAGCCGGAGCTGATGCTGGCCCTGAGTGAGTTCTGGCTGTTGCATGGATTCAAGCCCGCCGACGTGCTGGAGAAGACCCTGCTCGCAGTTCCGGAACTTGCATTCCTGGCCCCGGTATTTAAAAAGGACGGGTATCAGGGATTATACAAGACGGTGATGGAACTTCCGCAATCCACCGTGAATGAAGGCTTGCAACCTTTACTCGATCGGATCGTCCCGGCTTACCGCGATGGGCGTTTATCCCGGAATGAAGAGCATTTCTGGGCTGCCAGGGCTGCGGAAACCTATAATGAACCTGGCAGGATCGACCGGGGCATCTTCTCCATTTACCTGTTCAACCTGTTGAACCTCCATCCGGGAGAAGCGATTTTCCAGGATGCGGGCCTGCCGCATGCCTACCTGGAAGGGCAGAACGTAGAAATAATGGCCAACTCCGATAATGTGCTGCGGGGAGGATTGACCCCGAAGCATGTCGACGTACCGGAATTGCTGAAACATATAAAATTCGAAGCTACCCATGCCCGGGTCATTGCCGAAAATAATACCCTGGGAACGATTGCTGCTTATAAGACACCCGCACCGGATTTTGAGCTGAGCAGGATCGGACTGCTGCAAGCCGGGCAGGTGGAGATCCTGGCCCGTTCGATAGAGATCTTCATCGTACTGGAAGGCGAAGTCCTCGTGGAGGAAAATTCCGGCAATACCTTCCACCGTAAGACCGGAGAAGTCTTTCTGGCTTTCGACCAGGCAAAATTGAAATTGCGCGCATCACAGAACATAGTGGTCTACCGGGCATCCGTGCCTGTTCCGGCATGAGGATTATGATCTATCGGTAGTTTCGGGGGTAAGATTTTTCTGCCCTTTTAGGTAGATGATAGCGAGGGGTCAGTGCTTTAAGAAGAGGCCCAGCATGGCCAACATCATGGTAATAAAGAAGGCAAACATCCAGCGGATAACATCGGATTTGACATCTTTTATTTCCTCTCTTGTTTTGGCGATATCGCCTTTAAGTTCTTCCCTGGTAGCCCAAAGATCTTCTCTAAGTTCCTCCCGGGTGGCCCAAAGGTCTTCCTTGGTTGCCAGGGTTCTGAGGTTGGTCTCATGAACCTCTTTATTATTTTCTTTCAATGTAGTATCCACGTAATCTACCAGGGCCTCGGTTTCCCGCTCGCCTAACCTGGTTTTGAGTGATTGAAATAGTTGTATGCCCGCCAAAGTCATGTCCCCTCCTTTTCTTGTTTACACAAAAATAATTACTTCCCCAACTCACTTTCGAAAACTTTATCCACATCCAGGTTCTTACCGTCAGCAGCAGCCGTAGCCAGTTCATCGCAACGATTGTTGTAGGTATTGTCGGCATGCCCTCTTACCCATACAAAGCGGACCTGGTGTTTTTGGGCCAGCTCATTGAAGTGCAGCCAGAGGTCCTTGTTCTTCTTACCTCCCTTGAAATTGGTGGCGATCCAGTTTTTCAGCCAGCCCTGCTCCCAGGCTTTTACGACATATTGGCTATCGGAGTAGACCGTGACTTTCATCCCCTCTTTTTTCAGGGCTTCCAGTCCGGCGATTACCGCCATCAGCTCCATCCGGTTATTGGTCGTGCGCCGGAATCCGCCCGACAGTTCTTTGCGTACAGTCCCCCACATCAAAATCGTTCCATAGCCCCCGGGACCGGGGTTGCCGCGGGAGGACCCGTCGGTGTACATGATCAGTTCGTTGTTTTGCATATTGGTCGTTACTTCGGTCTTATTATCTATACCTGTATCACTCCCGTTTTGAATTCCGGCATATAAGGGTTATGTGCTGCGGCTTGCAGCCCTTCTGCAATCACTTTGCGCGTCTCCGCAGGGTCGATAATCGCGTCTACCCATAGACGGGCCGCGGCATAATAAGGAGTCGTCTGCTTTTCATAACGCCCTTTGATCTCATCCAATAGCTTCTTTTCGGCCGCCGGATCGATCACCTCTCCCTTGCTCTTCAATGCGCTAACCTGTATTTGCAGTAATGTCTTTGCGGCCTGCTCCCCTCCCATGACGGCTATCCTGGCCGTGGGCCATGCGTAGATGAACCGGGGATCATATGCCTTCCCGCACATGGCATAATTACCCGCTCCATAGGAATTGCCAATGACAATAGTGATTTTAGGCACCACCGAATTGGCGACCGCATTGACCATCTTCGCTCCGTCTTTGATAATACCGGAATGTTCGCTGCGGGATCCCACCATAAAGCCGGTGACATCCTGCAGAAAGATCAGGGGAATCTTCTTCTGGTTACAGTTCATGATGAATCGGGCTGCCTTATCCGCACTGTCATTGTAAATGACACCGCCCATCTGCATTTCCCCTTTCCTGCTCTTTACGATCTTACGTTGATTGGCGACAATACCCACTGCCCATCCTTCGATACGTGCATAACCACAGAGGATGGTCTTCCCATAGTCTTCTTTAAATTGTTCAAAAGCGGAGCCATCCACCAGGCGGTGTATGATATCGAGCATATCATACGATTTGGATGGATCTTCCGGTAGGATGCCGTATAATTCTTCCGCATTCTTAAGAGGCGCTGCCGCAGCCACCCGGTTGAACGGTCCTGTCGGCCGCCAGTTTGCCGGAGATGCGCCTGCTCCCAGGCTACCCGATCCGGAGCCAGGCTGAGAGTTAGCCGCGTTCCCCAATTTATCTATGATCTTTTTCACCTGGTCCAGGCACTCCTGTTCTGTCTTGAATTTATAGTCGGCGATGCCGGATATCTCGGTATGGGTCGTAGCCCCGCCCAGCGTTTCGGCATCGGCGTCTTCTCCGATAGCCGCTTTTACCAGGTAGGGGCCTGCCAGAAAAATAGAGCCATTGCCTTCCACCATCAGCGTCTCATCGCTCATGATCGGCAGGTAAGCCCCGCCGGCTACGCAAGCCCCCATGACAGCGGCGATCTGTGTAATGCCCATAGCGCTCATACGGGCATTGTTGCGGAAGATGCGACCGAAATGCTCCTTGTCCGGGAAGATCTCATCCTGCATGGGCAGAAAGACCCCGGCGCTATCCACCAGGTAGATGACGGGTAAATGATTTTCCATGGCGATCTCCTGCATGCGCAGGTTCTTTTTCCCCGTGATGGGAAACCAGGCCCCTGCTTTGACCGTCTGGTCATTCGCCACTATTATACACTGTCGGTGGCTGACATATCCGATACCCGCTACCGTGCCGCCGGCCGGACATCCTCCTTGTTCTTCATACATCTCATACCCGGCAAAAGCACCGATCTCGATAAAAGAGCTGCCTTTATCGATGAGGTAGTCGATACGCTCTCTTGCAGTGAGCTTATTCTTTTCCCGCTGCTTGTCAATCGCTTTTTTCCCACCCCCCAATGCGATCTTGTCCAGCCGGATTCTCATCTGGCTGAGCGACCTCTTCATGGCATCCTCATTTTTGTTGAAATCTATATTCATGTGAAGCAATTTATATTGTGCCGTAATTGCGCTTCAAAATGCCGTAAGGCATTTTGAAGCGCAATTTAACATGGTTGATCTGATATTTGGAGTATTTTTAAACCTATGTTCGGTAAAACTAAGTATGGGCCTTATGCGCGAACCGGACGGGGTCCGGTTCTGGCCTGGATCTGCCTGGTGGTTCTGGCCGCCGGGATCAAGATCCTTTCCCTTTTTCCCGGGGCGGTAGAGCGGTATTATGCAATGGGCTTTTACCCGCTGATCGCCCGCCTGCAGCGTATTTTGTTCGGATGGCTGCCCTTTAGTATCGGCGATCTTTTGTATGGGGCCCTCATCATCTGGCTGATAGTCGGGCTGGTCCGCCTGGTCCGGCGACTGGTGAAACGACAGGTGGATGGACGCTGGCTGCTTGGCGGTCTTCGACGTACCCTCTTCGTTTGCCTGCTGGTTTACGTGCTTTTTAACGGACTATGGGGGCTTAATTATGACCGGTTGGGTATAGCCGACCAGCTCCAGCTGAATGTACAGCCCTATTCCACGGAGGAGCTGACGGACCTGTTGCGGGGCATCACCGGCCGGTTGAATATGCTCGATAGTCCCGCCAGACAGAACAGGGTGGCGCTCGACCATCCGCGAACTGTATTTAAAGGCGCCGTTCAGTCCTATTCCGATTTTGCAGCCCGCGACCTCCGCTTCGCCTATGCCTCTCCATCCGTCAAATCTTCTTTGTTCGGCCTAGTGGACAATTACCTGGGATTTGGCGGTTACTACAATCCTTTCACCGGTGAAGCGCAGGTAAATACGGGCATGCCTGCTTTTTCACAGCCCTACACCACCTGCCATGAGATGGCGCATCAATTGGGTTACGCTAAAGAGAATGAAGCCAATTTTGTGGGGTATCTCGCTGCCCGATCGTCCTCCGATAAGGCCTTTCAATATTCCGTTTATTTCGATCTGTATCTGTATGCAGCCCGGGAACTGTATGCGCGGGATTCTAATCTGGTCAGACCCATTCGGGAAAGCCTGAGACCTGGTATTCGCCAGGATTACCGGGAATTAAAGGCCTTCAACCGGAAATATGAGAACCCTTTCGAACCTATTGTCCGGCGGCTTTATGGAAACTATCTAATGGCCAACCATCAGCCACAGGGAATCAGTACTTACAACGAGGTCGTCGCCTGGCTGATCGCTTACACTAAAAAGAACGGTTCGGCGGCTCTTTGAGTCCCGTGGGCTTCAGGTCAGATCCGGGACCCGAAGGCCTCAGTCCGGCGAGAGTTAAAATTTATTCTTCCACATCATGCTCTCGACAGGCTTATTGATCTGACCACTGTATTTGGCGTCTTTTTTCTGATTGTAGCTGACCAGGATCTCACCGTCTACGGGAAAATAGATAAGCTGTCCTACGGGCATGCCTTTATAAACTTTTACCGGCTGCTTCACGGAAATCTCCAGGGTCCAGTTGCCGCAAAACCCAACATCTCCCTTGCCGGCAGTAGCATGGATATCGATGCCCAGGCGGCCGGTAGAGGATTTCCCTTCCAGGAAAGGAACATGCGCATGCGTCTCCGTGTATTCGTCGGTGACTCCCAGGTAGAAAATATGAGGATACAATACAAAGCCCTCTTCAGGGATCTCGAAATATTCGATTTCATTATGCTTCTTGGCATCCAGGATATGTTCGCGGTAAGTGGCCAGCCATTTCCCAAGGTGAATGTCATAGGAATTACTGCCCAGGCAGCTGCGATCGTAGGGTTCGATCTTGATCGTTCCTTTTTCTATCTCTTCCAGAATACGCGCATCGGACAGGATCATGATGAAATTGGTTAAGTTTGCGAATTGGATGCTATCATTGCAGCAACATAGCATAAAATGCAAAGTTGCTTTTATAATTTTTAAAGATGCCCCTGTTTTATCAACATAATATCAACGAGGGAACGAAATTGGGGATTTGGCTTATCGAGGAGCCGGAATCCTTTTTCCTGGAAAAAGTACCTTTGAAAAGAGATGTATCACATCCTTTTAAGCGTTTACAGCACCTGGCAGGCCGGTACCTGCTCTCTTTTCTTTTCCCCGACTTCCCGCTGGAGGAGATCCGGATAGCCGACACCCGTCAACCCTTCCTGGAAAGTGAAAAATATCACTTTTCCATCTCGCATTGCGGCCGCTATGCTGCTGCAATCGCCAGCCGGAACAGCAGGGTAGGAGTGGACATCGAGCTGATCACCCCCCGTATCGAGACAGTGGCCCAAAAATTCCTCAGTGCGGAAGAATCCCTGTTTTTTAATGAAGATTATACCCTTTTCCTGGAGCAATGGGGCCTACGGGGGCAGGTCCACCAGGAATTTCTCACCCTGATCTGGAGCTCCAAAGAAGCTATCTTCAAATGGTATGGCCGGGGAGAGCTGGATTTTAAGAAACACATACAGCTGGAGGGAAATATCAATATGGACGAGGAACTGATAAAACTACCCTTTGCCTTTAACAAAAGCCGAAAGATCCATTTGGGCGTCGAAGCAAAGACGTTCGAAGAGCAGTCACTTGTCCTGGCATGGGTGCTTACGCGGACGGGGATCCGGGACTAGCCCGGCCAGCGTTGGCCAGCATCCCGTGAGGCTCACTGGCTTCAATGGTTTAATCCAATACCAGGTCATCTTCCTCATCTTCCAGTAAATTTATGTCGATTGCATCCTTTCCGGCGATGCCCTCGATAGACCCTCTGACATGGGCGGCATTCAGCAGTACCTTTTCCAGTTGCTTTTCCCGGGACTTCCATAGCTTCTCCATCGTATCCCTTTCCTTCTGAATGGACTGTTTCATGGCAAGGAACCCCTCCCGGATAGCTTTCCATTGTTCGCTGAACTCCGTGCTGGTGAGATAATCATACAGCAGGTGCATCTTATCCCCTTTGTTTTCCTGGGATTTCGAAGCATTAAAGACCCGTACAATTCCATCCCTCAGTACGTAAGAAAGCGCTTTTACTTCCGTAAACGAACATATCCATACGCCATTCCTCTCGCCGAAACGATCCATATCCTTTGGCATGGCCTGCGTCACAATGACCGCTACCATGGCCCCCTGGCTGCGCATATCGGCTTTTAGCTTCTCTATCCAATCCTGGGAGAAATCCCGGGTACGCTTACTCTCATAGATGATCTTGCCGCATTCCTGCCCGAAATTGTTGCGGACCGTCTGGATACAGTCCGCTCCCCTGACTCCCTTACCCACTTCGCTGATCTCATCGAAAGGGAAGCTTACCCGCAGCAGCTCTTCCAGGGCAAGTTCCTGTACCTCTCCCTGCAACTGCATGGAACCCTGTTCTGCCTTTCTGCGCATCTCCTCCGCCAGCTTCTTCTGATCGTCCAGCTGTTTTTCCAGCTCTTTCAGCCGCAGTTGATATTCCGTCTCCCGGGCGGCGACCTTTTGCTCTTCCAGCTCCCGGATCTCTTTGGACAGCTTGCCCCGTTCCTCTTGCAACTGACGCTGGACGGAGAGCTCCATCTCCGACTCCCTGTTCTTTAATTCCTGCTCTTTTTTCAGGAATTCCAATTCCTTTTGCCGGGAGGCCTTCAGCTTTTCTTCCCCTTCCTTATTGGCATCTTCCAGCATTTTTACTTTATTCTCAAAATCGGTAGTGATGGACTTTCGGAGATTTTGCTCTGTGGTCTGCTGCCAGCGTTGCTTCTCCTCGCCCAGACGTTGGGTGAAACCCGCTTCCAGCTTTTGCGCCGATTGCTGCCATTCCACCTCCTTACGGGCGAATTCTTCCTGTTTCTTCTGCAGTTCCTTCTCTTTTTCCTTCTTGAAGGCCAGCATCTGCTCCCGCAGCTCTTTTTTATATTCTTCCGAGACAGCCTCTTCCATTGGGAAAAGATGGCCGCAATTCGGGCATTTTATTTCTGTTGCCATCCGGCTAATTTTTGGGCAAGTTAGCAATAATCAATAATCCCCCTACTACTTTTCGGGTATTGACAAGATGGAATAGTTTTTGGAGTTTTAGGGAGACTATAAAGCACCCCTTTCCGTTGGCCTGTCGCTCTCTCTTAAACCGGTTTTATTTTCTAATTAACAGCCATAAAAAAAGTAAACATGAAAAAAGCTAAAGTTGCCGCCGGATCATATATCTCCCTTGCCGGTAGTACAAAGGTGAGCCCCACAGCCGCCGCGATCGATACCCTCAATCCCAATGACACGGCCTCGGTCACCATACGGGTTCGGCGGAAAAAAAGCATAGACAAAGTATTGGAAAAAGGCCAGCGGATCAGCCGGGAGGAATATGCAGATCAATATGGCGCCTCGGAAGATGATCTCGCCCAGGTGGAAGCATTTGCGGCCGAACATCATCTCTCCGTTGTCCAAAGCGACAAAGGCCGCAGGAGCGTGATCCTGAAAGGACGGATAGGAGACCTGGAAACCGCTTTCAAGGTACACCTCACCCATTATAAAGACGATAATGGCGTCATCTTCCGGGGACGAACCGGCGATATATGCATCCCTGCCGGGCTGGAAGGGGTCATAGAAGGGGTCTTTGGTCTGGATGACCGGCCGCATGCGCAGCCTCGTTTTCAGATAGCCAAAGAAGAGAATGGAATGTTCAGCGCCCATGCCAGCAGCGCAGGCTTCAATCCCAATCAATTAAATACTATTTATAATTTCCCTAAAAATGTCACCGGGAAAAATCAATGTATCGGTATCATTGAATTAGGGGGCGGGTACCGGAATTCGGATCTCACCACTTATTTTGCGGGCCTGGGGATCTCTATGCCCTCGGTCAAGGCTGTCTCCGTAGATGGCGCAACCAACAGTCCCACCAATGCCAATAGCGCAGACGGAGAAGTGATGCTGGACATCGAGGTAGCGGGTGCTGTTGCGCCAGGGGCCAGCATCGTGGTTTATTTTGCTCCCAATACGGACCAGGGATTCCTGGATGCTGTCACCCAGGCCGTTCATGACACACAGAACAAACCTTCGGTCATCAGCATCAGCTGGGGCCAGGCGGAAGTAGGCTGGACCACTC
Source organism: Puia sp. (assembly GCA_035555335.1). Lineage (GTDB taxonomy): Bacteria > Bacteroidota > Bacteroidia > Chitinophagales > Chitinophagaceae > Puia. Next base: position 65,490 of record DATMGS010000027.1, read on the forward strand.
AGTCGCTCAACAATTTCAATGAAGCCTTTAAAGCCGCTTCCCTTTTGGGCGTGACCGTCTGTGCGGCAGCCGGCGATTCAGGCAGCGACGACAGCGTCGGCGATGGCAAAGTGCATGTCGACTTTCCCGCCAGCAGCCCCTATGTGCTGGGCTGCGGAGGGACCAAGCTGGTGGTCAAAGGCACCAAAGTAAGCAGCGAAGTAGTCTGGCATGAGGCTGCTGATTCAGCGACAGGCGGCGGCGTGAGCAATTTTTTCCCATTACCGGACTACCAGGCAAAGGCCAAAGTTCCCTTGTCCATCGATACGAAATTCAAAGGACGCGGAGTGCCTGATGTGGCTGGTAATGCCGATCCGAACACGGGTTACAAAGTGCGGGTAGATGGTCAGAACATGGTGATCGGCGGTACAAGCGCCGTAGCCCCGTTGATGGCAGGTCTCATCGCCCTGGTGAACGAAAAAAATGGTAAGTCTGCCGGCTTTATCAATCCACAAATATATGCGGCTGCCGGAAGCTGCCGGGATATTATCAAGGGGAATAATATCACCACCACCACCAATAAAGGCTACAAAGCCGCAAAAGGATGGGATGGCTGTACCGGGCTGGGCGTATTAAGCACGCTATAGCCGGTGCTCTTTCAGATAGTGCTGGGGGCTCTTGCCCGTAATGGACTTGAAGTGCTTATGGAAGCAGGTGAAATTGTTAAAGCCGCTCTCGTAGCAGAGCTGCTTGATGCTGAACCGGTTGTCAATAAGCAGCTTGCAGGCGTGACCTACACGTATTTCCGTCAGGAACTGCGTGTAGGTCTTCCCTGTTCTGGATTTAAAATACCGGCAAAAAGAATTAGGCACCATCCCCGCAACGGCGGCTACCTGGTCGAGATAGATCTTCTGGGTGAAATGCCGGAAAGTATAATCGTAAATAGCATTGATACGGTCATTCTCCGATTCGGAAAAGTCATGCCGGAAACCTATAGAGGACAGCAGATGCTGGCCATCAGATCCTGCAAAAGCGGAAAGACATTCGATCAGGGCGATGATCCTTCCTACTCCTTCCGATGAACGGATCTTCTCTATCCCTTCCTGTATGCTCACCTCTTCTTTCGCATTGACCAGGATGCCCCGGCGGGCTTTGTCCAGCAGGTTTTTGATAGGCTTGGTCTCCGGCAGCTGCAGGAAAGGCTCCCCCCAGAAATTTTCAGAAAAATGGATCACGGTGGAATGCACCGGCCAATCCTTGTCGCCCTTAAAGTAAGCGTCATCATACTTCCAGTAATGAGGCAGATTGGACCCTACCAGAATGATATCGCCGGAATGAAAACGTTTGATATGATCGCCCACGAACTGCGTGCCGCTGCCCTGATGAAAATAGATCAACTCTACTTCCGCATGATAGTGCCAGCGGTTGTTGATGAACGGATCCCTGTCCTCCCGGACGCTGAAGGAATGCGTGGCCGTCTTTGGGACTTTCAGTAATTTGGGCTTCATGTCCTGTAAATTTACGGATGAATCAGAAAGTCCGTTAAAAATTCTAATTTTGAGGTGCTAAAAATGAAACACCTTGAACAAATTTCTTCTTATCATCTCCCTGATAGGCATTATTGCTATGCTTTCCTGTAAACGTAATCCTATCACCGGCAGAAAGCAGCTGACGCTCGTATCCGAAAAGTGTGCCTGCGAAGGATCACTTGAAATGTAATCCTTCGCAGGCACACGCACTAATGTCGGTGAACTTCAGCCTATGGGCCTTGTTCACTACCGGGCGAAGCCCGGTATGGAAGTACAGTCCATGGCCCTTACGGAATACAATCATTTCCTGACAACCAATAAAGTCTTGCCCGTCAATGACAATGACGCGGAAATGGTCAAGAAGGTAGGTTCACGGATCGCCAATGCCATCAATAAATACTATCAGGATCAGGGGCTGGCAGGCGCCCTCGAAGGATATAACTGGGAGTTTAATTTAGTACAGAGCAAGGAGGTAAATGCCTGGTGCATGTCCGGGGGCAAAGTGGTCGTCTATACCGGCCTGCTGCCGCTGACGCAAAACGAGACCGCCCTGGCCATCGTGCTGGGACATGAAATCACCCATGCCGTCGCCGGTCACGGACGGGAAAGAATGAGCCAGCAGCTACTGGCCCAGGGGATACAGGTGGCGGGAGATGTGGCCTTAGGCAGTAACCCGGGAACAGTGGATATTTTTAACCAGGCATATGCACCGACCGCACAGGTAGCTGTACTCCTGCCTTATTCCCGCAAACATGAATATGAGGCAGACCACTACGGACTGATATTTGCCGCCATGGCGGGTTATGACCCCCGTGAAGCGATTCCTTTCTGGCAACGAATGGCCGCCATGGGTGGCGATAAGCCCCCGATCCTGCTGAGCGACCACCCCGCCGATGCCGACCGGATAGCTAAGCTGCAGGAGCTCATGCCCGAAGCATTAAAATATTATAAACCCGGCAATTAGAGCTAAATTTTGTGGGTCGGAAAAAAGCTGCTAGATTTAGTATAGTCTATGGCAATACGCGTCGCAATCAATCATAAAACGAGTTATCAGTACGATCGGCTGGTCTCTTTATCTCCGCATGTGTTCCGGTTGAGGCCGGCAGCCCATTGCCGGATTCCCATTGAAGCTTATTCATTTAAGATATTTCCCCGGGAACATTTTATTAACTGGCAGCAGGACCCTTTCGGGAACTACCAGGCCCGTGTAGTCTTCCCCGAAAAAACAAGGGAACTGCGGGTAGAAGTAGAGATCATCGCGGATATGGTGGTCATCAATCCTTTCGATTTCTTTGTAGAGGAATATGCCGAAAAATATCCTTTTACTTACCAGGGTGAACTGGCCAAAGAACTGGCGCCTTACCTGGAAGTAAAAGAGCAGGGCCCCCTGCTCGATTCTTTACTGGCCGGCATCGACAAACGTGAGAAACCGATCAATGACTTCCTCGTCTCCATCAATCAGAAGATCAATCAGACGGTCAATTATTCCGTTCGCATGGAGGTGGGTGTACAGACCTGTGAAGAGACCCTGGACCGCGCCATCGGCTCCTGCAGGGATTCCGCCTGGTTATTGGTTCATGTCTTAAGACGACTGGGATTGGCGGCTCGTTTTGTAAGCGGCTACCTGGTGCAGCTGACGGCCGATGTCAAAGCCCTGGATGGCCCTTCCGGACCAGCGGCCGACTTTACGGACCTGCACGCCTGGGCAGAAGTATATATACCCGGTGCGGGATGGATCGGACTCGATCCCACTTCCGGTCTCTTTGCCGGCGAGGGGCATATTCCGCTGGCCTGCACGCCCGATTATACGAGCGCGGCCCCTGTTACCGGCGCTATGGATGAATGTGAAACCACTTTTGAATTCTCCAATACCGTCACCCGTCTCCATGAAGATCCACGGGTGACCAAACCCTATACGGAAGAACAGTGGGCAGCCATTCAGGCCGTAGGGCTCCAGGTGGATGAAGACCTGGAAAGGGAAGATGTGCGTATGACCATGGGCGGTGAACCTACCTTTGTTTCCATCGACGACATGGAATCGGCACAATGGAATACGGATGCCGACGGTAAGCAAAAACGTATTCTGTCCCATGATCTTATTTTCCGGCTGCGGGAACAGTTTGGCCCGGAAGGAATGCTGCATTACGGTCAGGGTAAATGGTATCCCGGCGAGCCATTGCCCCGCTGGCAATATGGCCTTTTCTGGAGGAAGGATGGTTATCCTATCTGGAAGAATACCCGCCTGATCGCGCATGAAAAGACCAAAGCGCAAGCCACCCACGAAGATGCGGACAACTTTATAACAGAGCTGACACGGCACCTGGCGGTCAGCGAGAGAAATATCAGTCCCGCTTATGAAGATGCCTATTATTACCTGTGGACCGAAGGAAAACTACCGGCCAATATCGATCCCTTTGGAATAAGGATGAAAGAACCGGCCGAGCGCAGGACCCTGATGCATCTGTTGGATAAAGGATTGGATAAGCCGGTGGGTTACGTGCTCCCCCTCAAATGGGACCATTGGAATAACTCCTGGCAAAGCTGCCAGTGGTTAATGAACAGGCCCCGCTTGTTTCTGGTGCCCGGCAATTCTCCTATCGGACTCCGCCTGCCTTTGGACTCCCTGCCCGTAATGGCAAAAGACAATGAAGATGATAGGACGGAACGCAGCCTTTTCGAAGAACTACCCGGGCTGGCTGCTTATCATGAGGCCATAGGCAGCAGGTATGGACTGATATCCGAACATCCGGCCCCATCCTATAAGATCCATCACCAATCAACGGCAACCGATAAAGCAAAGACCGCTGCTGAAAAGGCCGCGGCTAAAGAAAAAGCTGTTGCTTTCGAAGTACCCGTTATTAAAACGGCTTTGTGTGTGGAAGCCAGGGACGGCATCCTGTATATATTCCTGCCTCCGCTTAAATACCTGGAGCATTATCTTGACCTGGTAGCTTCTATCGAAGCCTCTGCCCTCAAATTGAACCAGCCCATTCGGATCGAAGGCTATGAGCCGCCCAGGGATTACCGGGTAGAAAGACTGGTGGTATCACCCGATCCGGGCGTGATAGAAGTGAATATACATCCTTCCGCCAACTGGAAGGAACTATCGCATAATATCACCACTTTGTATGAACAGGCCCGGCTGTCCAGGCTGGGCACGGAGAAATTCATGCTGGACGGAAGACATACCGGCACCGGCGGCGGCAACCATATCACGATCGGCGGAGCCACTCCTTCCGATAGCCCCCTGTTGAGAAGGCCGGACCTGCTCCGTAGCCTGATCACCTTCTGGCAGCATCATCCGGGATTGTCCTATTTATTTTCCGGCGCCTTCATCGGACCCACCAGCCAGGCGCCGCGTATCGACGAGGGCCGCGATGAAAAATTATACGAAATGGAAATAGCTTTCAGCCAGGTGCCGGAAGAAGGCTTTATCCCTTTCTGGATCGTGGACAGGATCTTCCGGCACCTGCTGACGGATATTACGGGCAACACCCACCGCTCTGAATTTTGCATCGATAAATTATATTCCCCTGATAGCTCTTCCGGGCGACTGGGCATCCTGGAATTCCGCGCTTTTGAAATGCCGCCGCACCGGGAGATGAGCCTGGTGCAGATGCTGCTGATCAGGAGCCTGATTGCCTGGTTCTGGAAAACACCGTATAAACATGGGCTGGTCAGATGGGGCACCGAGCTGCATGATAAATTCATGTTACCTCATTTTGTACGGCAGGATCTGAAAGAGGTGGTCGAAGGATTGAACAGTGCGGGTTATCCTTTTCAGGAAGAATGGTTCGACCCCTTCCTGGAATTCCGTTTCCCCCATTACGGTACCGTCCGGATCCGGGATATGGAAATGGAGATCCGCATGGGCATCGAGCCCTGGCATGTCCTGGGAGAGGAAGTCACCGGTACGGCAACGGCCCGCTATGTGGATTCTTCCCTGGAAAGAATAGAGGTGAAGCTGAAGGGATTCAATGGAGCGAGATATGTGCTCCTGTGCAATGGTAACAGGGTACCCCTGCGGGAGACTCCGGTTAAGGGGGAATATGTTTGCGGCATTCGCTACCGCGCCTGGCAGCCTTATTCCGCCCTGCATCCCACCATCGGCATCGACACCCCGCTGGCCTTCGATATCGTGGATACCTGGAACAGCCGTTCTATCGGCGGTTGCACGTACTATGTCTCGCATCCCGGCGGCAGAGGCTATGAGACCTTCCCTGTCAACAGCTACGAGGCGGAATCACGGCGTGGCAGCCGGTTCGGGATTACCGCCTATACGCAGGATGTCCTGCCTTCCAGAACCTACTTCACCGGTTTGCAACGGTATATAGAGGAGAACAGAGAACCCTACTTCTTCGATGCGCCACCCATACAGGTAAACAGGGAATACCCCTGCACCCTGGACATGCGGCAGTTCTGGGTTGGCGGGAAAGGGGGTGTCGGAAAATAACCCCTTTCCCGCCAACCGTGAATAGTCCTGTCATTCCCGCGAATCTACTATTGACGTTGGAAGTTATCCTTTGTTCCTTTGCAACAAAAAAAACGTATGCGGATCGTAACACTCGAGGAACATGTTTCTTTTCCCGAAATGACAAGACTGATCCCTAAAGAGGCTTTAGGGAATTTTGGGCAGTCCCCAATGATGCAGGAAATCACCCTCAAACTAGCTGACATTAGCGATGAACGATTGACATCAATGGATCGCAACGGAATTTCAATGCAGGTTCTTTCTGTGGATGGCTTTGGAGCCAATCTATTAATCCCTGAAGCCGGACCGGCTTTTGCAACCCGGTACAATATCCTCGTTGCCGAAAAAATTGCCCTTTATCCCGGGCGGTTTACGGCTTTTGCCCATCTGCCGATGTCCGCTCCTTTGGCTGCGGCTGACGAACTCGAGCGGGCTGTGAAAGACCACGGATTTTGCGGAGCGATGATAAGGGGACTAACACAGGATCAATTTTTAGACCATCCGAAATTTGCGCCGGTATTTGAACGGGCGGAAAAACTGGGTGTGCCTATCTATTTACATCCCGGTTTGCCGCCTAAAAGTGTCGCAGAGGCTTACTATAGCAATTTCCCCAATCATTCCGGCATGCTGGAATCTATCGCCTGTTATGGGTGGGGGTGGCATTCCGAAACCGCGATTCATGTTTTGCGGTTACTGGTTGCAGGCATCTTTGACATGTATCCCGGATTGAAACTTATCATTGGCCATATGGGGGAGATGCTGCCTATGATGATGGTAAGATCGAACAGGGCCTTCAGACCTGGCAGCGGTGGAGCAAACCAGCGTACGCTCATAGATACATTTCATCAACAAGTCTATATTACGACCAGTGGCTTTTTCACTCAGCCTCCGTTAAAGATGGCTATTGATACTTTCGGTCTGGAAAATATTATGTTTTCTGTGGATTACCCATTTAGCACTAATGAAATGGGCATTGATTTCCTCCGTAGTATCGAATTACCGGATGAGCAAATAGAAAAGATCGCCCACGGCACCGCGGATAAGCTTCTGAACCTGCGATAGATTAAATCGCGGCGATTGTATACCCCATGAGATTATGCTATTTTTGGAAGAATGAAGAAAATATTAATGGATCAACTGCAGGCTAAAACAAACCTGGGTGTGCAGATTAAAAAATTCCTTCCGGATGAGTCATTCGACCGGAAGGCGAGGTTTATGGGCGCTCACCGGGATGATCATTACATTTTCTTCTTATTAAAAAAAGGTTCGGGCTCGCTGATGATCGACTTACAGGACGTGCGCCTGATGGCTGGACAGTTATTTTATATTCTTCCCGCACAGGTGCATCATCACATAAAACCCCGCAGGGCGACCGGCTGGTTCCTTGCGGTCGATACGTCGCTGGTGCCGGCAGAGTGGCGCAATGTTTTCGAAGGTAAATTGAGCTTGCAATTGCCCTGCACACTTCAGCCGGCACTATTAAAGCAATACGACTGCCTGCTCAACTTGTTACAGGAGCGAATCACAGGGAAAAATAGCGCCAGGTTTCATACCCCGGTTATTCACGCGTTGTTGAAGTCTTTTCTTGCGATGGCGGCTGGTTCTTATGATGATTTACCCAAAGTAAACCTGCCATTATCCCGGCCAGCAGAACTTTCCAGACAATTTAAAATACTGATGGCAGAAAATATCCGGACAATCAAAAGTCCCTCTGTTTATTCAGCCAGGCTGCACGTTTCCCATTCGTATCTAAATGAGTCGGTTAAGCGTATTACAGGTTTTCCGGTCAGGTACTGGATACAGCACCAGGTCATGCTGGAAGCCAAACGCCTGCTCTATTACAGCGAGCTCGATGTCAAGCAAATTGCTTATGAATTGGGTTATGATGATCCTTCCTATTTTTCCCGTTTTTTTCACAAGGCCGCTGGTATGTCGGCGTTGGAGTTTCGGGCATTGTATAGAAAATGACGCCCGTGGTGTCTCAGGAGCCGGGTGGCGCTGTCAGATCCTTCTTACATCTACCGATACCGACAGCCGGTGAGGACCGCTGCTGACGATAACCCCTTTCAGCGGAGTGATATCCGAATAGTCCCTGCCCCAGCCGATAACAAGATGCTGGTCTCCCGGGAACTGATTATTGGTCGGATCGAAATCGATCCAGCCGGTGCCGGGGATAAATACGGAGAACCAGGCATGGGACGCATCTACGCCGATCAGTTTTTTCGTTCCTTCAGGGGGAATGGTCTCGATATAACCGCTTACATAACGGGCAGGCAGCCCCACCGACCGGAGACAGGCGATACCCAGATGAGCAAAATCCTGGCAGACTCCCTTGCGGGCGCTCATGACTTCCGACAGGGGAGTGGTGATCGTCGTAAAGCCGGGCTGAAAACGGAAATCGGTGAAAATACGCCGCATCAGCTCCCGGGTTGCTTCGAAAAGCGAACGCCCCGGATGAAAAGACTGCCGGGCATAAGCGCTGATCTCCGGATTGGCCGCCGTCAGGGGCGTTTCGGGGATATATTGCAGGACCTCTGCATAATCAGGTCCCGAAGCTGCCAAAGACCGCTTCACCTCTTCCCAGGAAATATGGCTGTAAAGATCGATCTCCAGGATAGAAGATTGCGGTGTTATTATTTCCGAGCTGACAGTAACGGTAAGAGAAGTATGTTCCTGCTGGACGGCAAAATAAGTTACCTTATTGCCGAAAAAATCTTCATACTCGTTGAGCACATCCGGCACAGGGTCGATAATGACCTGCGTGTTCTTACAGGTTTGTTTGCCGGTGGACCGGGGGATCAGCCTGGCGATATTATGGCATAGGCTTACCGGCTCGTTGTAGATGTACCGGGTTGTATGAATGATTTTATAGTGCATAGGCGGGTCGTCGACCGGATGAAAGATCAGTTATTGTCCGTCGCAAACAATTGAGTCTGCGTCTGGGCATGTTTAAAATAAGTTTTAGAAATGATATCGGGAATAGCCAAAAGGAGCGCCTGTATCTTTGACAGCAGCTCTTCCAGGTAAGGATACGCTTTTTTAATGCTGTCGGGCCGGGATAACAGATCCTTATCCGAAAGCTTCAACAGGGTATAAGCCTCCCAGATCAGTCTTTCATGTTCGGAAAGGGCATTGCCCGATTGTATCCGCGGAAGACCGGCCAGATAGGTCTTCAATCTTTCCAGCTGGTAGATCAGCGACCGGGGATTATTGGGGTCGAGCAGCATCAGGTCCAGCACCAGCGAAAGCTGCAGCGGAGCCCGATACTTATACCGGTAATTGACCAGGCTCTCATTGCTGACCAGTACAGACTCCTGCAGATCATACTCCACCTGCCCGTCGTGCTGTTCGGTAAGGGTTACCCTAAGCATATTCACCAATAAAAGACTCTGCTCTATTTTGCGCCCGGCGTCCAGCATGATCCAGCCTTGTTCCCGGGAGATACTCTCCCTGTTCAATCCTATGAAGGCCACCATGGAAGTAATTAAGCTATCCAGGACACCCAGCATCCGAAGATGTCCGGGATTGGAGATCCGGGCGGCGGCGGCCCATTCCTCTTCCATTCCCCGCAATACCCGCCAGGTATCGGTAGACCAATGCTCCCGGACCGCATAGACGGCCTGGTTGAAAAGAGAAAGATTACAGCTCAGGCTGCCTGTTCTTTTTTCGTCGAAGAGCGTATCTCTTAATTCCCTGGAAGAATGATGGATCCGTTCATCGGATTCATTCATCTCTGCAAAACCCGGATAGGTGAAAGTATAATGTGTAAGCGCCTGCAGCAGATGCAGACCGGAACGAATATCGTTTCCGGCGATCAGCCTGTTGCCTTCCGTTACCCACTGCATGACGGTGCGTTGGAATCTTGCGTTGCCCAGCACCCGCTCGGTATATCGCCCTACCCAGAAAAGATTCTCCGCCGTATGGCTCGGCAGCGCGCCCCCCGCAGCAGGAAGGGTAGAAGGGGACATGGACTGGGTCTGACTGATCGTAGCCTGTGCCATCGCGGGCGGCGCCCATTCATCCCGGATCGCCTGGTGACGCTCCGGTTCGGGGGAGATGATCCAGGTATCCTTACTGATCCCTCCCGATTGGTTGGAGATCAGGAAATTCCCCTGCCCCGTGGATGTGCGGGTAAGCCCGCCCGTCATAACGGCATACGTATCGTTATTGCTGACCAGGAAACTCCGGAACAAGGCATTGCGGGGTTCCAGCTTTCCATTGACCAGGGAAGGGGTAGAAGAGAAATTCACTTTCTCCTGCCCTACATAGAGATGAGGATGTGCCTTGATCTGCTGCTTCAGCTCCTGCAGCTGCTTCTCTGAAAGGGACGCCGCATCGATGGAGCTGCTGCCGGTGGAATAGCGGTAGATCCTTTTGATGACCAGCGAACGGATATGCTCCATGACATAAGCCATCTCTTTGGGCTGTCCGCACCACCAGGATGCGATAGCCGGCAGGAGCAGGTTGGTCCCCAGGAAATACCGGGAGATACCCTGGAGGAAAGGCATAAGGCCGGGGTTTTCCAGGATGCTGCTTCCGAGGGGATTGGCGATGCTGACATGCCCGTTGCGCACGGCGTTAAGAAGGCCCGGTACACCCAGCTGCGAGTCTTCTTTTAATTCCAGGGGATCGCAATAGACATCATCCACCCTGCGCAGGATCACATCTACTTTTTCCAGCCCGTTCATGGTCTTTAGCCAGACATAATTATCTTTTACGATGAGATCATTCCCCTGCACCAGCGTATAGCCCAGGATGGAAGAAAGATAGGAATGCTCAAAATAGGTTTCATTACCGGGGCCGGGGGTAAGGATGACGATCCGCGGGTTTTGTTTTCGCCCGGGTGACATCTCATGGAGCGCCAGCCGGAGCGCGTCGAACCAGGCGGATGTGCGCCGCACTTTCAGCCCGTTGAATAATTCCGGAAGGATACGGGCCATGGCCATTCTGTTCTCCAGGGCATAACCAGAACCGGAAGGCGCCTGGGTCCTGTCATTCACGACCCAGATCTTCCCGTCTGCGCCCCGGGCAATATCAGCTGCATACAGCACCAGGGAATGTTTGCCCGGTAAGGGGATCCCTGTGCATTGCCGAAGGAAACCTGCGTGATGATAGACCAGTTCCATCGGCAGAAGACCATTGCGGATCAACTTTCGCTGACCGTAGATATCTTTCAGGATCATATCCAGCAGCGTGGCTCGCTGGATAAGTCCGGACTCGATGATCGTCCATTCCTCCTTACTGATCAGCAACGGGATCAGGTCCAGCTTCCAGGGGCGGTTCATCCCCGCCGGATCTCCATAAATATTATAGGTAACTCCGTTCTCTTTCAGCAGGCGAAGGATATCGTTGTGGCGGCTTTGCACTTCTTCCTGCCCCAGTCCGCCGAAAGACTGAAAAAAAGTCTTCCAGAGAGGACGAAAACTACCGTCTTTTTCCAGGGATTCATCATATGAATGATTACTACGGTAATGTTGAAGAAGATCCTCAGTTGATATCATTGACATTCGGGTAAAATTACTAAATAATACGCAAAGTGAGGATTAGCGGGTTGTCTACAACATATCCATCACTATTTTGTTACATTCGGCAATGACATCAACAGAACCGCTGACCTGGCGGGAAAGGCTGGCCGCCTTGCGTAATCTGCCCCGTTTTTTCCGGTTGGTATGGGATACCAGCCCCCGGCTCATGGTCGCCAATTCCATCCTTCGGATCATCCGGTCGGCTATCCCGGTAGCCATTTTATATGTGGGCAAACTGATTATCGACCAGGTCGTACAGCTCGCCAAGGTACAGGCCGGCCATACAACCGGTCACTTCATCCCCGGAGCCGCAGGCGGCGTCCATGATCTCACCGGCCACACCGCCCTTACCGGAACGGCCGGCACCCATCATCTCTGGGAATTAGTAGCCCTGGAGTTCGGCCTGGCTATTTTTTCAGATGGACTAAGCCGGGCTATTACCTTGATGGATAGTTTGTTGGGTGATCTGTTTTCCAATTTCACTTCCGTCCGGATCATGCGCCATGCCGCCGAGCTGGACCTGGACCAGTTCGAGGATTCCACCTTTTATGACAAGCTGGAAAGGGCCAGGCAGCAGACCACCGGCCGCACCGTTTTGCTGTCCCAGGTCCTTAGCCAGGTCCAGGACCTGATCACGATGGCTTTCCTGGCCGTGGGGCTGATGGCCTTCAACCCCTGGCTCATCATATTATTACTCATCGCCGTCATCCCCGCCTTTATGGGGGAATCTTATTTCAATGACAAGACCTATGCGCTCAACCGCCAGCAGACCACCGAACGAAGAGAGCTGGACTACCTCCGTTACCTGGGGGCCAGCGACGATACGGCCAAAGAGGTGAAGCTCTTCGCCCTCTCGGATTTTCTCATCGATCGCTTTCGCGTGCTGTCGGATAAGTTCTTCCGGGATAACAAAGTGCTGGCCATCCGCCGCTCGGGCTGGGGCACTTTATTCGCCTTACTGGGCAGCGCCGGATATTATGCCGCCTATGTGGTGATCATCCTCCGGGCCATCAACGGCAGCCTCTCCATCGGGGACCTGACCTTTCTGGCCGGCTCCTTCCGGCAATTGCGCAGCCTGCTGGAAGGGATCCTGACCCGCTTCACCAGTGTCTCGCAGGGCGCTATTTATCTCCAGGACCTCTTTGAATTCTTCGAGATCAGGCCACGCATCATCCGCACCCCCCATCCCCAGCCTTTTCCCCGTCCGATACAACAAGGCTTTCAGTTTGAAGATGTGGGGTTCCGGTATATGAATTCCGAGCGTTGGGCCAACAGGCACCTCACCTTTACCTTACGCCCGGGAGAAAAATTGGCGCTGGTAGGAGAGAACGGAGCGGGTAAGACCACCCTGATCAAATTGCTGGCAAGGCTCTACGAGCCTACGGAAGGCCGTATTTTACTGGACGGCGTCGACCTGCGGGAATATGACCCCGAAGAGCTGCGCAGCCAGATCGGTATCATTTTCCAGGATTACCTGCGCTACCAGATGACCGTCGCCCAGAATATCGCCGTGGGCAATATCCCGAAAAAGGACGACCGGCCGCTGATCATAACCTCGGCGCAGCAAAGCCTGGCCGATGTGCTGACCGAAAGACTGCCGGATAAATACGACCAGGCGCTGGGACGCCGGTTCCGCCAGGGAGTGGACCTGTCGGGCGGCGAATGGCAGAAAATCGCCCTGGCCAGGGCCTACATGCGCGATGCCCAGCTGCTGATCCTCGACGAGCCCACTGCCGCCCTGGACGCCCGCGCCGAATACGAGGTATTCCAGCGTTTTGCCGACCTGACCAAAGGCAAATCGGCCGTACTGATCTCCCATCGTTTTTCCACCGTTCGGATGGCCGACCGTATCCTCGTACTGGAGAAAGGCGAGCTGATCGAGATTGGCAGCCACGAAGAACTCCTGGAAAATAAGGGCCGTTATGCCGAATTGTTCCACCTGCAGGCGCAGGGATACCGATGAGTTCCCGACCCGCTTCAAGGTTGCTTCAAACTTTTTGCTGAAATAGCAGTCTGAAAAAACCTGTTATTTTTGTACTATATGAAAGTTCTTATCATAGAAGATCACCAGGAGCTGGCGCGGAACATTCATGATTTCCTGGCCCGGGAAGGCTATATCTGCGAATTGTGCTCTACGCTGGAAGGTGCGAGGGAAAAGATCAGCCTGTTCCAATATGACTGTATCCTGCTGGACATCGGCCTGCCGGATGGCAATGGCATGAGTCTGCTGCAACAGATCCGGGCCGAGCGCCAGGAAAGCAATGTCCTTATCATCTCCGCCCGGAATGCACTGGACGATAAGATCATCGGTCTGGACAAAGGCGCCGACGATTACCTGACCAAACCCTTTCACCTGGCTGAATTACACGCCCGGATCAGGGCCATCTACCGGCGTAAGAACCTGGGAGGCGCCAATATCGTCGAATTCAACGAGATCAGCCTGAACACTGATACTTTTGAAGCCCGTATCGGCGCCAGCCTCCTGGATACTACCCGCAAAGAGTTCGATCTTTTACTCTACTTCCTCGTCAACAAGAACAGAGTCCTCTCCCGGCAATCCATCGCGGCCCATCTCTGGGGGGATTATACCGATAACCTGGCTAATTTTGATTTTGTATACCAGCATGTAAAAAATCTTCGCCGCAAGATCAGCAGCGCCGGCGGAATGGACTATATAAGCACGGTATATGGGCTGGGATACAAATTTAATTCACATAAACACGAGCCGGAATAAGGCATAGTATGAAACTGACCAATAAATTCACCCTTTGGTATTTCGCGATCATGCTGCTCGTACTGCTGATAGGAGGCGCAATCGTCTACCACGAGATCCAGTGGAAAATTGACCGGGTGGAAGTGGTCAGGCACCAGCGGCTGAATGATCTCATCGCTCAACAGATCCGATCGGGCGGCGATTACTCCGGTCATCCGACCCGTAAGCGTGCCAGCATCCTGCTGATCCCCGCCGACTCAGTGCCTAAAGGGATCTCTTCCTATTATACCCGGGGCTCAGGCTGGAACCCGGAATTTCAGGCCAACGAATACCGGTTGGTGGTAACGTCTTTTTACACGATCGCCGGACAGCATTATCGCATTTCGACCTATTCCTTTATTCCTTCCTTCTATCAACTGCTGCCTGGTGTGGTGGATTCTTTCAAATGGATCCTGCTTTTGTTGCTGGTACTGGTAGGTATCTCCGGCAGACTGATCTCCAAATATATCCTGGCCCCTTTCAAACGGACCCTCCGTGTCATCCAGTTCTTCGACCTCAAAAGAAAAGAACCTATCCGGCTGCCCGATACCCAGACCTCCGAATTCAAAGAGCTTAATGAGTTCCTGATAAAAATGACCGACAAGGCCCTGGAAGATTATCAGTCCCTGAAAGAATTCACCGAGAACGCCTCCCATGAGCTGCAGACTCCTACCGCGATCATCCGGGGTAAGCTGGAGCTCCTCATGGAATCGGATATCCGGGACGACCAGGCTATCCTGATCGCAGAAATGCAGAATGCCCTGGAACGGCTCTCCCGTATCCACAGCTCCCTGACCCTGCTCACCAAACTGGAAAATCAGGAGTATGAGGCGGCGGCCCCCATCTGTTTCAGTGACTTTACCAGGGAGGCCCTGGATGCTTTCGATGAGCTTATTGAAATGAAATCTATAGACTTACAAATAAATATTGAAGAAAATATTTATTTGCCTTTGCATATCGCCCTGGCCGATCTGCTGCTGACCAATCTCGTGAGCAATGCCATCCGTCATAATATCCCGCAGGGCAGGATCCGGGTAAATCTGAGCAAAGCAGGACTGGTGATCAGTAATACGGGCAAGGCGCCCGAAGTGCCCACCGGCGAATTATTTGAACGGTTTAAAAAAGGGAACTCCGGTAGCGATTCCATCGGCATCGGCCTCGCTATTGTACGCCAGATCTGCGATCTGATGAATTTCAACGTCGTATACGAATATGCTTCCGGTTATCATCATTTAGCGATTAGCTTCCTCTCTCCGGTGCCGGCTTCAAAATTACTTCAAAATCTTGAAGTCCCTTTACAGTACACATTGCAGCCATAGGGTATAACCAGACCTATGAACAGGCGCTCTCCTGTCAGGCTGACCTAACCTGAAATTTATCTCCTTGTCGTCCTATGAATTGAATAAAATAAAAATTGTTCATCTATCATGTCAAAAAACCTCTTTTTGGGTCTGTCATGGGCCCTGTTCTTCAGTATAATTACCTATAAGACGAATGCCCAGGCATTGTCTCTTAAGGATGCCGTACAGACGGCTCTTACCAATTATGGTACTATCCGCGCCAAGGCAAACTATGTCAAAGCATCCCAGGCCAATGTCACCGAGACGAAAAGGGAATACCTGCCGGACCTGCTCCTTTCCGCCCAACAGGATTATGGGACGGTCAATAGCATGAATGGTCCACTGGGAGCTTTTAAAGGAGGATCTGTCGCTTCCAGCGGCCCGGTGTTGGCCTCTCAGAACTGGAATGCCGCTTTCGGAGCCCTGTACCTGACCAATGTCAACTGGGATTTCTTCGCCTTCGGCCGGGCAAAAGAAAAGACCCGGGTGGCGCAAACCATTTTGAAGCGTGACCAGGGCGACCTGGAACAGGAGCGTTTTCAGCAAAGCGTCCGGGTCTCCGCCGCTTACCTGAATTTACTGGCCGCCCAGAAGCTCACCCTGTCCCAGCAGAATAATCTCAGCCGGGCCCTGTCTTTTGACACGGTGGTGATAGCAAGGGCCAAGAACGGCCTGAATCCCGGAGTGGACTCCTCCCTGGCCAACGCGGAAGTCTCCAGCGCCAAAATAGCCCTGACGAATGCCATCGAATTCCAGCAGGAGCAGGCTAACGAGCTGGCCCAGCTGATGGGCATCCCCCCCGCGGAATTCGTATTGGACAGCGTATTTGTAGCCAGGATCCCCACGGCGCTCAACAGCGCTTCCGCACAACCGCTGAATCAGCACCCCCTGTTGAAATATTTTCAGGAACGTGTCAACGTCAGCAATGAGCAGGCCAGCTATTTAAAGACCTTTAATTATCCCACTTTTTCCCTGTTCGGCGCTTTGCAGGACCGGGGATCGGGATTTGACAATACCTACGGATCAGGGGCGCCGGACGCCTACACCGGCAACTACCTGAAAGGAGTGAGCTTCGGCCGGGGGAACTACCTGTTGGGCGTTGGCGTCGTCTGGAACCTGACCAGCCCCCTGCGGGTCCATCAGCAGGTGGTGGCGCAACAATATACCTCTCAGGGGTTGCAGGAGGAATATGGCCTGATCGACAAACAGCTGGTAGCTCAGCTCGCCTTGTCGGAGACCAAGATCAAGAACTCCCTCGATAATTACCGGGAAGCGCCCATACAGGTCCGGGCAGCTTCGGATGCCTATAATCAAAAGAGCGTCCTTTATAAGAATGGCCTTGCTACGATCGTAGATGTGACCACGGCCCTGTTCACCCTCAACCGCGCCGAGACGGACAGGGATATCGCCTTCAATAATGTCTGGCAGGCCTTGCTGTACAAAGCTGCCGCCAGCGGCGATTTTGGATTGTTTTTTAACGAGTTTTAACCGGCATGCCCGGTCGCGGAATTTATTACGTCATTGAATTATCATCTTTATGGGATTAATCAGAAGCGCGCTTAGAAAACCTATTACCATCTTAGTATTGGTAGCTGGTATGCTATTTTTCGGGATCAGCGCCGTTCGCAGCATCAAGATCGATATCTTTCCGGATATGAACCTGCCGGTGATCTACATCTCCCATCCTTATGGCGGATTTACGCCGGATCAGATGGAGACCTATTTCGGCAAACAATATGTCAATCTCTTATTATATGTAGGTGGTGTCAAGAGCATCGAAACGAAGAATATCCAGGGGTTGACCCTGATCAAGCTTACTTTTTATGAAGGCACCAATATGGCGCAGGCGGCAGCGGAGGTGACTGGCTATACGAACCGGGCGCAGGCCAGCTTCCCTCCGGGCTCGCAACCGCCGTTTATCCTGCGTTTCGATGCCAGTACGCTCCCGGTAGGGCAGCTGGTGCTTAGCAGTCCGACCCGCAGTAATAATGAGCTGCTGGACCTGGCCAATATTTATGTCCGGGCCTCCTTCAGCACGGTACCCGGGCTGGTGGCTCCGGCGCCATTCGGAGGTAATGTCCGCACGATCGTCATCAAGGCGGATCCCGATCTCATGCGGTCCCATAACCTTACGCCCGACCAGCTGGTGGAGGCGCTGCGTAATAATAACCAGGCCCTTCCCTCCGGTAACGTGCGTATCGGCAACCTGAACTATTTTACGCCTACCAATTCGACGATCGAAAAGGTGAAGGATTTCGGGAATATTCCTATCTATACCTCCGGTGTTCAGAATCTTTATCTGAAAGATGTGGCCTCTGTAGAAGACGCCGCCGATATCACTGCCGGTTATGCGCTGATCAATGGCAAACGCTCAGTATACCTGCCCATCACAAAATCGGCCGCCGCCAGTACCTGGGAAGTGGTGCAGAACCTGAAGAAAGCCATTCCCCGTTTCCAGGCATCTTTGCCGGAAGATGTGAAGCTTAACTATGTATTCGACCAGTCCGTATATGTGATCAATGCCGTTAAGAATCTTTTGACAGAGGGTGCCATCGGGGCCATCCTCACCGGTCTGATGGTGCTGCTGTTCCTGGGAGATGCCCGGGGCGCCTTCATCGTAATCCTGACGATACCCATCTGCGTGATCTCCGGAGTGCTCTTTCTCAACTTATTTCACCAGACCATTAATATCATGACCCTTAGCGGTCTGTCCCTGGCCATCGGTATATTGGTCGATGAATCTACCGTCACCATCGAGAATATACACCAGCATCTCTCCATGGGCAAGCCGAAATCCCTTGCTATCTGGGATGCCTGCCGGGAGATCGCTTTTTCCAAATTGCTGATCCTGCTCTGTATATTGGCGGTATTCGCCCCGGCCTTCACCATGAGCGGTATCCCCGGCTCTCTGTTCCTCCCGTTGGCCCTGGCTATCGGGTTCTCCATGATCACCTCTTATTTTATGGCGCAGACCTTTGTGCCTGTTCTGGCCAACTGGGTCATGAAAGGGCATCATGGAAAGGGGCAATTCAAGTCCGATGAGGAAGAGTTCAGGGCTTCGGGTCTTACTGCCGCCGATGAGGCCGACGCTGCGGAAGAAAAACATAAGGCATTGCAACATGGTTCAGGCAAGGACGGAAAGCTGACGGCTTTCGACAAGTTCAGGAACCGCTTCCTGCGTTTCATAGACCGGGTGATCCCTTACCGGGTGCCGATCGCCATCGTTTATATCGTGCTGGGGCTGGGCGGCGCTTACCTGCTGATCAACAGTATCGGCCGGGATGTATTACCCAAGTCCAATGCCGGGCAATTCCAGGTCCGCCTCCGCGCCCCTGACGGCACCCGTATCGAAAGAACGGAAGAATATACGATCAAGACCCTGCATGTACTGGATACGATAGTAGGGCACGATAATATCGAGCTCACCTCGGCCATGGTAGGTATGCATGGCGGACAGTTCTCCACCAACCCGATCTACCTGTTCATGGCAGGTCCGCAGGAGGCTGTGCTGCAGGTGAGTCTTAAAGAGGACTATAAGGTGAAGATGGATGATCTGAAAGAAGAGTTCCGGCACAAGCTGGCCGCCGATGTACCCGAGTTCAAAGTGTCCTTCGAGCCGATCGAGCTTACCGATAAGATCCTCAGCCAGGGATCTCCGACGCCGGTCGAAGTGAAGATCTCCGGGAAGAATAAGAAGCTGAATGAAGA
The DNA here is from genome assembly GCA_035555335.1 of Puia sp. Taxonomy (GTDB): domain Bacteria; phylum Bacteroidota; class Bacteroidia; order Chitinophagales; family Chitinophagaceae; genus Puia. Next base: position 84,794 of record DATMGS010000027.1, read on the forward strand.
ATACGCCAATAAAGTCATCGCCCAGCTGCAGCAGATCCCTTATCTGCGGGATTTGCAGATAGGCCAGGCCATCCGCTATCCTGCCATCAATATCGATATCGACCGGGAACGGGCAGCGCAGTTAGGGACGAATGCAGCGGTTATCAGCCGTTCGCTGATCGCAGCTACCTCCTCCTCGCGGTTTACCGAAAAAAATGTATGGCTGGATCATAAGACGAACCTTTCCTATTTTGTACAGGTGCAGGTACCGGAGAATAAAATGACCAGTCTGCATGATATCGGAGAGACGCCTGTCCAGCCGAATGCACCCCGTCCCCTGTTAAGCGATGTCGCCTCTCTCTCCATTGATTCCGTTTATGGTGAAAATGATAATATCGGAGCGACTCCTGTTCTGTCCGTAACGGCCAATCTCAATAAAATGGATCTGGGAAGAGCTTCCACGGATATAAAGAAGTCCCTGGCCTCCCTGGGACAGCTGCCCCGGGGTCTCAATGTGGAGATCAAAGGTCTTTCGGAAGTGCTCACCGACACGCTGAGCAGCCTGCAGATAGGTCTGCTGACGGCGATCGTCGTGATCTTTCTCATGCTGGCCGCCAACTTCCAGTCATTTAAGGTTTCCCTGGTGACACTGTGTACCGTGCCGGCTGTATTGCTGGGCTCGCTGGGCCTGCTCATGCTGACCGGTTCGACGCTCAACCTGCAATCCTATATGGGCATGATCATGTCCGTAGGGGTATCCATCTCCAACTCCGTGTTGCTGGTGACCAATGCCGAACAATTACGGATGCATTCCGGCAATGCCCTGGGAGCAGCCCGGGAATCTGCCGCCGTCCGGTTACGTCCTATCCTGATGACCAGTGTCGCGATGGTCGTAGGTATGATCCCCATGGCCTCGGGCTTTGGTGAAGGCGGTGATCAGGCCGCTCCGCTGGGCCGTGCGGTCATCGGAGGGCTGATAGCCTCTACATTTGCCGCCTTATTTATTCTGCCGCTTATATTTGCCTGGGTACAGGGTAAGACGTCCATTGCGTCCGTATCCCTGGATCCTTCCGATAAAGAAAGTAAACATTATATACCGTCATTATATGAACAAAATGAGAAATAACCTGGGCTCCATTGCCCTTTTTGCTGTGCCTGCGTTGCTGGTAGCGACCTTGTTCAGCAGTTGCTCCTCTTCGGATGGAGAGAGCAAGGAGAAAAAAGAAAATAAAGAAGCAAAGGCCGATAAAGCCCCAGCTCCTGCGGAGACCATTGCCCTGCAGAAGGGTACGCTGTCTACGACATTATATGTCCCGGGTGAGCTGATCGCTTACCAGCAGGTAGACCTCTATGCGAAAGAGAATAGTTTCGTAAAAAAGCTATACGTAGACGTAGGCTCGGAAGTGCGGGAAGGGCAGCTGCTGGTGACGATGGAAGCGCCCGAACTGGCTACACAGCTGGCCAGCGCTCAGTCAAGGGTCAAATCGCAGGAAGCGATCTATATCGCCAGCAAGTCCAACTACGACCGCCTGGTAGAGACCAGCAAGACCCCCGGTACGATCTCCCAGAATGATATCGATCAGGCGGACGCCCGCCGGAAATCGGATCTGGCTCAATGGGATGCTGCCAAATCAGCCTATGCTGAAGTGGCCGAAACCCTGAAATACCTGGAGATCCGGGCTCCCTTTAATGGAGTGATAAGCGCCCGTAACGTAAACCCCGGCGCGTATGTAGGGCCCTCCGGCAAGGGATCTGAATTGCCGCTGTTCACGCTGCAGGAGCAAAAACATTTGCGACTGGTGGTCTCCATACCGGAAGCCTACACGGGCTATCTGACGGATCGCGACGAAGTGAAATTCAGCACCAAGTCCCGTCCCAGCGAAATATTTCACGCGAAGGTCAAACGCCTGGCCGGAGCGCTGGACAATCGTCTTCGCGCCGAACGTATCGAAATGGATGTGATCAATAATGATAAAAAATTACTGCCCGGCATGGTAGCGGAAGTGAAAGTGCCATTACCTGCCAGAGACAGCACTTTTGTCGTACCGTCGACGGCAGTGGTCAATTCCACGGAAAGAGTATTCGTCATCCGCGTAGTCGATAACAAGGCGCAGTGGGTCGATGTAAAGAAAGGACGGGAAGAAGGCGGAAAGACAGAGGTATACGGCGATCTCAAAGAAGGAGATACCGTTATCAAGGTAGCCAGCGAAGAGCGCAGGAACGGATCTCCGATACCCCCTACCCCCTAAAGGGGGAGTTAAGTCTTTACGATTTATATAGATTGTAAATGAGATCGAATGAGTGACGCAAACGAATAAAGCAGCGGGTTACCAAACTCCCCCTTTAGGGGGTGGGGGGGACGGCGTCCAGTAATTTCCGGAGAGAATGATCAGGGTGATCATCTTGATACTGTTGTCGTAATAGTCGAAGTCTTTTCGTTTAAAGTGTACCAGGTAATCCCATACTTTATTCAGCCAGGGTTGGTTATCCCTGCTGATCATGGCGGATACGGCGAAAGGAGCGATAAAGCAAAGGGCTTCGTAATTGCGCCTGGGCAGATCTTCCCCGGAAAGATTATATCCGGCTGAAATATTGTCAGGATTATCTTTTGTGGTGGATCGGATCCAGCGGTTGATAGGAGTGAGGAAACCGGCGGCTGTGGTATCACCGGAGGTGAGATAGTCTGCCGCTACCCGCCACGGCACCCGGCAGGCATTGAAATTGTACAAGCCATCATATTGGGATTCCAGGTAATGCGGCTGCGCAGGTATGGCCGATACGTTGTCAGCCTGCTCGCTATCCGGAGCATCCATGGGGCCTCCTTTCACATTGGCTTTTCCGATCGGGTCTTTCTCCCGCATCCCTATCTTAATTTGCTTGATGAAGTCAGGGACCAGTCCCGCTTCAGGACTATAGGCCTTCTGTAAATACCGGAATACCCGGTAATTATTATCGAGGACGGTATCCCAGGCCGGTTCACCGGAGGCCTTTCTGAAAGCCCGTATATGGTCCGGCATAAAATCGGAGGATCGCATATCAAAAAAATCCCTGCTGTGCGGATTGGAGGTATTGCTTTCCATTACAACATAGTTCACCGGATTGACTTCCTGCCTGCGGATAGCTGCGATGATCTCCAGCGCCTCTTCCCGATAAGGGATATTGCTGCTGCGACCCCATTGCGCATCGGCCAGCAGCAGGGAATAAGCGATATCCATATCCCCGTCGGTGGCCGTGCTGCCATCGATGCTCCGGCAATCTTTGTTCTGACTCCAGGCCATCAGCTGCGGACTGGACTGACTGGGATGGGACTTGTAGAACCGGTATAAGGAGTCATACGTTGCCTGGGCATCCGGATCGAAACCAGCCATCAATGCAACGATCACCATACCATATCCCTGCCCCTCCGATACACAGATATTCGTGCCGCGCGTCCCTTCGAACCAGACATAGGCTTCTCCCTGATCGCAGGACGTACGTATATAGTGGTTCTTCCACTGCTGGTAGAAGGAGCGAACGCTGTCATCCATCACCTCCTGGCTGATATGATTCGGCAGAATGGTGCCTGGCTGATAGCTGGCATGCTGGGGAAATGGCCTGGCCGGCCGGTCAATCCCGGGACGAATCGCCGATCGCTTTGCCGCTATTGCCCCTTTTGAAGCCATGGGGCGCCTGGTCACCGGTCGCAGCGCTCCTAATGTCAGAAATAATAATATCAAAATGGTCAGAAAGGGAATGATTCGATTTTTACGTTGCATGATTGCTGGTAATACAATTTTCACGCCATACCGGCGAGCCTTCCTTTCAACTTTATTCTTTACTTTTATCACCGTCAATTTTAAATTATTGTTATGAAACTTGGATTTATCGGTCTTGGCAGCTTGGGCACTCCTATTGCACTGAATCTGTTGGACAGCGGCCATGAACTATATGTTTACAACCGGACTGCCGCTAAAGTTGTCCCGCTGACCGAAAAAGGAGCTATTGCCTGTAAGAGTATTCCCGCATTGACGAAGGAATGTACGATCGTCTTCACGATCGTCTCGGACGATGCCGCCCTGAAAAGTATCTGCGGAGGAGAAAATGGCCTGCTGCAACACCTGACACCCAATAGTATTCATGTTTCCCTTAGTACCATTCTTCCGGCAACGGCCAAAGAATTGGCTGGTCAACATAGTCAGCATGGCCAGCATTACCTGGCATCGCCTGTTTTCGGAAGGCCGGAAGCTGCCGCTGCCCGCAAATTGAATTATGTAATTGCAGGCCCGGCAGCCTTACAGTCACAGGTCTCTCCTTTGCTGAAAGATGCAGGCGGCGCGGGGGTATGGGATTTTGGAGAAGAAATCACCGCCGCCAATACCGTAAAGCTTTGCGGTAATTTTTTAATAGCAGCTGCCCTGGAAGCCATCGGGGAGAGCGTTGCCCTGGCCACGGCCAGCGGAGTGGATGCCGCCCGCATGTGGGCCCTGTTCGGCCAGACCTTATTCAATACGCCGGTTTATCAGAATTATAGCAATATGATCGTGCAGCAAAATTTTGAACCTGCCGCATTCACAACGCAGCTGGGACTGAAAGACATGAAGCTGGCATTGCAACAGGCTGCATCGGTACAGCAGAATATGCCGCTGGCCAATTTGCTGAAAGAGCACATGGAGCAGTTGGTGACCGAAGGGAAGGGACAAATGGATTGGAGCGCCGTCGCTACCGCCATCAGGTAATCCGCCTTTTTTATTCTACTTAACATTTCTTATAGGAAACATTAACAAGTGACAAGCAACGATGCTTGTCATCCTTCTCTCTTAGAAAGATAAGTTCCTTTAGACTTTCCGCGTCATTATCCGGGCGGGCAGGGAGTGATTTTTTTCTCTATAATATAACGGTGTTATATATACGAAATATTAATAAACCTTAAATCTTCACGCATGACTCGTTCTATTTATGTATTTGCGCTTTGTATGATCGGCCTGACTGTATTCACCAATTCGTCCTGCCATAAGACAGGTTTGTCCTGGGTGCAGGATGGTAATTGGGTGCAGGCCGCTCCCATCGGAGGGTATCCAAGGGGCAACAGCTCTTTATTCGTTATCGGGGATACGGCATATGTAGGGCTCGGTTTAAATGCACAGGTAGAAGGACCGGTACGGGGGCGACTGACGGATTTTTGGTCATTCTCCCTGGACAGCGGCTGGCAGCAGAAAGCGGATTTCCCCGGCCCTGCCCGCAGCAATGCAGTAGGGTTCAGTATTGGCGACTCCGGGTATATCGGAACCGGGACGGACGGGCTCAATGCATTCCACGACTTCTATCAATACGACGCAGTGGGGAATGTGTGGAGGGGCCGGAATCCCTTTCCCGGCGGCGACCGGTATGATGCCGTGGGGTTCGGACTGCAGGGGAAAGGCTATCTCGGGACAGGGTACAATGTTTACTGGATGAATGACTTTTACCAGTATGATCCGCAATCGGATAGCTGGGGCAAGGTACCCGGTACCGCCGGTAATTTTTCCAAACGCAGGGGCGCCGTATCCTTTGTCTACAAGAATAGAGCATACATCTTTGCGGGCTCCATCAGCGGGGGCATGGCCAGAGATTCCTGGGCCTTCGACCCTTCCCAGCCGATACCCTGGATACCCCTTCATAATATTACGAATACCGATCCGGGGAGCTTTGACGATGGCTATACGGATCTTCAGCGGGAATTTGGGTCGGCCTTCGTGAATGGAGATCATGCTTACCTGACCCTGGGCCTCAACGGTACGATGGTGACAAGTACCTGGGAGTATGATTTTGTGCAGGACATATGGTCCAGGAGAACCCCCTATCCCCGCCTGCCAAGATACGGGGCCGTCGCCTTTACCATCAGCGGGGAGAGTTTTGTCGGGACGGGGACCTCAGGCAATACTGCTGTTTTTGATGATTTCAACCAGTTCGTGCCTGGTCAGGCTTATAATCCGAATGACTGATAAGGAGTACTTATTTGATGATGACGATCTGTTTGGCGAGGATCGAGCGACCGTCCGACAACCGGGCGATATAAGCTCCGGCCGGCAGACTACCCGCATGGCCGGTATTTACGGATACCTGCTGACGGCCATCCAGAACCGCCCAGTCCTTTTCACTGACCTTGCTGCCATTCATGTTGAATAGCTCCAGCCGTGCATTGGATACGGATTGGGCTGACTCTACATACAAACTGTTATTCTCGATCATAGTTGGGTATATGCGGATATTTTGAGCAGCGGCATTTTGTGAGGACAGGCTGATAACGGTAGAATAGCTGGTAGCTCCGTCCTGGTCCACCATCGCCAGACGATAGTATACGTTGCCGTTATAGGCGTACTGATCCATGTAAGAATAGTTCTGTATAGTATTGCCGCTGCCGGCTGCCGATGTCGTATGCACATCCTGGAATGTGGAGCCATCGGTGCTTCTTTGTATGATAAAATGATCAAAATTCACGGCATCGGTCGTCTGCCAGCTTAATTTGGCCTGATCGGCAGCCAGTGCAGATACGGACCAGCTAACCAGGGTGACCGGCAGGAGAGTCGAAGACATCGAAAAACTTACCCGGTCAGCTCCCCCGTTCTGGTAATATTCCAGCACCATGTTGTAGGATCCGCTGAGGGTAGCAGTATAGCTGGTAGTGGAGTATGATTGATCATTCCATTTGTTGATCACCCAGGTAGAGCCGCCATCCAGGCTAAAATGGTAGCCGTCGTCCCCGCCGATGGTAATAACATATTTGGCGGCGGTAAGTGTCTGCTGAAGACGGTAGCGGGCGCTGAACTGCTGCGTCTGTATCGAACAGCTATTGGTATTGTAAGTCACCACGCCTCCGCTGGGGTTTCCGAAATTCTCATCGAAATTGGGGTTGAGGGATGCGCCTTCCGTTACCTGACCTTTATACATATTGAAATTCATTCCCTGGTAGATATACCCGTTCCAGACATTATTAGTGCCATAGACCGTAGGGTCCCCTGTACCGGTACAGATCGGAGCCACGTTGAAGGATATACGATTGCTTCCGCCATTCTCATAATATTCAAGGACCATATTATAAGTGCCGTTGAGCGCTACTGAATAGGTCGTTGTCGCATAGCTCTGGTCATTCCATTTGTTGATTGCCCAGGTGGCGCCGCCATCCAGGCTCAGCCGGAATCCATCATCTCCCCCCACCGTGAATAGATAGTTGGCATTTGCAAATGTCTCACTCAGTTTATACCGGACACTGAAACCATCCGTGTAGACGGTACAGCCGTTGGTATTATAATTCACCTGGTTGCCGCCAAAACTCTCATCAAAATTGGAGCTGGAGCCCGATCCCTCATTCACATAACCTTTGTAAGTATTGAAATTCATTCCCTGGTAGACATAACCGATCCAGGTAGTCCCGGTGCCATAGCTGGTCTGATCACCCAGAGGAGTACAGGATTGGGCATTGCTATAGTGGGTCGCCAGCAGCACAAGCCCCAGCAGGAGGAAAACGATTTTTAGAATCCGAGGGTACAAATTTTTCATGGTACACGATTTATAACGCTATATCCATAGAGTCCAATCGAGTGCCGTTTTTTAAATAGTTGCCAATTACTTTATTATGTATATTTTATTAAGTTATTTATTCTAAAAAATGGAATGAATTCTACCGAATGGAAAAAACTCTTTTCAGGACTTCCACGGCTTCGTCCATCTCTTTCTCCCGCAAGGAAGCAAAACCCAGTCGCAGACCATTTCCAGCCTTATCGTTGTAATAACTGCCGTCATTAATCAGCAGCCCCATGGTAGCGGCACGGGCGGACAGCAGGGGGAGCGGCAGGGAGCTGGCTGCCCAGATAGCCAGTCCCCCATCGGGCTTTTTAAAGCTGATACGGCCTTCCAGCTCCCGGGCCAGCAGATCGCAAAAATAATCCCGGCGGCCATGGTAGATCTTGCCTGCTTTTTTCAGATGACGGGCAAGGTCCCCATTCCTGATCAGTGTAGCCAATGCATCTTCCTGCAGGTGATCGCCCCGGATATCTACGATCCGTCTGAGCCGGGTGGCCTGGGCGATAAAATCCGGCGGAGCGACCATATATCCCAGACGGATAGATGGCGTCAGGGATTTGGTAAGACTGCCGATATAAATGACATTCCCGCCATGGTCGGCACTGGCCAGCGGAAGAATGGGGCCGGAGCTATAGTGAAAATCATAGTCATAATCATCTTCGATCACCACCAGCTGATAACGGCGGATGATATCGAGCAGCTTCATTCTCCGGTCCATGCTCAGCGTCACGGTGGTGGGGTGATGGTGATGAGGTACCACGTATAATAGCCGGGGCTTCTTTTTTTGACAGAGGGCTTCTACTGCGTCCACGTCCATACCCTGTTCATCCGAAGGGACCTGGAGCAGCCTGGCTCCGGCCTGTTCGAAGGCTTTGTCGGCCATAAAATAATTCGGCCGGCTGACGATCACTGCGTCTCCCTTTTTCAATATCAGCTGTGCGGCGAGATAAATAGCCATCTGGGCCCCACGGGTGATCAGTATATTGTCGGGGTTCATCGTCAGACCGCGGGTATCGGTGAGGAACCGGGTCAGCGCTTCCCGCAGGGACGGGGTACCGGCGAAACCACCCTGCGGAATATATTTTTTATAATTCCTTTCGCTAAGGAGTTCCTTATAGGCCCGAAGCAGAAGGTCCATCGGCGCCAGCCGGCTGTCGGGTGACCCGTCATTGATAATGAGACGGGGCTTATTCTTCGGCATAGCGAACTCAGGTATGGACAGTACATGGTCAAAGCTGAATCCTGCCGGGCCTGCATAGGAAGGTTGACGGGCAAGCGCCTTGAAGGTTTTAGGCTTCAGTTCCGGCAGCCGGGAAGAGACGGAGATGCCTTTTCTGGCGACCACTTCGATCCAGTCCTGGGCATATAATTCGTTGTAGGCGGCCACCACCGTTTTGCGATGGACCTGTAACAGGCCCGCCAGCTCGCGGCTGCCGGGCAGACGCGAACCGGGCTGGATAATACCGTCACGGATCAGCTTCACCAATTGGTTGGCGATTTGCTGGTAGACGGCCGTCTCCGCCTTTCTGTCGAGGAGGATCATGGTGGGAAAGGGTAACATGCTGGACTACTTAATTTGGTTAATCTGGACTATAAAGGTAGTCCAAAAAAAGTATATAATTTTATTCCAAAGTATATTAGCGAGGTGGGGGAGTAGGGGGTGGGAAATTTAATAGAACTATTTATCTTGCAGATAGGTTGTTAAATTTTATGCCATATGAAAAGTTTGGATTCGATATTGAAAAAAGCCGGAAAATTATCGATTGAAGCTCAGGATGACCTTCATAATTTCCTTGAAAATCATCTGACTGCTATAGGAGTGTTTGATTCCTATGAACTGACAGAGGATCAGCTTGTTATTATAGATGATCAGATGGAACAAATAAGAAAAGGAGAGGCGAAACTAATTCCTCATAAGGAATTTATGCAAACTCTTAAAAAGAAGAATCCTAAAACTAATTTCAAAGCCAGGCGGAGGGACTCGGCCCCGACTAAGATGGTCGAATCCGTATTGCTATTATCCAAGGATGAAAAACTGGCGTTGTATAGGCATTTGCAACCTGCTGCGGATGCCAGTTTTCAGAGATTTCTGAAAGAATTCAATATGACAGAAGATCAATGGGATAAAATGAATGAAGATGCTTATATTCATTTTTCTGCTCAATATAAGAGGGAAGCGGATGAGATAAGAAAAAGGAATGGAGAAGGATGATTTATAGCTTCACGTTTTATGATAAACTCGAGCAAATTTTATCATGCCTATTTCAAATAACGAAATAGAAAAATCAATCGTATGAAACTCTTAGATACCCTAAAGGAAGGCCTAAATAAAAGATGGGCGAATAAGTTGGATTTAACTCATATATTTTTTGTCTTTACTATTTAGTTACAAGGAAAATAAGTGAAAATGAATGCAGTAAGCGCCATTATTAAATCGTTACCTGCAATGATAGTCCGCCTCGTAAACTACTCGTTATAAGCTATTTTTACCGTTTCTTCTATTTTTGAAGACTTATTAATTTTGGTCATGCCTATATCTAAAAAAATAAAGAAGTACCCGTACCATAACAAATCATTGGAGGATTTACCTGGTGAACGGTGGAAGGAAATCCCTTATGCAGAAGGGTATTTTATGGTCTCCGATCTCGGAAGGGTGAAATCACTGGACCGCTATATCGAACAAGGTATTCCCGTTGTTGGCCGCTGGATAAAAGGAAAAATACTCAGCCAGGCGATTTCTAAAACTCCCAATCACTATAAAAACGATTACAGCTTAGGACTAATGGTAACCTACACATTCGATAAGAAACGCAATAGCGCAATGGTAAGACGGTTGGTATATGAGGCTTTTGTTCAGCCAACAACAAAAGCATCTATGGATGGCAAGTTCGTTTATCCAATAGATGGCGATGGTTTGAATTCAAATGCATCCAACCTCGCCCTCGCTGACAAGAGCGAACTCCGGAAACTGCACCTGGCAAAGGACAGGTATATTCCTCCGGCATTCGTGGTTGACCAGGTACAAAATCGTAAACATCTGCTAAAACTAAATCGAAAAAAGCGGCGGGTGGTTAAACAATACAGCCTGAAAGGAAAGTTATTAAATTCATTTCCCAGCATTACGGTTGCTTCCCGTAAAACAGGTGTTAGTATTTCCTGTATCTCCGCCTGCGCAAATAAAAATCTTTTCCAGACAAAGGGGTTTGTGTGGCGGTTTAATGAAGACGACTATGATGGAGCGCTACAATTCAGGGAGCCGGTTGAGAAGCCCGTAACTCAGTACGATATTAAGGGGAAGAAAATAGCTGTATTCCCTTCCATGAATGAAGCATCCAGGCAAACCGGTATAAGTGTACAGGCCATTGTCGGTTGTGCTAAAAAGAAATATTTTCATGCCAGCGGGTATGTATGGAGATATGCCGAAGAACAATATAAAGGAGAATACAAACAGTTTTATATGAGCAGGCGAGTTGCGCAATATAGTCTTAGCGGGACCAGATTGGCCTGCTTCGATAGTATTTCTGATGCCGTCAGGCATACTGGCTGTTCTTATGAGGGGATCAGGCTGACGTTAAAGCAAAAAATGCATAGTAGTGGCGGATTTTCCTGGAAACATGAAGGGAAACCGTTTGTTCTTGTGCCCGGATATAATGCAGTTAAAAAATAGAGTTCCTGAAAACATTGATTCTACTATTATGGGGTGAGACCATCAACATTACCATTTGCTATCTGTGTCCGGATATTCGGACGGTATGGTGTATAGAGTCCGTGTAGGTTGCAGGGGGGGCGGCACGGACAGCGCTTGTGCCGTCCTGAGAATAATCGTTAGTAATCACCCCCAAAAGTAGATTTTCAGACAGCTTTCTAATATGAGGATACTTCTGCTGAAGCAGATCGTCCGGCGACTCAGCCGTTTGATATGTGTGCGGATTGATAAGTTTTTTCGCTCGATATGGTTGATGCAATAGGCTCCGCAACGATGTAGATTAGGAGGGATAAGCCTTTTGTAGATTGTCAGATTGTCTGTCTTTATCTTTTTCGGTTCGCACACCAGTATATTGTCGATCAGTATTTTCAAGGTGCCTTTAGTCCTTTTGCCAATTATAAAGTCTACTACTTCCCGGGTTTCCTTATTTAAAGCGTAGGCCAGCCAGTATTCATTATCCTTTCGGCCGATATAGGTCCAGAGTTCATCCACTTCTACTATTTGTTGCTTCGCCAACATAGGTGGTTTGGATATGTGGGTGGCTATTGCCTTAATCCTGTTCAGCACGGTGCCTGCGGCTATTTTAAGCACCCGGCTTATGCCACGGACCCCAACGCTCTCGCAGACCAACAATTTGATGGTTGTGTTTACCGTACCATAATAAGCCTGATATAAATACTGGTTCTGCTGATACCTATTGCAGGTTCTGCAATAATAGCGTTGTGTGCCGTTTTGCTGCCTGCCTGCGCACCGGCATTTCCGGGTACAATATTTACATTCCATAATCAACTGCTAATTTGATACACGAGTAATGAAAAAGCCCCATTACAGGGCTTTAAAAGGCGAAAATAAGGGTATTGAGGCACCTAAAATGACAGAGGGCTTGCAAAGAGGCCCTCTGTAAAGCTTGTAAATCCTATGTTTTTTGAAAAACTGCTAATTTGATACATTACCTAGTTGGATACATTACCCAATTGTCATATTAACAATGTCATCTAAGAGTTTTTGGCAATCTGAATAATTCTCGCCAAAGGACTCTCTTGTCTTATCCTCAATGTCTTTTTTATAAGCATCAGAAGAAAGATTGTTTTTGATTAGTATCATTCCTTGCACTATCTCATCTATAACTCTAAAATCGTTTTCATTAATCTTTTCTCTGGTTTTCTTATTTGTAGAGCGCCCAAAGGAATCTATATCGCCTCGGAAGGATTTGTAAATGTTTAACTTTTCTAAATTTAGCATAATATTAAAAGCGATAATTTTTTGACTAGTGGTATATTAATTGAATTCCTTTTTGTTTTAAGATTGGATACTCAATCTTACTCCATTGTGACCCCAATCTAATGCCATTAGGATTATGGAATATATGGGCTGCTCCTTCAGCACCTCGTGCCCAATTTCTTGATAGACCTCCCCATATCTTGTAGGTGAACTTTGATGGGGCTCCACCAGAGAACATTCGATCGACGAACGATAGAGTTCTTCCTTGCCAAGTCGTTTCAAGTGTTTGTAATCCATGATCCAAGGCAAATTTTTGAGCTGCTTGTCCAGAAACTTCCATACCTCCCGACCAGAATACTCTCTCTCCTGCTGACCTGGCAAACACGTTCGAAAAAAGTCCTGAGCTGCCAGCAGTGGGCAAAAGTGAAGTTGCAGTTAAAGCGACATTAACCCCATGCAAGGCCATATTAAGCTCTTTGTTTAGAAACTCATTATAGTCCTTAATTTCACGAGTTTCATTTGTGGCTTTATATAGACTTACTACTAAAAAGGATAATGCTTGTGTGTGCTCTTGAATTTCTTTGTCATAAGCACTGTACAAGTTGAGGTTAGCCTTAAATTCAGCCGCTGTGCTCGCATTGACCATACCATCTGAAGCCATGGCTTTTAGATTGGTATTCCGTGCAATTTCTTCTGCCTGATTTTTTATTCCGGCTCGCAGTAATTGAACATTTCGTTCATTTTTACCAATCCCTCCCAGAGCCTTGTCAATCTTCTCTATTAACCCTCCCATAGGATTACTAGTATCTGCACCATTTTCATCTCTAAGCCACACTGGATTATTGGCAAAACCGGAATATGGACTTTCAAATTCCTTCGTCTTAGGATCCATATTCCACCTCCTTCCACTTCTCGGGTCATATTCCCAAAACTCAGCCGTATAGGAGTTGCCAGGTCCTTTAATCTCATTGGACTTTTCTTGCCCATTAAACCCATACCGGTACTTCCCAGCACCAGCCACTCCATCAGCCGTACTTCCTCCATTGCCTGAACCTGCATAAGAAGTGTCAGTCAGATAAGCCGTCACATCATCATTATCCGCACTTTCAAATCCTTCTGTCAGATCAATGGTGCGCGAAGCTACATACTGGGTAGGTTCATTCCCGCTTCTGCTGGAAAGGGCCAGATCAACAGGCACCGTAAATCCATTCACCTGGGTAGTACCTGATACCGACCCTCCGGGTACTGTCAGGGCGGTAAACATCCTTCCCGGCATAACCATACCAAAGGGATAGTAGTCCTGAGCGGTCTGCACATCTGCCTCATAGTGATCTATCAAAGAGCTGTCGGAGCTTAAAGATACACCGATTTTTTTATCCGAGATAGTGGCCAGGACATTGCCTAAATGGTTACCTAACTCCGGAGTTTTTCAATAGAATTATGGATTGGGCGGCCCTGCTGAAATAAAGAAAGGCTGATTTAGCAGCCTTATTATAAGAGTAATATTACTTGAACAGCAGACAGAAAAAGCTGTATGATCAATACTTGAGTTTCTTCGGGTCTTGTTTCACATTCCAAAAAGTAAGCAGGGAAACTTCTCCTTTGGTCTTGTAGTATCTATAAAACAACACGATATATTTGTTCAGCCTAGCCTTGCGAATTTTCTTGTTCCTGTTTCCTTGCTGGTAGGATTCTGGTTGCTGCTGAATGCGATTTATAGCGTACTCTGTTTGTTGAATAAATTTCGCTACTTCCTTTTCTGTCCAAACTGTTTGTAAATAATATACATTCTTATCAAAAGTTGTTTTGGCCTCATCAGACCAATTTACTTCGATAGCCATTTCTTGTATTTTTTCATAACCTCATTGTGAGGCGTTAGTTTACCTTGTTCCACATCTTTTAACCCTTTATCAATAGATTCCTTGGCAGCATCTTCCACTCCATCCCACCAGTCTGATTCTTCGTGTGCAAACGTTTTTACAACACTCAGTACCACCTTTTTTTGTTGGGCATTCAGATGGTCTAGGTAATGATTGATTTCTTGGTTTATTGGCTTTGCTGCTCCCATAATGGTATTCATTTGGTACAAATTTAGGTGATAAAATCGTGATTCTCAAATCATCCAAAAGGGTGGTGTTTCGCCAGTTGATCGGTCAGGTTCCCCATTTCCTGGGCAGCATATTTCTCGGTGCTGCTGATATACCTGTGGCCTGCCATATACTGTACCTCCCGCTTATTATGCAGGGTCAGCCAGTGCAGGATCACAGAGGCCCGGATATGCAAGGCATTGCGGATTACGGGGTTAATTCCCTGCAATTCCTGGGTTAATCCGGTCAGGATGTTATCAACACTGCCAGGGATCAGTTTATCCCCCTTCGGGCTTAATTGAAGCCTGGTTTCCTGTAAATACTGGTTCAGGGGCAAGATCTGCCGGTGGGATAGGGGGAGTAGCCTGTGATTGCTCCTGGTCCCCGAGGGGATATACACCATGCCCTCCTGCAAATTAATATGTCCGGTCATCATCTGCTGTAATTCACCTCCATGTACCGCCTGCCAGATCAATAACCCCAAAATAACCGTATTTCTTTGGTGCATCCTATCTGTTTTGGCCTGGATATGGGTAACCCGCTGTAGCTGCTCATATTGCTGATAAAGGGTAGTCAGTTCCGGAAAGGATAGGGGATTTTGGATCACTTTGGTAACTGTTCCCTTCACCCGTAGGGTCCTGGCTGGGTTCTTATCCACCTGGTCGTCATTCTTGAGGTATTCATAATAATGGCTGATACTGGTCAGTCGCAGGTTAATAGTTGCCGGATCAAGCTCTTTTTGCTTCTCCTGCTGGATATAGGCCAGGAGGTCCGCGTATTGCACCTGGGCAGCATCCCCGTAGTTTTCCTGGGACAGCCAGTCCATAAACCGTTTTACATTGTTAAGATGCTCCCGAATGGTACTGGCTTTCATCTTCTTGCCCCGGAGGTAGGTGTTGAAATCATTCATGGCGGTGGGTTGTTTAGTTCGTGGGCTAAATGGGTGTAAATCTGCGTGGATTCCAGGCTGCTATGTCCTAAAAATCGGGCTATGTCTTCCAGGCTCATGCCACTCAGTAGCAAATGGGTGGCAATGCTATGGCGGAGGGTATGCAGGCCAAATGACTTTTCCAGCCCTGCTTTCTCCGTCAGATAATGCAGCCGCTGGTAAAAGCTTTTCATCCGTTTGCCATTCTCCCCGATAAAGAAAGCTCCTTCATCGGTGGCCTGTTTCTTTTGGGGGAACTTGTTGGTGTAATCCCTCGCGTAATGTTCGTATAAGAACCAATCCCGGCCTTCTTCCAGGTAGGCCCGAATATCTTCGACGTGTTTACTGGCAATGGGTGTATACCGTTGTTTATGGCCTTTCCCCTTCCGGACAAAGAGCAGCCTTTTGGTCAGATCGATATCGGCGCAATTCAGGTGTATCCCTTCCATCCTTCGTAATCCGCAACCATAAAAGACGGCAATCATAGCCCTGTCCCTTTGCCCTATGGCAGTACCTCCTTCCCGGTGAGGCTGGAAAGTGGCTTCGTAGAGCTGTTTGATCTCCGGGATGGTTAAGACTACCGTGGTGGATATATCGGCCTCCTGCAATCTCTCCGGACTGATATCCAGGATGTATTTACCGGTGCTATTCAGATACCGGGCAAAGCTGTTAATCGCGTTAATGATCATATTGATACTGCTGCTGCTCAAGGCTCCTGGTCTTACCTGGTTGTCTCGATGCCGGATATAATGGATAAAATCGGCTATATGGTGGCTTCTCACCAGCATAATATGCGGGATACCTTTATTTTCCAGGTAATGCAGCAGCTCGCGTACATGGGTGGGCCAGGTATTCACCGTAGGATCGGCATACCCAATAATTTCCAGCCATTCGCGGTAGGATTGCTCCAGGTACAGATAATGCGGGGATTGCAGGGGAAGTGTTTTCATATGAATAGATTTTGAAGGGTGGGGGATAAATGGGTGAGCTAGTGAGCTGCTGGCTTCTTTTTCTTGGCTGGCTTGGGTTTCCTCGGCTCAGTAGGTGGGTGAGCCGATGGTGAGCCACTGGGCTGCTGTTGGAGGTTCTGTAAAATGGAGTCCAGGAGCTGGTGGATGCCGGTTTGTAACTGCTGGTATTCCTCCTGGCTGGTCAGCTGGTAAATAAAGGAACGGGTTTCCGGCTCTTCCTTCCTGGTCAGGTATCCAGCGGATAACAAGGCTAAATTATGCCTTTTTACGGTGCTCAGTGGCAAATGCAGGGCTTTGCTGATACTCCGGTTGGTAAAGGTATCCAGCTGATTACTGGTCAGGTATTGACTCGCCTGTTCAAAATAATTCCGGCAAGCTCCTGTCAGATCATCGGATTTACGAAGCAATACTTCTTTCATCAGCTGATTCGCCGCAGCTATATCTTCCAGGGTGCTTTCCAGGTAGATTTCCCCGGTATCTTCTTCCACTTGCTGGGGCCGCTGGTATTGGTGATAAAAAGTAATCGCTTCAATAAAAGCCAGATAATGAGCATTGGTTCTACGGGGTTTGTACACACTGGCAGGCAATTGCAGGGCTTCCGCATAAGGATTTCGGATAGTGATGGGCTGCAATACCCGTTGTACATTTTGCAGGAACTGTTTTACCCGATTTTCTTCGGGGGTATTGATCCTGCCTGCACTTCTTTTTCGTTGGTATTCCATAATCCGGCTATCCTGCTGGGGGCTTTCATCCAGGTAGATCAGGAAGCTCCTGTTCGCATTATCTTCATAGATACTTTCCTGAGTAGTACAGCCGGCAATGCAGACAGGGCCTTCTACCCGAAGATGGATGGTCTGGGTTTCTCCGGCATTGTTTTTAAAGGGGATGCTTTTGGTGATCACCCGTTTGCTCTGTAGTTCCCGCAGGGGATATAATACGGCCCCTGCCCCGTCTAAATCCTCAATCAGGATCAATTTATGGCGCAATTCCTGTCTTCCAAAATAATAGAAGGCATTTTCACTGAGGGAAGTGATTTCTATTTTATCCTCCTCCGGAATCAGCTCTCCCACCTTTTCCTGTAAATGGCTTTTACCCGTCCCACTGCTGCCCAGGCTGATAATATGCAAGGGCTGATCCCTTTTTCGACTGGTAAATATAAGGTACATGAGTAGGCGATTATTTTCTTCTCCTATTACCCCGCTCTGTCCGATTAAATGATTAGTCTGTGATAAGAGGTCCGGGTGTTGCAGGAATTGAAGGGCTTGTGTATGCTCCTCCGGGGATAATGGCTTTTTATGATCCTTGTCTGTGGATAGCTGTTTTAATTGTTCCAGACGATAGGCTTCCAGCAGATTGATCAGGGAAGAAAATATGGGGATCAGGTAAGCAGTACCCAAACTAAATTGCTCCGCGCATCTTTTTATCAGCTTATCTACGGCACTGTCATTATACAGGTCCAGGTTATGCCGGATAACATGCTCCTTGTACTCCATCTTGCAGGTAACCCGCATTCTGTCCATCCCTTCAATTCGAAATCCTCCCAGCAAAGCAAACTGTAATTGTTCATACTGCCAGGTGATATATTCCTGGTTGATGGTATTGAGTGTTGACGACATAAGTTATAGATTTTGTAGGTCCTCCCATTTTTTTTGCCACAATTCATGGTACCTGTCCCTGAGCTGTACATGCTTTTCCATGTGCCTGGAAGTACCCATGCCGGGCCAGAGGGCAGCTATGGCATCCAGCTCCAGGAGCATCTGGTGTATATCTTTTCGGGTTAACTGCTGCTGCCCATATTCGCAATTCAGGAAATAATCCATGGCCGTGTTCTTCCTGGTTTCCTCAATCGCATCAGGTTCACGGCCTACATTTCGCATAAACTCGATCAATACTTTTCCCGGAGGAACTTGCAGGAGCTTGCAAATAAGCCAGAACTGCAGGGGCAAGACTATTTTAAACTCTTGTGTACGGTGGTACAGATAGTGATCTTCCAGATCTCTTTTTTCCATAATTAAGGGGTTGTTGGTGAATAATAGCCAGTAAGGCAATAAAGAAATTTACTTTTCAGGGGTTCTTTAATTATAGAGGGAGAACCGTCTCATAAGAAATCTGCGGTCAGTCAGTCATATCCATAGGGTTTCACTGACTGAACAAGAAGTGCAGCAAAGAAAATGCAGCATAACGTCATCATTTTGATTTATAATGTCTGTTCTTGGTCTTCGTGGTTAATCGGTAGCCGACTTCTGCCAGACATAATAGATTTAGGTAAAAGTTGAATGCATTCTGCCCGTTAATGTATTGGGTGAATCTTCCCCGGTAATTGCCTACAGCTTCAAAGAAATGCCCTAACTCAATGCTGACGTACAAGGGTGTGTGCCTTTTGCAGAAGCGTTTTATTAATGGGAAAGGGTTGGCAGTCTGTTCTTCGCTCAGATTTCTGCATTTGTTACGTGATAATTGCCACTCTTTCAGATCATCCGGGAGACATTCTATTGACATTGGCTTTTCTGGGTTCTTCAATTTATTAAAGAAATACATGGCTTCCACCAGGTAGGTTAGCTCGAAATAAAAATCTACAAAGTTTCTCCGCTCCTCATGGTCGTCATATTCAGCTATCTCAGCGCTTAAAGCCATGTAAAACCAAAACGGCAATTCATTTAAGATATAATCCAGATCACAGGAATCAAATACTTCTTTGAGAGCGCGGAGGGGATCATGATTGACGTAATCAATAGGGCGTTTGAATTTGTTCAGTGGCTTACTCATTGTTCTTTTGTTTAATAAGTATGTAAACGGCTTCCAGGAGCATTTCTACTTTTACCTGGAAAAATAGCAGATGGTCCCGTTGCTCCGGGTAATCAAAATAGGGGTTGTCTGTCGTTATGCAGGTGCTCACCATTTCATACAGGTGATTTCTTAGTTCACTCAGGGTATAATCATCGGTGAAACGTTGTAAAACATTAAAGGGATCTTGCTGCTCCTTGTCTGTCAGCCAGACAGGTCGATCAAAGAAATGGGAATGCTTCAGAAAATGAGACATGGTAGCGGGGTTTAATGAATAAAATGGATGTGTGGCGATGGAAATACATTTACTCCTGGTTTTATGATTGTATATTCAGGAGTTGAGCAGTGTTACTATGGCTGCGGTTCAATCGTAAAAGCAGGAGGAAACAAAGTAGTTTTAACTACTTTTAATGCGGGAAGAGTAACCAGATAATAATAAGGCAGGGTTGAGCTCATCTGCCCTCTCGCTGAGAGGCCCTGACAAGGCCCACCATCTTTCGATGGCCCAGTTGCGAAGGAGATTAGAGCCCAGCCCTGCCATAAAACAAAGGGGCTTGGTTGGCCCTCTGTAAGTTTACTTCTCGACAAAAAAAGGGAAGGCTATAGAGAATAGCCCTCCGTTCACACACAAATAATAAAACAATACAGATTTAAGCGAACACCCCAAAGGGTTATTGGGAGGATCTCTGTTGATAGCTATAATCCCGAGTTGAGAAGTATTACTGCTGGCCCTGCTACCTCTGCTATGTCTCAAATGGCCAGTGATGCTGGGAGTACAGGACATACCTTTTAAAATAATTTATCTATGTTCTGTACGGAGGCATCACTAGACCCCGGTGGGACCATACTGCCGGTAGGCATCAATCAGATAAGGCCTTTGAGGCGCGCAGGTAGCAGACCAAATGGAGGAGGCTGCCTGACGATGGCATACCATTAAAAAATCATTTATTAATGCCATAGGCAGATAAGCAGCCGGAGTGCTGGGAACGAAGGGTAGGCAAAAACTGTGACAGGTACAGCAGTGCAGGTGATGTGTCCTGGCTACCTGGCGCATGTTTTTGAGGCATTAGCCGTGAGACAGCACACCATATTTCCTGATTGGTTGGGGGTTGTTCCTGGGGGGATGCTTGCCGGTAATGCCTGGAATTGTACCGGTGCCTGCGGGAAGCGGGGGAGCTGTGAGCTGGGATATTAAGCACGAATCTCTGGTAGGTTTTTAAATTGGAAATCAACAATTTACAATCCATCTGACAGGCAATTTATTGCAGTACATCTTTATTCGGTAATTTTATCGAAATAAGAATCTATGACTGAAACAACAGAATATATCCGTATAGTGGCAGGTGTATATTTACATCCTGAAGAACTCCAGATCACGAAAGATGGAGAAATGCAATGGAATGAATACTTTATGGAGCGTCTAAGGGATTACCAGGGTTATTTTAATATTGTTCTCTTAGAAGCATTAACCAAAGAGGTGGGCCTGGATGGATGGGCTGTTAAGTTTGTCCAGGTCTCTCAAGAGACAGGCTCTTGGTTTGTGGACATTTATTCAGACAGTAGGGACCTGGTTGGCCCCATTAGTACTATTATTAAAAATCTTATTCCAGCAGATTTTAAATTGCAATTTTTCGAAAAGGGATCACTGGCTGATTATCTGAAGTAATAATGCAATAGCATTACATTTCGCATATCGAAAGCTGTTAGAAGTTAATAACTACCCTAAAATTGCTATGTAATAAGGGGCGATTGTTTACGACGAATAATAATTCATCTTTTTCATTGGTGAGGATTTCATCTACGTATACTAAAGAATTGGTGAATCGTTCCGTTACCCTAAAAGGCGTATGCAATTGCCGGATGATGCCTTTTGAATTAATGACTAAAAGAATATGGCTGTTATAGTATTGGTAGTGCATAAAATAATGGGGTTGTAAGCCGTTTTTAGGGCCATTAGCGGATAAATGATTCGGGAGAATAGTAATAGGTGAAATGAAAAAGGGTGCCTGGAATAGATCCTGGCACCCCTTTTAATACTAATGGCCTTGTAGCTACGATACCTCTGCTGTCACATTTTCTTTTGCTTCACCTGTCCTTTGTTCTGGCGGTACATAAGTATACGTATGCGACAAGGTGATTGGCTCCTTACTCTCGGGTACGGTGTATGTGTAAGGATCGCAGGCAACCCGGTTGATGGTTCCCGGCAATTGCTTTCCAATCAATGTTCGGGCAATTTCCTCCGGGAATGTGGAAGCAATAGAACACTTTTTAGCGGTGGCATAGAATCTTCCTGTCTGCATGCTCTGGATAAGTTCAACGTCTCCCGTTAAGTCCAATGCTACGAAGGACCTGCCGTCTTCGGTTTGCCGTACATGATACTGACTGATGGTAACCATAATGAATGATTTTGATTAAGAATTGATACTTTCTATAATGATTTTCAACTATTGCAGACCCCGGGGCACTCTCGGAGGCTCAGCGTTAGGGCCGGGAGTTGTCGATACTGAGACTGACGGGGGCTTCATATATAGGATTCCCGTATACCAAATAATCCCAGAAATGCTATTAATAATATTAGCTGGTTCTGAGGTGTAGCCGTGGAAATAATCGTAATAGTTGGGCGTATTGAATACCTCGTTGTGTAATGGCATCATTGAAATAATCAGAATTGATTAGCCATTTTGATAATTTCTCAATACGATGTAAATTTGCATCACGTTGGGGGGTCCCCCAGCTAGTTCCTAGAGGGTACACGGATAGTGGCCTCATAAGATGGAAGGTAGCCGACAAATAAGGCGAAGCACCATTGGCAGTAGAATTGTAATCCACAAATAGTGGTAGGTTGTCTACGGGGAATGAAAAGTTCTTTATATAAGGTTGTCGCTTGGTAACATTACCGTTTAGACACAGCGCATGTTGTGGCGGTCCTGAGGAAACAGGAGTAATAATTAAAGTTACCGGGGGGATATGACGGTGGAGACTATCATATCTTAGGCTAAACACGGGGCAACTGAAAGTATTGAATAAAAATGTCCATAGCTTGGCAGCTATGTTAGTAATAGTTTAAAAAACTAAGGGGACTTTTTCTGTCCAACAGACATCAACAGTTTATCTTTTATAGAATAATTGGTTCACTACCCTGGGGTGTAAGGGTTGGAATTATTGCATGAATCAATTGTTTCCAGTAGTTTTTATCCTCTGTAGCTGAAAAAGAGCGAATAAGAGATGCTGCTACACCACTACACACGGAATAAGAAAAAGCTTAATTTCCATACCTATCCACAAGAATCCTTACTACAGGCATGTTTGCCCATACTATATTCAATCACTAAACTCAAAATGAAACAAAGTATACTAAGAAATATTATCTCCGGGCTGGAATCGTTGTCGGCTAGTATCATGAATATAATAACGGAATACTGCTGCGCTCATAGTCTGGAATACGAAATTATTGATGATTCGTCTCTTAAAAGAAGGCTAGATAATTTATGTATCAGGTATCCTTATAGTCGCTTTTATAAGAGCATTATCCAGCAGATTAAAGACGGGCAAGTGCCAAACAACTTCAGACTATTGATACTGGTGCTGTGTCTATAAAATTGCAATTATTAAATTACTGTTTATAACCATTGAACATAATGGTTTTATTAAGATTGGAGGATAATGCAATTCCAAAGTAAAGAGATTTTGTACCTGTCGAATAAAGGGCATCAAATCCCCCACTTACACCACCGCTACCGGAAAAAATCTGATTCTGATAGGTTTGGGTGGCAATCGTGAAATTGACGAATGGGAAAGCATGGATTTTATCAACCATCGTAAACACGGGAACTCCCCCACTACTTACCTCTGTCACCTGATAGGTATTATCCCCGGTTTTTGAAACGGATACTTGAAACTTAGCAATATTCTGTCCGGCTTGGAAATTATTGAGGGTGCCTTCATAGATGCCCGTTTCCATGGCAAAGCTTTCGGGTGCAGATGATGCATTATTTTTTTTACAGCCTGGTAGAAACAAAAGGCATAATAGCAGGGCCAAAATAGATTTCAGGCTGGTTTTTAAATTTATTTTCATGAATGGCGGTTGCGGTTTTTAAAGGCCGCAATATAGAAACGTTCATCATAATTGCCTTATTGTTTAAATCGCTCATGAAGTTTGAAAATAATGGGAGCATAAAAAAAGGCAGGAAGTTACTCCTGATGTATAAGGCTTCTTAAGTCCGTATAATTGTAACTCTTGCTGATTTATGCACTATCTTGGTGGGAAAGTACTCACTCTACCATTGTTGGTAGAAATTATGTGTTCACGAGATATAAATATATTTGTGTAGTTTTAAAAATGGATAAATCTACTATCTCATCGCTCCTCACTTTTGCATTGGGTGCCTTGTCTGCATCCATTCCAAAATTCTTAGATTTTATATTTGAAAATAAGAAACATAGACTGGCTAATCAGAAGACTTATTTTGAAAGAAAGTTAGATGTTTTACAGGCTTATGTTGCCACGTGCACACAGCTTAGTGCTTCAAATTTTAACAATACCATCGCCGTAGAGCAGATTATGAATATTGATTTTTTTGAAGAACGAAATCCCATGGTTTCAGTTGTAATTCAAAATATTGAAGATGCCATAAAGAACAGTCAGCTTATTGTTCAACAAATGGCTAGTCTTTCGAGTGCGGTCTCCATGTTTATCGATTTGAAAATAAATGAAGAGGAGGCATATGACTTAATAAAGTCTATTCATGTGGATATGGCACAACTAGGAAATTATAAACTAGCGGTAGATGATACTATTCAAAAATATGGTTTTACAAGCGAGCCTACGATGGACACAAATGCTGGAATGGAATATTTTGAAAAGAAACATTCTTATCGAACTCATGTACAGGGAATTTCTGAGAACTACAACAAAGTAAAAATTAACTTAAATGAGTGTGTCAAAAAAGTGAGAACTGAGTTTTCGAAATATGATGCTTAGGAGATTAATTCTTACACTGAGTTATAGCGATGTGATTCCGTGTTTGATTTGAGTTTATGACGAGATGTTTTTTGGGCTAGGGCATAAAAAAGCCAGAATGTTACTCCTGGCCTATAGGCTCATCGAAACGGTTTTGGGAGAGCTTTCAGTTGTATACATTACCCGCTTACATACATTTCAATCGTTTTAGAATCCTTTTTACAAATTCTATATTGTATATCTCCATTAAGCCGCTGTTTTCTTCGATTATCTGTTCGGTACCATCATCTTTAAGTTGATGGTTCTGTTGAGGTATATATCCACTTATAACGCCCACTACGAAAAATTCCTTTTTTGAATAATCATAGCATAGCAGCGGACCTCCAGAAAAGCCATAGGTATTATGGCCGTCAATATAAAATTTAGGGATAATTCCATTTTCAACATCGCCAAATGCAGAAATAATTCCTTTTCTAACGAAAGGCATTGGATAAGGGCTAGGACCTGCACTTTGTCGCAGTCCCAAGGGATATCCAATAAAAAAACACTCTTGACTTAAAGAAAATGGACTATTTCCAAGGTTGTAATTATTGCCTCCCATAGGAATATCCGTTTTTAGGACCGCTACATCATTTTTGTCATTATCGAAATATATGCTTGCCGCAATATTATGCCAGTTACCCGAATAATAAATTTGAACTTCGACTTTGTCACCATCAGCATATGGGATACTATCATAATAGTGATACTTTGTTGTTTCACCTGCTACTATCTTCTTTTTAGTATGTATTGTAAAAATATGCTTGGCCGTAATTAAATACCCAATTGAGTCTAATCCCTTATATTGAAAAGAGGTTGCTGTTCCTCCCTTATATTTTAGTTCTAACGTTCCTGTTAGAGCTGGCTGGGTCAAGAGAACTGGGCTTAGGGATATTTGTGCATAAGTATTTGTAGAAATTATACAACTAAATAACAAAATTATGTATTTATTCAGCATAGAAATTTTATTATGAGATGCAAATTTCGATAAAATCCATAAGTTTAATATTTAATATATTTTCAAAGATTGCAGACGACTAAATAATTTGGAGGAAGGAGTATTGCTGGAGTATAACACATACGGAGCCTTTTCTTATTACAACAACTTCGGCCTGCGTTAGTTAATCAGTAATGGAAAAACCAGATAGTTGGATACATTACCCCCCATAGTACCCTTTCTTAAAGATTATAATACCTTCATTTTTTTCATCTGGCGCTTTCTCTTTAAATGGAGCATAGGCCCCAATACCTAAAGCATAAGATGTGCAACCAGAGTCATCTTCTTCAATATTTTCATCGTACTCTTTAATGGCATTCATAAACTCATTGAACGAAGTATCTAGAAGGTTTAGCCCATTGAATATAACCTGAGCTGGATCGAAAAATTCTAAAGAATCGCATTTGTCTTCATCATCATAGTATACAAAGATACCTAACAAATTAAATGCATCAGTCGAAGTCGTAGACTCCTCAGTTCTACGAAATTCTTCGGTAAAATTTTCCACCCCCAAAATTTGACGCACCTCATTTTTGTCCATACCAAATCTTAGATTATTAACGCCCTGATATGACTCAAATCGAAATTTCATCTAATTTTATTTTTAAAGTCTAGAAGACTATTAAGATGCTCTTGAGCTTCTTGCAATTTACCTTCATCTACAAGTGTCTTTTGTTGTTGGCGAAAATTGGGAGCATCTTTATTTCTTCTCCCACTAGCTGTTTCTAAATGATGATCCCTATTCATTTTTAATGCTCATATTATTGGTTGAACAACCTCTCTATAAAGCTTACAAATCCTATGTTTTTTGAAAAACTGCTAATTTGATACATTACCTTCAGTAATGGTAAAACCAGATGGATGGATACATTACCCATTTTTCAACTATTCATTCGAGTAAAGTTCATTGAAAATCAACCCGGTTAAACCACTTTGTTTATATGCTGTAATGAATTCATCATTGGGATCTTTTACGCCTGAATACGTAAGCACAGTTGTCTTAACAGTTTCAGGTATTTTAAAGATAGATGATTCAGGAAAACGGTTATCGTGAAAGATCGGCTTTAATATTCGGCCTCTTGTTCCATCATCGTAATAATCAAATTCGGTCTTTTCTTTATTAAGTGAGTTTGCAACTTCCACAACATTTAGAATGTAAAGCTTAGTGCCATCTTCCAAAATAATAGGAAGCAACTCGCCTGCTAAACCAAAATAGGAAGATAGCTCATACATTGCTAATTCATCCATTACTAGTGCTCCGCTATTACTTGCCAAAATGAAAAAGTTCGCTTTCTTTCTTAGAGGATTAAAAATATAGAAGTTAATTGGCTCCCATCCGGATAGCTTTGGTTGCCCAGCAAAGTCTAATAATGCATAGTCATTTTCATCAACTGGTAGAATGTTCTGTATCTTGTCTAACTCGGGTTTAATTTCATATATCTTCATAACTAAAATTTTCCATTCTGTAATTCAGTGGCTATTTTTCTTAGTTCATCTTTCACTTTGCCAGGTGCAGCACCATTTATTCTTTCAAAAACTTTATCTCTATAGGCATCTGTATGCAGGCTTTGATGATAGCTTGCGTCAAGAAATACTCCATTGGCTGCATCGTTAATATCTATGCCTTCCCTTTGTAATATTTGCCTGGCATTTGCAGCTCGTCTATCAGTACCTTCAACAATATGATGAGCTGCATATGACCTTCTTGCAACTGGCCTGACACTTCCTGCCCTCTCTAAATTCCTTCCCAAAACATCAGAAGATGCAGGCTTGCCGAGTTCTTGCGGCGTTCCGAAAATTTTAGGCAAAACTCCTCTTTTAACCAATTCTTCTTTATAGTTCCAGTCACTTGGCAATGCTTTTCCACTAATCAATCTCTCTTTAATGTCGCGCATGTACCAGTCGGGTAGGTTTGTCGGATCTGAGGTGATAATTTCAAAATGATTATTAGTTGGTGTGAACTTTTTACCATTGATATATGCTATTCCGGCCTCATATTCTGAGTATAGTGCACTCCCAATTTTTTCATATAAAGGACCGTCGCCAGTATTATAGGATAATATAGTTATTGCTATCTGAGTTGCATTGGCAAATTTCCTTAGAGTTCTTACTCCATTAATACTTTTTTCGGCCCATGTTAAAGTTGGACGTGGGGGTGAAATTTCGTTAACGCGTTCCTCAATAAATCCTTCTAACTGTTCTCGGCTAATATTATTTAAAAGTGGCCTTTTAATATTTATCTTTCCCCCTGTAGTCTTAACAGTAAAACCTGGATCTCCTTCTTTGCCATCTACGTCAATAAATGCAATTGGGCTGTTGTCTGCTAGGCCATATGGAGTAAATTCAGGGCCCTTTGTATGCAAGGGATCTACTGATAAGAATCTTCCTACCCTTGGATCATAGATTCTTGCCCCATAATCCACCTGATCCCCGATGCCCTTCACCTCATCATCCTTCTCCTTTCCATTAAACCCATACCGGTATTTCCCAGCTCCTGCCACACCATCAGCCCCACTTCCTCCATTGCCTGATCCTGCATAGGAAGTATCCGTCAGGTAAGCCGTGACATCATCATTATCTGCGCTTTCAAATCCTTCTGTTAAATCGATGGTTCTGGAAGCTACATATTGCGTAGGCTCATTCCCGGATCTGCTGGAAAGAGCCAAATCCACAGGTACGGTAAATCCATTTACCTGGGTGGTACCTGATACCGAGCCTCCGGGGACAGTCAGAGCCGTAAACATCCTGCCGGGCATAGCCATCCCAAAAGGATAGTAGTCCTGGGCCGTCTGCACATCTGCCTCATAGTGATCTATCAAAGAGCTATCTGCGGCTAAAGATACACCGATTTTCTTATCGGAGATAGTGGCGAGGACATTGCCTAAATGGTTGGTCAGTTCGTACTGCTTTTTCCCGGTATAGGAGGGGATATTGAGGCCGGTCCAGGGGGAAACGTAGGTTCCCAGGCCGTCGGTCGTGGCATCCGTGGAGTAGTTGGCATTGAGGATCCCCAGCCGGCTGCTGCCGTAGATATGCTTTTCTCCGATATGGAGGTCGGCGACGGACAGGGCTTGTGATGTATCGACGCTGGCCGTATAGGTGGCCATGACGTTGCCGCTGGCGTCCCGGACATACCAGGTATAGCTGGCGGCCGTGCTATCCCTCCGGGTGGTCTTTTTGCCGATCCGGTTTCCGGCGGCATCATAGTAATAATAGATGTTTTTGATGGGTTTGGCGGCGGTTGTGCTGTCATGGTCGATCTCGATGATCTTGCCGTAGACATTCCACTGGATACCATGGATATGCTCGATGCTGTCCTTGATCAGGTTGCCGATAGAATCGTATGCATAGTTGTTCACGGGCTGGCTGTGCAGGTCGTAGTTACCCCCGACAAAGTCGGCGGCACTGTCCCGGATCTGAGCCAGTTTGTTTGTTCCTGTGAGATACTTATATCCCAGGCTATCCATCGGCAGCCCCGTCTCCCCGAAATTATTCCGCAGATATTTCTGGATATTGCCATTCCCGTCGTAGGCGATACGTTCCTTGAAGTCCTGGGTCGGTTGGAGACCTGCCCAACTATTGGTGGCCTGGTTTAATCCATAAAACGCATCCATGCCGGTAATCCTATTCAGCTGGTCATAGCGATAGCTGTAGACCATCGGTCCTCTCCAATGGCTGCTGTCATTTCTGTACAACTGCCCTATATTAACCCCCATGCTGCTGATATTGCCATTATACAGGGGACGATAAGCACTGTTCAGGAAGGCGCTGCTGCCGGGGAAGGGGGCGACATTGCTGCTGATGGGGTTGTAATCACCTGCATAATAATTCAGGCTAAATCCATAGGCATCCCTTCCGACATAGCGGTTCTGGTGGCTGGTGTCGCCATCGCGGCCCATGTCATAGGCTGGCAGGAGGCTGCTGCTGTTAACCCCTTTCAACCAGCCTTGTAAGGTATAGGCGTAATCTATGCCCTGGACCATTTTGTCCCCGATCACTATTCGGGCGAGGGGGCCGTGTTTGTAATATTCATACCGGGCTTCCTTGTCCCAATAGACGCTGTCCTGGCTGGTTTCGGCCAGAATGAGGCGGTTTTCTGCATCATAGGTATACCTGTGATAGAAGGCGTCCACCTGGTGGGGCTGATAGGCTACACTGTTCACTTTCCCGCTTACGAGGTCGTATTGATAGACCATTCGCTTGAAGCGGTTGCCGTTCATGTTCATGATGTTCTTTAATCCCGATACCGGCAGTGTACTGTTTCCATAGTCCTGTAAAAGAGTGTCTACGTTGCCTTCGATATCATAGGTATAGAATGTACCCTGATTGTATTGTGCCGGGTTGGAGCCTTGTGTGTAAGAGGTGTAGGAGACGCGGTTGCGCAGGTTTCTTTGGACGATTGGGTTGAAGGAGACGCCTGTAAAGCCTCCGTAGGATAGGTCGTATACGGTTTGGGTGATTTGCTCCTTGTTCGCTACCGAGTTGGTGATCCAACTGGTCAGGTATGATTCGTTGCGGCTGATGGAGTCAGTCATTCCTATGCTGGTGGCATTGGCTATCTGTCCTACCTCCGTAATCCTGCCGATATAGTCGTAGAGTGTGTAGCTATACTGCTTGTTGGTCTCTGATGTGCTATGATATTTTTGCCTGGCGTTCTGGCTGATGGCGAGCCTCCCGAGGCGGTCATACCAGAAATGACTCTGTCCGGCATCGGGCGTTTGCTGTGCGATGACCTGGTTTAAGGTGTTATAGCGGTATTGCGTATTGAGGCCATGTGTGGGGACGAGAGATCCATCTGCCGCTCTGGCTGCCGCCACACCGTCCAGCCACAACGAATCATAATTAGCCTGTACGCCTGCTGGTGGTACGGTCTTCAACAGATTGCCTGCCTGGTCATAGTAATACAGGGTATGGTGATACTCGCTTTGCGCATGGGTGACGGTGAAGCTCTCGTATTTGTACGCCTGCATACACTTGGTCCGGTAGCTGCTGTCGAAGTTGCCTTGCAGGGAGTCGGTGTAGTTCCCGTAGAGGACGGTGCTCTTGCTGACGGCGAAGAAATTGGAGTCGCTGCAATTGGTGACGGTGTTCAGTGATACCGGGGTGAACACGGGCTCCGCGCGGCCGCAGAGGAAGAGGGTGTCGGTAACTACCTTGGGACAGGAACTGTTATAACACTGCGTCGTTTCCGTAAAGGCAACGGACGTTGCCGTGAGGCCTGGGGAGCTATTGATAATGGTTAGGGGATTGACACTTAGGGTCACCGTATGGACGGTGTCGGTCGGCGGTACATTGCTAAAAGTCACCGTTGAGTCGCTGCAACCGGTCCGACCAAGGCTGTCGGTTCTTAACAAAAAGGACTTACCCCTTGTATAGCCGGCAGCCGTGTATCCGCCGTCGGAGTTCTGAATCACCCGGGTAATATGCTGATCGCCGGCTAATACGATCCGGTTGGACCAGGCGATCGATCCGCTGGCGTTGGTCTTCTGAATATAAACATCTGCCGTAGTATCGTTTTCGCCTTGCGTGGAGATATACCCTCCGTCCAGAGTCGGATAAACGGAGATGGACCCGGCATCGTAATCGATGGGAGGCATGATCTTTCGCACCCGGATGAGATTACCGTTCTTGTCTACTTCTACGATGACCTGGTGAATGTCGCCACCGAAACCATCTCCGCCATCATTATTAATGGTCGATACCCCATTGACCAGGTATCCATTGGCGGTATTATGGATATCAAAGAACCAGTTGCACGGACCGGCAATGCCATAAGATTTTGACCAGATAATATTGCCATTCGTCTTATTGATCTTTATAATGACACCGTCATATTGGCCGTCGCTACTGCCGCTGCCTGTAAGGGAACTGCCGACCGCCAGTCCGGAGAAGACCAGTGTGTCCCGGTCTTCAAGTAATCCGCCGGAGTTACTGGTTTTGGTATTGGAATTGGCTATCTCCTTCGCCCAAAGGTTACCGCCCATACTGTCCAGGCGAATAACTTCCCATCTTACCGAGTCAGGAATATTATTATAGTTCGCTGCGATGGCATATCCTCCATCTGAGGTCTGGATCACATCGATAGCATTCTCTCCATCAGTTGACCCCGCGCTTAACGTACGGCTCCACTGCACCTCCCCGTTTGACGCCCCTTTGACCAACAGGGGCGCTCCATGTACCAGCGAAAAGTCATCGGTATTCCCAAGGACGATAAAGCCGCCATCCCGGGTATTGCGGATTCTCCTGAACACCGCTGTTCCCAGGTTGCTGTAGGTTTTATACCATTGCAGGGCCCCTTTTCTGTCTGTCTTTGCTACAAAGCCAAGGGCGTCATTGAAAATAATATGAGAGCTGCCCGTCGTCAGATAACCGCCGTCAGAGGTCTGGACAATATCCATGATACTATCTCCGCGATTGCCGGAGAATGTCCGAATGAAACTGAAATTTCCACAGGAATCGGAAGACAAAGGCGTCGATACACTCGAATCCGGCGTCGAATAATCCGGCAATACCCCGCATTTCTTCAGGTAAAACTGGTTCACCTGATGCCAGTTCATCGTACTGCCGAATTTACTGTTTATGAAGTCAGCAAACTGACTGGTAGCGGGATATGCATCGCTCAGAACAGCCGCTGTGCTTAATGCCGGTAATGTAAAATTAAAGGGGTTCAGGGTATCACTCTGGGTATATAAGCTCCACTTTAATGAACTTAAATGACTCATGGCGCCATTGCTGGCAGCACTTCTGGGAACTCCCGTCAAAATAACCAAGCCTGAATCCCGCGTAGGGAAAGCGGCAGCCTGATTCAGCATGCTGTCTACCTCCCAGGTGCTCCTGACGTCCCTACAAATGACACACTCAAGATGCGCTAAGGAAAGATTGACGGACGAGGAATAGGCCGCGCCGGGAAATTCTATTTCTTGTAGAAGGGGGAAATTTACGGGAATATTGGGTAATATGGAATTAATGTCTGTCGGGATGGTATCATCCGTATTCCACCGAAAAGATCTTAGTGTGTTGAATTGCTGCAGGCTTCCGAAATTATATTTTCTAAAATTATTCTGCCCATTATCCCCCGATGCAAAAAGCGCCCAGATCAGTCCGGATAACTGGGCTTTATTTATGAAACCATTCAACGTATTAAAACTGCTATCCTGTGTACTGTGAAACAGCAGCGTCATAATATTCTGGGGAGCATAGCCGCGAAGGTTTTTAAGTCCAGGTAGATATCGGGCAGAAGAAGATATCAAATAGTTATCAAATCCCAGGATCCCATTTATGTCTGTATGGTATACGGTTACCGTCCTGCTTTGAGTGCTGGGATATATATGCGAGACCCAATAAAATTGACCGGGGGCGGTATAGCCTATATACGCGGTATGCAGACCAATCGATGTTGTGGAAGACGTATGGCCCGAATCAACTTTTATATGCTGCCCGTCTCCAAAGTCAATATAAGATCCCAGGTTGGTTAACACAGCGTCCAACGTGTCATAAGGAGTTTCGAACTGATAATATCGCATACCAGTGATCCCGCTGACCGGAACCAGCTTCCCGGGGTTTAATTGCAAATGGAACTTTCCGTCGGACTGTGACGACAGCGTGCCTATCTGGTTATTGACGCTGCTGCTATTCCATATCTGTGCGAAAGAAGCATTGATCTGGTCCTGGGTGCCGTCTATTGTATTGCCTATCAGTAAGCCATTTACGTCGAATACCCCTTTGGGACCTTCCGCTGGGGTGATATTGCCCGCAAAGGTCCGCATGTCCAGGTTGGCATACCCGCTCACCGGTTGGAGATAACTGTGCTTATATTCATTCAACAATGAATCCAGTCCTGTGCAGGTAATGGTAGCGGTATCATAAGAGATGGCGCCGGTAGGGCTCGCGACGACTCCATTGACGCTGCTCAGAAAAGCCAGGTATTCCGCAGTAGCCTTCGAAAAGCCCAGCCGGTAATTCAGGAAGTTCTCATACAATTGGTTGATCGCGATCTGCGCCGAGTCGGTAGGAGAGGGGTTTGCCACCGGCACCAATCCGGGATACCTGGCCCTGAACTGGCTATCCAGCGATTTGAATTCCGTACTGCCTACACAGATATCTCCCGCCCCGCATTGCAGGACAGGCGGCAACTGAATAGGAACGGCCAGGTAGTTACAAGTGGCGGTGGCCGGGTTGCTGCTGCAAAGGCTCCTCAACAGGGTCAGCACAGAATCGCTGATCGTAGCCTGGAAGGATTTATTCAGGTAATCGGAAAAAGAGGTATAGTGTCCGGCTACAGCCTGGTAATTAGCATACATAGACGCGATCTGGCTGCATTCGCAGCTGTCAGGTCTTGTCCACAAAGGTTTAACGCTATAGATCGTTTGCTGATCATAAGGCTTGGGGGCGGTAATGCCATAGGCATTGCAGGTGACCGTATTGTTACCGATGCTGT
The DNA here is from genome assembly GCA_035555335.1 of Puia sp. Classification (GTDB taxonomy): domain Bacteria; phylum Bacteroidota; class Bacteroidia; order Chitinophagales; family Chitinophagaceae; genus Puia. The sequence continues at coordinate 118,442 of DATMGS010000027.1, forward strand.
CATTGTACCGGGTGATCACATCCTCGAAGCTCGTATAGGCATAAGTACTTGCCGGAGCTGTCGAACTGGCGCCATAAGGATGGTTGGCATCCGATCCCTCCCGGCAGACTCCGATCAGACGGGGGATGATGACCGCCGAGTCCGCGCTGGAATAGGTAACGCAGGAACGTTGCAGGTCCTGCCACCACATAGTCACATATGCCCGGCAGGTAGAGTCATAAAACACGCCCACCGAGGCTTGGTTCTGCTGGAGAACCGTTGTGGGGTCAGTAGAAGAAACCAGACTGTCTGCCTGGCTCAGTTCCCCCGCGTCCGTAAAATGCGGCTGATGACCGGCTTTAAATAGGGTGGTGGCGGTAGGCGCTCCGCAGGTACTTTTCAGCTGATCGTTAAGAACTTTGCGCTTGATATCCAGGTAGGACTGCCTGAAATTCCGCCAGATCATATCCAGGTCACCGGTGCATACATTGCTGTTGAAGGCGCTGTCCGGCGATCTATATTGATAGATGCAGGAGGAGTCCTTTCCCGCACACCGGATGGCAGCCGTAGCCATTTCCCAAACAGTGAGGGTGATGGCAGTATGGTCATATTTTTGTGTGACGAGATAGCTCGTCATGGCTGTTTGCAAGGCAGTTTGATAGCCGGTATAATGTGTCGCCAACGGATCATAATCAGCCGTGTCCGTCGCATTAAACCTGCTGTAACCTGTTCCGGGGACCTGGGCCGGATTGAGGTATCCTTTGCTCAACGCCTCCCCATAAGTATCCACCGCCTCAAATCGTTTGTCCCAGGCCGGACTTAGCGGAATCAACTGGTACTGGACCAGCTTACAATATTCCGGGTGATAGGGCAGTAAGGCCTGCGCCCAGGTTAGCTTGAATTTATCGGCAAAGGCGTCAGGAGTCAGATCCTGCGGCCTGACCGTTTTTCCCGCTGCTTCATCATAGACGGAATCCGGATGCCCGTTTTCATCCAGGTATCGATTGGCCGACAGGCTGAATTTGGCCGTATCGTTTGGATCTCCGGTGGAATTGGTATCGACATGGAATATGGAATAGGCGTCCGCCAGGTTGCTTACATTGGCGTACTGACCGGAAGGGGGCGTCATGTCCAATAACATAGCCTTCAGTATATCATCTGCCTCGTTGGAGGTATTGCAGAGCACATTACAGGCAGCCTGTGCCTCTTGGTATGCCGTCCGGATCATCCCGTCGTAGGATGTATCTCCCGCGGCGATACCGGCATGTGCGACAAATCTCGCATAATACTGCGTCCAGGTGCCGAGACTGTCATTACAGCTTTGGCAGGTAGGCTGGCACTGGGTAATGCTGGCCTGGATAGCCTGCTGCTCCTGGAGGAAACTATTATTATTACGGCAGGCATTCCTTTTCATAAAGACACTGTCGCGGTAATAATTCTCACCATACCGGCTCACCGATAGCCGCTTGGTGATTTCGTAACTCCCCACCGGCAGGTATTTGGTGAATTTTACCGTAAAACTATCCGCTTTCGCACAGGTGGTATCCGGACGACCACCCAGGGTGAAATTATGGAAGACGGTGTCAAAGGCCTGTCCGCCCAGCTTCTGGTTATTGCAGTCGTCCGTCATCGTGATCTCCAGGTCATACAGACAATCATAACACACTTGCGTATTGTTGCAATCCGCCAATTGCAGGGATGCCGGGTTCAGCTTATAGGTAAAAGTGTCGATGCCGGGTATTGCTACCAACAACCCTTTCTTGCTTTCCATCACCAAATCTTTGATCACATTGGACGCCGGATCGGACAGGGTCTCCGTGATCGTCTGTGACCGGTAGGATGCTAGCGTATCCAGCTTTACGCTGTCAGGTGCCCCCGCCAGCGCCGTAGCGATCGTACGGCCATGCATGTCCGTATAGCTGACGCTGAACTGCCCGTTGGCATCCCGGACCATGGTCTTAAAATAATGCGAATGATCTCCCACTTCCGTTCCAAACAGGGCATCCAGCTCACGCTGATCCGGAGTGCCATAATAATACTGGGTCTCATGCCCGCTGCCCAGCTTATGGGTAGGGCCTACGCCGCTCTGCCGGCTGATACGCCCGGTATTATCCTGCAAATATTCCACCTGCGTAAAAGGATACCCCTGCGCATCGGGGATATACTTATGGATGCCTGTATCCTTATCGGGGTTGGACGGGGAATAATACTGCGAAGCTCCGCTGTCCGTACTCATGGCGGTAGCCCCGGTATTGCAATAAAGAGTTGGATCGTAGAGGGTATCGAAGTCATTCTTGTCGTAAGCAGCACCATTCAGTCCCAGATTGAAGTTCTGCGAGTATTTGATGACACTACTGAACGTTGGGGCCGGCAGGACCTGGATCACCGGCCTTCCCTGATAATCGTAATAGCTCTCGCTGACAAGGGTGGTGTTGGTCGTATTGTCCTTGGTGACCGTCTGGCGTCCTCTCAGGCTTCCGTCATAATATTGCACCACCACTTTCCGCTTGCCCTCCTCCGCATAGCTGGCCGTAGACTGCCAGTTCAGGTTGCGCTGGTGCCCTTTGAAGTACCAGCTGCCGGGAACCTGCTGGTCCGAAGTCCAATGCCCTTCCGTTCGTCCTCCCCCTGCCTGCAGCTGCACCGGTCTCACCCGGAAGAACAACGTGCCTGCCCCGTCATAAAAAATAGGGATATTATAAGAGGTGCCGGTAATGGTCACCCGGCTGCAATTGTTGTCGAAGATAAGGCTTGCGCTGGGACTGGCCGGATTGCCGTACAGATGGGCAGGCCCTGCCAGGGCGCTGGAGTCGATATAGGTCCATTCCAGGTCGTACCAATCGGCCCCGGTGGCGGCCGTCCAGCTTACCGGCAGCTCATCGGCCGTGGTATTGGAGTCCAGGGCGGCATGCGTCGCCGACTGAACCGTATCTTTTGAGCAGTCAAACGTATATACCGGAAAGCTCTGCAGCTCATTTTGCAGTTCCAGGGTCTTCCACACATCCCAGCCCGCATCTGTCGAGCGGTCCAGTATCTTCACTTTTACCCGATAGGCATTGCTGAATATATAGCTGTCCTGGTCGGTGTAGGCGCTGTCTTTATTATACCGGATCGTTAGGGAAGTATCGAACGTAGAGACGGCTCCGCTTGCTGCCGTGACCGTCAGTTCCAGCCTGGCCGTCGCCGTAAAGGCTCCCTGCAGACTATACAGGGAGTAAGGATTGATCCGGAACGTAATCGTATTCCTGACCAGCGCACTGTCATAGGTATGATTAAAGAACAAGGTGTCCGACACGATATTGAACGAATCCTTGCTCAACTGGCCCTGGCTGCCATCCAGCACCTGTAATACCGGCGGTTGGCCCGGATTGGCTTTTAAGGTGTTGCTGCCAATGCCGGACAGGAGTAGCAGGACGGACAGCGACAGGTATAGGAATGATTTCTTCATACGCTGAGGTTATTATAAGTCAGGAGTACCTAAAAATATTTTATAGGAATCATAGGGTGCTATAGTCACGAACGTATTTCCCTCTCTTTTGAAATACCGGCCCAGGTCCAGTTCCCGTTCGTCAAAATCCCCTTCCCGGTAATTCGAAAAGTCTGTTTCCACAATGGAATAAGAGGAGTGACCCTCCACCAGCGATCGTACCGATGGATCGTATAATTGCTGCGACTGCACGACCTGGGTCATCCGGGTCACGAAACCGGACTTTCGGTCGATCGTATATTCGATGGCCCGGGTCGCCAGTCCCGGCTGGAAAGAGATCCTGATCTTCTGCTGTTCCTTCGTCTCCGTCAGCTGACAGTTCACACTGTCATTTTTCAACAGGATGCTATCCAGCAGCGCCATCGGATTACCCGACTGCATGGCCGGGGAAGTCTTCGAGAGGAACATGACCTGATCCTGCTTGTAGAGTACCACCGTCAGGTCCTTATTCGCAATGAACTCCGTACTATCCAGGATATAACGATAGCTGCTTCCGCTCATTTTGAAGTCCCCTTTCAGAGAGTCGAGGTAAACCCCCGGTTTATCTTCACTGCTATATTTATAGACAATGATAAAGTGCAGGCTCTTATAGTTCCTGTACCGGTCGGACAGGGACCGCAATAGTTCGACGGCGCGCTGTTTTTCCGGCGTTTGCGCCTGCAAGCCAGCGTACAGGCCGCTGCTTAACAGGATGAATAGCAATATCTTCTTTACGTACATAGTTTACTGTTTTAATAAGGCGCTCCGGGTCTCCTTAATGGTTTGAATGCCTCTTTCCGTTTCTTTTTTCACCCGGATCAGGGTGCCATCGTCATCGTATTCATAGAAGGTGGAATAATTGTTCTCATCCTGCTCCGCCATCAGCCGCAGGTTGACAGGATTATATACAAAGGATTTCATGTTCGCATTGAAAGGATGGATGCGCAGGTCATCGAAATAGACCGTCGTCGATCCGGTTGCTTCCATATTGACGCTCATGTCAGTGGCGTTGGCCGGGATGGTGAAGACCCCCTCGTAACGTTGCCATCCTTCGATGATATTGCCGGCGGGAAGGAAGGTAGTCGATTGAGTAGCGCCACCTACCGTAAAGACTACCTTGATATCATTGTTGGTATAGGACGTACAGGTGCAGGACTGCTGTTCTTTTACCCAGGCGCTGATCACCATCTGCCGGCCCTTGAATGGAGAGAAAGCGGGCAACAGGATGGTATTGGGTATTTTGATCGTGTTTAGCACCGTGCTGTCGCTACAGGCGTCAAGGCTCGTCGTAAAGGTCAGCGAAGCCTGGGCCGTGTCCTGGTCCGTCAGCGTAAACTGGAGTCCCGCCTTGTCGCCCGGAGTCAGCAGAAGGCTGCTTTTTCCGCTGTGTTTCTGTGTCGTCGTCAGTTTGGACAGGTAAGGGCTAAAATCAATAAACCGGTCAGCCGGGCAGGACGTATCGCATACCTGGGTTAGGAAACCGTAATCTTCGAATCCTTCGAAGGCCGACTCCCGGTAATGGCCATTCTGCGTGACGGCTACCGGCAACGTAAGGTTATAGCCATACTGGATGGAATTATACCTTCCCAGTGGATCTTTGTTCTCTATTTCCAGCCCTTTCCGGTTGAACATTGTCAACTCGCTGTTCCATACCCAGCGGGTAGTATCGTACTGGGCCGCCAGGCCTCCTCCCTGGAAATTCCAGAAGGAGGCGAAGTCATGGAAGGCGCCGTTGTGACGGATATTGGTGCTGGCCGAGGGATCGGTTTCCGCGCGGGTTCCGAAATAGGTATAGTTCCGGTCGCCCCGCCAGTTGCCTAGTACGCCGGATGCGTAAGGGTTAAAGGTCGTATCGGTGACAATGCTCCGGCAGCTATAGGAGTATAAAGTATCACAAGACCTGCATGTCATATGCTTTATACAATTATAATGACCGCCGGTGGAATCTAAATGGTAGCTCGTGTCCATAGGACATGAGTATCCACTGTAAATAGTTTGAGAGAGGAATGCCGAGTCTCCGGTAGAAAACAACGTATTGTTCTTTATGGTAATGCTATCGGCACTTATAAGAATTGATCGGGGAAGATTATATATCTCCGCTCCGAAACTTGCCGGTGAAGAATTATCTACATTCCAACCCTGTATGGTAAAATTATGATACCCGGCAGATAAATATTTTGCATATATGTGCCATCTTGAAAATGGCTCTCCGTCACCGGAGTTGGCTTGTAGATTGGCAATCGTTTCTGTTTGATCGATAATGATTCTTACCTGATTATCTCCACCAATTCCGATAAACACCGTATCTGAGGAGGGGATATAGATGGCTTTCGAAAAACCTACCCATGCCTGGCTAGGACCACAAGCAGATCCGGAACAACTATCGCAGGGCCAGATGCCAATACGATTTAACCGGCCAGTCGTCAGACTATTCCCGGTATTTTCCCAAAAGCCATCGGTAAGATCATCAAATGATTCACCGGTGACATCGCTCACGGACGAATAAATAACAGTGCGTCCGGCAGAGTAAGCCGGGTTCTTCGCTGCAGAAAAGCAGGGCTGTGCCGTCGTATTCTGATACGTCGCCGGTATCGTATCATTACAGCTCGTCGTATCACAAGTGATCTGTGTCGCCGTTCTTTGCGTTCGCGTATCCTCCACCTTCCAAAACTGCCTGAACTCCGAGCTGGCTGCATTCAGCACATTGGAGGAGGCGTTCAGCGCCAGGCTATACTGGTGCGTCGATGGGTTCTGGATCAATGGATTTTGCAGGGTAGTGACCGAGCCTGCCATGCTATTCATATTCCGCCTGCCGGAGCGGATTATTTTCAAGGTAATATCATTACCGTTATAGGGTATACCGTCCTTGTCGATGAAATAAATACTTTTTGGCCCGCCATGCAGGATACTGCTGTCGATCGACCAGATCTTCGTATAGTCCGGGAAGGTGGAGAAAGGAGTAACACAGCTCACGGTAGTCCCCGTCTGCTGTTTGCCCGCCACCAGGATCTCATCGCCGCTGCTGAACAGCACGCTATCCGGGGCGATGGCTCCTTTTACCAGCTTGCCTTGTTTTATGGTCACATGCTGCAATAACAGGCCGATATTTTTATAGGCCAGCCCCATGCCGTCATAAGCCCAGTGAGAAGGATAGCTGAAACTGTAGACCGGATCATTGAATTCATTTTGCGTACGGGTCAGCAGCACATCTCCCGTCTCACTGTCGTAGAGGACATCTTTAGTCGATACCTTACTGCCTTTATCGATATGGATCACGCTGTCCAGGATGCCATACCGCTGGATTACCTTGAGGATTGCCACCGACCGGAACTGATTCTCTTCCCTTTGCGCCAGGTTGATCAGGGAGGGAATGACGAAGAGGGGAGGGATGAACGAAACCAGGAACATATCCGAATTCACGCTCAGGTTATATCCATTGGTGACGGATAGCTGCTCCCGCATATCCGTCATCAGCTCCACATCCTTGCCAATATAGGCAGCCGTATCGATACTCCCGTCCGGGTGCATGACCGGGACGACATTAGATAGTTTTTTCGCGTCGGCGAGCGGGTTCTCTACCTTGTAAATATTTTCCGTATAAGAGGTATAGTTGTTGGGATCCGTCTCCGGATAATAAGCCTGTGTCCGCAGCTTCCCATGCATATCGTTCAGTTCCACCTTGAAGCCCTGCGACAGGGTCAGGTAATGATAGGCATTGATCCGGAGGAAATTGGCCAGTCCCGGCTTATACCTTTTCTTGGTATCGTTATCAAGCAACGATCTGTCCGTATAAGTGGGGAAGTCATAAGCCGTGTAAAAAGTAGTTTCCTCATAACCATTGGCCGACTTCCGGTTCTTGTAATTGATCGTCCGCACTCTCACCTTGCTATAGCCGATGCCCGCTGAAGGAAAGACGGACTCACCCAACGGCTCTTCGGAATAGCCCAGTGTCACCGGCCCCAGCGGCGCAATCTTCTCGACATATTCAATGGGCTGCCGGAAAGGATTCTCCTCGCCCCCGATGCCGGGCTCATAGCTGGCGACCCCGCTGCTGATGGTGGTCGTTACCCCGTTGATCTCCTGTTGCGTCGTATAGGTATATTCCTGTCCATAGACGGCAGGCCGCTGTCCGGTCACCATCTTATCCCATTTGTCATAAATGGTGATCCTTTTTACCCGGTGACCGCCCCCGTATTTTTTATAGACGGGATTGTCCAGCCGTATAAAGGTCCGGTTGAGATCCACGGCCGTACACCAGGGATGGTTCCGGGCGGTGGCGTCGAAGGATTTGAAAGCATTTTTGAGATTATCCGCCATGCCGAAGATCATCTGGATCGCGGACGCCAGATCGATATTGTCACCCGGTTCGGATCCTGCATAAGACTTGGAAGGCAGGTTCAGGCGGAGGAACTGGATGGCCGCCTTTGCCAGCGGGCTATAAGGCCCGTCCCCGTCTCCTGCCAGCGAGATACCGCTGATCTTAATCCAGATCGTGCCGCCGTTCACGATCCCATAGCTGTTGCCGGAAGCCAGGTCGGCATAACAGGATATATATTCGGAGCCGCTGCCCCATTGATCGTCGGGCATCCGTACGAACAGCTTAAAGTAGAGCTTGCTGACTCCCGCCAGGTATTTTTGCAGCAGGTCCGCCTTGCTGCTGACGGATTGCGGTACATTGACGAAAACATACAGATTATCGCCTTTTTGGGGATCGTATAGTTTGGAGGAACTATGGCTCATGACAGAGTCAGGCCCCAGGCCTGCCAGCTTGAACAGGTTCATCGCCCGTTTGTTTTGCACATACGCATAGTCATCACTCTCGAAAGTCGCCTTTATAGCGCCTCCCGATGGCAGATTGATGGAATCCAGCGACCAGGCCGCTGCATTCAGCCCCGCGGTTGCACTGTCCTGCAGGGCATAGGGATACTCCGCATTCGTGATCAGGTTGCTGGTGGTAGAGCCCGGGTTTTGCAAGGGATCTTTATAATTGCCCCAGCGGTCATAGGACTTGATATTGTAAGCAGGGTTCAGCGAATTGTAATGAAAGATATAAGGATTCTGCTTCCCCTTGTTATTACCGTTATAGGTGAACCAGATCTTTTTTAAGGTGAGCTTGCCCGAATCGCTTTGATGAGCGAGGTCCACTCCTTTATTGGCGCCCCGGCACAGTTCATAAGAATACTCAAAATGCACGGTCTTGACGGGGATGGCGCTGGTCCCGTTCTTAATGAAATCGGCCTTGCTGTACAGGTCGATTTCTTTCAGCCGCTTGGCGCTGCTGTCCGCTACCTTATGCCCGGCTTCGTCGACGGCAAAAAGATCCGACCGGTTTTCCAGCACGAAAGTGGCGATCATCGTCTTGGACTGGATGGAATGCATGTACCATAATTCCTTCTCCCCGTAGATATAATTGCCTTTGTCATCCCGGCTCTCCGTCTTCAGCCCTTCGTTGTAAGTCGCGCTGTCTGCTATATAGGGCGCGCGCCAGCGATAAGGATTACCGATGCCGCAGACCTTGGAATAGTTGAATTTGACGGCATCCCCCAGGTCATCGTCAGAAATGCCATTGCCGGTCAGGTCCACATAATCCGTGGAAAGGATACCGGTCAGTAAAAAGGAATGGGCATAGGCGGGGATTTCTTCACTGTTGAAATACCAGTCCTTTCCCTGATGATTGCCGCCGGCCGTGTTATCGGCATTGGCAACATCGTGCGCATATTTTACCAGTCCGCTCTGTGTATTCCCATTCGCTTTTCCATTTACGGCGAATGTGGCTTCTTTTTGCCGCAGGTTGTATACGGGAATCCCATAGACATATCTCCGGCCGTCATTGTTCAGCACGTCGATCTCGGAAATATGGTTCGGCTTTCTGTAGGCAGTCACCCTTCTCTCCAATGTCAGGTTGCTTGATACCGGGATCGAATCTACCTGGGGCAGGTAAAAAAAGGAGGGCGGCACCACCTGTATTATCTGGCCGGGATAGGACCATTGAAGTTTCACTCTCGCTTTAGAACCATATTGTACATACTCCGTCCGGAATGTGTACAATCGACCTGCGACAAGGTTCACCGTGAAATTATCGGTTGTATTTCCGGTCGTCCATTTATTGACCAGCAGGGTATCGTTCAGCCAAAGACGAAGCCCATCATCCCGTGTGCTGGTAAAAGTATATTGACCGGTCACCGGCGCCTTGAGCCGGCCTACCCAGCGGATAGAAAAATTGGTGCCTGGAAAATGATCCACCGGGGGCGAAACGGGTACACGCGCTCCCCCGGTACCCCAGTCGAAATTAAGCGCGGTATCGATCCGCGTATAGGCGGGACCGCTGAGTTTCGTATTGGGATAATAGCTTCCCACCAGCCCGTTGAGGCCATTGCTTTGCACCAGTCCGGATATGCAATTGGAGAGGCTGAACTGGTTAGGCGTATAGTTCTCGATATACCGCGACAGTCCGGCGGCATCGGCTTCATTAGCATTCAGATAGGAAATGACCTGGGTCCTTTTATCCCTCTCCGTCTTAAAGGCTTTTTGCGGGGTCAATAGGCTATCGCCCACCGCCCGCGCGCCCTGGTAATGCGTCAGGTAATTGGTCGCCTGGATAACGCTGCTGCCAGGGCCAGGCTGGAAGAGTTTAGCGGCTACCACATCATCCCCGCCGATAGCATCGTAGAATTTTTTGGAATTGATGGATTTTTCACCCGGGTTACGGAAGTAAGCCGCCTCGAAGAGGCCGGAGTCCTGTTTGAAAGCAAGCGTACTGCGCAGGCTGTTCTGGTCCACCCAGGCGCTGTTCTGAGTAAATGACCGGGTAAGGTTCAGGTCCACCCCGATATGCACCAGCTCAGGTACGCCGATATCCACGCTGCCTCTTGTCGAAGCATCCTTTGTGCGGATAAAATGATCGAAAATGGAACCAATATCTCCCCGGTAGGCCCGGAACATGCCGCCGGTTCCTTCCCCGGTGATCGAAAAGGCATCATAGGTGTAAATAGGAACGGCGATATGTGGTGTGGGCGGATTATCGCGGTAGATCATTTCCTTTTCCCGGTTCATATCCAGCAAAGCGCTTTTATTGCTCGCCCCATCCTGGTAATGCAGGTAGCCATAGGCGGGCAGCGAAAGGGTAGTATCCGCCGGAGCGATACTCTGTTTGGATACATAGCCGCTGACATAGACGCTGGGATGGAAGACATATATTTCAGACCCTACTTTCGCTGTAAAGGTGTATTGCTGACTGCTGATCGGAATGGTTATCGTGGGTGTATAGGCCATGGAGGCAAAAGATATCTGGCTGGAGAAAGATCCTTCGGCTCTATACGGGTTTTTTAGATTGTCTTCGTCTATTTTCGTCTGCCTGAGCCCCATGGACATTTGCAAGCCCTTAAGCCCCGTTCGGGAATTATAGGGTAGGGAAGTGGAGAAACTGCCAGACAGACCCGCCGTCTCATCGGCATTGCTTTGCGAAAGCTGGACCGAGAGGCTGGGCGTAAGCGTGAGCCCATCCTGCGAATTATTGTTGACGGAAAGACCCAGCCCGCCCGTAAGTCCACCCGAAGACCCGCTGCCGGCATTCAGGCTGACATTGACGCCATTCTCTAATCCCCAGCCCTTATAGCTATTGTGGAAAATGCCGATGCTGGCGCCCAACCCGATGCTGATGGGAAAGCCCGTGAGCTCGATGTCCCCACCGCCGCCGCCAGTGACCCCGATCGTTTTGTTTTCCTTGATACTGGTGGTTTTTTTTATGGAGTCATTCCCGTTAAAGTCATCCGGTATTCCACGCAGGTTCCGCGTGACCGTACCGGGGTTGACATTCCATCCCAGTCCGACCCAGCTGGCTTCCTGGTCCATCGAGATACCGCTCCGGTAAGATATATTGACCGGATATCCACCCACATCCATCAAAGGAATATTGTAGGAGAAGTCCCCGGAAAACAGATCCACCATGTTGTTGGCATTCACGGACTGGAAAGCCTGCATCTCCGGCTGTGTCGGCCCTCCCCCGAATGCTTTTTGCTTCGTCTGGGCCATTCTTTGCACGGTGTGGGGAAGATCTGTCTTCTCCCGGATACGCTTTCCGGGCCCATCGGATAGTCCGGGGATAGGATAGAGGCTCTCCGGTTCCTGGTAAGCCGGAACCTCAGCCCCTGCCTCGTATGAACGATTAGCATGCGAACGGTTCGTTTCGGCAGCGATCAGCCAGTCTCCATAGAAAAGAAAATAGAAAGACCAGGCTATCAGTTTGGAGCGGCGGCTAAGGAAATTAATGATCATGCGCTGTTAATTAGGGGTTCTGCTTGGGATCAAAAAGTATTGCCTGGAAGGATTAAATGGAAGGTAATCCTTCCAGGCAATACACATTAATGTCGGTGAACTTCGGCCTATGGGCCTTGTTCACAACCGGGTTCCACCCGGTTAGGTTTTCTTCCGGTATTGAAATTTCAGATACCAGTGTTCTTTCCTGGAATTGATCAATTCCAGCAGATAAATATGTTTGTCCTTTAAAATCGTCTCCTTGCTGAAATCCAGCTTTCCCAGCTGCTGCCCGAAATGCAGGTCGATCAGGGTGGAATCCAGCAGGAGCTCTTTACGGGCCGCATCGCCCAGGTCATAGACTTTAAAGGGAATCTGCCGGTCATTCGCCTCGTTCAGGTATTCATAATACAGGGTTCCATAACAAACGGTATAGGCGGCATCCGTCTCCCTTTTCATTCTCGAATAATACACCGGCGCCGGTCTTAGGGAATCCGTAGCATTCTTTTTTACCCGGAATGTCCAGACTTCGCTTCTGGCGACCTCGCTGCCGCCGCTCCTGGCCGTGATCTGCCAGGCATAGAGCTTACTGGTATCCAGTTCCGGTAAAGAGGCCGGGTACTGCAGGTTGGTGACCGTCTGGTTACTTTCTGTCTCCAACGGAATGTTTTGCTGGATGGCATCTGCGCCGGTCTGCAGGCTTTGCACTTCCACCAGGTTGAAATCGTATACGAGATTGTTGAATAACTGGACCGGAGAAGGAGGCAGCCAGTTGAACAGGGGACGGGGCAGCTCCACTTTCTCGCTGTCCGAAGGAGTAACCAGCTGCGGAGGGCTGATCGGTTCAACGACCACCGTCTCGCATTCCTCGGCCACCCTTTCCGAAGTTTCCAGGTCCACCCGGACCAGGGAATAACAAAGCTGGAACGTACCTACCGGCAGGAAACCTTCCGGACTGCCATCCACATTATAGCCCGAGGCCAGCACATTGTAGATGACGGGCGCTACTTCCCCCGCATGCAATTGTTTCAGCCCTTTCGGGAAATCAAGTACCCGGGTGGTGGCCGTCAGCACCGTCTGGTTATTGGAGACACTGACCATGGATAGCTCGATCTGAGCCTGCATAGGCTGGTTGGCGGTGTTGACGACCGATAGATTCCATAACTGGCTTTTTACCGTAAGACCTGCCGGAGGCAGCTGCAGGTTAAGCACCACCTGTGCCTGTAAATCGGGTAGCCTTGCCGCCAATAGGAATAAGAGAATATATTTTTTCATAAAATGATATTCATTATTTAAATGTTCTTATATAATTGATCGTTCCGAGCACATTCGGGACCAGCTTAGCCGCCGTTCCGCTTCCGGGCAAATACCCTTTTTCCAGGTGGAAGCTTAACTTGTCCCGGCGGTCGATAGCGATATTGGCATTTATAAAACCACCCACTCCCGTCTGTACCTGGTTCAGATTATTCAGCTTGGCGCCCATCCCCAGGCTGGCCACTTTTGCCAAAGGGATATTGACATTCCCTTCCAGCACATTGTACTGGTAGCCCGCGCTCTGGCTATGGGACAAGGCAAGGGTCGCCGTGAAATCCCGGAAGAAGATCGTTTGACTGGCATACAGGTTCACGGAATTATAATAAATGAAGCCCGTGTCGCTGCTGCTGTTGAAGAATTTCGTATAGACGATATTGGTAGCCGCCTGACGCTGCCCGAACTTATAAAAATGACTGATGCTGGCATTCAGCGTCTGAAAACGGCTTTCTTCGAGTTGTGTGCCTACTACTGTCAGTTGTGACATCGGCATATAGCTTATACTGACAATGGGCAGCTTCTTTTTATGGAAGGTGAGGCTCAGGCTTTTAAAGACCGTATTGGACTTGTAGTTCTGCACGATATAAGGGTTGGAATAATCGTTGCTTCGCAGGGACGCCACCAGCTTCAATTGCCGGCTGAAAAAATTCTGTTCTCCCCTGACATACCAGGATCTTTGCTCCGCATTGGTCTGAAAACTAGTAAAGGACTGGTAATTGGCCCCGGTGAATTTATACTGCGCTTCCAGCCTGGAAGCCGTCGCAGGCACCCAGGACGAAAGTTTTAAAGACAGCGCTTTATTGCTCCGGTCCGAAAGGTCCCAGCCGGGTTTTCGGGAGGAAGACGGATCTTGCAGGTCCGGCGAAAAAGATTGAGCGACTTCCGCCGTCACATACGTATTCCGCTCCACCTGCCATTTGGTCTCCGCGCTGAGCCCTGTCAGCTTTACCACCGGCGACACTCCGGAACTATTGGCGGAAGTGAGGATCTGCTTTTGACCGCCGAAGAATGAAAGAATAAAATAGTTTCGTTCCAGCCTGCCCAGCCCGGCGCGAAACAGGTACATATATTGCGGAGGCTGCTTGGCGCTGTGAACGACAAAATCCTGAAAACGATAGTTCACCATGCCCGCGGAGACCCCCAGGTAATACCAGGAATTGTATTCGAAATTCAGGCCGTTCAAACTTATATTCTTAGCCGTTAGCTCCGAAGAATTGATATTATTCCGCCCGATCCCAAAATTACGCACCCCCAATAACCAACGATAGCCGGCAGGCAATTCAGGGGCGTCGGGCGAATTTTGTCTCCATTTCTCATACGAAGACGACGTATTGAAGTTCCCGTTCAGCATTTGCCGGTACTTTTTCTCCTTCTCCAGGGATTGATCATATAATTGCTTCAGCGTATCTGCCTGGTGAAAGGCCCGGTCATAAGCTCCTTTTGCATTGGCATATAATTCCAGGAAGAGGCGGGCTTCCCTGCGTAGTGAATCCTCCCGCTTCTTATTCGTGCTGTCTGGCAACTGCATATCATAGGTAATATGCGGCACTTTTACGATCTCATTGGCCTCGACCAGTTTTTGCCCTGTCAGCGGGTCCTGCAGCCAGGCGCCTAATTTTTTGAGCCGGTTTTGCTGGAGCGCATATAATTTGCCCGTTGTGGAATCGGTTCCCGGAGCCTGCTGTAGCAAGGACTCCCGCATCCGGGAAGCGAGCCCGTTCCGATAGCCGGCCGCATCGAAAGCTACCTGTACATCCGTTATGTCCCGGAAGACGGATGAATTGCTCCGTCGGATGAAGCTATTCACGCGAATGGGGATCAGGCCGCCTACCATAAAATTGAGGGTGGAAACTACCTGGTGCTGGGTGATATTTTTTTCTGTATAAGGTGTGTCCAGATCCGACCGGTAGTTAAATCCATAACTGGCATAGCCTCCGGTAAATGCCAGAGAAGGGGATGGATGCACCGCTTCCTTCCGGGGCAAGGCTCCCTTTTTGGCCAGATTATTCTTTTCCCGTTGGAGCATGCCTTGGACGGTCATCGTATCGAACTTGAAAAGAGTACTGTCCCTGGTAATGCCGGGCGGCAGCGCCAATCCGAATACGGTGCTATCCTTTTTGACAGGCGCAGTTTGACAGAACGAGCTCAGTCCGATCCCTGCGAATGATAGTAATAATATGATTGCGCGAATGCTCACTTGTTGTTTTGGGTGCCTTGTGCTTTCAGTTGTTGATTTTGCCGCTTCAGCTCTCTTACTTCTTTTGCCAGCTTCTCTACGGATTTATGTTCCTGTATAAGATAGAGGGTAAGCTCTTCGATTTTTTTAAGGAGGATAGCCTGGTCATCGGCGATATCCATACCTTCCTTTTTCACGGTAGCTGCAGGAGTAATACCCGGCAGATGCTGGTGGCGCTTAATATATCTTTCCAGCGAATCGAGGCCCGGCAGCTTATATTCCTTTTTGAATACATAATCCGGCCATGCGGCATAGGCCCTGATCCGGACCTTCGTAAAAATGGCATTCCCATTTACGGCCAGTTTATACCCGAATGTATTCTTGGTGCCGATGCCCACCGTTCCGTCTCCCAGCACGCTCACCCGCTCTATGTTGTTGGTCCGGATGGCCAGCCGGTTGGTATCCACGGTCCCCAGGAAATTGCTGTCGGCATTGGCGGCGATATTGCCCGTGGTCGACCAGAAATCGTTTAGCGACTGCACCGTGACCGTAATAGAGGTAGCGGCAAATGCGCCCGCGTTGTCAAGGGCCTTGGCCATCAGCGTATAGGTCCCCGGATTGGGTGTGGTCCATGTTAGCGTATAGGGCGACGTCGTCACTTCCCCGATTTTCACCGTATCCTGAAAAAATTGCACTTTGGCCACCGTTCCCCCCATCTCGGTGGCGACCGCATTCAAGACGACATTGCCATCCTCCGGGACGATATCCCCGTTATGGGGACTGGTGAAGCTGACCGTAGGAACCGGTGTTACGTTGGTGCCCCTGATAATCTGCAAGCCGGATATGCCCGCCACATTGGTCGTGGAGACGGTATTGACATACACTTTGATCTTCCCGGTAGAATCCGGTGCCACATTACTGAAGATTGCCCCGCCGGTTGTATTCATATTTCCGTTCACATCCAGATAACCCACTACCGTCTTACCGGTGACCGTATAGCGGGTCGGGTTCAGGTTAAAGGAGGTAGTAGCCCAGCTAGTGGTCATCTTCAGGGTGTACAGGCTGTCCTTGTTCAGCCCGCTGACCTGCAATTGGGGTACAGAGGCATTATAGCCCGATAAGGTGCTGTTATATTGGAACCACATATTGGCCATAACCGCCGCGGGAAAAAAGGCGCCGCCTGTCGCACCACCCCCGTCATAGGCCGAGTTGGAGCTATTATACCGGTTCCAGTTGGAGGTGCTCACAGAACTCACGCTGATACCGGAGGCATCGGTGGCCGTCCGCACACTGACCGAAGGATCGCCGGCTACATTATTCCATCCCGTCACCGCATGGGCCGCCGAGGAGAAATTGAAGCTCGCCGTTTGCTGGGCTTGCAAGAAATTAGCGAAGCACAAAGTCAATAGTAATAAGACCGGTATATATTTTTGCATATCAAACTATATTTTAGTATGTTTTTTCAGCTGTTGAACCTCGCGCTGCAATTTCTCTAATTTGATATTTTGATCTTTCAGCCGTTTGTTCTGCCGTTCCAGTTTTTTATTCTGCCCGATCAGGTAAAGCGTCAACTCTTCGATTTTTTTAAGAAGGATAGCCTGGTCATCGGCGATATCCATACCTTCCTTTTTCACGGTAGCTGCAGGAGTAATACCCGGCAGATGCTGGTGAAGCTGAATATATCTTTCCAGCGAATCGAGGCCCGGCAGTTTATATTCTTTTTTGAATACATAATCCGGCCATGCCGCATAGGCCTTGATCCTGACCTTCGTAAAAATGGCATTCCCATTTACTGCCAGTTTATATCCTTGTGTATTCTTGGTGCCGATGCCTACCGTTCCGTCGCCAAGCACGCTCACCCGCTCCACATTGTTGGTCCGGATGGCAAGCCGGTTGGTATCCACGGTCCCCAGGAAATTACTATCGGCATTGGCCTTGATATTGCCTGTCATCGACCAGAAAGAACTTAGCGGTTCGATGCTGACATTAATGGTAGAAGTACCGGTAGAGCCCGCTGAATCGATGGCACGCGCCGTAAGGGCATAAGTACCTTCATTGGGATTTACCCAGCTATAGGTGTAGGGCGCTACCGAGTCATCGCCCACCTTGGTCCCATTGGTATAGAACTCCACCTTCCGTATGCTGCCGCCCGTCTCGGTGGCCGTGGCGTTAACGGTCACATTATTGGCCTCCAGCAGTATGTCATTATTCTCCGGGCTCGTGATGGTGACCACCGGAACGGGAGCGACGGTCCGTTGCCGGATGATCTGTATACCACAGATATCTGCTACCTGGCTGGCGGAAGTGGTATTGACATAGATTTTGATCTTCCCGGTCTCATCCGGAGCGATATTGTTGAAAGTAGCGCCCGCGGTAATATTGCTATGTGCATTTATATCGATAGGCCCGTAGACGGTCACCCCCGACACGGTATATCTTGTAGGATTAGAGGTAAACCCGGAGGTGCTGCTGCCGGACATTTTAATCGTATAGACACTATCCACATTCAGGCCGCTGATGATAAATTGAGGGATGGCCGCATTGTAATTGCCTAGCGAGGTTCCGTACTGGAACCAGTTATTATACATGACCGCTGCCGGGAAAAAAGTGCCATTGGTAACGCCATTGCTGTCATGCGCGCACGCACCGAGATAGCCTGACCAGTTGGCTGTCGCCACGCTGCTGATCCCGATGCCGGTGGCGGCGTCGGTCGCCGCCCGAACGGCCGTAGAGGGGTCTCCGGTCACATTGACCCATCCCGTCACCGGCCTGGAAGCCAATGAAAAATTGAAGCTGGCCGTCGCCTGCCCTCTCACCTGGGAGATACTATATCCACTGATCAATAACACGAGGACTATTATTTTTTTCATGCTGATCATATTGGGAAATTTATTCTTTATGAATCCTTCAATGGACCATGTTTTGGTTCAGTGACAGACAAGCGACAGCCCGCCCGGCTTTAAGCCGGGACATAACATAGCCCGAACACAGGTGCGCTCAACTATTTCTTATAGCAAGGACACAAGAGGAATAGGCCAGGCCTGCCGCCGGGCCAGCGTTTTTTTAATTACTCCCGTTAAGAAGCGGGAAAATTAAAAGCAGGTTTTTTAAAACACGTACGGAGTGGAATTACGATCGGCGGACTGATAGCGCCGGAAGATGGATAGTGATACATGGTTTACAGTTAGAGGTTAGGGGTATTCACATACAATTTTTATAATTGTATCATTACGACCGCTAATCTAAAATTACTATTTGAAAATAAAAATTTCATCAGATTAAAATTCCAACAATTTAAAAAATAGAGTGTTTTTACGCGATTTTAAATAAGGGTAAACACTTGCGAACTGTTCTGTATTTATCTTTATTATATATTACACAGGATTGGTAAATGGATTTGTTATTCGTTGAAATTGAACCCCTGGCTACCTCCATGAAAAAAATATTTTTATTTTTATTACTATTACCGTTCTCATTACAAATTGTTTATAGCCAGGATGCCAACTATATCCAACAGCCGGCGGTAGGGGTGCATGTCTTTCTCAATGCATTTTCCTACAACGACAGCCTGCATACTTCCGGGAAATTCAATTACCGGAGGGCCGGGATCGCCTTGAGCTATCTGAAAGGCCTGACTCCCCGAACGGATCTGAACATAAATCTGGCAGGCTCTTTTCTTGCTTTTCCCGGTATCGATAAAGGAGAACAGGACAAGCAACTCTTACTGGAGGCTGACGCTACCCTGCGGGAGAAATTATTTCCCGGCAGGAGACTGATCAACCCCTTTCTGCAGGCAGGAGCAGGGATTTCCCGGTACCCCGGATCTTACGGCGTCTATATACCCGCAGGATTAGGGCTCCAGGTAAACCTGCCAGGCGAAGCCTTTTTGTTAATCCATTCCCAATATCGCATTCCGGTCACCTCCACGCAATCCGGTCATTTTTATGGTAGCATTGGCATCGCCGGGATCATCGGAAAGAAAAAGAGCCCGAAAAGGAAGAAGGTAACGGAATTGCCTGTTCGCCCTGCCCCGGTCAGCCGCCCGGGAAAAGATACGGATGGAGATGGCATTGTCGACAGCCTGGATGCCTGTCCCCTGGTTGCCGGCCTGCAAGCATACCAGGGATGCCCCATGCCTGCAGTATCCCCCACGCTTTTACAAAAAGATATCCGGGAAAAGGTAACCCGGGCCGCAAAGAATGTCTTTTTTGAAACGGATCGCTATAAATTGCTACCGGCCTCCTATACCGCATTGGATGAGGTCGCCGGTATTTTAAGACTAAACCCTCTTTTAAAACTCGATATTGAAGGGCATACGGATAATACAGGCTCTCCGGAGAAAAATAATACCCTGAGCTTACGCCGTGCAAAATCCGTATTGGAATACCTTTCCGTTCGGGCAGGTATAGCAAAAGAGCGGCTCTCCGCAATTGGTTATGGCAGCGCCAGGCCGGTAACTGATAACAACACGCCGGAAGGCAAGGCCCTGAACAGGCGTGTAGAATTTAAATTGAAATATTATTAGACCCGCCGTCTTCATTATCTTAGCATCTATTTCAATTCAGCGCCATGGTATTCGAATTTAAAGTCCATCCTACTTTTAATTTCGTGACCAGCTTTGCCCAAAAGCTGGATGTCCGGGTTATAAAAAACCGGTTGACGATCCCGGCCTCCCTTGGAAAAGGATACGTCAAAAAGATCGATATCGAGCCCGACTTCAAATTCGTACTGCATCATTATATCCTGAACGAGGACTTTCATTTAAGACGGTTGCCGCCGGACGAAAAGAATGACCTCATCTCGATTATATTCAATAGCCAGGAAATCCCCTCCAATAATTCCCCCGATCAGGAGAGTGCCATCCGGTTTATAAAGTCCAATGGCTCGGCTATTCAGATCGCTTCCAGCGCGTTGGGTACCGAGACCTTCTTCCCCGCCGGGAGCGAAGTCTATTTTGGCGTAATCGGTATCCGGCCGGTCGTTCTTGCCTCCCTCCTCCGGATTAAAAAATCGAATAGTCTGATAGCGAGGATCCTGGACAACGAATCTCCCTTTTTCTTCCATGAGAGCATGACTCCCGATGCGCAAAAGATCTTAAAACAACTCTCAGGCCTCAACGACCAAAACGAATTAGATCACTTCTATTACCGGATCAGGCTGCAGGAGCTTCTTTACGGGTTATTTAGCCGGCTGCTGCACAGAGAGGACGAACGGCAAAGCCCTGTTAACAAGGCGGACCTCGCCAGCCTGTATGCGATCAGAACGGCCATTGTCGAAGACCTTAGCCTGCCGCCCAGCCTGGGCACGCTGGCAAAGAAGACAGGGCTAAGCGAAACGAAAATGAAGCAGTTGTTCAAACAGGTTTTTGGCGACACTATTTACAACTACTACCAGAAAGCCAGAATGGAAGAAGCGGCTTTCCTGATAAAAAAGGCAGGCTATTCCGTATCGGAAACCGGTTACCAGCTTGGCTTTTCCAACCTCAGTCATTTTAGCCGTTTATTCGAACGACATTACGGGCTAACGCCTAAAAGATACAGCCTCGTCGGATAGGACTATTTTGTAGTCTGATGCTGTTATTTTAGTCCGTTATAACGGTGCAATTTTGCTGTATACAAAAACAAAAAAATACAGCAACATGAACAATCTCTTACGGCCTTACCATGAAAAAGGCCTCACGCTGAAGAACCATATCGTCATGGCTCCCATGACCCGTAGCAGGGCGCTTAATAATATTCCCAATGACCTGATGGCCGAATACTACGGACAACGTACCGGGGCGGGCCTGATCATAACCGAAGGCACGGCGCCGGATGCCAATGGATTAGGCTATCCCCGCATCCCGGGGGCTTTCAGTATGGCCCAGATCGAAGGTTGGAAAAAGACAACGGCAGCAGTTCATCAGGGCGGCAGCAAGATCTTTCTTCAGCTGATGCATACAGGACGCATCGGTCATAAAGACAACTTACCGGAAGGGGCCGCCCTGGTAGGCGCTTCTGATAACAAGGCAGCCGGGCAGATCTTTACGGACACCAAAGGAATGCAGGATCATTCACAACCCGTTGCATTGACAAGCGAAGGCATCCAATCAGTCATAGAAGGATATGTCACCGCCGCAAAGAATGCTATCAGGGCCGGCTTCGATGGCGTGGAGCTACATGGCGCCAATGGATATTTGCTGGAGCAATTCCTCAACCCGCATGTAAATAACCGGACGGATGAATATGGAGGCAGCATTACCAACCGGGCCAGGCTCACCCTGGAGGTCGTAACCAAGGTCGCAGCTGCCATCGGTAAAGAAAAAACAGGCATCCGGTTTTCTCCTTATTCAACGCTGGGAGATTTGCGACCCTACCCGGAAGAAGAAGTGCATGCAACCTATGCTCACCTGGCTGCGGAGCTCAATAAAATTGGAGTTATTTATATACATATATCCGCCAACCCTGCCATCCCGCAAAAGACCTTTGACATCCTTCGTTCGGCTTATACAGGGACGATCATTTTATGTAATGGCCTTACGCCGGCAACTGCCGAAGTCACTCTTGGCAAAGGGTTTGCAAACCTGGTTGCCTTTGGACGGGGCTTTCTGGCCAATCCTGATCTGGTGGAAAGAATGGAATCAGGCGCTCCCTTAAATCAGCCCGATTTTAAAACCTTGTATACGCCGGATGCGAAAGGATATACCGATTACCCGGCACTCGCATTCATAAAATAGGCGTTGTCATTAATACTGATTGGCCCTCGCCCTGGCACTGGTATCGACACCGTATTGTTCGGCGTTGCCATTGCCCTGGTCGACTCCTTCGGCGCCCGGAGGGGGTGTTTTTTCGATATTCTTCCAATCCATTTCATTGACCTGTGCACTATCCGGCCGGGGGAAGCGGGCTTGCTTGTCTAACCCGAGCACATTATCGGCCAGGGCCTTGCTGAAGAAGTATTCCCATATAGGCCGCACGGCCTGTTCTCCGATACTGCCCCGGCCGTCGAGATGGATGAACCGATCGTCACAGCCTACCCATGCACCGCCTAACAATTGGGGAGTATAGCCCATAAACCAGGCGTCGGAATTGTCATTGGTCGTACCCGTCTTGCCGCCCATCTCGGCCACGCCTAATCGCTGCCGCAGGCCGGCAGCCGTACCGAAGTCCACCGGCCCCTGCATCATCCGGGACATCGTATAGGCGGTTTTCTGGCTAATGACCTCTTTATGTTCAGGGGCGAATCGCACCAGCACATTGCCATGTTTGTCCTCGATCCTTGAAATATAATAAGGCTGGGTGCTGAAGCCTCCGGAAGGGAAGATGCTATAGCCCCATAACATTTCATAGAGCGACAGTTCGCAGGCGCCAAGCGCCAGGGAAGGGTAGGGTTGTACGGGTGTAGGGACTCCGACCTGGTGGATAAATTCCGCAAATCGTTTGGGTCCCTGAGGCCCGAAAGACTTCATGATATAGGCTGCCACCTCATTGACGGACCAGGCCAGCCCATTGGCCATGGTGCGGGTGCCGCCGGCTTTGCGGCGGGCCCTTGCCGGGACATAGGCATCGTATTCCGGGAAATATTGCTGTACGGCCTCGCACTGCGTCTCCGGCGTAAAATTGAAGTCCTCGATCGCCAGCCCATAGAGGAAGGGCTTGATGGTACTGCCTACTTGTCGTTTCGTATTGATATTGACGTGATCGAATTTGTAGGTCTTGGGATCGATGCCGCCTACCCAGGCTTTCACCGCACCGGAAAGCGGGTCCATTACCATAAAGCCCGTCTGCAACATCTGCCGGTGATATTTGATCGAATCCAGCGGTGTCATGATCGTATCCTTTTCATGGGCTGCATTCCAGGCGAAGACTTTCATTTTCACCGGCTGGTGGAAACTGTTGCGGATAGCCGCCTCGGACAGGCTGTCGTCTTCTTCGTTCCGCCAGCGGTCACTGCTGCGCATGGCGGCTTCCAGTATATTGATATGCCCCTGCCAGACATCGCCATTTTTGATTTCCGGCTGTGCATCCAGGATCTTTTGCAAGAGCGGCATCCCCCTGGCTACTGCGGTATCGGCATAAGCCTGCATGCGGGGATTGATGGTCGTATAAATTCGCAGCCCGTCCTGGTATAGATTATAAGGTCTGCCGGTTTCGGGATTGTTATGTTCCTTGCACCATTTCTTCAGGTCGGATCTCAGGACGTCCCGAAAATAAGGGGCTGTCCCGTTGTTCTCATCCAGTTTGCGGTAATGCCCCAGGTTGATCGGCTTTTGTTTCAGATCAGCGGCGTCTGCCTCGGAAATGAAATGATTGGTGGCCATCCGGTTGATAACGAGGTTCATTCTTTCCATAGCCGCCCTGGGATAGGTGCGGGGATTGAAGATCCTTGGATTGTTTACCATGCCCACCAGTACGGCCGCTTCATCTATGCTGAGGTCGGCCGGCTCTTTCTGAAAGAAAGTCCGGGCGGCATTGCGGATGCCATATACATTGTCACTGAAAGATACGTCGTTGAGATAGAGGGTGAGGATCTCTTCCTTGCTGAAATTTCTTTCCAGCTCGATGGCGATGATCCACTCTTTTAATTTCTGGATGATCCGGCGCACACGGCCATGCTCTCTTTCTCCATTGAACATGTTCAATGCCAGTTGCTGCGTAATGGTGCTTCCCCCTCCGTCTTTGCCCAATTTCAGGATAGCCCGCAGTACGCCCTTTGCATCGATGCCGGAGTGATCGTAGAATCGTTCGTCTTCCGTGGCGACCAGTGCATGGATCACATTGGGGGAAATGGCGGCATAATCTACGTGGTTGCGATTGCCTTTGTCGGTGTAATATTTTCCCATCAGCGTGCTATCGTCGGCATAGACTTCGGAGGCCAGCAACAGGGACGGGTTTTCCAGCTCCTGCAAAGAGGGAAGCTTACCAAAAAAGCCTCCGCCTACGAGGGCAATCAGTCCCACCGCCGCGGTCAGTCCGCTAAAAAAAAGGATCCAGAAGATACGTTTAGCCATATAATACCTAAGTAACGGGAAAAACGGGTAATTAGCGTAAAAAGACCGTTAAATATCCTAAAAAACCGGTCCTTCAATGCTGGGTCTTCTTATCCGTCGTCCAGGCCCCGGCCCGGTTAACAGGGAAAAACAAAAAGGGACGGTTATCAGCCGCCCCTTTTATATAAAATTAGGAATTTTTAGTAGAAAAAAACACTTAATGTAAGCCTTGTTGACACATAATTAACTGGCAATCATCGACTTTACACAAAGTGCTAGAGAATTGATTTTATGGGAGCATCTCCACCATTATAATGTCTTGTAATCATAACTTATAATTTTTATGTAAGATACAACTTTTTATTTAGCTACTAGTCGCTACTAAGTCCACTCCTTAACCACTGCCTCAAAAGTATCAAAAAAATTGGATGATTTCTTTTGTTTGGTTTTAATATAGAGATCGAATTGACTGTACTGCAACTTGAAGATATCCAGGAACATTTCTTGTATTAATGCCTTGTCGCCTATATCTCCCCTATAACAAATAGCAATAAGCTCAAGATGATTGAGCAACATTGTCACTGACTTTGATGCATTTACATCCTTGTTCAGCTTGACAATCAATTCCAGTGGATCCAGGTCTTTATTTTGATGCATGAATGTAACAGCGGTCTCATTATGAGTTACCATAGCTTCACTGTTATATTCCTTAAATAGGTTACAAGCGATGATCCTTTTGTCACTATCAAATTTGTTTCGATCAAATTGCAATTTGGACTCGTTAAGATCAGCGCTCAGTTTTGTATTGAGTGTGCTGATTATAAAAGATCCGCTTACGATAACGGCGGTAAACATGGCAGCAAGGTCACGGTATTCAAGTACTTTACCGTTGAGTCGCCCATAAAAGGAAATACCCGAGGTAAAAGCTAACGCAATGACGAAAAGTACTATCAGGATTCCGATAAGATAATTTCTCTTTTTCATATAACAGGTTAAAATCTCTTCCCAAATTTACTACGCCTTTTTAATTAACGGACATGAAAATGCGCAAGCGGAGAAAATAACCTGATTTGTTCAATATGGATACTGCTAAAGGGGCTTTTTAAAACACCCTGGGCTTAATACTGTTCATAAACGGCTCGCGGAACTTCTCGCTGATAGGAATTTGTTTGGACCCGATAAAAATATGGTTGTCCCGGATCGAATCCACCCGGGCGACATTGACGATATAGGAATTATGCACCCGGACAAAGCTGGGAGACAATTGTTCCTCGATATCTTTTAACCGGCGATAGATTAATAACTTGTCACCCGCGCTGACCAGCCGGGCATATTCTTTCTCCCCTTCGAAATAAAGAATGTCTTTTAGCAGGATCTTCTGCAATACCCCGCCTTCCGCCCGAAGGCTGTCGTTTCCCGCGGACAGGGGACTCCCGCGTCATCGGGTATTGCACTGTCCGGTCCTGTACACGCCGATACGATCCGGCCCGGCAAAGGACATCTGCTGACGCAGGTATTGAAGCCCGGCCTGCGCCAATACCTGGTCTATTTTCAGTACCCGCAACGCAACAGGCAGTTATCTTTCTGGTATTGGATGCGCGATATCGCCGTGGAAATGCATCAGGGCGTAAAGACCTTCGCCATCACCCAGCAAATGAGTTCCCGCAAAGGATTAGTTGAAATGTAATCCTTTGCGGGAACTCGGATAATGTCGGTGAACTTCGACCTATGGGTCTTGTTCACAACCGGGTTCCACCCGGTTTTGGTATGGCAATGATTCGACCTCTTACCGCAAAGTGTATTCGCTCAACTCCGTGGCCGATTTTGCTCCGATCTATCACCGGGAGACGGTGGGAGGGAAGATCAGCGCCTACCAATGGAGCGGCAACGGGATTACAGGAGACGATAGCGTATCCGATAACAGCAAAAAGGCGTTTACGCTGAAATTCGACGAGCCCAATCTGAACTGGAACCTCGACATCGAGACTTTTGAGATGTTACCGCTGGCCGCCGGTAAGTCCTTTCTGATTAATTTCTATGATGCCGGCCTCGATCCTCCGAAATATGTCCTGTATACCGTGACGGGCAGCGAAGAGCTGACCCTGATGAACGGAGAAAAGGCGGATTGCTGGAAATTATTCACGGAAGGCGCCAGCCCTCAGGGAACTACCTATTCCGAGACCTACTGGATCAGTAAAAAAGGACATGAATTCCTGAAAGAAGAAGATTCCTTTAACGGGATCTTCCGCTATAAGCTGAAAATGCCCGGCACGGCCCCCGATCTGCTGCTAAAATTCAACAATAAGGAGTAAAAACCCCGTATTGTATGATCTGCACAAGGTCTGAAAATGAATATTTTGCAATTTGGCCCCCCTTTTTATAAAAAATTAATAAATTTTTTATACGCCATTTTTGAACATTCTGAATCTAATACATTTAAAATGAGTTAAATAAAAACGAATTTTAATTACATGTAAATATTTTTAATGTGTTTTCTAAATTCTTTTTTATATTTTTTTTATAACTTTCCATCTCGTAGTCAATACATTAATGTTTTTTGTAACGTGAAATTTACGAGATTATGCCTAAAATCACTCTTAAAAGCTCTCTGCCTTTTCTGACCTTAGTAGTTGTAGCGATTGCTTCGCTCTTTGTTCCCACACTTCCTATTTTCGATGATGGGAAATACAATGGGGCAGATGTTACCTGGATCCTGGTCGCCACAGCCCTGGTCTTTATTATGACGCCCGCGCTGGCCTTCTTTTATGGGGGGATGGTGAATCGTAAGAACGTGCTTTCCACCATGATGAAGAGTGTGGTGGCAGCGGGAGTCGTAGGAGTCTTATGGATCGTGGTAGGCTATAGCCTCTGTTTTGGTGATTCTATCGGCGGGGTCATAGGGAATCCTATGACGCACTTATTTTATAAAGATGTTCTTTCCGGTAAGCCCTGGGTAGGGGCGCCGACTATTCCAAAAGCATTGTTTTCCATGTTTCAGCTGATGTTTGCTATCATCACGCCCGGGCTGGTAGTTGGCGCCATCGCCGAACGGATGCGTTTTTCCGCTTATGTCCTGTTCACGGTGCTCTTCAGCCTGCTGGTCTATGCTCCGCTGGCGCATTGGAGCTGGCACCCCGATGGCTTCCTGGCCAAAATGGGAGCCCTGGATTTTGCCGGAGGCACGGTCGTCCATATCTCTGCAGGCTGTGCTGCCCTGGCGGGTGCGCTGGTCCTGAAACGGAGGAGATCGCATATTGAAAACATTGAACACAAGCCTGCCAATATACCTTATGTACTGATCGGTACAGGCCTCTTATGGTTCGGCTGGTTTGGCTTTAATGCCGGCTCGGCCCTTGCCGCAAATTCTCTTGCCGTCTCTGCCTTTTCCACTACCAATACCGCCGCCGCAGCAGGAGGCCTCTCCTGGATGTTCTTCGATGTGTTGAGAGGAAAGAAGCCTTCCGTAGTTGGATTTTGTGTCGGGGCTGTCGTAGGACTGGTAGCTATTACACCTGCAGCCGGCTTTGTAGCCGTTCCGCAAAGTATCTTTATCGGAGTGGTTGCCGCTATTATCTCTAACCTGGCCGTGCATTTCAAAGCTACGAAGACCGTGCTGGACGACACCCTGGATGTATTCCCCTGTCATGGTCTCGGAGGTATGGTGGGTATGTTGTTGACGGGCATTTTCGCTACCAGGGCGGTTAATGCGCTCGGCAACAATGGCCTGGCCTATGGCAATTCCTCTTTCTTCTTTATTCAGCTAAAAGCCATGGCAATTGCCGTCGGATATAGTTTTGCAGTCTCCTGGATCATCTTCAAGTTCATCAACTTCATCGTACCGATCCGGGTAAGCCATGCAGACGAAGAAGCCGGTCTGGATGCCAGCCAGCATGATGAAAAATATGTACAGGGCACCCTGCTGGTAGCCACCCCGAAAGGACTCGAAGAACAGGAAGTACTCTAATATATATAATTTATTTATATTTTCATTTTGGAAAAGGGGAGGGGGCAGTTGGTCTCTTCCCCTTTTGCCGTTTAATAACGAGTGTTAATCAATGTTTTGCAGTTTCATTTTTTATATATAATAAATATATTTATGTATATAAAAATGATAAAATTTCCATTTTGAAAAAATATATTTTATACATTACACGTATCGGATTTATTTTTATATAATATGCAAGGCACCTGGATCCTCTCTTCCTTTACGGTAAATCATAAAATTGATCAGCGATACCAATACCTGATCAGTATCGTATTGGTTTGCCTGGTATCCGCCATTTGTTTCCTCTTTTCGACCTATATCGGCGCCCAGGTGGTCGCTTTCATCCTGCTGCTGACCCTCTCCCTGATCGCCATGTCCTTCGATATCCTCCCCGTATTGCTGACAGCCTTACTGAGCGCCCTGATCTGGGACTTCTTCTTCCTGGGCCCCCGCTACAATTTCCGCGTAGGCAACACCGAGGATAAGATCCTTTTGTCCATGTATTTTGTCATCGCCCTGGTAAATGCCGTCCTCACCTTTAAAATAAGACAGATCGAAAAGATCGCCCGTCGCAAAGAAGAAAAAGCACAGACTCTAAGGCTATACAATACCTTACTGAATTCCCTGTCACACGAATTCCGGACTCCCCTGGCTACTATCATCGGCGCGACCGATAACCTGCTCGAAACACCCTCCCGGCTCACCCCCCATGACAGCAAAAGACTCCTGTCCGAGATCTCGGCCGCCTCCTTACGGCTCAACCGGCAGGTAGAGAACCTGCTCAATATGTCCCGGCTGGAATCCGGATTTATCCAGCCTAAAAAAGACTGGCACGATATGAATGAACTGGCCTTTTCCATCATCCACCAGCTGGAAGAACAACTGGCCCAGCACCGGGTCGAAGTAGATATCCGGGAAGACATCCCCCTGGTAAAGCTGGACTATGGATTGATGGAACAGGTACTGTACAACCTTATTTATAACGCCGCTCTCTACACCCCGGAAAGGGCCCTGATCCGCATCAGCGCCCGATGCCCGCACCAAAGCCTGGTCATCGTCGTGGAAGACGACGGCCCCGGCTTCCCGGAAGCAGAAGTCGGAAGAGCATTCGATAAATTCTACCGGTTCACCCATCCCCCTGCCGGAAACACCCGGATCGGCGGCTCCGGCCTGGGATTGTCCATCGTAAAAGGCTTTGTAGAAGCGCATAACGGTACCGTCGAGCTCATGAACAGGCTCACCGGCGGAGCCCGCTTCGTCATCAGCCTGCCGGTCGAAAATTTTTCAAAACTAACAGGCTCCTGAGCCCAATAATATTATGCCAATACTGGTCATAGACGATGAAGCGCCAATCCGCAAACTGCTGGAGATCACCCTGCAATCCAACGGATATACCGTCGTGCAGGCAGCCACGGCAAAAGAAGGGTTGCAGAAGGCTGTCAGCCACTCACCCGACCTGATCATCCTGGACCTGGGATTGCCGGACGAAAATGGACATGCCACCCTTAAAAAAGTACGGGAATGGTACGATCGCCCCGTCATCATCCTCTCCGTACAACATAGCGAGACAGATATCATAACGGCCCTGGACAACGGCGCCAACGATTACCTGGTGAAACCCTTCCGCACAGGAGAACTGCTGGCCAGGATCCGGTCCGCCCTGCGCAGCGCCGTCGGCGACGACAATGAGCCGGTCATCCGTCTCAATGGACTGGAAATCGACCTGTCATCCCGGATCGTGAAAAAAGATAACGAACTGCTGCGGCTGACAGCAACACAATATTCCCTTTTAGCTCTCTTTGGAAAGAATGCGGGGAAAGTGCTCACCCACCAATACCTCTTACGCGAGATCTGGGGCGAAAGCTATACCGACCAGCTGCAATACCTGCGCGTCTTTATCGCACAGCTGCGTAAGAAGATCGAAAAAGACATCAATTACCCCGAACATATTATCACGGAATCCGGCGTAGGATACCGGTTCGTCGCCGGCGAATCCTGAGCCAGGACGAAGCCCTCCCGACTCTCGCGACACCCCTGGCGGGACCCAGTCAACTCACCGCGCAAAGGCCCCATTCACCGCCTCCTTGTAACTGCCACTTACGGGGATCAATATATTATTGGAAAGCGTAAGCTCATCCGGCCTCAGCAACCGGATCTCTTTGATCGCCACAATATAGGATTTATGCGTGCGGATGAACCGGTCCGCCGGCAGACTGCTCTCCAGGTTCTTCATCGTCTGATGGACCAGGTAATGGGTCGACCGGGTAAAGATCTTCATGTAGTCCCTGGAAGCTTCCACATACAGGATCTCAGAATAAGGGATCCTGATCAGCCCTTCGCGTTCTTTAATCAGCAGGAAGCCGGCTTCCTGTCCGGGTAAAGAAGAGGAGAGGGGCGGCGTAAGCAGCAGCTGCACCTTGCTCACCGCCTGTACGAAGCGCTCGTAAGAGAACGGCTTCAGCAGATAATCCACTACATTCAGCTCATACCCCTCCAACGCATATTCCGCATAGGCCGTAGTAAAGATCACTTTGGGCGGATTCGTCAGCGTCCTTAGAAAATTAATGCCATTCACCAGCGGCATCTCGATATCCAAAAAAATAAGGTCGATGGCATGCTGCTCCAGCTTCGAAAAGGCTTCCAGGGCATTCCTGCACTTACACACCAGCGTCAACCCTGGTGTCTGGAGAATGAACTGCTCCACGATCTGCTGCGCAATCGCCTCATCATCCGCAATCATACATTTTATCGACATCCCGTCCTTGTTTAGCATTTTTAAAATCATTTTGATCCATAGTCCCTACAACTGAATGGTCAGCTCCACCGTGAAGATCTTGCCGTCATTTTGGATCATCAACCGATGCCTCCCGGGATAATGTATTTCCAGCCGTTGCCGTACATTCTCTATCCCCACTCCGCCATTCGCTGCCCCTGCACCGGTGACCGCAAGCATATCATTGGCGATATGGAAGATGACTTTCTTGTCGCTTATCCGCAACGCCCCCTCTACGAACCCCCTGTCTCCAAGACGGTAAGCCCCATGTTTGAAACTATTCTCCATGAACTGGATAAAGAGCAGCGGCGCTATCTTTTTTTCACCAGGATCTCCCTCTATGACAAATACGATATTACTTTCCGGGTAACGCTTTTTCTCCATCTCCAGGTAATTGCCGAGAAACCGGACGTCTTTCTCCAAAGGCACCAGGTGCTGCTGACAATCATAGAGGATATACCGCATCATATCGGAGAGACGTAGGATGAAGGCCGGCGTATCGACCGAATTGACCAGGCTCATGCCGTAAATGCTGTTCAGTGTATTGAATAAGAAATGAGGCTGCAGCTGCGCCTTCAAAGTTTGTAATTGCAATTCGAGGTTGCTCTTCTCCAGCAAATGTTTTTTTCGTTCGTTCTCAAAAGCATACCGCATTAAGAGAATGGACATAAAGGCCAGCAGATCGGTCAATACGTCCGGATAGGCCAATAACGGGTTGGAAACAGCTCTTCGGTAGTAATGAGATTCGTAGTTATAAAAAGCTATAAGTCCTTCTTCCTGATTGGTGAAATAGAAAAGATGAGTGATCCCCCAATTGACAAGAGCCGAAACGACGATGAAATAAAGGATAGTGATCATGGAAAACCATGCATATCTCTGCCGCACCAATAACATGGGGCCCAGCCACCGGTAAAAAGGGATCACATACAGGGTAGAAGCGATGGCATATACAATAAGCTGCGGATAGGGGAAATTCGTCTTTGCATGGACAACGACAAAGGGACTATTCAGACAATGGTCGTACTTATAAATGCATACATAAATGAGCCATACCAATATTTCATAGAAAATGGATACCCGATAGGAGGATGTTCGTTGACGAATCGTTTGCATATTGTAAATCTAACCGGAGGATATCCAACCCTTAGGACCGGTTCGACCAAATCCCCCTTTTTTTCGACCAAATAAACAGCTTTTTATTTCATAGGATCAAATAACCGGTTGATAGAACAGCGCTTGTCATCCAGGCGGACAAGTTGTTGGTTTGCAGCAGCATTATTCTCTCATCCCAAAACAACAAATATATGCCAATTGCTCAACGAACAAAAGACCTCTGCCTGTCGGTAACCTTTCTCCTTTTAGGCGCCAGCCTGATGGCCCAATCCGACAGCAGCCGCCTGCCCACAGACACCCTCCGCCCGCCCGTCGCAGATTCTGCCCTCCTCCGGTCAGTGAAAGAAATGACGACCGTCAGCGTGACGGCTTACAAACCCGTATTACAGATACGTGCGGACAGGATCACGATGAATGTCGCCCAGAGCCCGCTGGCGGCAGCCGATAATATGTACGAAGTCCTGAAAAGGATGCCCGGGGTTATGGATAGACAGGGACTCCAATTCAGAGGCAAAAATGTGCTCGTGCTTATTAATGACAGACCCTCCAACCTATCCGGCGATGACCTGACGAACTACCTGTCGGCAATGCCCGCCAATACCGTTGAAAAAGTGGAGATCATCACCAATCCGGCTGCCCGGTACGACGCAGCCGGCCGGGCTGTCATCAATATCCTTTTGTCCCGCGGCAAGAACTATGGCGCCAGCGGGACCCTCAACACCGGAATAGGGGCGGGGCATTACGGGAGATACAATGGCGGACTCAGCCTCACTTACCGGGAAAAGAAAATAAGCCTGTACGGCAGTTATGATTTTCAGCATCATCAAACCGCCGCCGACCTGCATTCCCAGCGGTTCATCAATATCGCCAGCACCATCCGGGAAGACCAGCATACCCTCACCGGTAATAACAATCAATCCTTCAAAGGCGGCCTGGACTATGAATTAAGCAAGACCAGCAGCCTGGGAATACTGGTGAAAGGTATCGCCGCCAATCGTACCCGTAACGTGGATAATCATTCCCACATAGAATATTTTTCACCGGCTACAGACAGCTCCTCCACGGTCGCCACGAATAACCGATCCTCTTTGATCACCCCTTCCGTTAACCTTTATTTTAAAACGGCTATCGGTAAAAAAGGCGCTACGCTCAATGTCAATGCAGACCTGTATCAATACGACAAGGATTGGAAGGATAATTTTATCACCCGTTATTACGACGGAAAGGAACAGGAGGTCCGTGCCCCCTGGTTATTGCGGGACCACTCCCCGGCAAGGAACAGCATCTGGTCTTTCTCCGCAGATTATGCGTTTACGGCCAAAGGAACCAAGGTAGAGGCCGGTATCAAAACCGTATTCACCACCACCGATAACAAGGCCCATTGGGAAAGCCGGGATACCGGCAAATGGCTGAATGACGAAGGAAAAAGTAATTATTTTATCTACAAAGAAAATATTAATGCCGCCTATCTCTCCCTTAGCCGCTCCATAAAGAAATTTGAAGGACAGGCAGGCCTTCGCGCCGAACAAACCAATGCCGAAGGAAATTCCGTTACCCTGGATCGTATCGATAAAAAAAGCTACTTTTCCCTTTTCCCCAGCCTGGACATTACCTTCAATGCCTCGGATAAGCAACAGTTCACCCTGAGCTATCGTCGTAAGATCGAGCGCTTCGGATTCGATATCGTCAACCCCTTTATCGTATACCAAAGCCAGTACACTTATTCCCAGGGTAACCCGGCTATCCAGCCCTCCTTTTCCAATAATTTTGAGGCAGACTGGATTTTCAACGGGGAATGGTCTACGGCTGTTTCCTATAGCCATTATACCAGCGTATTGGCCGATGTATTCAAAAAAGATGTGACAGGTACGGCCCTGATCAGCACCTACGATAATGTGGCTTCCGCCAACGAGGTCGATCTCACCATCAGTCATACAAAGGCGCTCTTTTCCGGGAAGCTGACCCTGAATAATACTGCCGGGGGCCTCTATGCAAGATACAAGGCTCCGGCCGGCTCACAGCTGGATAAAGGCGGATTTGCCGGATACCTGATGAGCAACCCTGTCTGGGCGATGGGCAAAAGCTGGAAGGCCGAAATGAACCTGTCCGTCAATTCCTCCATGAAGCTGGGCGCGTATAGCTATAAACCTCTGTTCAATATGGACCTGGGCGTATCGAAGAACATCCTCGATAATAAAGGCACCCTGTCTTTTAATGTCACGGATATCCTCAACAGCTACAAAGCACGGTACACCATCGGGTCCTTCGATACCCGGTCCATCACCCGGAGCGAGCCGGAGACAAGATTCGTCAAGCTCGCATTCACCTACCGGTTTGGCAATAAAAATGTAAAAGCCGCCTCCAGCCGTCCCACCGGCATCGAAGATGTGCAAAGGCGCATGGGGCAAAATTGACTATCTTTACGCCCTCATTTTTAGCCTTCCTACGATATGATCACTAAAGAAGTACTCTCCGAAGCAAAAAAACTATGGGATTATCATCACCTGAACCACGCCCCCGAAAGATCGGACTGTATCCTGGTGCTCGGCAGCCATGACCTGCGGGTGGCTGACAGGGGAGCCGAACTCTATCTCCAGGGATGGGCCCCGATCCTCCTGTTTTCGGGAGGGCTTGGCAACCTGACAAAAGATATCTGGACCGAGCCGGAAGCAGACCAGTTTGCCCGGATCGCCCTGGATAAAGGAGTGCCGGCAGAAGCTATTTTTATTGAGAATCAATCCACTAATACCGGTGAAAATATCTTATTCAGCCGACAGCTCCTGAAAGAGAAGGGCCTGGACCCGCAGACTTTCCTGCTGGTCCAGAAGCCCTATATGGAAAGAAGAAGTTATGCCACTTTTGCCAGACACTGGCCTGAAAAAAAATTGATCGTCACCTCTCCGCAGATCCCTTTTGAAGAGTATCCCAATAAGGAGCTCCCGATGGAAAAAGTGATCAATATGATGGTAGGAGACCTGCAGCGGATTAAGATCTATCCCGCGAAAGGTTTTCAGATTTTCCAGGAGATCCCAGACGAAGTATGGCAGGCTTATGAACGCCTGATCGGCTGGGGATTCACCAAACACCTGGCTTCCTGAGACATACCGATCTCCCCGCTTATCCGCGGACAGCCTTCCTTCGACTGGTATTCATTCCCCGGCCTGCCCGATATAAGATCGTATCAATTCGGCTGTATCGGATTGCTCCTTTTTTTCGGCAATGGATAAGGCTGTCTCACCGGCATCTGTCTTTGCCTGTACATCAGCGCCCTTTTCCAGGAGCAGGGACACTATTGGAATAGCCCCATGCCCGGCTGCGGAATGCAGGGCCGTAAAACCTCCCTGCTGCCGGGCATCCGGATCAGCCCCATTTTCCAGCAATAATTTCGCTAACGGGTAACTGGCAATAGCACAGGCTGAATGGAGAGGAGCTACTTTAAAGGAATTGGAGGAAGGCCTGTTCACATCGGCGCCCTTCTCCCCTGTTTAACGGTTTCCAACTCGCCTAAGCACACGGCTTCAAATAGATCCATGGAAGGCTTGTAGTGCCGGATCAATTCCACTGCTTTTTTATTTCCGCAATAAAGCGCAAAGAGCAAAAGAGAAACCCCCTCTCCCGTAGTTTGCTCCGACAGAGATGGATCCTCTGCCAGGCATTTTTCCAGGACATCCGTGGTTCCTTTTCGAATAGATTCCGTAACGATAGGATCAGCGATCATTTTGTCGGATTTTATAATGTCAATTCGTTGGCTTCCGCCTCCTATTTTATTTTTACCCAATCTTCTTTTAACCCCTTGTCCTGCAGATAAGCATACAATTCTTCCCCTTCCTTTCCCCCGGCCTTTGCATGATGCAATAAGGTAAATCCATGAGGCCCGTTGGCAAAGATCAATTTCGGATAAGCTTCCAGCACAGGCCTGACCAGCTCGGTCCTCCCCAACATCGCCAGTACGAACAAAGTAACCCGGGAGCCCGCATCGATCAGGAACTGTGCGATCTCTTTATTTCCTACATGCCCGGCGCCTTCGATCCCTGCCTCAAAATCGCCGCTGCCCCAGTCAAATTTACTGAATAGGAGGTTAGGATAGTCTTTGAGCATGGATTGAACCTTGGAAAGATTCCCATGCCCGGCAATTACGAACTCTTTTACCAGTTCCAGCTTATAAGGTTCCGGATCGGGCCTGAGCGTTGGCATCAGAAACGGATCGGGCAGAAACTCCGTTGCAGGATGGGACAGAGCGGCAGTCGTCCCGGCATGTAAGATCGACGGGGCAAAGAGCAGGCCCGATAACCCTCCCGTGGTGGCAGTCAGGAATTTTTTTCTGTTCATAACAATTTTTTTAGAATGCGATAAAGCTAATCCTCCCCGAAAGAGAAGGGAAATCTTTTACGCCAATTGCTAAAAAAACCGGGTAAAAGGTCTGCCCGATCTGTCGCTATCTTTCTATATTTGAAAAACCCTAAATAAAAATACTATGCAAGATTGGAGCCGGCGCTTTTACTATTGGGCCTTCGGCCTGCTCTTTTTTTTATTCTGGGGTCTTTTCAAACTGGGAGGGATACCGGAATTTCCCCGGGCATTCCTATCGACTATCGTTGACGTATCCGTGACGATGAGCGTACTGGTCATCACCACGCAGCTGCTATTACCCCGGCTGCTCTATCGGAGAAAAACGGGTTTGTTCTTTAGCTGTTTTCTGCTCACCGTCCTGCTGGCTGGCACCGGGATCATTTTAATCCAGCTGAGATTAGCCGGCAGCTCGCTCTCCGCCTACCGGGAAAATATCCTCCGATATCCCAGGCATTATTATTACTGGTTCTGGTCGGATCTGGTCTTCGGTTCTTATTTCCTGGTATTCTTCATACCCGCTACCGGCGCGGCCATCCGGCTGGCTTTCGACCGCATGCAGGTTTCGAATAAGGCTGAAAAACTCCAAAAGGAGAAGGCCCTGTCAGAGCTGGAATTACTCCGGCACCAAATCAATCCTCACTTTCTCTTCAACGCGCTGAATACGATCTATTACAAAATAGACCGGTCGAACGGTGAGGCCAGGGAGACCTTACAACGGTTCTCCCATCTGCTGCGCTATCAGTTGTATGAGTGCGACAAACCCTTTGTCGACATCGGGAAGGAACTGGATCTTATCCGGTCTTATATTGAATTGCAACAGGAAAGGCTTAATGATAATTATACGGTTACCTGTAAAGGACTGGAAAATATAACAGGTTTTTTGATCGCGCCCTTTTTATTAATGCCGCTGATCGAAAACTGCTTCAAGCATGTCTCCGATCATCCGGATAAACCCAATATCATTTCCATTGACTGCTGTTATACGTCAGACAACGTTTTCCACCTTCACACGGATAATACGATCGTCGAAGGCCCGGTTGCTTCCGGGAAGGACATCGGCTTCACTCCCCCGGAGAAAGACATTGGTCCCAAGTCTCCCCGAAATGGTATCGGCCTGGAAAATATAAGAAGGTGCCTGGAGCTTCTTTACCCGGGCAGCTATGAATTGATCACAAAGGCAGGACCGGAGCGTTATGAGGTCTTGCTAAAATTGCAATGCCGATGCGACTGAGAACCATCATAGCGGATGATGAGCCCATGGCCAGGAAGGGACTGGAAGAGGAATGCAGGGAAATTGACTTTCTGGAGATCGTCGGTATGGCAGGCAGCTCCTTTCAGGCCCTGGAAATGATCACCACACTACGCCCTGATCTCATCCTGCTGGATATCCGCATGCCAAGGCTCAGCGGGCTGGACCTGATCAAATCGCTGAAGGACCCGCCCATGGTGATCATCACTACGGCTTATTCCGAATATGCACTCGAAGGATACGAGCTGGATGTAATGGATTATTTGATAAAACCCGTGGACTCCCATCGGTTATTGAAAGCTTGCTGCAAGGCAAGGGATTTTCACCACCTGCGTTTGCAAACGCAGCGGGGAGGATTTGCCGGCGATCTTCCCGCTCCCCGGAACCCC
The DNA here is from genome assembly GCA_035555335.1 of Puia sp. Lineage (GTDB taxonomy): Bacteria > Bacteroidota > Bacteroidia > Chitinophagales > Chitinophagaceae > Puia. The sequence goes on from DATMGS010000027.1 coordinate 156,454, forward strand.
TGGTTTTTTGTAAAGTGCAATGGAAAATATGAACGGATCAGGCTGGAAGAAGTGCTCTTTGTGGAAGCGGCCGATAATTACGTTATAATCCATGTTGCCGATAGTAAATTCATGGTTTACCAGACCCTGAAAAGCGTTGAAAACCTTTTGCCTGCCACCCATTTCATGAAAGTGCACAAGTCCTTCATCGTCGCCCTCGATAAGATCTCCCGGTTGGAAGGACATGAACTGATGGTGGAAAAATTCAGGATACCCATCAGCCGGAACCTGAAAGAGCTGGTCAGGACAAGGATTATAGACCGGCCTTCTTTTGGCAGGCATTAAACCACTGAATTCCCGCGGACGCTATGAGAAATAATAAATAAAAAGTAGATTTGAGGGGTAGAGCATAAAAATATGAGTAGACCCCTCCTGATCGCAATGCTCTTTCTTCTGACCATTCCTTCCGCGTATAGTCAAAAGATCGAGCGGTATTACGACTTTCGCTGGCATGATACCACGTCCCTCAATGCCCGATTCTATAGCCTTATGGTAAAAACTGATTCCGGCTGGCACCGGAAAGATTATTTCCTGCACAGCTTTGCCCTGCAAATGGAAGGCCTGTATAAAGACAGCGCCTGTAAGATCCAATCCGGCAGCTTTAAATATTATCACTCCAACCGTATCCCTGAATCCATAGGCGTCTACCGGGATGGTAAAAAGCAAGGCCTGTGGTTAAGCTATTATAGCAATGGCGTCCTGAAAGATTCCACCGTATATGATAACGGCAACCCGGTGGGCATCGGCCTGGGCTGGTATCGTGACGGATATCCATCCGATTCGACGAATTATAATCCCGACGGCAGCGGGGTAGAGGTCTCCTGGTTCGACAATGGCAATCCGGCAGCCGCAGGCCGCTTTGCACCTGGCTATAAAAAATACGGTAAATGGCAATACTTTTATAAGTCGGGGAGCCTCAGCGCCATAGAAATTTATGAGCGGAACGGGACATTATTGGACAAACAATATATGGACCTGAAAGGCGCACCGGTCACCGATACGACAAATAAGACCAGGTCCGCAGAATTCCCCGGGGGATTGAAGGCCTGGGCCAAATACCTGGGGAAGGCCCTTTACTTTCCCGACCAGTACAAGTTCACCAATGGCGATCAGGCCGCCGTGGTAGTCGATGCCGTCATTGACGAAGAAGGGAAGGTCGTCGAAGCAGAAGTCTCGATTCCTTTTTATCCGGCTTTTGACAAGATCGCCCTGGAGGCAGTTCGAAAATCCCCCGCCTGGAAACCTGCCTTCGACCACAACCGGACAGTAAGATATGAGATACGGCAGCCGGTGATATTCAGCCAGCCCGAATAAGCCCGCGATCATCTACCGGGTAAGCTCGTAGAGCGCGAATACGGACGAAAAATCTCCGATCCCTGCTTCCTGCAGGATCCGGACCATTTGCCGGAACGGAGAAATATTATCCGCCAGATTCGAGAAATAGACGATACTCCACTCATCGCCGGGCAATTGTATCACAAAATTGGTAAACCCGCAGGTGCTGCCCGAATGGAACAGTACGATGGGAGAAGAAGCTATGATAAACCAGCCCGCCCCATAATAACTTTCCCGCATACCGGCAATAGGGAATCGAAGACGTTTCAGGACAGAGGACAGACGTAGTAATTTATTCTCCTGCAAGGCCCTTATCCATTTGGAATAATCTGCCAGAGAAGTATAAATGCCGCCATCGCCCTTGGTGGCGCTGGTAATACTTTGGTCGGAAGGAACGATAAGACCCGTACTGTCTTTGGCATAACCCATCGCCCGATGAGAGATGGGGTGCCCCGCTTCATAGATCACGGACCCTGCCATCTGCAGGGGCGCGAATATTTTTTCTTTAATGTAGCGTGCATACGATTCATGACTGATCCTTTCAATGATCAATGCCAGCAGACAAAACCCGGAATTGCTATAGCGGAACCGGCTTCCCGGCTCAAAATACAGTGAGTCCGTTCCTGCCAGTAAGTGCAATACATCGGCATCCAGCAGCTGCGTAGATTGCCCGGACGGGACAAGGGATTCATAGTCCAACAGACCGGAGGAATGTGTAAGCAGATGGCGGATCAATACCCGGTCCCCGATCCGGCCGGGTAGTTCGGGCAGATATTTCCGGATGGGGTCTTCCAGGGACAGCCGCTGATCTTTTTCTAATAAAAGAATGCCCATGGCAGTGAATTGCTTGGACAGGGAAGCCATACGAAAATTGGATAGACTGTCTATAGCGACCCTTGTCTCCTTGTCTGCCAGACCGGCAGCTCTCCGGTAGAGGACCGTTCCTCTTTTTTCGATCGACAGCGCTATGCCGGGCTGGTCTCCGGGCTGCAACCGGAAGAAGGAATCCAGCTTCTCCGTTAATGGATCCTTCCCCTGACCCTGCGCATGGCAGACGAAGCCTGCCAACAGATATAGCAGAAGATAAAGAATTTTCATCTTGAAAATTAAGGGTTTTGTTATTATATTCAGCCATGAAAATAATTGACTCCCTCCTGCTGCGGGAAAAGGATCAATGTATCGCTGGCCGATCAGCAACTGACCCAGGACTTCCTGGAGATCCCATTGGCAGACGGCAAAACCAGGATTATCGCTTTCCAGGACCTTGTCGGCAAATCCGGAGAGCATACGGCCGAGAGCAAAACCACCATCGAAATAGTCAATGCAACCATGAAATTTAATTAGAGGTATCTCAGCCATTTCTTCCCCGGATGGCTTGTTTTATATCGCCCATACCAACTGCACAAAGGATACATCAAAGCGACCACTCCCAGCCATACCATGTATACAAAGGGCAGCGTTATGCCCGATCCGGCTGCAGGCCGGCCGCATTTGAGCGGGCCGAACACCAGGTCCGCGGGATGATAGCCCTGGGCAAAGACCATGATGAACATAATGCTATGAATGACGCCAAGGTGGATCAGGAAGTAAAAGAGAGGCGTCTTGCCATATACGGATACGGTCTCCGTGAATTTATTTTTCCATCCCTCCGCAAAAGCCAGGAGCAGCAACAAGCCTCCCAGCGTCACCAGGGCGAAGCAAAGCGAAGGCGGATATTTACTGTAGTTGATAAAAGAAAGGAATGTGAAGACCGCATTTTTTTGCACGGACCATGGCTCGGGATTCCCATATACATTGATGGCGCGCAGAAGAATGAACAGGACCAGTGCCGCCCCGCCAATCCGCCCGAATACCTTTTTCCGGGACCCGGCAGGCAGCTCAAACAGCCGTCCGCAGCCAAACCCCGCCAGCATAATACCCAGCCAGGGCAGCACCGGATACGCGATAACCAGCAGGAGATGGGGCGTCAACCGGAAGGCCCCCATCCCTACCAATAAGGATGCGAAGAAACGCAGCACGGGGTTAGCCGGTAACAAGGCGGCTGGCAGAAGATCGTGCCCGAAAATGATGACCAGTCCGGCAATCCCCGCTATTTTGGGTGAAACCCTGTAAAGAAGCGACAGGATAATAAATCCGCATCCGATGGCGGCGATCACCTCGAAGATCAGGGTCCGGAAATGAATATCACACCACAGGAAAAAATTGACGACGGTGAATTCCAGGATGATCAGCCAAAGCCCCCTTTTTAATAAGAAACGCCTGCTCTCCCTGATATCGCCGCGGTTTTTAAAAGAGAGATAAGCGGACACCCCCGACAGGAAAACAAAGGAAGGCGCACAGAAATGGGTGATCCACCGGGTAAAGAACAGGACGGGTGAGGTGGTGGCCAGGTTCGTGGGATCCTGGGTCAGGGAATCAACATGCAGGAGATCCCTGGTATGATCCAATGCCATAATGATCATGACCAGCCCCCGGGCAAAATCGATGGATTTTATGCGGTTCATTTGCATAAATATAATCGTTGCCGCAGGAGGCTCCACAGGATATTCGACGACGGAAAGATTATTCGACGAAGGGTTCGATTTAGTCGACGGGCGACCACCTCCGGTTTATTCGGTCAGCCTCCGGCGAAGCTCCTGCCTGCTCTCCCGCGAGACGGGAATGACCTTCCCCTGGATCTGAACGGTATTATTCCGAAAGATGTCGATCTTATCCAGTGCCACGGTATAAGAACGGTGCAGGCGAAAGAATTTTTCTCGGGGTAATCTGGACGTGAGTTCGGTGAGGGACTGATGACATAGCCATTCTCCCCTGATCGTATAAACCTTGATATAGTCCCGTCTGCTTTCGATATACCGGATCTCCCCGATCCCTATTTTTATCCATTCCTTACCGGCCTTTAGGAACAGGCATTCTTTTTCATCCGGGCCAGCCTGCCCGGCCGTATCTGTTTCTTCCCTTGCAGGCATATCTGCTGTCGCCGCCATAACCGGCGCCGCTGTCGCCGATCGGGCTACCTTATTCATCGTCTGCATGAATCTGGCGAAGGAGAACGGTTTGACAAGATAGTCCAGCACTTCCAGCTCAAACCCTTCCACGGCATAATCCCGGTAGGCAGTGGTAATGACGACGGCAGGCCGCTGCGACAGGCTTTTAAGCAGGTCGATGCCGTTGAGCAGAGGCATTTCGATATCCAGGAAAAGAAGATCGAATCTTTCCTGCTGCAACCGCTGAAAAGCTTCAATGCCATTGGTGCAACGGGTAATATTGGTGATATCCAGACGCCCCAGGAAATTCACCACGAGGTCGATGCCCAGCGGTTCATCATCTACGATCAGGCATTTCAGCTCTTTCATACTACCGGGATTTTTAAATGCACACTGAATATATTTTCTTCCTGTACAAGATCCAGCGTATACCGGGAACCATATAACAGGTCCAGCCTCCTGATAACGTTTTTAAGCCCGATGCCATTCGGATTTTCGGGTTCATTCCCTGTTGGATTACTGATATCAAAGAAAAGATGATCCTTTTGTACCTTTAATACGATCCTGATGGTGCCTGCCCCGATAGTACGCTGAAACCCATGCTTGAAGCTGTTCTCTATAAAGGCAAAAAGAAGCAGGGGAGGGATCTTTATCTTTTCGGTAGGACCTTCTTTGTCGAACAGTAAAGTCAGACGCAGACCAAACCGGAGCTTTTCAATCGCTATATAATTTTCGAGGTGCAGCATCTCTTTGTCCAGCGCTACGGTCGGAGTGCCGGACTCATAGAGCATATAGCTCATCAGGTCGGCTAACTTTAATACGACCTCCGGCGCCAGATCGGACTTTTGAATAGTGAGGGAATAGAGATTGTTCAGGGTGTTGAAGAAGAAATGAGGCTGCAGCTGGGATTTCAGCAGACTAAGCTCCATTTCCGTGTGCTGTTTTTCTTTTTCCTGTAACAGCTCTTTTTGCAGCATCCTGTCTTTTACAAATTTAAGCCCCATGGTCATTCCCAGCAGATAGATGGCGTTTAAGGCCTGGATAGAAAAATTCCTCACCGTGAAATCTTTCACCGGGATAAAAACCTCCGTACCGGAAAGCGCATATAGCCGGTGCAGCCATATCTCCAGCGCCGATTGCAAAAAGATACTGATCAGCAGGGAAAGAAAATAAAAAAAGAATCTCCGTTTGAACAGGAAAGCAGGGATCAGAATATAGATATTCAGATACACAAGCAAAATATCCGGCGGCAGCAGGCTCACTAATTCTATATAGAAATGCCCGTCGAATATCCGGTGAATGCTCAGGGAGATCAGCGCGCCAAAAAGAAAATAGGCTATCCAGAAAACAAGGTGGTAAAGCCATCTTTTCTGTAACAGGCCGTTATAACTATACCCCGTAGCGGGCAGCAAAGGCCCCCTGGACAATAGCGTATAGTGGGATAAATGGGGCAAGACCTTCGGAATTAGAGGGTAAAATTAATTTTTTGGCCCCAACAAAAAATATTGTTTTTCTTCCGGTTATCCTGTACTTTGTTCTTCTATAGATCTTATCACCTATTTCCAATGAAAAGCTGTTTGATTACTTTTTTGTTATGCGCGCAATTGCTGCAAAGTAGATCCTCCCGGGCGCAAAGTCCGGGAGGATCCGCCCACTATCCGGCCCCTGAAAAGAGCCGCCTGCACTTCTCCCTTCTTTCCGGCTATCAGCATGAAAATTTCCGCTGGTCGATCGCAGGGAATACCAGCGGTACCAACCCCAACATTTATTCGGAGCTGATCTGGAAGAACCTGGCAGGCCCTCTTGCCGGTATAGAAGGGGAATGGAATTGCTGGAAATCCTTTTCGATCCGGTCCGCTTATTCAAGACTCTTCATCGTATCCGGAGCCGTGACCGATATGGATTACCAGGGAGATAACCGCACCAACCGGGTCTACAACGGAGCTTTCGACAGCAATAAAGGCTCTTCCTCGTCCTGGCGGACCACCCTGGAATATAAAATAGAAGCCGGCCCCTCCCTTTCTCTTATCCCGGGCCTGGGTTATGCACTGCATACCCAATCCCTGTTCTTATTGTCGGATGCCACTGTGGGCAATAATACATTGCATAGCACCTATGCCACGACCTATAAAGGCGCCACCCTGGCAATCCGTGCAGTACTGGCCCTGGATAATTTTTTTTCCCTGGAGCCTTCTCTCTTCTATGACCAGGTACATTTCAGGGGCAGGGCCGACTGGAACCTGATCCCGACCTTCCAGCACCCGCTGAGCTTTGAAGACATCGCGAATGGATATAATATCGAGGCCGGTTTGAAAGGCAGCTATCTATGTAATGACCATTTCTCCCTTTTTCTTTCGGGCAATTATCTCTATGGGAATACAGGCAAGGGAACCGATCGCCTCTACCAGACCAACGGCCAGGAACCCCTGACTCAATTCAATGGAGCTATCCGACATTTTTGGGGGCTCAGGGCCGGCTTAAAACTGAACATTTCCTGTATCTTTAATGGACAGTCTGAAACAAATAAGTGAACACAAATTATTGACTTAGTATGTTAAAGAACTATTTCAAAATCGCCTTCAGAAACCTTTTACGCAGCAAAGGCTTTTCCGCTATTAATATCAGTGGTCTCGCCATCGGCATGGGCAGCGCTATCCTCATTTTACTTTGGATCCAGAATGAAATGAGCTACGACCGTTTCTTCAGTAAGTCGGATCGGCTGTACAAGATGCATAACCGGGATAAGTTCAGCGGTGAACTATGGGCCTGGGGCAGCACCCCAAAAATAATGGCCCCTACGTTGAAGACCGGTTACCCCGAAGTGGAAGATGTCACCCGGTTTAACAATATGACGTTCCTGGTGACGGTAGGAGAGAACCATTTTAATTCCCGGGGCGGCTTTGCGGATAGCGGTTTCCTCAACCTGTTCGATTTTCCCTTGCTGGAAGGCAATGCCGCTCAAGCGCTCAAAGGGCCCAAAAATATCGTGTTGACGGAGAAATTCGCCAAAAGCCTCTTCGGTAAGGAAGACCCGATGGGTAAGATGGTGCGCGTCGACAGCAACGCTATTTTTACGGTGACAGCCGTACTGAAAGACCTGCCTCCCAATACTTCCTTCGAATTCGATTACCTGCTGCCCTGGTCCTTCATGACCAAATTGGGCTGGGACGACCAATGGTGGGGCAACAACTCCGTGAGCACCTTTGTCTTGCTAAAGCCCGGTGCCACGCCGGACGCCTTTAATGCCAAGGTAAAAGACATTACGATCAGCCACTCCAAAGAAACGGAGAAGGTCTTTGCCTACCCGGTCAGCAGGTTGCATCTGTATGGAAAATCCGAGAATGGCCAACTGGTGGCAGGCCGTGTCGCCATGGTACGGTTATTTGCCATTATTGCGGGTTTTATCCTGTTGATCGCCTGCATCAATTTCATGAACCTGAGTACAGCCCGCAGTGAGAAGCGCGCCAAGGAAGTAGGTATCCGCAAGGTAGTTGGAGCTTACAGGGGATCCCTCGTGGTACAGTTTATCGGGGAAAGTATCCTGCTGGCCCTCCTGGCCTTTTTCATCGCCCTGTTGCTCGTGCAGATCAGCCTGTCGGGTTTCAACATGCTGGTGGGTAAAGAATTACATATTGACTATAGCAGCCCTTATTTCTGGTTGTTCTCGGTGACCTTTGTTTTATTTACTGGCCTTATTGCGGGCAGCTATCCGGCATTTTATCTTTCGGCTTTCAATCCTTCCAAAGTATTAAAAGGTACTTTTAAAAATAATACAGCCCTGATCACCCCTCGCAAAGTATTGGTGGTGCTTCAATTCAGCTTTGCCATTATACTGATCATCTGCACGCTGATCATTCAACGCCAGATCCGCTATGCCCAGGACAGGAGCGCTGGCTATAACCGGAGTAATCTCGTATACACCTGGACGCAGGGAGAAGTGACCAGGCACTACGACGCGATCAAGCAGCAGCTGCTCAGCAGCGGCGCCGCCGTCTCCATAACCCGGTCCTCCAACCCCATTACCCGTCGCTGGAGCGATAGCTGGGGATTTCACTGGCAAGGCAGTACCGATGAGGATTTGAAGCTCGATTTCGTAAGAATGGGAGCGGATGCCGATTTTGTAAAGACGATGGGCGCCACCCTGTTGCAGGGACGCGATATCAACATCCATGAGTATCCTTACGATACCGCTTCCGTGATGTTGAACGAGTCGGCGGTAAAAGCCATGCGGCTGAAAGATCCCATCGGCCAGATCGTGAGCGATGGAGGCGGTCAGTCCTGGCATATAGTGGGAGTCGTCAAAGATTTTATCTTCGAATCCCCTTTTGAAATGAAGATCAGCCCGACGATGATCCAGGGACCCAGGGACTTTGCCCAGGTCATTCATCTCCGGCTCAATCCCGCCAACTCTATCACCACCAATGTCGCCAAAGTCGAAAAGATCTTTAAACAATACAACCCCCAATATCCTTTTGAGTGCATCTTCACCGACGAATCTTATGCGCAGAAGTTCAAAGAAGAGCAGCGCACCGGACAACTGGCGGCTTTATTTGCCGGACTTACCATTTTCATTTCCTGCCTGGGCCTGTTCGGTCTCGCTACCTATATGGCGGAGAACAGGATCAAAGAGATAGGCGTCCGGAAAGTATTGGGAGCCAGCGTTGCCGGCATCACCACCTTACTGGCAAAGGATTTTATCAAGCTGGTCCTGGCAGCCTTCGTTATTGCCGCTCCCATCGCCTGGTTTTCCATGGACAAATGGTTGGAAGGATACGGCTACCGCATCGATATCGGTTGGGGCGTTTTCGCGCTGTCAGGAGGACTGGCCGTCCTCATCGCGATCCTTACGGTCAGCTACCAGTCCATCAGAGCAGCCGTCGCCAACCCCGTCAAGAGCCTGAGAAGTCAATAATGAATGCCTCTGACAACCGCGGAGAACCGGAAAAAGTATTATTTTTCCGCTATGATAAACAGCAGGTACTTACTGATTCTTATATTTTTTGCTTTCCGTATCAGTATAGGTTTCAGCCAGGGCTTTCTAAAGGCCAGCGGCCCCATCATTGTCAATGCCCGGGGCGAAAAAGTGATTCTTCGCGGCATGGGCCTGGGAGGCTGGATGTTACAAGAGGGCTACATGCTAAGGCTTGGCAATATCGGACAGCAATACCGGATAAAAGAAAAAATACAGGAGCTGATCGGGCCGGAGAAAACAGCAGCATTTTACGATGGCTGGCTGGCTAACCATACCCGTAAGATAGATATCGATTCGATGGCAGCCTGGGGCTTCAATTCCGTCCGTCTTCCCATGCACTATCATTTATTTACGCCGGCCGTCGATGAAGAGCCGGAGCCGGGTAAGAATACCTGGCTGTCAAAAGGATTTGCCCTGACTGACAGTCTCCTGAGCTGGTGCAAAGCCAACAAAATATACCTGATCCTCGACCTGCATGCAACCCCTGGCGGCCAGGGAAACGACCTCCCTATTTCAGACCGCGACCCGGCAAAGCCTTCCCTCTGGGAAAGTGAGGCCGACCGGCAAAAAATGATCGCCTTATGGGCGAAATTAGCGCAGCGGTATGCCGGAGAACCCTGGATCGGGGGATATGATATTATCAATGAGCCCAACTGGGGCTTCGAAGATCCGAATGACCGGCGGGGAACCGCAGAGACCAGGAACGCTCCTTTGCGCAAGCTGATGATGGATATTACTGCCGCCATCCGCGCCGTCGATAAAAAACATATCATCATTATAGAAGGCAACGGCTTTGGCAATAATTACAAGGGCATCCTTCCCGCCTGGGACGATAATATAGTCCTTAGCTTTCACAAGTATGGCAACTTTAATACCGAAACAGCTATCCGCTCCTTCCTGGACCTGCGGGAAAAATACAATCTGCCTTTATGGATGGGAGAGTCGGGAGAAAATTCCAATACCTGGTATACCGAAGCCATTCATCTGGTGGAAACCCATGACATCGGCTGGTCCTGGTGGCCTCTAAAAAAGATAGGGAGCAACAATCCGCTGGAGATCCGGCTGAGCCCGGCTTATCAGCAATTGCTGGATTATTGGAACGGGAAGGGGCCCCGTCCATCCCAACAGGAGGCAGAGAGCGCTTTACAGGGCCTTTTAGCCGACAGCAGGCTGGAGAACAATGTCTATCATAAGGATGTGACGGATGCTATGTTCAGGCAGGTCTATTCGACGGATACCCGCCCTTTCGAGGATTTCCGCATTGGCATGGAGCCGGATCCCCGCACCGGTCAGCGTGCGGATCCCCGTAGTAGAAAGCCGGACCCCGTTGTAATCCCCGCAGTAGAGTATGACCTGGGTCGCCAGGGCTCCGCTTATTTCGACCGTGATTCCGCCAGCTACCAATACACCCCTGGCGTAAAGACCGTGGGTAACCGCGGCCATACCTGCCGCAATGACGGCGTGGATATAACAAAGGATACCACCGGCGCTCTGGCCGATTGCCCCGGAGGAAATTATATCTTCAGCATCGAAAACGGCGAATGGCTGCAATACACGATACGGGTAGAAAAGAAAGGACGATACCGTATTGGCTTCCGGGTAGCCGCCACCTCCGATACGGCGCGGCTTTCCCTTTTCTCCGGCCCCCGATCACTCACCCCCGGCTCCCGGTCACTCACCGGCAGCGCGTCCACCCCGCCCGACGCGCTCCTGGTTCAGGATCTCCCCATCCCCAATACGGGTGGCTTATCCAACTGGCAAACGGTGGAAGTGAAAGATATTCCCCTGGAGAAGGGGCTTATCAGGTTGCGGGTACTTGCCGGTAAGGGAGGATTTAATTTGGCGGCCCTTCAATTGTCGAAGTAGAAGGATCGCTTCTTTTTTGAGCGATATATTGATAGATAGCTTCCTGCGAACGCACCGGTGGATCGACTACCGGTACGGGTACATTATCCATGGCCTCATCTAGGAGGACGGCAGCTATGTTATCCTGCAGCTGCAAATGGATGATCTCCCGGATCTCCCGCTTCAGATCCTCGTCATACAGGGGAAAACAGACTTCGATCCGCCGGTATATATTCCGGTTCATCCAGTCGGCGGACCCGAGGAATATTTCCTCATTCCCGTTATTATGAAAAATGAATACCCGACCGTGTTCGAGATACCGGTCGACAATCCTTCTGACGGAGATATTTTCACTTTTACCCGGTATGCCGGGGATGATGCAGCAGATGCTTCTTACGATCAGGGAAATCTTTACGCCTGCCTGGGATGCCTCATAAAGTTTGGTGATCAATACGGGCTCCTCCAGGTTGTTCAGCTTGATCGTAATCGCCGAAGGCAGTCCTTTCCCGGCATTCCCGATCTCCCGGTCTATGAGGGCCAGCAATCGCTGGTGCAGGTTGAATTGAGCGACCAGCAGGTGCTGGAAAGGTATGTTAGCCGATTCCCGCGGGTCTTTATGTTTACCAAGAAAGATGAACAGCAGTTCCAGCTCCCGCATAAGATCATGATTTCCCGTCAGCAGGATATGATCCGTATAGAAACGGGCCGTATTCTCATTCAGGTTGCCGGTAGCCAGCAGCCCATAATAGAGGATCCGCTGCCGGCTTCTCTTTTTGACCAGGGCTACTTTAGCATGGACCTTCAGCCCGGGTATGCTGTAAATGATCTTAACCCCTGCTGCTTTCATCTGTCCTGCCCACCGGAGATTATTGGCTTCGTCAAACCTCGCCTTCAGCTCCACGAAGACAGTGACCTTTTTCCCATTGCGGGATGCGCTGATCAGGGCATGGGCGATCCTGGAATCCCGCGCGATCCGGTACATGGTGAGATAGATCTCTTCCACGGACGAGTCTATCGACGCCTCATTAAAGAATTGCAGGACGGGATCATAACTTTCATAAGGGGCATGCAGGAGAATGTCCCTTTCCGAAAGGCGCTGGAACAAGCTGGGCATAACTTCGTACGATCGCTTTTGTGAAGGCCATTTGGGATAAGACAACCGGTCGTCCTTCACGGGAAAGGCCGCAAGGTCCCTAAGGTTATGATACCGGCCACCCGCTACGATGGAGGCCTTGCTCAGCCCAAGAGAGCTGATCAGCGACTCCAGGGTCTTCGGGGGAATGCCGGGTTGATACAAGAAGCGCGTTGCCAGCCCCGCATCCCTTTTCGCCAGTTTCTTTTCTATTTTTTCAGCGAGATCGCCATCGTATTCGTCTTCCAGGTCCAGTTCTGCGTCCCGGGTGATCTTAATACTATAAGCTCCCCGGATCGCGAGACCAGGAAAGATAAATTCCAGGTTGTCCCGGATAATATCGTCGATAAAAAGGATAGCCTGGGTATTGTCAGCCTCCGCCCGATAGAACCTCGGCAGACCATCCGACGGAATGTTGAGAATAAAGATCTCTTCCCCGGCGCTTGCCTCCGTCACCACCGCGAAATAGATCTTGTCGTTCTCCGGAAAGAAATTGTCCTTTGCCCGGGAAAGATGCACGGGCTGAAGAAAGGCAAGCAGCTGGGTAAAAAAGTATTCCCCGGCTACTCTTTTGACTGCTGCCGGGATCGGCTGGTCATAGATGAAATGGATCCCCTGGCCGGCAAGGGCAGGCAGTATCTGCCCGGTCAGTATTTGACCAAAATGCTCTAATTGACCATTGACGACCGCCCCGATCTGCCTTAACAAAGAGCCATCCCCCGGTAATGTCTCGGCTTTTTTACTGATCTTTTGCAGCGCGGACAATGCAGGTATCCGCACCCGGTAAAACTCGTCGAGATTGGAACAATAGATAGAAAGAAAGCTGATCCGTTCCAAAAGGGGAACATTTTCTTTCGCCCCTTCCTGTAATACCCGGTAATTAAAAGAAAGCCAGCTCAGATCTCTGTCGAAAAAGGGAATAGTAGGCATAATTTTGTAAAATACATAAAAATAATTTTTTCAAATGAGGTCAGCGCTGAAAAAAATAGAGGAGCAACGGGAGTCTTTCACAGGCGTATTCTCAAAATACGGGCTGAAGACCAATTATAGAGGCCCCTCCACGGATACCGTGCTTTTAACACAGATCCGGGATCCCAACGGCGCCTTCATCTGTGATCATTTGTGGTTTAATCTCACGAAGGGATTTGAGAATTTAGGCACGCTGACGCCCGGAGACAGGATCCGGTTCTCCGCAAGGGTCAAAAAATATACGAAAGGATATGTCAACAGGCGCGCAGGCATCGACCAAAGCGAATTCGACTACAAGCTCAGCCATCCGACTAAGATCGAAAAGATCGCATCGATACATCCGTAATTGCAGCCCATTCGCTTATCTTCGACAACCCGGAGGGGTTTTATATATGAATTTTTATAAATATTACATAGCGGCATTAGCAGCATTTGTCATCTGGGGATTCTTCAGTTTGGTGCTGAAACCATTGGAAGTCTATCCTTCCCTGGATATCCTGTTTTACAGGGTGTTCTCCTGCGCTATTCTCATGCTCATCATCAGTTGCTTTTTTCGGCGTACCGTAGGACGGCAAAACAGGGAAATTTTCAAGGCGATGCCTTTGGCACAGAAAAGAAAGATTGTATGGTTAACCCTGGGGGGCGGGGTATTCCTGACCACGAACTGGTTCTCTTTTATTTATGTCATGAATCATATCAGCATCAAGGCAGCGTCCTTTGCCTATATGATCTGCCCGATTATTACGACGGTGCTGGCCTTTTTTATCCTGCAGGAGAAATTAAGCCGTTGGCAGTGGGGCGCCGTGTTGCTAAGTGTCTTCAGTTGTATTTTGTTATCCTTTAATAACCTGTCCGACATCCTGTATAGTCTGATTGTCGCTATCTCCTATGCGTTGTACCTGGTAAGCCAGCGAAAGAACAGCGAACTGGATAAATTCCTGCTGCTCACTTTTCAGATCGTTTTTTCGGCGCTGATCCTGTTGCCGTTCTATTCCCCTTACAGAGGGCCCCTTCCTGTCGGGTCTTTTTTCTGGGGCTCAATCCTGCTGATCGCCGTACTGTTTACGATCATTCCTCTTTTCCTGAACCTGTATGCATTGAAGGGAGTTAATTCTTCAACTATGGGCATTTTATTATATATCAATCCTGTTTTTAATTTCGGACTGGCCATCTTCTACTTTCATGAATCGATCCGTGGAATTCAGATTATAGCGTATTGCCTGATCCTGCTGTCCATCCTGATCTTTAATGAACGGCATATTTTCAGGAGAGCAAAATCTCCTGCTTCCCCGACTTATTCCTCTTCCGATACTCGATAGGAGATACCCCCATCAGTTTGGAGAACATCCGGGAGAAATAATAAGGATCATCCACTCCCAGGCTGGCAGCCATTTCCTTGACGGTCATATTCGTAAAGAGAAGATACTGACAGGCTTTCTGTATCTTAAGATGATTGAAGTACTCGATAGGAGAGTACCCCGTCCTTTCCCGGAAGACGGCGGAAAAATGTGAGACAGAGAGCTTGGAAAAATTGGCGAATTCCTGTAACGTAAAAATAGTATGGATCTTTTTCTGCATCAGCTCGATCGTCAAAGCGATAATATCATTCTCTTTCCTGTTCTCCACATAATTGAACTTTTCCTCATAGAGGATGGAAGAGAGGAAATGATAAAAGATCATATTGACATAGCGAAGATTATCCCCGCTATACCCTTTTGCCAGGTTGGAATAGATCTCCTCGAATAATTTGATCCTGTTCTCATTATAGGTAAGGTCCGGCTTATAATTCTTCGAGTTTTGAAGGATCAGTTCCAGGATATATCCGGCGATCTCGCCTTTGAAATGTATCCAGTATATTGTCCATGGATCTTTTTCATTGGCGGCATACTTATGCGGTACGCCGGCAGGAATGGCGACTAATCGGGATGGAGTGACCTCTATTCTTTTCTTATCGATCTCGATCCAGCCCCTGCCCTCCACACAATAAATAATAATATGCTGACTGATGCCGCTGGCCCGCTCCATATAGTGGTACAGCGCCTTTGGATAGTATCCGATATCTGTTATATAGATCTGCTTGGTTACAGGGTCCTTCGTAAGAAAGTCCGTTTTTATCTTTTTGGGAAGCACGATCAATCGCTGTCCCTCGAATCCCTCTTTCTTTCTGAAAATTTTGTCTTTCATATATAATGATATTGCAAAATATAGAAAAGCAGAGAATAATCCATCATTTTCATAAGAAATACTATTCTTTTTGCTGTTCCCAAGGGCGAAATTTGAGCTTTCAAGTCTGTTTCTTTTATTGCTATCATGTTTAAAACGATTGCCATGCCTTCAACACCAGATCAGCTGCATCCTCTTCTTTTTCGTATTTATCGTAGCCTTATCCATCAGCACAGCCCTCCTTTCTCTTTTATTACCCACTATTCTTTACAATTTTATCAAGACTAACGACATAACTACTATTTATGAAAAAGCGACTATCATTGCTTGCTCTTTTTTGTATTGGTTGCCTGCTTGCCCATGCACAAAGTATAAAAGTACAGGGTAAGATCCTGGAAAGAAAGAACGGTCAGCCTTTGCCCGGAGCTCAGGTTTCCTTAAAAGCCAGTCCTAACCAGGCAACTACGGCCGACAGTTCAGGCGAATTTACGATAACAGTCCCCTCTCCGAAGGCTATCCTGGTGATACATGCAATGGGCTACCTGGATAGGGAAGTCAACGTTGACAACAGAAGTTCCTTTACCGTGAGCCTCGAACAGGATGTAAGTGGTAGCCTGGACGAGATAGTCATTGTCGGCGCCGTGATCAAACGGCATGATCTGACGGGTTCCGTCGCCACCATCGATGCCAAAACTATTGGCATCACACCTACGTCGGATATCAATACCGCGATCCAGGGGAAGGTGGCAGGAGTTTATGTGACGAACAGCGCTCAGCCCGGCTCTGCCGCATCGATCAAGGTCAGGGGAAATAACTCGCTCAGTTATGGCACCAGCCCTATTTATGTTATTGATGGCGTGATCATCGGCGACAATTTGAATTCGCTGAATCCGGATGATATCGCCTCCATGGAAGTCCTTAAGGATGCATCGGCTACGGCTTTATACGGCTCGCGTGGCGCCAATGGGGTCGTGCTCGTCAGTACCAAAAAAGGAAGGAAGAATACGGGGCAGGTCAACTATAATACCTGGATCAGCTGGTCGGAGTATGAGCGGAAGATGCATTTCATGAATGCGCATGATCTTTACAATCTGCGGGCGGATGCGTTTGCCAACCAGTACATGGAGATTAATCCCGGTGCTGACAGGCAGGCCTATCTCAATCGGATCACCAGCGACACCTCCAATCTCGTGTTTGCACCTTATGAACAGCAGACCTACCGGTCGGGTAAGTCCTATGACTGGCTGGATGCCGTATCGCGTAATGGCATGGCGCAGAATCATACGCTTGACTTTTCCGGTGGTTCGGACAAGGGCACTTATTATCTGAGTCTCAACTACACCGACCAGAAGGGCTTGCTCAAAGGAGCCGATTACAAACGGATGGGGGGGCGTATCAATATCGACCAGAATGTCAAATCCTGGCTGAAGGTGGGGACCTATACGACGTTTACACATAGCATTACGGATATTACCGATGCCTCCGTCTTCCCGACGGCCGTCGGTGCCAATCCGCTGCTGCCGATAGATACAGCCGGTTTGTACACGTTGAAATGGGCGGATATCCAGAACCAGGATCAGTACAACCCCCTGCGCAGTCTGTATATCAAAAACAATCAATACCTCAATAGATTGTTATCCAGCTCTTATATCAGTGTCACACCGATAAAGGACCTCATCATCCGTACCTCTTTCTCTGCTGATATCTCCAACGAGCAGCAGTACACCTATGTGCCTACCACGACTGGTCAGGACCTAAGGAACAGTAATCATGGCAATGCCATCCAGTATAAGATGGAGAACTACAATCTTCAGTGGGATAACTCGGCTACTTATTTAAAGAGTTTTGGTGAGCACCGGTTTAATTTCCTGGTAGCGACGTCCATGCAGCAGAATACTTCCAACTACAATTCGATCACTGCCTATGGTTTCCCCAATGATGACTTTGGCTATATGTATCTGGGAGGCGTCACAAACAAAGACAGGACGGTGCTGGCATCTGACTTTACGACAACGACCATGATGTCCTACCTGGGCCGTGTCGAATATGGCTGGAAAGACAAATATTTTGCTACTGCCACCCTGCGTTATGACGGTTCATCCAAATTCGGCGCCAATCACAAATGGGGCGCCTTTCCCTCGCTGGCGGTGGCCTGGGATATGAGCCGGGAGAATTTTATGTCAAAGGTGAGTGTCATTACTCACTGGAAATGGCGTGTCGGTTATGGCATTGCCGGGAATCAGAATATCCCGGATTATGCCTTTAAGACCTTGTACAGACCCAGTTATACCAATGGAACGGTCACTTATGTCAATGACGGAAGACTGGGCAACCCCGATCTGCAATGGGAAAAACAGAAACAGTTGAATATTGGCGCCGACATCGGGATTTTCAACGACAGGATCAACCTGACGGCGGACTATTTCAATATCAAGAATGACAAGCTGCTGATCGATCAGACATTAGCCCTCACTTCGGGTTTTAGTAATACGGTAGCCAATGTGGGCGCACTGCAAAACAAGGGGATCGAGTTTACACTGGACTATGCCATCGTAAGGAAGAAGGACCTGCAATGGAATTTTCGTTTTATGATCAGCAGGGATGTCAATAAGGTAACTAAATTATACGGGAATACGACGGCCATCTACAACAAGGGCGGATACACCGGTGTAGAGATCCAGCGGACCGGTAATTATTTCGTAGGACAGTCCATCAATACGATCTACTCCTATAAGTTCTCGAAGATCGCCCAGGTAGGTGACACCGCCCAACTGTCGGGGATCAATTTCGGCGGCCGCACCGTACATCCCGGGGACATCGTTCCGGTGGACAAGGATGGCAATCACATCATTAATGACGACGATCGCTACGTGGTGGGTAAGACCGATCCCAATTTCTATGGCGGCTTTGGGACAGACATCACCTACAAGGGCTTTGGCATCAATGTCTTCTTCAACTACTCTTCGGGGCTGAAACGCATCAGCTCCCTGTATGAAGGGGGCATCCAGTCAGACGGCATGGAAGCTGCATCAACCGACATGCTCAATCGCTGGACGCCGACACACACGAATACGAATATTCCGCGTGCGGTCTATGGTATTCCCCGGTTCAATGTCAGCGACGTGGACCTGGGCGTTCAGAATGCTTCCTTTCTCCGGATGTCGGTTCTCAGCCTTTCTTATACACTTCCCAAAAAGGCTGCAAAAAATATGTTTGACAATGCACGGATCTATGTCACCGGCTCTAACCTGCTCTTGCTGACAAAAGACAAGGGCTATGATCCCGAGACAGGAGATGGTTTCCCGAATACAAAGTCGGTTAGCATTGGATTGAACCTTTCACTTTAAACAAATTTTATGCAACTCAGAAACATCATCATATCAACAAGCCTGGCAGTGACGCTGACGCAGGTGTCCTGTAAGAAATTCCTTGACCAGCAGCCGAAGACGGCGCTGACGCAGGAGCAGGTCTTTGCCAAACTGGATAATATCAAACCATTGATCTCCGGTCTCTACACCAACTGGCGCAATGTGCGTAAGGACAGGGGCGGATTCATGTTCGAACTGGGTAGTGACGAGGCGCAGCAGGGCGCCTACCAGGTAATGACCGATCCGGACCAGGCCGCCCTCGACAAATACGACGGGTATATGGTGCCCCGCAACAATGCGCTGACGGGTCAGTGGAATTCCAGGTGGCCGATAGTGACCGCTGCTGCACAGGCGGTGTATGCTCTGCAGAACAACAAGGAAGACGAGGCAACACGAACCGAACTGCTGGGTGAAGCCAGCTTTATCAGGGCCGGCGTCGGCTTTGAGCTGACACAGTACTGGGGAAAGATACCGATCATAGACCAGGCGCGTTTTGACCAGCTGGGGACTAAGAGGCAGCCGCTGGACCAGGTGTATGCCTTTATCATCAATGACCTGGAGATGGCTATAAAATATCTGCCGGAGACGCAGTCGGATAAGAGTCATGTAACAAAGTATGCCGCACTGGCTTTATTAGGAAAGGTCTATATGAATGCTCCTGCGGAGGCTAATGCGCGCAGCTTCCAGAAGGCGGCTGATACGCTAAACCTGATCATTCAATCCGGTAAATATAGTTTGCTTACCAACTATGCCGATCTTTGGGACCCCGGTCATGCCAATTCCTCCGAATCAATTTATGAATACCAGTTCAACAATACCTATCCGGATAACAACCAGACACAGTGGCAAATGGGTTCACGCGCATTGGCCAACCTGGCTTCCATTGGCGCCAATTGCTATTTCGGCGGATACGATCTGATGGTGCCGACGTCGTATTGTTACGGCGACAAGTCCGCCGGCGGACTTTGGGAGAGCGGCGATGTCCGGAAACAACAAAGTATCCGGTATGATTTTACTTATCAGGGAATAACTCCTACCTTATCAACCGGTTTCGGAGGCGACGAACTGAATCCGCACGTTAAGAAATATGAAGACATCCGGACTGACGGCACGATGAGCTTTTGGTATTCGGGGAAGGATATCTTTTATATCCGTTATGCCGACGTGCTGCTGTGTTATGCCGAATGTCTGAACGAGCTTAGTAAAACGAGCGATGCCGTCAGCCTTGTGAACAGCACGGTCCGGGCCAGGGCCTTTGGCGGCGTGATACCGGCCGGCCTGAGCTGGGATCCCGGTATGAGCCAGGATGCTTTCCGGGCTGCCATGCTCGACGAGCGGATGCGCGAACTTTGTTTTGAAGGCTGGCGGCGGATGGATCTGATCAGGGCCGGGAAATTTGTAGACCTGGTAAAGGTGCGGAATCAATGGACAAAAGCAAGCGGTACTATCCAGTCCTTTAACCAATTATATCCTATTCCATTGACGGAAACGTTACAAAACCCGGATATTCCTGCAACGGATCAAAACCCTGGCTACCAATAGTTTCTTCGCGATTAAAAAGATAAACATGTTAAGTCGTTCCTTTTTTTCTTTATTGTCTCTAATGCTTCTTCAGAGCCGGGCAAATGCCCAGGCCCTGAAGGAATATAAAGATAGCCTCGTCCTTTCCAATCAACAGGTGGCCGTGATCGTAAACAAGGTAACGGGAAAGTTGAACTACCGGTTTACCAACGGCATCACCCTGGACAATACCGTGGCTTATGTGGATGATATCCATTCAGGCCGCCTGTCCAGCGCCGATTACAGCCAGCATCCTTACAGCATCGATCCCATCCGGGATAGCCTGGGACAGGGATCCCGGATCAATATCAAACACATGGATGACCGGCAGCCTTTCTATCTCCTGCAGCATATCACCCTGTATGCCGATCAGCCTTATCTCCTCCTCGATGTAGAGGCTGGCCGTACGACCGGGCAGGGACCTTTACCGGAAACCCGCAATATTGCTCCCCTCGCCATTCTTCCCGGTCAGCGCGGGCGACTGTTCATGCCCGGCAGTGAGCCGCGGATTCTGGACGCCCCCTTCGACAATGACGACTGGGTAGGTGTGGTAGAACGCAAATGGGGGAGCGGCCCGGTCTCCGGCATCAGTTATGAAGTCTGCTCTGTCTACGATAATACTTCCCTCTCCGGCCTGGTCATCGGCAGCGTATCGCATGATTTCTGGAAGACAGGGATCGCCTACCGGGCGAGGGCGGAGCAGGGGCAGCTCGATTCTTTCAACGTCTTCGGCGGTGTCGCTACTCCCGATGACCCATCCCTGCCGCATGCTTATGGAGGTCAGGATGGCACCCATGACCATGCTCCCCATGGCACGATGACCGGACCTGTCGTTCATTCCCCTTTGATCTATCTATGCGGAATGAAGGACGTCCGCCCTGCCTTCACCGGCTATGGAGAAGTAAATGCCCGGATCAACGGACGACTTTCCTGGAAGGGCTATGCGCCGGTCTACTGGAACAGTTTTGGCGTAGAAGGAGTGCTGGGGTATGAAAAGGTTATGATGCCCGCAGGTGTAGGGGAAATATCCGATTATATCCATACCCTCGATAATTTCAATCGTTACGCAGCCCCCGTCTTAAGCATCGATTCATATGACCAATCCATTTATACCACCGAACTGCTGGCTTCTCTGAGTAAATATGGGAAGAAGCAGCATCAGCAGATGGGATTTTATTTCATCCCCTTTGCCGTCTGGACCTGGAAGAACGCCATGGACAGAACACCCGTTGCCGGTACGGATTATAGCCTGAAAGAGGTAGTGCTGAAAGACAAGGACAATAACCCCATTGCCTATAAGGACGGAGATTGGGGCGCCTTCCCGCTGGACCCCACACACCCGGCTACACGGCTCTCTATTATCAAACAATTGCAAAAGGCCCGGGCCATCAACGCTACCTTTCTTAAGATAGACTTTTTAACGGCCGGCGCCCTGGAATCTTCCACCCGCTATGATCCTTCGGTGCGCTCCGGTATGCAGGCGTACAACCAGGGTATGAAGATGCTCAAACACCTGATCGATTCCATCCTGGGACCGGATATCTTTATCACCCAGGCGATCTCACCGATGTTCCCCCATCAATACACACATACCCGTTTTATCTCGACAGACGTCTACTCTCATCTGCGGGATGATCAGCCGGGGTTTCCAAACTGGGGCAGTACGGAAGCCTCTATGGCGACAGCCTCCCATCTCTGGTGGGTGCAGGGGACCCTCTGGCCTTATACCAACCTGGATGTGTGTATTATGAAGAACTTTCAGAAGAACCCCGATCTCAGCGAGCAGGAAATTAAAGTAAGGATTTATGCCATGATGGCGATGGGCAGTATCCTGGGAGACGGATCGGATTTCCGGCAGCCGCTGGCGGCGGAAAGAGCCCGGAAGTTTCTGAACAATCCGGCCCTCTGTGCCTTCTTCAGCCATCCGCAGGCCTTTACACCCCTGCAATTCGCAGATGGAGATAGCTTCGATCAGCAGCTTGCGTTTTATTTAAAGCCCGACCGGGATCCACCCTTGCTGGCCCTGTTCAATTTCAGCAACAAGCAGGAATTTAAAAAATCCATTCCCCTCGAAACCCTGGGTTTGCCCAAAGGAAAATATATACTGAAAGATTTTATGACCGACATGGTGCTGGGTACCGTAGAGAATGGCCAGAAGACACTGACGCTTACCGTACCGGAAAAAGATGCGTACCTGGTAAAAATTATATTCGAACCAAAGTGATAAATATGGAAGCAAAAGCCTGGGTGGAGAAGATTTTAATTCCTACCTATAAGATCGGACAGCCTGAGAAAAATCCTATGTTCCTGGAAAAAAGGGTATACCAGGGCAGCAGCGGGGTCGTATACCCGCATCCCGTGATCGAACAGATCGCCGACCAAAAGACCAGCCAGGAATATACAGCCATATTCCTGGAAAATGAATACCTGAAGATCATGATCCTGCCGGAGCTGGGGGGCAGGATACAGCGGGCATACGATAAGGTGAGGAAGCGTGATTTCGTATATTACAACCAGGTCATTAAGCCGGCCCTGGTTGGGCTGACCGGCCCCTGGATCTCCGGGGGAATAGAATTTAACTGGCCCCAGCACCACCGGCCCAGCACGTACAGCCCCGTTGACTTCACCATCGAAGAAAATACCGACGGCAGCAAGACTGTCTGGGTAAATGAAATAGAATTGATGTTCCGGACCAGGGGCATGGCCGGATTTACCTTGTATCCCGATAAGGCTTACCTGGAGATCAAAGGAAAATTATTCAATCGCACGCCCTTCCCGCAAACCTTTCTCTGGTGGGCGAACCCGGCGGTAAAAGTGAATGACCAGTATCAGTCCGTCTTCCCCCCGGATGTATATGCCGTTTTCGACCATGGCAAAAGAGATGTCTCCGATTTCCCGATTGCCACCGGCACCTATTATAAAGTCAACTATGCACCCGGCACGGATATTTCCCGCTATGCCAATATTCCCGTACCCACCTCATATATGGCGATCCGCTCGAAATACGATTTTATGGGATGCTATGAGAACGACACGCAGGCAGGTATGCTGCATGTGGCCGATCACCACCTCTCTCCCGGCAAGAAACAATGGACCTGGGGCAACGGTGATTTCGGACAGGCCTGGGATCGTAATCTGACCGACGAGGACGGACCTTACATTGAGCTGATGACGGGCGTGTTCACGGATAACCAGCCGGATTTCTCCTGGCTGCAGCCCAACGAGGAGAAGACTTTCGAACAATACTTTATGCCCTATACGCAGATAGGCATGGTCAAGAACGCTACCAAAGAAGCCATGCTTAACCTGGAATGGGAAGGGGAGAAGCTGCTCATAAAAGTGTATACCACTTCCGTATATGACAATGCCCGGGTGAGCATATATAAGAATAACGCATTGATCAAAGAATACAGGGCCAGGATATCTCCTTACGAAGTCTTTCTGGAATCCTTAACGCCGGCAGCGGGTGCGTCGGGGAGCAAAATCTCATCCGGCACACAAGATTCGTCCGAAGAAGAAACATCATCCGGCGCGCACGAGCCGCGCGAAGCGTGGAAGGTCATCGTCTCCGACAGCGACGGGAATACCCTGGTATCCTGGCAGCCGGAACCTGCCGGCGAAAAGGAGATCCCTGTCGCGGCTACCGCGGCCAGGCTCCCCGCCGAGATCGAACAGATAGAGGACCTGTATCTCAATGGACTCCATCTGGAACAATATCGTCATGCCACTTTCAACCCGATCGATTATTATGAAGAGGCCCTGAGAAGAAGCCCCGGTGATATTCGTTGTAACAATGCCATGGGGCTGCTGCTGTTACGGAGAGGGCAATTTGAAAAAGCAGAGCCCTGGTTCCGCACGGCCATTCGGACGATCACCCAACGCAATCCCAATCCTTATGATGGGGAGCCCTATTATAACCTGGGATGGTCGTTATGGTTGCAGGATAAACCAGACGAAGCCTATGAAGCTTTTTATAAAGCTACCTGGAACGATGCCTGGCAGCATAATGGATTTCTGGCCCTGGCCCGGATCGCCGCCATGAAAAAAAGCGGGAAAGAGGCCCTGGCCCTCGTGGAGAAATCCCTCGTCCGCAATTATCACAGCCCTTCCGCCCGTTCGTTAAAAGCTGCCCTGTTGCGTAAGACAGGTGCTTCCGTGGCCGCCCGCGCAGCCTTCATACAAGAGACATTAACGATCGATCCATTCAACTTCGGCTGCCTCTTCGAAAACTATCTGCTCCACAAGCAGGAAGGCAACGAGCCGGCCGCCGCCCTTGCTACCTTTAAGGGACTCATGCGGGACGCCTTACAGAACTACCTGGAGCTGTCGCTGGACTACGCGCATGCCGGAATGTATAAAGAAGCGGGACAGGTGTTGGAAATATTTAGCGAAGACAAGCAGCCTCTGCCTACGCTCATACCTTATTATAATGGATGGTTTGCGACACAGGACGGTCGCGATAAAGATGCCCTGGCCTGCTATCTGCAAGCCGCAGCACAATGTCCCGACGGTGTCTTCCCCAACAAGATCGAGGAGTTGCTGATCCTGCAAAGCGCACTGGCAATGAACCCGGCCGATGCCCGGGCCCATTACTACCTCGGAAATTTCTGGTATGACAAACGCCAGTACCCCGAGGCGATCGCCAACTGGGAGCGATCCGCACAACTGGACAAGCGTTTTCCCACCGTCTTCCGCAATCTTGCCCTGGCGGCATATAACAAGCTGGGTAAAAAGAAGCAATCGATAGAATACATGGAAAAAGCCTTCTCCCTGGACCCCGCTGACTCCCGCGTCCTGATGGAACTGGATCAGCTATACAAGATCACCGGCCGGCCCTTTGCGGAAAGATTGGACCTGCTGGAAAAACACCCTCTTCTGGTAAAAGAAAGAGACGATCTCTACCTGGAAAGAGTGACCCTGTACAATAATCTTCAGCAATACGGGAAGGCAAAAGAATTACTGGCAGACCGGAAATTCCATCCCTGGGAGGGTGGCGAAGGCAAGGTCATAGGCCAGTACCTGCTCTGTCATATTGAACTGGCCAGACAAGCCCTGGCGCAGCGGGAATTCCAACAGGCCTTCGATCTGTTGACGGCTACCCGGACCTATCCGGCTAACCTGGGTGAAGGCCGACTCTACGGAGCACAGGAAAACGACGCGGATTACTTACTTGGATGTGTATACGAAGAATGGGGCATGCCCGAAAAAGCCCTGGAAAAATTCCGGCAAGCTACGGTAGGGATCAGCCAGCCCGTCCAGGCGATCTATTATAATGATCCCCAGCCCGACAAGATCATCTACCAGGCACTGGCGTGGCTAAAGCTCCGGGAACCGGAGAAAGCCCGGAATATCTTCAGACAATTTATTGAATTTGGCCGGCGGCATATGAATGATAAGATCACCATTGATTATTTTGCCGTCTCTCTGCCGGATATGCTGGTCTTTGACCAGGATATCAATGCACGTAATCAGACACATTGCCATTACCTGATTGGTCTGGGACACCTGGGACTGGGCGATTTTACGACGGCTGATAAACAGCTGAAAGAAGTTCTTCAGTCGGATGCCAATCACCAGGGCGCCGCCGTCTATTTACAACTATTCCCTTTCTTTGAAGAGGCGCTTAAACAAGGCCTGCCATGCTAAATACTATGCAGGAAGCTGCCTTGCCCTCTTATTCGGCTACCCTTTATGATCACCTGCAGGGAAAGGCTGTGTATTGGATTACCCTCCGGAACGGAGATACCGCGGTCCGTATCACCAACCTGGGATGCATTATCACGTCTATCCATACTCCTGATAGGAATGGAGTTCAAAAGAATATAGTAGCAGGATTCAAAGAACCGGGAGATTATCAGCAGAATCCTTATTATTTTGGCTGTATGGTAGGAAGGACGATCAACAGGATTGGCGGCGGCCGGTTTTCCCTGGATGGTCACACGGTTCAGCTGTCGATGAATGACGGAAGTAACCACCTTCATGGAGGCTTCGAAGGCTTCGGCAGGAAAATATGGGATCTCGCCGGGGTGATCCATGCGGAAGGGGAAGTAGGAGTTGCTTTTACTTATACCAGCCAGGATGGAGAAGAAGGCTATCCTGGTAACCTGGATGTTCAGGTGAAATATACGTTGAGCCCGGATAATAAATTGCGGATGGAATATACCGCCATGACCGATAAAAGAACACCGGTAAATCTTTCTAACCATTCTTATTTCAACCTGTCAGGATTTGACAATCCGCTGATCACCGACCATCTTTTGAGGGTCTACGCCCAAAACTACACGGAGAAGAACGACAACAACCTTCCTACCGGAAAGATCCTTCCTGTTGCAGGAACTCCGTTGGATTTTTCGATCTCAAAAAGGGTAGGGGACTATATCGATCGGTTTCCGCTCGACAAGGGGGTAGATCATAATTACGTGCTGGACGGCGGACTTCCGGAAGGCCCGCCGGGATTGCATCCGGCGGCCGATCTCTATGACCCTTCCTCGGGTAGAAGGCTTCGGGTAACTACCGACCGGCCGGGACTCCAGGTATATACGGCCAACTGGTGGGATGGCAGCCTGCATACACCCGACGGACAGCCTTACCGGCAGCACGGGGCTCTAGCGTTGGAGACACAGGCTTTCCCGGACAGCCCTAATCACACGGCTTTCCCGGGCATCATCCTGGAGCCGGGGGGTACCTATCGCGCCACTACTGTTTTTGAATTTGACAATTTCGACCACTGACTGCCGGTCAACGGGTCATTTTCGACTCCCTGACTGCCGGTCACTTATGACCATTAACTATTAACTTATGGCTCAGACATCCTTCAATAACCGGTATATCCTTGGAATATCTTTTATCTCTGCCCTGGGTGGCTATCTTTTCGGCTTTGACTTCGCGGTTATCACCGGGGCGCTGCCTTTTTTGCGGGACCAGTTCGGGCTGGATGCTTACTGGGAAGGGTTTGCTACGGGTAGCCTCGCCCTGGGTGCGATCGCAGGCTGCCTCATAGCCGGTACCGTCAGCGATCGATACGGACGCAGAAAAGGGTTGTTATTGGCAGCGGCTATTTTTTGTATCTCCTCCCTGGCTATGTCCCTGGCCCCGGGACGGGGATTTTTTATAGGCGCCCGATTTATGGCCGGTATAGGAGTAGGAATGGCCTCCATGCTTTCTCCTATGTATATCGCCGAAATTTCTCCCGCGCACCTGCGGGGCCGTATGGTAGCCATCAATCAACTGACGGTGGTGATCGGGATTCTACTTACCAACCTGGTGAACTATAGCCTGCGTACGATCGGCGAAGATGCCTGGCGCTGGATGTTCGGACTGGGAGCGATCCCTGCCGCCTTGTTTTTTATCGGCGCTCTATGGTTGCCGGAAAGCCCGCGCTGGCTGGTAAGTGTAGGACAGGCCGATAAAGCGGTGCCTGTCCTGGAGAAGATCGGAGGGGCGGATTTCTCCCGGCAAACCCTGGCCACCATTACCCGGTCGATGTCCGGCAACAATAAGATGAGCTATCGCGCCGCTTTTGCAAAAGGCGTATTTCCCGCCGTGCTGATCGGCATCGGGTTGGCCGTCTTTCAACAACTATGCGGCATCAATGTAGTCTTCAATTATGCTCCGCGTATCTTTCAAAGCATCGGTGTCCCCCAGGACGGACAACTCCTTCAGACGGTGTTTATCGGCGGCGTCAACCTGGTTTTTACCCTGTTGGCCATGATGCTGGTAGACAGGCTGGGCCGCAAACCCCTGATGCTGATAGGAGCAGGCGGGCTGGCCATCCTATATGTTATCGTGGCGCGTATGCTGGCGGCCGGCTCCGCCCAGGTCTCCTGGTATCTGCTGGCGGCTATCGGTACTTACGCTCTTTCGCTTGCGCCTGTGACCTGGGTCCTCATCTCGGAAATATTCCCGAATAAGATCCGGGGCGCGGCTACCTCCATTGCCGTACTCAGCCTGTGGGCTGCCTATTTTATCCTGGTCTTTACCTTCCCCATCCTCTTCGAACGTCTCCGGGATAGCGTGTTCTATATTTATGCCGCTATCTGTCTACTGGGCCTGCTCTTCATCTGGCTCAACGTAAAAGAGACCAAAGGAAAGACGTTGGAGGAAACGCCACAGGCGTTTCGCTCATAACCGAGAAACGAGCGTAGCTCTGCCAGCATTAGATTCGCAAGATATCCCAGATAAATAAATCATCGAATAATCCATCAAAATAAATGGATTGCCTATTTCCCCCGGCGACGCGAAATCCTATTTTTGATATTCTTTGAGGGCCTCGGCGAAAGGTCGCCAGCTTCTCAGGTTTGCCACTGTCAAGTTTGCCACTGCTTGTATATTTAATTAACCAAAACGATGCTTGTTTATGAAGAAAAACTTCAGGCGTAGCCAGTATCTGATCGTCTTCCTCCTGTCGATCTTCACACTGGACGCCTTCTCCCAGGCCCCGCCTAAACCGGCGGCCACTTCTAAGATCACGATTACCGGTACCATCACCGATTCTACCGGACGAAAGATCGAAGGGGCTAGTATTCTCGCCCAGCTCAAACGAAATGTCGGTACGACTTCAGACGCCAATGGACGGTTCATCCTGGACGTGGATCCCGGCACCGTGCTCGTGATCTCCTATGTGGGGTATGCCGATTATAAGATCAAGGCTTCGACAGAAACAAAGTCGGTCAATATCGTGCTGTCAATTGCCGCTGCGGGGGACGCCGTTATCGTTACCGCCTATGGGCAGAAGCAGCGAAAAGAGGCCATCGTAGGCTCTGTCACCAGCGTAAACCCCGAGCTGCTGCGAACTCCGACCAGTAACCTGACCAATGCCATGGCCGGCGAGATCGCCGGGGTGATCTCCTTCCAGCGCGGTGGCCAGCCGGGCAGAGACAACGCCCAGTTCTTTATCCGGGGCGTTACCACTTTCGGATACAGCGCCAGCCCACTGATCCTCGTGGACAACATCGAGCTCAGTGCCAACGACCTGGCCCGCCTGAACGTGGATGATATCGCCAGCTTCGCCATCTTGAAAGATGCCAGCGCCGCCGCTCTTTACGGAGCCAGGGGCGCCAACGGCGTGATCCTCGTCACCACCAAAGAAGGTAGGCCGGGCAAGGCGAGAATAAATCTGCGCTATGAGAATTCCGTGTCCCGACCGACACAGAACGTTCAGCTGGCAGATCCCGTCACTTACATGAACATGTACAACGAAGCCCTTACCACCAGGAATCCACTGGCTACTCCGCAGTTTACCCCTAACCAGATCATCGGCACGCAGGCAACCGTGAATCACACTCCTGGCTATAATCCATACGTGTATCCCGCCACCGACTGGATGTCTACCATGTTCAAAAAACAGACTACTACGAGCAGGGCTAATTTTGGTCTCAGCGGCGGAACGGAGTTTACCAAATACTATATTTCCGGCTCCTATGACCGGGACAACGGGATTTTAGAAGTCAACCCCGTAAATAATTTCAATTCGGGGATGAAATATGAAAACTATCAGTTGCGCTCCAACATCACCATGAAGATCACCAAATCGACGGAAGTGGTGGTTCGCCTCTGGGGCAATTTTAATGATTATACGGGACCTATCACCGACGACCAGTCCGGATTTGCCACTGACCTCTATGACCGGGCGCTGCATACCAGTCCTGTTGCCTTCCCGGCCTATTATCCTCCGGACAGCGCTAATCTATTGACCAAACATATCCTGTTCGGCAACTCTGTAGTGGGCACCGGAGGCTTGCAGGACAATCCCTATGCCGACGAAATGTATGGCTACAAAAGTTTTTCAGAATCCAGGATGTCGGCTCAGTTCGAGCTGAACCAGAATCTTGACTTTATTACCAAGGGCCTGAATTTTCATGGATTATTCAGCACCAACCGGTATTCCTATTTCGATGCCAGCCGGGCCTACAAGCCTTTTTATTACACTATACAGAATTACGATCCGGATTCCAAACAATATGCACTGACCTGGTTGAATAACCAACCCGGCGCCGCCCAGGAATTCCTCAGCTATTATCCCGGTACCAAGAACGCCAGCTCCTATATCTACATGATGGGCAACCTGGACTACAGTCGCAGTTTCCATAAAAATAATATCAGCGCCACGCTGATAGGTACCCGTGAGCAGACCCTCAATGCCAATGCAGTGGACCCTAACAATGCACAACCATCCCTGCAATATTCCCTGCCTTACCGAAATCTTGGCGTCTCCGGCAGACTGACCTATTCCTATGGCAGCCGGTATTACCTGGAAGGTAATTTCGGATACAATGGATCCGAACGCTTCTCCAGCCAGCACCGCTATGGCTTTTTCCCGACCATCGGGGCAGGCTGGGTGCTCTCCAATGAGAAGTTCTGGGAAGACGGCAATATCTCCACCATTTTGACCCGCGTAAAACTAAGAGGCAGTTATGGACTGGTGGGCAATGACAATATCGATAATGTGCGGTTCTTTTATCTTTCCGGGGTAACGCCCGATGCGGGCGGGTATGCAGCTTTTGGCACCAATAATTCCTTCGGTCTTCACGGTACTGTCATACAAAGCTATCCCAACCCGGACGTAACCTGGGAGACTTCCCGTAAGAGCAATCTCGCCCTGGAACTGACTGTCCTGAAAAACCTTAATATCATCGCGGAGATCTATCACGAATACCGGTATAATATCCTGCAGACCCGCGGCTATATCCCGGTCACCGATGGACTGGAAGCTAACATCAAAGCCAATGTGGGCACCGCCTATTCCAAGGGACTTGACCTGCATGTGGACTATAAGCAGACGATCTCGAAGAATCTCTGGGCCTCCGTGCTGGGAAACCTAACGGTCACCTCCAGCAAATATGGTCATTATGAAGAGCCTCAGTATCAATATCCCTACCGTTTCGTATCCGGCCAGCACATCAATCAGGCTTTCGGATATATTGCTGAAAGGCTGTTCGTGGATGACAAGGAAGCGCAGAATTCGCCTCCCCAGTCATTCGGCTCCGCTATCCAGCCCCAGGGCGGCGATATCAAATACAGGGACGTAAATAAGGACGGGATCATCAACCAGGATGACCAGGTGCCGCTCGGCCTGCCTACTACTCCCGAAATCATTTATGGCTTCGGTTTTTCCGTCGGTTATAAAGGCTTTGACCTGAATGCCTTCTTTCAGGGCCTTGCCAGGGAATCTTTCTTTGTCAATCCCACCGCACAAAATAACAGGTACTACGGCCTTTACGGCACAGCGCCCTTTGTGAATAATGCACAGATCCTGAAATCCTATGCCGATAACCACTGGTCCGAAGAGAACCAGAACCTGTACGCTTTATGGCCCCGGCTCTCTACCACCGAGAATGTCAATAACGAACAGCAAAGCAGCTGGTGGTTACGCGATGGCAGCTTCCTGCGGCTGAAATCACTGGAAATAGGATACTCGCTTCCAAAGGCAATGGCAAGACGAATGTACATGGATAATCTACGGATCTACTTTAATGGGTTGAACCTTATGACCTGGAGCCATTTCAAATTATGGGATCCGGAGATGGCCGGCCAGGGTTTTGGTTACCCCATCCAAAAGGTATTTAACGTAGGGATAAATGTCAACCTTTAATAAAATTAGTATGAAGACGATTGCAAAAATATTTTTGATCGTATGGCTGCCGGTAGCTATACTGTCATCTTCCTGTAAGAAGTACCTGGACGTCGTCCCCGATGACGTCGCTACGCTCAACAGCGCATTTTCCAATGCCAATGAGACGGAGGCATACCTCTTCGGATGTTATGCCACTCTCCAGAACATGGCCGATATAAGGGGCAATGCCGGCTTTACCACCTCCGGGGAGGTCATCTTCCCTTTTCCTCTCCAGGACGAGACTACCCTTGGAGGGTCCGTGGGCGGCGATGCCGGCTTCCAGATCCTGCGGGGTACGCAGAATAGCGCCAATCCGATCCTCAATTATTGGGACGGATATAATATGGGCCAAAATCTCTGGCAGGCTATCCGCAGATGTAATACGCTGCTGGATAATATCAATATACCTCTGGATCTTGCCCCCTATAATAAGACCAGGTGGATTGCCGAGGCCAAATTCCTAAAGGCTTATTTTCACTACTGGCTGATAAGAATGTACGGGCCTATTCCTATCGTGGATAAGAACCTGCCTGTCAATGCCACTACCGATCAGGTTAGGATCAAACAACAATCGCTGGATTCCTGCTTCAGCTACGTGGTCGGATTGCTGAACCAGGTCATTCCCGATCTGCCTGCCGTGATCCAGAATAGTGTCACTGAAGCCGGTAGGATTACTTCCACCATTGCCCTGGCATTAAAAGCCGAAGTGCTGACTACACAGGCCAGCCCCCTGTTCAATGGTAACCCGGATTATGTCAGCTGGAAGAGCAAGGATGGCAGAAGTTTGTTTCCGGCCGCTTATGACGCGGGCAAATGGCAAACGGCGCTGCTGGCATGCAAGGCGGCTATCGACGCGGCCAGTTCAGCAGGCGCTTCCCTTTATCAGTTAAGGCTGACCGGCAATATCGTCCACCTCTCCGACAGCACCCGGCAGCTGCTTGCCATACAGGGCGCCATTACGGACAGTTGGAATACCGAGCAGGTATGGACCCTCAATCCCCAATTCGGCTGGCAGTATATGGCTTCCCCCAGGGTGACGGCGGATGCGGCCGCCAATGTCTTTGCCGTATACTCCAATTTCTCCGTGCCGCTGGCTGAATCCGAGATCTTTTATACCAATCATGGAGTGCCCATCAGCGAAGACAATACCTGGGATTATTCCGGCAGATACCAGGCGCAGAATGGCGATTCGGCCCACTTCTATTATATCCACTATAAATACCCTACCGTCAAAGGTAATTTCAAGAGAGAACCACGCTACTATGCCGATGTGGCTTTCGACGGCTCCAACTGGTTCGGTTCCGGCATTACCGATGACAATAATGAGAATTATGTAAATGCCGTCAACGGATATGCTGCTCCTCCCGATCAGCTGCGCTACAATGCAACGGGCTATTGGGCGAAAAAATTAGTGCCCTGGCAGACGGTATTCGGACAGACCAGTGTAGGATATGGTTATTCCTGGCCTTTTATGCGTCTCCCCGGCCTTTGGCTCTTGTATGCAGAATGTCTCAATGAGGTCAATGGACCCGGCGCCGAAGCGTACAATTATATTGATATGGTACGGGCAAGGGCCGGCCTGCAGGGCGTCGTTTCTTCCTGGTCCGCCTATTCCAGCAATCCCGGCAAGCCCACTACACAGGAGGGGTTCCGGCAGATCATTCACCAGGAAAGAAGGATCGAACTGGCCTTCGAAGGCCAGGCAGGCTGGGACCTGAGAAGATGGAAAGAGCTGCAGGGCGTTCTCGCCGGACCGGTACAAGGCTGGAACGTATTCAATAAGACAGTCAGCGGCTACTACCAGGTGGTGAATGTCTTCCAACCTCTATTCGGACTGCGGAATTACTTTTATCCGGTCCAGGACTATGACATTCTTACCAATCCTAACCTGACCCAAACGCTGTATTGGTAAGACCTGTCTCCTGGTACAATGATTAAGCACTTCAAAATATTTATATGATCTCAAACATGCTACAATTTTTTACACAGCGAAACGGACAAAAGGGACTAACCCTTTCAGGGATCGTGCTCCTCCTGCTGTCCCTGCAGCCGGGTTGTAAAAAGACCGATGGATACAATGCCATCGCTTCCACCGATATGACCAAACCGGGAATCGTCACTAACATAAAGGTGGCAAACTTCAGCGGCGGCGCGTATATCACCTACGATCTGCCCGTCTCAAAGAACATCCTGTATGTACAGGCCCAGTATATGATCAATGGTAAGCTCAGCCGGCAGACGAAATCCTCTTATTATTCCGACAGCATTACCGTCAGTGGCTTCGCTAAAAGCCAGGATTATAAAGTGACATTATGGACCGTCTCCCGGGCCAACGTCAAATCGGACTCCCTGGTCGTGACCGTACACCCCGATACGCCTGCGTATCTGAAAGTGCTGCCGACAGTCATTATGCAAAAAGATTTCGGCGGCATCAATATCAGCGCCCTCAATGTCACAAAAGCTCCTGTAGGTGTGATCACGATCAGCCCGGACGCTAAAAATAAACTGCAGATCATCGATCAGCATTATACGGACGTGGATTCTATATCCTACAGTCTGCGGGGATTCGATACGGTAACCCGGCAATTCGGAGTCTACATCACTGACCAGTGGGGGAATATCTCCGATACGGTCTATTCCAATATAGTACCCCTCTTTGAAGCGCAGATGGATAAATCAAAATTCCTGCCCTATGTGTTGCCTACGGACGTAGCCACCGGATTCGGATGGGTCATACAGAATCTCTGGGATAACAATACCGGATCACCTGGCTATCATACCGTTCAGCCGATACAGCCCCTTGTCTGGCCCGCCGTGATCACCTGGGATATGGGGCAGGTAGCTAAGCTGAGCCGCTACACCATCTGGGACAGAGGCATCGATGGCAGCGGGACCTGGGTATGGCAGGCCGGTGCGCCGCTCACCTGGGTACTGTGGGGCCGGGCTGATGCTCCTGTTGATGAGACGATGCCGGATGCAAATAATCTTCCTCCCGTGGGTGGCATTACTTCCGGCGGCTGGATCAACCTGGGCTTTTTCACCCTGCCCGCAAAACCATCGGGGCTTCCGAATCCGCAATATACCAATGCAGACCTGGCTTTTTGGAACGCAGGCTTCTCCTATAATTTTTCACTGGACCTGCCAAAAGTGCGTTATATGCGATTCGAATGTTTGCAGAACGTATCCTTAACCAATAATTTCTTTAACATCGAGGAATTGACGTTCTGGGGGGATCCGAGATAAGATCATCCCGGTATCCTGTATCATCAGCTAACAACGATTTAAAACAACGACAATGAAAAATTATTCCAACTATATCCGGGCCCTGCTGCTTTGCTTCCTGTTCTTTTGGGGATGTAAAAAGGCTACCGACTACCGCTCCTTCCTGGGCGGTACGGAAATCACCTATCCGGGAAAAGTGTCCAATGCCACCGTAAGGCCAGGTAACGGACGGCTCATGCTTGTCTGGAACCCCAGCCCCGACCCCAGTATAACGAAATATGTGGTTTACTGGAACAACAAGGTCGACTCTCTTATCTTAAATGCGACTTCGCATAAGACCTCCGATACGATCAGCTGTATTATCAACAATCTCTCCGAATACATCTACTCATTCTTTATTTATTCGTACGATGCTAATGGCAACAGATCCGTTGTCACAGAGATCGACAATGCACGGGTATACGGACCTATATACCAGAGCGGCCTCCACAACCGGATCGTCAATCTGGCCAACCCGGCCGTTGTAAGCGCCGACAGCTCGGTGATCCTTAGCTTTTTGACTCCCGATACGATCAATATCACTACCTCCATACAATATTCCAACAGATCGGGGACGTCAGTTAAAAAATATCTTTCTCCGGACAGCAATTCCATTACACTCCGGGATTATAACTACAGTTCCCCCATCGTCTACCAATCTTCCTATATTCCTCAGCGCGGTGCACTGGATACTTTTTATACCCTCCATTCCGATACATTCCCGACCTTCGATACCCAAGTGATGTGTGATAAGAGCCTGTTCGCCGAAGCGAATATGCTGAATGATATGGGCATCTATGAATCCGATACCCGGGTCAGCAAACTTTGGGATGGCAGCGTCGGCCCCCAGGGCTATCCGAATATATTTCACAGTGATGGATACGGCAACCTTCCCAGGACCCTCAGCTTTGATATGGGCAAAGTCTATAACAACCTGAGCGCAATCGAAGAGACTGGCAGAAATTGTTGCAATAACCCCGATTCTCTCGAGGTCTGGGGCATTGCCGACACAACGGGCGCCATACCTACCCTTCCTCCCAGCGATGCAGGATGGTCGGCCCAATCCACCTCCCTGGGATGGGCTCTTCTGAAAGTGATAAAACGAACGGATGACGGATCAGCTCCCTTTAAGACCAGCCTGATCGCCAATCCTCCTCCGGTGCGTTTTATCCGGATCAGGGTATTGCACGATGCCAACGGTGAGAACAGTTATGTCAACATGAGCGAGATCACATTCTGGTATAAACTATAAATTTTCGATATGCTACGGACGATCCAATCCGCTATACCGAATAAACTTGTTTTTTTAATGCTGCTCTTCGTCGCAGGCTCCTCCTGCGCTCAGGAAGCCGGCTTCGCGCAAAGCAATACCGGCTCCCCTTCCTTCCGGACGCCGACAGCTCCGCCGGAGGCCCCGATTGCAGCGTTCATGAACAAACGCTTCGGTATGTTTATCCATTTCGGCCCCGTTACCCTCCGGGGAACCGAGATAAGCTGGAGCCGCGGCCATGAAGTATCCACGGCCGAATACGACAGCTTGTACAAGGAGTTCGATCCCGTATTGTTCAACGCAGACGCCTGGGTGAAGACGGCCAAAGATGCCGGAATGAAATACCTCACCATCACGGCCAAACACCACGATGGATTCTGTCTCTGGCCGACGAAGGTCTCCTCTTATAATATCGGCAACTCCCCCTTTAAAAGAGATCTCGTAGGAGAGCTGGCGCAGGCCTGCCGCCGCCAGGGCATCACCTTCTGCGTTTATTTTACCGTACTGGACTGGCATGACGAGCATTATATGAAAGGCGATATGACAGCCTTCGTCGCTACCATGAAATCCGAGCTGCGGGAGATCATCACCCGTTATCATCCTTTCATGCTTTGGTTTGACGGCAACTGGGAAAGCAACTGGACGGTCGCCGATGGTAAAGACATGTACCGGTATCTCAAGCGCCTGGATCCAAAAGTGATCATCAACAACAGGCTGGGAAAAGGCTCCCCGTCCTTATTCGACAGCACTTCTTCCGGGGACTTCCTCACTCCCGAACAGAAGATCGGGCAGCTGAATATGCAGGACCCAATGGAGAGCTGTATTACCATTTGTAACCAGTGGGCATGGAAACCCAATGACAGCATGAAATCAGAAAAGCAATGCATACAGACCCTGGTGAAGACTGCCGGCGGCAATGGGAACCTCCTTTTCAATGTAGGCCCCATGCCGGATGGCCGTATAGAAGCCCGGCAGGTGACGCGCCTGAAGGAGATGGGGAATTGGCTTAAAAAATACGGGGAAAGTATCTATAATACGAAAGGCGGACCTTACCCGCCAAATGAAGTCTTTGCCACTACCCGCAAAGGCAATAAGATCTACCTTCATGTAATGGAGCGGAAATCCGACTTCCTGCTCCTGCCTCCCTTGCCGGGTGCGAATATTACAAAAGCCCGGTTCCTGCATGGAGAAGCGGTTCCGGTTAACAGGGACCCCGCGGGAGGATACCGCATCGTACTCCCTGATAGCCTGCCCGATGCTAATTGCTCCGTTATCGTGCTGGAACTGGACCGCAGCGCGGAAGATCTGCCCGTCATTCATCAATAGACACCGGACTTCCTGATACGTCAACATTACTTACCTCGTATGATAAAAAAGATATCCGTTACAGACGCCCGTTATCCCCTCGGCAAAGGGGCGGGCAGCGATGCCATACACCGGGATCCTGTATATTCCTATGCCGTTACCCAATTGCAGGACGACAGCGGGCTCACAGGCACGGGCCTGGCATTTACACTCGGTGAAGGAAATGATATGGTTTGTCAGGCCGCCCGGTTCTATGCGGACCGGCTGAAAGGAAAAGACATAGAAGAATTAATGGTCGATTTTGGAAATACCTTTAATTTACTGTCCAACGAGCAACAGTTCCGGTGGCTGGGACCCCATAAAGGAGTCGTTCATCTGGGACTGGCTTCGGTGACCAATGCCTGTTATGATCTCTGGGCTAAAAAAAGAGGAGTTCCCTTATGGAAATTATTAACAGATCTTTCGCCGGAACAAATTGTGAATACGCTGGACCTCTCTTATCTTGAAGACGAGCTGACCGGGGAGCAGGCCCTGCAGCTGATGAAAGAAAATGTTCCGGGCAAGTCAGCACGCGAAAAGATACTGGAGAGGGGCTACCCGGGATACGACACGTCCATCGGCTGGTTTAACTACCCGGATGAAAAAGTGCGGGAGAATACGCTCAGGGCGGTGGGAGAAGGATTTACCGCCATGAAATTAAAGGTTGGATCGCCTGATCCGCAGCGGGATATCCGCCGCTCGATCATCGTGCGGGAGGCCGCGGGCGACCAGGTGAAAGTGATGCTGGATGCCAATCAGCAGTGGACCCTTCCCCGGGCATTGACCATCTGCCGGCAGCTGCAGTCGATGAACCCTTATTGGATCGAAGAGCCGACGCATCCCGACGACGTGCTGGCTCATAAGGTATTGGCGGATGCCATCGCACCCGTTAAACTAGCGCTGGGTGAGCATGTGCCCAACCGGGTGATCTTTAAGAATTATTTGCAGACAGGCTGCGCGGGCTTTATACAGGTGGATGCGGTGAGGGTAGGAGGGGTCAGTGAGTTCATTACGATCAGCCTGCTTTGTCGTAAATATGGCGTCCCGGTAGTGCCGCATGTAGGGGATATGGGACAGCTGCATCAGCACCTGGTATTATTCAATCATATTACGTTGGGGCATGAGGCCTTATTCCTGGAGCATATCCCCCACCTGCAAAAACATTTTGTACACCCGGTTCATATTGAAGGCGGGGTATACCGGACGCCGCGTGAGCCGGGCAGCAGTTGCGATCTTAATTTTTAATATTCCGGGCAATGATAAAAACACCCGATATCGTTATTAGTGTCCTGTATATCCTTGGCATCGTCGCGGTTGGATTATGGGCGGGACTCAAAGGCAAAGCCGGGCGCCGCGTGCGTCCCGACCGAAGGCGCCACGCGCGGCACGGCGATGGGCATCATGATCCGGCCAGTCAGCCCGGCGATTCACCGGGCGCTTCCAACGATTATTTCCTGGCAGGCAAAACATTGAAATGGCCCATGATCGGGCTGGCGCTCTTCGCTACCAATATTTCCTGCCTGCACCTGGTCAGCCTGGCCCAGAGCGGCTTCGATACCGGTCTGTTAAGCGGCAACTTCGAATGGATGGCTGCCTTTACCCTGATCCTGCTCGCTTTATTTTTCGTACCCTTTTATATCCGTAGCGGCGTCAGCACCTTACCTGACTTTTTAGAAAGAAGGTATAACCGCGCCTGCAGAGACTGGCTGACTTTTGTATCGATCCTGTCCGCCATACTCATTCATATCGCCTTCTCCCTGCTTGCCGGAGGCATCGTATTGAGGACGCTTTTTGGCGTCGATATGTATATCAGCGTCACCGTCATTGCCGTCATCACCGCTGTATATACGATCATCGGCGGCTTAAAGGCGGTAGTCGTCACGGAAAGCATTCAGACCGTCGTGCTGGTCGCGGGCGCCGTAGTGATCACCGCGGCCTGTTTCTCCCGGATGGGCGGCTGGCATTCCATGGTCGCTACTTTACAGGAGACCCATCACATGGACAAGCTGGTCATGTTGCGGCCGCATGGCGATAGCCTGCCCTGGTACGCCGTATTCCTGGGGTATCCGGTCCTGGGCATCTGGTACTGGTGCGCCGACCAGACGATCGTACAAAGGATCCTGGGGGCCAAAGATGAAGACCACGCAAGGGTAGGGCCCTTGTTTTGCGGATTCATAAAAATATTGCCGGTATTCATTTTCATCGTGCCGGGGCTCTTTGCCTATACGCTGGCGCAAAAAGGGCTGCTGGACATACGGGCTTTACAGACCACCGACGCAGCAGGTCATACCGTGACGAACAGTAAGGGGATTTATACATTAATGATCACGCAGCTGGTGCCCACGGGTCTGGTTGGTATTATCGTAGCAGCTTTATTGTCGGGGCTTATGAGCCAGGTATCCGGCGCGCTGAACTCTATTTCCACCCTGGTCAGCTTCGATCTCTACCGCCGGATAAAACCCGGGGCCGATGAAAAGCAGTTGGTGAAAATGGGCCGCATAGCCGCCTGTGTCGCGCTGCTGCTCTCTATCGCCCTGTTGCCCTTGCTGAATCATTACGAGAGCATCTTCAGCGGCATCAATGAGATCATCGCTCATATCGCGCCTCCCATCACCTGTGTTTTTGTATTGGGGGTTTTCTGGCGACGGGCTTCTGCCAAAGCAGCCCAGTACACCCTATTGATAGGCTCTTCCCTGGGCGCCGGCGTATATACCGTAAATAAAATAGCCCCGGAGACCTGGCTGGCGCAAATCCCTTTTATGATGATCGCCTTTTACCTCTTTGTAGTCTGTCTGCTGATACAGATCACTTTGTCCTGGATTCATCCTGCCGTGCATACCGTACAAAGCGATGCGCTGTATTGGAAGTCTCCTTTGGAACCTTTGCAGGGCAAGGGCTGGAAGGGACTGGGAAATTATAAGACCTTATCCATGCTCTTACTGGGAGTGATGGTCGCATTATATTGGATATTTCGATAACAACCTTTAAAGACCTTTATATGAAATTACTGGACGATAAGATCATTTTTCTGACCGGCGGCTCTAAAGGCATCGGCCTGGAATGCGCAAAGAAATACATTGAGGCCGGCGCACAGGTAGCCATTGTTTCCAATGATGCAGCTTCTTTGGCCGAGTCCATCCAACTATTAGGAGAGCGGAGCAGTGGGATCCTCTGCGATGTATCCAGGTCCTCGGACGTAGAAGACGCCATCCGGCAAACCCTGGA
This sequence comes from Puia sp., assembly GCA_035555335.1. Classification (GTDB taxonomy): domain Bacteria; phylum Bacteroidota; class Bacteroidia; order Chitinophagales; family Chitinophagaceae; genus Puia. The sequence goes on from DATMGS010000027.1 coordinate 197,535, forward strand.
GAAATACGGTCAAATAGACGTTATTCATAACAATGCCGGTATTGCCCATCCCTCAAAGCCGATGCATGAGACAGACGAGGTGGAATGGGATACTTTGTTCAATATCAATCTTAAAAGTATCTTCTATACTACCAAATATGGTCTGGATGCTTTACGTAGATCCGAAGGCTGCATTCTCAACACCAGCAGCCTGGTGGGAGAGATAGGGCAGGGAAACCATGCCGCCTATGCGGCCACCAAAGGGGGAGTCAATGCGCTCACGAAGTCCATGGCATTGGACTATGCGCCGTATAAGATCCGTGTGAATGCGGTAGCTCCCGCAGGTGTCTGGACCCGCATGTTGCGCGAATGGGGACAGGCGCAGCATGACGCCGCTGATATTGAAAAATACCTGGATGGCATACATGCGCTGGGGTATTGTCCCGAAGGAGATGTAGTAGCCGATGCCTGTGTATTCCTCGTATCGGAAAAGGCAAGATTTATTACGGGTAGTATCCTGCCCGTGAGCGGCGGTGCGGAGTTAGGATACCGAAGGATCATGAATCCGGCATCCGTTGCGATTCCGACCGCTCCCCTTTAACCAGGATTTCCTACCTTTCCGTGGTGAAAATGACGCATTTCATACGACGATGCCTCCTGACGGGTTTTCTATACATATTCCTGGTGAATGGCGCCGTCCATGCGCAATCCTCTTTGCAGCAGTTGGACGTGCATATCCTGCAGGGACTGGAGTCCACCAGGACAACCACCCAGACAGATATTGCGTTATTCATCGCCAAGGCCAATAATTATGTAAATGCAGGCATCCCCGCCGGTCTCCTGGTAGCGGGACTGATCCGAAATGACGCGGATATGAAGCAGAACGCCTTGTACGTTTTCAGCAGCACTGCCGTCTCTTATTTATTGGATTATGCCATTAAGCAGCTGGTAAAGAGGCCCCGGCCATTTCTCTCCAATATTCAGCTGCATCCGGTATACCGGCCAGGAGAATATTCCTTCCCATCCGGGCATACTTCGTCGGCCTTCGGCGCCATCACTTCCCTGTCAAGGGCCTATCCCAAATGGTATGTGATCGCCCCTTCCTTCCTGTGGGCAGCTACTGTAGGCTATTCCCGCATGTACCTCGGCGTCCATTATCCGACAGACGTGGCATCGGGCGCCCTTCTTGGTGTAGGGTCCGCTTTCTCCATGGGTTTTATCCGGCGATAAGGGGTGTAGCATATGATTTAAATTTAAAAGCTAATGAACATTGAAATCATCCAGGCAGATATCACCACCATACACGCAGACGCAATCGTGAACGCTGCCAATACTTCTTTGCTTGGCGGCGGCGGAGTGGATGGGGCTATTCATAGAAAAGGTGGCCCGGCCATTCTGGAGGAATGCATACAGATAAGAAACCGTCAGGGCGGCTGCGGGACAGGGCAGGCAGTCATTACCACGGCAGGTAACCTCCCCTCCCGCTATGTGATCCACACGGTTGGTCCTGTGTGGACTGACGGAAATAAGAAGGAAGCAGAATTACTCAGGGATTGTTATGTAAATAGCCTGCAGCTTGCCTTTGAATATAACCTGAAGACGATTGCCTTCCCCAATATCAGTACAGGTATTTATCACTTTCCGAAAGACAAAGCAGCCAATATCGCCATTGACGCCGTCCGGAATTTTGAAGACGCTTCTTTTTTCGAAACCATCTTGTTCGTCTGCTTTGACAAAGAGAATTATGATCTTTATGCCAAAGAATTAAAGGACACAAATCCGTGACGAACAAAGACTTAATGTTAAATTGCGGTTCTAATGGCAAAGACATACGTTATCGGCGACATACACGGCGCGTTAAAAGCATTGGAACAGGTAATAGCGAAAATCAGCTTACAGAAAAACGATCGTCTGATCTTCCTTGGCGACTATGTAGACGGATGGTCGCAGTCGCAGCAGGTGATCCAGTTCCTGATGGAATTGGATAAAAAACAGGACTGCATTTTTATCAAAGGTAACCACGATGCCTGGTGTGAAGAGTGGCTTGACGGAGAAGATCCCGATGAGACCTGGGTAGTCCACGGCGGTCAGGCTACCATCGACAGCTATCGCCCGCTGACGAAGAGACAAAAGAACGTACACCTGCGATTCCTCAACAGGATGCGCCCTTACTATATCGACGAGGTCAACCGCCTCTTCATCCACGCCGGCTTCTGTTCCATGCGCGGACCTGCCCACGAGCATTTTGAGAGCAATTGCTACTGGGACCGAACCCTGTGGGAGACAGCACTGGCGCTGGACAACCGAATAGATCAGTCTTCAGCATTTTATCCCAAGCGGCTATTGCTGTATCCTGAGATCTATATCGGTCATACCCCTACGGTCAATTATGGGGAATGGGAACCCATGCATGCCTACAATGTCTGGAATATCGACACCGGCGCAGCATTTGACGGCAAACTCTCCGCTTTGAATATCGATACCAAAGAATTCTGGCAGAGTGATATCGTACAGCAACTATACCCTGACGAAAAAGGCAGAAATAAATAAAACGACCAAGCATGAAGACTGTAGATCTTATTTATCCAGAGCGTTCAGCTTTGATAGAACGTTCTTATGCGATGACCAATCACCTTTTCGTAAAAGATGCCCTGGAAGATTATGCCGACACCCATGCCGGCAAAGCGCCTTGCCTGCTTTTGAAAATAAGGTCATTGCATTTTTGGAACCAACCTGCCGAGTAGTTTTAATTTATGCTGAACTTCTTCCGACCAGGGTAAGCCGATAGAAAGCCTCATACAGTTTTCAAATTGATTTTGTAAGGTAAACATCCTTCCCGGAGCAATGCTTATTTTCTGTTTTATGGCTCTGTCAAACAGTTCTGTAGTATTGACTTTTTTATCGAACTCCACCCATAAGGCAAGCCCACCCTGTGGTCTGCTTGTTTTGGTGCCCTCCGGAAAATATTCGGCTATGGCATGTATATAATGCTGATAAGTGCTCTGTAAGGTCTGACGCAGCCTGCGAAGGTGATTTTCATAGCGGCCGCTTTTCAGGAAGTTGCCTACCACTTCCTGCGTAATGGTACAAGAAGATATGGCATGGACCAGTTTTAGTTTCAGGATTTGTTCTTTGTATCTGCCTGGCGCTACCCAACCCACACGATAACCAGGCGCCAGGGTTTTGGAAACAGAGCTGCACCATAACACTGTGCCATCTTTATCAAATGATTTGCAACATTTTGGACGTTGAGCCCCAAAGTAAAGATCTCCATATATGTCATCCTCTATGAGCGGAATACAATGCCTGGCCAAAAGCTCCACAACCTCTTTTTTATGTTCATCTGGCATACAGCTGCCCAAAGGTGTATTGAAGTTCGGAACCAGCAGGCAAAGGTTGATCTTTGGGATTGCTTTCTTTAAGGCTTCTATTTCAATACCCGTGGTTGGATGTGTAGGCAGTTCAAGTACTTTTAGCCCCAGACTTCCGGCCAGTTGTAAGATGCCGGGATAACACGGGCTTTCCATAGCGATGGTATCACCAGGCTTCCCCAATGCCATCATGCAAAAGGATAAAGCATTCATCCCCCCGGCGGTAGTTACCAGGTCATTTTCAGTGAGGCTTCCTCCCCAGGATAAGGAGCGGGCGGCAATCATTCTCCGCAATTTTTCATTGCCCTGCAACTGTTCATATTCTGTGCCGCTATCTCTAAGCTCCCGGGTCGCATGCATCATTTCCTTATTCAGTTTTGCTAAAGGCAATAATTCATCGGAGGGTACTCCAATGGAAAAAAGCATAAGGTCATTTTTGCCCATATTAGCATAGACTTTCCTGATCAATTCCTCTGGTTCTTTATTGCTACTTACCTGTGAAGGCTTGCTTACTTCCGGAAGTGGAAGCTTTTGATAAGATAGCCGGCTTACAAAGTATCCGGACTGTGGTTTTGACTCAATGAGTGATTGAGCTTCCAGTTCCAGGAATACCCTTTTAGCGGTGTTCATGCTAATGCCGTGTTCCTGACATAACATTCTGACGGAGGGCAGGCGATCGCCTGTTTTTAAAACTTCATTCCGGATCAGTTTGGCAATGTTATTTGATATTTCTACGTATAGAAAATCGTTCCTCATGCTACAAAGATAACTGTGTCTATCAAAATAGACAAAACTGTGACTGTGCTTATTGATTATCCTTGCCTATTTTTACATAAAAATTATAAATGAATATGTCAGAAGTAATCATTAAAACAGGTAAAGAGAATATGGATGTTAAAATGATACATCGTTTCCTGAAAGAAGATTCCTATTGGGCTAAAGACATTTCTTATGCGCTGGTAGACTATTCGCTGACCCACTCATTTTGTATCGGCGCCTTTGTAAAGGACGAACAGGTCGGATTTGGAAGAGTGATCACCGATTATTACACTTTCGGATGGTTCGCTGATTTTTTCGTATTACCTGAATATCGGGGAAAAGGCATTTCCAAAAAAATATTATCCTATATATTGGAGCAGCCCTGGTCCCGGCGTTTGAGAAGGAAGATGCTGAATACAAGCGATGCACATGGTTTATATCGTCAATTTCAGTTCAAGGATCTTACTAACCCTTCCAATATCCTGGAAATATATAACCCGGATATTCATTTACAGTATAAAGAAGGAATAGAGGATGAATTCTTATGAACAGGATTTGGCGCATTATTTTTTAAAATGCTGTTTGCCGATCAGTAAGTATATGGGCCTTGATTACTCGATAATACGCAATTTGCAAATTGCGCATTGCAAATTGTTTTCGAAATTTATATTATGAGAAGTCACCAGGGAATGCGCCGGTTGAGGTGATGGACTATAATCGCACCCCCTTATCAGCTTATTTTTATTAAGTTAAGAAGATAATGATCTGAAAAACAATCTATTATTACTCACATTTGATTGATTTTAAGCTGATTGGAGTTAGTTTCGTATTTTTGGGAATCTAATTCCCAATTGTACATGATCAAGCGCGACGCAGAAATTGTTCTAAGGAAATTGGCTAGTCAATTTAAAGCCATTGCATTGACAGGCCCACGCCAAAGTGGAAAATCAACACTTGCCCGAACAGCCTTTCCAGAAAAAAAATATATATCCCTGGAAAACCCGGATATAAGGGAATCTGCATTAAATGATACCAGGGGATTTCTCAATAATCTTCCAGACGGAGCCATCATTGACGAGGCGCAAAGAGTGCCTGAATTATTCAGCTATTTACAACAAGTACTTGATGAAAATAATGAAAAGGGGCGGTTCATTTTAACAGGCTCCAATAACTTTCTGATGCTTGAAAATATATCACAAACCTTGGCAGGCCGCATAGGCTACCTCGAACTATTACCCTTTTGCTATAGCGAAATTCAAAAAATCCCCGACCAGAACCTTCATTTGAATCAAATGATATTTTCCGGAGGCTACCCGGCTATAACCTTTGACCATGTTGATCCTGAGTTTTGGTTTCCCTCTTATATCAGAACATATATTGAACGTGATGTAAGACAGATCAAAAACATCACCAATCTAAACTTATTCCAAAAACTATTATACTTATGTGCAGGCCGTGCAGGCCAGCAATTGAATTTGAATAATCTTGCTATTGAATGCGGGGTTGATCACAAAACCATAGGCTCATGGATCGGAATACTTCAAGCCAGTTATGTAATTCATTTACTTCCCCCTTTCTATAATAATTTTTCAAAACGCATTATAAAATCGCCCAAACTTTACTTTTATGACACTGGACTTGCTTGCGCTTTATTAGGTATAAATTCTCCGGCACAACTAAACCTGCACTCCAGCCGCGGAGCCTTATTTGAAAATTATATCATCAACGAGTTAATTAAAACGAGATTCAATAAGGGGCTGAGAAGTAACTTATTCTACTGGCGTGATGTAAGCGGCCATGAAATAGACATAATAGCCGATCACGGATCTCATGCCATTGGCATAGAATTAAAGTCTGGAATGACAGTTGTTCCTGATTTTTTTAAAGGATTAACATTCTGGCAGGAACTTACAAAGTATGAAAAATCTTACGTCATCTATGGGGGAGAAGAGACTCAAAAAAGAAATAGTGGCATTGAAGTCGTTCCCTGGAACAAACCGGAGCTTTTTGAGAATATTGTATAATAATTACATGGCCCTTTGACCCTCATGGAGGGCTGGGTCCGCGTCGATGTAAAAAAAATCGAACCGTCAATAACAGGCCTCGCCTATCAGCTTATAGAGATAGCACCTATTATCGACGACCTGCTGACGGAAAGGAAAAAGTAACGGTCTAAAATTTGACTACCATCTCCTTTCCCGCATACCGCACCGTTTTTTCATGCTTCGTCTGTCGGACTCCGGATGATTCTCCCGTTATCAGACGAACAATAAAATCCTTTTGTACCGGCTGGCTCTTACTCCCCGCCGGAGCGCCGGGCTGCATACGTATCGTACGGTCCTTGTCATTCCAGGTAATAAGAACCCAGCTCGCTTTCCCCTGAAGATAATCCTGGCTGATGCCATCGTCTTCATAGAGTGTGAAGGCTCCGTCCGCACCGGGATAGATTCGCAGGGTGGTAGGCTCTTTCAACCGTTCGGAAGTATACTGACGAACAGGATCAAAAGGAATAATAGCCCCCGCCCGCACATAGATGGGCATAATGGACAAGTCTACGTCACGACGGATAGAGCGTCCGCCGGTCTGCCGGGTATTGGTCCACCAGTCATACCAGTCTCCTTCGGGCAGGTATACTTCACGGGACCTGGCCCCTTTTTCAAATACGGGTGCGATCAGCAGATCACGTCCCCATAAATACTCGCTGCCCAGCCCTCTTGCTTTCTCATCATGCGGATAGTGAAGCCACAAGGCCCGCATAAAGGGCATCCCTGTCTGCCTTGCTTCCCAGGCCAGTGTATAGTTGTAGGGTAGTAATTGATAACGAAGCTCGTCATATTTTTTGACGACAGGCTCGATACGGGGATTGTTCATTTCCGATACCAGCACATTCCGCCTGACGATCTCACTGTCCGAACCGGGTTTGGTAGACGTCTCCAGGTCTCCTCTCTCTCCCTGTCCCCAGCCCCAGGGCAGGATCGTCATCGTCGTACGGCCATGCGAACGGAAGGAGGGGCAGAAGGCGCCAAACTGGAACCAGCGGGCATATAATTCACCGGTCTTTTCGACATTGGAATAGAATCCGCCGATATCGGAGCCCCAGTAGGGGCTTGTACTCAAAGAATAATTAATGCCGACGGCTATCTGTCCTTCCAGGGTTTTCCAGGAAGACTCCGTGTCGCCTGACCATACCCAGCCACCCCAGCGGGCAATGCCCAGATAGCCATTGCGATGAAGACTCCAGGGACGGATATTGGATTGCGTCGAGAGGGGGCCTTCATAATATAACCGATGGCGCTCGATACGCTCGTACAGGTTAAACCAATCTCCTTCGTCCGGCCAGAACGCATCTACGCCCGTCTTCACCAGCGCTATATGCTGCTGCCAGTAATGCTGGATATGCCCTGCATCCAGTACTTCGCCTGGTTTAACGGGAATGGATCCATGCAGGGAAGGCAGTCGATCCCTGTCCCAGGGCACCATATGCAGCACTACTTTTACATGACGCGCATGCATATCGGCCAGTACGGCTTCCGGAGCGCGGTGGAATACTTCCGGGTTAAAAGAAAAAGACGGCTGTTGGGTATTCCATCCTCTCGGAGTAAAACCGGTGCCCAGATAAATGACGGCGTCCACGGGTATCTTCTTCGAACGGAAGCTGTCGATGATGCCGAGGATCTGTGTCTCATCTTTAATAGTACGGTGTGACTGCATATAACCCAGCGCCCATTTGGGCGGGATGACGGCCGGCCCGGTAAGGGTAGCCACATCTTTCATGAAGGCCGCGGGATCATGGGCATCGAAAATAAAAAGATCATACAAACCGGGTATTACCGAACTGGCCGGAGGAAGGCCCTTGCTTTGTGCCAGCCCCTGATTTTTTTCATTCTGCTGAACGGAGTCCTTCGCCGTAGGCTTCCAGGGAAGAAAGATGCCTTGCTCTTTTTGCAGAAGGTCTACCTGCACCCAGGGAGAAGCAACGAACAGGCCCCAGCCTTCCGTGCCAATCAATAAAGGCACCGGGTTGCGCGAGCCATAGGCATCGCTTTGCCAGCGGGGCTGCATTTCCTGGAACCTCCCTCTCCTGTCAAACTCAATAGGAGCTGTTCGCCAATTGATGCCGGACACCGGCTTGTGGCCTCCTTCTCCCATACCGAGTATGGGAGCATCCTGCAGCGCGAATGTGAGCGTATTGTCATCGCGGAAGACAAGCTTTTGTATAGGCTCTCCCTTATTGGAAGTGACAATGATGGTAAGCGGATCCGGCCGGACTTCTACTGTCAGCTCTCCTACCTGTTTCTTTATGGATCCGGAAAGCTCCGTAAGGACAATCGCTGGCGCAGGGTACTCCCGTTCGACCAGCGAAGGCGTTGCAGGGTAATCTCCGGCGAAGCTCAAAGGTTTTAGCGTCACCCGGATGCTATGTTCACCTGCCTGCCGGATAGCCAGCTGCGCCGGCAGGCCCGCCGAGGTAATGGATTGCGCGCGAATGGCCGTAGCCTGCACGAATAGCAGCAGCAAGAGCCACCGTCTAATGTTTGGGATATGAATAGTCACGTTGAAAAATATTGATACTAAATGTCAGTCATTGCAACGGTAAAAGGAAGATATATTTTAACAGGTATCAACCACATTTTGATCACGCTAATAAAAGGATACTACCGTATCGTGGTATCTAATCTCCGGGTAACTGGGGATTTCGTATAGTCCACCTGGTAATAAAACTACCACAAGAGAGTATTGCGGCGGGCTAAGTGTATGTCTAGTTTTGTATAAATGTTTTTCTAATCTTTAAACCATGTTTTTATGTACACGATTTCAAGCAAGTGTTTCCGTAAAAACCCTGAAACCAGATCAATCCTGTCGCAATTATTCCTTCTTTCTTTATTCACGCTCCTGTTGTTCTCCTCTTGTAAAAAAGGGGATACAGGGCCTGCCGGTGCAACGGGCGCTGCGGGTGCTACCGGTTCTGCCGGACCAACCGGCGCCACAGGCTCGGCGAACGTCATCTACTCTGCCTGGTTTACTCCGGCTACTTATGTGAAGGATACTGTCTTTGGCACCTATGGCTTCATCTATGACAAGGCGACTACTGACATCACCCAACCGGTATTGGATAGCGGTGTCGTTCTTGTGTACGGGAAACTGGACGGGTATATTACCTCTGTTTGGCCAACTGCACAGGTAGCGGTTTTGCCGATCAATATTACCTATATGATTGGAAGTAGCCCCAATATAGATACCTGGTCTGCACTCGCTACCCTCGGTAACCTGCGGATCCAGCTCCAAAGCAGCCTGAATGCGTATGATCTCATCTCCACTTTACACCAATTCCGCTATATCATCATTCCCGGGGGAACAAAGAGCGCCGTCGCTTCTGTAAAGCCAGGCATCAGTACTGCAAACGGAATTCAGCTGGATGCTGTCAATGTGCGCAAAGTGCTCAATAACTACCAGGAAATGAGCTATGCCGAAGTTTGCCAGCTCTTGAAGATACCGGAGTAAAACCGGACTATCATAATCAGATCAGGCCTGGAATGGTTGCGCTTCCTTTAACCGAAGCAGTGCCCGCGCCAGGCCTGATCCTCTTTCAGATTTTCAATCGCTCTGCCCGTTCGAAAAAGCTCTGCTGCTTCATCTGTGCTTCTACTTCATCGATAGCCCGCATCAGGTTATTGGTGGTGTCCGTAAGCTCTGTCAGAGCGGCCGTCATAATCTTCCATACCGGCTGCATCTGATCTACCAGGACCTTCCCTTTATCGGTGAGCCGGATCAGCCGTTTGCGCTCATCTGCCTTATCCCTTCCGGAACGGATCAGCTTTTGTTTTTCCAGCTCTTTCAACAGGCTGATAGTGGAAGGATGAGAATACCCGATCTCGGCGGCAATCTCCACTACGCTCAATACAGGCTTCCTATGCAGAGAGTATACGACCGGAAACCATTTCGGCTCAAAATCGATTCCGCTGGCTTTATAGATCAGCAGACCGTCTTTGCGTAGCTGATCACTGAGCCGCTGCAATCTTGTTGAAATGGCCAATATCCCGGCCTGGTTGATGACATTCATGGAACTGGTGTTATTGTGCCGTCAGCCGCAAATGAAAAAAAGTTGTGTCCACAGACATAATAGGAAAACTGCCCGGCAATTCTGCTTTCTCAATACGGACAAAGCCATTGCGTTCGTAAAAACGTATAGCGGCATGCAACCAATCGACCGTTCCCAGGTAGAGATCGGTAATCCCCCGTAACCGGCAGTGATCGATCAGCACATCCAGCAGCCGCTGCGCAATTCGCAGCTCCTTGCCGCGAAATTCTTTCCGGACAAACATCTTGCGGATAGTCCCGCCATGATGCCCGATATCTATCAGCCCGATAGTGCCTACCAGCTCCCCGCCGACCTTGGCGCCCCAGAATCCCCCGCCCGTCGCATGATAATTCGTCTCGATGTCCATCAGGTCGGGCTGATCTTCGATGGTGACCGGTACATTGAACTCGATTTGCTGAATGGGCAGGATGAGGCCGGCGATGCGGATGCAGTAGTCATTGTCAAGCGGCTCGATAAGGAGGTGTGGCGCCATATATTTTCTATTTGCGTATAAAGGTACGTAGTTGACTACATATTACGAGAAAATATTTTTTCCTTAATTATACCGATTGGTATATATTTGCATCGTGAAAGGAGATTACAATAATCGTAGAAGGAGATCAATGTATGAATAAGGCGGAAAAAACAAAACAGTTTATTGTCGAGAAGACGGCCCCGATCTTTAACAAGAAAGGTTATGCCGGTACTTCGTTAAGCGATATGACGGAAGCCACCGGCCTGACCAAGGGAAGCATTTATGGCAACTTTGCCAACAAAGACGAAGTGGCCCTGGCTGCCTTCGAATACAATTGGAAAAGGATAGCAGGCCTCACCCGGCAGGAGATGGACAAGAAGAACACCATTAAGGAAAAATTGCTGGTGTATACGGAGTATGATAAATTTGTCAACTTCCCCGTTCCCATGGGAGGCTGCCCGGTCTTAAACACAGCCGTCGAAGCGGACGACACCCATCCTTTATTGAAGAAGAAAGCCAATGAAGCCTTCCTTGCCTGGAAAGACAGATTGACCCTGCTCATCGAAGAAGGCATCCGGACAAAAGAATTCAAAGCCTCCATCGATCCGGAACAGATCGCCCTCACCATCATCGCCATGATAGAAGGCGGTATCATGATCGCCAAACTATCCGGCAAGCCCGCTTACCGGAACGCCATTATGCTATCCATGAAAAAGATGATCGATGAATTAGCGTAAAATTTTATCGATGAGCTAATATAATTTTTTTTACATTAAAAAATACCGATCGGTATAAAAAGTATGGGAACAAGAAAGACTATTCTGCTGATCACGGTCATTGTCGCAGCCATGATGGAGCTGCTGGATATCTCGATCGTCAACGTCGCACTGTCGCACATGAGCGGCAATCTGGGAGCGACCCTGGAAGATACCTCCTGGGTCATCACCTCTTATGCCATTGCCAATGTGATCGTCATCCCCATGACGAGCTTTCTCGCGCTCAAACTAGGCCGGCGTAATTACTATATCGGCTCCGTCATTTTGTTCACCTTCTGTTCGTTTATGTGCGGACAGGCATCCAACATCTGGATGTTGATCGCTTTTAGGTTCCTGCAGGGCATGGGCGGAGGCGCATTATTGTCCGTGTCCCAGGCGATCGTCTTCGACATCTTCCCCAAAGAGAAGCGCAACGTAGCCAGCGCCCTGTTCGGCATCGGCGTCTTTATCGGACCTACTATCGGCCCGACACTGGGCGGCTTCATCACCGAATACTATTCCTGGCCCTGGATCTTTTATATCAATATACCTCTCGGCATCACCGTAGCCCTGCTTTGCTCCGCCTTGCTGGGCGAGCCCTCCATCAAACAGGAGGCCGGCAAGGTCGACTGGCTGGGGATCTTTCTGCTGGCTATTGGCGTCGGTTCGCTGCAGACTGTGCTGGAGAGGGGAGAGACCGATGATTGGTTTGACGCGAATTATATCGTTGCGCTGACGATCGTCGCCGTGGTAGGTATCTTCTTGTTCATCTGGTGGGAGCTACGATCGAAAAACCCCGTGGTTAATCTGACCGTATTAAAGAGCAGGAACCTCACAATCGCAGCCTTTATGACTTTTATCTCAGGCATCGGGATCTTTACCTCCGTGTTCCTCACCCCGGTATTTGCGCAACGACTATTGAACTTCACCCCTTCACAAACAGGATTGCTGCTGCTGCCGGGAGCGATCCTGGCTCTCGGAGGGCTGATGATCTCCGCCCGGGTATTACAGAAAGGCGTGTCGCCCCTGATCATGATCGTCACGGGCATAGGACTCTTTATCATATTCAATTGGCAGATGTCCAGGCTCAACCTGGAAGCTGGAGCTGCCGATATTTCCATTCCGCTTATCTGGCGGGGTGTCGGCCTGGCCGTTATCACGGTGCCGCTTACCTCCCTGGCCGTATCCTCCCTGGAACCGAAAGATATCCCGCAGGGAGCGGCCCTCAACAATATGATGCGGCAGCTGGGAGGCTCCTTTGGCATCGCCCTGGTAAATACCTACCTGACCAACCGGAATGCCGTGCATCGGACAGACCTGGTCTCGAACCTGACTCCCGGTAACCCCCTGTTGACGGAACGCCTGTCCGGTTATACCAGTTATTTTATGACCAAAGGCTCCACAACGCTGGACGCACAGCACCGCGCGCTGGGATTATTGAATGCCAGCGTAGACCGCCAGTCTAACCTGTTGAGTTTCGGAGATGCCTATTTGCTGATCGGGCTTATCTTTTTGATCGTATTGCCCATTCTCCTCTTCGCGGCAGGAAAGAAAGGACAGCAAACCCCGGCGCCGGTCATGATCCCGGATCATTAATTCTTATCGACGAATTTATAATTCGCCTCATTATAGCGGTCACCGGTATCGGGATATTTTGCGAGCAAGGCTTGTATCATACCCAGATCTTCAACGCTGAGGCTCACATCCACCGCGCCCGCATTATCCAGCAGATATTTTCTTCTTTTGGTGCCGGGGATGGGGATAATATGCTCTCCCTGCTCCAATACCCAGGCAATAGCCAGCTGCGCCGGCGTACATCCCTTTGCTGCCGCGAATTCGGCAAATCCTGCCGCCAGGTTTTGATTGTTCTCCGCATGCTCCTGCTGATAACGGGGAAGGTTTTTTCTGAAATCATTATCGGCCAGGGCCTTTAGATCAAGCGTATTGGTCATCAACCCCCTGGCCAGCGGGCTGAACGGCACGAAAGATATTCCAAGCTCCTTGCACAAAGGCAGCACGTCTTTTTCTACATCCCGGCTCAGGAGTGAATACTCGCTTTGCAAGGCGCTGATAGGATGTACGGCATGGGCCCGGCGAAGGGAATTCGCGGAGGCTTCCGACAGTCCCAGGAAACGTACTTTCCCTTCCTTCACCAGATCTGCCATTGCCCCGACCATTTCTTCCACCGGGACATTCGGATCGATGCGATGCGCATAGTAAAGATCGATCACATCCGTCTTCAGCCGTCGCAGGCTCTCTTCCACGGCCGTTTTCAGATAGGCAGGGGATCCGTCGAAGGTACTCAGCTTGCCCTGCGAATCCTGCCGAAAACCAAATTTAGTAGCGATGAATATTTTGTTGCGATTGGGCTGTAATACCTTCGCTACCAGCTCCTCATTTTTCCCATTGGCATAAACATCCGCCGTATCCCAGAAATTGATCCCGATCTCTATCGCCTTTTCCAGGGTGGCAACCGACTCCTCATCATTGGGCGTGCCATACGCATGGTTCATACTCATACACCCCAGTCCGATGGCCGAAAGCTGCACATCTGTATTTCCTAATATTCGATATTTCATGACTATGTCTTTTTGTAAAGTTCTGTAATTCTTTCGACAGCGCGCGCCTGTATCGTCTTTTGGCCGGCTCACAAAATAATGAGTAATTTGTTCCGGGTTTCCTTCGTCGAAAACATACTAAAATTAGCACTGTTATGTCACGTTACACAAAATCTTATTTATTGACCCGCCTGGCGATCGGAGCCAGCATGTTCGGGCACGGCCTGGTCCGCTTGCCCAAACTGCCCGGTTTCAGCAACTGGATGATGGGCCAGTTCCGGCATTCCATGCTTCCGCCCGCACTGGTTTTACCCTTCAGCTATATACTGCCTGTCGCGGAGTTCCTCATCGGCCTCCTGCTGCTCTTGGGACTGTTCACGGAGAAGGCCCTGATCGCCGGGGCCATCGTAATGATCCTGCTGACCCTCGGCACCACTTCGATCGAGAACTGGGACGCCATCCCCTCACAACTTATTCATGTAGCCTTCTTTGCCGTCCTGCTGGTCTTTGCCGAATATAATTCCTATGCAGTAGATGGAGCCCTCCGCCGTAAATCCGCATGACAATTCCCACTTATTCTGCCCCGTACGAACAACAGACCTTTTTCGACGCATTTTCCTCCCCGGACCTCGTGCACTGGACAAAGCATCCGCATATCCTGGATACGCAACGGGTACAGATGGGGACATTGTAATATCGCCCGCTTAAAAGACAGCTTCACCGGCCTGCAACTCTTTTCCGATGGTCGTACCTTTAAAGAGATCACCCCGGAAGGATACGTAGAGGGACCTCTCATGATCAGGCGAAACGGCAAATATTATTTCATGTGGTCGGAAGGCGGATGGGGCGGCCCCAATTACAAAGTGGCTTATGCGATGGCGGAGTCACCCCTGGGACCCTTTAAACGGATCGGCGTCGTGCTGCAACAGTATCCCGCAGTCGCCACCGGCGCCGGCCACCACTCTGACATCACCCTCCCAACAACTCATTCAACCCCTCCTGATCAAAAATAATCTGCCCGATCTTCAGATCGGACCACCCGCTCCGCAACCGGTAGGTAAATACCGGCCTGCCTTGCCCTAATTCACATTCAATATAATGCATCCCGATCCGGTCATCCTTAACGACATCCCTCAGCTGATGAAGATGGGTGGATATAAAAAAGCACGAACCGGTAAATTTCGTTAACCCCGAAATAGTAGTCCTGGATATAGCCAGCGCGTCTTCTGCATTCGTGCCTCTGAACAGCTCATCGAAGATGGCAAAACATCTCTTCGGGCCAGCGGCTTCCAAAACGACATTTTTCAATGTTTTCACCTCGGACATAAAATGACTATAACCGCTTTGTATGTCGTCATTCAGATTAATCGCAATCGAGATCACTTCAAAAAAAGAAAGCTCACATTCCTCCGCTGGAACAGCCAGCCCAAGATGTCCCAACAACACACAAAGCCCGATCGCCTTTAGCAAAGTGGACTTCCCCGACATATTGGGTCCCGTGATCAGGATGACGGTTGAGCGGACCGTAAGACTATTTCTTACCGGGTTTTTTAGCAGGGGGTGGTAGAATTCCCGGATAGACAGGCCGGTTTCTTTGAAAACAGGAAAAGTAAAGCCATGCCTGCGAATCCCCCGGGAAACAGAAAGATAAGCTTCCAGTAAGAAGAAATCTTCCCAGAAAATATCCATCTCCCCCTCCCTGATCTTCTCTCCCAGCTTCTCCATCAGCCTGGCGATTTCCGCAATGTAGAGACCCCTTCCCCGGACGATCGCCTGGTATTTTTCGATCTCCAGGTCGGCAAGGAAACGAATACTGCTTTTTAGCCGGGCCCCAAAAACCTCCGGAAACTCTTCGGGTCTCAGGTTAGCGTAATAAGCCTGCCGGAGCTTATAAAAAAAGAGGATCAACTGGTTCAGCCGGCCGCTTTCCCGGTCTCTTTTAGATTTGAAAAAAAACAAATAAAGTCTTCCCGGCAGCGGATCCTCCCGGTTCCTGATCTCTTCCACCGTACGATAAACCTCATTAAATTCCGATTTGGAATAAAGAAAGCCGGAAGCAGACCCTCCGGGCGAAGCCATAGCCATCCTCGATCCGGCCCCGGCCCCGGCCGCAGGCGCTTGCAATTTTTCAATACTTAATAAACAGCGCAGGACCTGCTGTCGCATCAATACCTCTTCCAATGTAGACGGGATCTCTGACAGCAGCCGGATCAGCGCCTCCCTGGAAAATTCATTACCGGCAAAGTCGAACAAAGGCAGGATCTCCTTCTCGAAATGCAAGTCCCGGATATTCTTCATTTAAGATCTGTTAACAATTGGAAGGTGATAAGAAGGATTCAGGAAGCGTCAAGCTTAAAAATACATCCTATTGGGAATGAACCCTGCACGATAAATTTATTTTAGCAAAACTTTTCATTTTCTCACCCTCCCGTAAAACCGTACCTTTATATCTTATCTTGAGTAGTTAACCACCTGCACCTATACCTATCCTTTGAGGTTTCTGATTATCATCCTGCTAAATGCGCCGCCTATTTGTCTCTTATAACCCAACATACGGATCATGATTTGTTTCGTCTTATAGCCCAAGAGGATCAGACTGCCTTTTCCGAACTCTTCCGTCGTTATGATAAGCGCATCTATCCCTTTGTATTGAAAATGATCAGGACTCCTGCCCTGGCAGAGGAGATCACCCACGAGATCTTTATCAAGATCTGGAAACACCGCGACAAACTGCCGGCCATCGATCAACCGGAGGCCTATATCCTAACGATCGCGGCCCGTCACACCCTCGACCAGATCAAAAAACGCCTGAACGAGAACAAAATGCTGCAGGGCCTTTCCGCCTCCAAAGAGTACTACCATAATGATACGGAAGAAAAATTACTCCTGCGGGACCGGGTCGCGCTCGTCCAACAGGCCATCGACCAATTACCCCCGCAACAGCGTTCTGTATATGAGCTCAGCAGGCAGGACGGCATGAATTACGAACAGATCGCTCAGCAATTACAGATCTCTCCCAATACCGTACGCAATCACCTGGTCAAAGCCCTTCGCTTCATCCGCGATTATATGAAGGAACAGGACGAACTGCCAGCCGCCCTACTGGCTTGCGCCTACCTGCTCCTGAAAAAATAAAAATAGTTGACCCCGCACTAGTCCATCCTCCTTCGGGCGTCGTCTCAACTAATACAAGCAACCACTTTATGCCCCTTTCCGATAGGTTATATTATCTATTAAATAAATACGTCTCGGCAACAGCGACCCCGGCAGAGCAGGATGAATTGTCCGTTCTATTGAATGCACCGGAGTATGATGAGTTGGCAAAGGACCGGTTGCTGCTGCTCCTGCAACAAACGACCCCCTTAGCCCAACATAGTGAAGAAAGATTACAGACCCTCTTGAAAACTATGAACTCGCCAAACATCGGCCGGTCCACCATCGACCGGTCTGATGCCGGCGGGTCAGCGCGAATTCAGTCAATCGCACCCGAACACACTGCATCCGGCGGCGACCAGGCAGCACGCGAATCGAAGAGCCGGCCGGCGATCCTGCGTATGCTGACGAACAACAAATTCTGGTGGGGAGTGGCCGCCGCGCTGATGCTGATCTATGCTGATTTTTTCTTTAACCGGCCCAGAGCGGATGCCATAGCGACAGCCCCGGTCAAACCACCGGTACATGACCGGACTCCGGGAGGCAATATCGCGGTACTGACCTTATCCGATGGCTCTGCCATCGCACTGGATAGTGCACAGAATGGAGTGTTGGCCAAACAGGGTAATGTGAAGGTTTCTAAACTCAGCAACGGCCAGCTTGCCTATAATGTCTTAAATGAAAAACCCACAGCCATTCTGTACAACACCCTCACGACACCCCGTGGGGGCCAGTACAAGCTAGTCCTGCCGGATGGGACCGCCGTATGGCTGAATGCAGCTTCTTCTATCCGTTATCCGACGGCATTTTCCGGACAGGAAAGAACAGTCAGCATTACGGGTGAAGCCTATTTCGAAATTGCAAAAAATCCTTCCATGCCCTTTAAGGTAATTCTACCTGTTGGAGAGATCCAGGTACTCGGCACCCACTTCAATATCAATACCTATGCAGATGAGAATACCCAGAAAACCACCTTACTGGAAGGCAGCATCCAGCTGATCAGTATGGACGCCGCCACTAAGCTGGAGCCGGGGCAACAGGGACAGGTAAATAAGAACGGTCAGCTCTCCGTCCTGAACAACGTAGACATGGAAGAAGTAGTGGCCTGGAAGAACGGACGATTCTATTTTGAGAATGCCGATATCCGCACCGTCATGCGCCAGCTTGCCCGCTGGTATGATGTGGAAGTCGTATTCGAAGGCAAAGTCCCTACCGAAAAATTCGTGGGAGAGATCCCTCGTAATAGCAATCTTTCCGAAGTGTTTAAAATTTTAGAACTGAGCAATGTTCACTTTAAAGTCGAAGATAAAAAAGTAACGGTGATGCCATAATGTTTTCCGCACGACCGGGTGCCGCCCGGTTGGACCGACACGCTATTTTTTAACCAAACTAACTATCCCGCACATGAACATGAGTATGACCACTCAAATGAAAGTTTAGCGCCCCGCGCAAACTCTTTACTCAACCCCCTTATTCAAACCCCAATTTTTTATCAGAGTATGATTTTTACCACTCTTGGCGGAGCTGTGCCCCAAACGCAGTCCGCTAAGGCCAAAACTATTATGGTTATGAGATTAACCACCTTATTATTGCTGATAGGCTGTCTCCAGGTATCAGCCGCCGGGTTTGCCCAGAAAGTCAGCCTTTCCGAGGAAAATGCCCCGCTGAAAAAAATCTTCGGAGAGATCCGGCGACAGACCGGATACGCTTTCTTTTACAATGCCCAGCTGCTGGAAAGAAGCCATAACGTGACCATC
The DNA here is from genome assembly GCA_035555335.1 of Puia sp. Taxonomy (GTDB): domain Bacteria; phylum Bacteroidota; class Bacteroidia; order Chitinophagales; family Chitinophagaceae; genus Puia. The sequence goes on from DATMGS010000027.1 coordinate 216,421, forward strand.
TCCGTAAAAGACGCTTCCCTGGAACAGGTGCTGACCCAATGCTTCCAGGATCAGCCACTCACCTACAGCATCGTCAACAAAACTATTGTCATAAGAGTCAGAGACCGGAAAGAAGAACCCGCACTATCTTCCCTGACCGATACGACGCCTGCTCCCATCTGGATCAGCGGCCGCATCATCGACGAGGCTACCAACAAACCCGTCGAAGGCGCCAACATCACCCCCAAAGGATTGTCCCGCGGCGTCGTTTCCAATCATGACGGAGCCTTTAGATTCCCGCTGGAACACGGATCCGTACTGGTCATCACCTGTATCGGCTACCAGCCCCGGGAAATAAAGACAAAAGGAGTGACGGAATTCACTATAAAGCTGACCCCCGGCACCAAAGACCCCCTGGCCAATATGGTAGTCACCGGTTACCAGCTTATTAATAAAGACAACTTCACGGGAAATGCTGTTGTCGTATCGGGGGAAGAACTTAAAAAAGTGAATCCCCAGAATTTGCTGCAAAGCCTGCAGGTATTCGATCCTTCTTTCAATATTGCTCAGAATAATATCTCCGGGTCGAATCCCAATGCCCTGCCGAGCATCAATGTCCGCGGGTCAACGGCCCTGCCTACCGGCGGAGGCGCAGTCCTGAGCAGGAGTGACCTTTCCAGTAATGTCAACCTGCCTACTTTCATTATGGACGGGTACGAGGTCAGCCTGGAAAAAGTGTTTGACCTCGATGTGAACAGGATCCAGTCCGTTACCCTGCTGAAAGATGCGGCCGCCACGGCTGTTTACGGATCCAGGGCCGCCAACGGCGTCATGGTCATCACTACGAAGGCCCCGAAGGATGGTAAGCTGCAGGTGTTCTATAACTATGAGTTGAACACCACCGGTCCCGACCTCAACGACTATCATGTGCTGGATGCCTCGCAGAAGCTTCAGTATGAGAAACTGGCCGGGTTGTACAACTCCAATGCCAACACCAGCCAGGACCAGCTGGATGCAGCCTATTACGACAAGCTGCAGAATGTCCTCAGCGGGGTCAATACCTATTGGCTTTCCCAGCCGCTGCGAACCACGTACGGGCAAAAACATTCCCTTTACCTGGAAGGGGGGGGCGCTTCGATCCGGTATGGGGTGAACCTGTTGTATCAAACTTCCCCCGGTGTCATGAAGGGCTCTTCCCGGGATCGTTATGGGCTGGGAATGGACCTTTCCTATAATCCCGGCAAAAAGCTGATCTTCCGCAATACCCTTTCCGTCAACCAGGTCAATGGGGTGGAATCGCCTTATGGCAGTTTTGCCGACTATGTTCAGATGAATCCCTATTATCCCAAGACGGACAGCCTGGGACGTGTCCTGCAAGCGGTGGACAACTGGAAGACCAATGTGGGCGGCCTGGGATCCGGCAATGGTAATAGAGCGACGATATTGAATCCCCTGTATAATTCCACCTTGCACAGCTTTTCCAAGTCCGCCTACCTGGAGATGATCGACGCTTTTAGCGCCGAATGGAATATCGCCCGCGGCCTGCGCCTGCGGAGCGTGCTCAGTTATACCAAAAAGAAATCGACGGGTGATGTATTCGATTCGCCGCTGAGCAACGACTTCTATTTTTATCTCCCCAATCAACTGACCCAGCGGGGCAGCTATACCTATTCCACGAATGACGAGAATACGTTCGACGGGAATGCCACCCTCACCTACAACCGTCAGATCGGGGACCACTTCATCAATATGGCGCTGGGTTCGAATCTTCGCACCTATACGACGGACAGCAAATCTTTTTATGCGATCGGGTTCACCAACGACCGGTTCACGAATATAGGGTTCGCCGGCGGCTACCCGGCAGGAACCACTCCCGGGGGAGACTACTCCCAGCAGCGGCTATTCGGCAGCTTCGCCACCCTGAACTATGCCTGGAAGAATAAATACCTGCTGGATGCTACTATAAGGGAAGACGGTTCCTCCCTCTTCGGGACTCAAAACAAGGAGGCTTCCTTCTGGGCACTGGGCCTGGGCTGGAATGCCTTTAAAGAAGATTTCCTCGCCCTCTCTCCCGTGATCAGCCAGCTGCGTTTTCGCGCCAGCACAGGCCTGACAGGGTCGGTCTCCTTTGCTCCATACCAGGCGGAGACGACTTACACGTATTATGCCAATAGCTGGTATTCCACCGGGGTGGGGGCCTCTGTCAACACTTACGGCAACGAGGCGCTCAAATGGCAGCGTACGCGGAGCTACGACGTGGGAATGGACCTGGGGTTGTTTAAAGATCGACTGATCATCTCGCCACGTTATTACTATAAGCTGACGCATGGACTGCTGGCGGATATCAACCTGCCGCCCTCCACCGGTTTCGAGTCCTATACGGATAATCTGGGAGATATGGCCAACAGGGGAGCCGAGCTGAATTTCAAGTATGCCGCCATCCGCAACAAGAACTGGAATGTGAGTTTTTTCGCTAACCTGGTGAACAATACGAATAAAATAGTCCGGATCTCGGATGCCCTGAAGAATTATAACAATAAGGCCAATCAGGTGCAGAAAGATAGTCTCCCCTCGACGCCGCTGCTGAGGTTCCAGGAAGGTCAGTCGCTGAATATGATCTACGCGGTGCGGTCCCTCGGCATCGATCCGCAGAACGGCAGGGAGCTCTATATCAAAAAAGACGGTACCCATACTTATACCTGGGATGCCAATGATATCGTGCCCGTCGCCGATAATACCCCGAAGGTGATGGGGTCGTTCGGAACAACGATGTCCTATAAGCGATTTCAGCTCAATGCCATTTTCACCACCCGTCTCGGCGGAAAGGACTATAACCAGACCCTTTCGGATCGGGTGGAAAATGCAGATCCCCGGTATAATGTGGACAGCCGGGCCTTGACGGAGCGCTGGCAGAAACCCGGGGACCATGCCCTGTTCAAAAACATTTCCGATCTGAGCACCACTTTCGTCTCCAGCCGTTTCATCCAGAAGGATAATACGGTGGACCTGACCTCGGTGTACCTGTCTTATGATTTCGACAAGGCGTTCTATTCCCGGCTTGCTATGCAGAACCTGCGCGTGGCCTTTACGATGAACGACATCGCTCATTGGTCCTCCCTGAAGATCGAGCGGGGTATCGATTATCCGTATGCAAAAAGTTTCACTTTATCCATTCAAACCAGCTTTTAAACGCATTAATATGAAAATATTCATCGCGCTCCTTTCCAGCACCCTCCTTTTGACCTCCTGCTCGAAGTGGCTGGACGTAAAGCCGCAATCGCAGGTGGCTGCGACGGATCTCTTCGATTCTCAGGAAGGTTTTGAGGAAGCCACCAACGGACTCTATTCCCGCTGCAGCCTCCAGGCGGCTTATGGCGACGAGCTATCCTTCGGCTTCCTGGACGTGCTCGCACAGAACTACTATATAAATTTCAACGATTACCAGCATTACCTGCAGACTTCGATCTATAACTACAGGGACAACGATTTCATATCCAGGAAGGATACGGTCTGGACCAGCCTGTATAATGCCATTGCCAACAGCAATCTTATCCTGACCAATATCGAAAACGGGAAAAAGCTCCTGACCCCCGTCGACTATGGGGTGATCAAGGGAGAGGCGCTGGCAATGCGGGCCTATCTTCATTTCGACCTGCTGCGGATGTTTGCCCCTTCTTATGGCAATAACCCAAGTGCGCCGGCCATTCCTTATGTGAGCACCTTTTCCAATAAGGTCACGCCTCTGTCGACGGTCTCCCAGGTTTTGACTCTGGTCCTGCAGGACCTTAACGCCGCCAAAGCCCTGCTCAAACCGGTGGATCCCATTCTTTCCGCCGGGTATATTATCGATTACCCCTGGAATTCCACTTCGACCACGGCGCCTCCCACCAGGTCCACGGAGCAGTCCAACGCCTCGTTGTTCCTCCAGAACCGGCGCAACCGCCTGAACTATTACGCGGTTTGCGGGGAACTGGCCCGGGCTTATTTATACATGAATAAGCAGGACAGCGCCCTGAGCAATGCGCTGGAAGTGATCAATTCGAAGAAGTTCCCCTGGACGGACCCGGGTGATTTCACCGATCCCAATCCCCAGAACGTGGACCGTATCCTGTACAAGGAGCTGCTTTTCTCCTGGTATATCCCTACATTGGGCAAAACGCTGGCAAATCGGTTTGCCCAGCCGGTCGGGCTTTACCTCGACCAGGTCAGCGGCGCCAATCTTTACCAGACCAATGGGGTAGGTGGCGCCGACACACGGTATAAGGAATGGCTGTCTCCCCTGACGGACGCTAACGGTCAATGGCTGACCGTGGCGAAATACAAACGCGATCCGGACACCAACCGTCATCCCCTGCTGGCTCCTGCCTTACGTCTCAGCGAAGTATATTATATCGCCGCCGAATGCTCTTATGACGCCAACCCGTCGCAGGCGATGGGATACGTTGATTCTGTCCGTTTTCACCGGGGGATCCCTGATCCGCTGGCAGCTACCGGCAAGCAGGACTTTTTGAACCAGCTGCTTGCGGAAGCGAGGAAAGAACTATACGGGGAGGGACAGATCTTTTATATGTTCAAGAGGCTGGGGCTGCCTGTCACCAGTCCATCCGGGATCGGCCATCCGGCGACCAACAATATTTTTGTATTACCGCTGCCTGACAGTGAGATAGAATATGGCGGCCGATAACCAATAAATGAATGAATTATGAATAAATTACTCGGGATCATGATCTTTTCTGCCGGGCTGGCAGCCTGCCAAAAGTCGGAGGTCCTTCAATATAACCTCCATACTCCTGCCAGCATTTATTTTAATTTCCTCGATTCGACGTCCATGACGGACAGTATCGTGTATACGTTTGCGTTTACACCGGGGAAACTCGCGGATACGCTGTATATTCCCGTCAGGATTTCCGGCGCTGTGGCGGATAAGGACCGGATATTCGGCATGACGGCGATGGACAGCGGAACGACGGCTATCGTAAAAACGCATTATGCTCCGTTGCAGAACTCCTATATTATCCCTGCGGGGAAAGGTACGGCCTTCGTGCCCATTATTGTATACAATACGGACAGCCTGCTGGCCAAAAGGGCCGTCTCCCTGGAGTTACGCCTGGCTCCCACCAGCGACCTGGACACATCGCTCAACGACCTGATCAGGGCCCGGGTCATCATTTCCAACAAATTAGAAGAGCCGTCCTGGTGGACGATGTGGGAGGGGGCCTATTTTTCCAGCGTCAAGTATCAACTGTTCATTATCGCTACCGGGGTCAATACCCTGTCCACCGTGGGAACGGACGCACCGAAGAATCTATATTTTGTGAACTTGTGCGCCAGCCTTCTGCAGGATCCTTTCACCTGGGTGAGCACGCATCCCGGGTATGTCATGGAGTTACAGCCGGACGGCAGTTACAAATTCTACAATACGGAGAATCCTTCCGGCTGGATCCTGTATGCACAGAACAGCTCCGGCAACTGGTTCTTCAAGGATGAAAATGGCGGAGATGTCCAATGATCAATTAACTGTAAAAAAGATTCCGATGAAAAGATTGATAATATATATTCTGGGCGGGCTCGGGTTGAGCGTGTGCCTGACTGCCTGTTATAAAGACAAGGGGAATTACAACTATAAAATACCGCCGGCGCCGGTCGTGAAGAACCTGGACAGCATATATCCTGTCCTTATCAACGATACGCTGACGATCCAGCCCGCCATCACCATTTCCGAGACCAGTCCGAGACTGGGATACCAGTGGCGGATCGATGTGCCCACCGGTGACAGCGCCATCTATTCGTCCGGTCCGAAGCTGGTCTTCCATTTTACGCTTCCCCCGACGCAATACAATGCCCGGCTGACCATAACGGATAGCTCCAATAATATGAAGTATTTCTATCCCTTTGTCATCAACGGGCTGACGGGTTATTCCATCGGCACGGTGATCCTGAGCCTGGAGAACGGTATTTCGCAATTGTCCTTTGTATCGGCCGATAGTATTTTGTCGCCCCGGGTATACCACGCCATCAATGGGACAGACCTTCCGGTTGGCGCCACGCAGCTGACCCCGCTCGCCGATAAGTATGTCTTACCGGGAACGATCAGCAGCTACTGGGTCATCTGCTCGGATCCCGATAATCCCGGCATGCAGCTGGATGCCGCCACTTTCCTGCCGATCAAGGGATTGAAGGCGAATTTCTTTTCTCCTCCGCCGACCGTCGTGGCCGGTACCTTCCAGGGTAATGACCTCGGGGTGCTGCTGGGCGTCGCCAACGGCAAGCTGTATACCGGCTCCACCTATACCTGGAATTTAAGTCCTACCTATGGGATGTTCGGTCTGCCGGCGACCGGCGATTACTACCTGCATCGCCAGGCGGCCTTCAATGCTACCTTCCCTTATATGCTGGGATATGACAGCATGAGGCAGTCGGTGATCGGATTCACCAATTTCGGCAGTGCAGCCTATATAGGAACGACTTACCAGCTGACGGACACTACGGCTTTCAATCCAAGGAGGGTGGGGCTGAAGCTCCTGGACTTCGAGCAGATCAACGACCAGAACGTTTATGCTTTCGGGATCGCAGCGAACGATTCGATCTATGAGATAAAATTCGGAGCCGCCTTCATCGGGGTTATCCAGCTTTCTCCTGCTTACAAAAGGCCCTTCCCGCACCCTGAGCTGATCACCCCGCAAACGTTATGGGGCAGTTCACCGAATGAGGTCTTCTATTTCAGTTCGGGCTCGTCCATCTACCGGTATAATCCCCTCAACCAGGACCTGCAGCCGCTGGCGACGGATTTCGGAGGAAAGACGGTTACGATGCTGCGGATGACCAACCAGGGGAATACGATCATCGCAGGGGTGGACGGATCCGTCTTCTTCCTGGATGTCAGCATAGGCAGGACCGGGAATATCACCCGGAGGATCGACGGTATTCCGGGATCGCCGGTGGACGTGACCGTACGTACGCAATAGAAAATAAAAATGATAAAAAAACAATGATAAACAAAATAGTGCTTATAGCTTGTTTGCTCCCAGTGATGGTGGGTGCACAGGGAAAGATCGTCGCTGCCGGGCTGGTGGGAGAGGCGTTAAACAGGAAGCTGGCAGCTCTCTTTTCGGGGACCTCGTCAGAGGGTAAACGCATTTCAGCGACCTCGTCAGAGGGCAGACCGGTTCCGGGCGGCTCGTCCGGGGAGCAACGCATCCCGTTGAAAGTACTGTATGTCGGCTACAGCCCCGGGAAGCCCATGCCGCAAAAGCTGGTGTACTATATGACCTCCGATAGCCTTATGCCGAAAATTTACCGGGAAAGGATGAACGATTTCAGGTCCTTCCTGGAAAAGAACTTCACCGCCGTCCGGACGGTCGACGTGCGGGATTATTCTCCAAAACTATCCGATTCGGCAGATGTGACCATTATGGATGCAGGACCGGTGACGCTGCCGGCAGACTTCGACCGACCCATGATCCTGATGGCAGCCATGGCTCCCAATGTAGGACTGCCCATAGGGCTCAAGTTCGACTGGTATTGCCAGTGCCTGGAAGCAGACGCACTCCACATCCGGACACAGCATCCCATCTTCAACACCCCCAATAAGGTGAACCTGACCCTGGTCGGGCGTCCTACACCCGGCTCTTTCTTCAACGGCTTCCAGGGATTGACGACCCCCGCGACCATGCCCATGTGGCGAGTGCTGACGCGGTCATACGGTATCGGTTCTCCCTACCTGATAGGTATGGTCGCCCATGGCGAAGGCTTCGATGACTCCCCGGACGCAGAAGCCATCTCCGGCGGCGTCTGCCTGAAAAATGCAGAAGCGGTGGCGCTGGGCCGTCATGGCAACTATTTTATGTGGGGATTCTCCGGCTCGCCGGACTACATGACGAGTGAGGCCAACCAGGTCTTCGTCAATACGATCTGTTATATCCATACATTCGATCATCAGCGCGCGCTTGTAAAGAAGGTCCAGATAGAGACAAGGGAAGGCCTCGACGAGAAGATTTACCGCATGGATGAATCCGTTTATAACAAAGCCATCGTTTCCCGCAAAGAAGGTAACCAACGCCTGAAAAGAATGCAGGACTCCCTGCGGGCTCAAAAGGCGGCCGGTCAGAACATCGGCTGGAACAATGAAATGTTCCTCAAAATGCCTATGACGGATGCCGTGGAAAGCTTCGAAGATTATATAAAAGGCTATGCGGGCCCGGAACTATTCGCCCGTTTCGGCGCCAATACCCAATTGTATCGCCAGTATTACCGGGACAACTACGAGTATTATTATCCCCTCGACGGATACAATCTGCAATTGGATACCGACGCCCAAAAGCTGGGGATCTCCAACCGCAAAGTGGAGATATTGGAAAAATGCATCTCCTTGTTGGAGGAACAAAAGGATACGGCATTGTCCCGGCGGGTACTGGAAAGATATACAGTAGAGTATTTTCCGACTGCGGCAGCATGGCGGCAATGGCTCACAAAGAATAAAGCGAGGTTATTTTATACGGAAGCCGGCGGGTTTAAATTTATGGTCAATACCGCTCCGGCCGTCAAAGAAGCCGGGCCTGTACCTACCTCCGCCGACCCGGTCGTACTATCCGCCAGCCTGGAAGACGGCCCCGATAAGAACAAAAAACAGCTCGTCGTCGACGCTGATATTCTCAAAGGATGGCATATCTACGCCTATGTTTCCAAAGAAAATCCGTTCATACAGACGGAGATGCTGCTGGAGCTGCCCGAAGGCGCCACTTCGGATAAAGATTGGCAAAGTACGGCAGGCTTGCCTTTTCCGGGAAATGACGGTATCTTCGTTTATGAGGGAAAAGTGCGGTTTACGGTCAACATCGATTGCACACAGGTAAGACCGGGCGCCACGATCAAATGCGGCCTGTATTACCAGGTTTGTGACAATACCAAATGCTTCCCGCCCAGAAAGAAGTACGTTGAGATAAAAATATAATCCCGCTTATGAACCCGAGCAGTATCAGTTTTAAAAGAATCGCCTTTTCCTTGTTATTACTTCCGGCATTAACCGGCCTCGCGCAGAAGCCGGCGAATCGCCCGGTACTACACCGTCCGGCTGCTGACTTTACGTTGAAGACACCGATCGGGGAAGACCTGCGGCTTTCTTCCCTGCAAGGTCAATACGTTATCGTGGATTTTTGGGCTTCCTGGTGTATGCCTTGCCGGGCGTCGATCCCGCATTTAAAGGAAGTCTATGTCCGTTATCATGCTGAGGGGCTGGAGATCGTCAGTGTTTCTATCGATGCAAGACCTGAAGCCTGGAAAAGGGCGGTAGAGCAGGAACAGATGCCCTGGAAGCAGGCCCTCGATACCTATACCGGGGAAAATAATTTTTCGGATGTCTCCGGCGGCTATGGTATCAGGGCAATCCCCTACACCTTACTGCTGGATAAAGAGGGTAAGGTCATCACCATTAATCCCGAACCCCACGCCCTGGACAAACAATTGAAGAAGTTATTCGGACATTAGAACATCCATCGGATCACATTCGATCTGCCGGTCTACACCAGGTCTTTTCTTTCCCCCCATTTCCGGAGCTTGCCTACTAATTCCTCCAGGTTGACAGGCTTACCGATATAGTCGTTCATCCCGGCTTTCAGACATTCCTCCTCGTCCCCCTGCATGGTATTAGCCGTCAGAGCGATGACCACGGGTTGCCGGGAAGATGAATCCCGGATGATCCGGGTGGCTTCGAGACCATCCATTTCCGGCATCTGCAGGTCCATCAGGATAATATCGTACCATTCTTTAGCCAGGGCATCCAGGGCCTCCTGCCCGTTTTCTACTATGGTAGGTTCATAACCGAGCTTTTGTAAAATATAGAGGATCACCTGCTGATTGATCAGGTTGTCTTCTGCTACGAGGATATTCATAGGATATTTCTTCGAAAGATCGGCAGGGAGCCTGGACTGAGCGGAATCATCCGGCGTTCCTGCTTTGGTATGACGTTGCAGCCCATCGAGGACATTCCGGTACATTATCTGCTGCTTTATCGGCTTGGTCATGATAGCGCTGAAAAGAGAGGCATGTTTCTTCTTGTATTCATCACCCACGGAACTCAGCAGGATAATAGGGATATGCGGGTGTCGGTTACGGATAGATGTCGACAGATGAATGCCATCCATCTGCGGCATCTGCATATCGGTCAGGATCAGGTCATACCGGCTGTCTTCCGCCAGGATATCCAGGGCCTCAGCGCCGGATTCGGCCAGCACAGGAATGAGCTTCCAGTATTCCAGCTGACTTTTCAGGATCGTCCGGTTCGTCCGGTTATCGTCTACGATCAACACCCTTTTCCCGGCATGGTCCGCCAGGCCCTGGGAAGATCCCCCCGCTCCTAAAGGAGGATGAATGTCAACCCCTGCCCGCGTGTGAATGGTGAAGGAAAAGACAGAGCCGCAGCCAGGCTTGCTTTCCACGCTCATCTCGCCTCCCATCAGTGAAACCAGCTTATCGGAGATGGCCAGCCCCAGGCCGGAACCCCCATATTTTCGCGTAGTGGAAGAATCTACCTGCGAGAAAGCTTTAAAAAGACGTTCCAGCTTTTCGGGCGCAATGCCGATCCCCGTATCACGCACTTCGAATCCCAGCTTCATCCCGCCTTCCTGCGTATATCCCACTAATCGCACCCGGATGAGTACTTCCCCCTGATTCGTGAATTTCATGGCATTGCCGACGAGATTGGTCAGGACCTGGCGGAGACGAAAATCATCTCCACGTATATTGAGCGGCACATCCCGGTCTACCTGGTACAGGAGCTCCAATCCCGACTGCGCGGCCTTGGCCCCGAACATATCCAGGATATGCTCGATGCAATTCTGTAAATTGAAGTCTTCCTCTTCCAGATCCATACCACCCGACTCGATTTTGGAAAAATCCAGGATATCATTGATGACATTCAGCAGCGTTTCGCCGCAGGCGGCGATCGTCTCCGTATAGTTCCTTTGCTGATCCGTAAGAGAGGTCTCGCCCAACAAGGAAGACATTCCGATGACCCCGTTCATGGGTGTACGGATCTCATGGCTCATGGTCGCCAGGAAAACGCTTTTGGCCTGGTTAGCCCTTTCAGCCTCCTGGCGGGTTTTTTCTGCTTTCAAAAAAGCCTGCTCCAACGCCTCTTCATTCCGCTTCCGCTCCATATGGACGATTGCTTCTCTTTGCAGCTGACCCATTTCCGCCGCCTGACGGATCTGTATCTCGCCGGAGCTTTTTAATTGATAAGCCCATAACCCGCAGATAAAAAAGACGATACCGGCAAGCAGGATATGTATGATAAACGTTTGCAGGCTCAGGTAATCTAATTGGGTGAAATAGATATGGTCATTACCGGAGAACTGAAGATAATTGAACACCGCATGGTGAACAATGACAATGGTTAGCATGGGGATTTGCAGCTTCCAGTTCTGGTAGGTGATAAGGATGGCGCCGCCGATAAAGGCAAAAAAATGCATTTCAAACAGGCCATGCATCTGGTAAATAAACTGCGCCATAAAGATGGCGATCACCACACTCAGCACATATTGATACAGGTCAGAGCCAGGCAGGACCAGTTTAACGGAATAGTAAGCCAGCAGCAAAAGACCGCCTACGCCCAGGGCGATTCCCCAGGTGTCATAGTAGGGGGCGAATATCAGCCCGGTGAGAAAGAAGCCGATCAGAAAATAATTCATCAGCTTATCAGACCGTCCCTTCACATCACGGAAATATTCCTGGTAACCTTGCAGGTCGGCAATATCAGGAGCGCAGGTAAGGTTATTTTCCATTATCGGTTACAGGTAGGTAGTTGACAGCCATAAGCTTTTAAGGCTAAAGGGCTAAAATTTTGTGTCAGGTTATTCTGCAGCAGGCCCTCGATGGCCATTTTGGCATAACTGCTTTTTTCATCGGCGCAATAGCGGCTCCGATTGTAGTTACCCCGAAAGAATAATTTTTGAGCAGTATCTATGATGACGGCTTGCGGAGTGGAATAGACGCCGCAGGCGACAGCCAGCGCTGAATCGGTCAAAACAGCAATGGGGTAGGGGAGATCGAATCTGTCCCGGATCTGCCCGGCCGTGTATTTTTTATCCGTCATCAATACGATCGCGAAATCTACCTGCCCGTGATACGACTTTACCAATGCTTTGAAATGAGGCATGTTGAAACGGGAACAGGGACAGTCAGGATTGAAGAAATGAAGGAAAAGCGGCTTCTTGCCGGTTCCTTGCCCCTGAGCCAAACCAGTCATCCGGATCATCGCCGATTGATCTTTCGGCAGATCGATCCGAACCCCGGGTTTCACCTCCTGGTACCCGGCTGGAACAGGCGTAGGTAAATTATAGACCCATTCATAACGCCAGAATAGGGCCACAATCCCCGCCAGCAGGAATAACAGCCAGCCTGCAAGAACCCCTTTCTTCATATGGATATTTTCTTTAACGTATTAACAGCTAATTAGTTGCCATCTGTAGTATAACGTCCAATTCACGCTATTTATTAAGAGCATACCCCTATTTTTTTAGGAGTGGACTCGGGGGAGGCCGGATAAAAAGCACCGCAGCCACCCGATCCGCCGCGGATCCGGGCGCCCTCCGGGCTTACTCCGTTAAAAAGTAGATAGACTTGTCTGTTCGATATTGAAAAAAGAGCTAGATTTGTCCAACGATGCGGGAGAATGTAAAAGATAAGATCCTCGATGTGGCTTCCAGGCTATTCTACGATCAGGGGTATAATCTGACCGGGATTAACCAGATCATAGAAGAAGCCGACATAGCCAGGGCTTCCCTCTATAACCACTTTGATTCCAAGACGGAGCTGCTGCTGGCCTATCTTGATAAGACCCGCCAGGACTGGTTTACCGATCTGGAAGAATTCCTGCGGCCCATCGCCGACCCACGGGAGAAAATCCTGGCCCTTTTTGATTTCCGGATCGGGCGGCAGCGCAAACTGGACTTCAAAGGCTGCCACTTCAGCAAGATCAGCGCAGAAGCCAGTCAGCACGAAAAGAAAGTATTTGAGCTGGTCCGTAACCACAAGGAAAAACTAAGGAACAGGATACAGGAACTGGTGCTCCGGGTCGACCACCGGCAGACCCTGAGCAATGAACTGCTGGTGGATACCATTTTTTTGCTTTTGGAAGGAGGACTCGCTACCGGGGCCGTTTATCATAGCTCTACACCCCTGGAGAACGCCAAAAAGATAGTAGATACCCTGATCTGATGCTTTTTTCGACTCTTGGTAGATAGGTCGGTCTATCCATATCACTTACGCTTGCTCTATTCGCTTTCACGGCGATTGCCTGCCCATTACCGAACAAGTATAATACATACACTGCATGAAAATGATTCTTTTTGCTTTACGCAAGCCCATCACTATCCTGGTGGTGGTAGCCGCCTTGTTTTTCTTCGGGATCAGCGCCCTCCGCACGATCAAGATCGACATCTTTCCCAAGCTGGATATGCCCGTGTTGTATATCTCGCACCCTTTCGGAGGATATACGCCGACCCAAATGGAAACTTTTTTTGCCAAACAATACATCAATGTACTGCTCTACGCGAATGGTATAAAGAGTGTAGAGACCAAGAACATCCAGGGACTTACCCTGATGAAACTTAATTTCTATCCCGGCACCAATATGGCGCAGGCTGCCGCAGAAGTCAGCGCCCTTAGCAATCGTGCCCAGGCTATCTTCCCACCCGGCTCGAACCCTCCCTTCATCATCCGGTTCGATGCCTCCACGCTGCCGGTAGGAGAATTGATCCTAAGCAGTGACAAACGAAATAACAATGAGCTGCTCGACCTGGCGAATATCTATGTGCGGGCTTCCTTTACGTCGATCCCCGGTCTGCTCTCAGCCCCGCCCTTCGGCGGTAACATCCGTACGGTCGTCATCAAAGCCGATCCGGAACTGCTGCGCTCGCACAATATGACACCCGACCAACTGGTGGAAGCCATCCGGATAAACAACCAGACCAGCCCCTCCGGAAATGTGCGTATCGGAGACAAAAATTATATCACCCCCATCAATACGACCATTCACAACATCAAAGACTTTGAAAATATCCCTTTGCTCAAAGGCGGCATCCAGAACCTTTACCTCCACGATGTGGCTACCGTGGAAGACGGCGCCGATATTACGGTAGGGTATGGCCTGGTGAACGGCAAACGTTCGGTCTATCTCAGCATTGCCAAGAGCGCCGATGCCTCCACCTGGGAAGTCGTACAGCGATTGAAGAAGGCCATTCCTAAAATGCAGGCCCAGCTGCCGGAAGATGTACACCTCACCTATGCCTTCGACCAATCGGTATATGTGATCAATTCCGTAAAAAGCCTGGTAACGGAAGGGGCGATCGGCGCCATTCTCACCGGACTGATGGTGTTGCTGTTCCTCGGCGATACCCGGGGCGCCCTCATTGTCATCATGACCATTCCCACTTCCATCATTTCAGGAATATTGTTCCTCAACCTTTTCGGACAGACGATCAATATCATGACCCTGAGCGGACTGGCCCTTGCGATCGGTATCCTGGTGGATGAAAGCACGGTGACCATCGAGAATATTCACCAACATCTGGACATGGGCAAGCCCAAGCGGCTGGCCATCTGGGATGCTTGTAAAGAAATTGCCTTTCCAAAATTATTGATCCTTTTTTGTATTCTCGCCGTCTTTGCCCCTGCCTTTACCATGGGCGGCATCCCCGGCTCGCTGTTCCTGCCTCTGGCCCTCGCTATCGGCTTCAGCATGATCGTCTCCTATTTCCTGGCGCAGACCTTCGTACCGGTCATGGCTAACTGGATGATGAAAGCACATAAGAAAACAGCCGCCTTCGTACACCCGGCCCTCGCTCCCGATGGCGCAGAAGATAAAGAACGACTGCTGCACGAGCCACATGGCAAGGACGGCAAAATGAGCCGCTTCGATAAATTACGCCTTCGCTTCCTTCGCTTCATCGACAGGATGATGCCTTTGCGCAAGCCGATCGTTCTGGCCTACCTCGTCCTCACAACCGCCGCCGCCGTTCTCCTTCTCAGGCATATCGGCAAAGACGTACTGCCCAAAGTGAATGGCAGCCAGTTCCAGGTAAGACTTCGGGCGCCGGAAGGCACCCGCATCGAACGTACGGAAGAGAAGACCCTCAATACCATCAATGCCATTAAAGAGATCGTCGGCCCCGACAATGTTGAGATCAGCTCCGCCTATGTCGGACAACATCCCTCCTTGTTCTCCTCCAACCCCATCTACCTGTGGATGGCCGGTCCCCAGGAAGCCGTTCTGCAGATCGGCCTCAAAGAAGGATATAAGACGAACCTGGATGCCCTGAAAGAGAAGATCAGACAGAGCGTAACAGAGAAAATGCCCGATGTCAAACTTTCTTTTGAACCCATCGAGCTGACGGATAAAATATTAAGCCAGGGATCGCCGACACCGGTGGAAGTGAGATTCTCCGGACGCAACAAGAAAAACAACGAACTGTATGCCCGGAAACTGATGGATAAGCTGAATCAGATCAGCTATCTGCGGGATGTACAGCTAGGGCAGTCCAATAAATATCCCGCCATCAATATCGAAGTGGACAGGATCCGGGCCGCCCAGCTGGGCGTGGATATGAACGATATATCCCGGTCGCTGACCGCCTCCACCTCTTCCTCCCGTTATACCGAGAAAAATATATGGGTAGATGAGAAGGGGGGCAACAGCTACAGTGTCCAGGTAGAAGTGCCCGAGAATAAGATGAAAAGCCTGGGCGAAATCGGTGAAATACCCTTGCTGCGAAATACCAATCGCCCCGTCCTCGGCGATGTTGCTACCATCAAAGAAGATACTACCTATGGGGAAAATGACAACCTGGGCGCCATGCCGGTATTGTCGGTAACAGCCAACCTGAATAATAAAGACCTGGGCGCCGCTTCTAAAGACGTGCAGGCCGCCATTGCCTCCCTGGGAGAATTACCACGCGGCCTCAGCGTGGAATTGATAGGCATGAGCCAGACCCTCACCGATACGCTGGATAGCCTGCAAAACGGACTGCTCGTCGCCATCATCGTCATATTTTTGATGCTGGCCGCGAATTTCCAATCCTTTAAAGTGTCGGCCGTCGTATTAGCCACGGTGCCGGCCGTTATCCTGGGCTCCCTGATCCTACTGCTGCTTACCGGCTCCACGCTCAACCTGCAATCCTATATGGGGATCATCATGTCCGTGGGAGTATCCATCTCCAATGCCGTCCTGCTCATCACCAATGCCGAACAGCTGCGGCAACACAACGGGAATGCCCTGCAGTCGGCCCGTGAAGCCGCCGCTCTCCGCCTTCGTCCTATCATGATGACAGCCCTGGCCATGGTGGTCGGTATGATACCGATGGCCAGCGGATTGGGCGAAGCAGGAGACCAGTCTTCACCCCTGGGCCGCGCCGTAGTGGGTGGCCTGATCGCTTCTACATTTGCCGCCTTGTTCATCCTTCCGCTGGCCTTCGCCTGGGGACAGGGATCGGCAGGCACTAAATCGGTTTCCCTGGAAGCCAATGACGAAGAAAGTATACAATACCTCGCTGCGAATGAACCGCAGCCAGGCATAGCTTAATCCAATCTCTTTTATCCGTTCGGAATTTATAATAAAATGGCCCTCGGAAAATCGGGGGCCATTTTATTATTCGAAACCGGAATTTAGGGAGATCCGGCTTTTATATATAGATATATGTATGTAATTTGTCTTTAAATTTTCTGCTATGCCATCAAGAAGAAATTTTATCCGCAATTCAGCATTAGCCTCCGGCCTCGCCATCACCCAACCAGGCTTTGGATTCTCTATCCTGCACAAAGACAAATTACCCGAAGAGCCGGTCATCGGTCATGGAGAATTCACCTACAAAGTGGATAAGAACTGGGCGAAGATCAGTGTGAACAGCAACCCCCTGTTCAATTGCCATGAAATGGTGCAGGATAGCAAAGGCCGGCTGATCATGCTGGGAGACTGTATAAAGAACAATATCCTCATCTTCGATAAGTCAGGGAAATTGCTGGATTACTGGGGCAGCGCTTTCCCGGGAGGACACGGCCTCACCCTCTCCAAAGAGGGCGGAGAGGATTTTCTGCTGATCACGGACTGTGGCTGGTATCAGGACAGAACAGGCAACTGGAAAGGACAGTCGGGTCAGGTCGTAAAGACCGACCTGGATGGCCGGCTGCTCTTTGCCATCGGACATCCCCGCACCATCGGTATCTACAAGGACGACGAACCCTTTAAACCAACAGAGACGGCTGTAGCGCCTAACGGAGATATCTACGTGTCGGATGGATATGGCTCCGATTATATAATACAGTATACTGGTAAAGGGGAATATATTCGCCACTTTGGGGGGCATAATAATGCGAACAAAGAACATAATCTCATTAACGCCCATGGGGTGACCATTGATCTCAGGGATAAGAACAATCCCATGCTCATCTGTACGTCCCGCGAAGAGAACTGCTTCAAGATCTTCACCCTGGATGGAAAATTCATTCGCCGCATCGACCTTCCCGGCATGTACGTCTGCCGCGCCGTACCAGACGGAAAAAATATCTACGCAGGGATCTGCTGGTCCAAAGATGCCGATGGCAAACGCCTGGACGATAATTCCGGCTTCGTCACTATCCTGGACGGTGATAATAAAGTGATCTCTAATCCCGGCGGCGCCGCACCCCTCTATAAGAACGGGCTTTTACAACCGACCCTGCACGCGCCCAATCCGGTTTTCCAACATGGACATGACGTATGCGTTGACGATGATAAGAATTTGTATGTCTGCCAGTGGAACGCCAATCATACGGCCCCCGTAAAATTAACCAGGGTTTAATCTTCATGGTAATCATGTTATTATCCATCACGGCCGCAGAATTGTCTATTTTCCGGGTGACCGCTACCCCCTAATTTTATCCGGTAATTATCAAATTTTCGCGGATCGATAGCAATTACCTGCCATGATGAACAAACTTTTTTGCATAGCCTTCGTCTTAGTGATCAATGCTTCCCTGTCCTTCGGACAGACCAGCTCCACAAAGCCCGCCCCTTCGTCAGGGCCGGCCCGCGTACTGCGCCCTGCTTCCTCATCAACGCCCGCTTATCCCCTGCAGCTCTGGTATGACCAACCTGCCCATCATTGGGAAGAGACCCTGCCCCTCGGCAACGGACACCTGGGCATGATGCCCGATGGCGGCGTACCAAAAGAGAAGATCGTATTAAATGATATTACCCTCTGGTCGGGCGCCCCCCAGGACGCTAATAACTATGAGGCGTATAAAAAACTCCCCGCTATCCGGCAATTACTCCTGGAAGGGAAAAATGACGAGGCGCAGGCATTGGTCGATCAGTCGTTTATCTGCACCGGCAAAGGCTCCGGCGACGTACCCTTTGGCTGCTACCAGACCCTGGGAGACCTGGACCTGGAATTCGACTACGGCTCTTCCCCCGGCGACAGCGTATCCTTCGATCATTATAAAAGAGAGCTATCCCTGAACAATGCCGTTGCCGGCTGTTCCTGCCAGGTAAAAGGCGTTACGTATAAACGGGAATATTTCACCAGCTTCGGCGACGATATCGATATCATCCGGATCACCACGGACAAGCCCGGACAATTGAACTGCCGGATCTCGATCAGCCGTCCGGAAAGAGCCACCGTCTCCACAAAAGGAACAGAGCTGGAAATGACCGGCCGCCTGGACAACGGCACCGACGGAAAAGGCATGCAATTCCTGGCAACAGTTCACGCACAGCTGAAAGATGGCGAACTCAGTACAAAACAAAACTCCCTCGTCATCCGGCATGCGACGGAGATCCTTATCTATGTGGCCGCAGCAACCGACTGGAAGGACCCCGCTTTCAGCAAGAAACCCGGGCAGATATTGGCGACGGCCCTGAAAAGCCCCTATCAGACGCAAAAAAAGCAGCATATTACCAACTACCGGAAACTGTTTGACCGGGTAAGCCTGGACCTGGGAACGGCCGGCATTCCTGCCACCACCAGCGGATCATCGCCTGCCGACATCCCCACGGATCTCCGGATCAATAATTTTAAGAATGCGCCCAATACGGACAATCAACTACCGGCGCTGTTCTTCCAGTTCGGCCGCTACCTGACCATCAGCAGCACCCGGGTAGGTCTGTTGCCGCCCAACCTCCAGGGCCTGTGGGCCAATCAGATCCATACTCCCTGGAATGGCGACTATCACCTGGACATCAACGTACAGATGAACCACTGGCCCGTCGAAGTCACCAATCTTCCCGAGCTGGACCTGCCCCTCGCCGAATTGGTACGCGGGCTGGTCTCCCCTGGCGAACGCACCGCGAAAGCCTACTATAACGCCGAAGGCTGGGTGGCGCATGTCATTACCAATATCTGGGGATTTACCGAGCCCGGAGAGAGCGCCAGCTGGGGCGTGACGAAGGTTGGTTCCGGCTGGCTCTGCAACAACCTTTGGGAACATTACGCTTTTACCAACGATACCGCCTACCTGCGGGATATCTACCCGATTCTGAAAGGCGCAGCCTTATTCTATAACAGCATGCTGATAGAAGAACCCAAAACGGGTTGGCTGGTGACCTCACCCTCTTCCTCCCCGGAGAATTCTTTCTATTTGCCCAACGGTAAATCCGCCAGCATCTGCATGGGACCGACAGTCGACAACCAGATCATCCGGGAATTATTCGGGAATGTGATCACGGCATCCCGTTTATTACATGCAGACGAAGACCTTCGGAAACAGCTTTCTGCAAGGATGGAGAAGCTCCCTCCTCCCGGTGTAGTTGCCAAAGACGGAAGACTGATGGAATGGCTGGAAGATTATAAAGAGACCGATGTTCACCATCGCCATGTCTGCCATCTGTATGGGCTGTTTCCCGCCTCCCTGATCACACCCGAATCAACCCCCGATCTGGCCGAAGCCTGCAAAAAAACACTGGAAGCCAGAGGTGATGACGGCCCCAGCTGGAGTATCGCTTACAAATTATTATGGTGGGCCCGTTTGCATGATGGCAACAGAGCATATAAATTATTCCTGCAGCTAATAAATCCTACCCTGGCCACCAATATAAACTATGGGGCTGGGGGAGGCATTTATCCTAACCTGCTATCCGCCGGCCCTCCCTTCCAGATCGACGGTAATTTCGGCACTACCGCCGGGATCGCCGAGATGCTGATCCAGAGCCATGCCGGGTTCATCGAATTACTGCCCGCCCTGCCGGATGCCTGGAAGGCTTCCGGAGAAGTCAAAGGCCTCAAAGCCCGGGGCAATTTTATCGCGGATATAAAATGGAAAGACGGGAAAATAAGTAGTTACCGCATTACTTCGGCACAGCCCCGGCTCGTAAAAGTAAAAGTCAACGGAGAAATAAAAGAGATCATGGCGCAGCCCCTTCGCGGCTGAGTATTCCTGCGGTATCAGGTCATTCAGGATTTTCATGCTAACTTTTTTCTGAGGGCCTGTAAAAGGCCCAATTCCCTTTAAAATTAGGTAATTTGAAGATTATGAAAAAAGTAACCTTCTTCCTATTACTGTTTACGCAAACCAGCCTCTTCGCCCAGGCTCCCGTAGAGAAATATCCGATGGACTCTGCCTCCCTGGAGCTGCCGGGTGTCCCCAAAGGCGAAGTATTGAAATTTACTTTTCAGCATTCCATCCTATTCCCCGGCACCTGGCGGGAGTACTGGGTCTATATTCCAGCTCAATACCGCCCGGAACAGCCGGCCTGTGTGTATGTCAACCAGGATGGGATCCAATGGAAAGCGCCCACCGTATTCGATAACCTGATTGCCCGTAAAGAAATGCCGGTCACCATTGGTGTTTTTATAAATCCCGGACGGGTACTGGCTGCCGACACGGCGGCTTCTCTCGACCGGTTCAACCGCAGCTTTGAATACGACGGGCTGGGAGATGTCTATGTCCGCTTCCTTTTAGAAGAGCTCCTTCCCGAAGTGGAAAAGCATAGTGCCGGTGATGGCCGGCCTATTCGCCTCTCGAAAAAAGGAAATGACCGGGCTATCGGCGGATCCAGCAGCGGCGCAATCTGCGCTTTTACAGCCGCCTGGGAGCGGCCGGCTGAATTCTCCCGCGTATTCAGCGCGATCGGTACCTATGTGGGATTGCGGGGAGGCGACCGTTATCCCAGCCTTATTCGTAAATACGAGCCTAAGCCGATCCGGATCTTTTTACAGGACGGCTCCAATGACCTGAATATCTATGGCGGTGACTGGTGGAAGGCCAATGAGACCATGGAACGGGCGCTGACATTCGCGGGTTATGAAATCCGGCATGCCTGGGGGGAAGGAGCGCATAGCGGCGCCATGGGCAATTCCATTTTTCCCGACGTCATGCGCTGGCTTTGGAAGGACTGGCCCCGGCCCGTGACGGCAGGCAATTCGAAAAATCAATTCCTGAGCGAACTCCTCATTCCGGGAGCAGAATGGGAACTGGTAGGACAGGGCTATAAATTTACCGAAGGAGTAGCAGCCAATGCGGCTGGCGAAATTTTCTATCAGGATATCCCGAATTCAAAGACCTATAAAGTAGGACTGGATGGTAAGCTCACCACCCTGGCTATCGATGCCAAAAGAGCAAGCGGCACCTCCTTCGGCTCCGATGGCAGACGTTATGTCGTTGCCGGCGGTACCAAACAAATCCTGCGCTATGATGCCAATGAGGCAGAGACGATCATCGCCGATTCTGTTTCCGGGAACGACCTCGTCGTCGCGGGTAACGGTAATATATACGTGACGGCGCCGGACGGAACGGAAAAACCCTCCAAACTCTATCTCATCCGGCCCAATGGAGAAAAACTGGTAGTGGATGAAGGCATAAAATTCGCCAACGGCGTCGCCCTCACTCCCGATCAGAGCCAGCTC
The DNA here is from genome assembly GCA_035555335.1 of Puia sp. Lineage (GTDB taxonomy): Bacteria > Bacteroidota > Bacteroidia > Chitinophagales > Chitinophagaceae > Puia. The sequence continues at coordinate 238,269 of DATMGS010000027.1, forward strand.
TATGTCGCCGAGTCTGCCTCTCACTGGATCTGGATCTATACGATCCGGCCGGATGGCACCCTCACCAACAAACAACGATATGGGTGGCTGCAGGTGCCGGACAATGCGGAGAACGCCTGGCCGGATGGCCTCAAATGCGACCGGGAAGGCCGGCTGTACATCGCTTCCCGGATGGGCATCCAGGTCCTGGACCAGACAGGACGGGTGAATGCGATCCTGCCCCTGCCCTCGGGACAATCTTCCAATTGCGCTTTTGGCGGCGCCGGCTTCAACATCCTATACGTATCCTGCGGGGATAAAGTCTATCGCCGCAAACTGAAAACCCGCGGCGCCAATCCCTTCGAAGGCCCCTCCCGTCCCGGTAAACCGCATCTTTGATAAGTGGTGATGTTTCCGGGTTTTGATCATTTAATAGCGAGTAAATCCACTTTTTCGATCACCGGGGGGCTGGCTAAAAGGGCGGCGGCATTGGCCATTAATGCTTCGGCTATTTTACCGGACAGGTGGGCCTGCCTGCCTTGATCCGTTTCAAAAGTGTCAAAAATCCCAAAAGTGGAGGGGCCTAGCTGCAGGGCATACCACCTTACCGTATCCGGTTCCGCCTGGGCCAGGGGTAGGGCGCTTTTTAAAAAGGATAATACTTCGGACTCCTTGCCAGGTTTGGCTTCTACGCGTGCTAACAATGCAAATTTTTCCATGATCGTAATTTTAATGATGCTTGCTTGTGAGGAATGCAATGCAAACCTATTTAATCGTTCCCGATCAGGGCAAGAAGGAGAGGTCAAAAACTTACGTAAAAAGTTCAATCAGAGATACTGTGTCTGGGGCTTTTGCCAAACCTGTTCTTAAAGGCCGTACTAAAATGGGAGAGGTTCTTATAGCCGGAGCTATTGAATATTTCGGAGGGAGTGGCTTTGCCGGTTTGCAGGAGAGTCCTGGCCCTTTCCAGTCTTTTTTGTTTAAACCAATTGCCGGGGGTGTCCTTAAAAACCTTGCCGAAGTGTCTTTTGAAAGTCGATACGCTCATATTGCAGAGAAAGGCCAATTCTTCCAGGCTGAGGTTAGTATATTTATTGACCTCCATGGTGTTCTTGAAAGACAGGTTGTGGTCCTGTTCCAGCGAGTATTGCAGGAAGGAAATGAACCGATTCCCATAGGTATCGGCCAGGTAGATCATGATCTCTTCGAATTTGACCTCCAGTAATTGCTTTGACAGGTTTTTACCGAGCGAGAAATGAAGGGACAAGGAATTGATAAAGACTTTTATGAAGGTATCCTGTTCGAAGGAGAAATAGGGAGATACGGGTTTGGGCTTTTGGGAAGGATCCGATAGCAGTCCCCTTTTTAGCAGGAGTTCAGTGAGTTTTTGCCGGGAGAAAAACAGGAGAATGCTCCTGTAATCCTGGGAGCCATGATCTTTTTCCGTCAGCAGGCAGTTGCCCTGCGTCACGATCAATGCTTTTGTATTATCGATTTGAATGGCGGAACCGGCGAAGTTTAATTCTTTATGGCCTCCCAGTAGAAAACTGATGACATATTGTTCCAGGACGACTTTGCTCCTGTTCATCAGATTGTCGAGGTCGTAGTAGAAGACCTGGAGGTCGGCTTTCTCATCTGAGGCTAAATTGCCGGGGAGCTTTTGCATGGGGAGTTTTTAAGAGACAAAGTTCAGGAATTAAATGGATGTATGGTGCATTGGCAGAATCATGTACTGAGAGATAAAAGGCTGCTCTTTGTGAAGCAGCCAATCAGAAAAATGAATAAAAATTCCATCAGTGCGGAGAAGAGATTCGAACCGCTAGAGCCTGAATGATAGATTAATTCTATTAAAGAGATGTGAAAAGTTATTTGCCTTTCTTAGGCTTATCTTCCTTTGGCAAGCCATGTTTGGCTATGAATGCACGCGCCCTTTCCACTTTTTTAATGATAAAGGGAGACTTACTATAGTCTGGCATATTAGGATTTACCGTAATGCCAGGTAAATGCTTGTTAACTGGAGTTGACATATAGATTAGTATTAAAACAAAATTACAATTTTATTTCCTTTTAATCAAGAACGCCTCATAGTTCCTGCCTCGCTGAAAGACTTCCCATTGATCATTTATAAAACCTTTCACTTCGAATTTTTCATTGATTTCCAGAAGGTTATCGCCTATACCCATTTGATATAGTCGCGTTCTCGCGGAAGTGCTTCCTTCTACGAATATTCGGGCATCCGGGAATTTATCGGTAAAATCCAGGGCCGTGAAAGCGACCGTCGCCAGTACCTTGTCCCGATCGCCATTATTGCTCCTGCTGGAATCATCCAAATCCTTAAGCTCTTCATTCCAATCGCCGAAACCGAGATTGAAAAGGTTCTCTTCAATACGTGAATATATGATCGTCTTTTTAATTCTTCCTCGGAGGCCTTCACTGTAAAAATCATACATGTAAAGATCATCACTCGCCTCAACCGGATATCTCGGATATTTCATAACGGCAGTATATACTGCAAAGCTCCATATATTAATCTTCTATTTTTTATTTAAATATGCACAATCGAAAATCAAATTATCCATTGTAGCACCCACACACTCAACGCCCCAACCGCCGTATTCAAAAAATTCACCGCATTATTGCCAATCCAATGTTTTCTCTCCATCGTCGCACCGAGCAAAGAGTCGGTTATATTACCGACCGTTCCCGCCAAAGCAATGATCATAACGACCCGGCCATTCCATCCAAAGCCCGCCGCAAAAATAAAAGCGATGAGCAGGCTGCCGGCCAAACCGCATAGTGTCCCTTCCAGGCTGATCACTCCATTCAATCCCCGCTGGTCCCTTTTAAAACTCAGTATATTATAATACCGGCTGCCATATATATTACCTAACTCCGAAGACAGCGTATCCGCGGTAGCCGCAGCAAAAGCTCCCGCCATCATCACCGGCAGGACCGTGTCAGCATATAGGAACCCCACCAGCCCCAAAATCGCCGGTACCCCGGCATTCGCCACCACCTGCATCGCCGTCCGGGTGCCTTTCTCATTCTCCGCCAAACCTTCGCGTCTTTTCCATTGCAGCTTCCACGAAGTAGCCGCCGAGCCCAGGATGAAAAACACGGTCATCATGGTTATACCCGCAAAGCCGGCCCCGGCATATACACACAGCGCCAGTGCCGCACCGGTAAAGGCCGCTGCTGCCGTCAATTTGCGACGCACCAGGCTATAGAAAATTCCGCAGCCCAGGATGAAAAATAACAGAAGAGCTTTGATTATCATAGTGAGATCGATTGGAAGGTCTTTATGATCGGCTTCTAAAAAAACGATTACCGGCTAATCCCCGTTATAAAATACTATATTCGACGGATAAAAATACGGGCGGCAAATGGATGAAACAGAAAATATTATTTCACAAACGAAGAAATGGATCATAGAAGTAGTGATGGGCTGTAACTTCTGCCCCTTCGCAGCCCGGGTAATAAACATGGACACGGTTCATTACCAGGTGGAGACGGCGAAAGATTTGAAAGTTTGCGGACAGTCATTTCTGCAGGAATGTAGGCGCCTGGATGCAAACCCGGCTATCGACACCAGCTTTTTGATCTTCCCGGAAGCATTTGCCCGATTCAAATCATACCTGGCGCTTGGTCATTTCGCGGACCAACTGCTGAAAAACCATCGTTATGAAGGTGTCTACCAGGTAGCCAGCTTTCATCCCTTGTATCACTTTGCCGGTTCGGCACTCAATGACCCGGCGAATTATACGAACCGTTCCCCTTATCCCATGTTGCACCTGCTGCGCGAAGACCAGGTAGAGAAAGCCCTGGCACATTATCCCGATCCCGAAAACATACCCGGACGTAATATCGATTTTGCCCGGCAGAAAGGAGAGGCGTATATGAAGGCGCTTAGAGACGCCTGTCTGAAATCATAGCGGCGATCATCGCGTCATAACGAGCAGGGTCAGATAATCCCATAGAAAATGACAGATGATGAGAATCTTTATGTTCCTGTATTTTTGATAGTAGAGCGCAAATATGAATCCAATGAAAACAGGCCCGATGACCTGGGCGACATTCCCATAACCTATATGGGCCAGCCCAAAAGATACGGAAGAAATGATCAGGGCAGGGTAGGGGCTTTTAAAAAACAGCTGTAGTCTGGGAATCAGATAACCCCTGAAGATCAGTTCCTCCGTCACTCCCGCCGTCAGACAGGTTAATGCCAGCAGCCATTGGTTCCGCCTGAGCACCAACACCATCCCATTCAGCTTAGCGCTCTTTTTAAGTAAACCCAAAGACAGCTCGACCTGGGAAAGGATATACATACCCGCCAGCAATATCAATAAGATCGCAATAACCGAAACCAGGTAATATCCTAAGGCATACTTTTTTTCCGCCCATAATAAAAATGGCAGCCTTTCTATTTTAATGGCGTACGCCACCATCGCCAGCAGACATATCCAGAAAAATCCCCTGGAAACAAATAGAATGGTCTCTTCGCCAAGATGGGCCGGTTTTAATAACAGGGTAAGTATCGTGGAGCCTAAAAGAAAGATGGAAAAGGCAATAATGATTCCCGCCAGGATGAGAGGTCGTTTCGATTGGTCAGGCGAGGTCGGTGGGGGGGAGGGCATAGTAAATAATGGATAGTTGTTTCGTACAAAATAAGCAATATTTTCGGAAACGGCTGTCCGATGCGAACAAGAAGGGCTGAAAGTATATTATATTCGCCGTTCATGCGTAGAGAGGCTTTTTTAACAATACGATTAGCGTTGCCCATTATCATCGGTGAACTGGCGCAGATGGCCCTGCATATCATTGATACGGCCATGGTAGGAGCGATCAGCTATAAGCAATTGGCGGCAGTGTCCTTAGTGGTGAATGCGCTGAATATCCCCTTTGTCCTGGGGATAGGTATGACGATCTCCGTATCGCAAATGGTATCCATGGCGCATGGCCGCCGTGACGGACAGTTGGTCTCCCATTATCTTTTCAACGGATTCTGCCTTTGCGCCTTTACCGCCGTCGTCATTTCAGCAGGTTTGGTATCCGGCAGAAGCATTTTGCTTCACCTGGGGCAAGACCCGGAAGTCGTTCATTTTGCCCTGCCCTTCATGCGCCTGATGGGATTGTCCATCATTCCTATGCTGCTTTTCATGACCCTGAAACAATTTACCGATGGACTGGAATTCACTAAAACGGCGATGCTGCTATCCCTGGCGGGAATGCCCGTCAATATTTTTTTGAACTGGCTGCTCATCTACGGCAACTGGGGCTTTCCCCGGCTTGAATTGCTGGGCGCCGGTTGGGCTACCCTGATCACCAGGAGCCTGCTTTTTGTCGTTCTGGCCATCGTCATTCTGAAACATGCTACTTTCCGGAGGTATATCGCCGTGAGCCGCCGGCAATGGACACTCCGCCGTAAGACCCTGGGGGAACTGCTGCACATAGGCATCCCCAGCAGCCTGCAGCTGGGAATGGAGTCCGGAGCTTTCGCCGCTTCAGGTATTTTGATCGGTACCATCGGCGCCGTCGCACAGGCCGCCCACCAGATCGCCATCAGTTGCGCCTCCTTTACTTTTATGGCCTCCATGGGACTCGCTCAGGCAGGATCGATCCGGGTCAGTAACGCCTATGGACGTGCTGACTGGCCGAAGATCTCCCTGATCGGACGAAGTACGCTGGTGACGGCCCTGCTGTACGGAATATTTTGCGCCATCGGTTTCATCCTGCTGCGGAATGAATTGCCGAAAGCATTTAACAACAATGAAGCCGTTCTACAGATGGGCAGTCTGTTACTGCTGTTTGCCGCCATCTTTCAGATCTCGGACAGCACACAGGCCATCGGCGCCGGCCTGTTAAGGGGCATTAAAGACGTAAAAACGCCGACCCTGCTCATTGCCGTTGCTTACTGGGTGATCGGCCTGCCGCTGGGATATGTCCTGGCCTTCGTCTTTCACATGGGTGCTTCGGGCATGTGGCTGGGATTCATAGCAGGGCTTACCCTCGCTTCCCTGTTCCTGTTAGCCCGATTCCTGAAAATGACGAAAGTTCAATCGTAATCGACTCTGCGTGGAGTAACCAACTCTGTCCGGACCGACGCTGGCCGCGGTAACCAACTCAGCCCGCCTACCAGTTCTCCAGCCCTAATAATCGTTTGCCTAAAGGTGATAATTCAGCCGTAGCATATTTCGTTTGCTCCCAACCGCGAGGATCGCCGGGAAAAGCATAGCCCTCCGGCGCTATCCGTTCTTCCCAGGACCGGATCCTCCACTGACGAAGTTCCTCATTATCCTCCTGCGCCGGCATCATGGAAATGTACTGGGCAATCCGGACCTTATTCCCGCTCCGGTTGGGCCGGATACCATGCGGCTGGGTACTGTTAAAGATCAGCAGATCACCGGCTTCCATTTTTACCTTTACCAGTTCAAAACCGGAAACATCGGGCTTGAAATGATCCCGGTCCCCGGGTTGCGTCAATTTCCAGCTATCATAGGTACGATACAGTTCCGGCACACACTGAAAGCCGCCCATGTTTTCATCGGTCTGATCCGCCAGGGCCAGCACCCCTTGCACATTCTGCGGTTTTGTTTCCGGATCGTAATCCCAATGGATAAAACCCTTGTATTCAAATCCCGGCCAAAAAGGAAAATTTAAATTAGCCCGGTCGATAGTCACCCATAGCTTTTCCGTACCCCAGATATCTGTAAAAGCATCATGGATCCGCGGAACCTGCCGGTTATCCCACAAGTACTGATGATTATAAATCTCTACCATTCCCGTGTTGGTCAGCTCCTTCATTTTCATTTCGGCGCGGGCAGGCGCATACCAGCTTTCCGGATCGGCGGGATCTTTTTCTTCGAACTCCCAGAGGAAATCCGCCAGCCGCCCTACCTGCTCTTCAGGCACTGCGTTCTTAATAACGATGTAACCGTTATGCAGCCAGAACTGCCAGTCCTCTTCACTCAATACGCGCAGCGGCTTTCCATTGCTCCGGTCATTTAATTTTATACTGCTGCTTTTAGCGGTGGAAGGATTCCCGGGTATGTCGGTGTGTGCATTAGCCGGGGCCATTGTCCCCTGGGCAGGAACTCCGGCAGGCATCGTTAATGGTTGCATATGACAATTTTTAAAGGTGAATTACAGGAATAAATAATCGGTCACTGTAACAAAATTATCGGGATCTCGCAGCCAGGACAACCGCTGGAATGACCATAATTTGTACTGTATTGATCATTTTTTGCTATATTGGGTCTGAAATCATCAACCATGAACCTCAAACGGGAAGTGATCATCCCCGACCAGGGAAGCTCCTTTAAAATATTACTGACACCCGGATTGAACGACACCTTCCTCTGGCATTTTCATCCGGAATATGAGATCGTATATGTGGAAGGCTCCAGCGGTACCCGGCATGTAGGCGACCATATCTCCCTTTATGAACAAAGTGACCTGGTCTTCATCGGCCCTTATATCCCTCATCTCAATTTCGATTATGGGGTTCGTACGGAATGTGAACAGATTATCATCCAATTGAAAGAAAATTTCCTGGGCAATGACTTCCTCCATATCCCTGAATTCCTGGCCATCAAGGCGCTGTTTCACAAAGCGGATTATGGATTGTCTTTTACAGGCGACACCAAAAAGATCGTTGCCGGAAAACTCAAACAGCTGCCCGGGCTCAACCATTTTGACCAGCTGATCTTATTACTTCAGATCTTCCAGCTACTGGCTACGACGGATGAAGTAGTACAGCTAAATAGCAGACCGGCGCGACACCGGTCTTTCGAGAAAGATGAGAAGCGGATGGATAGCATCTATCGATATATCCAGGCCAACTACCGGGACCGGCCCGATGTCAATGCGATCGCAAAGCAGGTCAACCTTACCACCGCCGCCTTCTGCCGGTTTTTCCGGAAACATACGAAGATGACCTTCACGGATTTTATCAATCAGTTCCGGATCAACCAGGCTAAGAATCATTTATTACAGGATAAAAGTATTTCCGAGGCCACTTATGAAGTGGGTTTTGAAAGCGTTTCTTATTTCAATAAAGTATTTAAAAAGGTAGTAGGTGAAAACCCTAGCAGCTTTAAGAAGAGATATGTGAAATGAAAGGAATCGTTTAACTTGTTAAATGTACTATTAACAATTAAACCTTTTACGATTATGAAAAAGCTCACTTTCATGAGTATGCTCACTATTGCCATGAGCCTGCTCTCCTGCTCAAAAATGGGAATGAAAAATGATCCCTCTCTCCAAAAAGATGCCAGCCAGTCCCAGACCCTGACACCGCTGGTCGCCGCCGCGCTCCCGGTCGCGCCCAATAACAAAGTAGCTTACTATGCCTTTGATGCGACACCTACCGGTACTCCGGTCGTCAACCTTCCCCTCACGAATTTTTCCACCGCCGCCAATGTCGTGGTCCTGTTCGAAGGGAGTGCCTGGGAAATGGCCGATTCAGTTCATTACGGCAGCAGCAGCAGTTATATCCTTACCGTAAACCCACACTACCATTCCTATGCGTCGATTATCAGCGACGTGAGGGTATTGCAGGCCAGGGGTGTCAAAGTATTGATGAATGTGGATGATGCCAGTTCCTGGAATACGACCACTCCTTTCACCACGTATAACGGAACCGGGCTGACCTATTCGCAGTTTGCCTTATTCGTCAAAAATTGCATCATCGACTCGTTGCATTTCGATGGTATCGCGTTGGATGTAGAGCACCTGGGCAGCACGGCCGCCAATACGAATTATACCAACCTGATCAAGGCATTCGGAAGCTATTTCGGGCCGCTCTCTGCCAACAGCACCACCACGATCTATACAGCGGCTATCTATGACGGTGCTCAGGCCGGATATGCTATCGGTCAGTCTACCACCGTCGCGCAATATCTCAACTTTGTCGAGGACATGGGTTATTGGGAGAACAATACGACCCGCTTTAACCGGTGGGCCAATACCATTGGTCATTCGAAGACGATGGTGGGCGTGTCCAAGCAATACAATAGCCTGAGCAATGCCACTACTGCGGCCGCATGGGAGCCCTCGGGCACTAAGAAAGCGGGCATTATGGTTTTTGCCGCCAACGTGGATTCTTCATATAGTAATACCATTTTCAGAGCGATACTATAATGGAAAACCCCCGGCCGCATGCCGGCCGGGGATTGTTTTGCGCCCAAGGTTGCCTGAAAAATAACCCCGGGCGCAAAACCATAGATTATGGGCCTTCGGCCAGCGGACCCGTGGTCCGCTTTGACTGCGTTATTTTTTATCCTTAATAATAGCCTGCTGGATCGACCAGGCAAAATCAAGCCTTACCCGGTTCTTATAGATCGTATCATTATCGGAAATGTATTGATCCGCGGAATATCCCAGGTTGCCATCGATGGTAGCCAGGGCATGACAGCTCATGCAATTGGTCTGGATCCCATAACTATACGACGGGTTGAGGGCACTGGGAAAATTGAGATCCGCGGGCCCGAAGCCAGCCTCCAGATAAGGATTATACCCGATCATAGCGCTGACGCCCTGATTGGTTCCCCCGTTAAGCGGCTGATTGGGCAGCACTTCCACATAGGCCGTTGCCAGCGCATAATGCGCCGCAGCCCCCCGCAGCTGGGAAGGCCGGAGCCTGACTGCCAGCTTGGAACTGGGAGAGCGGGGATTTTCCGGATCGGGAGCCCAGTAATAAGTCTGCCAGGTCCAGTTATTGATTTCCTTGGTAGTGACATGCATCGCTACCAGTAACGCCAGGTCACCGGCACGGGCCGTATCACCCTGGACCGGGGACTGCTGTTCATTCAGATACCGGGCCATCGCCGCATCGATATGGTAATAGATGAAATCATTGAGATTACAGGTCGCCGCCTGTATCTCCGCAGGACTGGGATTGGGCCCCCGGGCCGGCGCCAGGATCTTTCCGGTGGGCTGACTGTTCGAGACATCCGCATAGACATACCGGTTCCAGCTTTGGGGTGCATAGGCTTTCGGCGTATCCGGTGGTCCGGGCCAGGCGTCGATGCGGATCAGCGAGTCCTTCCGATGACCGACAAAGTATACCGGCTTAATATTAATGGATTGCTGAGGGAAAGCAGGGATATTGCCGATCCCTCCCGGAACGGCATATTTGTCCAAAACGGATTGTTTAAAGATGGAATTGGAAATAGCATACTCCACGGAAGCAGGATCATAGGAGACAGCCACCCATAAATTAGTGCCAAAAGCATTCCCGGCATTCGTATCGATGCTCCCTTTTAAAAGCGACTTTTTCCGGAAAGAGATGGCATCTTTAAACTGGTTGGGAACTGCCAGCGCACTTCGCCCTCTTTTTTTAAGCGCGCTCAGATCGGCCTGGGGACCGCTGCCGATCAACGATTGTATCTCCCCGATACCCAGCCAGGTCTGGTAGACCAGCAGGGAATCCCCCTGATAAACCTGGCTGGCCCCGGCAGTCAGCCCCGCCCAGATACCCCAGGCATGTTCGTACACTTTGCCGGAATCATGCGGCGCCGGCGTCTTTGTTGTTATTCGTGCATTGTAAACCGAAAAGGACTGCCGCAAAGCAGATGGAAATGGAGAGAACCGCTCTTTTCTGTGTCATGGTAAGGTTTTTATGTGTGGAATGAAGAAAATGGGAAACGAGCGGCAGATTATGAGAAGGAACACAATAATAAGAAAGTTTCAGTATAATAAATACCGCTAAAAGGCCATTACCCGGCGCTGGCAAGCCGGGCAAAATCGGAAGCTGCTTTTTTCCCTTATTTGGAATTTGATTCCGTATTTGGAAGTTGCTTGTTTCACAAGTTATTGAAAATAAACATGTTGTAGCATGGTATGCCAATTGCATTCTACTATGGAAATTAAAACGGAATTAAAATCCCCCTCTATGAAAAGGATAATTGCCTTGGTAACAGGTTGGACAGAAGAAGAAACTTATAGCATGACAGGGCTGATCATAGCTTTTATCGCCGGTTGTTTAACAGCGATCACCTGCTGTCATTTCTTTATAAAGTAAATTTCACCGTCGCCGTAATATAGAGGAGATTGGCGGCTCTTTCCGAAAGGCCGGGTTGGCCAGGCACGGACAAAATATTCTGTGGTACTATATAAGCAGGAGAGAAGATCAGGTTCATTTTTTTATAAGCATATACCACCGGCACACTAAACTCATAAGCCAGTATATTAAAAGCCCCGCTGTTTTTTGTTACTTCTTCATCAGCCACCGGGATAAACAGCAAATTCTTTTTTTGATAATAGGTCTGCGTAAAATGCTGGGTACCGGCATACATCGTTGCGCAAGGATCCAGCACGATCACATCCTTCCCAAAAATATCCGGGATCCGGATTATATGATCCAACCCCGCCTGCCCCCCGATATCGATCCGGTCACTCGACTTGACATCCGCTCCCAAAGTAATATTAATGATTTTGTTCAGATGAGTGATACTGGCCGCTGCGGCTTCCCTGATCGCCGACTGCGCAAGATCCGTATGATCCTGGTAAAAATACCTGGTAGCGGAAAGGCTCCCGGCCCAGCCGCCCCGCTTGCTTTTAAAATTATATCCCCCTTCCAGCAGGGTCGCCGCATATTGAGATTGCAGGCTATTATGAATGAAGACAAAAGTGGCATTCAGATAGAGGCCGCTGTGGAAGCTCAGACCGACAAAAGGATAAATCCCACTGCTTTTCAGACTATCCACCCGCCCATAATAGTTCATCCCCGAATTATACGTCGCGCCGATAAGGAGATGGGCTTTCCCCCGGCTGCGGACGGAATCCTTGACGGCAACGGAATCTTTTACCTGGGCAGTGGTAACGGAGCCGTTCAATAAGAACAGCAGCATAAATAGTAGAAAGGAGAGCAGACGGAGAGACAGCATAACGAATAGATTGATAATATAAAAGGTTGGCCTGAAAGGAAACAGCGGCCTGCAAAGCGAAGCCACGCAGACCGCTGCCGTTTTCAGGGATTTAATTCTTTTTAACACCTGCGTTTGAGCTTGCATTAGCGCTCACGCTGGCGCCACTTCGAGCCTGAACGCCGGCATCGGCCTTCGCTTCACTGGCTGTATTGACCGTTGTGGTTTCGACCTGCTTAGTCGCGTTGATCGTTCCTTCCGCCGTAGCTTTCGTAGTGCTTTCCGCCTTGGCTGTAGTGGCTTTTGCAGTGGTTTGCGCAGCCCCGGCAGCGGCTTTCGTGCTGGTCTTTGCCGTAGCCGTCGTCGCTGTTGCCGTGGACGTGCTGGCCCGCAGCGCATTATTCACCCCGGGTGTACCTACACTGGCGGCCGAACTCAACCGGGTCGTACTGGCTATACCAAGCCGGACCTGGGCAAAAGAATGATTGATGGTTAAAGAAAGACCTGCGATCAGACAAACTGCGATGATTTTGCTTTGCATAACTTTTGTTTTTACTTGTTTAAAATAGGTACCGCTCATAGGTATATAAATAAACTTCCGGTTTTGTTACCCCCGTTTTTAAATAATTTTTACATTACTTTCAATTTCGACAAATCATCTCCCCCGGCAGGTGGCCGCAATTCTATGACGCAATTAAATGGATCCCTCAGCAACGCAGGAAATAACAAACTTTTGGGGCTCGATCATCTCAGGACCCTGGCGATCACGCTGGTCCTGGTGTTCCATTACCGGATCTTTCAACATCCCGAATGGGTAAACCATGCCGGCAGTTTCGGATGGACGGGAGTAGACCTTTTCTTTGTATTAAGCGGCTACCTGATCGCCGGACAATTATTCAGCAGGATCGCACAGGGGAAAAGCCTTGCTTTGGGCGAGTTCTATTTCAAGAGAGCTTTCAGGATCCTGCCCGCCTACCTGATCATAGTGACCCTTTATTTCTGCTTTCCGGCATTCAGGGAACGGGAGGCGCTTCCACCCCTGTGGAAATTCCTCAGCTTTACACAGAATTTCGGACTGGATCTCCAACACCAGGGGACTTTTTCACATGCCTGGTCCCTTTGTATCGAGGAACAATTCTATTTACTGCTTCCCCTCATTATGGTGACTTTCCTCGCTTTTAAAGCAGGGAGGAAAGCAGGATACCTGTTACTCGTTTTGTTTATACTTGGATTCGTAGTCAGGATCGGCAGCTGGTATGGACGCATCCTGCCCTTCGAGAATACCGACGTGTTTTGGGTGGAGTGGTATAAATGGATGTATTACCCGTTCCAGACCCGCCTGGACGGGCTCCTGGTGGGCGTCAGCCTGGCCGGCCTGTTTCAATTCTATCCGGGCTTCAGGGACCGGATAACAAAACGGGGTAATCTTCTTTTGCTGATCGGGCTCGGGCTTATCGCAACGGCTTACTTTTTTGTCGCGGACCCGCAGTCCCTTCACGCCTCTGTCTTTGGCTTCCCCCTGGTGGCCATTGCCTATGGTACGGTAGTGGCGGCAGCCGTCAGCCCCACCTGTATCCTCTATCGGTTCAATGCTAAAATATCTTCCAATATAGCCGCCCTTTCCTATGCGATCTACCTGAGCCATAAAGGGGTGATCCATTTGTGCCAACAGCTCTTCCTGAATTTGGGTATCGCCGGAGACAGCAACCTTATGTTCTTTCTTTGCATCGTTATGACGATCCTGGGCGCCCTGGTCCTTCGCTATACCATCGAGAAGCCTTTTCTGCAACTGCGCGACCGGATCCTGCAGAAAAGACGGGAGGGACGTGAACAGCCGCCCGTCAGAATGCGGGCATAGCCCGCTCCAATTCGTCGCTTAGCCATTGCGATACCTTTCCCGGCCGGCCCTCTCCGATCGGCTGACCGTCGAGGCTCCATACCGGCAGAATATGTTTTGTCGTGCTGGTGATGAATGCTTCTTTGGCAGCCCGGGCCTCCTCCAGCGTAATATCCCGCTCCTCTACCCGGAACTGCTTCCCTGCCAGCTCCAGCACCTTCATCCGGATGATGCCTTTCAGGACATAACGGGAAGGTGTAACAAGCGTATCCCGGCCAGTCACTATAAAAAAGTTAGACCGGGGGCATTCCAGAACGACCCCGTCCCGCAGGTATAACACATCGTCCGCCCCGTTCTGCCGGATATAAGGCTGGAGCCAGATCGCCATCAGGTAATCGATCGTCTTCACCTCGGGCATCTGCCGCTGATGCGGATAGCTCACCAGCCTGAGCCCTTTTTGTAAGTTCTCCCGGAACGTGAGGGACAACGATTTTTGAGTAATGATAAGATTAGGCTTTTCCAATTCATATCCATCCGATGAGTATCCTCCCGTCAGCGTCAGACGGATGCCCGAATGGGGAAATCCGTTCTTTTGCATCAATGTCTGCAAAAGCGCCGCCAGCTCTTCCCTGTTTTTTCCGATGGGTAGCCTTAGCTCAGCGGCGGAATGAAAGAACCGGTCCAGGTGCTCGTCGATAAATACAGGGGTATGATGCAAGGCTTTGAAGAAATCGAAGATGCCGTAACCTCGTTGAATAGCCAGATCGCTAACCAGCAGGGATGCTTTTTCCGCCGGAACGAGATCGTCATTGATCAGTACATAGGGTTCACTCATTTTTAAAGGGCGCATGACGATTGTTTTACTGTAATTGTAACGAAAAGTTCGCCCAATTCCAAAACTTCAAAATAGGAACAATAATAATTATTCTTTGGTTTTCCTCCGGGATAATATTAGTTTGGCTATAATAACCCCCTTAGTAAATGATCTGTTATGGTAAGATAGCCGGGATAATGGCCTTTGCACTTATGGTGTACCGGGAGTCCGGCGCACAGCCCTCCAATATACTTCGTTTACGGGGGATGAAACAGGAGCTACAGGCAAAAAAGGACTTTCAGCGGGACACTGCCTATATTGATGTATTGGATAGCCTGGCATATGGCTATTACAGGATCAATGCCGATAGTGTCTTCTTCTATAGTAACCAGGCCCTGGCTTACTCGAAAAAAGCGGGTTATGGCCGGGGTGAGTCGGTGAGCTTAAGACAGTTGGGGAACGGGTATAAACTCGCAGGAGATTATACCAATATGTTATCCTGTTACCGCCAGGCGCTGGCTATTGCCGAAAAGATCAATAATCCAACCTGCATAGCCAAGGCAAGTATAAATATCGCCATGTTCGATACCGACATGGGGAAATATGACGAAGCCCTGGCATTGTTGGAGACGGCAGGGCGGATCTTTGGAGAGACGAAAGATAGCCTGGACCTGAATAAAACCCTGACCGCCATTGCCGCATCATGGTTAGCGCAGAAGCAGTATGACCAGGCTTTGCAGTATTATCAACAGGCATTGCGGATCGCAATAGCCATGAAGAACGATTACCTGATGATCACCAACAAGGACGAGATGGGAGAGGTGTTGTTTGTGAAAGGCCGGTATAAGGAAGCGCTGGCTAATTATCTCCGCTCGCTGGATTATTTTAGCCACACCGACGATAAGATGCGCCAATCGAAGACCGCCGCCTATGCGGCCCGGGCATATTTTTATCTTAAAGATTACCAGAAGGCATTGAAGTACGCGCTGCAAAGTCTGGAATTGGCTAAAGAGATAAAAACAAAAGCCGAGATCAAGGATGCCGATAAGATATTGGAGGATATTTACAAAGCAAAAGGCGATTACCGCAATGCCCTGACATATTCCCAGCTGTATAAGGGTTTTTCCGATAGTCTTTTTAATGAAGAGATGCGGAAAAAGACGGAGAAACTGGAAGCCAGGTACGAATTCGAAAAAAAGGAGAGCCAGCTCAAAGAAGAACAGGCGAAAAAAGATGCCCTGCATCAGCAGTTCGTCCAGAAAAATGAATGGGAAATATCCATCGCTGCCCTGCTGATCCTTTTTTTAAGTGCATTGACCTTGGTATTATTCCGCAGCAGGGCGGCCAAACAAAAGACCAACCAGATCCTGGAGGCAAAGAACGAAAAAATAGAACATCAGGCCGTTCTCTTACTGTTAAACAACCAGGAAAAAGACAAATTGTTCTCTATCATTGCCCATGATCTGAGAGGACCCCTGCATTCCTTAAAGGAGGTGCTGGATTTTTTAAAGGAGAATTCCCTGCCCGAAGCAGAGATCAACAAGATTATGGATGAGCTCCGGCGCGATGTGAATTATTCTGCCGAATTGGTCAACAACCTTCTGTTCTGGGCGTGTAGCCAACTGGATGGCATGGTCGCCTCTCCAGCCGTGCTGTCTGTACATCAACTGGTCAGTAATACCGTTAATCTGTTCGTAAAACAGGCGGCCGATAAAAAGATCAGCCTGAAAAATGAACTGGACCCTGCTTTATGCGGTTACGCAGATAAAGATATGATCCAGGTCCTGATCCGCAACCTGGTCAGCAATGCCGTTAAATTTTGCAGGCCAGGTGATAGTATTATCATTCAGGGCAAAACGACCGGCGGCGCTATCGAGATCTGTGTGGCTGATACAGGCATAGGAATAGGGAAAGACATCCTGAAAAAAATCAACCTGAAAGAAAAGGTTACTACCCTGGGCACCGCCGATGAGAAAGGTACGGGCCTGGGCATGCTGCTATGCCGGGAATTCGCCGAAGCGAATAAGGGGCTGTTCCGGGTGGAAAGCGAAGAAGGCAAAGGAAGCCGGTTCTATTTCACGATACCGGCGATACCCGGCTCCTAATAAAATTCCAATCTGGACTTACTATTCCTTTCGTCTCCGATATTGTTCAGGGTCGGATTTTCCTTAACTTTCCAATTCATTCTGAATCTATGCAATCAACGGGAATAAGAGCCATTATCACAGGAACGACCGGGATGGTAGGAGAGGGCGTACTGCACGAATGTTTGCAGAATGATGCAGTGGCAGCCATCCTGGTGATCAACCGAAAACCATCGGGGGTCGTACACCCCAAATTAACGGAGATCATACACGCTGATTTTTTCGATCTCTCACCGATCGAAAAACAGCTCTCAGGTTACAACGCCTGCTTTTTCTGCCTGGGGGTTTCCTCCGTAGGCATGAAGGCGGAAGATTATTACAAGGTGACCTATACCCTGACCTTACAGATGGCGACAACCCTGGCGAAACTCAATCCGGCGATGGTATTCTGTTATATCTCCGGGGCCGGAACGGATAGCAGCGAAAAAGGACGGAGCCGGTGGGCCCGGGTAAAAGGTAAGACGGAGAATGATCTGATGCTGCTTCCCTTTAAGGCGGTCTATGCCCTGCGGCCGGGCTTTATCAAACCCACAGAGGGCCTGACCCGTACACACAGCTTTTATAAGTATATAAACTGGCTCTTCCCTTTGGGCAGGGCCCTGTACCCCGGTGGCTTTTGCACGCTGCGCGAATTAGGCCTGACCATGATCCGGCTGGCATCCCGGGGATATGATAAGAAGATCGTCGAAGGCAAAGATATCATCCGGCTCTCTACTGCACCTTGATCTGCGCCGGATCGGTCACGACGATCTCCGGCTTTCCATTGTAATCACTCACCACCTAAATTGAGAAAGACCATTTGCGAGCGGTCCATAAGCCTGGTACTATACACTTTCTCACAGACAGTCGTGGACTTATTGTCAGCTGCCTTGGTAGTGTCTGCAGGGACGGGTTTAGCCGTATCTGCCGGCGCGTCGGCCACCAACCCGTTTTTAAAGAGCTCATTCAGCATACCCGCCAGACGAATACCGGCCTTTTGGATCCTTTCCCCGATAGTGGCGATATGGGCCTGGTAATAAGCCTCATCGATACTCCGGCTATTCATCCGGTCCACTTCCGCATAGAGCTGGGAGCTGATCTCATAGCTTTCCCACATCCATTTGATCAGCGGGTCGCTCTGCCATTGTTTGATCTGCCGGGCAGAGACACGATCGTATTTCTCCGCCAGCTGCTCATAGCTCAGGCCCTGGTGCTCCAGTAAATAAGTATCCCAGAGACTATGCAGGTTGACACCCTTCCCCTCATAATTGAGCTGGATGGTATTGCCGCCCTTGTCTTCCGCCCGGCTGATATGCATCGGCTGATGAAGATCGCCTACGAAGTGAACGATGAACTTTAATGCTTCCGTTTTCTGCGTTCTTGTCGTACCCTTATCGAGAAGGACCTGTTCATTTGTCTGTAAGGCGCTGTATACATTCTCCCCGGTCATCCCCTTCACTTGCTGCTCGAATTCCATATAGCTCAACCCCAGTGGGAGATTCAGGAAATGCCAGGGCGCCGTCCTCTTATACTCCGGTTGTGAACGCACTTCGTCCGCCCAGGTGCTGACATCCGCTAAAGACTGATCTCCCAATAGCTCCTGTACGGCGGCTTTGGCCTTCGCGCTTAAATGATTTTCCGCGATCTTGCCAATGGTCCGGTGACCGG
This sequence comes from Puia sp., assembly GCA_035555335.1. Classification (GTDB taxonomy): domain Bacteria; phylum Bacteroidota; class Bacteroidia; order Chitinophagales; family Chitinophagaceae; genus Puia. The sequence continues at coordinate 256,554 of DATMGS010000027.1, forward strand.
TCACGCCCCAGGAAAGGAGAAAAAGACAAATAAGAGGCAGGACGGGGATTACAAACGTTTTTCTTTTATTCATGGCAGCGCCAAAATTACGGCAAAAAGGGTAAAATCAACCCGCGCTCTTGGCAGCCTTGCCCAGCCCTACTTTATATGCGTCAGGCGTACCGGTAATCTTCAGGTTCATAAAACGAACTTTCTTATCCTTATCCCGGTATTCTATCGCATCCACCTGGTCCGGATCCACCTCCTCCTTTTTCTTGCCGAACAACATCCGGAAGCCTACTTGTGTCACCATTTTCAAAGGGATACGGAGATAATACTCCATTTTCATATCCAGCGACTGCTTGCCGGAAATCTCCATAAAACCCAGGGAAGAATTGATATTCATAGCCGGAATGGATAAAGCCCCATCCTTAAACGTCAGCTTGTCCTGTAAGGTGTCGAATCGAACGATGTTCATATTCTTATCCTTGAAATATGAGGCCACCGCCTGCATCGGGGCAAAATTCACCAGCTGCCCATTGTAAATCGCCACATCCAACTCCGCCTCGGAATGATCCAGCAGCGGCGTCAGATCGGGATGCACCTGTACATAACTTTTGATCTCCCCGCTCAACCGGCCCTTTATATTCTTGTTGATCGTATAATCCTGCCCGAAATAGTCCAGCTTCAGCATCATCTTCTCGATGTTCACATCCTGCACCTGTATCCTGCTCTGCAGATAGATCTTTTCCGGATCACTGCCGTTAAAATGCGCCTGGGCACTAATTTTCCCTTCCGCCACTCCCATCGTCAAGGTATCCAGGTACAATTGCTGGTTCTGCTGCATACGCACGTTCGTATAGAAGTTCTTCAGCCACAGATGGCGGTATTTTATTTTGCCGATGTCCACTGTCGCCTTGAAATCGATGAACGGGATCTGGAAAATATTGAACGCCTGTGCATGAGCAGAGGGCTTTGCCGGCGTCGTAAGGGGGGACCCCATGGCAGCCGCCGACGTATCCGGAGTGGCTTCCTCTTCCGCTGTCAACCGGTAATTCGTCAGCTGGTCCACATCCAGCAGCTGGGAGGAGAACCGCAGATAATTCGCCTTTTTCCTTCTCACCGTATCCTTTCCGGCATACAAACGCAGGCTGATATCAAAATCACTGTTGCCGATCTTCCCTTTCAGCGTATCTATCTTTACATATTGGTCGGCGCCGATCTTTACATTACCGCTAAGGCTGTCCACCCGGAAAGCATGCTGCCTGAGCTCACCCGAAATATTGGCGATCTTGATATTGGCAAAATGGAAACCCGTATCATACTCCAGGTATATCTTCGAACGCAGCCAGAGGTTGGTTGCGACCTCGTGGTGGTAATCTTTGGGCACATACTGCCGGCTATACTTCCCCAGCAGATCATTCATCGCCAGCCGCTGCGATTTCAGGTCAAAAGCTATTTGTGTGCTGCCTTTCATCACTTTATCGAACCATAACGCATAGTTATTCACGCGACCGCTGAAACGCAGGTCGCTGCTGTCTATCTGACCGGCAAGATTCTTCAGCAGCAGCGTGGTGTCCCCGATCGTCAGCTCCGCGCCAAAATCGTGAAACGCATGGGGGTAATGTGAAAAGGCCGCATACAGGTTCCGGATCATGAACTTTCCTTTGGGCAGGGGTTTGGGATGCCGCAGCTCATTCACGGAGGTCTCCAGTGACAACCCTATGTTAAAACCATATATTTCTTCATCGGACCTGCCGCTCCGGGCTGTGTCAAAGGCCAGCAGCTCTTTCAGGATCATTTTATGGCTATGCATGTTCAGGGTCATCTGCACCGGCTTCTCCTGGTGATGAAAGAGCGCCGGCAGGTCACTCAGCGACCCATCCAAATGGAAATCGGAATTGCCGATATCACAGGACAATGAATCCAGCTTTACGGCGCCATCCTTCATCGCGGCATGCAGGTCGAGATGTCTGATCAAATACGGATAGTCCGGGACCCGGAATGTAAGGTCCCGTACGGTAAGCTCACTTTGGATACCCTGCGTCAGCTTGCCCATCGATTGCTCCGGCAGACTGAGATCTACCATGTCTTTAAAATCCATTTTCAGGCTGATATGACCCGTTACCCGCTGCAAATCCCGGATACCCAGAAATGCGCCTACAAAGGCCAGCTCCAGCTCCGAATTCACCTGCATCAATATTTTCGGGTCCGTAAAATCCCGCAGGATGAAGTTCCCCCTGAAAACACCCTCGCCCGGTCTCGCCTTCATATCCAGGATACGTAGCTCCGAAGTATGTAAGTTGTGTTCTTTCCCATTGGTATAATAGCCCTTAAAGGCCAGCGAATCCAGTTTCTTATTGGCTTCCTTGTTATGCAGCCAGGCATTGGCGCAGGAGAAGGACAGCTCTATCTGCGGCTGCTGCCCCCCTTTCAATTTCCCCTTCACCGTTCCGTCGAAGTCGAGGCGCCCGTCATAACGGAAATGTTTCAATTCCTTTGTTACGGCCGGCGGGGCAAAGGACAATAATTGCCCGAGATCCGGCTTATCGCCCGTGACCCTGAAATCCACTGTATTGTCATGCAGCAGGTCCGCCGTTCCGGTGATATTGAAAACAGCCTCTTCCAGCTTCAGCCGGCCCTCCGGCAGCTTCAGCACCTGGGCAGGCTTATCATAAGAAAACTGTATAGCCGTCTCCAGGTGCTTATGACGGAATAGCGACGTGTCGCCGGGATGCGTATAGTCGACAAGCATTTTGCCCTGCAGGTCGGCAACGATCTGCTGGCTGTCATTGCGAAGAGAAGACTGTATCCGCTCGATCTGGGATACCACCTGCTGCCCGCTCTGTTCATCCAGGAAAGAAAGACGCATGTTCTTCAGCACCACTTTCTTCACATCCAGGTCCAGCGCCGTAGACGAGGTATCTTTTGCCTTCGTGCTATCTCCGTTGATCCGGCTTGCCTCCACGATATTCAGCTTGCCATCCTTATCCTGCACCAGGTCGAGATGCCCGTCTTTCAAAGCGATCGCCTTCACATGGTATTGCTGCTTCAGCAGGTCCGGCAGGCTGAACCCCACATATAGATGTTCCACCTCACAGATGGGCTTTGCCGTTGCCAGCTTGCTGTCATAAAATTGCACCTGCCGCAGACGAATGGAAATATAAGGGAGGTTCTGGAAAACGGAGAGTTCGCTGCCGGCAATGGCCAGCTTGCCCGGCAACTTTTTATTCAGTTCCTTTACCGCCAGCTCTACGAGACGCTGTTGCTGGGAATATAAAATGGCTGCCGCAATAACAACCAGCAGCAGCAGCGAAATAACAGGTAACACGATAAAACGGAGCAGGATTTTTCTTGTTCGGTGTTTCATAGGTCGTAGATGATCTTGCCCTTAAAACGCTATTTTGTGCCTATAAATTGCCTTTCCTAAGCTCTTCCACGGCATAATTGGCTGCCCTCGCCGTCAGCGCCATATAAAGGATCGAAGGGCTTTGATTGGCCGTGCTGGTCATACAGGCCCCGTCCGTTACAAATACATTGGGACAGCTATGTAACTGGTTCCACTTATTGAGCAGGGAAGTTTTGGGGTCCTTTCCCATCCGGCAGCCCCCCATTTCATGGATATCCCTTCCCGGCGCCCAGTGATTATCGTATTGGGTAATATTTTTTACCCCGATATTGTCCAGCATCTCTGAACCCTGCATTAAAAAATCCCTGAGTAATTTTTCATCATTGTCATCATAGCTGACATCCGTCACCAGTAAGGGAATACCCCAGGGATCTTTCTTATTCTTGCTTAAAGATACCTGGTTTGTTTTTTTCGGGATCGTCTCACCCTGCATATACATATACATATTCCAACCCCCGGGTTGCGACAAAGCCTCTTTATAAGTTGCTCCGATAGGCCCTGCCGTTTCCGCTGACCCCCTCGGCCGGGAGGCCCCCATGAAAGCCATATACCCGCCCACAAAATCCGTATCCTGCTTATGCAGGTTCCTGAAATTGGCCATCATGGACTCAGCCGGCCTGCGTCCATAATAATACTTGTCTTCGTATCCGTCGATGGTCCCGCCCAGAGAGCCGCGATAATTCTGAAAACAGATATATTTTCCCAGCAGGCCATTGTCATTGCCAAAACCATCGGGATAACGGCGGGAGACAGAATTCAGTAAAATCAGATTACTGTTCAGGGTGGATGCATTCAGGAACAGGATGCGGGCAAAGTATTCCGTGATCTCTTTGGTATTCGCATCGATGACCCTTACGCCGGTGGCTTTCCCTTTTCGTTCATCATAAATAATGGAATGGACCACGGAAAATGGCCGGAGGGTAAGGTTGCCGGTCTTTTGTGCCCAGGGCAGGGTAGACGATACAGAACTGAAGTATCCTCCGAACGGACAGCCGCGCATACACAGGTCCCTTGCCTGACATTGGGCCCTTCCCTGTTGCAGATGAATATCCCGGGCCTCCGTCAGCTGCGCCCAGCGTCCTTGTATCATGAAGCGGTCCTTGTATTTTGCCCGTATTTTCTGCTGCAGATCCTTCTCCACGCAGTTGAATGCAAAGGGCGGGAGGTATTCCCCGTCCGGCATGGCTTCCAGCCCATCCCTGTTTCCGCAGATCCCTGCAAATAGCTCCACCCGCGAATACCAGGGCGCTATGTCCTCATATCCGATAGGCCATTCTATACCATACCCATATCTTGCAGGAGCCGTGAATTCAAAAGGGCTCCAGCGGGGACAGGCCCGCCCCCATATCAGTGATTTCCCACCCACCTGGTACCCGCGGATCCAGTCAAAAGGCTTTTCCTGCTCATAGGGATGATCCTTGTCTTTTATAAAGAAATGCGCCGTATCCTCTCCAAAACCGGCCGCCTTGGTGATGAGGGGATTCTCGTCCATAAATTGCCGGGTCATTTCACCACGATGCGGGAATTCCCAGGGATTCATGGTGGCCGTAGGATAATCCTTTAGATGCACCACATTCCGTCCTCTTTCGAGCACCAGTGTTTTCAGCCCCCGCCCGCACAGCTCTTTGGCAGCCCAGCCACCACTGATCCCCGAGCCGATAACAATGGCGTCAAAGGTATTTTGCCTGTTTGCTTTATTGTTGATATGGAGGGTGTCGCCCGGCATCTCCTTAAAGATAACGATTATCCCAGAATCACATATCCCATCGGCGCCAGCGTCAAAGACACCGTCTTATACGGGCCGGAAAGGGTAGTGGGGCCCGGCGCCGGCCCGGCATAACCCGCCGGGAAAACAACCGTCCAGGGTTTACCGGCGTCATGCAGGTTATAATCGACCACCACCTGCACGGTAATGGTCTGGTCCGTCGCGGTATTGGCCACCACGAGCAATTCAGTCGTATTCAGGATGCGGGAAAAAGCCAGTATCCCTCCCTGGTAAGGGGAGTAACCGAAATCGACGCCATTCCCGCTGCAAGGCCGGAAATACTGACGGCCATAACGCAGGGCCGGGTTGGCTGCATAGACCAGCGACAGCTCCCGGATGAAAAGATACCATTCGCTGCCCGTATTAAAAATCCCCGGCGTTCCCCATAAGGCCTGCCGCACATATTCCCGCCGGTCCCCTTGCCCGGACAATCCCTGTTCCGTTCCATAGTATAAGCAGCTGATGCCCTGCATGGCTATCAGACAGGTAAAGGCGATCCGCGTTCGCCCCGGACTCGCCGGATCATGGAAGCGCCCATTCACATCGTGGTTATCCAGGAAAGTGACATAATATTTACTGGCATCGCCATGCGAGCTGACGATAGTCTTCAGCAGCTCCCGCCGCATATCGAAATGCTCCGCCAGCTCCGCCGGGGAACCGGTCCCCTTACAGACGCTGAAGAGCCTTTTGCGCATGGGGAAGTCGATCGCGGCATCCACCCCCACGAAATCTCCGTCCTTCTCCGTATTGCGGCCGATGAACTGCGCTATCTGCATTTCATCATCGTCATTCCACACCTCGCCGAATGTGAAAAAATTCTTCTTCCCGATCGATTGCGCATACTCCCGCATGGCATTGCCGAAGACACGGGAAAAATCCACTTCTATATATTGCAGCGTGTCTATCCGGTAGCCATCCAGGTCGAATTTGGCGATGAGATATTGATAGGCCCGGATGAGAATATCCCGGACAGGAAATTGCTTCGTGACAGGATCCTGGTATTCCGTCACCATTTCTTTCAATCGCGAAAAATCACCCTTTGTAAGATCTCCGCTGCCCCCCACATCGCCTCTGCGGCGGAAGTATTTATTGTGCTGTATTTCCTGCGGCCATACTCCCTCCAGCGGTGAGAGATGCGGAATGTTCTCCACTTCATTCCAGTTGCCTTGCGGTACCCCGTCCTCATTCCTCCAGTAAACCGTATACTCGCCTGCATTATTCCAGGGAGCGGCATCCTGCATTCCTTCATAGTTGAAGAGATCCCCCGCATGATTCAGGACGATGTCGAGGATGATATGGATTCCCAGCGCATGGGCCTCATCTGCCAGCTGCCTGAATTCCCTATCCCCGACCGTAGCGTCCAGCCGCGCAGCATCGGGATCGCTGCAGAACCGGGGCTCTATCCGCATAAAATCGAAGATCCCGTAGCCTCCCCAATAATCGGTGAACCACTGGGGATTGATCAGCACCGGCGAGATCCAGATGGCAGTGACCCCCAGCTCCTGCAGGTAAGGCAGCTGAGCCTGGATGCCGGCGAAATTCCCTCCCTGGTAAGTATTGACAGGACTGCCGGGAGGCGCCGGAGCCGCAACGGGATTGTTAAACCGGTCCACTAACAGGAAATAGATCCAGTGGTCCCTCCAGTCTGCCGGAGAAGGAAAAGGGTAAGGAATGCTTTTCCCGGAAGGCGTATTCGTGGTGCCGGGCTTTGCCCGTAAGACCTCATCGATGGCGGGATCGTATAACAGCATGGGATAAGTTTTGGTGAAGGGCTACCTATAAGGTACAAAGAAAACCCCGATCATACAATCCTGCTCGGGATTATAATACATTCTTAACATGGATTTCAATTTCGTCGGGAATGCCTTAATTTTAAGGACCAAATTTTTCCACATGAGACAACTCTTCCTTCTGCTGATTTTATCGGGCGTCCTGGGCCCCTTCGCAATAGCAAGCCCTTACGCACCCACCCCCCGCATTGCCATTGCTGGCCTGTCCATAGAATCGAGCACCTTCTCCCCGGCGCTTACAGACGAAGCCGCCTTTCATGCCAGGGCAGGCGCAGATATATTCTCTATGTACCCGTTCTTATCCGCTGATTCACCGCTCCGGCATCAGGCGGTTTGGATCCCTGCCCTGGTCGGTCGCTCACTGCCGGGAGGCGCCGTTACCCGGGAAGCCTATGAATCCCTGGTGAACCAGACCCTCGATTCACTCAGAAAGAACGGCCCCTATGATGGCCTTTTTTTCGATATCCATGGAGCGATGAGCGTGGTGGGATTAGACGACCCCGAAGGAGACTTTATCATACGGATCCGGAAAGTAGTGGGGAAAACAACGATCATCTCCACCTCCATGGACCTGCATGGCAATGTCTCCTGGCGGCTGGCGGAAAATACGGATCTGATCACCTGTTACCGCATGGCGCCCCATGAAGATGCTATGGAGACAAAACAACGTGCCGTGAAGAACCTGGTAGACAGAATCGTGAGCGGCAAAGGCAAGCCGGCTTATAAAGCCTGGATCCCGATCCCCATCTTATTGCCCGGTGAGAAAACAAGTACGAGAATAGAACCGGCAAAAAGTGTTTATAAAGCGGTTGCGCCCGCCGCCGCACAGCAAGGCATTATCGATGCAGCTATCTGGGTTGGCTATGCCTGGGCTGACGAGCCGCGCAATCAGGCCGTCGTGATGGTCACCGGCGATGATAAGGAGATCGTAATGCAGACGGCGGAGCAGCTGGCCCATCGCTTTTGGGACGCCCGGTCCGGATATGCCTTCGTAGCGCCAACAGGTACCTTGCAGGAATCCCTCGACAGTGCGCTCGCAAGCCGCAAACATCCTTTCTTTATCAGCGACTCCGGCGATAACCCCACGGCCGGAGGCGCCGGTGACGTAACCTGGACATTACGCGAAATACTGGCCCGCCCCGAATTCAGATCGGCCCAGGGGCCCTCTCTTATTTATGCCTCCATTCCCGGCCCTGATCTGGTGAAGCAGGCGATAGCCGCCGGGGTAGGTGGTCAGGTAGACGGATACGCCGGCGCCAAAGTAGATGCCCGCTTCGCTCCTCCTGTCCGGATCGCAGGAACCGTGGAATCCATCGAAAAAGGAGATAAGGATGCCGAAGTGGAAGTAGCCGTTCGCGTTGGAAGTGTCCATGTCATCGTCACCCAAAAACGCAAGCCCTACCACAAGGAAATCGATTTTACCCGGCTGGGCCTTAACCCCCGTAAATCCGATATCGTGATCGTAAAGATCGGTTACCTGGAACCGGAACTGTATGCTATGAAGGCGGACTGGATCCTCGCGCTCACACCGGGAGGCGTCGACCAGAACCTGGAACGGCTGCCCTATAAAAGGATCCGGCGACCCATGTTCCCATTCGACAGGAATATGCCTGATCCCGACCTCTCCGCCCGAATCGTACCCGCCTCCGATAAATTATAAAAGACTTACCTTCAACAAGACCAATTTATTTCTTATTGTCTCGTTGTTATAATGAGAATTCGAGTTTTTCCTTTACATTTTTCTTCTCGCTGTCGATGATCTCCCTGTTATGCTTCAATTCATATGCCCGATCTTTTTCAAGCACTTTAAACCACATTAGAGCGGGAAAGTTCCTGTTGGAATGTATTTCCAGTCTGAAAATGAGTTTTTCCGTTGGCCGTCGGTGTTTATTGATCACCTGGCTTAATTCGGCGGGATCGACATTTATTTCAGCGGCGAATTGGTTGTTTTTCTTTTCCAGGCGGGTAATGTATTCTTTCAGGAAATATCCGAAAGAATAATCCTTGTTGAACTTATCGGTCTTTATATAATCTTCGATCAGGAATTTTAATTGAAGTAACTGCGAAATGAGTTTCGTTCTCTCGGACTGCTTGTCCGAGACTTTTTTCCTGTGTTTCCGGAATGCTTCAAGTAGCGCTTCCCGATCCTTTGGGGCTTGGGGGCCAGGGAAAACAAAGGATTCCGCGATTTCTTCGGGAGTGTACTCCTTCTCGATTTTTTTTAACGATTTCATACTAGTAACGATTTACGATTTTGCTGGTCCTAATCTAAATATCTTTTGATCAGCCTGAGTGAGCTGCCGGTGCTTAATTCCATGAATCCCTCGGGTCTGCCCGGAGTTATCAGGGGCACATGGGTAAAACCATATTTTGCCGGATAATGATCTAACAGATAGGTTTTAGGGATCAGGAATGCCCATCCATCGTAGCCGCGTTTGAATGATTCCCGGCAGGCAAAGGTAATCAGGCATCCGGCGATATGGGCCAGCTTCTTTTTCCGATGCCGGTTGTCTGCACTTACTTCCAGCAGCTCGATCTCTACGGCGTCTATTCCCTCGCCTGGATGATCTACCAGGCACATGAGCCCTAAAATGGTTTCATCCGTAGCGAGTCTGAGCTTATACACTTCCTTATTCTTATATACGTTCCAGTTAAAAGAATCAAACCGTGTTTTGTCTTTTTTGACGATCTTGAAATCATTGAGGGTTAGGGGCTCTATAACCGCCTCGAATTTCTCTCCGCTCGATGTATCTTCCAGTATCATTGGTCTTTGATTTAAACATATGTAAATATACAAAAAATAATTGACAAAAATGTAAATTATTTTCACAAGTGTCAACCATATCTTTTCTCCTTTCAGCATAATTCCGCATGAATACTACTCGATTATGGCCGAAATGACCTGATATGGAAGAGAAACTGGCCGTGGAAATAAAGATCCTGTTGAAAGGATGATATATTCGCTTTAACTGGTATGTTTGCCACTGAGAGCGTATGCCTCCATGAACAAGCCTGGAATACAGCTTTATCAACGTTGTCAATATGAAAAAAATCATCCTGTTTATTTTTTTCGCCAGCCATCTCCCCGCTTTTACCAGCGCTCAGCAGATCATTCCCTTATATCCGGACAGTATCCCGAATAGTAAACCCACGCCCAACGAGGAAAGCTCAGGCGCCGATAAGAATGGAGTGGTGATCATCAGTAAAATATCCCGGCCTTCGCTCACCCTGTACTTGCCTCCGAAAGACCGGGCGAATGGAGCCGCTGTCATCATCTGCCCCGGCGGAGGTTATTGGGTAGAAGCGATCGACCTGGAAGGATCGGACATCGCAAAGCGATTCACGGAGATGGGCATCACGGCGATCGTCTTAAAGTACCGCCTTCCAAGCGATGAGACCATGATCGACCGCTCGGTCGGCGCCCTTCAGGATGCGCAACAGGCGATAAAGACCGCTCGTGAACATGCCAAAGACTGGAATATCGACCCGTCCCGGATCGGGATCATGGGCTTTTCGGCAGGAGGACATTTAGCTGCTATGGCAGGCACCCATTTTGCCAAAGCGCTGATCCCCAATAAAGATAACACCTCTTTACGGCCCGATTTTATGCTGCTCATCTACCCGGTCATCACCTGCCAGACCCCTTTCGGACACCAGGGCTCCTGCGCACAGCTGATCGGACAGCATCCCACCCCGGAAAAAGTAAAGGAATATTCCAACGAGCTACAGGTCACCGACGCTACCCCTCCCGCCTTCCTGGTTCATGCCAGCGATGATGATGCCGTACCTCCGCAGAACAGCATCTTCTTTTACCTGGCTTTACAGGAACACCATATTCCGGTGGAATTACATCTCTACCAGCGCAGCGGCCATGGCTTCGGCCTGCATCTGAAGAATACCAAAGAAGAATGGATGGAGCGTTGCAGGAACTGGCTGGAGGGTAATGGATGGTTAAAGAGAAAGCAATAGCTCATAAGAGATATCCATCACAGGATATTTCTTCCATCCCGCATAGTCGAAATGCCACCACTCGTCGGGGTAAATGACAAACCCATGCTTCAGCATCACATCCTGCAGCAGCTGCCGGTTCTTCAACGCACTGTCCGGCAAATTGGCATAGGTCGCGGAAGCTTGTTTGGTGAAGGCATCATAAGGAGTCGGCATATACAGCTCTTTACCTGTCTTCCGGTCGATCAGGGTCAGGTCCACCGCACAACCCCTGTTGTGACGCGAACCGGTATAAGGAGACGCAACGAAGGCGCTGTCGTGATAGGCTTCATAAAAAACTACCGTGACATTATAAGGACGATACCCGTCATAGATCTTCAGCCCGAGCCCCATCGGCTTCAGCTCCTCCTCGATGTCGCGAAGCGCTTCCGCGGCAGGCCGCCTCATAAAGGCGTCCGCAATGCTATACATCGGCCGGTGCATGAGGTTGTTGGCGGTCGCATAACGGATATCCAGCGTGATGCCGGGAATGATCTTTTTCAATTCCACGATCTCCTGCTGCGGATCCTGGCTGACCAGCCGCCGGTACTCTTCCGGACTGGCAATCGTTTTCAATCCGTATTTGCGCAAGGCGGCATCGGATGGCTTCTCAGGCTCCTGCGCTTTTAATGACTGGCCGGTCAAAGCCGACACGAATAGCAGTGGTAATACATATTGTTTGATCGGATGCATGAGAATAATTTAAGTCCCTTTGCGATCGCCCCCGGCACGGATCGCATGGATATTACCAAATTTATTACATTTGCCTTCATTTCCTGTTGCAATACGTAAAATATATGAAGAAAGTCCTGCTTTGCTCCGGGAGAAAATACCGGCTGCCCGTCGCAACCCAATGAAGTGACCTTTTTCGGCGGCATCTTAAAGAACACTTCCCAACTTACCGACGCAGAATTATCGGTAATTGAAAAACGCTTTTTAAAAAATCAGTAATAGTTTTTCCCCGCCGGTATTCCCGGTCCGTGGAATAAGACACCTAAGAAGATTTTCTTCGCCAGATAAAACCGTCAATAATATAATGCGTCACCTGCGGCAAGGCCAGCAAGGGCACCACCACTACCAGCCAGTTCCCATGCAGCCTTCTGCCCACCAGGTGGAAAGCCGAAAAAAGACTCACATGCTCTTTCCAGACCGTCATATCCCACAATCCCTCCTCCAGGTAAGCCAATAAAAAGATGATACCCAGGAAAAGGACAATGCCGTACCGGCTGAAAACCTTCCGCAAAAACAGCCCCTGCGTCCCGCCGCCAGCCATCACTTCTCCGGTCGCCCCCGCGTTCCGCAGTGCGCCTGCTTTGTCTCCGCCGGTCACCCCGGCCTCCAGGCGCGAGCCGCCCCACTGCCGCTCCCCATACAGCCAGATCAACGCCATATAGGGGATCCCGTGACTTACCACATTCAGCAGGGTGAAGGCCATATCACCATTGAACCAGACGATCCCGAAATACCAGGAGACGATCGTCCCCGTTAAGATCGCGACCCGCGGAATATTGATGGCCCGGTTCCGGTACGCCGACCACCCCTCGCGGACCACATAGAGCCCCAGCATCCCATAATAGAGTAGGGTAGCGATATCCAACAGCCCCCCGGACCGGAATCTGAAAAAATCATCATCCACAAACCAATTGAAGTTTCGCGGCTCTCCGAGATGCCAGTAGAGCAGCGGATAGATCGTCGCATAATAAATAGTGAAGGTATCCGTCCAACGCACCCATGCCGGATTCTTTTCCTGCCGGCTATAGATCCGCAGGAACCCATATTGCTGCCGGATGAAATGAAATACGGCCAGGTAGGCCAGTAAACGCCAGAATAAGAGCGCACCCTGCCAATAGAGCAGTACCCCCGCGATGAAACCGATCAAAGGAATGAAAAGCAGCGGTCGCCTGAATGTATGGCGCAGCTGCGGATCGAGATACGTACGATATAAAGTACTATAGACATGCGCCACATCGATCAGCAGGATCAGGATCACCCAACCCGCATCGGGAATGCTGTCGTCTTCCCTGAACAAAGCCGGGAAGGCGGCGATGAACGCCAGGCTTAGGAATGGAGGTAATAGAATAAAAGCAATCTCTATCCACGGGCGACCGATCCAGGGCTGCAGGAAATCGCCGCCCGGCTTCCGTCCCAAAGCGAGGCCCGGCAGCCGCAAACCTCCGCCCGGCTTCCGTCCCAAGCGCGCGCTGTCGTCGCCCCCTATGGATATCTTTCCTCTCATGCCGCTAAATTTTTCCCAGGATTTTATTAGCCGCCCCAATCCCCTGGTAGAATGCTTCCTCGAAGATACTGATACCCGCCACATCGGTATGCGCAAAATGGATCCGCTCATTATACGACTGCTGCAGCACCTGCCTGTCCCCGCCATGGATCCATCCCGGTCTGGGCTGGGCCATGGCATGCCCCCATATCATAAGGTCGATACGCTCGGTCCGCTCTTCGATATCCGGGTGTACTTTCCGCAGATCGTCGAAAATAAGCCGCACCCACTCCGCATGACTGCGTTGCAGCGCATTTTTCCGGGCAGCCACCGGATCTTCATTCGTGAGCGGTAAATAATAGGTCAGCACCCTTTTCTCTTTTAGCTGCTGCACCTGCTGATGAGTCGCCTCCACATACCCCAGCGACTCGCTGTCGAAAACCACATTGTCCCAGCTGAGTGGCGCCCCGCTGCGCTCTTCCAGCTCCCCCACCGTCATATTCGCTACCATCCAGGGCGTATAATGCATTTCCTCTTTTACGATCCGATCACGTTCAGGGCTCACCGGTAGCAGACGGTTGGCGACAAATTGCGGTACCGCAACGATAATGTGTTGCGGCCAGATAGCTTTTACTTCCTTCGTAAGCGTATCATAATATCGTACTTCCAGCTTCTCCGGAGAGGGATTCAGTTTTACCACCAGCGCATTGGGTTTCAGACAGTGCCGGATGGGCTTACTCAGCTGCTCCACCAGCCAGCCATTGCCCTGCGGCCAGGTCAGCACATCATAATGCTTCGCGTTCGAACCGGTCCCTTTCCGGCAGGCAAAATAATGGATCCCCGTCCAGGCGCTGATGGCTTCATACCGGGTGCCAAAATCATCGCGGGTGCAATAGTTGACATACCATTGCAGATAAGAGCTGTGATAATTGTTTTGTTGCAGCCACTCCTTCATTGTCAGCTTGTCCAGCGCCGTATAAAGGGTATCCTTGCTGGATCTGTCCACCGGGATGGAAAAAGCCGGAAGCCCGTCACTTCCATTCGCCTGCCGGAACTGGTCCATCTGCTGCAGGAAGCGGTTTATCTCAGCCTGGTCTTCCACGGGAAGCCCCCCACGGGGGATCAGGCCATCCTGCCAGCGCCCATTGATATAAAGGCGCTCCTGCGGATCGAAACAAAGAAAATATTCATTGTACTCCGGCAGCCCTTTCTCATCCCGGCCGGTGATCACCCCCGATTCTTCCAGGAATTCCCCGTACTCGGTCAGGTTATTATTAGGAATGGGGACATAGTGCGCGCCCCAGGGATAGGCGGATACGGCATTCTGGCCGCAGGCTGCATTGCCTCCCATCTGCTTTTCAAGATCCAGTATACACAGATCGCCGATGCCATTCTTCTTCAGCCAGCGGGCTGCCGACAAGCCGCTGACACCTCCCCCGATGATGGCCACTTCACAGGCAAACCCGCTGACAGGCTCCCCGAAATGGCCATCGCGCAGCAGGTGCCCCACCGAAGCAGAAGCGCCTGCGATCTCCCCGGGAACAGGCCTTTTGACGGTACAAGCCTTTGAAAGGAGGCCGATTCCCGTCAACGCTGAAGATAGCTGTATGAATTCCCTTCTTTGCATAATCGATCGTCGCAGCTTTTATGGATCTCCCCGATCCGGTTTTATTGATCCAGGTAACTATTCCATTCCTGCTCGAAATAATCCACCAATACCTGGTTATCCAGCCGGTTGACGGCCAGCGGCTGATGCGCCTTCATATCCTCCGGAAAGCTGAGCATCTGCCGGAGCACATCCTGGTTGATATAACGGGTGCCTGCCGGAAAGGAGTCCGGCAGCTGGTAATCCGGCTGCAGGGTAGCCATCGTATAACCCCATTCCCCGAACGACGGTACATAATTGTGATAGGGTATGGTATGGAACCCCACAGCTTTCAGCGTTTCATTCACACACCAGAAGCTTTTCGGGGCCACAAAGGGAGACGTGCTTTGGATAACGGCGACCCCCTGTGGCGACAACGCCCTTTTCACCAGCTGATAAAAAGAATAACTATATAATTTGCCGATAGAGAAGTTACTGGGATCGGGGAAGTCGATGATCGCGCAATCGAAAATCTGATGATTTTCCCTCAGCCAGAGGAACGCATCCTGGTTGTAGATCTTTACCCGGGGATCATGAAAAGAAGAATGATTGAGCTGTCGCAATACCGGCTGAGTGCTGAACAGCTTCGTCATCGAAGCATCCAGGTCCACCAGGGTGATGCTCTGCACGCTCGGGTACCGGAGGATTTCCCGGACAGCCAGTCCATCCCCTCCTCCCATCACCAGGATCTTCCGGGGCTGGTGGGAGGCCAGCATGGCCGGATGCACCAGGGCCTCGTGATAGCGGTATTCATCCGCGGAAGAGAACTGCAGATTGCCATTCAGGTACAATTTCAATTCCCTTTTATTGCGGGTGATAACGATGCGCTGGTAAAGAGAAGACGTGGAATAGATGACGGGCTCATTGAAGACCAGGCTTTCGCTGAAATTCATAATACGGGTGGAAAACAGGAAGGCGACCGCCTCTGCCAGTAAGAAAACGATAGCCATCACCTGCAAACGCACCCTCGCGGGAATGCTGGCGCGGCTCCGATGCAGCAGCCACCACCCCACACCCGTATTCAGCATGCCGAAGAACAGCGAGGTCCTGATCAGCCCCAGGTAAGGAACCAATAAGAGCGGGAAGATCAGAGAGGCCAGCAGCGCTCCCACATAGTCGAACGTAAATACCCGGCTCACCAGGTCCTTGAATGCTATCTTATCCTTCAATATCCGCAACAGGATCGGGATCTCCAGCCCTACCAGCAGCCCGGTTATAAAGACGAGTGCATATAAGATGATACGGAAGGAGGCTGCCACCGGGAATGTAAGGAAGAGGATGGCGGAGCTGAAGCCGCCGATCAGCCCGACCAGCAGCTCTATCTGTATAAACCATTGAAGCAGGTTGTCGTCGAAGAATTTCGACAGATACGAGCCCACCCCCATGGAAAAGAGATAAACACCGATGATAGTGCTGAACTGGGTGATGCTGTCCCCCAGCACATAGCTGGCAAGAGTACCCGCCACCAGCTCATAGATCAACCCGCAGGTCGCAATGACAAAGACCGCGATCAGCAGCAGCCATTGCGCGCTGTTGCTGTCGGAGAATAAATCCGTTTTATTTGTGCCCTGTTGGTCCGCCATAGTATCCCCGTTGCTGATTACCTGAATAAGTAAAGACCCTTCCTCCTGAATAATCGGTATAAGACATCCAAAGGGTCAGACCCGTTGCGATGACGATAAACCAGCGGAAGGGATACCATGAAGAGCCGGAGTTGAAAAAATGGTTCATTTAAATGATTTATGCTTTATAAGGTGAATATTTACTGCCTCCCCACCTTCGTTTTTCCGTAGCCCTGAGCCTGATAAAACTGATGATGGGCCAGAGCAGCAGAAGTCCTAAGAAAATAAACAGGTTCCGGTGGGAGGGTACATCGCTGGTTACGGTGAGAGAAAATTGACGGAGACCGTTCCAGCTGCTATTGCCCGTCGTATCTTTGTCAGCCTCGATCCGCAAAAAATAAGTGCCGGCTGGAATGCTGGTGAGATAAGCCGTCTCCGTGGGACTTCCTTCGTTCCAGCTTTCACCGTCATCATACCCGTGATAATATTGGACAAGCTGCTCTACATGGTATTCCTGCCCGGTACTGTTATTGACCAGGGAGGCTGACATATCCAGCCAGCTATTGTCTACCGGAGCGTTGATATCGAATTGGAGGTTGCTATGCCACTTGGTCAGATCAAATTTAGACGTGACAAACGTGGTGGAAGCCACAGAGTCTTTAAGCGTAACATCCTGTTGGAGGAGGACTTTGTTTTGTTTTCCGAAACCGATCAGCAAATGTATGCCGACCAGCACGGCGACGGCAATCAGGGTGACTTTGAGCAGTCGGTTCAGGCTCATATACCCGCTGGGTTCGAGGACCCCCATTTCTGTCTTGGGGGGAAGCTCGGCGGAGAAGGCTGCTGCCAGTTGTTTGTGATCCTGGTGTTCGGCCGTGAACCAGTTAATGCCTTCCGCCGTACTTTTCTCATAGATCCACATACGTGGTGGTGCAATGAATTCCGAGGAGAGGGCGGTCGTATCGTCGTAAATATTAAAGGGGAATTCTCCGGCTGCGTCGATGACCTGGATGCTATAGGCATTATAGAGCTGAAACTGCTCCCCTTTATAATAAATGGCAACTGGGTCTTCTTCGGGCAGGATTGGATAATTGCCCTGTTCCCGGGCGTAGAGCCAGTTGCCGGCGTATTCGCTGAGAAAAGCGTAGCCTTCCGCCCGGTTGTATAAGACATATTCCGACCATCTCGAATGCTCCGGAGTGCTGTCCTGCTTCAACGTGTACCCGATTACTTCATAAGAGATGTCTTTTACGATGCCTGTGGCTCCCAATGGGATGGATAATCGATTGGCATTAAGCTTGTCTTTCCCGGCGGATTGAAATTCAGGTCCGTGCTTAAAGGCCAGCCTCGTCCCGCAGTTGGTACAGGCGCAGCTTTGCGCATAAGGCCAGGTCTTTACTACTATCGTATTGTGACAAGAGGGGCAGGAGACATTCTTCGAGGTCGTGGGGCCCTCATTGAAACCGGTTAGCTTAAGGGATTTATAGTCTCTGTAATGGAGCTCATAGACGACCATGTAATTGGGCAAAAATTCCAGGATCTCAAAATGCCGGCCCCTGGTGGAGGAGAGGCCGAAGATCGGGAACTGGTCGCTGCATTCCGGCATCCAGACTTCTCCTTCTATCTCATATTTCCAGCAGGAATCCTTGCGTTGGAGGAAGCAGTCTTCTTCCTGCAGGAGGGGAATGGACCCAAGCATTTTAAGGCCTTTGAGGGCCTCGGGCTCCAGGGTTTTTTCCGGAGTCAACCGCTGCATGATGGCATACATGCCATAGCCTTCGGCCAGGATGGCCAGGGAATTGTCGTAGAAATAGATGGTCCAGTAATTATATACGGATTCGTCCAGCCAGCAGCGAAAACGGCCCAGAACTTCAAATTTTCGTTTTTCGAAGACGCCGCTGGCGCCGACACGCAGCCAGTCATTGTGATCCTGTATGATAGAGACGGACTTAATGATCAGGTCATCACTTTCGAGCCGGTTAAGCGCCTGCCCGCAGGAACAGACGATCAGCCGGGTGTTCCCGCTCCGGTAGGTTACCGTCCGGGAGCAGGCAGGACATTGATAGATTCCGGTTACTTTACCCATAATCAGCGTTGAAGGATTTGTTCCTGTAAAATATCCGCTCCAAACCAACTGATGAAGGCCTGGTAAAGGGACTGGACAGTGCCATCATTATTCCTCTCGTAATTACTCAGGTAGATATCCAGGTTCACCCTCCCGAATTCCGGCCAGGTATGCACCGAGATATGACTCTCGCTCAGGCAAATGACAGCCGTATAGCCGGCGGGGGAAAAATCATGATAGACCTCTCCCAGCTTGTGTAAGCCATATTGAGCAATCCAGCCATCCACGGCCGTTTTAAGCTCATCGGATTTTTGTAGTAGATCCAGCTCCTGCGTCGATAAGGAAGCGATGACATGTGAACCCGGCAAATACTGCATAGAAGGACGACTGGTTGATTGTAGGGCGAAAAATAAGAAAAATGCCGGACTCCGGGCAGAAAAATGCCAGACTCCGGGGATACATTATAAATAAAGTGTATCAGTCCAGCGAAAGCCGGTATTTTGTCACTGTATGGTACCGTTCCCCGGGTCGAAGGATGGTCGATGGAAAACCGGGTTCATTGGGGGAATTAGGGAAATGCTGTGTTTCCAGGCATACAGCCGACTGCCTGCCAATAGGTTTCCCATCACTGGTAGTAAAGGCGCCATCCAGGTTATTGCCCGAATAGAACTGCATGCCCGGCTGGTCGGTGAATACTTCCAGTTCCCTGCCGCTGGCGGCATCGGATAGAACGGCGGCCAGACGCACTCCCCGATTGGCCTTGTTCAACACATAATTATGGTCATAGCCGAAGGCCGTTTGCGCTATCCGCCCGCCGATCTTTACGGGAACCGTAAAATCAAATGCCGTACCGGTAACCGCCTTTATTGGCAGCCAATACATATTCAACCCCGTCCAGCATAAACTTCCCGTTGGCAATGCGATTGGCATAGCGGCCGACCAACGCTCCAAAGAAGGGCGGCCTGGCCAGGTACTCCTTCAGGCTGTCAAAGCCTATTACAATGCTGGAAAGAGCTCCATTTCGGTCGGCATCCGTCCAGGAGGTGACGATGCCACCGTAGTTGGTGATCTTTACCTCGGCGCCCCTGCTGTTGCGTAAGATGAACAAGTGAACCGGCTGACCGTCTGCCTCGCCAAAATATTCTTTTGTAATGCCTGCCATATCTTTTATTTGAAAATTTTCATCTCCCATAATCCGGGCTCTCCTTTCAGGATGCGCAATCGTAGAAAACGGGCGGACCCGACCTGCCCGGCGACATGCGGAGAACGGATCGCTATCTCCTTTTGCTCCCCGCAGACCACCCATTTATTTCCATCGTCAGACTTTTCCAACATCCAGGCCGTTCCATAAGCAGGCAGGACAAAATACATTTCACAGGAGCTGATTTTTTTCACGGCCCCGAGGTCGAACAGTATCCAGGGATCTTTATCCCCTTCTTCCGCTCTCCAGCGGGTTCGGTTGGATTGGTCGGCCGCATTGCCGGGAAGATAGTTGACGATCCTTGCCACGGATATGGTGGCAGAATCCTTATTGCTGATCCTTAGATCCTCCGAAGGAGCTATCTTTCCCGTTACCCTTTTATCAGCTCGGTAACTGGACGCCGTCACCCTGGCCGTGAAGGCAAAATTTTCTCTTTCCTCCGCAGACGCAGCTCCCGCACCCCCCCCACGCAAAAAGCCAACACCATACTGGTCAGGCTGAACCGGCTTAATAGTGCCATCTTCATTAAACAGCATACGGTTTACATAGACCTGCCGGGTAGTGCTTCCTTCGCCATATTCCAGGTAGACAAAATAATACTGATCGGTCCCGGGAAGATGGAATACATTTCCATGTCCTGGCCCCCAGACATCATTGGCGGTATCGGAATAAAGGATGATATTATTGCCTTTAGGAGATTCGAAGGGACCGGGCGGCCCCTTCCGGCTGATCATATAACCATAGCTATAGCTGGCATAACCGGACAAAGTATAAAAATAATAATACAGATTGTTGCGCTTGAATAAACCGGGCCCCTCCGAATAACCGGTAATGGTGGTCGGTATATCGATGATCCCGCCCTTTCGATGCAGCAAATCATCTGAAAGGGCGCTGGCCTTTCTCAGACGCCAGTACAGATAGGCGCTCCCGTCATCATCTATAAAAGGTTCCCCATCTATATCATTGGCGACAGGCATCGCCTCCTTCCCGGCCGCAGGCTTCGCTTCGCTGCCGGCCCCGGCAGGGGCAGGAAAGTCCAGCTTCGCTCCATCGGGGAAGGCAAAGGGCCCCTCCGGCTTATCGGCTATCATTGCATAAGTTCCCATTTGATTGTCCGGTTTCACGATTGTGACAAACAGGTAATACCGCCCGCCTCTTTTTACCAGTTTGCCCGGAGCCCAGTATCGAAAATAGCCTGTCTTTTGCTGACCCTTTGCATCGGTGAAAGGGTAGGGCTTGCTCCAATCGATTCCCGTTTGCAGGATTCCTTCGAAATGCCAGTTGACGAAATCCCTGGACTTCCATACCACCGGCGGCCCCGCTTTATCCAGACCCTGATCGACATCGGTAGTGGCATAAAGGTAGAAGGTACTGTCTATCATCACCACGGAAGGATCCGCAATATTGTCGGGAATAATGGGATTAAAATGATCCCCGCGCAATGCGGCCAGTTCATCCTCCCGGATGGTGAAAATAGTCCCATGCCTGATCCCTTTGGGAAGGCTGATTGTCGCCGAAATATCCTTCCAGGTTTTCCAATCGGACGAAGCAATGGCCCCATAGCTATGCTGGGTGTACTTATCGAAATAAACGACCATTTCATTCCCCAGCCTGACGGTAGTTGGCCCCTCCGCCCAATAGTCTCCCGTGATCGGCGCGCTGGCCGCAGAGTAGGGACCGGCGAGCGATTGACTATACGCTATTTTTAAATTCTTCTGCGGCGGTTCCGGTGTTTCATCCTTCAGGAACATGATAAACCGGCCCCCTTCTTTTATGATCGTAGCATCGATCACATTGAATCCGGGATCATACAGCAGCCGCGTATCGCTGAAAGACCTGAAGTCTTTGGTAAGCGTATAATAAATGCGATGATTGTACCCATTTTCCTTGGAAGAGGCGGTCTTCGGGAATTTCCCTTTGATCGTAGTCGCCCAGTAGATCATATAGGTCCCGGTGGAATCATCATAGGTTATTTCCGGCGCCCAGCAATTCATCGCCCCCTCTTCTTGTATCATCACAGGCAAAAATTGCTGCGGAGACCAGGTAATCAGATCCTTCGAACTGGCATAACCGATGCCCTTATCCTTCCAGCCTACGGTCCATACCATATGATACAGGCCATCCCCTCCCTTTATGATGCAAGGGTCCCGCATCAGCTTGTCTTTGCCGGCCGTAGGCGTTAAAAAAGAGCCATCATTTTTTAACGCCTTCCAGGTCAACCCATCCCTGCTGGTAGCCAGGTGAAGACCATCTTCCCCGTTCCCTTTGAAATAAGCAAACACGTAAACCTTATCCGGGGACTGAGCTTCTGTCTTCGCGCCCGGTAATAGCAATAGCAGCAGAAAATAAATAAACGCACTTCTTTTCATACCTAAATATAGGCGATTTATTTAATGTCGGAAATACATTTATTGCAAGTCAGGGTAGAATGATAATCCGTATTTATCACAGTCGGGAGACTGTCACCCGCCCTTCAGGGTAAGGATTACCCATTTCTTATGAAAGACAAAGCCAGGCCAGCAGCAGCAGATAAAAAACGCCGATCAGCCAATGCACCCGGATTTTTCGCTGCAATTTCCGCATATCCATCGGCATATTGGCCCCGGTCAGGCTATTCCGGCTATAACCCCCGCCGGCAATCCACGCATAACCTGCCTTGGTCAGGTTCATATCCAGGCCCTCCGGGCCGACGCCATAGCAGATAATGCCGTCATCCAGCAGTTGCTGAAGCAGCTGTTTTTGCTCCCCCTGCCATAGATAGGAAGCCATCAATTCGAGATATTTCAGGTCCATGCTGCCCTGTGGCTGACTTTCAAAGGTTCTGATCAGGGCATCCAGTTGAATATTCCGGTCGAGGTTGAGGAGTGTCTGTTCCATACAAATGATAAATACGTTCATCCCTGCCGAAAGGATGTCTGGAAATGTTACGTTGACCCTCCAATCCGGTGAAAACTCATTTTATGACGGTGAACATTCGATCTTTTGCGGTGAACATTCGATTTTTTGTAAGGAATAAGGAACCCCGTTTATTGCTTCGCCACACTTATGCGAACCTGGGTACCCATCCCGATAGCACTTTGGATAGTGAGCTGACCATTTATCGAAGCGGCTCGTTCCCGCATCCGGACCAGACCGGATTTCCGCTTTTGTTTATCTACTGCAAACCCTTTCCCGTCATCCTGAACGGTCAGTTGAATCCGGTCACACATCTCTTCGAGGGTGATCTTTACATGATTCGCCTGCGCATGAAGCAGGATATTCATAAGCGATTCCTGGCAAATCCTAAAGAGGTCTATTTTTGTCTCCTCCGACAGATCCGCTTCGTCATAGGAGCTTTCAAAACTGCAGGGCACCCCGTTCAGAATGGAAAATTCCTTACAATGCCAGTTTAATGTGGCGCTCAGCCCAAGATGCTCCAGCATATTCGGGCTGATGGAAAAAGAGATCCTGCGTATCGTTTTAATGAGAAGGTTGGAGATCCCCAGGGCATGCTCGATCCTGCTCCTGGAAGCAAGCGGCCAGTCAGGCTCGCTATTCTTGATGTATTCTATGTCCATTTTCAATACGGACGCCAGTTGAGCCAGCTCTTCATGCAGTTCATTCGCCAGGTATTTTCGGTCCTCCTCGATGCTGCTTTTAAAATGAGCCGTCAGGCTTTTAAATTTCTTGTATTTCTGCTCGATTTCCAGTTCTGTTATCTTTCTTTTCGTGATATCTTTCGCAATGGCGAATACCACCTCCCTTTCCGCAAAATAAATGGATGTCCATTCGAGCCATACGATCTCCCCTGTCTTTGTTATATAGCGGTTTTGAAAATTAACCAGCGCTTTCCCATTCAATAATTCCGTTCTCCTTTCTTTGGTTAAATGTTTGTCTTCCGGGTGAATATAGGTTGCAATGGGGTTGGCCATCAATTCCTTTTCAGTATAACCCAGTTTCGCGATAACGGCAGGATTCACTTTTTTGAAAAATCCATCTTTGCCCGCTACACATACCAAATCGGGCGTCATTTCAAAAAAAACATCTATTTTAAAGGCCGATTCCTTCGAATTACTCATGCTGTTTGTCTGTTTTGGGATGATCATTCTATACTCCCATAGGACAAGGCATTCAGTTGAGTTTTAAAACACTTTATATCTATTTGAATTTACATCTTTATTCACAAATAAAATCGGCCTTCTTTTTTTAATTTCGTTCTGATGGATATCTCTTTCATGCATTTTAACAAGGCGATCATTAGCCTTTCGCTCAGCAGCCTGTTCTTTTTCTCGGCCCTGCCCGTTACCAACGGACAGGCGATCGGCCCCTCGCTGCATTGGCTGCCCACCTACTCCCAATCGCCCAAGGGCGACCTGCTGCTGATCCCGGGCGGAGAACAGGACCGGATCGTATGGAAAGACGAGGTCAACAGGACGACCCGATTCCTGAACCAACGGGGTTTTAATGTGGCGATCCTGGATGATTCCTTTGCTACTCATCCGATAACCCCTGATTCGGCGTTGCTCAATATACTGCGTAGCTTCCGGCAGCTAAAGGCCCGGCCATCGGCATCTGGCTACTACCGCGACCGGCTGGGTATCATCGGTTTTGCTTCCGGCGGATACCTGGCGGCAAAGGCCGTTTTCAAACTGAGTGACAAAGAGCAGCCGGATGACCTGATCCTTGTTTCGCCCGCCAGTCTGAACGAAACCATCGCTGGTACTGTCATCCCAGCGATAATGCCCCCGATCAGACCGACTGCCCGGCTATTGGCCGTTGTTGCGGCGCGGGACTCCACCCCCGCGGCCTCAGCCTGCCGTGAATACGCCAAAATATGGAAAGGATACGATGGCCCGGCAACCTTCCGGTTATTGACAGATAGCGGAAACCTTACATCCCTTCTCGATAGTTTCCTGGCATCCCCGCCTGCCATCATCGACTCCACCAATCCTGCCACGATTCCTGTTCTCAGCTGGGGTAAAGAAAGACATGCAGAAAAGCTGCAACGCCTCGCCAAAGAGCGATTCGACCTTCTCCTGATCGGTAATTCCATCACCAACAATTTTGAAAAACCGGAATACCAGCCCGTATGGCAGCAGTTCTTCGCCCCACGTAAAGCGCTAAACCTTGGCTATAGCGGCTATCGCACCGAGAACATCCTTTGGAATCTCCGCAACGGCGAACTCGAAGGCCAATCGCCCAAAGTGGTCATATTGGAGATCGGCACCAACAATATAGATGAGAAACATTATCCGACACGCCATACCGCCGGCCAACTCGCCGGGGGCATCACCGCTATTGTTACCCTCCTTCGCCAGAAGCTTCCCGACACAAAGATCATCGTACTCCGTTGTTTTCCGGGTTGCTATGGCGGGCCCAACCCTACGTCACACCGGGCTATTCTCGAACGCGCTTCCGACGAAGTATCCCGGCTCGCTGACGGGCAAAAAATTTTCTATTGTGATGTGAATCATGTCTTCCTCAACCTGGATGGCTCTATCAACCATACCTTAATGCCCGATTGGTTACACCCCAGCCCGGCAGGTGCTAAGGCCTGGGTGCAGGCCATGGAGCCATTGCTCTCGCGGCTCATGGGTGACCCTTCCTTAGACACGGACATCCCGGCCAATACGGCCATCGTTCCGGTACCTAAGCTCGAAGAAGATAGCTACGACTGGTGGGCACGACATGCAGAGGTGCTCCGTATAAAAGATTCGATCAACCCGGAAATCGTTCTGATCGGCAACTCCATTACTCATTTCTGGGGAGGAGATCCCCAACTGAAGTATGCCAACGGTCAGCCCAGAAAACCCAATGGCCCCCAATCATGGGCCGGCTTGTTCGGGCCCTACCGGGTGCTGAACCTGGGCTTCGGCTGGGACCGTACACAGAATGCCCTTTGGCGCCTTGACCACGGAGAGCTCGATGGACTTCATCCACGGGTCGTCGTCATCGACATCGGCACCAATAATACCAGCCAGACCGACAACGCCCGGATGAATACCGCCCCGGAGATCGTCGAAGGTATCAAGGCAGTCTGCGGCCGTGTCCGCTCGAAAACGCCGGGCGCCAAAATCATTTTGATGGCCATTTTCCCCCGCGAACAAAGCCCGTCGCATCCACGCCGGATCCTGATCAATGAAACCAACCGGCTGCTGGAAGCATTTGCTACAGAGGCGAACATAACTTTTGTAGATATCGGCCCCCGTTTCCTGGCGCCTGACGGCACCATCCTTCCGGGATTGACCTCGGATTTTACCCATCCGACCGATAAAGGATATCAGATCTGGGCCGATGCCATCCGCCCGTTCATTACAGCGCCTTAACCGGCCGGCTCCGGAGCGGGAAGTCATCGCGCAATAGCTGCGCAATTTATCGTTTATCCCGCTGCGACGCCAGGTGACCGGATAACCGGCTGAACTGCTGCAGCGTTTCCTCACTGATATGACCCTGCTGATAAATGCCCGCATTCAGGGTCACCGCCGCGCCGGCTTTCAGACAATCGCTCATAAAGGGGAAGAGCTCCGCATCGGAATATTTTGGAGGAGGCATCGGGCCATCCTTTTCATTGATCCAGTCTCCGTTATTATCGACGGGCATCAGCACATGAAACTGGCATTTCGTTCCCGGCGCATACCGGCTGGCCGCAATCGACTTATTGGGATCCGCTTTGTCAGTCAGGGCAATCCTCCCGTTTTTGATTCCCGCACATTCCCCCGATAGATAATCCTGCAAGGGCGTCAGGGGTTGGGTAAACCCGCTGTAAAAACTCCCATTGTTAAAGGCGACAATGGCATCTTTATTCCCGGCCCTGGATACATCACACCACAACCTCCAATCTCTGGGCACATAATAATCCCCATAGGTATAACAGCCATCATACCACCATCCATCCACCTGCTTGCCCCATTGCAAAGCAAATGCACGAATGAATTCCGTATATCTTTTTTCAAACTCCTGCTGATCCCCGGGGTTCCATTTAAACCCTTCATATAGGGGAGGATCTCCCTTGATCTCCGCCGGCAGATAAGCTATAAAACGCTTGCCGATCTTTTTCAGCCCCATAGCCAGCTCCAGCACCAGGTCCCGTTTGGGAGCATGGCCAGGACCCATATATTTATCCAGCACGGCATTCGGACTGGCATAATAAGTGGTATTCTGCCCCACCGTAAAAATTAAATAGTCCGCCCCCGACTGGCCAAATCGTTCGATAAATCCCGGTACGTCGAATTGGTCTACGGCCTGGTTGAGATCTACGATCCTTTTCCCTTTTTCAGCACCCGGACCCGGCGCGATCCAATGCACCATCATCCCCCATTTCCCCGCCATCCAACCGGCCCTGCCCGCCCCCGCCTGCCATCCAAACGAAGGTAACTGACTTCCCAGCATGCCTGCCGCCGCCGCCAGCACAAGCCCCCGCCGGATAGCTTCCTTTCTTGATATATTTTTCATGCTCATTTAAAATATAACTGCTTTTGAAATTAATAGTGGTTGTTTATCGGGCCGCTGCCATAACGAAATCGACGATCGGCCCCGGATCCTTCAGGCTATGCGGATGATGCCCGTTGTTGGGCTTGACGATCATTTTAATTTTTCCTCCCAGCCGCTCATACCGCTCCCGGACAATATCGATATTCTCGGCCATCGGCACTATCTCATCCGCATCTCCGCATACACATAAAATAGGAATGCCGGCTGCCGCGATAGGCTGAAGATTGTCGATCGGGTTGCCTCGGTATTGCAGGGCTTCCTGCTCATTTTTAAATCCATATACTTTTAGCAGCAGCTTCCAGTCTCCTGGCGAATATTCACCTTTCCCTTTGCCCGCCGGCCAGCTCCTGATGTCGCAGACCGGTGCATCCACATACAGACAGCAAACCCTGTCCGGATGCCTGGCCGCCCAGTTGAAGGCAAATAATCCCCCCCTGCTAAATCCCTCCAGCGTCGTTTTCTTACTAAGCTTCCGGGTCCCTGTCAGATACGTGTAGAAGCTATCCATGAATGCCATGGCAACAGGCGCCCCATACATGTTCTGCACATCCATATAGACCACGTGAAATCCTTTGACGGCCAGTATGCTGTCCGCCTGCGGCTCATGACCAAAAAATTCGGTCCGCCAGATCCATGGCCGGCCGGCAATGGCCGTACCCGGCTCGATAATGATACATTTCCGGCCAGCCACCTTAATATCGGTCCGCTTAAACCCCATCCAGGTGACCGGAGCCGCTAAGTCCGCACTGGCAGCCGGCAATAGTTGTTTCCCGGATGCTGTTATAGCAGAAATACACAGCACCATCCAAACGCTTATTTTTTTCATATACTTTATTTTTCAATCACCAGCCAGGTATATCCCTCGGCCGGAATATCCACTTTTACCGAAATCTTCCAGGAACGATCGAGGTTATATACCCTTCCCGGTCCATCCTCCACCCGGACAGTAGCCGTATGGCTGAGCCCGGTATAATAGAGCGGCAGCCCGATTCGCTGCGTCACCGGATGGCTCAACGGATTGTACAGCATAGCCAACCCCCTTTCCTTACCCTCCGCCGCTACATGCATAATTCCATCCCAATCGTTGCCATCCGCCCGGCGCAGGTGAAGGATATCCCTATTCAGGATCTCCCGGTGTTTTTTATACCAGGTGATCACGCGGGTAACGGCTTTACGGGTGCTATCCGTATCGTATAAACGCGGACCCCGGTAACAGGCCTGCACACCCGCCCCATAATATTGCATCATCAGCTGCCGGTAATCAGTGATATGTTCGTTGAGCGGCTCCAGCACCGACTCCGGCCCCCCGCCATGATATTCCGTCAGGGGTACGAATCCCCAGCACATCGAAGGGATCTTATCCCAAAGCCCGTCATATATATTCTGGCGGTTGAGGATCTTCTGCTGCGCCCTGCTCAGGGCAAAATTCACCTCCCGGTAACCCAGCGCCATTTTATTGGTGCCGTCCAGGATATACCAGTCCGGCGCATTCACATAGACGCCATGTGCATTGCACCACCGGTAAAGATCTTTCTGCAATTCCATTTGCTTCCACTGCGAATCCTCCAATCCGGTATGCCCCGGATGCGTAACGGAAGCGCATACGTCCCCCGGATAGGGACCGTCATGCTCAAGCAGGTCAAAACCGGTATGGCTGATAAAATACTTCAACCTCTCCAGGTAGGCCAGCCCCCAGCGGCTGCCCAGACAGGGCGCCAGCCCAAAGAAGGCCGCTGCATCCGGTTTGCCGGTCACCGGATCGATCACATCGTCTTCATCGCTGATCCTCCGGGAACTGAAAAGCGAATATCCCCCGATCCGGATACCTTTCTGATGCGCATACCCCGCCAATGCCTTCCACTTTTCAATATTGGCTGACGACGTATCTTCCATGTTGCAATGACTGCCAAAGCTCAGGATCAACATTTCATAACCGGTCGTCCTGCACTGTTCAACCGCCCTTTTCACCTCCTCGTCATTCCTGCTGACAAGATGCAAAAAGATAGGATTTTCGGTCGTCCAGGGGGCTACCGTCCGGTACATCTTACGGATGCTCAGGCCACGCCTTTCCCTGTCATAGGTATCGATCAGCAACTCCTGCGTCCGTACTGAACGCAAAGTGTCGCCGGACGCCAAACTGACTCCCGGCCCTTTCTCCGGATAGATTTCCAGCAGACAGGGTGTCTGGTACCGGTAATGTACCTGCGAAGTATAGGTGGAATCCGTCTTCCAATGCGTGGTCTGATCGCTGAGATGATAGACGCCCGCATTATTGAAAGCATAATTTGTTTGTACATAGAGACCATGTTGTATCGCCATTTCTGCTGTGGGGCCCTCTACGGCACTCTCCTCTTCCACGACCCCCAGGATCTCATTGACGACCCTGTCCAGCCGGATAGTATGATCACTGTTATTCAGGACAGACAGCCATTTCACGATCAGCGGGATGCCGTCATACAATTCATAATGTACCCGGACTACCACGCCCCTGAGGTCAGCCCCATTCCTGGAACTGTCCACGCCCGCCCGGTAGTTGAACGTCAGCAGGACCCCCGTTGCGGGATGCCGGTTGCCCGCCCAGCCCACCGGCCGCCAGGCCAGGTACGGGGATAACGCCGATACCGTATAAGATTCATATTGAAAATCACTCCCGTGCGCACTCAGCTGATCCACCCAGGCCGGCAGCAGGTAGGCATTCTCCTTTTGACCGTATAACCCACCTATCGCAACCTCCTTCCCGTCGATGCTGATCCGGGCTTCGGCTTTGACAGAGCGCAACAGCTCCTGTCCATTGCTCATATTCTTAAACGACACACAAGCCAGGTTAGGCTGTAGCCGGAATACCCTTTTGAGCAGCCCATTGCTGAGGATCAGCTCTTTCCCCTGGTCACGCGTGAACACTTCTGCCTTTTGAAGAGGCGGGCTGATCAGCCAGTCGGATGGATATAATTTTT
Source organism: Puia sp. (assembly GCA_035555335.1). GTDB lineage: Bacteria > Bacteroidota > Bacteroidia > Chitinophagales > Chitinophagaceae > Puia. The sequence goes on from DATMGS010000027.1 coordinate 286,596, forward strand.
CCTTCTCCGGCGTCCAGGCCCTGACCTGCCCCATGGCCCATTGCATCAACAGGACAGCCGTCAGCAGGGCACAAAAAAGTTTTCGGACAAAGACATTCATTCGGTCTGTATTTTAGGATCAACAATCGTATTCATCTCACAGCTCCAGTTTTCAGCCTTCGATCTACCGGCTTCGACCCCGGTCTCACGGCTCCAGCTTCCCCGCCAACAGCAGGAAACCCGCATAGCCGGCGCTTTCCTTGTATCTTCCCGGATCAGCATCCCAATCGCTCGCATTATCCTTCAGCAATGCTCTTTTATCAGGGGCATTGGCAGACAACCGGAATTCTACCGTATGCAAGCCCGGTGCCAAATCCGTCAGCAACACATAATGCGGACGCCAATACGTGGCGAAAGCGTCAAAACGGGTGATCGACTGATACGGACGCCCATCGAGGATCACATCCCAGGTGCCGCCATCCGGCCCGATGACATCATACAATCCCACCATCGTACCGGTAAACTTAATAATAAGAGAGGATCCCGGATGGTCCGTACTCAGCAATACGGGGAAAGGCTCGGGCGACATGCTGCCCGCCTTTTCCTTGCCCGGCGTCACGACAGTCCATTGCCCCGTCTTCGTCAACCGGTCGGCAGGGATCATCTGCACTTCTTCCAGCCTGTCAGCCGTCATCGGAGTGCCCATGTCATGGGGCATCGGAGCGTACCTGTCATGAGCCAAAACAGCCCCCTTATCAGGAGGGCCGCTGCCCACGGGAAGCATAGTAGACATTTGCCCCAGGCTGCGGGCCAGCGCTTCGGTATACAGGCGCTGCCCTGTCGACGGGTAAGGATGAACATTATCCGGGGAGAAAACCATTTTATCCGGGTATTCTTCCGGCCTTCCTTTGAATACCAGCCTGCCTTCCGAAGCCAGCGCCACAATAGACAGGCACATATCGACAGAAGGAATATGATAGCGCTCCGCCACGTCTTCCATGGCCCGCGCAGCCGCAGGTAGCCGCCCTTCACTGAGCACGGACTGCATGTCTGCCGTCATGGTATATACAAAACAGATATCGGTCCGGGCATCATTCTTCCAGATCTGCCGGACGATCCCTTCCATCGCCTCCCGAATGGTCGCAGGATCGGTATCCTTGTCGTTGACGGCAAATTCCACAAAGACCAGGTCCGGATGCAAGTCCAATACCTGCCTTTGCAGACGAAAACAGCCCAGGTCGCTGCGGGTTCCCCCGACCCCTGCATTGATCGCGGAGATTCGGACGGCAGGATATTGTTTTTGCAGCCATGCCGTCGATTGCTCCCGGTAACCATTACCTGCCTGGGTAATGCTGCCGCCCAGGTACGCGATCATTACAGGCTTCCCGGCCTTCAGCTTCTCAAAGACATTCGGCAATCCATTCCGCGGACGGCATTCCCGGACTTGTGCAAGCGTATCATGAGCAAAACCATCCGATCGGCCATAGCCAGAACCCGGCGAATCATAGCTCCCCAGCTCCACCGGCGAAACGCCTTTCATTTTTATCTCTCCCAGTAATGCCCGGATAACCGCCTGGTGCATGACCGGCGTATTGGAATAGGCATTGATGCAGGTATTCACCCGTTGAAAATATTCATTCACGAGGTAGGGACTGCCCAGCGAAATGACAATGCTCTTTTCTTTTGGCAGCGCATTGGCGGCCCAGACCGACTGGGCCTCGTCATCCCATAGCTGCAACGGACCAAAAGGAGCATGCGGCGACCGGGCCACAACAAAGATGATCCGGTCATATCGGGCAGGTGCATTATCCGTCCAGCCTTGCGTCTCATAAAGGATATTATGACGGAAGTCCACGTCGAAACCTCTTTGCCGCAAGGCTTCCGCAAAATGTTTGATTCCTTCCAGCTGGTCATCGCCCCCCTTCCTTCCCACCGGCGCCACCCCGACCACCAATATCTTTTTATCGGTCGCAAGACGCAGTGGCAACGCCTGAGTCCGATCCCTGACCAGCGTAACAGCCGCGTCGCAAATGGCGGTAGCCGCCTCTTCCGCTTGTTTTTTATCAGCAGCCGTAAGCGTCGCCAGGAGCGGCCGATGCCGGTCCAAAATACCAAATCGTTCCTTCAGCGCCCACACCCGCTGCACAGCATCATCCAGTCGCGCCATAGATATTTCCCCCCGGTTGATCCTCGCTTCCAGTGTATCCATAAATTCATAGGAAGGCCAAAGCAAAATATCCACGCCCGCTGCAAAACTCTGTATCTCCCCTTCCAGCCGGGTCGGGAAATACCCCCCGAAACCACCCATGGTCAGGGCATCCGATACCACCACGCCCTTAAAGCCCATTTCGCCCTTTAACAACCCCGTTAATAACTCTTTGGACAACGTGGCGGGCGGATAGAACCCATTTATCTTTTCGGTCTGATAAGAAGGCAACGTGATATGGCCCGGCATGATACAGGCCACACCGCTGTCGATCAGCGCCTGAAATACCTTGCCATGCTTTTGTTTCCAAACGGCCAAAGGCAGGGAATTACACGAAGTCAGCAAATGCTGGTCCCGCGAATCGACGCCGTCGCCGGGAAAATGTTTGATGGTGGCGGCAACTCCATTGTCCTGCAATCCCCGGATCTGCTGGCTGAGCAGACGGATAGCCCGGTCGGGATCATCGCCGATACTGCGGACGTTCATGATCGGGTTCAGCGGATTCATATTCAGGTCCGCTACCGGGTGCAGGACCCATTTTACACCCACCGACTGACATTCCTTCGACACTGCCGCGCCATAAGCATACGCCAGCTCAGGGGAGTTGGCAGCTCCCAGCGACATCTCATTGGGGAATGAGGTCATACCCGGTATATTGATCCCCGATTCATAATCTTCCTGGAACAGCAATGGCAGCTCACTATTACGCTGATATTCGACGCAGCTTTTTTTGATATGCTCCAGTTTGTTTTCCGGCTTGATGCCCGTCCACAATTTCCAGCCCATGAAGTAGCCGCCTACCGGATATTTTCTAAAATAAGCCGATAGCGCCCCCCCGCCCAGCTTCAGCTCCAGCGGCCTGTCAGGCAGCATGATCATCGTCTGCCCGATCTTCTGACGGATCGTTAATTTTTTCCAGCTGCTGTCTTTCTGCGCCCTCGCCTCTCCACCCAGAGCCACCAGCACGAGCAAACCATAACCAATTCTTTGTAGCATACTAATTATTTTTGATCAGCCCGATCTCCGAAAAAGGAATAGGCTTGAAACCAGGCAGTCGCTTAAAAACCTCCGCCTCCTTTTTCAGCGTGAAATTCAGGCCCGCGGGATCGACGAACCCGGGATCGCTTTGCGTAATAAGATTATCGGCATGGATCGGTCCCCATTCGGCCGATCCGTTATGCAGCTCTTCCACCTGCGCAAAAACATTATTTTCGATATCGTTATGCTGCGGCACTTCAGGATGGCTCCTGAAGTAAGCCGCCAGCCAGGGATAAACAGCAGAGTAGGGGGCATGGTCATACCCAACCTGCCGGAGCCGCAAGGCGAACAACCCTCCCGAATCAAGACTATGCTTCGCCCAGTTCGATAACCGGTCATCGAGATGCAAGGCCATCTTCGACCCGATAAAGACATTATTGAAGATATGGTTATAGCTTCCCCCTCCCACCATGATAGTCCGCGTACCCGCTTTATAAAACACATTCCCGTATACTTCCGAACCACAAGCCCCGTCATCGAAATACACCGCCATGGTCATCATCTCCCCATGCCCGATATTCTTAAAAAAATTCCATCGTATGGTATTACCCGATTCCGATGGATCCCGCCCCATATAAATAGCCCCCTGATCATCCACAAAATGACAGGCCTCGCTGATGATATTGTACTCTATGAGATGATTATTGCCATGCAGGTAGATGGCTGTCGCCGCGCAGGCATCGAATAGACAGTGCCGGACACTATTGCCGACCCCGTCGATGTTCACAGGTGACTTATAGGAATAGTCGATCCGCCCGCAGTTGGTAAACTGACAGTTATAGACATAATTGCCGGCCGGCTCCAACTCCATCCGGCTCCCTCCGCCCAGGCTGATCCCCCCGCAGCCGGTATTTTCGATCCTGCATCCGGTCACCCCATTGTTCTTTCCCCCTTCGCGGTCAAAGACCGTGTTCTCATACAATAACTCATGCAGGCTCCCCAATCTCCCCGATAGTGTTTCATTCGGACAGACCGGATCCAGGGGATCGGGAAGACGGTGTACCCGCTCCGGCTTACTCCCTTTACCGATACAAACCCCCAGGACTCCCATATTCCGGATCGTACAATTCTCTACCCGGTCCGACAACGTATTCTCCATATAAACACCGATCCCGCGCCCGGCTTCGAAATCCATATCCCTGAACCGTATAAAATCCGCTCCCTTAAGACTGACGAGCGCATCTTCCAGCATCGAGACCTCTATCGTGTCCGTAGACCGCAGCGGCTCCAATGGATAGAAATACAGCTTGCCCTTCTGATGATCGATATAATATTCACCAGGCTGGTCGATCTCTTCCAGCAGGTTGAAAAAGAAATACTGATTCCATTCCTTGCCCCCGGTGATGGCAAAGGGATGCGTGTCGGCGAAGCTGACGACTCCCGTCGCCGGATCGGCCGCCGCCACCCGTAATTGATCCGTAGCCCAGGCATAAGCAAAATTCCCCGCTGCAATGATGCCGGTCGCATGAGCCCATAATGCCAGCCTTTCTTTATCAAAACGGATCTTGCCGGGATGCCCGCCCTTCTCACCCGCAGGGATTTTCTCCAATCCATTGTCCACCACATCACCGGTGTCCAATAATATCTTTGTATCGTTCGGATAACGGGCCAGATGATAAGGCTTGCTATTAATGAACAATTCCATAGGCGCATTTATATAAGGCCGGCGGAACCCCGTGATCCCATTGACGCCATAATCCATAATACCCAGCTGGCGAAGGTCTATTTCCCGGATCGACGGGATGGCGTCTTTGGAAAGGATACGCTGAGCCGCCTCTTTGGAGACAGGCGTCCCCTTCGCAACAGCAATCTTTTTCCCTCCGGAGAGAATGACCCGCTCGCCCGGGAAAGCCGTATAAATAACAGGACTCTCTTCCGTACCCGAATCTTCTTTGCCAAGCACGAAACCCGAAGACAATTCATAGATCCCTCCCCGCAGACGCACCGTCACACCCCCGGCCGGCAACCGGCCCCCAAGCTTTTTCCTAAGCTTCCGGATGGCTTGTTTCGCTTCTTCCATCGACGTAAAAGGATGTAACATCGTACCATCCCGTAACGCACGGTCCGCACTTTTCGTTGGCCCGGCCCTGCCGCCCCGGTCAGGAGCGACATATAGGGAGGTAGTGTCACCAGCCACCACCTCCCTCTGCCATTTCAGGGGTTGGGCTTGCAGATAATTGCCCGGGATCAGCATACAGAGCCATAACCAACTGGCTTTAATGATCTTCGTATTTTCCATGCCGCTAATAGCGTGTTATATTGCGAGACTTGTCAGCGTTTATTGCAAAGGATCGAATGTTCCGTCTTCCCATCCCTTCGTCTGCACCAGGTTCGGATTATTGCGCAGCTCCGTCCGCAGGATAGGCAGAAAATAATAGCTGTCAGGAAGGGTCAAAGGCTGTAAGACATCCTCTACCTGCACCTTCAGCGTAAAGCCGGCTGCCGTATTGCCGGGAACATTGATATCGGATTCCAACGCATGCCGGCGGGTGCCATTGAGCGTACTGAGCAGCCTCCAGCGACGGAGATCCCAGAAACGTTTGTTCTCAAAACAAAGCTCCACACGGCGCTCGGCGATGATGGCCTGCCGCATCTGATCCTGTGTCATGCCCGCTTGTAACCCATACAGGCTGCCGCTTCCAGCGGTGATCCCGGCCCTTGCCCGGATACTCGTCAAGGCGTCATAAGCCGTCTGTAGCTGACCGGTCTCATTGGCCGCTTCGGCATAATTCAGGAGCAGTTCCGCATACCGCATTTCGATCCAGTCCGTTCCTGCATTCCATGCCAGCGCCTGGGTAATGCTGATGTCGATCCCCTTGCGGCAATAATAACCGGTGGAAGTTCCATAATCCGCCAGGTAGCCGTCGCCGGGGCCTCCGTTTTCCAGCGTTCCCTTATAGGTCCATTGTATCCTGCTCGTCTTGCCACTGAGCGGATAGAGCGCTCCGTTATAAACGATCGTGCTGTAGAAACGGGGATCCCTTCCTACCCAATAGTTATTCGGGTCGTATCCGCTGGCCGGATCGGTGATCGCCAGCCCATTAGCCATGGGGAATGCCTCCACCATCTCCTGCGTAGGCTGGGACATGCCCGCCCAGTTATAGGATTCGGACAAAGGCCGCACACCCGCCTGATGCTGATCCGGATTCTCAGGGTTATGATGCCGGGTCACCAGAATATCCTCTTTATTCAGCTCGTCGAACCAAAGACCTCCATAAGCATCGGTTCCCGTAGTATACAATCCATAACCCTGGGACTGAAGGTAAGTAATGGCCGCATTGTTCGCATTATAGGCATCTGCCCACAGGGACTGCGTGCCGGATGGATTGAATTGAGGGGACGCTTTGTACAGCAACACCCGGCCCCTGAATGCCAGCGCCGCGCTATGCGTGATCCTGCCGACATCGTTACTGCCGTAGGTATCCGGCAGCAGGGAAACTGCACTGTCCAGATCGCTTAGTATAAAAGCAAAACATTCGGATGTCTTATTCCGCTTGACGAAAAGAGAATCGCTCAGCGCTTGTACCTTGGTGATGATCGGCACGCCGCCATAACGCTTCACCATCTCAAAGTATTCGAAAGCACGCAAGAAATACACCTGCCCCTTCAAACTCTTGATAAGAGCCGGATCCAGCGGCGAGCCATTGATATTGCCGAAGAAATCATTCATCTTGCGGATGGTGGCATAAGGCCAGTAATCCAGCGGATCGTTATCGGGCGTGATACGTCCATAAGAGACATCCTGCCCGTGCGTGATGGAATTTCCCCAGCCCGCATCGTCGGCATAGCTGTCATTGTCGTCATTCCAGAACCAATCGACCTTTTGCAGATCGCCCGTCGGATTCAGATTGCCGCCAGTAGTCTGAAATTCAAGGTAGATCTGGTTGACATAGGCATTGATCAGATTCTGGTCCGACCATACGATACTCCCTGAGATCTGGTTGAGGTTCTGTTTGTCCAACACTTTCGAACATCCCCCCAGAACCAGGGCAGCGATCGATACTAAAAGCAGGTTATATGAGTTGCGTTTCATGACTTTTTCAAATTTAGCTGACTGAAATACTACTTTCTTTAAAAGCTGACATTGATCCCGCCCGTGAAATTCTTCATGATCGGATAATTGCCCAGGCTGCTGGATTCGGGATCCATATATTTCATTTTATCAAACAGCAGGAATAAATTGGTACCGGTAAAGAAGATGCGGACATTGCTGATAGGACCGTTGCCCAGCAGACGCTTCGGCAGGGTATAGGAGACATTCGCATTTTTCAGCCGCAGGAAGCTGGCATTCCGCAGCCAGAAGCTGGAGGCCACATTCGTTCCGTCCGCATAATACGCCCTTGGAAAAGCGGCATTGGTATTCGTAGGGCTCCAGTGATTCTGCCAGAAAGCATACGTGCCGTCATTCGTGATCAGCTTGTCCCAGCCTGCGATACCCTGGAAGAAAATGTCTACGCTGAAATTTTTCCAGCTTCCGCCGAGCGTAATCCCATAATTGTAACGGGGATCCGCCTTATCCGAGAGAATAACCTGGTCATTGGCATTGACTATGCCATCGGGAGCTCCGCCATTGGGACCATACAGGTCGGCATAGCTGAGCGTACCCAGGTCCGTAGGATAACCCTGCAGCGTCAGCTTCTTACCCTGGTCCGCAGGCGTGCGGATGATGCCGGTGTTTACATAACCAGTGATCAGATTGAGCGGACGGCCGATCGGACTTAAATAGGAAGGGGTCCCGGGAGATACATCGATCTTGGTGACCTTACTTTTGGAATAACCAAGGTTGGCCCGTACGCTGTACGTGAAATCCCTGCCGGCACGGCCACTATAGCCCACGGCCGCTTCCCATCCTTTCACATCCACAATGCCGTAATTTTCATAAGGCAGCGTGAAGCCGAAAGTAGCAGGTACCGTCTTCTGCCTGGCCAGCAGCATATCATAAGTATGCCGGGTAAAATAATCTACCTGCACGGTAAGGGCATTGGAAAGGAACCCGGCATCGATACCGAGATTGACCGAACGGGTCCTTTCCCAGGTGATGTTTGGATTCGGATATAAGGTGGAAGCAATAGCGCTGGTTGCGGCGCCGAAATAGGGACCGTTATTGACGCTATAGCTTTCCTCATATTGGAAAGGACTGACCGCATCATTACCCAGCAGACCCAGGGACCCCCTGAGCTTCAGGTTGCTGACCCAGTTCACATTATTCTTAAAGAAAGATTCCTCCGATATCCGCCAGGCTGCCGCCGCAGACGGGAAAAATCCCCAGCGTTTTCCCGGAGGGAAGATCTGGGACCCGTCATAACGGAAGGCGGTTTCAATAATGTACTTTCCGGCATAGTCATAGTTAAGCCTTCCCACATAGGACAACCGCCCGGTTTCATTGGCATTTCCGGCAAAGGAAGTCAGATTGGGATCGGAGCTGGCAATATAGAGCTGGTCGATCGCCGGAGTCAGCAGCCCCTGCTTCTGCCCGCCGAAGTAATTGTAGTTCCCTTCGGATTGTTCATATACCGCCGTAGCGCTGATATGGTGCCGCCCGAAATCCTTATCGTAATTGAGATAAAGGTCCAGCTGGTAGGTATTGGTCTCCCCCATATCCTCGGCAAGGCTGGAATATGGCTGCTGGGAGATCACATGCGACCCGATGATCTGATCGGTCACGATATGCGAATGATTACCGGTGGTGGCGAAATCATAGACCGTATACGGCTTGTACAAAGTCTTGTCCACCGTGGAATTGTAATTATAGCTGTAAGATCCCTTGATCTTCAGTCCGCTGACAAAGGGAACCTTATATTCCAGCGCAATGATGCCATTATACGTCTTGAGATTGCTGCGGATATATCCTTCGTCATTCAACACCTCTCCCGGATGCCAGGTATTGAAATTGCCGTTGGCAGCATTGCCGACAGGTTTTCCGCCAATGTACATGGGGAAATAAGGGCTGCTCTGCTGGATGCCATGATACAGGTCCGGCAAGGCATTGATCGTGCTATTGGGATAATAAAAATCGTAGTTCCACCAGGGACGGTTGCTGTTCTTGATATTGCCGTCCATCGTCAGGCTGACAGTTAGATCCTTGCTGATCTTCGCATCCACGTTGGAGCGGATATTGTACCGCTTATAACCCAGGTTGCTGAAATTCCCATTCTCATTGAAATAACCCGCCGACATGAAATATTTTATATTCTCCGTACCGCCATTGACAGAGAGATTATGCTGATCCAGGAGACCGTTTTTACTGAGGTCCTTCAGCCAGTTATAGCTATGCGTCTTGAAATAATCCACCTCGTCGGACGTGAAGTAGCGGGGATCGTTCTGAGCCGCCGTCAGATCATACCCGTCCATGGCATACAAGGCGTCATTATTAAACTGGGTATTCTGATAAGCATTCATCAGCTTCACGGTCCGGGTGGGACTTTCCGATCCCACGCTGGCCTTGTAGCTGACGACGGGCCGCTGGTTGCTGCCCCGCTTGGTGGTAACCAGGATCACCCCATTGGATGCCCTGGATCCATAGACTGCCGCACTGGCTGCATCCTTCAGCACGCTGATGCTTTCCACTTCATTAGGGTCCAATCCGTCCATGCCGGACTGATCCCGCACGATGCCATCTACTACATACAGCGCCTGTGTGTTGTTAAAAGTGCCCAGCCCCCGGATGGTGATCGAGGCGGCGGCGCCGGGTACGGTGGCGGAGCCAAGGACCGTCATGCCGGGAACTCTTCCGGCCAGGGCCGAAGAAAGATTGGATACCGGCAGATCTGTCAATGCTTTTCCGGAAACGGTCGATATTGTCCCTGTGAGCGTGGCCTTTTTCTGACTCCCATATCCGACTACAACCACTTCGTTCATATTGTTCTTATCCTGCCGTACCAGGGATACTGTAATTTTACTTTTACCGGTTATACCAACCCGCATCTCTTCAAAGCCGACCGTGGAGATAACCAGGGAGTCCGCATTATCCGGTACATTCAGCTCGAAAAACCCTTCGGCATTGGTAGACGTGCCAAGATTAGAATTTTGCAGGATCACCGAGGCGCCGGCAATGGGATTGCCCTTGTCGTCCCTGATCGTACCGCTGATAGACCGGGTGATGGGTTTTGCCGCCAGCCCATCGTCACCGGCCTTTTCCGCCACCGTAGGTAGCAGCTCCGGGATCTCCTTTTTAAAGATCAGGATAGTGCTGGCATCCTGCCGGAAAGACAGCCCCGTATTGGAGAGAATGATCGACAGGATCTGCTCTATCGGCCGGGTATCCTTCGACAGGTTGATATGTTTGTAACGGGAGACCTGCTCCAGGGGATAGGCCATCCGAAGGCCGGAGAGCTTGCCGATCGTATTGAGGGCGCTTCGCAGGGATTCATTGCGCAGCTCCAGCGTGATCTTTTTATCGACGGAGCTCTGCCCACGGCCCGTATTGGCGATAAGAAGCTGCGCTGACAGCGAGACAAAGAGAATTAACCAGGCGCTGACCCTCATGAGGAATGATACATTTATTTGAAACAAACGGATCGCCGGAAATGTCCTTATAAAGGCTTTTTCAGGCATAGCAATACTTTTTTGCATAAATTGCAAAGGGTTTAAAATGAGCAAACTTGTTTTGAACCTTGGCCCCTCTGATTGCTGTCCAGGCGTGGGAGGGGTTTTTTATTGGCTTGTGCCGGAGAATTAGATGATCAATTTTTCATTTTCATGGCATTAGCGTTTTGGTGATGAGTGTAGTTTTGGTATATCTCTTAGTCACATCCTTTTCCATCGATCAGAATTTCCTTGCTTTCCCGCTGATAGGTATAGCTTGCATTGCGAATGGTACACAACATTTCCATAACGTTCTCCAGCATTTCCGTACCGCTGAAAGAAGCTACGATCAGGCATTTGGCCAGTTCCGGATTTTTAAACCGGATAGTGACCCCATATCTCCTCCCGACCACCCCGGCGATCTCGCCGAAACTATCTCCGTCGAAGCTCATATCCTGCTTTGTCCAGTCCGTCACGAGCCGCTCTGCATTTACCGTCCCTTTTTCCGCCACTTCTTCGGGGACCCTGTAAACGATCTGCTGATTGGGCGCCAATACGGCTAACACCTTTTGGCCATCCTCTACCCGCACCTTGCCCCCGGTGACCGATACGGTGACCTTATTGCTGTCCGAACTGATATTGAAAGCCGTGCCCAGCACGGTCGTACGAACCTTGCCCGTATGAATGATAAAAGGTTTTTTATCGTCGTGGCGAACGTCAAAATAGGCCTGCCCTTTCAGGGTGACCTCTCTGCCATCGGCCGGAAAAGTAGCGGGATAATCGAGCGTGCTGCCTGCATAGAGGACGACCGAACTGCCGTCCGGCAATACGATATTGCGGATATAAGGTGTGTGTTGCGTTTGAGAAGCATAGACCGGAGAAGGTTGTGCAGGTTTTGACTTGCCGGGATAGAGCAGGTAAATGCCCACGACGATGGCCACCACTGCGGCGGCGGCTGTCAACTGGCGTAACCGGCGCGTCCCGGGATGAATATGAAGTTTCTCGAAATCGATCTCCCGATCCAGCCCCTTCTCCATGATCCGGGAAAATACTTTCGATTTGTCGGGACCGGAGCCTGTCCCTCCCATCGTCTCCCACTGGCGCCATAACATGGTGAGCTTTGCGCTCAGCGCATCACTGTCCTGCATTTCCTTTATCAAATGCCAGAACTCGGTAAACTCTTCGGGAGTGATGGCACTCCGGACGTATTTATCGAACAACTCTTCCAGGCGAAGGGGATTTGCAGGCATATCGCGGTGTTATACCACAGAGACGGAAAAAAAGAAGGACCGGTACTAATGCCGGGAAAAAATATTTTCAGAAAGATCGGTTAGCAGGATTCCCCAGCTTACAGCGCCCCTAACAGGGACACCAGGAGAAAGAAAAGACCGTCCGGAAATTTTTTCTTCAGCAGGTTGCGGATACTGCGCTGGGCATCGACCATGGTATTCTTGACGGTCTGATGCGAAAGATTGAGCCGTTGAGCGATCTCTTCATGACTCAGCCCGTCGATGCGGTGAAGGGTGAAGATCAGGCGGCGTCGCATCGACAGGCCGGCAAGGATCTCGCTCAGCAAGCCCTGAGCCTCCTTATCGAGGATATGAGAATCCGCCCCGGGAACCTCGCGATGCCGGATAGCCTCGAAAATGATCTTCTGGTATTTGGCATTCCGCGCCGTCACCGCAAAGAAGTCCATGGCTTTGTTATGGGCCACCCTCAACAAAAAAGCTTCCAGGTTTTGAATGCCGGGCAACAGCTCGCGACCAGTCCATAATTTGAGAAAAACATCGGCCGCGATCTCTTCGGCTACTTCAGGAGATTTGGTGAGCGCCATCATATAATTGTAAAGACGATCCCAGTGGCTATCAAAAATTACTTTAAAAGCTGCTTCACTGCCCTGAGCTACCTGCTCCAGGAGTTCTTTATCATATGGTGGCACAACGCTCACGTAGGCATGAACTTAATTAAACCACTAAAATAATTAAAATTGCAATACATGAAAGAAATTTTGTACGCAATCGATTGTTTAACTTGCAAGAGAGAAATTATCTTCTTCATGAGTATCTTCCCAATATGAAAATAAATTTATTGCCCTGCCTGTTGCTTTGCATAGCCAATATTTCTTTTGCTAACGTCCGCCTCCCGGCTGTGATCGCCGACAACATGATCCTTCAGCAGCAGTCATCCGCAAAACTGTGGGGCTGGTGCGAACCGGAAGAAAAAATTTACATCACCACTTCCTGGAATAACCGGCTGGACTCTGCCAAAGGCACCCGCGACGGCAGATGGCTGTTGACAGTCCCGACACCGGCAGCAGGCGGTCCCTATACCATCCGGATAAAAGCGCAGAACACGATCGGGCTGAAAGGCATACTCATCGGTGAAGTCTGGGTTTGCTCCGGACAGTCCAATATGGAGATGTCAGAGAGCTGGGGACTACCCGATGTGAAAAATGAATTACCTTTTTGCACCAACAACAATATCCGCTTCTTTCATATCCCTAAAACAACATCCCCGACCCCCCAGGACGACTGCAAGGCCGGCTGGTCCATCTGTGATTCCGGCGAACTGAAGACCTTCAGCGCCGTAGCGTATTTCTTCGGAAAAAAACTGAACGGGCAGATGAATGTACCCATCGGCCTCATAGAGGCAGCCTGGGGCGGCACTGCCGCGGAAGTGTGGACGCCGGCGGAACTGGTTGACGGTGATACGGCCCTGAAGAGTGCGGCAGCCTTGCTGCAGCCTTCCTATAGCTGGCCCCATACTCCCGGATATTGCTACAACGCGATGATAGCGCCCATCACTAACTTTACCATTGCAGGCGTATTATGGTATCAGGGCGAGAGCAATTGCGGAACAGCCAGCACCTACGCACAGCTGCTCGATACGATGATCCTCTCCTGGCGCAAAGCATGGCAGGAACCGCTGCCTTTCTACTACGTCCAGATCGCTCCCTTTTCCTATGGCGCAGCCAGGGAACATGCTGACTTACTGCGCGAGCAGCAGACCGCCGTCATGAACCTGGAGAATACCGGCATGGTGGTCATCAGCGACATTACAGGGGATACATCGAATATACATCCCAAAAACAAGCACGATGTAGGATACCGCCTCGCCAATTGGGCCCTGGGCGACCATTATCATCAAAAGGATATTGTGTACAGGAACCCTGCTTACCGGAGCATGGTGATCGACCGCGAAAAAATAATTATTACGATCGGAGACGCACCTGCCGGACTGCTGGTCAAAGGCCCGGCTGCACAGGCTCTTTTCATGGCAGGTGAGGACAAGGTCTTTTATCCCGCTCAAACTAAGATCGAAGGTAGCCGCCTCATCGTCTCCTCGCGGCAGGTGAAGCAACCGGTGGCCGTCCGCTACCAGTTCAGTAATGCTGGCATCGGAAATATCTTCAGCAAAGAAGGTCTTCCGCTGGCGCCATTCCGCACAGATACCTGGTAGCGCCAACGGATAACCGACACGGATTTATCGGATGAATCGGACCAGCGGCTGGGCCGTCGTATCAACGACTGCTGTCCTCTCTGGTATCCGTATTATGCTTTTTCCCGGTTCTATATGCAGATGGCGCAATATCGAACTCCAGCTTAAACTGCTGGGTAAAATATTTAGGGTTATTGAACCCGACCGCATACGCAATCTCGGATACCGTCATCTGACTTTTTTCCAGCAGCTCCGCCGCTCTCTTCAACCGGATATACCGTATGAACTCCACCGGCGTCTTGCCCGTAATGACCAGTAACCGCTTGTAGAAAGTGCTGCGGCTGCTATGAAACTGCTGGCTCAATTCCTCTACGGAAAAATCAGCGTTGGACATGTTCTTCTCGATCTGCTGCAGGACATTCTGCAGGAATACATCGTCGGCAGACGTGATCTCAGCCGTAGCGGGACTCGCCTCGACCTGGCGCTGGTAAGTCTTTTTGATCGTCGCCTTATATTCCAGCAGACTCACGATCCTGGACTGCAATATCTCGAAGTTGAATGGCTTGGAAATATAATCGTTAGCGCCCGTTTGCAAACTTTTTAATTCGATACTCTCCTCCGCCAGCGCCGTCAGCAGAATGATAGGTATCTGCCGCGTACGCTCATCCGATCGTATCTTCTTACAAAGATCGATCCCGTTCATCAGCGGCATGCTGATATCGCTCACCACCAGGTCCGGATGCAACGCCAGCGCCTTACGCCATCCCTCCTTCCCATCCGAAGCCTCATGGATAATATAGGACGCCCGCAGATTGTCCTTCAGGTAAAAACGGAAATCCTCATTGTCTTCCACAATTAAAAGAACATTTCTTTTGCCGCCCGCCGATCCATTCCCTGATCCGCCCGCCGCCAACCTATCCGCGACCCCAACTCCCGATTCTTCAACCGGCAAGACCGCCTGCTCCTCCTCCATCATCGTCTCTTCATCGGCAAAAGCAGCTTCCCGATCGATCCCCGTAACCGCAGCGCCATTTACCGGCGCATCCATTTCCCCGATTTCCCTGAACGGCAGCGTAACGGTAAAACAGCTGCCCTTATTAATCTCACTTTCGACGGACAGACTGCCCTGGTGCATTTTTACAAATTCCATGCTGATCGCCAGCCCGATCCCGCTCCCCTGGTTCAGAATAGTATCAGGGATCTCCGTCTGGAAGAACCGGTCGAAGATCTTCCGCTGATTTTCCATTGAGATGCCGATCCCCGTATCTTTTATTTTTATCTGAAGGGTCACCTCTCCTTTATCCCCTTTCTCCGTATGCACGCCTACCCCCACAGCCCCATTCTCCGGCGTGAACTTAAAAGCATTGGACAACAGGTTAAACAGGATCCGCTCCAGCTTATCATGATCGAACAAGGTTACCAGGCGTTTCTCTTCGCCGTGATACGTGAATACTATGTTTTTCTTATCCGCCAGGTCGACAAAGGACAATGAAATATCTTTTATGAACTTTAAGATGTCTCCCTGCCGGGTATGGAGCCTTAGCTCATTGACCTCCATCTTCCGGAAATCCAGCAGCTGGTTTACAAGGTTCAAAAGACGCCGGGCATTTCGGCGGATCAATTCATACTGCTTCTTAGGGTCTGCCTGCAAAGGCTGCCCGATCAGCTTTTCCACAGGCGCCAGGATCAGGGACAAAGGCGTTCTCAGCTCATGGCTCATATTGGTAAAGAAGCGGATCTTCATGATGTCCATCTCATGCATTCTCCTGGCTTCCCGCCGCTCCTGCTCCAGCGCAAAACGCAGCCGCGCCCGCCGGATGATCATCCGCCTGGCAAAATAAAGCAGGGCCACCGCCGCCAGCAGATATAATAAATAAGCCCAGGGCGTTTTCCAGAAAGGAGGAAGAACGATGATCTTTAAAGTGGCCTCCTTATCATTCCATACCCCATCCTCATCGGATGCCTTTACCTTGAATGTATATTCCCCCGCATCCAGGTTGGTATAGGTAGCCTTACGCACCTTCCCGTCCGTGGTCAGCCAGTTCTTATCGAACCCCTCCAGCTTATAGGCAAATTTATTCCGGGCATGCTCCAGGAAATCCAGCGAGGCAAATTCCAGCGAAAATACATTTTGATTATGCCGCAGCGTGATTTGATAGGTTTCGGCGAGGGCCCTGCCGAGAATGACGCGACCGCCCTCTTTTTCGCGCGGCCGGATGCTTTTATTGAATAGCTGCAGATCCGTCAGGACAACAGGATAAATACTCTTGCGGCGTATGATATTGGAAGACTCGAAGAGATTGAACCCGTTAGGCCCCCCGAAGAAGATCATCCCATCCCGGGCGGTGAAACCCGATTTCTCATTGAACTCCCGCCCCTGAAGTCCATCCGGTTCATGAAAGTTGGTGCAGGTTAAAAGCAGACTGTCATGCAGGACGGTCCCATCTCCCGACAGCTTGCTGATACCGTTGAGCGTGCTGACCCAGATATCATGGCGCCGGTCTTCCACGATACTCCGGATAGTATTATCCGGCAAACCATTGTCCGTAGTGAAAGACTGAAATACCTTCTTCTCCGGGTCGAAAAGATTCAACCCCTCCCGCGTACCCGCCCACATCCGCTGACGGCTGTCCCGTAAAAGTATCGTGACATTGTTCGAACCCAGCCGGTTCACCTCGCTGGAATAATGCACGAACCGGCCCGTACTTTTTTCCAGGACGTCGATCCCATAACCGGTGGCAACCCACAGGTTTTGCTGGCTGTCCTCCGTGATGGAAGAGACATAGTTATTGACTATTGAATTGGGTATGCTGCTGGTGTAATGATAAAATTCCTTTTTTCCCGGGTCCAGCCTGTCCATGCCTCCCGCCAGCATGCCCACCCATATCCTGTTGCCGGAATCCTCATAGACACACATCACCCGGTCGTCGGCAAGACTGGATGCTATCTTTTCATTATGACGGTAATGCGTGAATGTCTTTCCGTCATAGCAGTCCAACCCCCCGAAATAAGTCCCGATCCATAGCCGATGGCTCCTGTCCATCAACATGCTGACGATGATATTATTACTGAGACTGTTGGGTTGCCGTGGATCGTGCAGGTATTGCCGGAAACTATTTCGTTTACGGTCAAAATAGATTAATCCCCCGCCATTGGCGCCGATCCATATATTGCCGGCCGGATCTTCCACGAAACTGCTGATGTCATCATAGTTCAGGCTGGCCTTATTGGAAGGCTGATGACGGTACTGGGGGAACTGGATCCTGTCCTCGTGAAAATAGCTGATCCCGTTCTTGAACGTACCCAGCCAGATCGTGCCCGTATAATCCCGGAGCATCGTATTGATACTGTTGTCGGCCAGGCTCTTATCGTCGTCCTCTATATGATTGATGATTTTGACGGAGAAATCCCGCTTCTCCACGATGTTCACCCCGCCATGATCCGTCGCCAGCCAGATAGCCCCCTTGTCATCCTGCAGGATGTCATAGACGACATTGCTGCTTAACCTGCCTCCCGCAGTTTCCTGGCTCAGATGCCGTATCTCGCCGGTAGACGGACTATAATAACAGATTCCTTTGGCGACCCCGTTGGAATAAAACCACAGGTCATTCTCCTTATCGATGAAGATCTTGCAGAGGGAAAGATTGTCGCCCAGCGAAGGTTGAAGGCTGGCCGTACTGAATAACAGGGTGTTCCGGCGGCCGTCTATTTTTTCCAATAGCCCGTTCTGGTGAATGATCCAGCAATTGCCACCCCCGTCGGTCCTGGCGCCGCAGATCGTGGAGGAACTGATGGAATGGGCGTCAGCAGGATTATTCCGGAATGAAATGATCTTCCCGTCCGGCATAAGATGATATACGCCGCTATCCCGGTAGATGAACCAGTAATCCTCCTTATCCCGCACGATATTCAGCAGCCAGGAAGAAGGTAGGCCGATCCCGTTCAGATAGGCCGGATAGTTTCGGCTGAACCGGTCAGCGGCAAAATCATAGATATTGAACCTCCCCGCCCTGGATTCCACCCATAGCTTGCCGCCGGGTCCCTCGAATATCTGCTCGATATAATTGTCTGCTATGGAATTCGTATCCCGGGGATCATACCGGAAGGTCCTGAACTGATACCCGTCATAGCGGTTGAGACCGGCAATGGTCCCGAACCACATAAACCCGCGCTTGTCCTTGTAAATGCTCGTAATATGATTATTGGACAGACCGCCGGTAAAATCAAGGTGCGAAAATACATATTCTCCGGACTGACCGTACTGCCGGCAAAATGGCCACCAGCATAACAAGATAACTAAAATTTTACACCTCATATATATCATAAATGGTAGGGCAGGCCCCGGCAATCTTTTCCTATCAAATATACTGCATATACATAAAGTACCCTGTTTTCAGCCCACAACCCCAAAAATTCGAACATTTGTATACCCATTTTGACGATTTTGAGGTCCCTCTCCCGCAGACAAACTCTTTATTTTTACGTCGTTAGTTCAACCGATTGCATTTCCCACTAAACGCTAAAATATGCCATATGCTATTTCCATCTATGACCGGATAAATCCACCACGGTCCCATTCTTTTTTCCCTTTTATCAGTATATAACCGCTTTAACCAACAATTGCTTGAGTATGAGACATTTCACCACTATGGGCGTGATGAGAATATTCCTTGGAGTAATTCTTTCGACCCTTCTTTTCTATGTTCCCCTCCGGGCACAGAACACCGGCCCCCGGACAATAACGGGTACAGTAACATCCGGCGCCTCCGGCGCAGTAATTGCCGGAGCCTCTATTACCGTAAAAGGCACCCGGAACGGCACCAGCGCCGGGAATTCAGGAGAATTCAGCATCCGCGCCCAGGGAGGCGATATCCTCATCATATCCTATATAGGGTACAAATCCAGGGAAATAAAGATCGGGGCAGCGGCTACTACCGTTTACGCCGTCCTGACCGAAGACCTTGCCAAAATGGACGATGTGATCGTCGTCGGCTATGGCAAGATGAAAAAAACAAACCTGAGCAGCGCCGTAGTCACCATTTCGAATGCCGATCTGAACAAGACGGTCAACGTTACCCTGGATGACGCTCTGCAAGGGAAATCCCCCAATGTATACGTATCAACCAGCAGCGGGGCCCCGGGGTCAGGAGCAGCGGTGATCATCCGGGGCGTCAGTACCGTCACCGGAAATTATCAGCCGCTTTACGTCGTCGACGGCGTCCAGATCCGCCCCGGCATGGCAACAGGCGGCGCCTACAATTCCACCCCGACCCTGACCAATGAACTCGCAGGCATCAACCCCGAAGATATTGAAACCATCAGCGTGCTGGAAGGCCCGGCCGCCACTTCCATCTACGGCGCCGCAGGCGCCAACGGAGTCCTGATGATCACCACCAAATCAGGCAAAGCGGGTGCGACGCGGGTAAACGCCAACGAATCCCAAACACTCCAGGAAAGGCCGAAAAACCTGCCCGTCATGAACCTGAGGGAATATGCCGTTTATATCGGAAAATTACAGCACTATGGACTGGTAGGCGTCGAACCCCCCGAACTGGGCGACCCCACCATCTTAGGATCCGGCACCGACTGGCAGCATGCGCTGTTCCAGCAGACCCGGCTCCAGAAACATTCCCTTGCCTTAAGCGGGGGCACCGATAAATCGACCTTTTATTTTTCAGGGGATTATCTCAACCAGAGTGGTGTGGCCATCGGTTCCGGCTTTCAGCGCGGCTCCATAAGGCTGAACCTGACCAACCAGGCTACCAAATGGATGAAGTTCAGCACCAACTTCAGCGCCTTCACCACCAAGGAAAAAGCCAATACCTTCCAGAATAATATCATTAACCTCGCAGTGGGCCAGAATCCCACCATCCCCGTGAAGAACCCGGATGGCACTTTCGGCGGGCCGGCCAACCTCCAGCAGGCGCAATATGCGACCACCAACCCCATTGCCATCGCCAATCTCAATAATAACTACAACACTTCCTTCGGCGTGATAGGAGGGGTCAACCTGGATATAACACCCCTGAAAGGTCTGTTGTGGCATACGGAGGTGAACGGGAACTATACCTTTACCAATAACTACCAGTTCAATCCCCATTATACCCTGGGCGCCTACTACTCGAGTGCCCCCACCTCCGGCAGCCGGGGCAGTGGCAATAACTATTGGGCCTCGGTAAATACCCGGTTGCAATATACCTATACGCACGACAAACACAGCGCTACGATCATGGCCGGCCACGAAGCCACCTATTACGCCTACCAGACCCTGAACGCAACCGGCTTGAGATATTCCACCAACTCCATACAGGAATTGAGCGTCGCTGACCCCTTATCGCCTCCCGGAACCAGCTCCCGGGGAGACGGAGCCGGTGAATCTTACTTTGGCCGCCTGAATTATACCTATGATAACAAGTATATCGTGGAGGGCGTTGTCAGAAGGGACGGCAGCTCCAACTTCGGTCCGGCTAACCGCTGGGGTACTTTCCCGGCAGTTTCCATTGCCTGGAAGCTCTCCGATGAGAATTTCATGAAGGGCATCGGCTTTATCAACGACCTGAAAATTCGTGCGGAATATGGTATCTCCGGAAACTCCGGTTCGGGAGGCGCCGTCTATTCCAACCTCTATTCGACCGCAACGATATGGGGCAGCGGTTTCCTGCCTTCCAATTTCCCCAACCCCGATCTTAAATGGGAACAGGACCAGGCGACCAACGTAGGCCTGGATGCACACCTGTTCAATAACCGGGTGGAATTCATCGCGGACGCCTATTATAAAAAAATATCCAACCTGATCCTCGAAGCTTCCGGCCCTTCCTACTTAGGCGGTTACCTCAGCGGCGGCTATGGCGGACAGGTGCAATGGCCCGTGGAGAACTACGGCGGTATGCAGAATAAAGGCATCGGGCTTACACTGAATACCGTGAATATAGCTACCCACGATTTCCAGTGGCGGACAGGGATTAACTTCTCCATCGACCGCAACAAAGTGACAAAACTGGTCTCCAGCATCTATACCCAGTACTACTCCCAGGTCAACGACCGGCAAGCGGAATTCGCAACCCAGGTGGGCCAGCCCATCAGCATGATCCTTGGCTATCAGGCCCAGGGACTCTTCCAGAATTACAAGGACGTCGCCGGACATGCGATCCAGACCGGCACCAGCGACAATAAAGCCCCCATGATCATCGACGCCACCCGCGGTTCCTGGGTCGGCGATATTAAATACAAGGATGTGAACGGAGACGGCTATGTCGACACCAAGGACCTGGGGCCTATCGGTAACCCCTGGCCTAAATACACCTATAATTTTACATCGACCTTCACCTACAAGGAATTTGAGCTCAACCTGTTCTTTACCGGCGTATACGGCAACCAGATCCTGAACCTCACCCGGTATCAGAATGAGACCCTGCCACAAGGCACCGGCCCCTATAACAACCACTTTAAAAATGATATCAATTTCGCCGTACCCAGCAGCATCCTCCCAGCCGATGCTTTGACGGCCGTTCTGACCAATCCCGGGCATAATATACCGAATGTGTTCGTGGATGCCAACGGCAACAACAGGATCTCCAACTGGAATGTAGAAGACGGCTCTTATCTCAAATTGAAGAACGTCCGCTTAAGTTACCGCGTACCGACAAAGTATCTCTCGCAGACGCATGTGCTCAGGGGCGCTTTAGCCACCTTCCAGGTGCAGAATGCATTTGTCATCACGCATTATACAGGCTACGATCCGGAAGTAGGGATCTATAACTATGGAGGCGTCAACCTGGTAGGTGTAGACGAAGGCCGGTACCCCTCAACGAGATCCTACACATTCAGTCTCTCCCTGGATTTCTGATAAAACACAATTAGTAAAAAATATAATAATGAGACAGAAGATAATTATAATAACGATAACGGCCCTTGCAGCATTTGTCCTGCAGGGTTGTAATAAGAACTACTTAAACCGCCCGCCCCTTGCCTCACCCACCGCCGGCACCTTTTATCAGTCGGATGCAGATATTCTCAACGGTACCGGCCCCCTGTACAATGGATCCTGGGGAGGATACAACGGGACTTCCCTTCAGTATATCGGGGACATCATGGGCGGCAACAGCCTTAGCGACAATTACAGCGGCCGGGGCTCTTTCCTGAACTTCACGGTTACCGCACAGGATCCCAGCGGCGCGCTGGGAAGCGCCTATTCGGCGCTGTGGTCGGTGGTCGCCAATGCCAATATCGTAGCGCTCAACATCCGCAATGCCGGCGCCGGCGCCAGCACGTCGGGAAGGAACTCGGGCCTGGCAGAATGCTACTTCATGCGCGCTGCCGCCTACTACTTCATAGCCCTGAACTGGGGAGCCTGTCCCATTATCTATGACAACAGCGTCCAGCTGGGCGACAGCAGCGTCCGGAGGAATAACCTGGCGGATGTATGGAAATTCATCATATCGGACCTCGCCTGGGCTTCAAAGAATCTAAGCACCCTTCCGCTGCAACCCGGTCGTATTACGAAATGGAGCGCCGAAGGAATGTTAGCCCGCGCCTACCTCGTCCGGGCAGGGCTGGGACAGTCCGGAGGCACCCGTAACCAAACAGATCTCGACAGTGCCAGGTATTACGCAGGCGATGTTTGTACCAACAGCGGCCTTACCTTATATCCCAACTACTACAACCTCTTCACCAGCGCAGTTTTCAGCGGTACCAATGTTCCCGCGGAATGTCTGTTCGGATTGTATTGGGTGCCAAGCGGGCAATGGTTCGTTCAAAACCACATGCAGGCCAACCTGGCCTATGACTCGAAGATCACGCAGACCGGCGATGGATGGGGCGGAGCCTTCGGCGCTTCCCCCAGCTTACTGGCATATTATATGGACCCCAATAACGCCGCGGATTCGATTCGCCGGAAAGCGACTATCTTTTTGCCCAACACGAATTACCCCGATATCGACAAGGCCGCCGGAGGATGGCATGTAGATACCACCTTATTCAGTAATGCTACCTATGCAGACTCGGCCGGTAACCCCCATATCACGGTTCCCGCCGTACCCGGCCACACTTTTTACAACAGCGACCACGCTTACGTAAAGAAATATGTGATCGGCTCTCCGGCCGACAATGGCGGACTGGGCGGCTCGCAGAATGAAAATATCAGCACCTATATCTTCCGCCTGGCGGATGTATACCTGACCTACGCTGATGCCATCCTGGGTAATAATGCCTCCACGTCCGACCCGCTGGCCCTGCAATATTTCAATGCCGTAAGGACCCGTGCCGGTGTGGCGTCCAGGTCTTCCATCAGCTACGCGGATATCTTTCTGGAAAAGAAGATCGAATTCGCCTTTGAAGGACATGCCTGGTACGACTGGAAGCAATGGTATTACTTCGATCCCGCCAGCGCGTTAAATTATTTCAACACGCAAAACCGGGGGACCTATAATATCACTTACAATGGCGGTAACTCCTTTGTCACCTGGCTGAACGATGCTACCAATCCGGCCACGCTGGGAGCTCATACGTACACCCTTACCGCCGACAAGGCAGACCTTCCTTACCCCGCATCCGAAATGCTCGTGGCGCCCAACCTGGGGTTAGCGCCCGTACCATTTGACTTTAGTAAAGTAAAATATTGAGACTGACCCAAAAAAAATGTATTCATATGGAAAAGAAAATAATATTCCTTATACTCTTGCTGGCCAGCCTCGTAGTGGTGGAGTTCTCCTGCAAGAAGAACAATGGCGGCGGACCTCCCGTCATCACCAACATCAGGAGCCTGGATACCACCAAACGCGACAGCTTTTTCGTGGCAGCTACGCCCGGCACCGAGATCGTGATAGAGGGGCATAACCTGGGAGGACTGGAACAAGCCTTTTTTAACGACACTTCGGCCTATTTCAACCCCGTTTATAATACCAATACCGCCATCATCATCACTATTCCCGGAACGGCCCAGACGGCGGCCACCATTCCGAATGTGCCCAATGTCATTAAACTCGTGACGAACCATGGCACCGTCATCTACTCCTTTCAGCTATACCTTCCCGCGCCTTCCATCAGCTCCATCGCATTGGATAGCAGCGGAACGATCATTACCATCAACGGGAGTAATTTCGCCGGCATCAAAAAGATCACCTTCCCCGTCCCCGGCAACGATACGGCGCTATCCTATACCGTCAATAAAGCATTCACCCAGATAGTGGCAGCCATCCCGCCCGGAGTCGCCTTCACCGATTCCCTCCGCGTCTTCTGCCTTTTTGGCACAGCTGCCTATACCTATCCTCCTCCTATGACCATTAGCTCCCTGTCCAATGAAAACGCAGTGGCCGGGACGACCCTGCTGATCAACGGCTCTAATTTTATCGGAGTCAACCAGGTCACCTTCCCGGGAGGCTTACAGGGCATCAACCTGAAAACGATCAGCGTAACACAGATCTCCGTTGTCGTTCCTTCAGGCATCACGGCCCCTGATTCACTGCGGATCTCCGGACCGCTGGGAACGGCGACAGCCTCTCAGCCCTTTGATACCTACCTGACCTATCCTTCTCCGGGCTACCTTTCTACCTTCGAGCAGCAATGGGCTTCGGACAATACTTCCTTCGTGGGATGGACAGGCGGATATGCCGACCAGCCGACCACCACTTCCAAATACCCCGGTGGTACGGGCGCTTCGGGCGTCATCATACAGGGAAGCCCCATGGGCGCTAACCAGAACGCCGGCTCACAGGGCAATGCCGGTCTTCTCCAGTTGAACGATGTCCCCTGGGTTTCCGATAAATCCCAATCCATCAACAACTATTCCCTGAAATTCGAAGTGTATGTGGCGTCCCCCTGGAGCGCCGGCGAGATCTGGATTTCTGTAGGAGATTGGTATGGCTGGAATACCTTTACTGCCAGATTTGCGCCCTGGTCCGATGCCAGCCTCGCACCGAATGGAACATACAAGCCCACCGGCTGGCAGACCGTTACCATCCCGCTGTCTCAATTGATCTCGGGTAACGACTTTTCCAAAACAGTTTGGAACCCTAACGGATCCTCCGCAAAGGTCTTTACCGATTATAATTCATTAGGTCTTGGATTCCTTGTCATGAACGATCAGGCCACCGCCGTACCTGCCAATAGCATCAATATCGCAATCGATAATATCCGGATCGTAAAAGGTAAATAAACTAATTCGTTATATTAAAACAGGAACATGAAATTGATTATAAAAGCCGCACCCACCCTGATCTGTACGGCGTTGCTGATCGCAACGGCCTGTAGAAAAAGTACCTCGTCTTCCGAAAAAACCGGCGGTACTTATCCCGTTATCACCGATTCCATGTATAGTCCCACCGATCCGTCCCTGCCCGCCACCATCGGCTTTTTTCAGAACGCATGGACGGGAAGGACCTTTACCGCACCGGATACCCTGGCAGGGACCGTCCCCACCGGCGATGCAACGGATTCGCTGACCATCGATATAAACAAAGTGCTGGTAAAGACCTCCCCTTATTTATTCGGGAATAATTCGAACCTCTGGATGGGACAGATCGTAACACAGACCAATTTAATGCAGTATCTGAAAGACCTGTCGCCCAATATCATCCGCGCCCCCGCCGGCAGCGCCAGCGACATATACTTTTTCAATGG
Organism: Puia sp.; assembly: GCA_035555335.1. Taxonomy (GTDB): domain Bacteria; phylum Bacteroidota; class Bacteroidia; order Chitinophagales; family Chitinophagaceae; genus Puia. The sequence continues at coordinate 312,397 of DATMGS010000027.1, forward strand.
CACATCCGCCAATCCCAAGCCTGCCGATGCCCCGGATTCCCTACTGAATTCCAGCGGCGTGGCTAGCCCCATAGGAGCCTGGTACGGAGGGAATACGGGATCGTATACCTTGTCCCTGGATAACTATTATACCCTGCTGGCGCAAACCAACAGCACAGGCATCATCACCATCAATTATGGCTATGCCCGCTATGGCACAGGCCCCAACCCCGTTGCCGCCGCGGCCCACCTGGCCGCCGATTGGGTACGCTACGACAACGGCCGAACCAAATTCTGGGAGATCGGTAATGAAACCTATGGCAGCTGGGAAGCCGGTTACTTGATAGACACGACCAAAAACCAGGATGGCCAGCCCGCATTGATCACCGGCGCGCTCTATGGTAACCATGTAAAAGTATTTGCCGACTCCATGCGGGCCGCCGCCCAGGAGACCGGCGCTACTATCTACATCGGCGCCACCTTGTACAACCAGCCGGCTTCCTCTTCCGATTATGCTTCTATCCAAACCTGGAACCAGGGAGTGCTGGGCAATGCGGGCAATACCGCGGATTACTTTATCGTACACGATTACTTTACCGCCTTCAATACGAATTCAACCATATCGGACATTCTCGCCACCGGCACAGCCGGCGCCCCTGCTGTCATGTCTTATGTGAAACAGCAAATGACTTCGGCAGGCGTGGCGGTGAAGCCTGTCGCCATGACGGAGTGGAATATCCAGGCCACCGGGTCCAAACAAAACACTTCCTATATCGACGGGGTCCATGCCGCCCTGACCCTGGGCTCATTTATAAAGAATCAATTCGGAGAAGCCAGCCGCTGGGATCTTGCCAATGGATATGCCAACGGCGACGACCAGGGCCTGTTCAATATCGGCGACGAACCGAATGCCCCTGCCTGGAATCCCCGCCCTGCCTACTATTACCTGTATTATTTCCAGAAATACTTCGGTGACAGGATGGTGTCCGATACGCTCAGGAGACCCCTGTTCAACTCGGATGTCGTTACCTGGTCCTCCACCTTTTCTTCCGGACAGGCAGGTACGGTGCTCATTAATACCGGAGCCCTCAACCACGTCGTGGCCATCGACTTTCAGCATTTCCCGGCTGGCAGCCATTATTATTGGTATACCCTGACAGGAGGCACGGATAATGCGCCCTTTTCAAGCCAGGTATTCGTCAATGGCACAGGACCCGCCACCCCCACCGGCGGACCGCTTGCCTATGCGAGCCTGAAACCCTGGTCCGCTCCGTTAAAGGGCACCATCAAAGTAAGTTTACCGCCTTATAGTGTTATATACCTGGTCGCCGATAAAAAATAGACCGGAATATGATTCGATGGATACCGCTCATACCGGTCATATACTTTGCGTTCGCCCTGTCATCATGCGAACAGTCCCACGGGAAGGAGGGGTTGCATTTCACCCTCCTTCCCGCCTCGGGAACAGGCATCGGTTTTAAAAATACCATCGTGGAAAACGACTCGGTGAACATGTTCGTCAACGAATATACCTACATGGGCGGAGGCGTAGGCATCGGAGACTTTAACAAAGACGGATTACCTGATATCGTTTTCGCGGGTAACCAGGTCAGCTCCCGGCTCTATATCAATAAAGGTAATATGCATTTTGAAGATATCACGGAGAAGGCAGGCCTCACCACCGGCAGCTGGTGTACCGGCGTGAGCGTGATAGATATAAACAATGACGGATGGCCCGATATTTATTTGTGCATATCCGGCAAAGTACCGGGCAGCCGCAGAAAAAACCTTCTTTTTATCAATCAGCATGATCTCACCTTTACCGAAGAAGCGGCCGCCTACGGCCTGGCCGACACCGCTTATTCCACACAAGCCGTTTTCTTCGATTACGACAAGGACGGAAGACTGGATATGTATTTGCTGAACCACACGCTGAACGACGACCGCCCCAATGATATCCGTGACAGAAAAACAGACAGCAATGCCGTGGCCGCGGATCGATTGTTTCACAACGAAGGAATACCCGCCGGCATGGACCACCCGGTATTTAAAGATGTCTCCCGACAGGCCGGCATCATAGAAGCCGGCAATGGCCTGGGCATCGTCGTGAGCGATATGAATGGAGACGGTTACCCCGATATCTATGTAGCTAATGACTACCTCCCTGATGACCTCCTATGGCTCAACGACCGCAACGGTCATTTTACCAACTGCATCGCCTCTTCGATGAAACACCAGAGCTATTCCAGCATGGGCGCCGATGCCGCCGATATCAATAACGATCAGCTGCCGGATCTCATGACCCTCGACATGCAGCCGGAAACCAACCAGCGCAAAAAAATGATGTACTCCTTTTTAAACGAGGAGCGCCGCCGGATGGAAGTAGTGAAAGGATATGAACCGGAATATATCCATAACATGCTGCAGCTGAATAACGGCCATCGCACCGTCAACCAACACGACGAACCCTTCTTTAGCGAGATAAGCGGGATGGCCGGGGTGGGGGAGACCGACTGGTCCTGGAGCATACTCATAGCCGACCTTGATAACGACGGATGGAAAGATCTTCATGTCACCAACGGCCTGGGCAGAGACCCCACCAATATAGACTTCCTCGAGTACAGACACAACACCGTAATGCAGACCGGCATCCCGGATAACGATGCCGCCCAGCGAAGAGGCTTTATGGAACACCTGGCATCCCTGGGGCCCGTCGAGTTACGGAATTATGTCTACCGCAACAGAGGCGATCTCACCTTTGAAGACGTTTCCCTATCGGCGGGCATCGATAAGCTGTCCATCTCGAATGGCGCCGTCTATGCCGATCTGGATAATGACGGAGATCTCGATATCGTCACCAATAATATCAACGGCGACGCATTCATCATGCGTAATGATATCAACACTCCCAATGCCGCTCCCGCCTGGCTCACACTCGTCCTGAACGGAGATACGCTGAATAAAGACGGCATCGGGGCAAAGCTGTATGCATACGGCAGGTCACGCACCCAAATGGTAGAGCAATACCCCGTCAGAGGCTATTTGTCATCCGTGGACATTCGCCTGCATTTCGGCTTCGGCACAGACCCGGTGGATTCTCTAAAGATCATCTGGCCGGACGGAAAAGTACAGATCATCAAATCCCCGCCGGTCAACAGGATACTAACCTTGAACTATACCGATGCCGGCGCGGCTTCAGGGACGGTTTCATCAGGCCTCGCGGCTTCAGCAACCACCTCACCGGCGACATCCGCCGGGAGCAGCCCGCCGGATCTCCTTTTCAACGAAGTCACCAACGACATAAAAACCCTCTTTCAACACCGGGAAACCTTCTTCTTCGATTATTCATTCCAACCCCTCATCCAGCAAAAATATTCCCAGGAAGGACCGTTCATAAGTACAGGCGACCTCAACGGAGATGGCCGTGAAGATTTCTTTATAGGAGGCGCCTTCCAACAGTCCGGCAAAGTCTTTCTGCAACAGCCCGATGGCAGCTTTTCCGGAAAGGACCTGGTTACAGGTATTAAGAATGAAGAAGACCTGCAGAGTACTTTATTCGACGCCGACGGAGACGGAGACCTCGATCTCCTGATTGCCGGCGGCAGCAGCGAATTCGACGTCAACTCCTGGTTTTGCCGCCCCCGCTTATATCTGAACGACGGCAAAGGGAATTTTCGAATGGACAGTACAGCCTTCCCGCCCGACTTACGCACTCCGGGGAAATGCGTTGCTGTGGCGGACATGGATGGCGACGGCGATCTGGATGTTTTTATCGGCGGCAGAGTCTCCCTCGGCGTTTTCCCACAGCCACCCCGCAGCTTTGTCCTGCGCAACGATCATGGAAAGTTTACGGACGTCACCGACGCCGTATGCCCGGCATTGAAAAACCCGGGACTTATCAATGCAGCCATCTGGGCCGATATCGATCATGATAATAAGCCGGACCTGATCCTTGCAGGGGACTGGATGCCCATCCGCGTTTTCAGGAACAATGGCCGCACCCTGACAGAAATCACCGGCCCTTCCGGTTTGAAAGACCTTCCGGGATTCTGGCGGAGCCTGACCCTGGCCGATGTCAACCATGACGGCCATCCGGATATCATCGCCGGTAACCTGGGGCTGAATAATTCCTTTCATATCAGCGCGCGGCAACCCGCAGAACTGATCGCCAAAGACTTCGACGGCAACGGTATCGTGGAGCCGATCTTCTGCTATTATAGTAAAGACAATGAAGGTAAATATCAGCTGTCCCCGGGCATTTCCAGGGACATGTGGGCGAAACAAATGCCCTCCATCAAAAAGACCTTCGATAAAAATGAATCCTACGCCAGGGCATCGTTGGAGACCGTATTCCCCAAAGAAATGATGGAAGGCGCCACCGTCCTCGATTGCAAAGAAGTGCGCAGCGGCTGGTTTGAGAATGACGGCAAAGGGAAATTCAATTTTCATCCGTTCCCCGCCCTGGCCCAGATTTCGCCGGTCAATGCCATCGTCTTCACGGACGTCAACGGGGACGGTATCGACGATATCATCCTGGCTGGAAATGAATATCAGGCATCCGTCGCTACCGGCCGCTACGATGCTTCCTATGGCCTTTTGCTGACAGGTAACCGCAAAGGAGATTTCGATCCTGTTTCGCCGGTAGCCGACGGACTTATTATAGATGGTGATGTAAAAGATCTCGCGATTATTAAGACGGCTGCATGCAGGCTCTTGCTGGTGGCTCTCAATGACGATAAAATGAAAGCGTATGCTATCCAAAAAAAATAACCAGCTTCTCTTTACTTTTTTATTGGGCTCTTTCGCCGCCGCCGGTCAGGGCAGCTTTTCTGCCAACACGCCTGCTTCCCGGAGGCCGCCTGTTTCCCCCGACCCGCCCATTGCAGCAACAATAGGATTCTTTCTGGATGACTGGCAGCCGAAAAGATTCAGTATACCCGAATACGAGGAGGCTCCCGTCGCTGCTTCCGCAGACTACACGGTGACCGTGGACCCCTCCCGCGTGATTACCCGCATCCCCCTGTCGGAATTCGGGCATAACGCCAATACCTGGATGACGCCCATGGTAAACCAGCCTGTCTTTCTCCGGCATGTGACCAACCTTCAGCCTCATATTATCCGTTTCCCGGCTGGCAGCGGCAGCGACGTCTATTTCTGGAACCGGCGCACAGGCGATCTTCCTCCCGATGTCCCTCCACTCCTGACCGATAAGAGCGGGATAAAGAAGGCCCCCGGCTTTTTTTTCGGAAAGCCGGCAATCAGTTACAGCGCTTCGCTGGATAATTATTATGAGATGCTGCAACGCACGGGCTCCAGCGGTCTTTTTACCGTCAACTACGGTTATGCCCGTTATGGCACAGGCCCCAACCCGGTAGCTGCCGCCGCACACCTGGCCGCCGATTGGGTACGTTATGACCACGGACGTACCCGCTACTGGGAAATAGGTAACGAGAACAACGGGGACTGGGAATGGGGTTACCGGATCGACACGACAAAAAATCAGGACGGACAGCCTGAATTTCTCACCGGGCAATTGTACGCAAGGCATTTCAAAGTTTTCGCGGACTCCATGAGGCAGGCTGCCGCAGAGACCGGCAGCCGTATCTATATCGGAGCCGTTACTTCCGAAGCCGACCCGCTGCCCTTTCAGACCAATCTCGTGCGGACATGGAACGCAGAAATGATGAAGGAAATAAAGGACCAGGCCGATTTCTACGTCGTACACAATTATTTTACTCCTTACGAGAACAACTCGGATGCGGCCACCATCCTCCAGCGTGCAGCGACCGTTCCCGCCGCGATGATGCAGTACGTTACCCGGTCGTTGACTGACTGCCGGGCCGCGCTGAAGCCTGTCGCTATGGATGAATGGAATATGTTCGCGGTCCATTCCAAGCAGCAGGTTTCCAATGTCAGTGGTCTCTTTGCCGTTATCGTTGTAGGAGAAGCGCTGAAGAACAAATATGGACTGGCAGCCCGCTGGGATATGCTGAACGGCTGGGCCGGAGGCGATGACCATGGCCTGTTCAGCGCCGGTGACGAGCCCGGGGTATGGGGATGGAGCCCGCGGCCTTCCTTTTATTACCTTTACTTTATGCAAAAAATGATCGGGGACAGGTTACTCGATTCCCACATCACGGGCGATTCATCCATAAAATCTTACTGCTCCGTTTTTAGTTCCGGCGAAATAGGCGTCACATTGGTCAATACATCGACTAAGGTCAGAACGGTAGAAATAAAGACTGGCGGCTCCCCGGTTGGCAGGCGCTTCTACTGGTACAGTTTGCAAGGGGGCAGCGACAATGGGGAATTCAGCCGGAAAGTATTCGTCAATGACCATGGTACGGATGCCATCGCCGGCGGCCCTTCCGATTATGCCACCCTGAAAGCCCGTTCATCCCTCACCGAAAAAGGTATCCGCGTAGAAGTGCCCGCACTCGGCGCCATATGCCTGGTGATAGACAAGCCATTGCCACGATCACCTTCCGTTCATTTTGAAAAATAATAAGAAATTCTCCGGTAATTCAGTAATAGCAAGGATTTCGATATCTTACTGGTTTACTCGTAATAATTGCGTTGTTTCATAATGGTTAATATGTAAACTGGTTATAAATAAGCGTTATATCTTTCGGGTATTGGGTTGCGGTAGTATTTTTAGGAGGAGAAGCTCCTGCTTCTTACCCCTAATCTAAAACCCAATCCATGAAAACGACCTTTACGCCGTACAGATCGATCGTAAAATATTGCGCCTCTTTTTTACCCTTTTTGCCCTGCCTTATCCCCGGACCCCCTGCTTGCGCACAAACTCCGGTAACCGCCGTATTTACACATTCGGTTAACGCGACCGTTTCTACTACCTATTCAGGAACCGGCGCTACCGGCAACGCTTCGAGCGGATTTAGCGGGAACACCTATACGTATCAGTTTGGACCCATCGTAACGACTCCGAATACTTCACTGCTGGACTCCTTTACGGCGGTGGGCCTGAATTTTCATTTCCAGGCCACCACACTCGTGATACGATTCCGCAGAGTGGATAATACGTCGGTTACGGGGCTGCGAAAATCCCTGTGGTTCGAACAGAACAGTAATGCCACGATCAATCCGGGAAACACCGCCAAATTAATTCCCGCTTATGATGACAGCCTGGAAAGGATATTTTCTTCCGGGCAGATCTTTAATATCGGGCTCGACAACGATTTTCAGAATGCAACGACTACCAACAACAACAATATTGAGAGAGTAGACTTCATCCTGCCTTCCGGCGCCAAAGCGACCGATGTGACCAAGGCAGGCTTTGCGGTTTTTGACAGAGGACCCGGTACAGGACATGATCCATTCTATATCGCAGCCATCAAGACCCTGGATGCCGGCGGCAACCCCTCGGCCTATTATAATGCCGTCCCGGTAGTAGCGGGCAATTATGGGAATAATGTCGGCCCTTCCCTGAATTACCTGATCATGCGTAAGAATCCCACCGACGCGGACCTGCTGATGATGAATAACAGCACATCGCAAAACCGGGACGGCGTACTCCTGCGCTTTTCAGATCTGGGTGTCGCCAATAATGCAGTGATCTACGGGTATTCCTTATTCGCTCCAGATGTCGTCGTCAGTCCCGCTTCCAACCTGGTCAACTATTCCAACGCGACCAATTTCCCGACTACCTCTGATCTGTCGGGAGGAGGGCTGGATCAGGTGACGATCTCGGGGCTTTGGGTGACGAATGCATCTTATGTCGTCTTATCGGATAAGGTGTCTGACTTCTCCACAAACCTGACAGACGGGAAAGTGCAGCTTCGCTGGACCTTGAATGCCGCCGACAAGCTGAAAGAGCTGGACATTGAAAGGAGCGGGGATGGAACGAATTTTGAAACGATCCTGCATTTTTATACCCCGCCGGCCGGCGGACAGACAGCCTTCGATGAACAGCCTCTGCCCGGGGCAAATTTTTATCGGCTCAAGACGGTAGGACAGGATGGCGTCACCGATGGGTACAGCTCCGTAAGTACGGTGACCCTGCCGCCAGCCTCTGGCTCTTTCAATGTGAATATATACCCCAATCCGGTCATCAACAGGCAGTGCACGCTCTCCGGCCAGGGATTGAGGAACGAAATATATGATCTCCGTTTGCTGGACATGAAAGGGACTATCCTCACCTCCTGGCCATTGACCGGTTCCCCTGTGTTCACGAAGAGCTTACTGCTCCCTGAAAACCTCCCCGCAGGCGTCTATATGATCCGGCTGACAGATAAGGATGGCCATAAAATGTTGCTAAAGACCCTTGTCATCCGGTAAATATGTCCCTTTTTTTCCTCATCTTTTAGCGCCGGGGGCTGATTCCAGCCTCAAAAGACAGGATTTTAAACGGACTTTTGTTATTTAATAGTAAAAAGGACCCTCTGGTATTGGTTTTGTGGCAAAACAAGAGAACCCATCTAAACCTGTTTTATGATGCTCTCTTCCTGGAAAATAAAGATACTGTCTATGGGAACAGTGCTCATTTTTTCAACGATCAAATCGAAAAAAGAGGATATTCCCGGTCATTCCAATGCATTGGTCGCCGGATCGGCCTCTGTCCTAAACGCAAAACCCCATTCTCCCCCACCGCCTTATTCGATTTACCTGACCTTTGACGACGGTCCCTGCGCCGGAAGCGAGAAAGTGAATGAACTCGCCTGGAAAGACAGCCTTTCCATCAATGTATTTCTCATCGGGAAAAAGGCTTTCGGGGCGAATAAAAACAGCTACTTGCTCCACGATTACATCGATAACCCCTATATCGAGATCGGCAATCATAGCTATACCCACGCAGAAAGGCACTATCGCCGGTATTTCAAAGAGCCGCTGCTGGTTCTGGATGATTTTAACAGGAACAGGGACAGCCTGAAGGTCGCCAATAATTTTGCCCGGCTTCCGGGCCGGAATTTTTTCCGGGTCGACAGCCTTTCCCGCAATGATATCAGCAATGGTAAAGAAGCCGCTGACACGCTGGCATCCAGGGGATACAGCGTATTTGGCTGGGATGTGGAGTGGCGAAACAAAGAAGACCGGAGCATTCATCTGCATACCGGTAAAGAAATGCTGGCTATCACGGAGAAAATGTTGCTGGATAAGAAGACCTTTAATAATGACCGGATTATCATCCTCCTGCATGATACCGAATTAAAAGATTCCGCATTCCGGACCGAACTGGAGGATTTCATCCAACTCGCTAAACAAGACGGCCGCTTCCGTTTCGAACACCTTAGTGCGTATTAAAAAATACGCCGGTATCCATTCATCGACACCCCGGTATCCATTCATCGAATTTTTCGGATCATTAATCGAAAAAGTTTGCTTCCTCCCCTCAAAAAGAGCAACTTTAGTCATCAGTCCAACACCTATAAAAACTTAGCCAATGCCTATCAATGAACAACTGGCTTCCCATGTCAGAACCGTACTCAAATCAGAACAGATACCTTTCAAAGAGGAAGAACAATCGGGTTTATGTTTTATGGTAAATGGAAATATCTGTATTAACGTAAGGGGGAACGCGCTTATATTACGGGTAGGCTCTACTGCGGCAGAAGCCGCCATTGGAAAAGAAGGCTGTTGGCCCATGACTCATAATGGGAAATCGATGACAGGCTATGTTTATTTCGAAAAAGGAGCCTTGCAGATTCAAAAAGACCTGGACCATTGGATCGGGCTTGCCATGAAGTTCAACAATTCCGCAGGCTCCGGCTCAAAGGCGACATGGTTTCGAAGATAAAAGAGGCGTATCATCATACGCTGCCATTCAACCGATCCTGAGACACCGCATGCTTATGCCGCTGAAGACCTCTTCATACGTATAGGAAATAGGTTCATTCGCATCTGCCAGCGCAAGACTATACAACATTGGTATAAAATGATCCGTTGTTGGTACAGCGAGGTCCGCTATTTTTCCCAGCTTATAGTAGAAAAAAAGACTGCTGAAATCACGCTCATCGATCCTGCCTTTGACCCATTGGTCGAATTCGAGCGCCCAATGAAAAGGTTTGCTGCTCAACGTAGCCATTTTCAGGGCGCTTAATTCCAGGTTGTGCACGATATTGCCGCTGCCGATGATCAATACCCCTTTGCTGCGTAAGGATTTCAATTGTTGGGCAAGCTTCCAGTGATAGCTCGCCGGCTGCCCCATGTCGATGCTTAATTCCAGCACGGGAATATCCCTCGCCGGCGCAATATGCCGCAAAATGGCCCAGGCCCCATGATCGAGCTCCCTGTATTCCTCCTCCTTTAAGGCAGGTATCTCCTGTAGGATCGCCCGGGCATACTCAGGTGAACCGCTAACCTTATATTCCGGCGTCGTGAATGTATTTTTTGTACTGATCAGCGTTTCTCCCAGCGTCTGCCAATGCGCAGACACGACCAATATGGTGGAAGGCCTTGTCTGCAAGGCATTGCCCATGGCCTGCAGACTGCGCGTAAACGGATTATCCCGGAATGCATTGGCAGGATTCCCATGGCCGATAAAAAATACCGGCATTTTCTCTCCTTCCCTGAAATGACCCGGTAACTGAAGAACTGCGGCCAGTTTCTCCGTATCCGGCAACAGGGGCAGGATAGATAACATCTTTATAAAAGATTTTCGTTGCATAGCAAAACTTTCGGCATTATACGGGCAAATATCCTATAGGAGTCCTTCGATAACGTTCTTTAACAAAAAATTGCACCTGTACCCCGTGATTCCTTATTTTTAGTGAAAATATCTCCTTCACTAAGTATGAGAAGAACGCAGCTCATTAGCCTGATCCTGGTCTTTTATACCTTCATCGGCGCCCTCCGAACGCCCATCCTGGCCGCCAACAGGACACGCGCCGTCACTTCCCGTTTATTCAATCCCGGCAAGGTCATCGACACCGTGATCTGTCAGAAAGATCCTACCCAATCTTATGCCTTGTACATTCCTGCCAACGGCAACAAAGCACCAATGCCGGCGATTTATTTTTTCGACGCACATGCCAACGGCTCCCTCCCTTTAAATAAATATAAATCCCTGGCCGATATATACGGGTTTATTTTAATTGGTAGCAACAATTCAAAGAATGGCAATGACTGGCCCGTCACCGACAACATCTGGCGAACGCTGTTTGATGACACCCAAAGCCGGTTAAATATCAATAGAAGCCGGATCTATACGGCCGGATTCTCCGGGGGCGCCAAGGTCGCCGGCTATGTCGCTTTGCAGAATCCACGGGTCAAAGGAGTTATCGCCAACGGCGCAGGACTGCCCGATGGCACCCCCGCAGGCGATTTTAACTTCAGCTTCACCGCTATAGCGGGAGACGGCGATATGAACCTGACCGAGCTGGCGGGCATCACGAAAGACCTGGATAAAAGCCGGACCCGGCATCGTATTATTGTTTTCGACGGGAAACATGAATGGGCGCCCGTAAGCAGCATGAGCATGGCTTTTACAGGCTTGCAGTTCGATGCCATGAAGGAACGGCTCCTTCCCAACGACAGCGCTTTTATCAGCAGCTATATTGCAAAAAGCAAAAACAAGTTCGATGCTTATTATAAAACCCACCAATTATTAAAAGCCAGCCAGGAATGCGAGCTTTCAATAAGCTTCCTTTACGGATTGACTACTCAGGTCAGCTGGTTCAAGGATAGATCCGCGTCTTTGGCCGCCAATCCATTGTATCAAAAACAGGTGCGGGCACAAAATGACCTGCTCGTCAGGGAGCAGAACACGAAAACAGAGTATAGGAGCCATTTTCAGGCCAACGATAAACAATATTGGGCTAAGACCATTAAAGGGCTGAAAACAGGATCCGAAACGGGAACGGCTGAGAGCGCCATGTACCGGCGTCTCCTTGCGTGGCTGTCATTGGCATTTTATTCCGTGAGCAATCATTTGATTAACAGCAACAGCAATACGGAGGCACGGTACTTTGTGGACTTATATAAAATGGCGGACCCGGACAATAGCGAAGCCTGGTATTTTTCCGCCATCCTGAATGCCCGCGACAACAATGGGCATGCCGCAGAAGCCGATTTGTGGAAGGCCGCCGGATATGGCTTCACAGATAAAACCCGGCTTCGGCAACAACCAGAATTTAAAGAGCTGCAAGCTTCAATAAACCTTTCCAGGATTGAGAGCAACATGCACGGTCCTTTAAAAAAATAATTAATATGTCGGCAATTTAGGATTTCTCCCCGCAGCATCAGCCCAGCTGTTCTTTCTTCATAAATTAATCGGTATCTTTCATTTCCTGCCCTACCTCCCAATTAAACATTAAAACAACCGCTTATGTCTGCTCTCACTACACTGGGTGTCATCCATACCGCTATCAGTTTGGTTGCCGTTGCCTCGGGCGCGATCGCATTGATAATACGGGACCACGAAATATCATGGAATACAGGGGTCGGGAAGACTTATGCGCTCGCCACCATTCTTACCTGCGTCACCGGCTTCGGCATTTTTCACCATGGCGGCTTTGGGAAAGCGCATGTTCTGGGGATTATTACCTTAGTGGTGCTGATCATTGCATTTCTCTCGGGCAATAAGACCCGGCTGTTCGGCCGCTACTCGCCCTATGTTGAAACCGTTAGCTATTCGCTGACCTTCTTTTTCCATCTTATTCCCGGCATAACCGAGACGACCACCCGGCTGCCCGTGGCCGCACCCCTGGCGTCAGGCCCCAATGATCCGCATATCCAGGCCGCCATCGGAGTGTGTTTCTTATTATTTCTTGCCGGCGTCACGGTCCAGGTCCTTAAAATACGCGCCCGGGCCCGAACTGTGCTTAGTGTATAGATCCGACTCATCAGCCGCCCATTTTTTCCGCTCGCCTCTACAACAACGGCCGGATCTTAATATTCCTCCATTCACTGGATCCGGGATGCTGCTGTAAAGCGATTCTACCCTTGGCTACTTTTGCAAAGTCACTGAATACTTTGTTTTTGAATTTACTGTTGGCCACCATATTATTCCATTCCTCACTACCTATCTGACCATCATAGGTTTTTATCCCATTGAGCCAGAAAGTAAGATGCCCTTTATTCTGTATCAGCCTGACCTGGTTCCATTCCCCGACAGGATGAGGCTTGGAAACCGTCGCATCCCCGGACATATCATATAGGCAGCCGGCGAGATGATTTTGTTTTTTATTGTCTTCGGCGTCTATATTGTCCAATACCTGCATTTCCGGGCCGGTTAAATAGGTAGCGCTATATTTCGGATCTTCTTGTACATCAAAAATGATCCCGCTGTTCCCGCCTTTCGATATCTTCCATTCCAGGTTAAGTTCATAATTTTCATATTCCCCGTTCGTCACCAGGTCCCCGCCGCCGCTCTGAGGCTGGGATGGATCGAAAATAATGGCTCCGTCTTTCACCTGCCACTTTGATCCTACCGTGTCTCTCAGATAAGTATGCCAGCCCTGCGTTGTTTTACCGTCAAATAATAATTTCCAACCTTCCTTCTCCTCTTTTTTAGTAAGGGTATTAGGTGTCTGAGCCATACCTGCGATCCCTGATACGACAAGCACTGTAAAAATCAAGATCTTTTTCATGGACTTCCATTTTGGGGGCCTAAGGTAACGAAATACCAGGGAATATCCCATTTGCCGCTTTGAAGGCACACATTCACAGAATCCCCCATATTTACGGAACGGTATAAAGAACCAACTACATTGATCTCTTCTCCTTCCGTATAATGCCCCCATGACGAGATGCTGATATAATAGTTGGTCATTTTTCCCGAGGTTGTCCGCTTACCCGTAACCTGCACCTTCGATACCGTAGATAAGGACTCATCAAAATAACAATTGGAAAACAGGAGCAGGAAATAACTATAAATCCAAACGACCAGGATGAAACAGACACCGGTCAGTATCTTGAAACGTGCTCCGGAGAACCCTTTCCTGCAGACAAAAATGCCGGTTACCGCGAATAAGAAAGCCCCGGCCAGCAGCATCGCCCAGGCCTGCTGCGGAAACTCATATACGTGGTAGGTCGGAAGCACGATGCCCGCGCCCACCACCGGAATCGCCATTACCGCGATCAAAGAAGGGTAGGGGCTGCGCCTCTTCTTATACAGTTTAAGCAGGCCCCCGAAACGTCCCGTAAAATAAACCCCTACCCAGGGAGTTAGAAATAACAGGAGCATCATGAAGGCCATGGGGTGCGGATAAAGTAAAGACCATAAAAGAAGGAAAGCCGCTACCATAGTCAGGATCCACTCTAGTCCGGCGGCCTTCTTCAGCCTGCCATCCCTCTCCCCGGCGGTACTGCCGAATTGTTTGTTTTCAGACAGCGCGGTCAATTCTTTTTCCCAGACCTTGCGATCGAATTCCGGGAACCGTCCTGTTACCCAGCTGATTACTTCCTTGTTGCTGGCCAGGACCCTGGGCAGCCGAAGCCGCTTGCCGTCCTGCTTCAGCATCAGATAAAAACTATTATAGGGCCCATACCGGTAGCTATCGACGGCATCCACCCGGATCGATCTGGATCGGAACAGATGGGTCAGCGTAATATAATCCCCGTCTACGGTCAGCTTGACGCCTACCGTCCCGAGATAGACGCGCACGGCACCCAAAATCAACAGGCTGGCAATGACTGTGACCACAGTAGCCGCCGTATCCGAAATGACGGGGTCTTTGATACTCAGCATGAAGACGCCGAACGATATGAATACCAGACCAATGATCCTGTGTGAAATAGTTTTACCCCGGGTTGCTTTATATTCCATACGGATCAAAGTAGCAAAAAAACACAGATCCGCCATCTTAACTGATCCCGTTTGCCGGTCTATTGAGCCATTACCGGTTTTGAGTGAGCGGATGACAGTCCGACCGGACCCCGGTCTTCACCCGCACTACGAACGGAATGCTACCGGCGTAAAAGAAGTCTGCTTTTTAAAGAAGTTGGAGAAATGCGCCGGATCATCAAATCCTAATGTGTAGGATATCTCAGAAACATTCCAGTCCGTTTGCTTTAATAAGATTTTCGCCTCCTGGATCACTCTGCTACTGATGATCTCAGTAGTGGTCCTGCCCGTAATTTCTTTCAGCACCTTATTGAGATGATTGACATGGACGGCCAGTTGGTTGGCATAATCTTTCGCTGAACGAAGATGAAGCCTCTGTTGTGACGATTCTACGGGGAATTGACGTTCCAGCAGCTCGATAAACAACGAAGAGATCCTGTCCGAGGCGTTTTGAGAAGAGTTGAGCGCCGACATAGGCTGTAGCTTCTGCCCGTAATGGATCATCTCCATGACAAGATTGCGCAGCAGGTCATACTTATAAATATAGTCGGTCGCCAGCTCTTTTTGCATCTTCCGGAAAATGTACTCCAGCTCTTTTATTTCCTCCTGGGCAAGTTGAAAGATCGGTAATGCTCCCGGCTGAAAGATAGGCAGGTCGTCCAGGTTGATACCAACTTTGTTTTTGGATAGGAAGTCTGACGTGAAAATACAAAAGAGCCCTGACAGGTTATCGTCCTGGGGCAGGTAGTGGTAAGGTATCTTGGGGGTGGCAAAGAGCAGGGCGCTTTCCCGGATATCAACAATCTTATCCGCATATTCCGCCCTGCTCCTGCCCTTTATCAAACTAATCTTATAATACGCCCTCCTGCTATACGGCATTATCCGTGTACCCGTCTTCTTGTCGAACAGCTTCTCCGTCTCGAATACATTGAAATGCCCGATCTCCTTGGTGATTCCTTCCGGGATCTTAGCGGCAACTTTTTGATAAAAGTCCTCTATGGATACATTTTTGATCATATCATTTTGCAAAAATCAAATAAAAATAAGATCAAATGCTCATTCCGCCAGAAATTTCTATGCGCTGGGCATTGACCCATCTGGCCTCGTCCGTACACAGGAAAGCTACTACACCGCCGATATCTTCGGGTAAGCCCACGCGACCCAGCGCAGTGATGCCAGCCACCATTTTGTTGAGCTGCTCATTATCCCGGACACGCCCGCCATTGAAATCAGTCGCTATGGCGCCTGGGGCTATGATATTGGCCCTGATTCCCCTTGGCCCCAGTTCTCTGGCGAGATACCGGGTGAACACCTCGACCGCCCCTTTCATGGAGGCATAGGCGCTGGCGCCCGGCATGCTGACACGGGCCAGGCCCGAAGAGATATTGATAATGCCACCTCCGTCATTCAGCAACGGCAGCGATTTCTGCGTGAGGAAATAAACGCCCTTGTAATGCACATTCATCAGCTGATCGAACATCTCCTCTGTCTCTTCCGGAATAGGTGCGTGCCCGCCAATACCGCCATTATTGATCAGGAAATCGAATCGATCTGTGTCAAATGTATTTTTAAGAACGCCGTTTAACTGATCAAAAAAGGCGGCAAAGCTCTTTACATTGCCTGCATCCAATTGCAAGGCAGCTGCCTTTTGCCCCGTTTGTTCGATCTGAGCTACTACGTTCAGCGCATCTTCCTTCTTGCTATGATAAGTCAGGATTACATCGATCCCCTTTTCTGCGAGTTTAAGCGCCATGTTCTTACCCAATCCGCGGCCACCGCCGGTGACCAGTGCTATTTTGCTTTTGTTTGCCATCTTTATCTGTTTTTGATAAAGCAAAATTAGCGAAGATGTAAACCCGGCGTTTGTAGATTTCAATCCATTGCTTGCGAATTTCAAATAACTTGGTTAAAACACGCCTTCCCTGCGCAATCTATTGCGCTTTCAAACTATCCGCGGGATTCGCTATCGCAGCCCTGATCGACTGAAAGCTCACGGTGAACAAAGCGATGAAGATAGCGGCCCCACCAGCCAGCGCGAAAATCCACCATTCTACAGGTATATGATAGGCGAAATTCTGCAGCCAGTTGTGCATGGCCCACCCGGCAATCGGTGAGGCGATCACAAAGGATAGCAGGACCAGCTTTATAAAATCAAAGGACAACAGGGTCGTAATATTGCTGATCGTCGCTCCCAATACCTTGCGTATGCCGATCTCCTTGCTGCGTTGCTCGGCGATGAAAGCCGATAAGGCAAACAGGCCCAGACAGGCAATGAAGATAGCCAGGATGGCGCAGCTCGTAAACAAATGCCCCATTCGTTGTACATCGGCATACATATTAGCAAACTGCTCGTCTAAGAAGCTATAGCGGATAGCCTCCCCCGGAGAAAAACTCTTCCATACCGCGGTAATAGAGGACAGCACCTCTTTCATATCCGCGGTATTCACTTTGACGGACACAATGGAGGGGCTGATGCCGAAGTGCAGCACGACCCCTCTGACAGAATTCCGGAGCGACTCGGAATTGAAATCCTGCACTACACCGACTACCTGGAAAAGCTCTCCATTTTGATTGGCGATCCTTTTGTCTACAGGATCCTTCAGGTGGAGCTGACCGGCCAGCGTTTGATTGATGACCACCGCCTGGACCGGCGATTGATAGTCGCTGGCGATCGCATACGAAAAATTTCTGCCGGCCACGAGATTCATGCCCATCGTCTTGATATACGTATCGTCGACCTGCCAGAACTCTGTGCCTACACCGCTTTCTTCCTTCATCTTGCCCTCATTATAGAAGGTATTACCGTTTCGTTTGGTACCTGTAATGGGCAGGTAATCGCTGATGGAGACGCTTTTTACCGATGCCAGCTTCGATAGTTCGGTCTTGAAATTCCGTACGTTTTTATCGCTCAAAAGATTAGTCCCCTGGATCAGTATGACCTGGTCCTTATCGAACCCTACCTTTTTGTGAAGGATATATTGCAGCTGGTTATAGATGACCAGCGTACTGATGACCAGGATAATCGAGGTAGTGAACTGGAAGACGACCAGCCCGTTCCTCAGCACGGAACGCTTGCTGCCGCCGCTGACGGGTCCTTTCAGTACCTGCGCCGGCTTAAAACCGGAGAGATAGAAGGCGGGATACAGACCTGCCAGTATCCCGATCAGCAAGGCCGAGACCAGCATAGCTGGCAATAACCACCATTCTTTCCAGGGAATAGTCAGCGATTTGGCGGCAAGGATATTGAACCAGGGAAGTAATATCCAGGCCAGTACCAGGCCCAGCAAAAAGGAGAGGACACTAAAAAGCAGCGACTCCGTGAGGAACTGGCTGATCAGTCCGCTGCGATAAGAGCCTACTACTTTCCGGAGACCGACTTCTTTGGCGCGGTTGGCGGATTTAGCGGTGGAGAGGTTGATGAAATTGATACAGGCGAGCAGCAGGATAAAACCAGCGACGGCCCCGAACAGCCAGATAAAACGTATATCTCCGTGCGACAGACCGTCGTGGATATCATAGGACTTCAGGTTGATATCGGTAATGAGCTGGAGATGATAAGAGGCATTTTTTTCCACATCTCCGGCACTCTTGTCACCTTCGCTGATCAGGGTGGGGAGCACATAATTTTTCAGGAGACCGGCCGTCAGTTTTTTCTCGAAGGCGGCGACATCGGTTCCGGGATGCAGCAGGATATAATCGAAATAATTACTGGCATCCCAATTGGTTTGCTCGCCTTTCCAGAACTCGACACCCGTCAGGGTCAGTAAAAAATCATAGGATAGGTGAGAGGTGGCGGGGAAGTCCTGCATGACGCCGCCTATTTTATAGGGTTTGGTTTCATTGTTATTCAGGAATAGGATCTTTCCCACCGGGTTCTGGTTGGGATAATACTTGTCCGCTTTCCGCTTGGAGATCACGATGGTATTGGGATCGCTGAGCGCATGCACCCGGTCGCCATAGATCATGGGTAATTTCAGGATCTCCAGTATCCCGGGGTCGGCATAGGCGAACCCCTCTTCATGTGTATTCTCCTTGCTTTCCGCGGGCCTCAGCTCATTGGAACCGGCGCCCTGGAAAAGGGAGTTGGGCATGATCCGCCCGGATTGTTCCACCTCGGGAAAATCCTTTTTTACGACTTTTGCCATTGGCGCAGGGAAGGACGTCCACTTTTCCAGATTCCCCTGGTTCTTAAAAAAACCGACCACCCGGTAAATCCGATCTGCATTGGGACAAGAGCGGTCGTAGCTCAACTCATTCCGGATATACAGGGTGATCAGCAGACAGGCGGCAATGCTCAGGGCGAATCCCCCGATCTTGACCACGGAATACATCTTTTGCTTGCGCAATTGCCGGATAGCGATCTTAAAATAGTTTGAAAACATAAATGGGATGTTGATCCCTGTTTGCATCTAAATTAGTGCCACTTGATCAACTGATTATAAATGAATTACTTGGCGCCAGACTCCTTGAGAGCATAGTCCGTTTTTGATACAATGGCTGTGCGTTTCAGATCACCTTGACTCGTCCTGAATTACCTGTAACTGATAGTCCTGACAAGTACCATATTATTGTATATATTCGCTTTTTAACCCCATCTAACATGTTGAAGCAGTTCATCCTATTAGCAGCTATTCTGATAGCCATTAGTTCTTGTAAAAAAGGGTCCGATGCCTCCCCGACACCGCCCGCGAAAGACACTTCTTATCTACGAAAGACAGTGAATATTTATTCATTTGACCTGTCCGGAAAAAAACTGGCCGATTCCAGTGTTTTTAAATGGGTGTACGATTCGAAAGGTCGCGTCGTCTTATATACTACTAATAATAATAACGGTGGGGATATTGATACTACTATTACCAGTTACGGCACTAATCAGATCACCTACGACGTAGTTGTATACATACAGGGCGCTTTCTCGTCACGTTCACATGGGGTCTACTTTTACAATAGCCAGGGTTTGGTAGATAGCACAATTGATACCGGCACCAATGTCAATATAAATAATGGCGTTTCAAGTACTGTTACGTATGCCAATACAGGAGTCGTCGTTTATTATTTTGACGCCAATGGACACGATACGTTAGATGTCTCGTATACGATTACGAACAATATTAAATCGTTAAACAGCATTACACGTAATACATATACTAATAACACCTTGAGCACGGTTGATTCTTATACCGCCAATGGAATCAGGAAATATTCAGCCCAATGGTCCGCCGGCAATATTACCACCGATTCTGAATTCGATTTTACTGATGGAACGCTGTGGTTCACGCATAATTACACCTACTCCAGTATCCTGAGCGGTGGTTTTTATGGATATGTCGACACAAAAAATCTCCTGGCTACCTTCCAGGAAATTTCCGCGGGCTTCCCTGTCAACAGTTATTCGGAAACGCTTACCTACACCTTTGATGACGCCAACCGGGTAAGTTCAGCAACCCGCAAGTACTCCAATGGGAGAGGCGATCAACAGGAAATTTATACGTATTATTGAACGAAAGCTACTATTTAACCTATTCCGTTTTTAAACTATCTATCGGATTTGCTATGGCAGCCCTGGTAGCCCTGGTAGATTGATTGCTTACAGCTTTCCACCTCCGATTCCGTAAATTGCAAGCTTATTATTAGCATATGCATGGAGGAAATGGGTTTATAAAGATCTTTTTGGTCATGGCGGCGATAACGCTGATGCTGGATTGGTACGTATTCAATGGGCTAAAGACGCTCACGAAGGATTGGCGATCCGCCTTCCGGCGCAAGCTGGTTACCTATGGCTGGCTGGTTATTTCAATAGGCATAACGATCCTGTTTATGGCGGGCCTCGGCAGCCTTCGGACAGCCAGGGGAATGACCCCTTACCATGAATGGGTGCTCAGCCTGTTCCTGACTTTTCTGATCACTAAGGTTTTTTTCTCGCTGGTCTTGTCGCTGGGGGATATCGGGCGTTTGTTTTATGGTATTATCCGCAGGCTCACCAGATCCAATAGACTCGCCAGATCCAAAGGCGATACGGCTGCTCTTTCCAGGGAACCTCTTTTCCCCGCGCGCCGTCGGTTTATCAGCCAGGCTGCTACCTTAATCGCCGCTCTTCCCTTCAGCGGGCTTTTATACGCGATGGTCAAAGGCAAATACGATTATAAAGTACACCGGCAGACCCTTTATTTTGCGGACCTCCCCGAAGCATTTGACGGTTTCACCATTACCCAGCTGTCGGATATCCATTCCGGCAGTTTTGATAATACATGGGCCGTACAAAGAGGCATCGAACTCGCCCAGGCGCAAAAAAGCGATCTCTTCGTATTCACAGGCGACCTGGTGAATAATGCCGCCTGGGAAATAGAACCCTATCTCGATCACTTTAGCCAGCTCCGGGCCCCTTACGGGCAATTCTCCGTGCTGGGCAATCACGACTATGGCGAGTATATCGAATGGCCCAGCGAGAGCGCGAAAGCCGCTAATTTTGAAAAATTAAAGCAACAGCATCAGAACTTAGGGTATCGGCTGTTACTCGATGAGCAGGTGGCAATCGAAAAAGGAGGGCAGAAGATTTCCCTCATAGGAGTCCAGAACTGGGGCCAGGGATTTGTAAAGGTCGGAGACCTTGACAAAGCGTTACAAGGCGTCGACAAAGATGCTTTTAAAATATTACTGTCCCATGACCCCACCCATTGGCAGGAAAAGGTCAGATTTCATCCGGAGACAATTCATCTCACCCTTTCCGGTCATACCCACGGAGCGCAGTTTGGTGTCGAAACCGACCATTTCAGATGGAGCCCCGTGAAATATCGCTACCTCGACTGGGCAGGCCTGGCCAGCGAAAAGGATCGGTATCTGTACGTCAACCGCGGCTTCGGATTTTTGGCCTTTTCCGGCCGCCTGGGCATCTGGCCGGAAATTACGGTGATCACCTTGAAGAAGATGGCGTAAAAATGGGCATCGACTACAGCGATATAAAAAATGTCGATCCCTGACCAGAATCGCTTTCAAACCAGATGCGTCCCCCATGTGCTTCGATGATTTGACGGCAGATATACAGCCCCAGGCCAAAGGATTGTTCTCCGGACGTTCCTTTTCGTTTGATACTGCTCTCGAATGGTTCAAATAATTTATCCGCTATCCCGGGTGGAATGCCCACGCCATTGTCATGGACCGATATCGTAATACCCGTTTGCGTCTTTTCGGCCATTATTTTGATAGTGGCGCCTTCCGGGCTGAATTTGATGGCATTGACTATCAGGTTATCCAATACGCGGGCTAACTTTTCCCTGTCCGCCTGGATAACCATCCCGTCCGCTTCCTGTGTAATAAGTTGCTGTTTCTTTTCTGTAGCGCGGTAGGCAAGTAACTGTACCGACTGTTGTAACAAAGCGCTGATAGCTACTGTTTCTTTATGCAAGGTTTCCTCCCTGATCTCAAAATCGGTTTCCAGTAATTCAGTAATCAGTTGTAAGCAACTGTTACTGGCTTTTTCAACCAAAAAGATCCATTCTTTGTCTTTAACGGGGGCGTTGGTGTTCGTCATCATACCGGTAATAGAATTGATAGCCCCTATGGGATTTCGCAAGTCATGTGCGACAACCCTTATAAGACGGACGTAATTCTTATTGCCGTTCTCAAGGGCGGTTGTGGTAGCGGCCAATTTCTTATACTGATCTTCCAATGTTGCATGAATGCGCTTATTTTGCCTTCCATTACGCCAAAACAGGAAGATGATGACAGCCGCGAGAGCACAGGCAATGCCTTCCAACCACAGCAGCCGGTTTGCATACACCGTTTTTTCCCGGATGGTTTCAAGCTGCTGGTCCTGGAGGGCATAAGTAATATAATCAATGCCTGACCGGTTATCGATTTCCTGTTTTTTTTGGTATAGTTGGACAAGCGCAGCACTATAGTCATAAGCCTTTGTTTTATCTTTTCTGACCACATAAAAGTCGTATAGCTTATTATTCATTTCCATTTCATAGCTACGATATTTTCTTGCTTTCGTGATACTTAATGCCTGCTGGTAATAGGCGACAGCCTTTGCCGAATCCGTTGTGCTGTACAAATCTCCGAGTTCAGCCAGAATGTCCAGGCTCATGAAGAAGAGCTTCTCCCGGAGGCCGCCGGCCAGCGCATGTTCTAACAACCCGATACCCGTAGCCCGCTGGCCTTCCTGAATATAGCGATCGGCTTTTAACTGCCCGATCGCCAACAGGGTACGGATGTCATGATATTTTTCAGCGATCTGTATCGCCTTATCGATGTAATGATCGACCGAGTCTGCGGCAAATTGTTGCGGGTATTGGAGAAGAAAATTGTAGATAACAAGGGAGAGGATCGAGTCCTGCCTGAGCGTCGCTCCGAGAGAAAGGGCTTTTTGGTAATGGACCAGCGCCTTTTCATTATTGCCTTTGGTATTATAGACCATGGCGATATTCATCAATGTCTGGACCAGGTTGGAAGAATCCCCCAGTCCGGTGTATTGCTTATAAGCGTCACTGTAGTAACGCAGGGCAAGCTCTGCATTGCCGTTAATATCAAAGTATATCCCCAGATTGTTCGTGGCATCTGCAATGCCTTTGGTATAACCGATCCGGCGGGCTATTTCCCGGGCTTTATTGGCATAGAACAATGTGGTATCGGCATCTTGTTCATACGATAGCATGCTTATTCTGTTCAATGCATCCACATAACGGGAACTGTCGGTAATAGAAGGAAGCGTTTGCTGAAGGGCGTGAATAGCCTCTTCCTGACTGTACGCAGAAAAGAAAAACAGTGATAAGAGGGTAAGACCGGTGATTATTTTCAAGGAAACGGGAGTTTAAGACAAAGTAACGGATTTGAGTGATATTTCAAAAAAACATATATGACTGGTCCGTCTTAAACCTCTTCAGAAGCCGCTCATACTATTTGGCTGTTGAAATAGGACACTATTTTCTCCTGGTAGGCGATTTTTTCTTCGGACTTCATAATTGAAGCATGTTTTGCCGTGTCAACAGTCCAAAGCTCCGTTGCTACAGGGCTGTTAGCCTTAAATCTTTCCCCCATTTCCATTGGTGTCCAATCATCCGCTTTTGAATAAATAAGCAGCAAAGATTTTAAATGTTTTATCTCTTTTATTCTTTCAATCATTAAAATCTTTTTCCTGAATTTGGGTAGGAAAAAGTTTAGCACTTTAAGCGCTTTATACGCTGCCGGGAAGGTTATCCAAAATTCATCTAAACTTGTTGCTGCACTTTCTATGATTGCAAAATCATATTTGTGTGCTTCATCAGCAAATGCAATCGTTGCCCATTGACCCCCCAATGAAATTCCGTGATAACCAATTGGTAGATCAGGGGTAAGTGATTTTGCTGTAATGCCGATTGCTACAATATCTTCAAAATAGGAAAAATTGCCGTGTGTACTCTCTCCAAAACCATTAATATCGAAAATTAAAACATTGTAGCCATTTCGTTTCAACAGATCCGTGTATCCATTCTTAATAAAATAACCTTTGGCTTCTTTGCCCATAGGATGACCAAGTACAATCGTTGCTTTCGCTGATAGGGCATTTGTAAAAAGACCGCGAATAGTTCCGCCTGATTTACTTTGAGTAGTTATAGTTTGCCACTCCGGTTTTTGTTCTTCTGATAGCGGACTTTGCCACTTTACCATGAAGCGTCCGAAGAAAGGTCTTTTTAATAGCTTATACATAAATGATTCCATATTATTCTTATTTTTGGTTCTATGCCATATATTGAATTTTCTGCAACATTTTTTATGGTCACCTGTCAAATGTAGTAAGTGAACCGTAAAATCGAAAATAGTTCGGCAGAAAAACAACTGGTTAACAGGATCCTGCAAGGCGACAAGCATGGATTTGGTATTATTATTAAAAATACCGAGGCCCTGGTTGCGCAGATTGTGTCAAGGCTGGTGGACCATGCTGCAGACCGGAAGGATATAGCGCAGGATATTTATTTAAAAGCGTATAAAAATTTGCAGGGGTTTAAGTTTCAGGCTAAACTTTCCACATGGATCGGGCAAATTGCCTATAATACCTGTATCAATCACCTGGAACGGAAAAAACTGGTTTTGCCTGGTGGACTATATGACAAGGATGAAGATACTGTATATGAGGGCGGAACGCAGGTGACAGAAGCAGAGGTTTATATGGGCAGGAAAGAACTTTCAGCCATACTGGCAGCAGGGATTGATAAACTGCCGCCGGTATATAAAACACTGATCGTATTATACCACCAGGAAGAATTGAGTTATACGGATATTACACAGGTGACAGGCCTGCCTGAAGGCACTGTTAAAAACTACCTTTTCAGGGCACGTAAAATGCTAAGGGAAAATATACTGGTTATCTATAAAAAGGAGGAATTATGAAACCTGGCCATCTTTCAGAAGCCGAATTACAGCAATACGCTTTAGATAAAGCAAATTGCGGGAGAGGTATTCTTGAGCACCTTGGCCTGTGCGCAGCCTGCAGGGCAGAAGCTGCAGCATACCAGCAACTGTTTACAACTATTAAAGAACAGCCAAAACCTGTTTTCGATTTTGATATTTCAACGCTGGTTTTAGCACAATTGCCGGAGAAAAAACCTGTCTTTACGGCAAGTGGCTTTTGGGGAAATGTTCTCATTGCTGTGGCAATTGCAGTCGTGGGTATGTCGCTTTATCTTTTCAGGAAATCCCTGTTAAACGTGATGGGTAATATATCTGCTGCTTTCATGTATGGCATTATCGCAGCTACATTGGCGGTGATACTTTACAGGGTAATAAGCATGTATAAATTGTACCAAAAGAAGATAGATACTTTAAATTTTTACTGATTTGTTTGCAACATTACATCGTCCTACCTGTCTGATACATTACACCCATAATAATAAAATGAAAAAAACGATCATAATAGCTGCCGTCATCTTTGCATCATTTGCGGCAAACGCTGAAAACAATGCCGCCGAGCCGATCATTGACAGGTCACTTGTATTCGATGTTGTAAATATTTGCGCCGTCTTACTCGTGGTATATGTAATAACCCAATTCCTGCTAAGGCTTTTTAGGCAGATTTTTGAGTACCGGCTTAAACATAAGATGGTTGAAAAACAAACACCCCCGGATGTGGTGGAGCTGTTGTTAAAGCCGGGCGTACAAAACAGCAAGAGTTATATATTACAATGGCTGTTCATATTGTCCGGTATTGGAATCGGGTTTACTATCCTGAATTTTACAAGGCCCTTTGGCCTGCACTCCCTGGCTATCATGGCCTTCAGCATAGCTTCCGGTTTCCTGGGGTATTATTTATTCGACAAGCCTGCTAACAACACCACAATACGATGAAACTCACTTTTTTCTTAATAGCTTTTTGCCTGGTGCTCTTGCGTGTTTATTTCGGGTCCTGGCATGCCGGCAAGGATGATGTTACCATAACAATCGGTAATGGTGACGATTATGAACAAATAAAATATGGCGGGAAGATCGTTTTGTCAGATGACGAAACGGACATTAAAAGCATTTCGCCCGGAGGGTATATAAAGTACCGGAAGAACAGCAGGAAGATGAGTGCCGAAAGCAATGTAAAAGGGGAGATCACGTACGTTTTGACGGATAATGGCGATAAGTTGAATGGTAATGATAAGGGAAAAGCATTTATACGGGAAGCTATCTCAGAAATAATTGCTTATGGGTTTGATGCCAAAGAAAGAATGGAACGCCTCTACAAAAAGGGGGGCAATGCGGCATTGCTTGCTGAAGTCGGTCAGTTAAAATCACCCGGTGTTGTAAGCCTTTACTTAAACAGATTATTTGCCGCTGATTCCCTCTCGGAAAACGATGAATACCTGTTAATAAAAAAGGCAGCGTCAATGGGGGCCGACCATGACAAGCTAGCATTTCTGCAAAACTTTAAAGCCAGCCAGTTGACAAACCCTAAAATTTCGCAACCCTATTTTGACCTGGTTGGCGGCTTGGGATCCGATATGGATAAAGTAAACATTATAAAACAATACATCAGGCAGGATACAACATCACCTGAAAATATTACCAGCGTATTAGATATCACGGGCCGCCTGGGGTCAGACATTGATAAGACAAATATTATCCGGCTATTAGTAACTGGAAAACGCCCCGTTACTGGCATTTATTTTGACCGGGCGATGGATATTATAGCACATACCGGATCTGATAGGGATAAAGAGGATTTTTTCAGGGACATCGTTTCTTCAAATGACAGTAGTGAAGAGAAGTGGATAAGCATTATTCATGCAACTGAACCAATAACACAGGATGTTACAAAAAGCAATATATTAATAACTATTGCGAAAAAAATGCCTTTAAACCAGCATATAAAAGCAGCTTATTTAAACGCCGCAAAAAAAATTAATAATGATGCGGATTATGGCCGGGCAATTAAGGTCGTAGAATAGTTATCCCCCGCCGGGGACGTCCCGGGAGGGTTGACCTTATCTGTTTTCAATGCGCAGGTCTTGTTGCGCTTCGTTTCTTTTCTGACTCCTGACGCCGATGGTGTTTTTGCCGAAATGATAAGTAAAGGTCAGGCTGACCCTGGCGCTATAAGTGATACGTTGCCAATCAAGGAGCAGCGCATCGCTTTCCCGTAAAAAACTCGGTTTGCGGATATTGAAGATATCGCGGCCATTCAGCGCAAGGCTAGCTTTTTTATGCCAGAGATCATATTTGGCGCCCGCGTCAATGCCATAAACCGGGCGGTACCTGTCCTGGATGATCACATCGGCGGCCTTATAATCGGCCCGGACCTGAAGGGTCAGGTTATAGGTCAGCGTAAAGTTATTGGTAACGTTTATGTTCCAGCTGAATCCATGCGTGGCGCTGATCCCATACGCGCTATCGCCATCGTTGATCCGTTCATATAGATTTACATTGACGGTGAAATCCCATGCTTTCACCGGGTGAAAATTGCCGATGAACTCAAGGCCCGTGTTGATGGCCCGTTTCAGATTTTGAGCGATGGTGAAGGTCACGTCATTCA
Source organism: Puia sp. (assembly GCA_035555335.1). Classification (GTDB taxonomy): domain Bacteria; phylum Bacteroidota; class Bacteroidia; order Chitinophagales; family Chitinophagaceae; genus Puia. The sequence goes on from DATMGS010000027.1 coordinate 340,107, forward strand.
CCGGTGTAGTCTGTATATTTTTGATGACATCGTTCGTCTGGGTGAAGTATGCTCCGGAGGTCAGCGAGGCGGTGGGCCAGGTATGGGTATAGGTAAGTTCTACCGAATGAATATCCTCCGGCAATAGCCGGGGATTTCCGGCGTCATAATTAACAGGGTCGGAGACATCCAGGAAAGGGTTGAGCTCGCGCAGCGTAGGCCTGTTCACCCGCCGGGAATAGCTCAGCTGGATCTGCCGGCCGCCATCCAGCCGTTTTGTTAGCAATAGGCTGGGATATAGCCCCTGGGTATTTACCGTTATCGGTTGCATGACCAACTGGCCGGACGAGTCGAAACTTTGAAGATGAGCGTTGAACCTGCCGAGTTCGCCCCTTATGCCCAATTGAAAGGCGAACGTCTTTATTTGCTGCCGGAAAGTAATATAGGCGGCGTGAACCTGGCTCGTGCTCTTGAAAAAATTGATCAGGCTGTAATCCGGGTCATATTCACCGCTTGTTTTATCGAGGTTATAATCCCATTGCCGGTTGTCGGCTATGCTGATCTGGCTCCGATAGCCTGTCTCCAGCTTACCGGTCTTACCAATGGGCGCCGTATAATCCAGCTGAACATTGTAGTTCCTGGTGCGTCCCACCTTACTGTCCTTCAACATGGCAGTGGAATCCGCGGCATTTCCATCGATGTTGTAGATATAGGTGTTGTAGAGTTGCAGATTATTGGTGAAGCCATGCGAATAGTCAAAATCGAAGGTTAGTTGCCTTTGTGGTTGGCTGAATGTATGGGTGTAATCGACCGTCAGCTCGTAGCTGTTGCCATTGCCCGTAGTGCCATTGTAGCGGGTACTGAGCTGCGCCGGCAAATGGCCGGCCGTCAGGTTGTTGACCGTCAACCACTCGTTGCGTACAGTGGAAGAGGCATTGTAGGAGCCTGATACACTGAGTCCATCCCTGGCGGACAAAGTATAATCCAGCCCGGCCTTGGCCGAATGGAGATCGGTGATGGTGGTGGAGGGGAAGGTTTCATCGGAGTAAAAGACAGGGCCGGGAGAAAGCAGGTAGGTCATATTCTGGAATCCGTTGCTGTAGGTATTCCGGTGTTGATAGCTATAGTTGCCGTACCAATTGATCCTGCTGTTTTGGTAGCTTATCGATGTAGCCGCGTTATAGTTATCCCTCGTACCCCCGGTTACCGCAACGGAGCCATTTAATCCGGCAGCATTATTCTTCTTCAGCACAATATTGACAATAGCTTGCCCCTCCGCGTCATATTTCGCCGAAGGGTTGGTGATGATTTCCACCCGCTCGATAGAACTGGCCGGAATGGATTGCAGCACCTGGGCGACCGTCCCCCCGCCGATAAGGGAGCGCTTGCCGTCAACAAGTACCTTCAGGTTGGACGCTCCCCGCAGGCTCACATTGCCGTTCGCATCCACTTGCAGGGTAGGGATATTTTGCAGGAGATCGGCAGCCGATCCGCCAAGGCTGACGAGACTTTGGTTAACGGAAAAGACTTTTTTGTCCGGGCCGTTCCGGATCGTCGGGGCCCTGGCGGAAACCGTGACCTCGGCCAGTATTCTGCCTGACGGGACCGGGGTGACAATGATACTATCTCTTCTGCCCTTATCCTGTGCGGATAGGGAGGTTGCCGCACCCGCCAATAGAGACATAAGCAAAAGCCATTTTTTCAGGAGAGTTGGCATAACGGTTTTCATTTTATAGAAACTGGGACGGATACCTTTTCCCAATCGAGCGAAAACCCCCTGTGGGTTATCCGGTAATCGAGTGCCTGGACAGTGTCGCGCAGAACAGCCGGTTTTATATCTACCCTCAACTGGTCCTTTGATTCATCGTATTTAAAAGCGCCCCATTGCTTAGGTTCTTTATTGAAAATAGCTGTCCATGCGGCATTTTCCCTTGGAAGAAGGAAAAAACTGTATTTGCCCGCAGAGAGCAGCTTGCCTTCAACTTGAATGTCCTTGTCCGTCTCAAAGGTGGTAGCCTCATTGGCGCCCGCGCGCCAGACCGTATCGTAGGGTACCAGCGCTCCCCAGATGATCCGCCCTTTTACCGAAGGACTGCTGTAGCTGATGGTAACGGTGGCATGTCTTATCTTGCCCGTGACCAATCGGGGCGGGCTTATTCGTGGTTTGGGATTCTGGGCTAATACGGTAACTGAAAACAGTACGGCTATAGTCATCAATAGCAAGGCGTGAATTTTTTTCATATTTTTTTGCCACAAAAGAATGCAGGATCTTCCTTGCGAAAAAATTTGTTCAACCCGCCGGGCAAAAGGCTAAACAATCTCCTGAAAAAGCCTTTATTGAGAAAAAGGGGGCGTCTGTTGAATGCGTACGGGACGCCAGGGGGAAATCAGGTATTTTTGCAGCGGAAATGGATAAGATGAACTTATTTAAGGGAAAGGCTACAATTACCAGGCTGCAATACCTGGTATGGGCGGCTATACTGCTGATCAGCTTTTTCGCCATGGTATCGAGCGACGGGGTCAAGCGGTCGGCAGCGTATGCCATCGTCAATTCCTGCTTTTACGCCCTGATCATTTACGGCAACATCAGCTTCCTTTACCCAAGATTCTATCAAAAAAGGCGCTATGTGCTGTATGTAGCAGGATCCGTCCTGCTGTTGCTCCTGACCGGCGCCGGAAAAGCCTATCTTTCTTTAGTTATCCACAACAAGTATTTTTCGGAGGCGCCCAGGCTGCTTGATATTGGAACATATGTCACTTTTTTTTTATTCGGCATCACGGTTTTTGTGCTGAGCTTTATCTTCCGGCTGGCCATCGCTTATTTCCTGATAAAGCAGGCGTCGGAGGAAGCCTTATTGCAACGGAGCCAGTTCGAGCTCAAACTATTAAGAGCGCAGGTACAGCCGCATTTCCTCTTCAATACCCTTAACAACATGTATTATGAGGCATTTATGGACTCACCCCGTACAGCGCTGCTGATCGAAAGGCTGTCGGAGATCATGCGGTATTTTGTCGACCAGAGCAACCAGGAAACAGTACCGCTGGCTACGGAAGTGCAGTTCCTGGACAACTACATCGCGCTGGAGAAAATAAGGATAAGGCCGGAGCCAGAGATCGAATTTGAAAAACAGTATGATGCCGCGATACATATCCCGCCTATGCTGCTCATGACCTTTGTGGAAAATATCTTCAAGCACGGCGTCGATAAGATCAGCGGCTGCAATAAGATCGAGATTTCCCTGGTTCATCAAAATGGTTACCTTTATTTCAGTACAAAGAACGCCATCAACAGGCATGCGGGCCAGAAGATGCCGGGTGGCCTTGGTTTGGCCAACCTTCGCAAACGGTTGTCTATTCTGTATGACGGTAATTTTGAACTGGAGACCCTCGATGACGGTCAATATTTCACGGCGACCTTAAAAGTACCATTGCATGAATCTACGGTGCATGATAGTTGATGACGAACCTAATGCGGTCAACCTGCTGGAAGTACTGATAGGACAGAGCACGTCCTGGCAACTTTTGGCCAGATGCTACAATGCGCTGGAGGCCATCGCTTTTTTGAAGGACAATGCGGTGGATCTTCTTTTCTTGGATATCAACATGCCTATGCTTACCGGCATGGAACTGGCAGGTTTGCTATCCGACGAGACTGCTATTATCTTTACGACCGCCCACTTTGAGCATGCTGCGGAAAGCTATTCCTTCAATACCATCGACTATTTATTAAAACCTATTACGTTAAAGAGATTTTTGGCCGCTACTAAAAAGGTCGAGGCTTATTTCCAGCCGCGCATGCCCGTGACAGACAAGCCGGCGGAAACCGGTAATGAATACTTCTTCGTCAAATCCGGCACTGAGCTGCGAAAGATCCTTTTGCCGGAGATCCTTTTTTTCGAGAGCCGGAAGGAATATGTGCGGGTCGTGACCCAAACCTTCGAGGTGCTGACCTACCGGCGATTAAAAGATATTGAAGTGCAGCTTGGTCTGCCCTTTGCCCGGGTGCATAATTCCTATATCGTCAACATCAGGCAAATGGATAAGATACAGGATAACCACATCCATATCGGAGAAATGCAGATACCTATCGGCGAGAAATTCAGGGACGGGCTGATGGAAATGATCCGGAAAAAGACATTTTGAGCGCGCTTTACTACAGATATCCAATAAAAGGGTCTGTAATGTTTCATTCAATATTCTTTAATCCGAACCCATATTCGAAACTTATCCGGTTATAGGCATCTACATTATCTTTCCAGGCAGGTTCTTCATGGCTGATATCGACAATCTGCTTCGTATTCTTTCCCTTAAACCTTTCCGATACCTTTTGAAGAACACGTAATTCGGTATCTATAAAAGGCAATTCTGTCTCGACAATGGATTCATCCGTAAAAAACTGGTCACCGACAAAATCCTTAAAAGCTTTTTCTTCTACTTTGGTGAATCCATTATTTACCGCGTAATTGTAAATGCCACCATAGTTTTCCGGCACAGGGCCCTTCGGTAGGGCCTTATAGGAAATCCCGCTGATGCTATGACCAAATTCTTTAAAATGGCAGAAATCGGCATAAAACATGAGTTTGTTCAAGGCAGTTGTAAAGGGGGTATTTCGTTGGGCAAAAAATTGTATCATCGATCCGATCCTTTTTAGATTAGGCACGCGGTATCCGGTATAGATATTGGGGTATTTTTCTCCAAATAGCAACTTGTATGTCAATTCCTCCACTTTACCCCAACCGTGCTTAACGGAATCCACTTTCTTCCTAACCCTTTCGTATTCGGCCGGTTCCAGGGCATTCTTGCTCATCTCCAGCAGCTTCCTGAACTCATCGGCATCTTCCGCTAATCGTATCAGCCGGCCCGTTGCTACGCTGGGCATTTCACCCCCTTCATAATTCCGGTAGACATTTATCCCCAAGCCGAGCACCTCGCTCATTTTGGTGGCGCTTAGCCCATACTTTTCCCGAATGTGCTGAATCTCATCGGTAAAGGGAATGCCGTATTTCTCCCGGTATTTGTTGTGTACCTGGTTAATATTGAGCGTATCGATTTCCGTCGTAGTAAATTGCTCACTGGAATCAAGGCATTCATAATAATGGTACAATACGTCAAACGAGTCCTTCCTATACTCCAGGACTCTTGGTTCTTTCTTCAATTTGACATCACCACCGGTAAAGGGACTTTTCATAACCTATTTTTTAGAAGATTTCATAGGATGTTCTGCGACATGAAATGAAATACAAATGACCTGTGCTCCGGCAAATCCTAACGTAATCTTTATATATACTTCCTGTCCTTTTATTGTTTTTCCAAAAACCCACATGTCTGCTCCTCCGTACAAAGCTTCCCTTTTGGGGCCTTCATGATAATCTGTTACCAGTAATTCGTGCAGGACTTTCTCCCTGTAAACTGGCGTAATATCCAGATCTAATAGTGCCTTGGCATTCTTCCCCCTGTCATCGCGAAATATGACACCCCAAACGCCGAGCTTTGCTTTAAAATCCTGTAAAAACGACTGAATCGTGTCGATGGTTGACATATTCCCGGGATTAAATTCATAATACAAATATACCAATTTCCCGTAAAACCAACTAATTAGTTGTAAAAATGATCATTTTTTCTAATTTATTTACCTGTAAGAGGATAGGGGCATTTGTTTTTGCCCATTTGATAACTACCGTGGCGACCCCCACGATTAGGCTTGAGCTGAGGGCTTTTTCTGCTAAGATCATCACCGATTTTCAGGTGCTGTTGGCTAATTTCCTTCAGGTGCAGAAAGACGTGGCGCTGACACGATGCCTGGAAGTTTTTCATAATGAGTTTTTTTTAGAGAGAAACCAAGTAGCCCCTATTATGAAGAATATCGAGTTTCGGAAATTTAATACTAGCAAAGTGTCTCTTTCTCACCGGTTTTATGATCTTGGGAAAAGTGTGGCAGATATTATCCTAGACAGAAATTTTTCTCTTTTGTTCGGGTTTATTATAGGGAAAGACAGTATTCAAAAACTATCTGATACCCGAAATTATTATACTCACTTTTCGGAAAATAAGCGATTTAATGCATGGAAGGTCGGAGAGCTAGGTAGTATTAATATAGCATTGATGATTTTTATTAGAGTGCTTTTTTTTAAGCAGGCTGGGTTTGATTTCGATATTAGTAGGATGTTGGTTAGTAAATGGAAGAACAGATATTTGCAATGAAATGATTGACTTATAATTATCTTTTTAGTCATCCAAGCCTTTTGTCGAAGTAGAGAAGTGGGGATGCTCTAAATCTGTACTTCTTTTTTTGCGAGACAATAGGCTTTGATATTCCGGATGGCCTGTTCTAGATTGGACTTGACGGTTTCGGCGGAAACGTGGAGGAGGTCTGCGGCCTGCTCTCTTTTCATTCCTTCTTCCTTTATCAATACGTAGGTTTTCTTTTGTTTGGCAGGCAGGCGATTGACAGCTTCCTGTAGCAGTTGTTCGTAATCCCTGTTTTTGGGTTCCTCTTCGGGTGTCGCCAATATAGAGATGGCGGCGGGATCCGCCTGGTGAAGGAATTTTTGTTTGTAGCCTTTTCTTATCGCACTGTAAATGGTATTCTGTGCAATCGTGAACAGGTAGGCCCTGAAATTTTCGATGTGATCCAATCCGGACCGTTTGACCCATACCTTTAGGAACACGTCCTGTACGATCTCCTCCGATAAGGTAGAAGAATGAGTGAGCCGGTAAGCAGTGGTATAGATACCGGCCTTATAATGCCTGAACAATAGCCCGAATGCCTTTTGGTCACCTTCTGCTATTTTTATAAGTATATCCTTTTCCTGATAGCTTTTTTCAGGCACGAGCGGTTGTTTTGGTTTTACAGTGTTAAAGCTAAGATAAATTTTTTTTTGGTTAAATACCCCCGCTTCTTCTTTTTCGGAGTCTATATTGTTGGAAAGGAGTCAAAATCAATATTATTATTATGACCAGCCGTATTGAGCAGCTGATGAAGCTTTGTATGCAGAATAGGGCCAGTGAGGCAGAGCGTAGTGAATTGCATGGATTACTGCAGGCAGCCGAGAATGAGGGGGAAACGAAAAACCTGATCGGGGAAGCACTGGACGGGGCGGTAAAGCAATGGGAAGGCGATACCATACCGGTGAGCGGGGCGGGGGATCGGACGGGGACGCCGGCGGGTGGGGATGGGCTGGATATCAGCGAAGAGGTGTCTGTCGCGGTATTGGAGGCTATCTTCCAGGCTGACGCAGGTAGGCAGGAAGAGACGGACCATAGAAAAGTACGAATGTTCTTTTCCAGGTGGGTGGCTTATGCCGCTGCTGTCCTTTTAGTGATTGTTTCCGGGGTTGGCTTTTTTGCCCGGAGCAGGAAGGCGCCAACTGTCATTATCCCGCCAAAACAGGATGTTGTAAAGGACATCCCGCCGGGTGGCCGCAAGGCGATTCTGACATTGGCGGGCGGTGCAAAGATCTGCCTGGACGATGCCCAAAAAGGGGATATCGCCCGGGATGGTAATGCGGAGATCGTTAAAGCCGGCAGTGGCGGTACACTGGTCTATCATGCGATCCCCGGAAAGCAAGCATCTGTTGTTTATAATACGATCACGACTCCCCGCGGAGGGCAATACCAGCTTGATCTGTCAGACGGGAGCAAGGTCTGGCTGAATGCTTCTTCCTCGCTGCGCTTTCCGACGACCTTTAATGGGAAAGACAGGGTGGTGGAACTTACGGGAGAAGGGTATTTTGAGATTGCCAAAAATACGGCTATGCCTTTTGCGATAACCGTGAATGGGATCCGCGTGCAGGTATTGGGGACTCGTTTCAACATCAATGCCTATCAGGATGAGCCGGTTATCCGGACTACGCTGCTCTCAGGGGCGGTCAGGATTGTTGCGGCTGAACACACGATATTATTGAAGCCGGGACAGCAGGTCGTGGCGGCCCGGGGAGACGAGGGATCGCTAAAGCTTGACCCGGACGCTGACCTGGAGGAAGTGATGGCCTGGAAGAACGAGATTTTCAATTTTAAGAATCTTGGCATAGAGGCCATCATGCGGCAGATAAGCCGCTGGTACGATGTGGAAGTCGTATATGAAGGGAAGAAACCGGAAGGGCATTTCACCGGTATGATCAGCCGGAACACACCTGCGCTGACGGTGCTGAAGATGCTGGAGTATGGTGGCGTTCACTTTACGATTGCTTCAAAGAAGATCGTCATAGGCCAAAAATAAAAACCGGAAGTGGGTCGAAGCACTTCCGGCGGATTTGAGCCTTGTCGAATAAACAATGTCTGGCGAAGACAACTCTATTACGAACCCGTTCGACCCGGAGGTCATCCGGGCGGACTCAAACTGACCAAAACTATGCAATTAAGTGCTTTTTGCAAAGTTTCGCGTGGGCGGAGCTTGCTTACTACACAGAACTGGCTGATCATGAAATTGACGACTATCTTACTAATTGCAGGGTTGACACAGGCCACCGCATCGGGCCTTGCTCAAACGGTAACGCTTTCCGGGAAGAATATCTCCCTGGAAAAGGTGTTCAGGGAGATCCATTATCAGACCGGGTACAATTTCTTCTACAGGAATGAGTGGCTGCAGCAAACCGAAAAGGTAAACCTGTTCGTAAAGAATGCGCCGCTGAAGGAGGTGCTGGACATCTGCTTCAGGAAGCAGTCGCTTAGCTTTACGATCGTAGACAACAGCATCGTCGTAAGGAAGGAGGAGGACAAGGCCGGCAAGTCCGGTACGGAGGAGGTTGTCTTCCGGAAGATCGAAGGCACGGTGCTGGACGAGCTCGGCAAACCGGTCAACAATGCGACGGTGGGCATACTGGGTAAGGCGGTGGCCACACAGACGGATGCGGCGGGAAAGTTCAGCATCGATGCGATTCCCGGGGATGTGCTGCTGGTCTCCTGTGTGGGTTACAATACCGGGAAGATGACCGTGCTGGAAGGGCAGACCAGCTATAATTTTTCTCTTAAGATCAGTACGAAACAGCTGAATGATGTGGAAGTGGTGGCAGTAGGGTATGTGTCGATCAACAAGAAAGATATTACAGGAGCCGTCTCCGTAGTGAATGTGGAGAATATGAACAAACAGCCGACCAACCAGATCACCAGCCAGCTGCAGGGGCAGGCGCCGGGGGTGACCATCATCGGGGGCGGCCAGCCGGGCGATAATCCGCAGATACGTATCCGGGGGATCAACAGCTTTGGTGACAATACACCGCTCTTCGTAGTGGATGGAGTTCCAACCCTGAATATTGCCGATCTGAACCCCAATGATATTGCCTCCATTCAGATCTTAAAAGATGCGGGCGCCGCCTCCATTTATGGTTCGAGGGCTTCCAACGGAGTTATCATCCTGACGACCAAAAAAGGCAAGAACGGCAGGCCGGTAGTGTCCTATGACAGCTACACCGGCACGCAAACCGCGGCGCGGAATAATGTCTGGCATACCCTGAACCCCCAGGATATGGCCCAGCTGAAGTTCAATGCCCTGGCAAATTCAGGGACACCGGTGGATGCCGGCGCTCCCGACATTTTATATGGGTCCGGGCCGGCCCCTGTATTGCCGGACTATATCAGCCCGGCCGGGGCGCATGACGGAGATCCGTCCGTGAATCCTTCGCTGTATTATGTCAAGCCCAACTACACGAATCCGAACGATCCGAATAGCTTTTACCAGATCACCAGGGCCAATAAGACGGGGACCGACTGGTTCAGGGAGATAACGAGGTCGGCGCCGATCACGAACCAGAACCTGAGCGTAAGCGGGGCAACCGACAATGCGAGATATCTGTTCTCCTTCAATTATTATGACCAGCAGGGAGTAATCATCAATACTTACCTGAAAAAGTATGCGATCCGAAGCAATACCGCCTTTACGATCGCAAAGAATATTCGTATCGGCGAGAATATGTCCTATACCATTACGACCAATCCCAAACTGAACCCAAATGATGGGGGCAGCGCGATAGGCTATTCATTCAGGGACCAGCCGATCATACCAGTGTATGACATCATGGGCAATTACGGAGGAACCAATTCCGATGCGTCTCTTGGCGATTCGCCGAACCCGGTGGCTACCCAAAAACGAACGGTCAATAACAAGGGCCTTGACCGGCGACTGTTCGGGAACGTTTTTGCAGACGTAGACATCCTGAAGAATTTTACGGTACATACGAGCTTTGGCGGAGAGGACTATAGCGGTTATTCGCATTCGTTCAACTATCCCACCTATGAGAACAAGGAAAATACGCTGACCAATTCCTATGGGGAGTCTTCCTATTCGGGATATAACTGGACCTGGTCCAATACGCTGGCTTACCACACCGTCGTTGCCGGGGTACACAGCATAAAAGTATTGGGTGGCGTCGAGTCCTATGATGAAGAGTCGCAGAGTCTGGGGGCAACGGGTTATGGTTATTTCTCCTTTGATCCGGCTTACACTACGCTGGCTACAGCTTCAGGGAGTATTACGGCCACCAGCAGCCGTGGCGGGTACGGGCTATGGTCGCAATTCGGCCGATTGGATTATGCCTATAATGATAAGTACCTGCTGAGCGCCACAGTTCGTAGGGATGGCTCGTCCAAGTTAAAAGCCAATCCTTATGGCGTCTTTCCGGCCGTCACGGTGGCCTGGCGTCTTTCGCAGGAGAAGTTCCTCCAAAATGTGACCTGGCTAACGGATCTGAAGGTACGCGGCGGATGGGGGATCATGGGCAACCAGATCAACCTGGGCGCAGACAATGCTTTTTATACGTTTACGGGCAATAAAAACAATTCCTATTATGATCTTACGGGGACGAACAATTCGGTGGTGCAGGGATTTTCGGTTGGTCAAATCGGCAACCCGGATGCGAAATGGGAAAAAGATGGCAATACCAATATCGGGATCGACGCCAGCCTGTTCAGGGGAACGATCGACATCACCGCCGACTATTATGTAAAGGATATCAAGGACCTTCTCTTCAACCCGACCCTGCCGGGGACCTATGGAACGGGGACTGTTCCCTACCAGAATGTGGCCGCCATGCGCAATACGGGGATCGATTTTTCGATCAGCGGCAAGAAGAGTATAGGCCGTGACTGGCGCCTTTCGACCGTGCTGACCTTTACTTCCTTCAACAATAAGGTTACCAGGGTGACGCAAAGCACCAACTACTTCCTGTCAGGGGCTGCGCGTAATTTCGGCAGCCAGTTCATCCGCAACCAGGCAGGTCATCCCCTGGGTTCTTTTTATGGATATAAGATCGCGGGTTTTTGGAACAATGCAGCTGATCTGGCCACTGCGGATGCCGCAGCACAGCATGCTACCGGTGACCCTGCCGCGATCTATCAGACCGATGAAGGCGTAGGCCGGTTTCGTTATGCGGATGTGAACGGGGATGGTCAGATAACAGATGCAGATCGTACTTTCCTGGGTAATCCCAATCCGAAGTTCAATTATGGCATCAACCTGGGGGCCTCCTACAAGGGTTTTGATGTCAGCATTTTCCTATATGGCGTGAAGGGCAACCAGATCTGGAATCAGGTGAGATGGTGGACAGATTTTTATCCCTCCTTTGCAGGGGCCAAGAGCCACACGGCCTTATATGATTCCTGGACGCCTGCCCATATGAACGCAAAGGCGCCGATCCAGGAGAATGTCGGGTATGCTAGCACGAATGCAGAGCCCAATTCCTATTATGTCGAGAGCGGGTCTTACCTGAGGGCAAAGAATATCCTGCTTGGCTATTCGCTTCCGGAGAGCTTGCTAAAGCGATTCAGTATTCAAAGCCTGCGCTTTTATGTACAGGCAACCAATGTCTTTACCGTCAGCAAGTATTCCGGGAAAGATCCTGAGATCAACGGCAACGGCGTCACGGAGTTCGGTATCGACGAGGGGGCCTATCCTAATGCCAGGCAATATCTTGTCGGCGTAAGTCTTAAATTCTAATCGTTAACCGGTAAAAAATTATTTATGCAATCAAGAATCGCTCTCTATATAATATTGGCGGCCTCGGCGCTCGTCGCTTCCTGCAAGAAATCATTTCTGGAACGGACTCCGCAGGGTTCGCTGCAAGGCGCTACTCTGGAGACCGAAGCCGGGGTAAACAATTTGCTGATCGGCGCCTATGGCGCGCTGGATGGACAGGCGGATAATGCCGGCGACCTGATCGCCCTGAATGGCGGTAATTCCTGGGGGGTGTCGCCCAGTAACTGGCTGTTGGGCAGCGTGGCCGGCGGGGATGCGCATAAGGGCAGCGATGGGACGGACCAGATCGTTATGATCCCGCTGGTGAATTTTACGGTCGATCCGAGCAACAGCATCCTCAACGACAAGTGGGTGGTGGTGTATGAGGGCATCAACCGATGCAACAATACGTTGAAGTATCTGCCGCTGGCAAGCGACATCCCTGCTGAAGAGGCGACGAATATAAAGGCGCAGGCGAGATTCCTGCGGGCGCATTATTATTTCGATCTCAAGCGGGTGTTTGGTAACCTGCCGTGGATAGACGAGACAACGACGGATTATACGCCGACCAATACGACCGATATCTGGCCGATGATAGAAGCCGATCTCCAGTTTGCCTATGACAGTCTTCCGGAGTCACAGACCGAGGTCGGCCGGGCGAATAAGTGGGCTGCGGCTGCCTACCTGGCAAAGACCTATCTGTATGAGAAAAAATATTCCCAGGCCGAGCCCTTGTTCACGGCGGTGATCAATTCGGGTAAGACCCCCAATGGGATCGCCTACGATCTCAACCCGCAGTTCGAGCATAATTATATGCCGGCTTACGAGGATGCCAATCCGGAGGCTGTCTTTGTCATCGAGATGGCTGCCAATATCGGCAACGGGTCGATAGCCAATAGCAATCAGGGGGATGCGCTGAATTTTCCTTATGGCGGCAGCAGCCCCTTTCCCTGTTGTGGTTTCTTCCAGCCTTCGTTTGACCTGGTCAACTCTTTCCGTACGGATGCCAACGGGCTGCCCTATCTCGACAACTACAATAGCTACCCGGTAAAAAATGATGAAGGGCTGCTGTCGGGGGATGCTTTTACTCCCGATGCCGGCAATGTCGATCCGCGCCTTGACTGGACGGTGGGACGCAGAGGTATCCCTTACCTCGACTGGGGCATTTATACGGGGCAGGACTGGGTTCGCGATCAGCGTTATGCCGGTCCGTATGCGCCGAAGAAGAATGTGTACTGGAGCGCCAGCCAGAGTGTGGATGGAGATGCCAATCAATGGGCGCCGGGTTCTGCGATAAATGTGTTCGTGCTCCGGTTTGCGGATGTGCTGCTGATGGCCGCGGAAACGGAAGCGCAGCTGGGGAATCTCGACCAGGCGGAAAAATATGTCAACCGGGTGCGGAATCGGATGGCATTACATCCGGAAGCCTGGGTATATGCCTATAACGACGATACCGATCCTTCGGCCGGGTTTAGCGGTACCTATGCGGCGAACTATAAGATCAGCCCTTATCCGGACGGGACCTTTGCCAGCGCGGATTATGCGTTGAAAGCCATTTATTTTGAGCGGAAGCTGGAGCTGGCGATGGAAGGGTACCGTTATTTTGACCTGGTGCGGTGGGGGCTGGCGCCTGCTGCATTGAACGCTTATTTTAGTTATGAGTCGCAGCATGTGACGGATGTGATCGGAGCGCATTTTACGGCAAATAAGAATGAGAAGTATCCGATCCCGTTGGAGCAGATCGATCTGACGCAGAAGAATGGGAAGAATACACTGACACAGAATCCGGGGTACAATTAGGATTAATATTTTAATAGAGTAGGGGCTGTATCCAAAGGTCGATACAGTCCCTTTTTATTCGGTGCCCTTAGAGAGAATAGGAGGCCGCCTATCTCATCAAAAAATATTTTGATCCACCTCTTTAATAAACTGAATTACTCCATTCATAAAAACCTGCTGATCGTCCCACATGGATAAATGGCTTCCGTTCGGACAATATAAAAAACGTCCATGCTGTACCAATTTACTTTGTTCTTCCATTGCTTTCGGATCCATCGTATCAAACCTGGCGCCTTCCATTAACGTTGGTACTTTTATTTCTTTCAACCGGTTTTTTATATCCCAGTTTGCCAACCTTCCCGAGATGCCGAATTCACTTGGACCCTGCATCATCACATAAATCTCTTCATTCGCATGTTTCATGGCGCGGTTCACGCCATCAGGCCAGTCTTTCAGTCTGCATAGATGTTCATGATAAAAATTAGGTATTAATAATTCCATGTAGCGCGGATTATTATAATCGCCTTTTGCTTCCAGGTTTTTTACTTCAGCAAGCACTTTTGGATTCATTTGTTTTGCCAAAACTTCGTCTGCATATTTCCCATATTCAGGACAGCTCGCCATCATGTTGGCAACTAATAATGCTTTCATATTGCGCTGATATTTCAAAGCATATTGCATTGCCAGTATTCCGCCCCATGAATTTCCAAGTAAATAAAAATTAGAGGAGTCCGCTCCAATCGCTTTACGCACCTGTTCCACTTCTTCCACAAATCTGTCTGTTGTCCACAGGCTGCTGTCTTTCGGCTGATCGCTGTAATAAGAACCAAGCTGATCATATTCATAAAATTCAAAACCCTCCTTCGGAAAAAAACTTTCAAAACATTCCATGTATTCGTGCGTCATGGCAGGGCCGCCATGCAGTAATAAAATTTTTATACGCGGATTATTGCCAAAACGTTTGGTCCAGACTTTAAAATTCCCAACCGGCGTATTAATAGGAATTAATTTGACACCCGCGGATTGAACACCGCTGTCTCCGTAATTAAAATAATCCGCAACAGTGGTGCTGCCGCCAGATTTGTTTTCTGTTTTTTGTGTACACGAGAATAATGCGAACAACGAAATGATAAGGAGAAAACAATTTTTCATACAAAAGAAAATTTATGTAGGTTTTTTCAACAATACCAATGACTGAAAAGGTTGCAGCGTGTACGGCCGGTGCCATAGGAGCCATAAAAGATGGAGCTGCCCGAATTTCCGGAACGACTTATATATAACTTTCCCAGGAACACATCCCCTCTTTTAAACAGGACGCTATCCCCGGGATTTAATACCAGGCTGCTGGCCTTGGTAAGACTTAAATAAGGAGAACTGATCGTTCCACTACCCGCGTCACTTCCCGACGCAGAGAAATAATAATTATTGGCAAAAAGGACAAAGGGCGAAAAGCATAACAGGAATAAGAGTGTTTTCATAAGAAGGTTTTTTTCAACAGTTACTACAGGATCGCACGGAGCCTGGAGTGCGTATTAAGGTAAAGAACAATAACTAGCTTTTCTATAAGTGTTTACATGGGTCGGCCAAAGGACCAGCTCAGGGAGAATTATTTGCAATATTGTGCAAATTTGTATAATATTGCAAATGGCATTTAAATTTACAAATCGCCAAAGATGAAATATAACCTAACGATTGCCAGACTTTTCACAGTAATCCTTTTTTCGGTGTACGGCTGTTCTACCACGGAACAGCAAAATATGCTTTCCGACCAGGAGAAAAAGGACGGCTGGACCCTCCTCTTCGATGGAAAGACAATGAACGGCTGGCATCTGTTTAACAAAGGTACTATCCCATCAGCCTGGTCCGTCGACAGTGGACGCCTTATATGCAATCCTCATGCAAAAGATGTAAAACACGGGGACCTGGTGACAGACAAAGTATATCAGGACTTTGATCTGCGATTCGAATGGAAGATATCGAGAGCCGGCAACAGCGGCTTGTTCATAAATGTCCAGGAACGGCCGGAACTCGCGACTACCTTCTCTACCGGCCCGGAATACCAGTTGCTGGACGATAAAAACGTAGAGCCAGACTATCTGAAGAACCCGGCACATAAGGCGGCTGCCATTTTCGGCGTAGTTCCGAACAACAGCAATTCCATGCCGAAGCCCGGCGAATGGAACCAATCGCGTATCCTTCAGCAAAACGGAAAGGTGACATTCTGGTTGAACGACGTACAAACTATTCAGGTCGACCTGCAAAGCGCTGAATGGAAAAACCTGGTGGCTCTCAGCTCCCTGAGTAAATACCCTGAATTCGGCGTTGCTGTCAGCGGGCACCTTGCTGTCCAGGACTGGACAAACGGCGTAGCATTCAGGAGTATCAAGATAAAAGAACTGTCCAAAGCCCAACAACCAGCAGAAAGCGTTGACATCGAAAGAACAATCCCCGGCGCCGAAAAGCTCGAATTCACAGATACCATTGAATTACAGGCGAACGAAAACATGCGCTTCGACAAAGAGATGTTTAAGATCAAAACAGGAAAAAAGATCAGGCTCATATTCAAAAACACCGGCCCCCCCTCGAATACGGCTATGGCGCACAATGTCGTCATTCTAAAGAAAGGAACCGATATCGCCGACTTTGCAGATGCGGTACATAACGCAAAAAACGAACAGTATGTTCCTTCCTCGGTGGGATCATTAGTGATCGCACATACAAAACTAGTCAGCGGCGGGGACTCGGATGAAGTGGATTTTACGATCAGCCAGCCAGGCATATATGATTATATCTGTAGTTTCCCCGGTCATTGGGGAACCATGCAGGGTAAGATAGTCGTCGAATAATCAAAACATAGTAAAAAATAGCAACACCTATGCAAATCGAACACCTCGCACTTTGGGTCCGCGATCTGGAAGGCATGAGAGATTTTTATCTGAAATACTTCGATACGACCTCGGGAGAAAAATATGTAAATCCCGCTAAGCAGTTCACCGCCTATTTTATCCTCTTCGGGAAGGACAAAACACGACTGGAGTTGATGACCCGTCCCGATATTACCGCTGTCGACGGAAAAAGAGGGTTTAATATGGGGATTGCCCACTTTACCATTTCAGTTGGCGGGAAAGATAAGGTCAATGCGCTGACAGAAAGGCTAAGAAAGGACAACTATACCATTTTTGGCGAGCCCAGGACGACAGGGGATGGATATTATGAAAGCGTTGTCCTGGACCCCGAAGGAAATATTTTAGAAATCTCAGCATAAAGACTATACATGGAAATAACGACAATAATATTCGATTTCGGCGGCGTCCTGGTAGACTGGAACCCCCGGTACCTTTATCGCCAGGAATTTGGGGATGATGCCGCAATGGAAGCTTTCCTCGCCCATATCGGGTGGGAAGAATGGAATCTTCAGCAGGACAAAGGCCGGTCGATGGCAGAAGCCACCGAACTTCTTCAACGCCAATTCCCGGAATACCATTCGAAGATCCAGCTGTTTTATGAACAATGGGACAAGATGCTGAAGGGAGAGATTCCCGAAAATGTTGCACTTTTGCAGGAATTGAAGCAAAAGTATAAGTTATACGGATTAACGAACTGGTCGGCGGAAACCTTCCCGATAGCGCTGGAAAGGTTTTCTTTTTTTAAATTGTTCGATGGCATCGTTGTTTCTGGTGAAGAGAAGTTGGTCAAGCCGGATGAAAAGATTTTCAGGGTGATCTTGGAACGTTATCGTTTAGATCCGAAAAGCACGCTTTTCATTGATGATAATCGGAATAATATCGATACCGCAAAAGGCATGAACTTTTCCACGATCCATGTGACGGAGCAAACAGATTTGAGACACGAGCTTCATGTATCGGGTCTTCTCTAGCCCGGGACTGAAATGTTATTGTCTAATTCACAATAAACGAGATGTTAAAAGAAGAACGATTCAGTCATATCCTCACCCTTATTAAAAAGAAGGGTAAAGCCAATTACGAATCCCTTGCGGGTGAGCTGAACGTCTCTGCAGACACGATCAGAAGAGATATAGAATCGCTTCATAATAACGGCTTGCTCCTGAAAGTACGCGGCGGCGCCATATCCCTTTCAAAGAACCCGCTTAGCTTCCAGGATCGGACCCGGTACCAGTCAGAAGAAAAGAATATTATTGCCTTAAAAACGCTGCAGCTGATCAGGGAGGGGCAGACGGTCTTTATGGACGGCGGCTCGACCATGTGCGCAGTGGCGTCACATCTGCCCGCCAATTCGAAGTTCAGGCTGGTAACCAACAATATGGCCCTGGTGCCGGTCATTTCAACATTCAGGCATATCGAGCTGATCGTGCTGGGGGGAATATATGATCGGGAGACGGCCGCTAACACGGGAGGACAGGCCTGTAGCGAAGCTGCTAAATACATCGCAGACCTATACCTGATGGGAACTTGTGCGCTCCAAAAAGACCTTGGCATTTCCGCCGTTTTTCAATCCGACGGTGAAGTAAAACAGCAAATGCTGAAAAACGCTGCTAAAACCTATGCCTTGGCCAATAATGCGAAATTAAATGCTACAGAGCATTATAAAGTTTGTGAATTAAAAGAGATCAAAGGATTGATCACAGACCTGCCTGCCGATGACCCCAGGCTCGATGAATTCAGAGGTCTGGGGATCCGGCTGATCTGAGTTGCCATTGTTGCTATAGTGCTCGCCATCATGGCACTGGTATATTAAATTCAATTTTTTCCTGCTTTTGGGGCCTGCAGTTGGTTAGACCACATGGCCTTACCCAAGAATCCTCGGCATTTGCCGAGGATTCTTGGGCCCCGGATTGAACGGATTTCAAACCGGATTTGGGAAGGATATGATGAATTTGCTGTAGCTTATTTGTTTTTGGTGGTCCAGTTGTCAGTGGTGCTGATACTACTACCCTGGTAATAGACAACCGAAAGACTCCTATAATGTAGCGTAACCTTTTCTTCTGCCAATTCACCGGTATGGCTTCCACCGGCGAGTTTCCCAGGTTTGGTCACCTTGATTCCTGATATGACCGCATCGCCGAGGGTAACGACCTTAAACTTGCTGCTATCCCCCTGCTTATATACTGTAAAGACGATTTTGTTAATCTTTTCTTTACCAGAGCACCACTCCAAAAGCTTGGGCGAAGCAGCATCTGCTTTTCTGGAGATCGTAAGCGGTGCATGTATTTTTACCAAAGCGTTTTTTCGGGTAAGGTCGAAGATCATCGAAGCGTCTGTCAGAGAACCTTCCGCGCTGGTCTCCGGCCCCTCGGCCTTGAACCTTCCCCGAGTCTTCCCCTTCATGCTGGTGTTAGCGTGAGACTTGACAATCCTCGAAGTTGTTTCCGGATGCGCCATATCCTTTAAATTGCGAATTTGCCCGTCCATCGTAATGTATTGGCCTTCTTTTAATTTTTTAGACTCTCCACTGCCAGCATCAATGGACCCATCGGGGTGGATAGTCGATTCATTGATCAGGGCAATATCTTTTTTGACGGGTTTTTTATGACCATTGTTTACTTCAATAAGTTTACCATGTTTCATCATAATATAGATCCGGGGAGAATGGCTGGAAGTCTTGGGAGTTGTCTCTGCTAACGTTGAATAAGAGAGCATAGAAATGACAGCCATGAACGATAACGCTTTCATTGGGTATTTTTTAGGGGTTAAGCTGAAAGAACGATACCCCCGCAAGGTTTATTTTCTTAATAGTATAATTTGCCCTTTTGCCAATCTTCCTGGTGGAAATGAACATTCGGCAAGTTCGAAGCCGGGAGCGAGTTCCCGCCGCTGCGTAACAAAAAAGCCGGCCAGACTTTCGTCTGGTCGGCTTCGTGACCCGGATTGGACGGATTTCAAACCGGCTCCAAGGCGATTTAAAAATATTAGCAAATACTTTCTAACTTTATTTTATGCAAGCATTTGAAAGCCAAGTAAATAGATAGTTTCATAAGGAGTATTAAGTAAATACCGTTAAAACAATCCATTTTAAAAAGGCGACAAAAAATTTTGCGGTTTGGGATTTTCGCACGAATTTCATATGTCTGAACATTCTAACAAGAGAAGAATTGATTGACCATAAAAGCAAACTGCCGCTCCACGTCCAGGTGGAAGACTACCTTCGGAAACTCATCTCCATGGAGAAGTTCCGTAAGGGCGTTTTCCTCCCCAAAGAAGTAGAACTCGCCAATCGCCTCGGCGTCTCACGGAACACGATCCGGCAGGCGACGAACAAACTGGAGAACGAAGGTCTCATCGTCCGCAAAAAAGGGGTGGGCACCCGGGTCGCCGAAAAACGGGGACTCATGACCGGCCTGGACCACTGGTACAGCTTCACCCAGGAAATGCAGGAAAAAGGCATCGTGGTCACCAACCTTCAACTGAAAATAGAGTGGGTCACCATAAATGAAACGATCCGGAACTTCTTCCACCTCGACGCGGATAAAAAGGTCGTAAAATTATCGAAGCTGAAAGGGGAGGAGTCAGGCGAACCGATCGTCTATTTCGAAAGCTGGTTCCATCCGCGGATCGGCATCACGGAAAAAGATGATTTCGATCGCCCCCTGTACCCGATGCTGGAAGAAAAATATGGCGTAGTGGTCCACCGGAGCAGCGAGAACATCAGCGCCCGCGCCGCCGGATCTCTGGGCCGAAAGCTAAAGGTAGACAGCCATTTCCCGGTGCTGTTCCGCGAACGCTTCGTCTATGACGTGGGCGACCGCCCCGTGGAATACAACCTTGGCTACTACCGGAGCGATAAGTTCACCTACAGCATCGACATCAAAAAAGGGAGCTATTAGGTCGTTCAATTTTTTTGCCCGATCGATATATGTTCAAACATACATACATATCAACGAAAAACCGATAGCACCAAATTAACCAAAACCCGCATTCACTGCGGGCTAATCAAAAGCAAACAAAAAGGACTATGTCTAAACATACTAACGATATGACTTGCGGGGTGGACATCGGTGGCACACACATCTCCGCCGCATTGATCGACAACCAAACCCTCCACTCATCGACCTACCGGCGACTGCCCGTCAACCCCGCCGCCAACGCGCTCACCATACTCGACACATGGGCCAACCTCATCAACGCGGTCACCAGCCTGGCCCCGACCAACCATCCCGTTACCAGCATCGGCATCGCAATGCCCGGCCCCTTCGACTACGTCAACGGCATCGCGATGATCAGCGGGCTCAACAAATACGAAAGCCTTTATGGTCTTAACATCCGGGAAGCCTTAAAACAACGCATTGCCAACGCAAACATCCCCATCTGTTTTGAGAACGACGCCACCTGCTTCGGCCTCGGCGAAGCCCGTTCGGGCGCCGCAAAAAAACACAACAAGATCATCGCCATCACCCTGGGCACAGGCTTCGGCGCCTGTTTCATCCAGGACAAACAGCCGCTCACCCAAGGCCCGGGCGTTCCACCCAATGGCTATCTGTACAATATCCCCTTCAAAGAGGGGATCGCCGAAGACTATATCTCGGCCCACTGGCTGCTAAGCGCCTGCCCGGCACATAACGTCCGCGAGATCGCCGACCGCGCACCAAAAGACGAAAAAGCCGCAACCGCCTTCGCGACCTTCGGCGCTAACTTAAACAGCTTTATCACCCCCTGGCTCAAGCGCTTCGAAGCCGACGCCCTGGTCATCGGCGGCGGCATCTCCGAGGCTTACGCATTATTCGCCAAACAACTCCACTTAGATATCCCGGTCATCATCACCGGTCATACCGAATATACCGCCATTACCGGCGCCGCAAGCCTCACCACCCAGCCAACCCCAACCATCCCGGCCCGCAAATCCCGACAACCCCAACTGCCAAAGCAGATCCCAAACCAACCAACAGACAACTATAATATCTACCCCGTCGAATCTCTCGGCAGCAGCCATATTGCCGAAGGCTACGAATCCCTCGCACGCTGGATCATTCAACAAGGCGGCGCCCTACTTGATGGCTATGCCGGCATCGACTGGGATCTTATCCGTATCCAACTCGTCACTGCCCTACGCAACCTCGGCGCCAAAGTCCTTTGGTACGACACCCGGGCCTGGCAAAAATCCGAAGAAGAAATAGATCGACTGGTAAAACCCTTTCTCGGCGCCGACAACTCCGTCTGGGGAACAAAAACCACGCTCCAACTCGCAGGCTTTTACACGGAAAACATAACCACCTGGCAACCTGACTCAAACGATACCCTCAACATCCTCGCCGGCACGGGCGCCGGCCTCAGCACCTGGAAAGCGCCCATAGTCTATTTCGATCTGCCAAAGAACGAAATCCAATACCGCATGCGGGCGGGCAGCGCCACCAATCTCGGGGCGACAAACACCGCCTCTTACAAACGCAGTTATTTCGTCGACTGGGTGGTCCTCAACAACCACCGCCGTCAACTATCGATTGACATCGTCGTCGACGGCCAGCATGAAGACCATCCCAACTGGGCCATGTTGGACAGTGTCCGTCGCGGCCTTCAGTCCATGGCCTATAACGGCATCCGCGCCCGGCCTTGGTTCGAACCCGGCGTCTGGGGCGGCCAGTGGATGAAACAACATATTCCGACCCTATCAAAGGAAGAGATCAACTACGCCTGGAGCTTCGAACTCATCGCCCCCGAGAACGGCCTCATCCTCGAAAGCGATGGCCTCCTCCTCGAGATCGCCTTCGACTGGCTCATGCAATATGAATCAAAAGCCGTTCTCGGCGTCGACGCCCAACGCTTTGGCGAGGAGTTCCCCATCCGTTTCGACTTTCTTGACACCTTCGGCGGCGGCAATCTCTCGATCCAATGCCACCCTTCCCTGCCCTATATCAAAGAACATTTCGGCGAGAACATCACTCAGGACGAGACCTACTATATCCTGGATTGCAAGCCGGGCGCCGGGGTCTATCTGGGATTTCGCGAAGACATCGACCCCTCGGCCTTCAGGCAGGCGCTCGAAGAAAGCCAGGCAGCCAACCAGGCGATAGATATCGAAGAATATGTCCAGCTATTGCCGGCCCATAAACACGATCTGTTTCTCATCCCCAACCAGACCATCCACGGCTCAGGCATCAATAACCTCGTTCTCGAGATCAGCGCAACCCCCTACATCTTCACCTTCAAGATGTATGACTGGATGCGGCTCGATCTCGACGGCATGCCGCGCCCCATCAACATCGAACACGCCTTCCACAACCTGGATTTCACCCGGAAAGGCGGGAAAGTGAAACAAGAGCTCGTCTCCAAACCACAACTCTTACGATCCGATCCGCATCATAAACTCGAACTCCTACCCACCCATCCCGAACATTTCTATTCCATCCACCGCATCACGCTGACCGGCACCATCCGCCTCGGCACCGAAGGCCATTGCCATTTGCTGATGCTCGTGGAAGGGAAACGACTGACCCTGACTACCGCCCAGGGAAAAACCTATATTCTTAACTATGCCGAAACCTTGGCCCTTCCTGCCGCGGCCGGCGAATTCCAACTGACCAATGAGACCGCCGATCCAATCACCCTCATAAAAGCCTTTGTAAAGTAGACCAGACACAAAATCCCGGAGACTAGAATAACTTAACTTACAATTTAATATGAAAAAATTAGCTTCTTGCCTCTTTACTTCCATCCTGTTCGCCGTGGCCCATGCACAGGGGCCGCGGCTTACCGTCAAAGAAACGAAGGGCCTGCCCTTCCTTTCCGTTCGGGAGGGTAGATCCTATCAGTCCGCGGAATTGACGCTCGACAATCCCGGCGATTCCACCACGGTAACCGTAAAGATCAAAGGCGCACCCGATCTTTCCCTCGGCATTGGCAAAGGAACAAATCCATTCGAGGTGTTCGTCCCCGCGCCCAAAAAGCCGGTTGCCACCTCCTTCACTCTCGAAGCGAACGGCAAAACCATCGCCACCGGCAAGGTCGATCTCGAACCGGCTCGTGAAATGACCATCTATATCCTTCCCCATTCCCACAACGATATTGGCTATACGGAGATCCAGACCAACGTCGAGCGAAAACAACTAAATAACCTGCTCACCGGCATCGACTACGCCAAACGCACAAAAGACTACCCTTCCGGCGCCCGTTTCGTCTGGAACCTCGAAGGTATCTACGCCGCCGATCTCTTCCTCCATCGGATGAGCGAACAACAATGCCAGGACCTCATCGCCGCGCTCAAAGACGGCGGCGTCGCGCTGAATGGGATGTATGTCAACACGCTCACCGGACTCTGCCGCCCCGAAGAACTGCTCCAACTCTTCCACCGCAGCACCGAAGTCGCCGCCCTCGCCGGCACCAAGGTAGATGCTGCTATGATCAGCGATGTCCCCGGCTACACTTGGGGCACCGTCACCGCCATGGCCCAGGCGGGAATAAAATATTTCTCCGCCGCCCCAAATTATTTCGATCGCATTGGAGACATCCTCCAGCAGTGGGAAGACAAGCCCTTTTATTGGGTAAGCCCCAGCGGCAAGGAGAAGGTCCTCGTCTGGATCCCGTATAAAGGCTACGCGCTTTCCCACGGCATGCCCCAGGGCCTCACCCAAAAATTCGTCGGCGATTATATTGCCGAACTCAAACGCAAGAATTTCAACTATGATATCTCCTATATCCGCTGGAGCGGTCACGGGGACAACGCCACACCGGACATCAGCATCAGCGATTTTGTAAAGTACTGGAACACGACATATGCCTGGCCGAAGTTTATCATTTCTTCCACCAGCACCGCCTTCAAGGCCTTCGAAGACAAATATGGCAGCCAGCTCCCGCAACAAAAGGGGGATTGGACCGGCTATTGGGAAGACGGCGCCGCCTCCTCCGCCCTCGAGACCGCCGAGAACCGCGCGAGCAGTTCGAGACTCAGCCAGGCCGAGGTGCTGTGGGCGATCACCGGCAAGGGCGACTACCCCGTCGACAAGGCCCGCGAGGCCTGGAGAAATGTCATCCTCTATTCCGAGCACACCTGGGGCGCAGATGTGAGCGTAACGCGACCGCTTAGCCAGAAAACGATGGAGCAGTGGATCATCAAGAAGTCCTATGCGACCATGGCCGATAGCCTCTCGCTGGAATTACTCAACGGCGCACTCGACGCGGCCACACCCGTCCCCCATGCCGTCGATGTTTACAATACCAGTAGCTGGCTCCGAACGAATCTCGTTCTCATCCCCCGCGAGCTCTCCACCGATGGTGATATCGTCACCGACACCGCGGGAACACGGCTCCGTTCCCAGCGTCTTTCCACCGGCGAACTGGCCTTTGTCGCCACCGGGATCCCGCCCTTCGCGGCCAAACGCTACACCATCACCACCGGCGCCAAAAACGACGGAAACGTCTTCCAATCGGTGGACGGCTACTCCATTGCCAATACGCACTTGCACGTTATCGTCGACCCGACTACCGGCGTCATCACGGGCCTTAAGAACCCTGGCATCGACAACGAGTTCGTCGACACCGACTCGAGCGGCGGACTGAACGACTATCTCTTCCTCCTCGGGAACGACCTTAAGAATCTCCAGCGCAACGGACCGGTAAAGATCACCACAAAGGAGCTGGGCCCCGTGCTCACCGAGATGCGCATCGAATCCAAAGCACCTGGCTTAGAGAAGCTTACCCGGGACATCCGCGTCATCAACGGCTTCGACTATGTGGAGATCACCAATACACTCGACAAACTGCCCGCCGAGCTGGACCCGCATCCCGGCGACTATCCCTGGGCCAATCTTCATGGGAAGGAAAGCCTCAACTTCGGTTTCCCTTTTCACGTGCCCGGCGGCGATATGCGGCTCGACATCCCGATGGCCATCATGCGACCCGAGAAGGATCAGATCCCCGGGTCCTGTAAGAACTGGCTGGAAGTCGGGAGTTGGGCCGATGTCAGCAACAAGGACTATGGCATCACCTGGGTGACCCTCGATGCCCCGCTGGTGGAAGTGGGCGGCATTACCGCGACGCTGTTGGGCGGTCAATCCAATCCTGCCGTTTGGCGCAAGCACATCGAGCCGACGCAGAAACTCTATTCCTGGGCGCTCAACAACCACTGGGAGACCAATTACCGCGCGTACCAGGACGGGATCATTCGTTTTCGTTATGCGTTGCAACCGCATAAGGTCTTTGACCCGGTTGCCGCGACCAAACTGGCTACCAGCCTGACGCAACCGCTAATCGTTACCGCAGCCACCGGCAATGCCCCGTCCACGACGCCCAGGCTGCAGTTGAGTTCGCAGCGGCTCGTGACCCTTGTCCTGCGACCCAGCATCGACGGGAAGGCCTGGATGCTCACGCTCTTCAACCCCGGCGACCAGCCCGAATCCACTACCCTTAGCTGGAATGGACCGATCGGCGCCGCGCACTACAGCAATACAAAGGAGGAGCCGCAGGCCGTGGTCGAGGGTATGGTCACTGTCGCCCCGCAGGATGTCGTCACCATCCGCGTAGAAAAGCAATAAACATGGAAACACGCCCCTCCACCCGTCAGCAAATTCCCGTCTTCCTGGGCTTTTTTGTCATGGGTTTTGTCGATGTCGTCGGCATTGCCACCAATTATGCCAAAAAAGATCTCGAACTGAAGGACTCTATCGCGAACCTCCTGCCGCTGATGGTCTTTATCTGGTTTGCGGTGTTCTCGGTGCCGATAGGAGTACTCATGAACCGGATCGGCCGCCGAAAAACCGTCCTCCTGGGCTTGGCCATCACGGCCGCGGCTATGCTCGTTCCCCTGGCGACCTATACCTTCCCCATTCTATTGATCGCCTTCGCCCTTGCCGGCATCGGCAACACGCTCTTGCAAGTGGCATTAAATCCTTTGCTCAACAATGTCGTCTCCCCCCAAAGACTCACCAGTGCGCTCAGCGCCGGTCAGCTGATAAAAGCCATCGCCTCCTTTCTCGGACCCATCATCGCTGCCACCGCCTCCAGCTGGCTCGGCGATTGGAAGCTCATCTTCCCCGTCTTCGCCGGCGCCACTGCGATCAACGCGATCTGGTTGGCGACCACCCCTATCACCGAGCAAGCGGCCAACACCACCTCTTCCAGTATGGTTGCTTGCCTAAAACACCTCACCGACCCCTTCATCGGCGCCATGGTCCTCGGCGTCATCGCCATCGTCGGCCTCGATGTCGGCCTCAACACTACCTTGCCCAAATTTCTCATGGACCGCTGCAAGCTGCCCCTCGAAAAAGCCGGGCTCGGCACGAGCCTCTATTTCATCGCCCGCACGACCGGCAGCCTCGCCGGCGTCATCCTGCTGGCCCGGATCAAAAACAGTCGCGTCTATCTCGGCAGCGTCATCCTCGGCATCCTCGCCCTCACCTGCCTCCTCTTCGCCATCTCCCTGACCATCATCCTGCCCCTCATCTTCCTTATCGGCCTGGCCATTGCCAACGTCTTCCCCATCCTCTTCGCCGCCGCCCTCCGCCACGCCCCCGACCACGAGAACGAGGTCTCCGGGCTCCTTATCATGGGTGTCTCCGGCGGGGCGATCCTCCTGCCGATCATGGGACTCATCGGGGATGCGAAGGGGCCCGCTGCGGCGCTCGCCTTCCTCCTCCTGGCCTGGGGCTATCTGGCGTATGCCTCAATCCTATTGCGTCGTCGCGCCGTAGATTAGTCCCCCATTAATCGCTGGTAGCATGCATCTCCCACGCGGAATAAACCTTATCATCCTGGCCATCGCACTCATCGCGCTGACGATCCTCGTCATCCTGCCCGAGCAATAACTTTAGTGACAACGAACGGCCTTTGTCATTGAACTTCCTGTTTCTACATACAGAAAGGGTATTATTGGCATACAATGTCACGGAAGGGTATTTCAAAAATGTAATTTTGACTCGTAATACCCCAAATCCGATACGTTATGAAAACTTCTGTAAAGCGAGGTCATACTAATGTCTGTTTATTCGCTGCTCTCTTACCCGTATTATTGCTGGCCGGCGCCAGACTACACGCACAGACTTGCCCGTCTTCGGCAACCACGACGACAATCACCTCCTTTCCCAATACGTATTATCCGGGTCAGCAGGCTCTCGTGAGCGCTGGCAGCACCTCTGTTGTAATTGGCGCTGCAACACATGGGAGCACACCCATCAACATTGGCGATGTATTATTGATCATTCAAATGCAGGGAGCGCAGATCAATGCCACCAATGGCAGTGTATACGGCGACGGTGTAAGCGGCAGCGGTTACCTGGCCAATAGCCAGTTGCTTGCCGGCAATATGGAATATGTAGTGGCCACCAATGCGGTTCCTTTATCCGGCGGCACACTTTCATTGCTAGCTCCAACAGTTAATCAATATAAAAGCGCCGCCTTTACCACGGATGGACAATATACCTACCAGGTCATTCATGTTCCCGCTTATTACAACCTGGTCCTGGGAGCAACGGTAACACCTCCTTACTGGGACGGATCTACAGGAGGTGTCATTGTACTGAATGTAGTGAATGTGTTGAATATGAATGGACAAACGATCAGTGCTTCCGGTGCAGGTTTCCGCGGTGGTGCCGGGGTAAAGATAACTGGCGGGCCCGATCACAATACGGATTATGCTTCGGTGTCGGGTACCAACGCTAATTTAGGTGCAGGCATAGGTGATCATGCCTCTAAAGGGGAGGGCATAGCCGGAACGCCACGACTTATTAATAGTAATAATTATGGCTCTTTCACAATAAATACAGCCGAAGGATATTTCAATGGCAGCTTTGCTATGGGAGCACCTGGGAATGCCGGTGGAGGTGGTACCGATTACCTGCCCGCTACTCAGAATGACAACAGCGGCGGCGGTGGCGGTGGCAATGGGGGGGGCGGTGGAAAAGGGGGCAATAGCTATTCAGCCAATCAACCTGTAGGAGGCAATCCGGGTGCTTTCTTTGCGCAAAATAGCCCCATCCGGCTGGTCATGGGCGGTGGCGGGGGCGCCGGAGATAATAACGATGGAACGGGAAGTTTACCTTACGGATTCTCCGCCAGCGGTGCAACGGGAGGAGGTATTGTTATCATATACGCGCAATCGATTATTAATGCCGGTATCATAAATGTAAATGGCATGTCAGCCGATAGCACCGAACATAATGATGGTTCGGGAGGCGGCGGAGCGGGAGGATCCGTATTGCTCGATGCAGGCAGTGGACAATCCAACGTAACGGTATTTGCCAATGGTGGCGATGGTGGCATTAATGATGGCGCCTATGGCAGCACTCATTATGCACATGGACCGGGTGGCGGTGGTGGTGGCGGCGTTGTATATGCCAATGGTGCGCTGAATGCAGCCTCTTCCGCTCATGGCGGACCGGCAGGCCATACAATTGCAACCAATTTAGCCGTTACCAATTACGGTGCAGCAGCGGGCTCGTCAGGTATATTGAATACCAGTGCAACCATCACTCCCCCGATGACTTGTACTATTTTGCCCATGCAATTCCTTTCGGTAGACGGCCGGATAGACGGAACAGAGGTGGTGATCGGGTGGACGGTTGCTAATGAAGAAAATGTAAAGAACTACCTTGTTGAAAGGAGCTATAACGGAACAGATTTTTCCGCAGCAGGAACAGTTGATTATAAACCAGGCAATGCCGGTGGCAACAGTTATAGCTTTCGGGATGCATCAGCTCTTAAGAGCAGCACTATCAGTTATCGGGTCGAAGCACAGAATAACGATGGTAGTTATAATTTCAGCAAAATTGTTCAAATACAAACAGATGCCGCTGCTGCATTATCTATCAGTCCTGATCCTGCCAGCGCATCTGCCACCATCCTGTGGTTATCTGCCGGCAATAGCAATGTGCTCATTAACCTGGTTGATGCAACAGGCCATTTGGTGCTAAGCCGGCAGTACCAGCTACATAGCGGAACAAATGAATTACAGCTTACGAAACTGGCAAACCTGACCAATGGGCTCTACTTCGTACTGGGATATGATGGAGCAGACTGCAGGACAGGTAAATTACTGATCCATCATTAAATTACAATTATTTCATCCTCATCAGTATATTTAGTGGCATTGCCTGCCAGTCCGCCCGAAATTAATCTAAACCAATATAAGCGGTAATACTATCCAAACTCAAATTCCTACTATAGGACGGCCCCATTTAAGATTGCATATTTGCTGAATACTATCCCCATGTATTTGATTATCAAATTATTAACTATTTGATGGGCGGCAGCAACCACCTTATTATTAGCCTAAAGGAACCCGAACTGATAAAAGTCCTGGTAGTAGAGGCCGATTCAATCCTGTCCCAGGAGTTGTCAGTCGGCCTGCAGCAATATGGATATACCATAGCTGGCATTGCAGGGCAGGCAGAAGAAGCGGTCCGGCTTTTTAAAGAAAACGATGTGGACATTATTCTAATAAATATCCATATCCCGGGTGATAAGGATGGTATTGATACCGTTCTTGAATTGATGAAAATAAAGCGGGTGCCGGTTATTTATCTTATAGCGTTTGCCGACGCCACCACCATTGGCAGAATTAAACAGACCTACCCGGTAGCTTTTCTTATAAAGCCATATAATAGTAGTAATATTAGTATTGCCATCGAAATGGCAATACATAATTTCATAGCCTGTGGACAGCAGGATATCGTTACAGAAGTAAATCCCCCTGTCCCGGCTGTTGCGGGAACGAATGGGCACGATGGTGTAGACAAAGAAGTTATTCTGCGGCAGGGGAATTATATTTTTGTTAAGCGAAATTTCCTGTTTGTAAAAATAAATATCAGCGAGATATTATACCTGGAAGCAGATGGCAATTATGTTCATGTTGTCATGAAAGATAAAAAGTTTACTGTCCGGTTATCTCTTATGCAGGTAATACAAAAGATCAACTACAGCAGATTCGCACGTATCAATCGTTCCTCCGTAGTAAATGTGGATGCTATTCAATCATTCAACAAAGAACAGGTGGAAATTGCCCAATATGAAATCCCTATCGGTAAAAGTTATAAAGAATCCTTCTTCAGGCAGTTAGGTTTCCGTTAAAAACGGATCGATTGGGTGACAAAATTGCCTTTTTCAGGCTCTGCCCTTGCTAGGATGTCGTGACATTAAAGCACAAAGATATTAATGGAGAATTTCTTGTATTTGAGCGGGCCAAAACCGGGAAAACTTTGAAATCTGATCCAAAACCAATCACTGTCTATATCAATTTCAACAGTGATGGTGGAAAGATTGAAGACCAAGGATGTAAGAAAAATATTGGGCTGCTCGGTGAATAAACTGGTTTCACTCCGTTCGATTGTGCTAAAAAGTAGATATTTTATAGGGTTCCGGGAATACTTCCTAATTTGGATCTATAGTGGTGTAAAATGGCTGAAACAACGATGGACCAAAAAACGATTAGTCAGTTTCGGGATCTGCCGGATCTGTTGCCCATCTCACGGGAAGGATTTGCGGCCTGGAATATTCACGTTATTCCACGGGCGCCGCTTACCTGTAAGAATTATTTATCGCCGAATCGCCGCGATTTTTACAAGATCATGTACGTCACCAAAGGCATTGGTATTTTTACTTTGGGATCACGTACCTATCATATCCAGGAACCGACTATTCTTTTTATCCATCCGGGTGAGATCATATCCTGGAAGAAACTGAATACGGAATCGGAGGGTTATATCGGCTTTTTCAAAAAGGGGTATGCTGATCAGTATCCCACTTTAAAGTCCTTGATTGAAAAATATGGGTTATTCAATGACCCGCTCAAGAGCGTGATCCTGCTCACGAAAAGTGACATTGCAGTACTTGATCCGCTTTTCGCACAGTTGCTGACAGCTGAAAAAACGGGCGGTCCGCTGGCAGAGGAAACCATGCAGGCTTTTCTACAGTTGCTGATCCTTAACTGCACCCGGATAGCCAATTATCCCGTACCGGACGCCATTACGGGTGAATTCAAGCATATGTATGAATTCTTTCACTTACTGGAAATGGAAGCCAACAATATCAATTATGTGAACCCGGTTCGCTTGAAAACGGCAAAGGAATTTGCAGATGAGTTGTCACTCCATCCCAATTATTTAAATGCTTTGTTAAAGAAGTATACCGGGCAAAACGTAAGCGCGCACATTAAGGGGCGCTTGCTGGAACAAAGCAAGGTGTTGCTGCTGCGTACCGATTGGACCTTGCTGGATATTGCCTTTGCCCTGGGATTTGCAGATCAATCCAACTTCAGCCATTTCTTTAAGAACCTCGCTGGTCTGACACCTGCCGACTTCAGAAAAAATCATATTCTTTGATTTTCACAAATGCGTCTTTGATTTTACTTCGACGCAGCGATCCCTCTCCGATTATCTTTGTGCCAGCGAAGAAATTCAGCGATGGCCCGATCAAAAAACAAGATAGCACTCATTTTACACATCACTAATGAAGACAATGTAGCCTTTGGGCGACTGTTGGCTGAGGACGGCTTCAAACTGGGAATCAGCGGGCCAGAACAAAGTGTACTGGTGAGTGCGGTTGAAAATATCGGGCATGGCGCTCTGGGCCTGCTTATTGAATCGTCGTGTCTTAGCGGTGTGGTACCGGTCTACAAAAAGGTTGCCTGCTATTTTAAGGGCCGCATCGATTTATTGGTGGTGAACACGCCGCACCAAACGGATAAGGGCTTTTTCGACTTTACCGATACCTTTTTCGCGGTTCAATATGCGCTGCCCTTTTTAACGCCTAAAGCCACTGTCCTTTTTAATGGTTCATCCCTGACCAAAGAGCACCTGGCATCGATGATGTCTCAGCCGGCGAATAAGATGACGGGTGTCAAGATATTCTGGAACGAGAATCTGATTTTTAATGCATCAAAAATTACAAACAAAAATTAAATCATGGCAAGTTTAGCAACGGAGAACAAAGATTCTTACACTCACCATACGGTGCTCACACAATTTGTAGAGGCAGCAGGTATCAGGTTTGCATATCGCCGCTTTGGTAAAAAAGCCGGCATACCGATCGTATTTAACATGCACTTTACCGGGACGATGGACCACTGGGACCCGGCGGTTACGGATGGTTTAGCGGCAGAACGCGAAGTGATCCTTTTTAATAATGCAGGTATCTCCAGTACCAGCGGGGAAACCCCTCCTTCCATCTATGAAATGGCCCGGTATGAGGAGGCATTCATTGATGCGCTTGGGCTAAAGCAAGTCGATCTGCTCGGGATCTCCATGGGAGGTTTGGTAGTACAGCAGGTTGCGTTGGATCGCCCCGCCCTGGTTAGGAAGCTGATCCTGGTTGGCACTGGGCCTAAAGCTGGCGAAGGTATGCAGTCGCTGACACCTGAAGCCCAGGGGATCTTTGGCGGGACCTATGCAAATCCCGAAGATGTATGGTTGAAGGTACATTTCACGCCAAGTGAAAAAAGCCAGGCGGCTGGGAGAAAGTTCCTTGAGCGTAGGCTACTACGCGTCGAAGGACGCGATCCGCAGATAAAAGAATCGGTAGTCGGGGCACAGGTGGCCGCACTGAGTGAGTACAACGCGATCACAGAGGACCGCTATGCTGATCTGAAAAAAATAAAACAGCCTACGCTGGTTGTCAACGGCAGCAACGATATTATTATTTACACAGTGAACTCGTACATTTTACAGCAACACCTGCCTGATGCTACGCTGATCCTGTACCCGGATTCAAATCATGGCTCGATATTCCAGTATCCTGAAACCTTCGTGGCGCACGCAAGTTTGTTCCTGAATAATTAAGTTTCACCGAATAAAATTGATTCTATGGGATCCTCATCAAAAACACTTAAAGATAGTGTTGTACTTATCACAGGTGCATTAACAGGTATTGGCCGGGCGACTGCTTTCGCTTTTGCAGAAGAGGGCGCTAAAGTGGTGGTTTCCGGCAGAAAGGACTTTGAAGGGAACGCCCTGGCTGACGAACTTCGTGCTTTGGGAACTGAGGCTGAATTTATAAAAGCGGATGTTCGTCATGAAGCTGATGTGCAGGCATTGGTTGACGGCACGGTGAGGCATTTTGGAAGGCTGGATATTGCCGTTAACAATGCAGGCACTGAGGGACTGCGGGGATCGATCATCGACCAAACTGAAGTTACCTATAAGGCGACTTTTGATACGAATGTGCTGGGTACTCTGTTGAGCCTGAAATATGAGTTACGGGTAATGCTGGCGCAGGGCAGCGGTAGCATCATCAATATCTCTTCCACTTTTGGCAAAAGGGCTGCTGCGGGTGCTTCGGTGTACGCGGCAAGTAAACATGCGGTGGAGGGTTTCACAAAGGCTGCTGCGTTGGAAGGTGCTACATCGGGGGTGCGGGTAAATGCAGTTGCGCCCGGCCCGATAGAAACCGGTATGCTTGGCCGGTTTACCGGAAGCCAGGAAGCTATGTTTGGGATGTCCAGGGGTGTTCCCATGAAGCGCATCGGCCAGCCGGAGGAAGTGGCACAAGCCATTGTCTTCCTGGGTTCAAATAAGTCGCCTTTTTTGAGCGGACAGATCCTCGCGGTTGATGGCGCCAAGCTGGCAGTTGACGGAGGCTCATTGGGTTAATCAAAACTGAGCCTTTACTTTTTGAAAATTAGAATTTAATCTCATGCAAAAGACAGAGTTCATTGATGGAGGCCGGTATATGCATCATACGGCACCTACGCAATTTGTAGAGGCGGCAGGTATACGTTTCGCGTATCGCCGGTTTGGTAAAAAAATGGGTATCCCGCAGGCGTTGGGGCTACCAGCGGTGAAACACCTGAGTCCATTTATGAGATGGCCCGGTATGCTGAGGCTTTTGTCGATGCACTTGGCATAAAGCAAATGGACTTGCTGGGGTTTTCAATGGGAGGTGTGATTGCACAACAGATTACGATAGATCGCCCCGAACTGGTGAGGAAACTCATTCTGACAGGAACTGGCCCGAAGGGCGGGGAGGCCATGCAGGGGTCCACTCCTGAAGGCAAAGCTATATAACGGAAGATCGCTACAGCGACCTTAAAAAGATTACGCAGCCAACGCTGGTCGTTAACGGTGGTGAGGATGTGATCATTTACACGATAAACTCCTACATATTGCAGCAAAACTTACCGGATGCAACGCTTTTTCTGTTTCCGGACGCGGGACATGGATTGTTATATCAATATCCTGAGCTTTATGTGGCTTATGTTAATCAGTTTTTAAACCAATAATACCGGCGGAATGATAAACAGGCGCCGGCGAGCCCATGCTTCAGCGGAGAGTACGAAAGATTTGGATGTATTGTATAATCCAAAATAAATCGATACTTTTGGATATATGAATACGAACTTTGATGACAAAAAGCTGGAAAAGATCTCTAAGGCGCTGAGTGATCCGTACCGTATCAAGATCATGCAAGCTATTAAGGAGGAGAAGGATTGGTTGCAGTGCCAGGCCATCACGCAGATGTTTAATTTGGCTCAGTCAACTGTTTCCCATCATATCAATCAACTAGTCGATGCAGACCTGTTGCATGCTGAAAAAGACGGTCGTCATGCCCGCTATAAGATTAATAAAGGGGTTTTTGGCGCCTATGTTTCCTACCTAAAGGAGTTTACCGCGAAATAATTGACGGGTCAGGATTACCGGAAATGAACAAGCCCATGAATATCGATCCAGGCCCAACTATGAAAATAATTACATCGATATATGTCGATATATCGAAATAGTGATTATCTTCGTTATCGAATCGGGATGATCGGAAATAACAAAGACTTTGCTGAGAGATCAGCTTTGGTTGGCCACTGAGCGGGATTTGCGAACAACGAAGGTTTTTTTTGCGCTTACATATCGAAATATCGAACTAAATAGATTTAATAATTCTAACACATCACATCAATTTTAATCAAAATGAGCAAGACAACAAAAAGCCAAAATGGCAAGCGGGAATTATCGGACAGTGTCGTATTAATTACCGGCGCGCTTACGGGGATCGGCCGGGCGACTGCACTCGCCTTTGCTGATGAAGATTCTACTGTCGTAATCGCCGGACGCCGCGAAGAAGCCGGCAAACAACTTGAAACTGAGCTCCGCGCTAAAGGTGTGGCGGCTGCATTTATCAAGACGGACGTCCGCCACGAGCAGGATGTAAAAAACCTGGTGGATCAGATAGTCGCCCAGTTTGGCCGCATCGATGTGGCTGTAAATAATGCAGGCGTTGAAGGAACCCCCGGGCCGATAACAGATCAAACGGCGGAAAGTTATGCCGAGACGTTTGATACCAATGTGCTGGGCGTGGTATTGAGCTTAAAGCATGAGGTGCGGGTGATGAAGGCGCAGGGCCATGGAAGTATCATAAATATCACTTCTTCATATGGCCGGATCGGCGCGGCGGGCGCCTCGATTTATGTGGGGAGCAAACATGCGGTAGAAGGAATTACGAAGTCGGTAGCCCTGGAATTGGCGACCACTGGCGTTCGGGTGAATGTTGTTGCCCCCGGTACGACTGACACCGGAATGCTGAAACGTTTTACCGGCACTCAGGAAAATTATGATGGGCTGATATCCACGGTTCCGATGGGAAGGGTGGGGCGACCGGAAGAAATTGCCCAGGCAATTGTTTTCCTTGGCTCTGATAAATCACCCTACCTCATCGGCGCCTCTCTTGGGGTGGATGGTGGGTTGCTGGCATAGGCATAAGGTGCGGAGCGGTGGGTCCGCACCTTTGTTATTTTGTAGTTCTATATTAATTAATTTCTATTTGCTGAACCATGCAAGCTGTACAAACCGAGAAAAGAACATCCTCTTGTATTCCGTTTTATGAGGACGTAGTGAAAGGGTTGAAGGCGACACTAAAATTCCTGCAATCCAAATACTTTTATGATGCGGCGGGGGACAGGCTTTTCCAGGAGATTATGGATAGCGCGGAATATTATCCGACGGACTGCGAGAGGGAGATTTTTTCCCTGCAAACGGAAGGGTTGGCCGGGGCGCTGGTTGCCGGAGGAGATGGCTTTGACCTGATCGAACTGGGCGCCGGTGACGCCTCGAAGTCGCTCCACTTGCTAAAATACCTGATGGATGTACGGGCGGATTTCAGGTACCTGCCTATAGATATTTCCGGTAGCATTATTTCTTACCTGAATCTTACGTTGCCGGTATCTCTGCCGGGGATCAGGATAGAAGGACTTCACGGGGAGTATTTCGATATGCTTACAAAGGCCGCGAAATCATCCTCCAGAAGGAAGGTAGTGCTCTTCCTGGGATCCAATATTGGTAATATGTATCCGGGAGAAGCGGAAAGATTTTGTATGGAATTAAGACGGCATCTTCAGCCCGGAGATATGGTGTTGGTGGGTGTTGACCTGAAAAAGAACCCAAAGGTCATATTGGCCGCCTATAACGATGGCGGCGGAGTCACCAAACAATTTAATCTGAACTTGTTAACCCGCATCAACCGGGAACTCGGCGGGAACTTCGATATTTCACAGTTTGACCATTTCCCCACCTATAGCCCTAAGACAGGCACGTGTAAAAGCTACCTGGTCAGCCTGACAGATCAGGATGTCCGGATCGGGGATGAATGCTTTCATTTTGAAGAAGATGAATGTATAGATATGGAGACTTCGCAAAAGTATACGGCTAAAGAGGTGGAACGGCTGGCCAGGGATACTGGTTTCCGCCCCGTTCAGACTTTTTTTGATCATAAGGAATGGTTCCTGGATGCGATCTGGGTTGCATCGAATGACAAGGCAAACAGAACATCCCGTCAACCAGGTTAAGCAACAGCGTGATTTTCTAACGAAATAAAAAATGATACGATAATACATAACCGATGGATACGATCATTCAACCTATAGGGCCTGTGACAGGCTCGAAGTTATTCTCTCCGGCACAACTGGGACCCTATACGCTTTCACATCGAGTGGTCATGGCCCCGCTCACCCGGATGCGCACTGTAAAACGATTTATCCCCAACGACCTGATGGCCGAATACTACGCGCAGCGTGCAACGCCCGGTGGATATATTATCGCCGAGGGGACAGTGGTACATCCAACCGGCGACGGATATTTCAAGGCCCCGGGAATATTCACCGAGGAACAAGCCGAAGCCTGGAAAAGGGTCACGGAGGCCGTGCATAAAAAAGACGCGCGTATTTTCCTCCAATTGTATCATGTCGGCCGAAGGTCCCACACCAGCCTCCTGCCGGATGGTGCTGTCCCGGTAGGTCCGTCCGTCATCCCCTTTGAGGACCTGGTCGTAACCCCCGACGGCCGGGCGCCGGTGAGCCCCAACCGTGCTCTCAGGATCGGCGAGATCCATGCGTTGGCGGATGCCTTTGGAACGGCAGCCCGATATGCGATGAAGGCCGGCTTTGACGGCGTGGAATTGCACGGTGCTAATGGTTACCTGATTGATCAGTTCCTCCAGGATGGCGCCAATCATCGGACGGACGAGTATGGCGGCTCCATCGGGAACCGGGTCCGCTTTCTTCTTGAAGTAGTGGACGCAATGGTTTCGGTATGGGGAGGCAACAGGGTAGGGGTTCGCCTCAGCCCCAGCGGAACCTGGGGAGCCATATTTGATTCCAATCCGGTCGCCCTTTTTGACTACGCCGTCGAAAAGCTCAATCGCTTCGGCCTGGCTTACCTCCACATCATCGAGCCCCGCATTCTTGGCAGCTACCGGGCTGAACTGGCTATCCAGGAACCCATCGCCGCCGAAAGATTGCGCAAAATATTCAAAGGAACGATCATTGCGGCAGGCGGTTTCGATCGTGACGGCGCTGAAGCCGTTCTGAAGAAAGGGGACGCCGACCTGGTCGCCTTCGGGCGCTATTTTGTCGCCAATCCCGATCTGCCCCTGCGATTCCGGGAAGGGCTTCCATTAAATCCCTATGACCGCGCGACATTCTATGGTGGGGATGAACGTGGATACACGGACTATTCTTTTTGGCTTAAATAAAATAATATATATATGAGTAAATACGTAATTACAGGAGGCGCAGGGCATGTATCAAAGCCTTTAGCGGAGATCTTATTAAAAGCCGGCCATGATGTTACGGTTGTCGGTAGAAACCCGGATCATTTAGCCGGCCTGGTAAAGCAAGGGGCTAAGGCAGCCATTGGTGATCTGTTTGATGTTCCATTCCTGACGAAGGTTTTTGAAGGGGCTGACGGCGTTTACCTGATGCTGCCGCCAAGTTGGGATAAGTCGGATCTGAAGGAAATCAGCAAGGTTTTGGCTGGAGGATTCGCCAAAGCCGTAAAAGATGCGGGTGTCAAAGACGTCGTGTTTCTGAGTAGCTATGGCGCGCACCGGCTGGAAGACGCAGGCGCGATCAGCGGTTTGGGGCTTGCAGAAATAGTGCTGAACGGATTGGATGCTGTGAATGTGCTGAGCCTGCGCGCAGGTTATTTTTACACGAACTTATTGCTTTCTATTGACCTGATCAGGACTGAGGGTATCATGGGTAATATGTTTACCATTCCTGCCGGAACATTTACGGTTGTCGATCCTGAAGACATCGCGGTGGCTGCTGCGGAGGCACTGATCGCCAAAAACTTCAAGGGTCATTCATTCAAATACGTGGTGAGTGACTTGACGGGGACGGACGAAATCGCGACAGCCTTCGGGAAAGAAATTGGCCTTCCTGATCTGAAATGGGTCAAACTCCCGGCCGCAGATTTAAAAAGTGCATTGCTGCACTATGGTTTTAATGATGGGGCAGCAAACGATTACGTGGAAATGTTCACGACGCTAAATACGGGCCTTTTGTTTGAGGACTTCTTTGCGGGTAAACATAAATTCGGGGGGGTGAGCATCGGGGAATATGCGAAGAAGTTCAAAGCTATTTATAACGGTAAATAAGTGAGTCATTCTTCGGACTGTCCCGGCTCAAGCATTATGTACCGTGTCCGGTGATTTGAAAACGTAATATATCGAAATGGAACCTAAAAAAGCGAGAATCAATGGTCCGGCGGCCTTCGATATATCCCCCTCATAAATGCCAACAAAAACATCAAAAAACTGAACTAGCGCTGCCAAAACTGCTATTGTATAAAGAGGTTCTCTCTTTTTCCCAAATAAAGTAAATATACAAACAGCTGCAATTGCAATTGATCGGGCGGCAGCATAAGATGCCAAAACGACTAAAGTAGAATTGTGCCCTAACGCTGGAGAAACTAGTAATTCGGGACGAACAATGCCGATTACGGAGAACCCGCAGCTAACCAGTACGCTTATAAGTGTTACTGTTTTTAAAATAATCCGACTTTTCATGACAAAAATTTGATTTTAAATGAAAGCAGAAGTTCAAAATAGATTTCGGTCGAAACAACAACAATTGTAAACGGGTCAAACAGATTTTTGCGCTTTTATTTCGCGCTCGCCGCTTCGGCAAAGGCAGTATTTATTGCCCATTGTTTCCACGACTCTAACTCTTCATTAGCCAGTTTCAGCCTGTCAATGGTCCAGGAAACAGCGTCTGCCCCGAGCGGAACCCGCACGGGAGGTGCCGGATTCTTGCTCAATTCAATGATGGCATTTGCCGCAAGGTCGGGGCTACCATTCTGCCTGCCATTGACGGCAGTGAATTGCTGATTAAGTATATCAACCAGTTGTTTGTAGTCCGGTTTATTGCTTTCTTTTATTTTGGTTTTTCCTTTATTAAAGAAATCAGTCCGGAACTGTCCCGGCTCAAGTACGGTTATGTTAATGCCGAAGGGGCTGACCTCCTTCACCATGCATTCCGACATTCCGTTCAAGGCGAATTTGCTCGCGCTGTAAGCGCTTCTTCCCGCAGTCCCCATTGAACCTCCTATTGACGAGATATTAATGATGTGCCCGGATCGTTGTTTCCGCATCTGGGGAAGGACTGCCTGGCAAGTTCTCAGAACCCCGTATAGGTTCACGTCCATCTCTTTTTTCAGTTCCTCAATTTCCAGTTCCTCAAAGATCTCGTAATATCCGTAACCCGCATTATTTACCAGGACGTCTATTCGTCCAAACCTGGCGATAGTTTTTTCCACTGCGGCTGAGACGGAATCCTGACTTACCACATCTAATTCGGTCACCAAAACCAGCTCGTTTTTAAGTGCCTCAAATTCAGCAAGGCTGTTAACATCTCTCGCGGTCACAGCTACGGCATAGCCGGCATTGATCGCCGCAGCCGCAATTGCCTTTCCGAACCCGGATGAACATCCTGTGATCAACCATACTTTATTTTCCATAATTAAGAAATTTGAATTTCGACGATTCTAATGGCTTTCTTCAAGTTCTATTACAATTTTTCCTATCGTATGCCCTTGTTCCAGCTGGGAGTGCGCTAGATAAATATTTTGCTCAGTAAGCCCCTTTAAAACTGTTTTTACAGGAGATTTCACTTTTTTAGCTCCGACTAACGAGATAACCTTCTCCAATATTTGACCGTGGCTTTCTTTTTTATGATCGAATGCGCTTTTTGAAAAAACATATTCTAAATGGATTGATATTGACTTACCCAGGAATTGCCACAAATCAACCCCTGTGTCTACTTCGATTATCGATAAATGCCCGTAAGGACGAATTACTTTGGGTAACCAGGTGATCGACTCCTTTAACCCATTTACAGCAAAAACAAAGTCGACATCTGAAATTCCATGTTCTCTTAATTGCGCAGGCACATTTTTATTGTGATCAATAATTATGTCCGGATTGAATTGTTGAAGCCATTCAACAGACTCATTCCTCGAAGCGGTTGCAATCACTCGAACATCGGTCCGTGCTTTTAAAAGCTGAACAGCCATTGTGCCAACACCACCCGCTGCGCCCAGCACTAAAACATTTTTTACGCCTTCGGGCAGTTTATCGTGGTCACGAAAAAGGGATTCCCAGGCTGTCATTGTGACAATAGGCGCAGCAGCGACGTGGTCAAAAGGAGCTGTATGCGGAATTTTGGCTATCGAATGATAATCTACAGCCACGCGTTCTGCATAGCACCCCTGCCTTGCCGAATCACCCACACCATAGACCCGGTCACCAACCGAAAATCCTTTTACCTTTTCGCCTATCTTTTGTATTACACCACCAAAATCATAGCCTAAAATTCGATACCCGCCATCTTTGGGATTTTGGGTCCGGCGAAAATAGGCATCGCCCGGATTGACTGCAAAGGCCTTAACAGACACTAGCACATCATTTTCGTTCAAGGCAGGTTCCGGCACTTCTTCCAGCTTTATCTGAAAATTGTCCAACGTATTTTTTTTTCTGTATACTAAGGCTTTCATTTTTTAAGCATTAAATTGTAATAAAACTTTGCCTCCATTTATGGTATGTTGTATTGCCTCTTTCACCCTTTCAGGAGGATATATTTCAGCAACGGGAACGTTTAATTTTCCTTGTTCCAACAGTTGCAGCGATTGGATCACGGCATTTTTTAACTTGGGAATGTAATGTGGTAAATACATGAAGAACCCGTGAATCTGTATCCTCCTAAAGATGAGCCCAATTTGGCTAACATTAATGGGTTCCCGACTCATCAGGGCATAACAAACCAGGCGACCTTCATTTCCAAGAATTTCGGCGATGGAATTGGTTGCTTTGCCACCGACAGCATCAAGTCCCAGCTTTATTTCTGCATTATTGGTCACTTTTTTCGCTTCACTAACAACGTTTTCATCGTCAACTAAAACAGCATCAGCCCCGGCTTTTAGCGCTATATCTACCGCCTCTTTTCTCCTGACTATGCCTAACGTCTTTATACCTTTTGATTTTGCCACCGCAATGATGGAATGGCTTACAGAAGCATTAGCTGCGTTCAATACTATCCAATCACCTGAATTTAACGAGACAAATTCTTCCAGCAGTAACACCGCTGTCGGGGGGTTAATAGAAAGCATAGCCGCTTGCTGTAAATCTACGTTTGCCGGCAGCACAACCAGCTCTTTGGCTTTGGCCACAACCTTTTCGCTCCAGGCAAATGTGCCGAACGGAATGGTCACTATATCGCCTGGTTTAACAGTTGAAACAGCACTTCCAATCGAAACCACTCTGCCTACACCCTCACCCCCAATTACGGCAGGCAATTCGGGTTGTATGGGGTACGTTCCCTTCATCAATAATAGATCACTTGGGTTCACAGGGCTATACAAAACCTCAATAACAACTTCATCATGATTAATTGTACCGATGTCATTAATTTCTACGACGCCAATGTTTTCCAGTGGCTGGCCGTATGCTTTTAACTGAATTGCTTTCATTGAATTAATTTAAAAATTATACTACTTTATATATTTGTACTTGCAATTTGTAAGTACAAATATATAAAGTAATTGCAAAATGCAATAACTATTTTTTAGTTTTTTTATGAAGATGATAACCAGAAGGTCGAAATGTCCTATGAGTTATTTTCTGAAGAAAATCTCCATTATTTCAGGGCATTTTTCAGTTCCGATGCGGCCTGTAGCACAGCAGATCGGCTGGCAGGCACAGTGGCCAGCAGATTAAGTAAGCCCCAGTCGTGGATCATGCCGTTGTAGCGGATAGCAGTAACCGGTACGCCTGCCTCATCCAGCTTCCGGGCATAAGCCTCGCCTTCATCACGCAGTACATCGTTTTCAGCGG
Source organism: Puia sp. (assembly GCA_035555335.1). GTDB lineage: Bacteria > Bacteroidota > Bacteroidia > Chitinophagales > Chitinophagaceae > Puia. The sequence continues at coordinate 383,295 of DATMGS010000027.1, forward strand.
TTTGCACCAAAGCAGGCGGCAAGCCTTTTAGCTGATCAACAGAAGCACGCAGTGGAGAAGCATAGACCTGATTACGTTGATCTGCACCTGTTGTATAATTGTCCCAGAACCAGAGCATCGTTTTCCTGCTCACAAAGCTGCTGGTGCCAAACTGGTTATAGGAACCGGTTTCAAAGCTGGCATCCGTAACCGGCCAGAAGAGTATCTGTAATTTAATTTCCGGGCCTTTGTTGTCTTTGGCCATCAGCGCAACCACCGCCGCCATATTGCCGCCCACACTGTTGCCGGCTACCGCTAAACGCTTGCCATCCACACCGATGTCGCTGCCATGTTCGGCAACCCATTTTGTGGCTGCATAAGCCTGGTTGACTGCAACCGGGTAATGCACTTCCGGCGATAGCGTATAATTGACAAATACCGCAGCTGCACCCGACTCCACCACAAGATCCCGAACAAAACGTTCATGGGTAGGGAAATCACCTAATACCCAGCCTCCCCCATGAAAGAACATAAACACCGGAAGTGTGCCGTTGACGTTCACTGGTTTAACAATATTAATCTTGATCGACTGTCCATCGGCATTGATGGTCCTTTCTGTAACGGTGACACCTGAAAGGTCAACCTTAACGGACGATTGAAAGCCAGCTAATGAAGCCCTGCCCTCGGCAGGGGTCATTTGTTCGATAGGTTGAACGCCACCGGAGATGACTGCGTCTAAAAAGGCTTTCACATGGCTTTCTATCTGCGCGTCGTTTGCAGGATTAACAATCTGTGCGCTGGCTTGTGCGCTTAAAGCCAGTCCTGACCCTGGAACTGAAGCTTTTAATACTTCTGTTTTTTTCATGTTTAGATGTTTAATTTTTATTTATTAATGAACAGGACAATGGTGCCAGGCATCACGAGATGGCTTTTTAGTTTGTCATTCAGTCCAATATCTATAGCTTTAAATGCGACAACAGTACTGCTTCATCGGCGTAAGCCTTGGTGGCTGGCCGTATGCCTTTAAGTGAATTGCTTTCATTTAATTAATATTCAAGAATTTTATATTACATTTGTACTTGCATATTGCAATAACAAATGTACAAAGTAATTGCAATATGCAACAACTATTTTTTTTATGAAGACAATAAGCAGAAGGTCGGAATGCCCTATAAGTTATACCATAGATATATTTGGGGACAAATGGACGATGTTGATTATGAGGGATTTACTTTTATATGGTAAAGATTCCTTTAGTGAATTCTTATGTTCGGATGAAAAGATTGCTACAAATATTTTAACCGACAGGCTCAACGTGCTGGTTCAGGAAGGGTTCGTTACAAAGCACACTGCACCAACAAATAAATCCAAATTTCTATATCGCCCTACCGAAAAAGCGATTGAATTAATCCCGGTACTTTGTGAGATAACCCTTTGGGCGGAAAAATACAATCCAGCCGGCGCTCCAGCGGACATAGTAGAGCCGTTAAAAAAGAACAGGACTAAAGCGTTGCGGGACCTGAAGAAAAAAGTGGAAGAGAGGTTCAAGGCGGAATAAATATGACAACCCTATATTCCTTTGCTTCCGCTTCGTGACCCGGATTGGACACTTTTCGACCGTTTTCTAAATAATCTAAGGTTAATAGTAGATCTAAGTGATTGATAATCCCGCTCCTGGAATTTCCACGCGCGGTCACTTTGTTAAACATTTCATTCGCTGCGGAGGGATTTTACGGGGTTAGCAAGAGCCGCGCGGATAGTCTGAATACTGACCGTCAACAAGGCAATGGCGAGGGCGACGGCGCCGGCCACGAGGAAGATCCACCAGCTGATCTCCGTACGATAGGCAAACGTTTCGAGCCATTTGTACATGGCCCACCACGCGGCGGGGAAGGCGATGAGCGCAGCGACCCCGACAAGGATCGTGAAGTCCTTGCTGAGCAGACCGACGATGCTGGTGACCCGGGCGCCGAGGACCTTGCGGATACCGATCTCCTTGGTGCGTTGTTCGGCAGCATAGGTAACGAGGCCGAAAAGCCCAATGCAGGCAATGAGGATGGCGAAGACGGCGAAGGTGATGAAGATCTGGCCGGTCTGCTGCTCGGCGTGATACAATTTATCAAAGTCGTTATCCATGAAGGTGTAGCTGAAGGGCAACCCCTGTTTGGCGGCATGGAACTTACTTTCCACCTGCCGGACGAGACTGAAGGCATCATTCGTGCGGAAGCGGACGGCCATGCTGCTCCAATTAAACATGTTGACCACCATCACAAGGGGGTGGATCTTGTCATGCATGGAGTTGTAGTTGAAATCCTTTACGACGCCGACGACATGAAAAGCGAGAGGCTTGAAGTGATCCGTCTCATCGGGCTTGACCTCATCCGCCCGATTGTAGATAATCAGATTGAGCGGGTCCTTTTCGCCAAGCATCGCTATGGCGGCTTCATTGAGGAGGACGGCGGTGGAGTCGGTAGGAAATTGCGCGAGGTCGAAGTTGCGGCCTTTGACGATCTGCATGCCGAGGGTAGGAATATAATGGTCGTCGACTTGGAGCGTGGTCATGAAGGTCACCTTCCTGGCGTCGAGCGAGGCATCCCGGAACCAGCCTGGCTGACGGTACTGGTCGCCGCCGGCAGTGGGGACGTCGTTGGTGACGGTTGCGTCGGTGACCCCGGCAAGGGTGAGCAGGTTCTTGCGAAGATTGCTCGTGCCATCCCGGCCGAGCGACCAGGTATCATGGATGACGAGTACCTGATCCCGATTGAAGCCGACTTCCTTATTTCGAATAAAGTGCAGCTGGCGATAGATGACGAGGGTGCTGACGATGAGACCAATAGAAATAAAAAATTGAAAGACCACCAGGCTGCTACGAAGCCAGCTGCTCTTGAAGCCCGCGGCCACCTGTCCTTTCAATATATGGATCGGCTGAAAGGAGGAAAGGTAGAAGGCGGGGTAACTGCCTGCCAAACAGCCGACCACCAGCACCAGCAGGAGGAGGATGGGCAGGAACCGGCCGCTGAAGAGCACGTCGGGATGGAGCGATTTGCCGGCAAGCTGATTGAACACCGGTAGCAGCAGTACAGCGATGCCAAGGGCGAGGACGAGGGAGAAGAAGCTGAGCAGGACGGACTCGGTGAGAAACTGGCCAATGAGATGTCCTTTTGTCGAGCCGGCCACCTTGCGGATGCCCACTTCCTTGGCGCGGTTGGCGCTTCGGGCGGTGCTGAGGTTCATGAAATTGACGCAGGCGATCAGAAGGATGAGCACGGCGATGACGGAGAAGATGTAAACGAACTGGATATTGCTGTTGGCTTCCAGCTCATAAGACTTATTGGAATAGAGGTGCACGTCGGTGAGGGGGAAGATTTGGTACCGGAAATGATTACCCGCTTTTCCGAGGTCGGCGACCGAAACGTGGAACATTTCCTGGAGGGCCCGGCCGACATTGAGGTTGACGACTGCGTCTACATCCTGCTGGGCCTCGGCTTGCGTGGTGCCGGGTTGGACAAGGATATAAGTATAATAATTACTACTTAACCAGTCGTTGTCGCTGGGGTTATTAAAGGTGTAGGACTCCCTGATGGGGCGAATAAAGCTGAAATGGAACTGGGACTGTTCCGGCATGTCCCGGATGACCCCGGTGATCTTGAGGAGCTCATTGTTACCACCCACCTCCAGCGTGCGCCCGATGACATCGGTGCTGTTGAAATAGCGGCGGGCAGCACTTTCATCGATCACGATGGAATGAGGGTTGCTGAGGGCCGTATTGGGGTCGCCGGCGATCATCGGCAGCGTGAAGACCTTGAAGATCGTCGAGTCGGCGAAGGTGAAGTGATGGTCGAGGACGTGGTCATTGCCCTTCCTTACCAACAGGTCGCCCGGGTTACGAAACCTCACCATCTGCTGGATCTTCGGATAGGAAGCGACGAGAGCGGGGCCGAAAAATTTGGAACTGGTGGCAGCGACGAACCTGGTGTTGTTGATATAGGCATCCTCATCGATCCGATAGATGCGGTCGGCGTTGACGTTGTAGCGGTCGTAACTGAGCTCATCGGTGACGTACAGGACGATCAGCAGACAGACACCGAGGCCGGCAGCGAGGCCGATGACGTTGAGGGCGGTAAAGCCCTTGCTTTTCCTGAGGCTGCGGAAGGCAATCTTGATATAGTTGCGGAACATGGGATAGTCGGTTTTAGACGAGTAAGGCTGCCAAATCGTTAAGATGTTCCCAAAAGAGTGCCGGGTTTATAAAGTCTTGAAGACCATTCTTTTATCAAGGTCTGCGAGAGACAATGATGTTCGGTTTCGATACAGTAATCGTGCAGAAACGAGCATCGGCGGGGGTATGCGGGGAATTTGTAAAATTCGCGTTCTCTTGTTGTCTCTTTACAGAATAGGTGAACTATCGTATCTGTCAAGACAGCCAAAGAATGAGTAGGCATGTATGTTATAAAAATGATTGGACATCCAACGAGCGCCCAGGACTCAAACCCGTACGGCCGTAGTAATTAACCATTTAAGGGACGGATACAGTTGGCAGAAAGCTGTATCGAACCAAAAACCCGCTGCCAGAGCGGGTCTTAAAGCGTGGAGATAAAAAAGTGACCCCGTCAGGGTTGCCTCCGCTTCGCTCCGTCATCCTTTTCGCATTGGCCTTACCCAAAGCCTTCCAGCCCGCTATCGCGGCCTACGGCTTTTTCGTTGCTCCGCTTCCGGGAGCGAGCTCCCGCCGCTGCGCAACAAAAAAGCCGGCCAGACTTTCGTCTGGTCGGCTTCGTGACCCCGTCAGGATTCAAACCTGAAACCTACTGATCCGTAGTCAGTTACTCTATTCAGTTGAGCTACGGGGCCATCTTTCACCCGGCGGCCTTCCGCTAAGGGGCTGCAAATATAAAATAAAAATTCAGAACAGAAAAAATCTAAGTGGCTCTATCTGACGGATTATGAAGAAATTCTGGCAATAATTGTCAAAAGGCATTCAGCAGCGAATAAAATTAGGCCCCGGGCCTGTGAAAATCGTCCCGGCCTCCCAAAATCACTCATAAATCTTCATCGCCGTCCTTTCCACCAGTGTCTTCGGCAGCAGCCAGGCCATGACCGCGCCGACCTTATTCAGCATCCCCGTGATCACCTCCGTCTTGCCGGCCAGCATGGCCTTCACGGCCAGCGATGCCACCACCTGGGGGCTCATATTGAACTTGGCCGCCGCCTTCATCCCCTTTTCACCCAACTGTGCCCGGCTGGGGAAATCGGTATCCGTGGCGCCCGGACTGACGGCCGTCACCGTGACGGAACTGCCATGCAGCTCCTGGTGCAATCCGCGGCTGAAGGCCAGCACAAAAGCCTTCGTGGCGGCATAGACGCTCAGCCCGGGAACGGCCTGGTAGGCCGCCGAGCTGGCGATATTCAGGATATAGCCCCGGGACTGCCCCCGCAGGTCCGGCAGGAATAAACGTGTCAGCCCCACCAGGGTACTCATATTCAGCTGCATCATATTCAGGTACTCCGACAGGGGGAACCGCTCGAAGGGGCCGCTCAGCCCATACCCGGCATTATTGACCAGCGCCCTGACGCTGTATTCCTTCTGCCGGCACCAGTCGAAGACCTTCTGAGGGGCGTCATGAGCCGACAGGTCCAGCGCCAGCCAGTCCACCTTCACCGTATAGCGGCTGGAGATCTCCCCGGCTACCTGCTTCAGCAGGTCCGCCGAACGCGCCACCAGCAGGACATTGAACCCCCTGCGGGCCAGCTCCTCCACGATATTCTTGCCGATCCCCTTGCTGGCGCCAGTAATTAATGCATATTCCATAAGTCGATGATGTGTTTACCGTAAAAATAAGTGAAAAAAAGGGTCAACGACCGTTGACCCTTTTTTCAAATTCAGTATAATAAGATGATCAATTCTGCACTTTTGAGGCGAATCGATGGTAGAAAGGAGTTTTACTGTTCTCATCCTTGGGCATGTACTTCCCGGTAACGATCGGGACATACATCACCCGGCGACGGCTGGCCTCGCCTAATAACGGAGACTGTTGGGCACGATGCCAGATCCGTCCGTCATGTACGGTCAGGTCCCCCGCAGCTACGTCGAATCCGATCTCCCGGCGGTCGGGATTATTGTCGATGAAATATTTCTTTCCGAATAACAGTTTGAGGATGTTTTGCTTATGCGTTCCCGGTAAGACGCGCAGCCCGCCATTCTCAAAAGGAGTGGCATCCAGGTGAATACCTACGTTCAGCATCGGCATGATCTTCTGCCCGAGAAACAGGTCCCGGGGACTGTCCGTATGCCAGCCCATCTGGGTGAAGGCGCTGTCCGGCGTCCGGACATAGTGATTGAGGATCAGCCCGTCCTTCTCATTTTCGGCGATCCGGCCTTCATAGGGATACAGGAGACCTATAAGGGCCTTTATACGCGGATCCTGCAGGAGTTCATGGAAAGTGTCGCTGTACAGGGACAGAAAACACATCCGCTGGATCATCTTGTTGCCCTCCTGGTCTTTTCCGAATTTCAGAGGGATCCCGTTGATCTTTTCACGGCCCTCGTCCAGCCACTGCTTTTCGATCCGCTTAAGCTCGTCCTTAAATAATTGAACCGTCTCCGATGTAAGGAAATCTTTGAATATGATCACGCCATACTTATCGAAAAAGCTAAATTGTTCGTCTGTTATTTTATCTCCTAAAACAAAATCGGGGCATTCAAATTTTTTCATAATTGCTAGCTTTATTTAAGAAAGGGAAGGTCATCCTTTCCGATTCAGCGCCTTTAAAATTATAAGATGATTTTAATTTTAACAAATTGTGAATTCTTCATTAATAGTCAAATGTAAGAAAATTAGGTTTTTCAGTGTTAATTTGCTTGTTTTAAAATCAGTAAACCGAAATAATTAATAATACAACCTTGCCGCTACCTAAGTTCAGGAAAACGCTTTTTAACCCAATTTTAGGGCTTTGCTGTCTGTTTTTTCACTCTTTTTCCGCATCCGGCCAAAAAGATACGCTGGGCGTCGTACTCGTCCAGAAGCTGCCGCTTCCCATCAAGAGCCCCGCAAATATACGTCATACGCTGGTTCTTCCAATCATTGCCCGCTCGATTGAGACCGGCTGGTCCTTTGGCATGGCCACCGCCTCCACTTTTCATCTCAAAATGAGCGATACCACCACCCGTACCTCCAACGCTCAGGCCCTGGCTCTCTATACGACCCGGGCGCAATTAGTTTTGGCTATAAATGGTTCCATTTACTTCCCCGGAGAACGTTTTATCGTCAATGAACAGCTGTCCTACAGCTCTTTTCCCGATAAATTCTGGGGACTGGGCAAAAATACCCGCGACGACAGCAAGGAATCCTATAAGTTCAAGCAGTACTATATCTACCTTCATCCCCAGCGAAGGATCGGTCCCCGCCTCTTTTTAGGCGTTATTTACGAGTTTCAGCGGGTTTTTGGGGTAGAATATACCCCGGGAGGACTTTTTGACAAGGAGAATATCGCGGGCAGGGACGGATACCATGTTTCCGGCCTGGGCCTCAGCTTTACCTACGATACCCGCAACAATGCCTTTTCCCCCGATCACGGCACCATGCTTCAATTCTATTTTGACCACTTTATGCCCCTGGTAGGGTCCGACTATCGCTATACCAACTACGTCCTGGACCTCCGCCGCTTCATCCGGGTCTATCAACAGCAGGTATTGGCCCTGCAGGCCTATGGCTTTTTCAACGCCGGAGAAGTCCCGTTGCGCAGCCTGGCCTACCTGGGAGGAGCCAATAGCATGCGCGGTTACTATGCCGGCCGCTACCGGGATAAGAATGAAGCCGTCCTCCAGGCCGAATATAGGGTACCCCTTTTCTGGCGCTTTGGCGCCGTCGGCTTCGCCGGCCTCGGCAACGTAGGCCCCGAACTCCATGACCTGAATTTTGATGACGTCAAACTCTCCTATGGAGGAGGGGTCCGCATCGCCCTCAACAGAGCGGAGAAGCTCAACCTTCGCCTGGATTACGGCCTCGGCCGTCATTCCCAGGGCTTTTACCTGCAATTGGGAGAGGCCTTCTAGGATCTTCGGCCCTGGCCCTCCAAACCCAGCCACCGCTGGGTCAGCCGGTAGACCAGCCAGGTAAAGAGGGGAGCGGTCAGTACATCCATCGTGTAATGCACGTGCTGCACCAGCAACAGGAACCCTACGATCGCCGTTCCTGCCAGCGCCAGCCTCTTATCCGCTTTATTCTGCAGACAGAGATAGATGAGGAACATCGCGGACGTATGCCCGGAGAAAAACAAGTCTTTCGTGACGAACTTGGACCCGTAAAAGGCATTCGACAGGGGATCGGCCAGCCCGATCAGGTTGACGGGCGCATCCAGCGCCACCAGGGAGATGGTGCCCATACGTACAAGGCTGAGCAGGATATAGGTCCATAAGAAGGTGAGGAGAATGTCCGGGTTTTGCACGCAGCGGAAAAGCAGCAGGGTCGTGATCGCCCATACCGTCAGCATCATCGGCAACGAAACATCATGCGCCGGTAAGATATTCAGCAGCCAGTCGTTGAGTACAACCCCGTTTCTTTTTTCAATGGCCTGAAAAAAAACAGGGAAGAAAGCGGCGATCATCACCGCCAGAATAAGCGCTGTAATCATCATTTTCCTGAACTTCGCTGATTGCCATGCGGTTACCCATCCCTGTTTCACTGCTAGTCGGTTTGTCTGCATCATAGTTGGCTTAACAAACGACAAAAGTACATAGTTTGTAGCAAAACTAAAAAAGCGCCCCGCTTCATAAGCGGAACGCTCTTATTCTTCAAAATATCCTATATGTCAGACGGCTTCTGCCGCCCCCGGAATCAGGTATGTCCTCTTACTTAATAATGCCACCTTACAAACGCTTCGATACCGGCATACTTGGTCAGCCCCAGCTGCGCATACAGACCCGCCGTATTGGCATTGCGGTCCTCGGCCCTTTGCCAGAACTCACGGCTATCACTGCCTTGGAAGGGGACCATGTCTTTCTGGGACTGATGGATGAAAATGCCGAATCTTTTCTTCATCACCTGGTCGGGACTCATAGGGATCGCCATTTCGATCTCGCTGATATCCCACTCCTGCCAGGCTCCCTTATACAGCCAGAGCCAGCAGTCCTTGATCCAGGCATCCCCGGCTGCTTTCAGCCTCCGCATGGATTCGAAGATGATGTCCAGGCAAACCTTATGCGTGCCGTGCGGATCGGCCAGATCGCCTGCCGCAAAGATCTGCTGAGGCTGAAGCTCGCGCAGTAACGCCATCGTCTGCAGTATATCGGCTTCCCCCATCGGCTTTTTCTCGATGGTGCCCGTCTCATAGAACGGCAGGTTCATGAAATGAATGTTCTTGTCTTCGAGCCCCACATAACGGCAGGTAGCCCTGGCCTCACAGCGGCGGATCAGCCCTTTTATCTGGCGGATCTCCGCCGTATCGATCTCACTGGCCTTCTTCTTTTTCAGGAATTTGGTGGCATCCTGCAGGATCTGGGAAGATTTCTGGCTGTCGATGCCCGCCAGCACTTCAAAGCCTACGGCGAAATCCAGGAAACGGGTGACGAATTCATCCGTTACCGCGATATTGCCCGAAGTCTGGTAAGCGACATGTACATCATGCCCCTGGTCATGCAGCCGCATGAACGTGCCGCCCATGGAAATAATATCGTCATCCGGATGGGGAGAGAAGATCAGGCTGCGTTTGGGGAACGGATCCGAACGCTCCGGACGGGCCGGGTTCGTAGTATCGGGCTTTCCGCCGGGCCAGCCGGTAATGCTGTCCCGCAATACATAGAATACCTGCAGGTTGATCTCATAGGCATCGCCCTTCTCGACCAGCAGATCGCTGAGACCATTGTCATTGTAGTCGCCGTTGGTCAGGCTCAGGATCGGCTTGCCCAGCTTCAGCGCCATATTGACGACGGCTTTGCGGATCATAACAGGTGTCCAGACGGTTTCTCCCGTCAGCCAGGGCGATTTGAAGCGCGTCAGCTCCGATGCCGCCATCTCATCCGTCACGAACATAACATCATTATGCTGCTGCAGCAGGGACGCCGGGATCTGCTCGGTGACGTTTCCTTCCACCGCCTTCCGGATCACAGGCGCTTTCAGCTGCCCCCAGGCCATCAGAACGATGCGCTTGGCCTTCAGGATCGTATTGATGCCCATCGTAACGGCCAGACGGGGCACTTTTGAAATATTCTGGAAATCCCCTGAATTCGCAATGCGCGTGGAATTATCCAGGGGAATGAGCCGGGTCTTGGAGAAAAGGCTGGAACCGGGCTCGTTGAAACCGATATGGCCGTTGTTCCCGATGCCCAGGATCTGCAGGTCTATCCCTCCCGCATCCTCGATTTGCTTTTCATATTCTATACAATGGATCTTGATATCTTCTTTTTTCCACTCACCATTCGGGATATGACAGTTCCTGGGATCGATATCCACTTTGTTGAACAACTGCTCCTTCATGAAGCGGTTATAGCTCTGCAGGGCGTCATTGTCGATGGGATAGTATTCATCGAGGTTGAAGGTGATCACATTCTTAAAGCTCAGGCCTTCCTCCCGGTGCAGCCGCACCAGTTCAGCATACAGGGACTTGGGAGAGGAGCCGGTCGCCAGACCCAGCACCGTTTTTTCGCCTTTGGCCTCCTTTTCTTTAATAAGGGTCGCAATCTCCTTGCCGATAAAACGGCCACCCTCGTTCAGCGTACTAAAAATTTTTACCGGGATTTTCTCGAATGAATCTACCATGCTCATAGATCAGAATGTTTTTGATGTATTTTTTAAAATGTGCAGGAGATCCGCTATTAGAAATTTAGCGGATCTCCTGCAAAAAGCTAATGTCGGTCCTTCGGACAAGACGCTTTCAGCGTCAAGAAGGATAAGGCGGGTTTGAAATTCTCGGCGAATTTAAACCCTATTTGCATAAGGGGCAAACTTCAATCAAACTTCAATCAAACGTTTGCGTCGCTATAGTCTGCTAAAATGGTGCTCTTAAAGGGGAAAATGTAACTATTATGAATTCAATAATTTATTTGCTGGCAGAGCTCGCCAACGTCTTAGATACAGAATAGTAGTGTCAGGGTGGTCAGCATATTTTTTAAAGATTTAATAGCCTGATACAGCAGATTACGCGCCACCTGGTAGTTGATATTCATAATCTCGCTCACCTCCTCATAGCTGAGATTCTGATAATATTTCAGATAAATGATCTCTTTCTGGCGATTGGAAAGATGCCCCAGCGCCTCCTGCACCCTCCGCTTCTTTTCCGCATCTTCCTGCTGCAGGATCAGCACCGTCTCAGGGCTCCACTCAAAAGCGATATCCCCGTTATCGGATAAAGACAGGGTTTTCCCGTTTTTTCGGAATGCTTTTAAGAGTTTGTATTTCAGTGATTTAAGCAGGTAGGCCTTCACCGACAGCACCGGCGCCCTGGACTTGGCCAGCCATAACTCGATAAATAGCTCCTGGATGCAGTCCTCCAGCAGCTCGGTATCCGTCGTAAATTTGGAGCCAAACCGGAACAGCGTCTCATAATGCCCCCTGAAAAGGGCCGCAAAAGCTTCCTTATCCCCTTTACGAAAAGACTCCCAAAGCATTATGTCCTGTTCAGCAGTAGTCAAATAGTGGTGGTTGAAACCTGAATGTAGTAAAATTGCTCCAATCCAAAAATGGGTAGATAAATATTTTTATCTTTACACTCACTTATTTCCGCATACGCCATTCTTATATATGTTAGATAACTATACTGAACCGGAAGAGCTTTTGTCAGATGAGTCCTTTCTTGCCTGGTATTTTAAGACCGGGGAAGGGCAGGCGATGGCCTGGGAGCATTGGATGGCTGCCAATCCGGGCAGCAGCGACCTGATCCAACAGGCCGTAGCGATCCTGGATACCACCCGCATCCTTCCCGACACGCAGGTGCCGGCTCCGCAGATCGACCGGGCCGAAGCCGCCCTCCTGCAAAAGATCGGCCCCCGGACCGTCTCTCTCTACAAGGACCGCCGCTGGATAGCGGCAGCCTGCGTGCTGGTCCTGTTCACGACAGGCCTCTTTATCACCCGCAGCTTTCGCTCCCGCCGCCCCGAAGTAAAAACGGAATACGGCCAGATCAGCCTGCGGCAATTGCCCGATGGTACGGATGTTACCCTCAACGCCAACAGTAAGCTGAGTTACACCCCCGGCTGGAAAGACGGCGCCGACAGGGAAGTATGGGTCAACGGAGAAGCCTTCTTCCATGTACGCAGGACCCCGCAGAAAAGCCGTTTCATCGTTCATACCGATCATTTCGACATCATCGTCACCGGCACGCAGTTCAATGTGGTCAACCGGGGCGGAAAGAACAACATATTATTACAGGAGGGCAGCGTCATCCTCCATAGCCCCGATGGCCGCGAATTGAATATGGTGCCCGGTGACTTCGTGGAATTCAATAGCGCGCAGCTGGAAAAGAGACCGGCAAAAAATGATAGCGTGCTGGCCTGGAAAGAACAGAAGCTGGTCTTCGACAGGACTCCCCTCCGGGAGCTGGTCGCTATCATCAAAGACCATTATGGCATCGACGTTAAGCTGGCGGATGATTCGCTCGGTGACAAAAAGATTGTCGCGATCCTGCCCAATAATAACCTGGACGTACTGCTCCGGTCGCTGGAAGCAACCTCCGAGTTCGACGTCGTCAGGCAGAAGGAAGGGGGCATCCTCATTAAGGCCCATGCCCAGGATAAGAACTAAGCATTAGACAACTGATCTGGATTTATAATAGCCAAACACTGCATTTCATAATGAGAAAATCAAGCCTTTACTGTACTATGCTTGTATTTTTTCTCTGCGCGGAACTTTTCCGCCCGGCGCCGGCCCATGCACAGACCCCTCCGCCTCCGGCCGATAAGAAGCTCCCTTCCGATACAACCAATGCCCGCCGCCCCCTCCTCGAAGTGCTGATAGAATTGAACAGGACCAAAGGCGTCTATTTCCTCTTCTCCCAGCAGCCCCTGGGAAAAGTCCTCGTCAACAATCCCGTCCTGTCGCCCAATGCGACCATCGAAAAGACCCTGACGCAGGTGCTGAAGAACACCGGCCTGCATTTCAAAAAAGTCGACGAACGCACCTTTGTCATCCTCAGTAAGCGAGCCCCCGATAAGAATAGTAACTACGATCCCTATGCCGGGGTACAGGACCCATCCGATCCATCCGACTCCTCCGGCAGACTACCGGAAGAAGCGATGCGGGTGACGCCCGACAGGATCAGGGGCCGGGTGATGGCCGTCGACGGGAAAGCATTGCAGGGCGTCAGCGTCACCGTCAGGGGTACCCGCAAAGGCACTTCCACCGATCTGGGCGGCATATTCGATATCCAGGCAGGGAAAGAAGATACCCTCGCCTTTTCTTTCGTAGGCTACAACCGCAAAGAGATCCCCGCCGCACAGGCCGGCAAGGCCGCCGTGACCCTCCAGCCCTCCGACCAGCCGCTGGCGGAAGTGCTGGTGACGGCCCTGGGTATTCAGAAACAGGAGCGGTCCCTGGGTTATTCCGCCACTGAGCTGGACGGCTCCCTCTTTACCCAGTCCCGGGACATCAACCTGGGCAATGCCCTCGTGGGACAGGTCGCCGGCCTCAGCGTAGCGGAGAATGCCACCGGCCCCTACGGCAGCAGCCGCGTGCTCATCCGCGGCAATGCCTCCCTCAGCGGCAACAACCAACCCCTCTATGTCATCGACGGCGTACCTTATGATAATACGACCCAGAATTATGCCGGCCAATACGGCGGAGCGGATCTGGGTGACGGCCTCTCCAATATCAGCCCCGACAATATCGAATCCGTTCTCATCCTGAAAGGAGTGGCCGCCTCCTCCCTCTACGGTTACCGCGGCGGCAATGGCGCCATCCTCATTACCACCAAGTCCGGCAACCGGACCCACGGGATCGGCGTACAGGTCAACAACAACTTTACGATCAACTCCGTAATCGATGAACGGAACTACCAGTATACCTACGGTCAGGGCGTATCGGGCGTCAAACCCACCAGCGCCCAGACAGCGCTGGCAGCCCCTTACTATAGCTGGGGCGCCCGGCTCGACGGCTCCCCGGCCGTCAACTATCTCGGCGACACCTATGCCTACAGCCCCGCAAAGGATAATTTCCGGCACTTCTTTCAGACCGGCGTCACCAACCAAAGCTCCGTCGGTCTCACCGGCGCCAATACCCGGGGACATTTTCGACTGGGCCTCTCCAACCTGGCCCTCAGTACCGTAGTCCCTAACTCCTCGATGCGGCAGCAGGGACTGAACTTCAACTCCACCTACTCCGTGACCAACCGGTTGCAGATGGAGCTGACGGCAGACTACGTCTTCGAGCACGTAAATAACCGGGCCTCTCTTTCCGACGACCCCGGCAATGTGATCGCCCCGCCCCTGTATCTCGCCAATTCATTCGACATCCGCTGGATGAAGACCCATACGGTCCATCCCGACGGAACGGAATGGCTGCCCGGCACCACCGACCCCTATTTTGAAAATCCCTGGTATATCGCCTACGACTATATCAATACCACAGACCGCAACCGGCTCACCGGCGGCCTCACCCTCAAATACGATCTCCTGGACTGGCTCTATGTAAAGGGACAGGTCACCCGCGACGGATATATCTTCAACGTGACCAACATCGTTCCCTCCGGAGTAGAATACACCCGCAGCGACGGGATCCATGGCGGCAACCTTTCACAATACGAAGTGAACTACCATGAGGTGAACGGCAACTTCATGATCGGCGTACATAAGAAAGCAGGCGCCGACTTCAGCTTCGACGCCAATCTGGGAGGCAACCGCCAGGATAACACCAATTCCATCAACGGCGTCGGCGCCGTGCCCAACTCGCCCAACCGCCCCGCAGGCCCCTTTCTCGTCGCCGGCAATTACAACGCGAACAATATTATCAATAAACCCTATAGCTCCAGTAACCGCCGCTACCGGGTGAACTCCCTCTACGGCAGCGCGGACATCGGTTTTAAGAATTATCTCTTTCTGAACCTCTCCGCCCGCAACGACTGGTTCTCTACCCTCAATATCAATACCGATCATTATCTCTATCCTTCCGTCTCCGCCAGCTTCCTCTTCTCCGAAGCCTGGCGGCTGCCCGGCTGGATCAGCCTCGGTAAACTGAAGGCATCCTACGCGGCCTCTTCCAATGGCACCGAGCCTTACCAGAACACCCTTTCCTATGGCATACAGGCCTATTCCGTCAACGGCCAGCCCCTGGGATATATCTCCACCACCGACCTGCTTCCCCTGATCCCCAATGCCTCCCTGCGCCCCGTCAGCATCACCGAAAAAGAACTGGGCCTGGTCATGCAGTTCTTCGGCAACCGGCTGGGAATAGACCTGAGCTTCTACAACAAACTGACGACGAACGATATTGTCAAAATAACCGTCAGCTCCACCTCCGGGTACGGTCAATACATCGAGAATGTCGGTAAAGTGCGCAACCGCGGCATCGAATGCCTCCTCACCGGGACCCCGCTGAAAACGCCGTCGGTAACCTGGAACCTTTCTTTCAATTTCGCCGTCAACAATAATAAGATCCTGACCATCGGCGGCACCCCCAGCATCGTTATCAATGGCGCCTACCCCCGCTGGGGCAGCGAGGTGAGCATCAGCAACGTGGTAGGATTACCCTATGGACAGATCATGGGCTATGCCTACCGGCGCGACGCAAAAGGAAACAAGATCTTCAGCGACGGTATCACCAATCCGACCCCGGCAGGCGAGCCGGAACAGACCGGGATCGTACCCCTGGGCTCCACTGTCTACAAGCAGACAGGCGGCCTGACCAATGAATTTCATTACAAAGACTTCTCCCTTTCCATACTCGTGGACTTCAAATACGGCGCTAAGATCTATTCAGGCTCTAACCTGCTGCTGTATTATTATGGCTTGCAAAAGACCACGCTGGCGGGTAGGGAAGGGGGGTATGTCGGTCAGGGAGTACTGGAGAACGGCCTTCCCAACAAGATCTCCGTACCGGCCCAGCAATATTTTCAGGACATCTCCGCCGGAGGCTCGGATCATATCGCCGAAGAATTCGTATACGACGCCAGCTTCATTAAATTACGATCCGCTTCCCTCCTCTACACCCTGCCGGCCTCCCTCTTTAAGAAAAGATTTATCAAAGGGATGAATTTTTCCCTGGTAGGCCGCAACCTTGCTACCCTCCTGAAACATGTACCCAATATAGATCCTGAATCGAGTATCAATAATACCAACGGACAAGGGCTGGAACTGACAGGATACCCGACCGTCCGAAGCTGGGGTTTTAATATGAATATAAAATTCTGATATGCCACAGAAGCTGTATATACTTATTTTGGGAGCGTTGCTGGCCGGCAGCAGCTGCAAAAAAGACTTTGAAAAGATCAATACTGATGCTAACCAGATCACGGCAGCCCAGATCAATTTCAATTACCTGTTCACCAACGCACAACTGCAGACCTCGGGCAACACCGATGGCAACGGCTATGAAGACTGGCGTAACAACCTCATCTATTCCGCCTGCATGATCCAGCACCTGTCCTCGACATTCTCTTACTGGGACGGAGATAAATACCTGTATAGCGCTACCTATAACTCGGCCTACTGGGATGAGAACTATCCCAACAGCATCGTCAATATAGTCGACGTGCTGCAACACACCGCAAAAGATACGGCCCAGGCTAACTTTTACCAGATCGGCCGCATCTTCAAAGCCTTCATGTTCCAGCGCCTCACGGATATGTATGGGGACTGCCCTTATTTCCAGGCCGGCCTGGGATACATCGCCGGTATCACCGCTCCCGTATACGATAAACAACAGGATATCTACACCGATCTCCTGCATGAACTACAGGACGCCGCCGCTAAGCTGGATCCCAACAAAGCCAATACCATCGGCCCCGCCGACCTGCTCTATGGAGGAGATCCCCTGGCCTGGAGGAAATTTGCAGCCTCGGAAATGGTGCGCGTAGCCATGCGTCTCAGCAAAGTCGACCCCGCCACCGCAAAGCAATGGGTACAGACGGCCGTTCAGATGGGCGTCATGACGACCAATACCGATAACGCCATCCTCTTGCATCAGAATGTGACCGGCACACCCGTTACCAACGGTAACGGACTGATCCTGCTGGGCAACGACCCCAATGGCTACCGGCTTAATGAGACGTTTATCAGCTTTCTCCGCAACGCAGATGACCCCCGCCTGCCTTACCTGGCGACTGTATGCGTCAACCCCAGCCTCCCCGCGGAAAAAGGCGACACCTCCGCTATACGCCAGCTGGGACAGCCGGGCGGTTACGATCCGCCCAACAGCGGAAGCCCCCGCGATCTCATAAAAGCGGCCAACTGGCCCGGCAACCAGAATAATTACTCGGTCGTCAACCGCTACACTTTCGCCCGCCTGGACGCTCCCACCTTTTTTCTCACCTGCGCGGAGACACAATTATTATTGGCCGAAGCCGCCGGACGAGGCTGGATCAGCAACGCCCCCGTTCTATATTATACCACCGGCGTAAGAGCCGCCATGCAGCAGCTGGCCGCCCAGGCAGGAGCAGGCCCCTCCGACACGCTCATCAATGCCTGGCTGAATACCCATCCCTATGACCCAACCCTGAGCCTGCAGCAGATCAACGAACAATATTGGGTGGCAGGGTTCATGGACGAGAACGAATGCTTCGCCAACTGGAGAAGAAGCGGCTACCCCTCCCTCACTCCCGTCAACTATCCCGGCAATGTTACCGGAGGCGCCATCCCCCGCCGCTTCACCTATCCCCCCGCCGAAGCCGCTAATAATACGACCAACTATAATGCAGCGGTCTCCCGTCTTAGCAACGGCGATAAAATGACCTCCCGCGTCTGGTGGGACCGATGATCCCCCGGAGGGTAACCGTTATACCCTTCTGAATATCACGCCTTTGGAGGATAATTTTATTTGATAGATTCCTCCAGGTTGCTTAAATTTCCTATCGATTTATTTAAATACTATGATCCCACTTACCATCAACCAGCGTTCCTACGAAGTGGACGCGAACCCGGATATGCCGCTGTTGTGGGTCCTAAGGGACCTGCTTGGCCTTACGGGTACCAAATTCGGCTGCGGAGTAGCACAATGCGGAGCATGTACGGTTCACCTGAATGGGGAAGCGGTACGCTCCTGTGTAACCCGCGTCAGCCGCGCCGTCGGCCAGGAAGTAATAACGATCGAAGGGCTTTCCGCCAACAACGATCATCCGCTGCAACGGGCCTGGGCCGAACTGGATGTGCCGCAGTGCGGCTACTGTCAGTCAGGACAGCTGATGGCTGCGGCTGAGCTGCTCCGGGAGAACCCGAACCCGACAGATAAAGATATCGATGATGCAATGTCGGGTAATATCTGCCGCTGTGGTACCTATCCCCGGATCAGGCAGGCGATCCATAAAGCAGTGGAACTACAAAAGAAAGGAGGCTCCAATGGATAAGAAAGCGCTAAGCCGCAGAAATTTCATCAGAACAGGCGCCATTTTAGGCGGAGGGCTCCTGGTCTCGTTCCGCGTTCCCTTGCCGGGTCGCGTGGCCAATAACTCCCAACCGGGCAGTTCCGATGGATTCGCACCCAATGCCTTTTTACGCATCAACCCGGATAACGGGATCACTGTTTTACTCGCCCACGCGGAGATGGGCCAGGGGATCTGGACGACCTTGCCGATGCTGATCGCCGAAGAGCTCGATGCGGACTGGAAAGACATAAAAGTAGAGCACGCCCCGGCTGCAAAAGATTATTTCCATACGGTATTTGGAATACAGATCACCGGCGGGTCGAGTACGACCTGGTCGGAGTTCGACCGCTATCGCATGGCCGGAGCAACGGCCCGGGTCTTGCTGGTCCAGGCGGCTGCCAAACGCTGGGGTGTACCCGCAGATACCTGTAGGACGGAGAACGGATATGTGATCGACGGCGATAAAAAAATAAGTTACGGAGAACTGGCCCGGGAAGCTGCCTCCCTGCCCGCTCCGCAGAATATCACCCTGCGCCCTCCCGCCCAATGGAAATATATCGGCAAAGGAGTGAAGAGACTGGATACTTCGGCTAAAACCAACGGAGTGGCAAAATTCGGGATGGATCTGCAATTCCCCGGTATGCTGACGGCAGTAGTGGCGCATGCCCCGTTCTTCGGAGGCAAAGTGAAATCGGTTGACGCTACAAAAGCGAAGGCTATCCCCGGCGTCAGACAAGTCCTGGAAATACCTACCGGCGTAGTAGTGATCGCCGATCATTTCTGGGCGGCAAGCCAGGGCCGCAAGGCATTGGACATTGTGTGGGATCAGGGCCCGGAGATGACCATGGATACCCCCCAGCAGGTAGCTGCTTACAAAAAACTCGTCCTGACCAACGGCCTGCCGGCTGCCGAAAAAGGCAATGCGGACAAGGCCCTGGCAACAGCCGCCAAAGTAATAGAGACGGAATATATCTTCCCTTACCTGGCGCATGCCGCCATGGAACCACTCAATTGCACCGTGAAGCTCAGCGCCGATCATTGCGAGATCTGGGGGGGCTTACAAATGCCGGGCGTCGACCAGGCCGCAGCCGCGAAGATCCTCGGATTCAATCCGGACCAGGTAACGGTAAACACGGTTTTCCTGGGCGGCGGTTTTGGGCGGCGGGCCAACCCGGCGTCGGATTTTGTATCGGAAGCCGTGCAGATCGCCAAAGCCAGCGGTCAGTTTATAAAGATGGTATGGACAAGAGAAGATGATATGAAGGGCGGCTATTACCGGCCGGCCTATGTACATAAGCTCAAAGTGGGGCTGAATGCGCAAGGGATGCCGGCAGCCTGGCTGCACAATATTGCCGGACAATCCATCGTGGATGGAACCCCGTTTGCCGCCATGATCAAGAACGGCATCGACGGCACCTCCGTGGAAGGAGTCGCGGATTCTCCTTACCTCACCTCGGTCCCGGACCATTTTATTGGCTTGCATACGACCAAATCCCCGATTCCCGTCCTATGGTTCCGTTCGGTGGGTAATACGCATACGGCGTATGTGATGGAGGCCATGATCGATGAACTGGCCCACGCGGCCGGACAGGACCCGGTAGCCTATAGAAGGCTCCTCCTGAAAGATCATTCCCGGCATTTGGGCGCCCTGAACCTGGTGGCCGAAAAATCCGGATGGGATCAACCCCTTCCACAGGGTCATTACCGGGGTGTCGCAGTTCACGAGGCCTTCGGCAGCTATGTAGCGGAAGTAGTGGAACTGAGCATGGAGAAGGGACAGATCCGGGTGAACAAAGTGACCTGTGCCATTGACTGCGGCCTGGCGGTCAATCCGGATGGCGTCCGCGCACAGATGGAAAGCGGGATTGTCTTCGGACTGACGATGGCGCTCTACGGAGAGATCTCCATCGAAAAAGGCATGGTCAAACAAAATAATTTTTATGATTACCGGATCGCCCGAATGAATGAATCCCCGGTGATCGAAGTCCATATCGTAGAAAGTACGGAGAAGATGGGTGGCGCGGGTGAGTGCGGCGTCCCTCCGCTGGCCCCCGCTTTGACCAATGCCATTTTCGCGGCTACCGGCCGGCGGGTCTATCAACTACCGGTCATGAACAACTCCTCTAAAGCTTAATATTATCGGCTATGAACTATTTAGATAAAAAAAGACTAACAAGGCGCCTGCCGGTAAAGGCGGTCCTCTTTCTCTCCGTCCTGGTACTGACCATAGGTCTCGGGGTGATGTCCTTTAAAGCGGCCGACGGGCCGGGCCCCGGAAAAGACAACAGCGCCTTGAAGGATAGCCTGGCTTCGACACAGGCCTTCATGGGCGTCTATAAGGTATTGATGAGCCCCCGTTGCATGAATTGCCACCCGTCGGGGGATACGCCTCTCCAGGGAGAGGATAGTCATTTGCATACGATGGGCGTACAAAGAGGCCTCGACGGCCACGGGGTCTATGCATTGAAATGTTCGAATTGCCATCAGGCGCAAAACACGCCGGGCCTGCATACGCCTCCCGGTAACCCCAAATGGGGCTTACCGCCGGCTGATATGAAAATGGTTTTTCAGGGCAGGACACCCCGGCAGCTGGCCAGGCAACTGCTGGACCCGAAACAGAATGGCGGTAAGACACGCGCACAATTGATCGAACATGTTACCTCGGACGGCATCGTCCTCGGAGGCTGGAATCCCGGCGAAGGGCGCGCTCTGCCGCCGGTAAATCATGCTGAATTTGCCCGGTTGTTTAAAACATGGATCGATAAAGGCGCCTATCTCCCTGCCAGGTGATCTTTAATAATATAATATGCAATAGAGCCCATCGTCGCTGATGGGCTTTTTTATGGGAGCATCCCCCGAAAAAATAATTTTAGCAAAACGACATTACAGGAATTTCCTTTCTGGTACTTATATAGAAAAGGGCTTTTTTGTATGTCGAAAAACTATGCCGGAGTAGAAGATCTTTTGTGCGATGAGTCATTCCTTTCGTGGTATTTCAAGACGGACCCCCGCGCTGTACAGCAATGGGACCAGTGGATCGCCGCTAATCCAGATCACCTCGCCCGGATAGAACAGGCCGTTGAATTCCTTCAATCGGTACGCTTCGGAGAACCGGTATTGACGCCCGGACAGCTTACACAGGCAGAAAGCCTTTTATTGGAAAAGATCCGCCAGGTGGAAAGTCGTCTGGAGAATCATCTGGAGAACCGTCAGACAAAAATCCATCCTGCGGATCAGCAGTCGAAAACAATCCGCTTGCCCCAACGGCGCTGGTGGATGGCTGCGGCCTCTATACTCCTGCTGGCAGGACTCGGCATCGGCTATCTGCGCATGACACGCGCTGCGGAACTCCGCACTACCTATGGAGAAATACGCACCAACAAATTACCCGACGGTACGGAAGTAGTCGTGAACGCAGATAGCAAGCTCACCTATTCCACCGGCTGGCAGGATGGCAAAGACCGCGAAGTATGGCTCGCCGGCGAAGCGTTCTTCCATGTCAGTAAAACGCCCCTGAAAAGCCGCTTCGTCGTACATACCGACCATTTCGATATCATCGTCACCGGCACCCAGTTCAATGTCGTCAACAGACAAGGAAAAGCCAATATCATGCTGAAGGAAGGAAGTGTCATCCTCCATACCGATCAGGGCCGGGAACTGAAAATGATACCCGGGGACTTCGTGGAATATAACAGCGCCATCCTGGAAAAGAAACAGGTGAAAAATGACAGCGTCCTGGCCTGGAAAGAACACAAGCTCTTCTTTGATGACACCCCGGTACGCGAACTGGTTAAGATCATACACGAACACTACGGCGTCACCGTACGACTGGCCGAGGACTGCATCGGCGACAGGACCATCTCCGGCATCCTGCCCAACGATAACCTGGAAGTACTGCTGCAGGCGCTGGAAGCCACCTCCGATTTCGAAGTGGTGCGCGAAGGGAATAATATACTTATAAAACGACATTCATAAGATACTTAAAAGATCATTCAAAACTAAGTTTCACGATCATTCAAAACTATCATTCAGGGATCATTCAAGACTAATCTTTCATCAAAACTTAACGCTGCAAAAAATGAGAAAATTAAGCTTTAGCCGCGCTATGCTCGGCTGCTTTATGGGCGTGGTTTGTCTGGCTCCTGCCCGTTCACAAAGTACGTATGCGTACGCGGGCAGGAACAAACAGGCCTTGCAACAAAAAAGCCTGGAAAACAAGTACGGGGCCGACGAGACCCCTCAGAAACAAACCTTATTCACCGTCCTGAAGGAATTGAACGCCACAAAGGGCATCTACTTCCTCTTCTCCGAACAATCGCTCGGCGATAAACTGGTCAACCCGCTCGAAGGAAATAACGACAACGTCGAAAAGATCCTCGGCCAGGTACTGAAGAATACCGGGCTGAAATTCAAAAAGATCAATGACAAGACCTTTGTGATCCTGCCCGGCAAAGAAGCTGCCGGGAATGATAATAATCTGGCAGGGCTCACACTGGCTTTTACCGGCAATGATCCCGGCGGCGCGAAAATAGAGATGGGCGAAAATATTGTCGCGGGCAAAGTCACCAGCGCCGATGGAAAGCCATTAGAGGGCGTCAGCGTCACGATCAAAAGATCAAAGAAAGGCGTTTCCACGGACATCAGCGGTGTTTTCGCCATCGATGCCAATAAAGGAGATATCCTTATCTTTTCTTTTATCGGCTATAAATCAAAAGAAGTGCTGGTAGGGGATGCAGCAGCCATCACGGTAACACTGGAAGCTTCCAAACAACAACTGACGGAAGTCGTCGTGACGGCCCTGGGGATCAAGAAGCAGACCAGGTCTCTGGGCTATTCCACCACGGAAGTCGATGGCTCTAAATTCACCTCGTCCAGAGAAGCGAATATAGGGAATGCTCTGACCGGCCAGGTGGCGGGAGTAAGCGTGGCGGGAGTGGCGACAGGCCCCTCCGGCAGCAGCCGGGTGCTGATCCGGGGTAATGGCTCCCTCAGCGGTCAGAATCAACCCCTGTATGTGATCGATGGAATTCCTTATGATAATACGAACCAGGGGTATGCCGGTAAATGGGGAGGGGCGGATTTTGGCGACGGGCTGTCCAATCTCAACCCGGATGATATCGAAAGCATCCAGGTGCTGAAAGGAGTAGCCGCCTCGGCTTTATATGGATACAGAGGCGGTAATGGCGCCATACTGATCTCCACCAAGTCAGGCACGAAATCACACGGTCTGGGCATTGAGGTTAATAATAACCTGACGGCCAATTCCATCATCGACGAACGGGAGTATCAGTACTCGTATGGACAGGGAGTCCAGGGGGTAAAACCCATTACGGCTACCGCGGCGCAAAATGCGGAGTATTATAGCTGGGGGGCCAAAATGGATGGCTCTCAAGCCACCAATTTTCTGGGGACTAATTATGCCTACAGCCCCGCCAAAGATAATTTCAAGCATTTTTATAATACAGGATTGGTCAACCAGGCTTCTGTGGCTTTAACAGGATCCAACGAACAGGGACATTTCCGACTGGGACTTTCCGATCTCTACAACGGAACGGTGATCCCGAATTCAAATATGAAACAGCAGGGGATCAATTTTAACAGCGGATATAATATCACCCCCAAACTGCAATTGAACCTGACCGCTAATTATATATTCGAACAGGTAAAGAACCGGGTGTCTTTCTCGGATGCTCCCGGCAACGTAGTGGCCAGCAACCTTTACCTGGCTAATACCTTCGACGTACGTTGGCTGAAACCCGCTATCCAGTCCAATGGCAATGAATTGTTGCCCGGCGCGGATCTCTATTTCAACAATCCCTATTTCGTAGCGGAGAAATTCCAGAACAGTACCAGCCGCCAACGCTTTACGGGCGGAGTGAGCTTAAAATATAATATCCTGGATTGGTTATACGTACAGACAGGTGTTACACGTGACGGATATATCTTCGACCTGAAAAACATCGTCCCCAATGGTACCGGGTATGATCCGGGTGGCCAGATCACCGTCAATACGGTCAATTACCATGAGCTGAACGGCAATTTCCTGCTGGGTATCAATAAGAAGTTTGGCAGCGATTTTACGGTAAATGCCAGCCTGGGCGGCAATTCTCAGGATAATGTCACCTCTTCTGCAGGGGTCACCGGAGCAGGTCCGTTCATTATCCCTTATTTCTATTCGCTCAATAACGTGTCGACCCGCCCTTATACCATCGGTTATCAGCATTATCGCGTTAACTCCTTCTATGGAACAGCCGACTTCGGTTACAAGAACTACTTGTTCCTGAACGTGACGGCCAGGAATGACTGGTTCTCCACCTTGAACCCCCAATCCAATCATTACCTGTATCCCTCCGCCAGCGCCAGCTTTGTTTTCTCCGATGCCTTCAAATTGCCGGACTGGATCAGCTTCGGAAAGGTCAGAGCATCTTATGCCCGTGGATCTAACGGGACTTCCCCCTATCTGAACAGCCTCACTTACGGGTTCCTGGGATATACGATCGACGGCCAGTCGCAGAGTTATGTAGTGCAAAATGTCGTTCCTAATAAACTGCTCTCCCCGGTGAAGATCGAGGAAAAAGAAGTGGGACTTAGCATGCAGTTCCTGAATAACCGGGTGGGTTTTGATGCCGCCTGGTATGACAAGAATACCACAGCCGATATCGTCAATGTCACCGTCAGCCCGACTTCCGGCTATAACGGCAACGTGGAAAATATAGGGAAGATCCGCAACAGGGGACTTGAACTGTTATTGACAGGTACTCCGGTGAAGACGCACGATTTCTCCTGGAACGTCTCCTTTAATATTGCACAGAATAACAGCAAGGTATTACGCTTAGGCCCCGATGGATCACCCATCGTGGTAGCCGGCGCTTTCCCGCGCTGGGGAAATGGCGTCAACGTCAGCAATGTGGTGGGGCTGCCTTATGGACAAATCATGGGGTATGGGTACAAGCGTGATAAGAGCGGGAATAAAATTTTCAGCGATGGCGTAACGAGCACGCTGCCTGCCGGTGAGCCGATACCGACCGATGCCCTGATACCATTGGGATCAGGCGTATACAAACAGACAGGCGGCTTCAGCAATGACTTCCACTATAAAGACTTTAGCCTTTCTTTCCTGATCGACTTTAAATATGGCGCTAAGATCTATTCCGGGACCAATCTGCTGCTGTACAACTATGGTCTCCAGAAAACGACTTTACAAGGTAGGGTAGGAGGTTATATAGGCAAGGGAGTGCTGGCAGACGGACACCCGAATACCACGGCCGTCAATGCACAGACTTATTTCCAGGACCTTTCCGTACTGGGCGACCAGATCGCGGAAGAGTTTGTCTATGACGCCAGCTTCATCAAACTGCGCTCTCTGAGCCTTGCTTATTCCTTTCCCCATTCCATCCTGAAATCAGGCTTCATCAAAGGAGTTAGCATTTCATTGGTTGCACGAAACATTGCTACTTTAATGAAACATACGCCGAACATCGATCCCGAGTCCAACCTGAATAATACGAATGGCCAGGGGTTGGAACTATCCGGATATCCTGCCGTCAGGAGCATGGGCGTTAACGTGAACCTGAAATTTTAATTACCGATCAAAACAAACTTGACTAAAATGAAAAATAAGATATTTTTAATAGCGTCAGTTTCAGCGGGTATGCTAATGAGTAGTGGCTGTACCAAAAATTTCGTGTCCATCAATACGGATCCCAATTCCGTTACTGGAGACGTGGAAAATTTCGCCAGCCTGTTCACCACTGCTGAATTGACTACCTCCGGAAACAGCGATGGCAATGCCTATGAGGACTGGCGGGGCAACCTGATCTATGCCAGTTGCATGATCCAGCACATATCTTCCACCACAGGCTATTGGAACGGCGATAAATACCTGGATAATGCCTCTTATCTGTCCGCTTATTGGGACGAGGATTACGGCCCGCAGCAAAACGGCGGCAATCCCCTGACGAATACCAATTCCAGCCCGGTACAAAACATCGTGGAAGTAGTGACGCATACGAAGACAGACAGTTCCAAAGCGAATTTGTACAATATCGCCAGGATCTTCAAAGCCTTTATGTTCCAGCGTTTAACGGATATGTACGGAGATCTTCCCTACTCCCAGGCCGGCCTGGGGTATATTTCCGGGATCACTGCACCCAAGTATGATAAGCAGCAGGATATCTATACGGACATTTTGAATGAACTGAGCGATGCAGCCTCAAAGCTGAATCCCAATGGCAGCACCCCGGGTTCGGCAGACCTTATCTATGGCGGAGATGTGGCTAAATGGAAAAGATTTGCCTATTCTGAAATGGTGCGCGTTGCCATGCGCATGAGCAAAGTAGATGCGGCCAGCGCGCAAAAATGGGTGCAGGCCGCTGTTGCCGGGGGCGTGTTCAATGATAATTCCGATAACGCTATTCTCAAGCACCAGGATGCCGCTCCCAATGGCGCGGGAAGCCAGGTAGCGAATGGAACAGGCTCGGTATTGGGGCTTATCGATCCTTCTGCAGCCAGGCTGAGCGCTACTTTTGTAAATTACCTGAATTCGACCCAGGATCCCCGCCTTGCTTATTTCGGCACGGTAATAGCCGACCCCAGCGTAGCCAGCGACATGGGCGATACGGTGGCCGCACATCAGTTGGGACAGCCTAATGGTTATGATCTCGGCGGCGGCAGCTATGATATTTCCCATGCTGCTAACTGGCCGGGCAACCAGAATAAATATTCGGTGGTCAATCGCTATACCTTTGCCCGTACGACTGCCCCGACCTTTTTCCTTACGTATGGCGAGACGGAATTATTGCTGGCGGAGGCCGCCCAGAGAGGCTGGATCTCCGGCTCAGCCTCCACCTATTACATCAATGGGGTAACGGGCGCCATGGCGCAACTGGCCTTACAGTCAGGCGCAGGGCCCGGCAGTGCCGCTATCACTGCTTACCTGGCGAATAATCCCTTGGCGGCAGGCTTAGAACTTCAGTTGATCAATACCCAATATTGGATAGCCAGTTTCATGGATGAGACCGAAGCATGGGCTAACTGGAGAAGGAGCAATTATCCCCAACTGACCCCCGTGGCTAACTATCCCGGAAATTCCACGAATGGCACCATCCCCCGCAGGTACACCTATCCGACAGGAGAGGCAGGCACCAACCCGGTTAATTACAGTTCGGCTGTTTCCGGGCTGACCGATGGAGATAAAATGACTTCCCGTGTTTGGTGGGACAAATAAATTGGCCGTGCTTTTAATATTACTCACCTCTGTTGGTATATTTTACAAGTCAAGAATAAGGTTATTATTCTTAGCATTAAAAAAGGGCGGGATGTCTATCCTGCCCTTTCTCTTTTATTTCAATCTCATCTTTACGAAGTAATCTTGAACACCACTCCATGTTCCGCAATCACTTTATTCTGCAACGCCGCCGGAACGCTGATGATCAGCTTCTTCCCCTCCTGGCGGCCCTTCAACTTTTCTTTAAAGCCCAGTAAACTGATCCGGCTCTTCGGATTGAAGGTATATCCTTCGATCGTCACCTCCGCCGGCAGGACCACATCCCTGGAGGTCCCTAAATAAAAGGCATAAACGCTGCCGCCATCCTTCGACTGCGTGAGATAGACATTCCCGGAAGAATAAGGCCGCACCGGCTTACTGTTATAAATGCCCTCTCCATTGACCTTCAACCAGCTGCCCATCTCTTTAAGACGGCTATAGACCGTATCATCCCAATCCCCTTCAGGAGAAGGACCTACATTCAATAAGAAATTGCCTCCCCGCGAAACGATCTTCACCAGCAAATGGATCAGCTCCGTAGAAGACTTGTAATGGTCCTTCGGAACATAGCTCCAGGAATCCCCCATGGTAAGACAGGACTCCCAGGGATCTTCCATCGGATGAGCAGGGACCTGCTGCTCAGGCGTGGTATAGTTCTCATACTCTCCCCCGACGCTGCGGTCGACGACGATCAGACCCGGCTGATGTGTCCGCGCCATGCCGGCAATCCTCGCCATATCGATATCCTGATCGTAAGGAATGCTCTTCTGCCATTCTACCGATGGATCCACCGTATAAAGAGGCCGCACCCAACCTCCATCCAGCCAGAGCAGATCCATTTTGCCATAACCCGTCATCAGCTCTTCAATCTGGTTATAGGTAAAATCCTTATAGGCCTTCCAGTGTTCAGGATGTTTCGCCGGGTCATAGTTCACATTCCGGTCCTTAGGAGGGAAGTAGGGCCACCAGTAATTTTCATTATGCCAGTCCGGCTTCGAAAAATAAGCCCCGATCATAAAATTCTCCTTCCGGAAAGCATCGAATACCTCTTTGGCGACATTGCTCCGCGGATTGGAGGCAAATGGCGATTGGGAAGACGTGATCTTATAGTCCGTTTGCTTCGTATCGAACATACAAAACCCGTCATGATGCTTGGTCGTGAAGACCACATATTTCATACCAGCCTCCTTGGCCGCCGTCGCCCACTTAGCCGGGTCGAACTTCACGGGGTTGAAGGTCGTCTGTAATTTTTCATAGGCTTTCACATAGTCATAATAGCTGGCGCTGTATGGTCCTCTGCGCACTTCCCAGCCTTCGTCTTCCGGAGCGATACTCCAGCTTTCCACTATGCCCCACTGGCTATACGTGCCCCAGTGCATCAGCAGACCGAACTTGCTGTCCTGCCACTGCGCCAGCTTCTCCCGGACCAGCGTGTCCCTGGGAGGCATATAAGCATGATAGAAATTAGCCTTCCACAGCGCATAACGGATGTATTGCGTTTGCAGACGCGCTTCGAAATCCGGCCAGTTGCGCTGCTCTTTCGGACTCCACAGCACCTCGCTGAGCGCGCTCATCCGCGGAAAGATCATATACTCCACCTTACGGGGATTCGACATATACTCGGTCCATATATTGGCCTGCGCTCCCCTGATGTTCCTGGCCTGCTCCGCCGTTAATCCCGCCGGAATGGGCTCATAGCTATAGACCTTTTTCAGGGGCAGATAACCGCCGATCGTCAGCGAGTCGTCATTCTGTATCTGGGAATGGTCGAAGTAAACATAGTCTCCGGGTGTCATGACCACACCGTGATTCAGCTTGGCGGCATCGATGCCTCCCTGCTCTCCCCGCCAGCTCATGACAGAGGCATTGGGCGCCAGCCCCCCTTCGAGGATCTCATCCCAGCCAATGATCTGCTTCCCTTTGGAATTGATATATTTTTCAATCCGCTGCACGAAATAGCTCTGCAGCTCATTCTCGTTCTTCAGCCCGTTGTCCCTGATGCGCTTCTGGCATTTGGGACAGACTTTCCAACTGTCTTTGGGACATTCGTCCCCGCCGATATGTATATACTTCGAAGGGAAGAGGGCCATCACTTCATCCAACACATCCTCTAAGAATTTGAACGTGCTGTCATTACCCGCACAAAAGACGTCCTTATGCACTCCCCAGTTCTGCTTCACCTGGTAAGGTCCGCCCGTGCAGCCCAGCCAGGGATACGCCGTCAGGGCCGCGGAAGAATGCCCCGGCAATTCGATTTCGGGAAGAATAGTGATATAACGGTCCGCCGCATATTTCACCACCTCCCGGATCTGATCCTGCGTATAATACCCGCAATGCGGAGTGCTGTCATTGCCGGTGCCCGGATGATGCCCGATGATCGTCCCGCTGCGGCAGGAACCTATCTCGGTCAGCAGAGGATATTTCTTGATCTCGATCCGCCAGCCCTGGTCCTCCGTGAGATGCCAGTGGAAATAATTCATTTTATGCAGGGCGAGATAATCGATATATTTTTTGACGAAATCTATTTGGAAAAAATGGCGGCCTGCATCCAGATGCAGCCCCCGGTAGCCAAAACGGGGATAGTCTTCGATCCTCACTGCGGGAATGGACAACCCTTCGGGCGCCCGCACGGCCGGCCCGGAAGCCAGCGATACATAAGGCTTCACCGGCAGCAGCTGTATCAGGGTCTGGATACCATAGAAGGTCCCCGAATGAGTAGCCCCGCTGATGACGATGGACCCGGAATTTACGGCGAGTGAATAGCGGCCTTCCTGCGGTGAAGCGCCGATCGAACCGGAAGTACCACCGGTCAGGGCACTTTCTCCGGCGGCAGCGCTGGTTAACCGGATATAATCACCGGCCGGCTGCCGGTCAGGAGCCACGATCCGCAAGTGTACTCCATACACCTGCTCAAGATAGATATTAAAGAAGCCGGTAGAAGAGGCTTCCGACACATCGGCCACCAGCACCGTATTCTTGTCGATCATAAACTGACCGTCCTGCCAGGTCGTGCTGACCGGTTTAGGAATAATGGCTGGTTGCTGCGCATGTAAGTAACTCCCTGCACATAGTACGACAAGGAGAAGAAGGGGGCGTAAGTGTATTCTCATAGGACGAAAATAGTAAACTACGTCCAATCCTCATCAAAGCGGCGAAAATCCTGTTTGATTTCAATGTAAATTTTGCGGAACGTGTCCATTCGCTCTTCCAGCCCTTCTGTACTGGATTCCCAGTTCGCTTCCCGCGCTGATTCCCGGAGATCGTGGAAAATATTTTCTACTTTGTTCCGGGAGTCGGGGAGATCATGACGGAGTTTGTCGATCACCTCTTTCTGGCAGATGAAAAGATTTTGAAAGTGCTCAACTTCTGCTAAAAGATCTTTGGGTAATTTTTTGGTGGCGAGATTTTCCAGGTGGCGTTCAAAATCGCGGATCTCTTCTTTGATGGAGGCGAGCTCTTTCTTCCATGATTGCAATTCCTCCCTGAACTGTTCGATGGAGATAGTTGATTCCATGAGATGTTATTTAGGTGAGAAAATCAGGATACTCTGCTTAAATTTAAGCATTACCCCGAACAAGTCAAAATAAAATCGGACCACGGGCCGGCCAGTCTGATACTAGTCCGCCAGCACCGGCAGTACAATCCCCGACACATGCCCCCCATCATGATATACCCGGATCGTCGCCTTTTGAAAATCCTCCTTTTTACAGGTAGGTATATTGACAAAAGTCTGAGGATTCATATCCACCAGCGGAAACCAGCTGCTTTGCAGCTGCACCATGATCCGATGCCCCTTTTTGAAAGTATGGGCGATCTCGTTCATGTCAAAGGATATTTCCGTCGCATGACCCGGCACCAGCGGCTCCGGCTTCTCATAGCTCTTCCTGAACTTACAGCGGAAGACATCCGCCCTTACCAGACGCTGATAACCGGCCGGCAGCGTACCCGCCGCCCCTTCCTCTCTTTCAGGAAGCACGTCGATCACTTTGACCACCAGGTCGGCATCCGTACCCGACGCGGACATAAAAATGTCGGCTTTGAGCCTGCCCGTAACCCGAAGGTCCCGCGTTAACACATCCGTCTGGTAGACCAGCACATCTGGCCTTTGAGCGGCAAACCGCTGGTCAGTGACAATATACTGGTTGTCCCTCCCCCCATGTACCCCATCGATATACGGCACCGGATGAGCCGGATCACTGATATACTCATCGAAGGCCGCCGACCCGGCCCCCGCACCCCTCGCTCCGGGAGCCGCCGCTTTTCCCTCCGTCGACAGCCTTCCCCCCGCCCGCAGATAAAATTTCACCGGCCTGGCTTCCGCCGGCGGCCAGGTACTATACTTCTTCCATTGATTCGCCCCCGTCTCGAAAACAGTAGCCTCCGCCAGGTCGGACGTATCTTTGTCTTTTAAGTAATAATTGAAGAACTTCGTCTCGATCTGGTGATAGACCTCATTGACATTCTGCTGGAAATCCAGGATGCCGAACCGGTTCCAGGAGCCCGCAGCCCAACCCCCATGCGTCCAGGGACCCATGACGATATGATTGTCATTATGAGGAGATTGCCGCTCGATCGCCTCATAAGTACGCAAGGCGCCAAACATATCCTCCGCGTCGAACCATCCACCCACCACCAGCACCGCCGGCCGGATATTTTTCAGATGCGTCCGGATATTCCTCGCTCTCCAATAAGCATCATAGGTGGAATGCCCCATGTACTCATTCCAGATCTTCCCCTGGTTATTGAAATAAGGACTGTCATTGGCATTCTTAAGCGGACCCAGATCCAGAAAGAACTGGTACGCATCCTGGATATCCGCCCTGAAAATATTACCCCCATAATTCTTTACAGGAGCAGGCCGCTTGATATCGAAAAAATTATCGAAGTCGAAATTGTCCAGCAAAAAGAAGGCCCCGTTGTGATTGGCGTCATCGCCGATAAACTCATCGGTGACCGGCGCCTGCGGAGATACGGCCTTAATGGCCGGATGCGCATCCGGCAGCGAAGCCGAAGCATAGAACCCCGGATAAGAAATCCCCCAGATCCCTACACGGCCATTGTTATTCCGGACATGCTGAAGCAGCCAGTCCACCGTGTCCCAGGTATCTGAACTCTCATCCGTCTCTTTGCCGGACTTCTTCCCTTCCTTATGCGGGGTCATTTCTTCAAAATCTCCCTCGCTCATATACCGGCCCCGCACATCCTGGTACACAAAGATGTATTTCTCCTGCAGCAAGGCGGCATTGGGACCCAGGGATCCCTTGTAGACGCTGTCCCCATAAGGACCGGAAGAGTAGGGGGTGCGCTCCATCAGGAATGGATAAGGATGACTTTCGTCCTTCGGACTGTAAATGACCGTATACAGCCTCTTCCCGTCCCGCATGGGAATGTATACTTCTTTCTTAGTGAAGTTGTCTTTTACGAAATTGGGAGCCTGTGCGCTGCATAGCAAGGGTAGCCAGACCGCCAGCACGCCAAGAAATTGTCTAATAGGTATATAAGGTATCATAACGGAATTATTTTAGCACCGGTAAGATCAGTTGCGACGGATGCCCGCTATCGTGATAAACATGGATCGTCTCTTTGATAAAATCACTGTCGGCACAGGTATAGATATTTACGAATTGCTGCGGATTGCGGTCCACCAGCGGGAACCAGCTGCTCTGCACCTGTACCATCACCCGGTGCCCTTTTTTAAAAGTATGGGCTACATCCGGCACGGCAAAGCGGACCGTCTCTATCTTCCCGGGCTTGAAAGGAACCGGCTTCTCGTAACTTTCCCGGAACCTTCCCCTCATCACCTCCCCATGCACCAGCATCTGGTAACCTCCCATCGGATAAGTCTTGGGCAGATCATGTCCACGGCCAGCCATGGCAGGCTCCTCGCCATAACTGAAATCATCCGGGAATACATCGATCAGCTTCACCACGAAATCCGCATCCGTACTGCTGAGGCTCACCTTCAGATCGGCAATCACCGGCCCGGCCAGGGTAAGGTCTTCCGTCAGCACCGGTGTCTGAAAGGTCAGCACATCCGCGCGCCTCGAGGCAAAACGCTGATCGTCCGTCATATACTCCCTCGTCCGGTTGAAATGCACATCCTCCGTATAGGGCACGGGATGGGCAGGGTCGCTGATATACTCGCTGAAATTGTTCTTCGCCGCA
This sequence comes from Puia sp., assembly GCA_035555335.1. Lineage (GTDB taxonomy): Bacteria > Bacteroidota > Bacteroidia > Chitinophagales > Chitinophagaceae > Puia. The sequence goes on from DATMGS010000027.1 coordinate 417,205, forward strand.
GGCAAAGCCTGGCTCAAACCGCCGTCAGGCTGCAGGTAGAAAGACACATCCTTTTTCTCCGCCGCCGGCCATTGGGCAAAAGTCCTCCACTTGTTCTCGCCGCTGAAGAAGATGGTCGCCGCCGCCAGGTTAGGCGCAGCTCCCTTACCCTTCAGATAATAATTGAAAAAAGGGATCTCGATCGTATTCTGGTACCAGAAAGATGTATTGCTCCCGAATTGTACATTCCCCAGGTGCGTGCCGTCATTGGACGCCCACTCCCCATGATACCAGGGACCCATGACGAGATGACTATTGGTGGACGGACTCTGGCTCCGGATCGCTTTATACAGATTCCACGCCCCATAACAATCCTCCGCATCGAATAAACCTCCGACTACCAGCATGGCAGGTTTCACGTTGTACATGGATACCCGGGCATTACGCACCTTCCACCATTCGTCCAGGTTAGGATGCTGATACAGGTCTGTCAAAAAGGCAATGCTATCCCCGGTCAGTTTCAATACGTTCTTTAAAGCGCCCGTCTGCAGATACCATTGATAACTGTCTTTGGAACGGAAGTCATAACCGGAAGGTCCGACAGCGGTAGGCTGAGGCCTGGGCTTGCCAAAAGAAGAATAAAAAGCCCAGGCATCCATCTGTAAGTACGCTCCGTTATGATGGAAATCATCCCCCATGAACCAATCCGTAACGGGCGCCTGTGGACTTACCGCTTTCAACGCCGGATGACCGCTGGCCGCAGCCATCGTCGAATAAAATCCCGGATACGAAATCCCGAATACCCCCACCTTCCCATTGTTATAAGGCAGGTTCTTCACCAGCCAGTCGATCGCATCATACGTATCGCTGGCCTCGTCGACATCCGTATTGGACTTCTTGTCTTTTATAAAAGGACGCACATCCACGAACTGCCCCTCGCTCATCCAGCGTCCACGGACATCCTGCGTGACGACAATATACCCTTCCCGCAGATAATAACGGATATAACGACTGCTGAAATCCTTCCATTTGTCCCCTCCGTAAGGAGCGCAGGAATAAGGCGTACGGGTCAGCAGGATCGGATGCTGTTCAGTCGTATCTTTGGGAATATAGACGGAAGTGAATAACTTTATGCCATCCCGCATCGGGATCATCTGCTCTATTTTATAATAATTGTCCCGGATCCAGACACTGTCCTGGCTTGTCCCCTGGCCATATACGATAAAACAGCCAATTGAAAAAAGGAGGGAAAAAAGAAGTTTTCTCATTTTATCAGTTAATTTTAATTTTCTATAAACCAATTTAGGCAAAGTACCCTAATCCCGGAGTGATTATTTTATGAGCGATGAGATGCAGTTAATAAAGGTATTTTATACCTGTTTTCAGCAGCGGGACTGGAAAGGAATGGTCGATTGTTATGACCCCGATATCTTCTTTTATGACCCCATTTTCCAGGATCAGGAAGGACCCCAGGTTCGCGCCATGTGGGAGATGCTGCTCACCAACGCCAACGATCTGCTAATGACGTTTAGCGATGTGAAATTGGAGCCGGGCCCCGGAGAACCCAACCCCAATGAACCGGATTCTCTGAAAGAGAGCTATGGCTCCTGTAATTGGGTCGCCGCCTATACTTTTTCAAGGACAGGCCGGCGCATAGTGAATAAAGGCAGGACATGGTTTACATTTAGAGGAGGAAAGATCGTCGAACATCAGGACTATTATAACTTATGGAAATGGTGCCGTCAGGCATTGGGCATCCCCGGTATCTTACTCGGATGGACCCCCTTTTTTCAAAATAAAATCCGCCGCATGGCAAAAAAGAACCTGGAGAAATTCATTGCCCGCTCATCGCCCGGCAAAACCTGACAAACCCTTATCCTTCATCTCATTCAGCCTCAAAACAGCATGCTCTAAATATGTTCAATCGTCGTAAATTTCTGCAGTCCTCTGTCTTCAGCTCCGTAGGTTTATTCCTGGGGAAAAAAGCCATAGCTCAACCCGGCTCTTCCGCCTCCGCCACCCACGCCTCCACCGCCCTTCCGGCCCCGGTAATGGATTCCCCCATCGTGATCTCCACCTGGGACTCCGGTATCGCCGCCAATAAAGGAGCCTGGGCGGTATTGAGCCAAAACGGAAAAGCCCTCGACGCCGTCGAAGCAGGCGTGAAGGTGACGGAAGCTTCTATCAACTGCTGTGTCGGACTGGGAGCTAACCCCGACCGCGATGGTATCGTAACCCTCGACGCCTGTATTATGGATGACAAAGGCAACTGCGGCAGCGTAGGCGCCCTGGAACGTATCAAACATCCTATCTCGGTCGCCCGCAGAGTGATGGAGAAGACTCCCCACGTCATGCTGGTAGGCCCCGGAGCCCAGCAGTTTGCCGTAGCAGAAGGATTTCCCCTCGAACCGCAGGAACTCTCGGACGATGCGAAAAAGACATATGAACAATGGCTGAAGAAATCGGAATACAAGCCCGTCATCAATATCGAAAAAACACAAAGCCATCCCGGAACTCCGGGCCATCCCGGAGCCGGCGAACCTTCGGCGGGGAATGCTTCCCTGGCAGCAGGCCAACCTTCCGCAGAAGATCCTTCCCTGGCAGCCGCCGGTGTCGGCCCAGCCGCCCCCTCCCGGTTACCCGACGGCAACTGGAACCATGACACCATCGGCATGGTAGCCATGGACGCCAGCGGTAATCTCAGCGGCAGCTGCACGACCAGCGGCATGGGCTTCAAAATGAGAGGCAGACTGGGCGATTCCCCCATCATCGGGGCCGGACTCTTCGTCGATAACGAAGTCGGCGCCGTCACGGCAACCGGACAGGGAGAAGACGTCATACGCATCTGCGGCTCCCATACCGTAGTAGAGCTGATGCGCCAGGGCATGTCCCCCGAACAGGCCTGCAAGGCAGCCGTGGAAAGAATCATCCGGATCAAAGGCGACAAAGCAAAAGAAATACAGGTCGCCTTCCTCGCCCTGAATAAAAAAGGAGAGACAGGCGCCTTCGCCATTCAAAAAGGATTTAGTTACGCATTGAAAAATAATAAAGAGGAAAAAATGTATGACGCAAAGAGCTGGTACTGATTTTTACAAACTCGAAATATGCAGTTTCAACCTCGCCTCCGCCCTGATCGCACAGCAGGCTGGCGCCCGGCGCGTGGAACTCTGCGCCAGCCCCGACGAAGGCGGCACGACCCCCAGCCAGGGCGTCATCATCGCTGCCCGGGAGCAATTGCAGATTGAATTATATCCGATCATCCGCCCCCGCGGAGGTGACTTCCTCTACTCCGAAGAAGAGTTTGCCGTCATGCTGAAAGAAGTGTCCTTCTGTAAGCAGGTTGGATGTAATGGCGTCGTGATCGGCCTGTTGAATGCAGATGGCACCATCGATAAAACAAGAGCGGCCCGACTGGTGGAAGCGGCCTATCCCCTCGGCGTCACGTTTCACCGCGCCTTCGACTGGGCCATCAACCCCTTCGAAGCCATGGAAGATATCATCGGCATCGGGTGCGAACGCATCCTCACCTCCGGACAACGCCCTACCGCCCCGGAAGGCGCGGTTCTCATCAATGAACTGGTCAGACAGGCCGACGACCGGATCCTGATCATGCCCGGATCGGGTATAAGGGCCTCCAATATCGAGGCCCTGGTGGAGAAGACCGATGCGCCGGAATATCATACGTCCGCCCGTATCCGGGTACCCGGCGCCATGGAATATATCAACACCGCCATGAATGAAGAGCAGCTCGTCACAATGGCCGGCAAAGAAGAGATTGAACAGATCGTCGCAACCCTCCGCTCACTCGCGGCAGCTGCCAAAAGCGAATAACCCGAAGCATATCGCTTCGGGTTATTCGCTTATTCGTTCCGGAGTCAGCCTTCTTTGGCTGCCCCGACCTTATTCTACTTTTGTAATCTTCAGCATATTGGTGGGCAGGTGCTTCTCTACGGGCAGACTACCGGTGTTCACCACGACATCCCCGGTTTTCAGAAAACCCCTTTCCTTCAGGATCTCATGCTGGTCCGTGATAATACCGTCCATGCTTTCTTCCTCTGCATAGTGAAAGGCTCTCACACCCCAGCTTAGACTAAGCTGGTTGATAAGACTCTTTTCCTTGGAGAAAATATACAAAGGCGCCTTCGGACGATAGCTGGACAATACGAACCCAGTATAACCTCCCTGGGTCATCCCGATCAGGGCATCCGCATTGACATCCTGCGCCAGTTTACAAGCATTATAACAGATGGCATCGCTGAGGAATGAAGGAGAATGAGGCTGCGGGATCAGATCCTCTTCGCGGTTGTAAGGATATTCCGTCCTTTCCACTTCCAGGATGATCTTACGCATCGTCTCCACCACCAGCGCCGGATGTTGACCCGTAGCGGTTTCCGCACTGAGCATTACAGCATCGGCTCCTTCCAGCACGGCATTGGCCACATCTGTGATCTCGCTGCGGTTTGGCTTCACCCGATCGATCATGCTTTCCATCATCTGGGTAGCCACGATGACAGGCTTGGCACGGTGTATCGATTTACGGATGATCTCCCTTTGCGCCATCGGCACTTTTTCAACCGGTAATTCTACGCCAAGATCCCCGCGGGCAACCATTACCCCATCGGATTGATTGACGATATTACGCAGATCTTCCAGCGCGGAAGGCATCTCTATCTTGGCAATAACCTTGGTTGTGCTTTTCTTTTCCGCAAGCCGGCGTTTCAGATCCACGATATCTTCCGCTTTACGGACAAAAGACAACGCTACCCAGTCCAGCTCCTTTTCTATGATAAAGGCCAGGTCGATAATATCCTTTTCAGTCATAGACGGTAAAGATATCTTCGTATCCGGCAGATTCACCCCTTTCTTAGGCAACAGAACCCCGCCATAGGTAACGGCAACCTTTACATCGCCGCTGGGATCTACATTGACGACCATTACTTCTATCTTGCCGTCATCGATCAGGATCTTATTCCCTACCACGACATCATGATGCAGGTTGGGATAAGATACATAGATCTTTTCTTTCGTGCCGACGACTTTCTCCTTCGAGGTGAACGTGAGGATATCACCGGGCACGATCGTTAAACCGCCATTTTCTATTTCGCCTACCCGCAGCTTGGGACCCTGCAGGTCACCCAGGATGGAGATGTTATAAGGCTCTTCCACATTGATCTTCCGGATATGGTCGATGATCTTCGCTTTACCCTCGTGGTCGCCATGAGAGAAATTAAGTCTGAACACATTTACACCGGCTTTAACCAGTTCCAGCAGCTTCTCATACGTGTCACAAGCCGGTCCTACCGTGGCAACAATCTTCGTTTTATGAAATGTATGCTGAATACCTGCTTGCTTATCCATATCCTGATGCAGATACTTCGATAAATTTTTTGACATGAACAGTGGATTTTTTTTTAAGATGCTAATATTTTAACGATTTTCAACCAATCGTCGCTGATCTTTTGCTTGGCCTTCACCGCTTTTTCAAGAGGCGTATAGTGCATTTTGTTGTTTACGATCCCTACCATCACATTGTGACGGCCTTCCATCAGGCATTCCACCGCTGAATATCCCATACGGCTGGCTATTACCCTGTCAATACAACTGGGCGATCCCCCCCGTTGTATATGCCCCAATACGCATACCCGGGTGTCGGCCATCGGCAGGCGGTCTTTTATCACTTTGGCTACATCATTCCCTCCGCCGAAATTCTCTCCTTCGGCTACTACCACCAGGTTCACCAGTTTCCTGCGGCGTTCTTTCTCCTGCAGGGAATTGATCAGCTCTTCAATATCCGTCTTGCGCTCCGGGATGAGGATATGCTCCGCCCCGGTGGCAATCCCGCTGTGAAGAGCGATATAACCCGCATCCCGACCCATCACCTCGATGATAAAAAGACGGTCATGGGCATCGGCCGTATCCCGTATCTTGTCGATTGCTTCCACAGCCGTGTTCACCGCCGTATCGAACCCAATGGTGAAATCCGTTCCGGCAATATCCTTGTCGATAGTGCCTGGCAAACCGATACAGGGAATATCGAATTCCCCGCTGAGCTTATGAGCTCCCCGGAAAGAACCATCCCCCCCGATCACCACCAGGCCGTTAATGCCCAGTTTCTTCAGGTTGGCATAGGCCTTTTTCCGGCCTTCATGTTCGAAAAATTCTTTGCAACGGGCGGTCTTGAGGATCGTCCCCCCCCTCTGAATGATATTGGCTACACTTCTAGAATGCATAGGGACGATATCGTTCTCGATCATCCCACTATATCCCCGCATGATCCCGAATACTTCCAGTCCATTATAAATACCGGTACGAACAACGGCACGGATGGCGGCATTCATCCCCGGAGCATCACCGCCGGAAGTGAGGACGCCAATTTTAGTGACTTTGCTTTCCATTAAAATATTGTTCTTAGCGTTTGTTTTTTTAAAAAAGCTTTAACCAATGGTAAGAATTATTGAAAAATTTCTACCTTACGTTAAGGCGCGCCACAGGCGCGCCTGCCGAAGGCCCATTATTAATCGTTCACAGGGCTGGGTTATTTTCTGTTAACGCGGCCCTGTGAACAAACGAAGTCCCAAAAATAAGGATTTGATTTGATTCGGCAACACTCGAGGGAAATGATGTCGTTTTATTCACCCGCAAAACTATGTCTTTTACTGCGGAATACTGTCTTTTAACAATCTCTCTTGCTATTTGCCATCCGATTCGGATCTTGTATTCGGTTCATGAAAACAGTAACGGCGTTTAAAATCATATAGTATGGAATTTGGTAAAGTGACCCGGGTAGATGACGTGGATTTTTCCCTGCCAACAGACGACCCGATGACCGACCAGCTTTTCGAACACATGGCAGCCAATAAAAAAGCCGGCAAAGAGCAGCCCGTAAACTTATACGTCGGCTGTACCCAATGGGGAAATAAGAACTGGTTAGGCCGACTCTATCCCAAAGGAACAAAAGACAAAGACTTTCTGGCGCATTATGTAAAACAATTCAACTGTATCGAGCTGAATGCGCTGTTCTATAATTTACAGCCCAGATCCGTCATCGAAAGATGGGCCTCCCTGGCAGACAAGAGCTTTCGGTTTTGCCCTAAGTTCTCCAATACCATCAGCCATACCCTCCAGCTAAAAAATACGCAGCGGGATACAGATCTCTTTATTGAACATATGCAGCACTTCGGACCCACCCTGGGCTATTCCTTCCTGCAATTGTCGGACAAATTCGGCCCGGACCGGGCCGATACACTGCAGGACTATCTCCGCCAACTTCCCCGGGATTTCCGCACCTGCGTAGAGCTGCGACAGGAAAACTGGTTTCCTGACGTCAATCGGGCATCCGGCAGCGGCTCCCCCGCCGCCAATTACAACAAGGCCGTCCCCGCTGCCGCCCCAAAATCCATCCCGGGCGCCGCCAACGATACCTGGCAACTCTTCCGCGACCTGGGTATCGGCGCCGTCATCACCGACTCCGCCGGCAGAAGGGATTGCGTGCACATGAAACTGACGGCGCCCGTCGCCTTTATCCGTTTCGTGGGCAATAACCTCCATCCCACCGATTATACCCGCATCGACGCCTGGGCCGGCAGACTAAAAACCTGGATCGCTAAAGGATTGCGCGAGATCTATTTTATCATCCACAGCCCCGACGAACTCTATGCCCCGGAACTCGCCCTCTATACCGTAGAGCAATTCAACCGGCAATGCGGAACCAACCTCCAACCGCCAAAGCTGCTAAAAGAAGATCAATCGAAGAACCTGACGCTGTTCTGAGCGGTTCCCTGTGGACCCGGTTCAGCATGGACGCCATTCAATGGCTTCCCTTTTTTCCATAATTCTTCTTCCCGGCCCTGATCCGTATGGGCAGATCATTTTCTTTAGGAGGGATTAGACGATCCCAGATCGGCAGGTCTAATGACGGGCAATATAAAATTGGAAAACAAAGTTCCTGTGAATTTTTGACGGAGCAGACCCCGGACGGTAGAATAAGCCAACCCGGTAAGCGTATTATTCAGGGTTATATCCACTTCCAGATCGTCCTGGCTCTTATTGATGAGCGCATCCATATTTTCCACTTTGAACAAATGCTCGGTAACATAGGTGGCGCTCGCTTCTTTTTTACCTTTTTCATAAGCCTTCAACTCAACCGTAAAGATCAGACGAAGGATCTTTTCTTCCAGGCCGATCGTTTTCACGATCTCCAGGTCAAAGTGAATGGAATCACCGTTATCCCTGGGCAAAGAGATAGTCTCAGGGATCGAATAATGAAACGCCAGGTCTTTAATATGGAGATAATGAACTTTACTGACGTCGAATTGCACTTTTTTTGCCATAACGAATTAATAAGCAAGTTCGGAGATTCCTTTCTCTTCCTGATCGGTACTTTTTAAGAGGATCGATCTCCCTTTGACATTCCCCTCTTTAACGACCTCACCGGTAAGATCTGACTGATCGGCCTTGCCGGCGCAGTGGATTGTTTGAAAGGGCCGGTAACTTTCTTTGTCTACTTTCCCATATCGTTCTCTTGCCTGTTCATCCGTTAAGATGATGTCCTGCCCTAATGCCACTTCCATTTTCGTGATATTCTCCAGGCCGATATTATGCAGTCCGCTCAACCACTTGCTTATTTCGCTGGGTTCTTTTCCCATTGCTTCTGCCAGGTCTTTTTGCGAATGAATGGTGGGATGGTTATCCAGGATAGCCCGAACCTGATAGCTGATAGCCAGGTTCTTCTGGACAAATTGTCTGTCCTCAGGCTCTACCTTTGCCAGCATTTCTGCAAAAATTTTTGATGCCATAGCCTTAGTATTTTAAGTACAATTCTTCAATATTTGTTATCGCAGGACCATCCGTCTCTATACCGATTTCAATCAATTGCTTTGTCCAGCCTTGTGCATTATAAAAATGATAGGATACATTTGGACAATCCTGCGCAAAGTTGGCCGTCTTTATCCCTCCATTAAATAAAATCACCACATTTTTACTGACCCAATGACAATAGAGTCGTAAATCAATATTCTCGTCAAGATATTTTCCCTTTGGCGGCAAAGCGACACAAATTCTCTCCGGTCTGAAAAGCTCAAAGTTGGCTCCCCACTTGTCATTTCCTATTTCCACTATCCATTGCACCAAACGATTCCTTTGTCTTTTGTAAAACTCTTCTTTTCCCATCCTTTCAAAAAAATCATCCGTTTCCGATAAGACATTTTCCTCTCCTCTTAAAGTATAAAAAGTCACCGTGTCAAAACGGGCAAATTCTTCGATTGAAGCATATGAATGCACTTATAGATTAATTCCATTCCTTATATACCACAAAAATACAAAAATAATTAACTTTAAGATTATTTTTTAACCTTCCAGCCCTTATAAGAAAGAGGGCAACTATTTTCCCTCCGGGAGATTGGGAGCCAGATGCACCTCCGCCAGCATACACCGGGCGCTGCCGCCGCCATTGGTCTCGATGGTCGTCAGCGGAGCATGCAGGATCCTGTTGAAAGAACTGAGCTTTTCCACCTGTGCCGGGGTAAGGGACTCGTAGGCCTGGCCCGACATGACCAGCAGCTTTTCTTTTTGGGCATTGTGCACCTGCAGCATATTGCCGGCAAAATGATTCATCTGATCCAGGCTGATGGCAATGATCTCCTTCCCGGACTTTGTGATCGTAGCGGTCAACTGCCCTCTCTCCGTCGCCACCGGCAAAGAATCCAGACAAACTACGACATACCGGTCAGCTACACACATCATCACATTCGTATGGTAGATAGGATTGCCTGTTCCATCCACCGCCGTGAAAACCACCGGCCGGTATCCCATCTTTTCGCAGAAATCGGCCAGTACTTTTTGGTCGGTGCGCGGCGAGAGACAGGCATAAGCGATTTTGTTCTCCCTGTCCAGCACCATGCTGCCGGTCCCCTCCAGGAAAAGTTCTTCTTTTTCATAAAAGCTGAAATCCAGTGGGACGCCAAAGTCGAATTTCCGTTCCAGGTCCTCCAATACCCCCGGCTTACGCTCCTGCCGGCGGTTGACGGCATACATGGGATAAAGGCATACGATCCCTCCTTCATGAAAAGACACCCAGTTATTGGGGAAAATGGAATCAGGCGTATAAGGCTCCGGCGTATCGTTGATCACGGTGACATCTATGTTATTGTCACGTAGAAGCTGCACCAATCCCTCGAATTCCGACAGGGCCTTCTCCTGTGTCCGGCTATCGGAAGCCGCGGACTGAAAGGCATTGTTGACGGCGGTTTCCGCATTGAAGCTGAAATTCACCGGACGTATCATCAATAAATGAGAGGTCGTCTGCATCATTCCTATTTTGAATCAGGATTATAAAAAGGGCACGGTCTGTAATAGCTAATTAGGGCACGGTCCGTAACAGCGTGGCTTATTCCAACTCATCCCGGTGCAGCGGCATGCTCATACAATGGAAACCTCCCCGGGCTCTCGATAATTCCGCAGAAGGCATCAGGATCAGCGTATTTTCCAATTCGTCCGGATCGATAGCCCCCTTCTCCATCCCGGCAATCAGCTCATGGGCATGGATCACGGTAAAACCATTGGCTACAAAGGCTTCCACCGTCTTGTCATTACGATCATACCCCAGCACCACCCCCTCTTTCAGAGCCAGCAGGTTACAGGAATCCGTCCATTGCTCCCGGGCATCGAAAGGGAACTCATTATTGCCGGAATAGATGAATCGCACCTTATCCGGACATTCCAGGTCATTCTTGCTGATATCCGTCAGCAGATCTTCCAGGTTGTCGAAATATTCCGGATTGCCCGGATCCTTCTTCCTGAATTGAATGATCTTCAGCTTGTCTTCTTTTTTATTGTTCTCCAGGATCCTTTGAACGGCATCCTCATCTTCATGTTTGATCGCCTTCCGGGAAAAAATACCCAGCAGGATCCATACATTGCGCTTCACCTGCGTGAAGATCGTATCGATATGCATATAATCCCGCTTCTTGGGGATCCGGATAATCGTAATCTTTTTGACCACGCCCTTTTCAAACAATACCTTGATAGCCTGGTGCGCCGCTTCCAGAGACGTACGCTCGCTAACGCCGATCAGCAGATGATCCTTACTGACAACCATGACATCACCCCCTTCCAGCGTGACCTTTTTGTCGTCGCCCTCCCGGGGCAGCAGGAAGTGATGGTGCGTATCCGATAATTCGATGATCTTATCCTGGTACTCCGAAAACAACGGGTGATTGAAGAAAATATACTTCGCCAGCAGGGCTTCCCGGGTACGCGCCTTTTTGGCGGGCTTGTTTAGCAGGACATAACTGTTGATCACGATACCGATATCGCGCGTGAATATAAAATTGGGGATGGGCGCGAACAACATCTTCTCATCATTCATAGTCCCGCTGATAAACGTCTTGGCCAGCTGCACCGGCAATAGCTTCTGCAGCTCTTTTTGCGTATCGTACGAACAGCTCTCCAGCGCACAGACAGAAGCCACCAGCTTCAGCTGGATCTCATGATCGGCTAAAATATCGGCCAGCAGCCATTGCAGCTCCACCACCTTCTCCGAACGGAAGAACTGGTCGTCACCCGGTTTGTAAAAAGCCCGTTTGCTTTTCAGGTCATCGACATCGGCCAGCTTTCCCCTGATCTTCTCCGGATCCAGGAAATATAAAAGGATCTTGGTGTAGAAATCATACTCCTTCCGGCGGATGGTGTCCAGGTGTACTATATCCTCGAACAACCAGTCCTGCGCTTTTGACGGAACTACCTTTCCCAACCCGCTATCGGGACTATGCACCAGCAGGCGCCTCAGCCTGCCGATCTCTGATGAAACAGATACCTGTACTTTATTCGAATGATGCCTTGCCATAAATCACTATTTTTTTTTGGAATACCTGTAATAGGAACTACTTAGAATGCAGGACGGGGATATTATAATACATTTTAGTCATATTACTGGTTGTAAAGGTAGGCATTTGCCTTCTGGCGGGAAAATTACGATAATTCCGCTTCCTTTTTTACCGTTATTGATCGAATTGCATGGAGGTTTTTGTAGGTTTGGGAAAAATACTGAATGCAAAAAATTACGGAAGACACGATTGATAGTATCAATGATCGTATCCAGCACATGGACGAAGATCAGATCGGTAAAGTCTGGGATGCCTTCGCAAAAGAACAGCCGGCCCTCGTGGGATACGTGCTGGGAGAAAGCAAGGAGTTAAAAGTGCCCGATGCCCGGGAAGATGTAGCGTATATCCTCACGATTATATTACTCAGCTTCCGGAAATTAGAGCCGTCTATACCCGTTGTCACGGAAGAGGAATTTGAAAAAGCCTTTAACGCGGAATTCGAGGAAATGGAAGAAGTCTTTCACGATGGGTTCGATGAGACCGATGCCATGGCCATCATGGATTCCTTCTGCCAGCCCGACCTGCTGCAATTTGCCGCCGCCGTCATCTACAGCGAAGGAGACGAAGAAGAGAACAGCAATTTCACCGAAGAAGAAGCCGGACTCTTTATCGTAATCTTTAAAACCGTGATCGGACTGCTCGACGGGAAAGCCGGCCCCAATATCTCAGGAAATAATTAAATAATAGATAAACCCCCATACGACGATAAAAAAGAGCGCCATCAGGGCATCTCCCTGGATATTTTGCCAGGATCTCTTTTTGCGTATCATTTGATAAACCACCCAACCGGCGAGCGCCAGACCCAGGAATCCGACTCTGAAAAAAAACACCCACATAAGAACAGATTTGTATTGAAATTAATACATTTTAGCTATTCCGTACTATTACCCCGGAAAAGGCTATGTATGCCTTCGTACGGCCTCGCCAAAAAAACTACCAACTGTTAGTTTACTAAACAACTTTCTCCTATTTTTGGGTCCTTAAAACTTATACGCCACATGCATTTCCAATTATCAGAAGAACATTTGATGATACAGAAGGCCGCCAGGGATTTCGCAAGGAACGAATGCCTGCCGGGAGTCATAGAAAGGGATGAGCACCAGAAATTCCCTCGCGAACAGGTCCTCAAGCTGGCTGAACTGGGCTTTATGGGAATGATGGTAGACCCGGAATATGGCGGTTCCGGAATGGATACTATAAGTTATGTACTGGCGATGGAAGAAGTGAGCAAGATCGATGCCAGCGTGAGCGTATGCATGAGTGTCAACAATAGCCTCGTTTGCTGGGGCCTGGATAAGTTCGGCTCCGAGGCCCAGAAGAGAAAATACCTCGTTCCCCTGGCCCAGGGCCGTAAGGACGGAGAACTGTATATCGGCGCTTTTCTGCTCAGCGAGCCGGAAGCAGGCAGCGATGCCACTTCCCAGCGCACGACCGCCGAAGACAAAGGCGACTACTACCTGCTCAACGGCACCAAGAACTGGATCACCAACGGGAATTCCGCCTCGGTCTACCTGGTGATCGCACAGACGGATGTGTCCAAAGGCAGCCATGGAATCAACGCCTTTATAGTGGAAAAGAATAGCCCCGGCGTAGTAGTCGGAGCCAAGGAAAACAAACTGGGCATACGCGGCAGCGATACTCACAGCATCTTATTCAATGACGTCAAAGTACCAAAAGAGAATAGGATAGGGGAGGACGGATTTGGCTTCAGGTTCGCCATGAAGACCCTGTCAGGCGGACGCATCGGTATCGCCTCCCAGGCCCTGGGGATCGCCAGCGGTGCCTACGAACTGGCGCTGAAATACTCTAAAGAACGCAAAGCCTTCGGAAAAGAGATCATGCAACACCAGGCCATCCAGTTCAAATTAGCAGATATGGCTACCCGCATCGAAGCCTCCCGCCTCCTCTGCCTCCGCGCAGCCTGGGAAAAAGACAACCACCTGGACTTTACCCTCAGCTCTTCCATGGCAAAAGTATTTGCTTCGGAGACGGCGATGTGGACAGCCACCGAAGCGGTACAGGTCCATGGCGGATATGGCTATGTAAAGGAATATCATGTAGAAAGGCTGATGCGGGACGCAAAGATCACCCAGATCTATGAAGGCACCAGCGAAGTGCAAAGGATCGTCATCAGCCGCTCGATCCTCAAGGGGTAACCGGTGGGAGTTCATATCTTTGCCCATACCCGGCCGGTAGCCGGAAAAATCGAATAGCCAGAGATGTCCATCGACAAAGAAAAATATGAGGCCCTCCTTACCGAATTGAAGGGCAGGGCGCAACTCGTCGCCGTCTCCAAGACCAAACCGGTCGAAGATCTCCAGGCCCTCTATGAACTGGGACAATGGGACTTCGGAGAGAACTATGTCCAGGAGCTGGTAGACAAACAAACGCTGCTCCCTTCCGATATCCGGTGGCATTTTATAGGACATCTCCAATCCAATAAAGTAAAATATATAGCACCCTTCGTTCATCTCATCCACGGGGTAGACAGCTCCCGCCTGCTGAAAGAGATCGACAAACAGGCCGCCCGCAACGGAAGAAATATCTCTTGCCTGCTGCAGGTGCATATCGCCCGGGAAGAGACCAAGTTCGGACTGGACGAAGCTGAACTGGCCGAAGTAATGAAAGTAGTTGCCGCCGAAGCATCTTCCTCCGGCACCGGCGAATTGAGGAATGTCAACGTGTGCGGACTAATGGGTATGGCCTCCTTCACGGAAGATCCCGACAAAGTCAGAAGCGAGTTCCACACGCTCAAATCCTTATTCGACCGGTATTTCCTCTCCGCCGTCGCTCCACCCGCGACCCCACCCATCCTCTCCATGGGCATGAGCGGGGATTACAGGATCGCAGTGGAGGAAGGCAGCAATATGGTGAGGATCGGAAGTCTGCTGTTTGGTAAAAGAGGCTGAATGCTGTAAATTCGCATATTCCAAAGGAATCATTCACTATATGACTGAGATCAAAAAAGAAGAAGAGAAGTCCCTGAATTTTCTGGAAGAGATCGTACAGGAAGACCTGGAAGCCGGCAAATATAAATCCATTTTGACGCGCTTCCCGCCGGAACCGAATGGCTACCTCCATATCGGTCATTCCAAATCCATTATCCTCAATTTCGGCCTTGCCCAAAAGTACGGTGGACAGACCAACCTCAGGTTCGACGATACCAATCCCGTGACCGAAGACACCGAATATGTGGATAGTATTAAAGAAGATATACGCTGGCTCGGCTTTCAGTGGGCCAATGAATTATATGCATCCGACTACTTCGAGCAATTATATCAGTTCGCCGTAGCCATGATCCGGCAGGGACTGGCCTACGTGGATGACAGCTCCAGCGAACAGATCGCCAAATTAAAAGGTACCCCCACCGAACCCGGAACGGCAAGCCCCTTCCGTGATCGCACGGTGGAAGATAACCTCCGCTTGTTCGAAGAAATGCGGGCCGGTAAATACCAGGACGGAGAGAAGGTACTGCGGGCTAAGATCGATATGAGCGCCCCGAATATGCACATGCGGGACCCAATCATCTACCGGATCAAACATGCCCATCATCACCGCACGGGAGACAATTGGTGTATCTACCCCATGTATGATTTCGCCCATGGTCAGAGCGATTCGATCGAGAAGATCACCCATTCCATTTGTACGCTGGAATTCATACCCCACCGTCCCCTCTACGATTGGTTTATTGAGAAGCTTAATATCTTCCCTTCTCATCAATACGAATTCGCCCGCCTGAACCTGACCTATACGGTCATGAGCAAAAGGAAACTCCTGCAGCTGGTAAACGATAACCACGTCACAGGCTGGGACGACCCCCGCATGCCTACTATTTCAGGCCTCCGCCGGCGCGGGTATACGCCGGAAAGCCTCCACGTTTTCGCCGAAAAGATCGGCGTGCAGAAGAGAGACAACCTGATCGATATGTCCCTGCTCGAATTCTGCATCCGTGAGCACCTCAATAAAATTGCGCTCCGGCGCATGGTCGTCTTTGACCCCCTGAAGATCGTCCTGACGAATTATGAACAAGGGGAGGAACTGCTGAAAAGCGAGAATAACCCGGAAGATCCCGAATCCGGCCACCGGGAAATGCCCTTCAGCCGCGAATTATACATCGAAAGGGAAGACTTTATGGAGAATCCCCCCAAGAAATTCTTCCGGCTCTCCCCCGGACAGAAAGTACGGCTGAAAAGCGCTTATATCATTCAGTGTGACGAAGTGATAAAAGATGAGGCCGGCAATATCACCGAACTGAAATGCTCCTACCTGCCCGGCAGCAAGAGCGGCGGCGACCAATCCAATATAAAAGTACAGGCCACCATTCACTGGGTGAGCATACCTCATGCCATTACCGCCGAAGTAAGATTATATGACCGCCTGTTCAAAGTGGAAGACCCCGCCAACGAAGAAGGGGATTTCAAAGATTATATCAATCCGGACTCCCTGCAGGTCCTGCCGGCTGCCTACGCAGAGCCGGCCTTGAAACAGGCTAAATTTGCAGAACACTATCAATTCCTGCGCAAAGGATACTTCAGCCTCGACAAGACCAGCTCCGAAGAGAAAATGGTCTTCAACCGGACCGTCACTCTTAGGGACAACTGGGTGAAAGAACAGGCCAAAAAGTAAAGAGCAGAACTCAAAGTAAAGAGCAGAACCCAAAATAAAAACTGCGGGTCCGGGAATAGCATTCTCTGCCGATCCCTGGCCCGCAGCTTCTTTTGGCAGGTCCACCGGCTAATTGCCCTGGCCGCCGCCCCCACCGCCGCCCATTCTGCCCCCGCCACGCTGAGGACGGTTCTCTTCCATCCAGGTCTGGTATTTCTTATACAGGTCAGCGCCTAACACAGCCTGAATCCTTTTGTTCCTTTCGTCATTGATAGGAGCCATTTTCGCCATCTTGTCCTCCCGGCTCGCCGACTGATCCGTCATGATCTCACGCATCTTCGGCTGGAACTCCTTTTGAATGGCTTTCAGCGAATCCACCTGTACAGGAGTCAGCTTCAGGTCCGTGGTCATCTTTTGCATCTGTTCTTCCTGTCTTTGCCTCATAGCGGCCGTATCACCCCTTTGGGCATAAGTCGATGAGAAAGAGAGCAGCGCTATAACTACTGCAGCGCAAGCGATCATTTTTTTTCTGAGGTTCATAAAATATCTTTTAATGAATAATAGAATATCAAATTTGTGCTAAAAGCATCGATTGCAGACTCCTTTTACGTAGACGGCAATTGACCCAAAACGACATCGGTCAACAGCTTTTTTTTTGGCGTGAATGAGCGGGAGATGCGCTTTGAAAAAATTAGCGCATCTCCCGAAATGGTCTTTTGCCGCTGCACTTTGGTACTATTATTGCATAATCTCCACATCACCCCCAATTTTACTCCCCAACCGTAATAGTAACGAATTTGTTTTATCCTTAATATAACCAACTGTATATCAGCATGAAAGAAATTTTACTTAAAATTCTCTGTCATGTATTTATTGAGTGTTAACCTATATGAGTTCGGGCAATTCCTGCAAATACTTCTGTGGATCTCGCTGCCCATGGTCCTCATCGTCCTGTTGATCACTACCTGGCTGCACTACCGGAAAAAAAGACGTCAGGATATGGAAGAACCAGATGCTTCCTACCTGTTTCCTGCCCGAAATTTTTCAGAAGGTCCTTCCGGTCTTTCGGAAAATCCTTCCCACTCTTCAGAAGACTCTTCCCGTCCCTCCGGCGACCGTTTTGCCAGTGGTCTCTTTATCGGCGGCCAGACAGCCAGCCTGCCGGAAGAAAGCGGCAATGCTTACCGCGGCCTGCTCTGGATGAAAGATAAATATGAACAGTACAGGGAGCAGACAGACCGCAAATTGGAGAAATTAAAGGAAGAATTAGCCCGCTCGGAAGAAAAATACCTCAACCTGCTGATCTCGCGTTCCCCGCTTCCGCTGAGCATCGTCAGCCAGCCACCCCCCGTCACCGGGGAAATCGCCGTCGTCCAGGATATCCCCAGCCAGGAGTCCTCCCCCGCAGAGGCCCCGCAGGGTAACCTCGCGCAAACTGAAGCCCCCATCTCCATCCAGCCAGACGAAAAAGACCAACAGATCGGCTTGCTGCAGCTCGAATTAGAGGAACGGATCAAAAACTACCACGAACTAAAGGAGCTCTTGTCCCGGGAGAAGGACAAAACCGCCGATCTGACCGCAAAACTGGAATGTAATATCCGGTTGCTCCGGCGTATCCACCAGGAAATGGACCGATCCCTGAACCCGGAAGAGAGCGGGCAAAGCCAATCCACGCCTCTACCCGAAGTCAGCAAGATCGTGGGCTGGGTTTAACCCCTAAAATTCACAGATATTAGACCTGTTCGGGCAAAGAATTACATTTCAACTAATTCTTTGCCCGAATTCATCATTCATTCTGTAACTGGACGACGATCGGTTGTCTCTTATAGGAATTTACATGACGGCCATTTTGAATAGCGACTTCCCAACGTCCGCTCTTTTTAATGACACGGATAGCTTCCTGCCTTAATAGCTCCGGCCCGCTGATCGCCTCTACATTACTGACATTTCCTTCTTTGTCAACGACGAACTGTACGATCACCGTGCCTGACACATCTTCAGCAATCGCCTGCTCAGGATAATGAAAATTCTTGAGCAGGAATCTTCTCCAGGCTTCAAGACCTCCCGGATATGAAGCTTCAATTTCGACGATGCCGACAATGCCCTCTTCATCGGCATTCTTGTTGACAGGCGCCACGGTCACTCCGGTGCCTAACCCGTTATTTTGTGGCGGCGCCACCACTCGGTCGTCCTGAGGCCCCTGCACTGTTACATCCCCCAGCTTTACGTCGGTCATTTCATCCTGCGTAAGAGGCGTATCCTCCGGTTTCACTTCCCCTTTCACGATCCTGGGCACAAAATCCTTCAGCGTTGCCATCTGCTGCATCACGATCGGCTTGAGTCTGGGCGGCGGCGGCATCTCTGCCGGCTTTTCCCTAAAAGTTACTTTATTCAGTATTACATCGGCAACGGGTAGGGGAGACGCCCTATGCGTTTTATCCAGTCTCCCGGCCAGCGTATAGCTGCCGATCAGTACCAGGCATACGGATCCTGTAAGTATCAGGGCCTTCGTAAGCCGGCCGTTATACGTCTTGCGCAAATCATAGGCGCCATAGTCTTTGTTGCGGCCATCAAACAAAATGTCAAGAAGATCAGCGCGGGGTATTTGTTGTATTTCCATGGTGATGGGTTTCTAATAAGATACCCGCTCTGACCGATTCCACAGCAATCACATGATCTTTTTTGTTTATGGAAAATATGCTTTTCAGCGTCGGCATCCGCAAGGTGCTGGGCGCCACCGTGGTACAGATCATATCCCTCTTGTCAGGGGGCTCTTATCTATACTCCCCAAAAACCTCGCGGAGCGTATCGGCAATCTCCCCCAGCGTACAGAAGTTCTCGACGGCTTCGATGACGACGGGCATGATGTTCTCCCCCGAAGCGGCTTTATCATTCAGATCCTGCAGAATGGAATCACAACGGGCAGGGTCCCTTCTTCTTCGCAGGGAAATCAGCTTCTCCGTCTGGATCTGCCGGATGGAATCGTCTATCTTGAATCCGGGAATGGAATTCGTCTCCTGTACCTGGAATTTATTCACCCCCACGATGATCTTTTGCCCCGTCTCGATCTCCTGCTGGTATTTATAGGCGCTGCGCGCGATCTCTTCCTGGATGAATCCCTGCTCGATAGCGCTTACGCTGCCACCCATCGCATCGATCTGCCCGATCAGCTTCCAGGCCGCTTCTTCCACCTCCCGGGTCAGCGCCTCTACAAAATAACTGCCCGCCAGCGGGTCAGCCGTATCCGGGGCGCCACTCTCATAAGCGACGATCTGCTGCGTACGTAGCGCGATCCTGGCCGCCTCCTCCGTGGGAAGGCTCAGGGCTTCGTCATATCCATTGGTATGCAGGGACTGCGTGCCCCCCATGACGGCCGCCAGTGTTTGTACCGTCACCCTGGCTATATTGTTCAGTGGTTGCTGCGCCGTCAACGTGCTGCCCCCGGTCTGCGTATGGAAACGCAGCATCATGGCTTTGGGATCCGTAGCACCCAGCTCTTTCATGATCCGGGCCCACATTTTCCGGGCAGCCCGGAACTTGGCTACCTCCTCAAAGAGATTATTATGGGCATTAAAGAAAAAGGAGAGACGTTTGCCAAAGACATCGATATCCATCCCCTTTGCCATGGCCGCCTGTACATACGCTTTCCCGTTACTCAGGGTGAAGGCGATCTCCTGTACCGCCGTGCTGCCCGCCTCCCGGATATGATAACCCGAGATGGAGATGGTATTCCATTTCGGTAGCTCTTTACTGCACCATTCGAAAATATCGGTGATGATCCGCATACTGTGTTTCGGCGGATAGATATAGGTGCCCCTGGCTGCATATTCCTTCAGGATATCGTTCTGGATAGTACCGTTGATCTTTTTCAGATCGGCCCCCTGCTGTTTGGCCAGCGCCGTATAAAAAGCCAGCAGGATATAACCCGTAGCATTGATCGTCATCGAGGTAGAAACGTCCTCCAGCCGGATCCCCTTGAACAGGGTCTGCATATCTTCAATGGAATCGATGGCCACCCCCGTCTTTCCCACTTCCCCCTCGGCCAGCTCATGATCGCTGTCATATCCTATCTGTGTCGGCAGATCGAAAGCCACGCTTAAACCCATGACCCCCTGGCTCAGCAGATAATGATACCGCTCATTGCTTTTTTCCGCCGTGCTGAACCCGGCATATTGCCGCATCGTCCACAGCTTCCCCCGGTACATATCTTTTTGAACGCCCCGTGTATAAGGAAATTCACCAGGCAGCTCTCTACCCGCGGAATCAGCCGGCGCAGGATCGGCAGCAGTATAAACTTCTTTTATTTCAATCCCACTGTCTGTAAATATCTTTTTATCAGGCATAATCGTTATTTATTCTTCCTGCCTTCAGCCATCGATCCATCCGGCTTCCGAAAAGCTGGCCCTACATCAACTTCTTCGCCTCATAGCTCAATGCCTCCGATACGATAGTTTGCAGGGACGCCTTGGGACTCTGCACCAGCAGGTCAAGCAGGTGCTTGTTCAGATCGATCCCGCTGGCCTCATCCGGCATAAAAGAAGCTACCTGGTTAATGATGAGCAGGTTCTGCTCCTTGAAATTGCGTACGGCATCCCAAGCCTCGGCGCTGACATAGATCTGCTGGGTAATATTATGCTCGAACTCCTGGCGGATGCTCTGAGTCAGCAGGGATTGCATCTCCCGGCCGCTCAAACCCGGCTGGTTGACCCGGCTGATCAGGTTGGGTAAGGCAATGCGGTCGGTCAGAAGGATCAGGCGCTCATAAGCCTGCAACTGCATCTGGCGGATCGGCACCCCACCCGATGCCGCATCCGACGAAGCCTCTTTTTTCTCTCCCTTTTTGATCTCCTGCCGCTGTCTCCAGATAAGATAGGCCAGGGCGCCTGCCAACAGAAGAGCGATGATAATAGCAATGGTGAACTCAGTTGTACCGATGGTCATGGAAATTTTTTATAATGGGTAAAAGTAGCTAAAAGCTAGACGTAATTAATACCTCTTTTATTGTTCGCTAGAAATACAACCAGTGCCATTTCGTCCCATCCACTTCATTCCATTCGATCGTCGGCGTCGGGAATTTAATGGTCCGGTTTACTTTCAGCAGGGTAGTGGACAAAGGCGATAACCCATCCGCCCGGTAAAGATCCGTATCCAGCCCGAAATAGAACTGCCGGTACCGCTTATAGGCCGGAATAGGCTTCCCATTGATCTCCGTAGGATTCTTCACCCCGCCGATCATCCCTTCCGCCCCATACCCGGCCGAAAGATTCAGCCATTTCGGAAACCCGCTGCTCCCTGGCAAAAACGAACCGATATTGACCGACAGCCAATAGGTCTGACCATTGTAATCCTTCAGCATCCTTTGCGGCAGGTTATCGCCCAGCTCATTGGGTTGATAATGGGCAAACAACGTATGATGATACGAGTATTTCAGACCGATCCGCTGCTGCCCCCACATAAGCTGCTGCCCCTCGAACAGGATACAGCCCGCCAGGTTAGCCAGCATATCCCCCTTGGAGAACCCCCATTTGACCGAATGCCCATCCATGATCTCGATCATGCTCATGAACCCAAGAGCCGTCAGCGTACCGAACAATGCCGCCGTCCCCGACCGGACACCGCCCCAGCGCAACAGGTCACTCTGAATGGCCGCTATATTGTAAGCGGTCGTGGCATGGCCCACCTTGTCCATATTGAGCCATTCATTGTTGTCATTGAAAAAATGGAACGGACTGCGGGGGAACTTCTTGTACCAAAGATAATTAAGCCCGATAGTAACCGCCGTCCCCAGAGCCGCCTCCGCAAAGATCACCCCATTCACCCGCCCCGGATTATAATGGGTATCGGGCTTGAAGAACTCCTGCGCCGCCAGGGGAGGAGGGGCCTGCAATAAAAGGATCGCCAGCAATAAGAATACGATTGGTTTCTTAAACATGGATATTATATAAGAACGTCCCGGAAAAACTCCGGGACGTTCTCATATTTCAAAAATATGGATTTTTCCTTCATCTCCATGAACTTCGGCCAAAGGCCTCATTCACGACCGGGCTCCGCCCGGTCAGGATCACCTCGCAACATTCTCCTCCGTCTCCCCCTGATGCTTGGTATCCACTTTCCGGTAAGACCAGAAGAATACCAGCGGGAAGACCAGCAGCGAAAAGATCGTCGCACAGATCAATCCCCCGATCACCACCCGGGCCAGCGGTCTGCTGCTCTCCGATCCGATACCGGTGGAAATAGCCGCCGGCAGCAGGCCGATCATCGCCATCAATGCCGTCATCAGCACCGGCCGGATCAGGTCATTCACCCCCAGCTTGATGGATGTATACAACGGGCTCTCCAATCCCTTTATCCGCTCGAGGTTATGCTTGAACGCCGTGATCAGCAGCACCCCCTCCAGGATACAGATCCCGAACAAGGCGATAAAGCCGATCCCCGCGGAAATACTGAAGTTCGTGCCCGTGATCAGCAGGGCGAAAATACCCCCTACGACCGCACAAGGCACATTCAGGAATACCAGCCCCGCATCCTTCAGGTTCCCGAACATGATGAAGAGTAACAGGAAGATGAGCAATAAGCTGATCGGCACCACCTGCGTCAACCGCTTGCTCGCCCGCTGCTGGTTTTCGAAATCGCCCTGCCATACCATGTTATAGCCTTTTTTCAGCTTTACCACCTGGTCCACCTTTTCCTGCGCCTCGGCAATGGTGCTGCCCATATCCCTTCCCTCGATGGAGAACTTCACCGCGGAATAACGCTGATTGTCATCCCGGAAGATCAGACAGGGCCCCGTCTTTTGCGTAATGTCCGCTATCTCGTGGATCGGCACTTTCGATCCGCTCTGGGTTGGCACCAGCAAATTGCCGATATCGCCTTCCGTCCCGCGGAACTCCTCCGGGAAACGGATCCGGATATCGAACTTCCGTACGCCCTCATACAATTGAGTGACCGCCTTACCCCCGATGGCCATCTCGATCACGGCATTCGCATCGGCCGCAGAAACCCCATACAACGCCATCCGGCTTTGGTTGAGATCGATGTCCAGCTCCGGCTGCCCGATATTCTTTATCACACCCAGATCCGCAATGCCCCGGATATTCTTTAAGACGCCATATACTTTGTTGGATTGATCTTCCATATAACCCAGGGAATCCCCGAAGATCTTCACACAGATAGATCCCTTCACCCCGGATACCGCCTCTTCCACATTATCCATGATCGGCTGGGAGAAGTTCAGCTCGGCGCCCGGCACCACCGATAAGTCCTTACGCATCTGCTCGATCAGCTCATCCTTGGAGATCCTGGGATTCCATTCCTCCATCGGATACAGCGATACGCCGAATTCATTGTTATAGAAGCCGGCAACATCCGTTCCGTCATCCGGCCGCCCCGTCTGTGACATCACCCGGCGCACCTGGGGGAACTTCATCATGATGGCCCGCATCTGCTCGGCCCGGACCACGGACGAATCCAAAGAAATACTATAGGGGAGGGTCGCCCGCACCCAGATCGAACCCTCGTTCAGCTCGGGAAGGAATTCAGACCCGAGGAACTTAAAGGAATACAGCCCCCCGACGATCACGACAGTGGCAACAAAGATCGACGCTTTCTTATGATGAAAGACGAAACGGAAGCCCTGCATGATCCGGGTCGTGATGAAATGAGTGAAAGGATTATGTTTTTCCCGCACATTCTTCCGGAGCAATACATTCACCAGTACAGGCACCAGCGTCAGCGTGAACAGCAGGGCGCCCAGCAAGGCGAATCCCAGCGTATAAGCCAGCGGGGAGAACATCTTCCCCTCTACTTTCTGAAAAGAGAATATGGGCAGCAGGGCCGTTATGATGATCAGCTTGGTAAAGAAAATGGCCTTACCCAGCTCGGCTCCCTTCTTACGGATCAGACCCAGCTTGGACAACCGGTTAAACCGGTCCATCGACATTTCCTTCGCCCGGTGGTCCAGCAATACGAACAAGCCTTCCACCATGACCACCGCCCCGTCGATAATGATCCCGAAGTCTATCGCCCCCAGAGACAGCAGGTTGGCCGACATGCCCATCAAATGCAGACAGATGAACGAGAATAATAACGACAAAGGAATGATGATCGAGACGATCAGCGTGGTTCTCCAGTTGAACATGAACAGCGACACGATCAGGGTCACCAGCAGGATCCCTTCTATCAGGTTATGCAATACGGTATGGGTCGCATAGTGGATCAGGTCCTCCCGGTTATAGAAGGGAACGATCTTGGTATCGGGAGGCAGGACCCGGTCATTCAGCTTCTTCACCTTTTCCTTCAGCCCGCTGATCACCTCATCGGGGTTCTCCCCCTTTCGCATCAGAACGATACCTTCCACGGCATCGGGATTATTCCGCAGCGTCCGGTGACCGGCGCTGTCAATGGCATCCGTCCTGCCTACTTCTCCCAGGCGGGGCAGGTTGGATACCTCCACCTCCGCCAGATCCTTGACGAGGATAGGTATACCATTGATATTCTCCACGATGATATTACGGATCTCATTGATATTGTTCAGCAGCCCGATCCCACGGACCACATAGGCCTGCGAATTCTTGTTGATGACATCGCCCCCGATATTAATATTGCTCTTGCTGACGGCATTGGATACATCCAGCGGCGTAATGCCGAGACCAGCCAGCTTTTGCGGGTTCACCCGGATCTCATAGGTCTTGACCATACCCCCGAAGCTCACGATATCGGCAATCCCGGGCACCGAACGTAATTCGCGGTCTACCACCCAGTCCTGCAGGGTCTTTAATTCCCTGGGGTCCCGGAACGAGCTTTCCAGCGTATACCGATAGACCTCCCCGGTAGGACCGGTAGGAGGCTGCACCTGCGGGCTGATATTATCCGGCAGCTCCGCGGTGGGAAGCAGGTTATTCACCTGCAAACGGGCGAAATTGTCAGGTACATCGTCCTCGAAGATCAGCTTCACCACGGAAAGACCGAAGATGCTCGTAGAACGCAGGCTCGTCTTCTTCTGCACCGGGTTCAGCGTGATCTCGATAGGAATGGTCACGAACTTTTCCACTTCCTCCGCGCTTCTTCCCGGCCACTGGGTGATGATGGTGATCTCTGTATTAGTGACGTCCGGAAAAGCCTCGATAGGCATTTTCTGGAAGGTCATGAAGCCATAGACCGCCAGCAGGGCCGTCGCGGAAAAGATGAAATATTTATTCTTTAAGGAAAAGGCCAGTATGCCTTTTAATATTTTGTTCATCAGATAGTAATTTAATTGAGCTGACTAATCAGTTCCGGGGAACATAATTAATTAACTATTCAGTTCCTGATAGATCAGCAACGCCTGGGAGCCGATCACTTTTTCGCCTTCGGAAAGACCGGTGGAAATATAGGTCTTATCACCTACCGTACCGGATACCTGTACAGGCCGTATCGTAATATCGGAAGGGCTCTTATAGACGAGCACATAATACTGGCTGTGATCGAAGATCAGAGCGCCATTGGGAACCGTCAGCATATGTTTGTTCTCCACATTGTTCAGCATCACACTGGCGAACATTTCCGGTTTTAAGAGATAACCGGGATTGGGCAGCACGATCCGCACCTTCATCACTTTATTGGTAGGGTCCAGCACATTCATGATCTTGTCCACCTTCCCCCTGAATACTTTCCCGGGGTAGGAGAGGGTCGTGACATTGACGCTGTCACCGGCACTGATCAGGGAAATACTGGATTCATATACATTGGCGATCACCCATACATTCTTCAGGTCCGAGATGGTGAACAGATTGCTGCTGTTGTCCGGCCGGATAACCATATTGTTGGTAGCCACCTTCTCCACGACAAACCCATCGATAGGGGTCTTGACCTGGTACGTGCCTTCCGTGCTGCCTCCGTTGAGACCCAGCACCCGCTGCGCCTTTTGCAAGGCCGCCAGGGCCTGCTCATAGGTCGCTTCGGCAGAAAGAGAGTCCCGGGCGGAAGCAAGCCCGCTCTTATACATCTCTTTGGTAGCTTCCAGGCTTTTTTTGGCGACCGAGACATTGGTCTGGGCCGTGATCAGATCATTGCTGTAACCTGCCATTTCAGAGCTTCTGATGATAGCCAGGGTCTGGCCCTTGCGGACATAATCCCCCAACATGACCTTTATATCCTGGATATTACCACTCACCAATGGGAATAGCTTCACGACATTGTCGTCATTGAAAGCTATTTTACCGGTCAGGGTAATGGAATTCACCACCTTCGAACTGCCCACGCTGTCGATCTGAATGGTTTTGGCCAGCGAGTCGGGAAGTACGAATTTTTCTTTCTCGGCCGGTGCAGGGTCAGGGGTGCTCTTGCAACCCGGAAGGATAAACAACAATAGGACGGAGGATGCTATGATGCCATAGGTCGCATATTGTTTAAGAGTATAGCTCATCTGGTCTTTTTTTATTGATTGAAGAAGTTATTCGTCTGTTGGTTTTGTGAGACCCCACGCCGTGGCGGGTTAGTTAAAGAAATTAGTGCCCGTATAATAATTGATATCCTCAAAAGCGCTTACCCGGTTGAATTGGACCGTATTGAGCTGTAAGGTGTTTTGTTTATACGAGTCGTAGAAATCCAGGAAATCCAGGATGCTGATATTCCTCTTCTGATAATTGATCAGCACCTCATGCAGCATGTGCTCGAAATCAGCATAGAATTTAGGATCGATTGTCTGGTATAGCTTCTGCTGGGCAAACGCTTTCTGCAGAGAAGTAGCCACATTCTCCTCCACCGTAGCCTGGGTGCTTCTTTGCATCGCTGCCGAACCGGCGATCTGGGCCTTCGCATTTTTGATATTTCCCTGGTTGCGGTTAAAGAAAGGCAGATCGATGGAAGCCCCAATGCCATAATAATTATACAGGAAGCTGCCCGCCTCGTCATACCCCAGCGATAAGCTAAGGTCCGGTACGGCCAGGGCCTTCTGGTAATTGTAGTTGAGCTGGCTGATCTTCGTATTCGCCCGGGCGATCTGCAGGTCCGTCCGGTTGCGGTAGGCCGAATCCATCAGCGTAGGCAGCGGGTATTGGGTAGGATCCAGCTTGCCCAGCGCAACGGAGTCGGTGGCCGGGTCGATATACATACTTGGCTTTACCTGTAGCACCAGCCGCAGCTCGCTCTCCACATCGGTGATCTGGTTGAGCAGGTCGTTGTATTCGCTTTGGAAGCTATAGAGCTGGGCCTTGATCCGGATCACCTCTTTTTCGGCGATATAGCCCTTCCCCTCTTGTTGGGCGAAGGCATTTACGATCTGTTGCAGTGCCTTGATCTCCTCGTCGTAGACACGGGCCGATTGCTGCAAATAGTAAATATGGAAGAAATCCGTTCGCAAGGTATATTTCAGGGTGCGCAGCAGGTCGAAGAACTGGTATTCCGTCAATTTTACATTGGCCTGCGCCAGCTGCACCTGCTTGTTCCGTTTGCCCGCCAGTAAGATCAGCTGGGACAGGCCGACGGTCGTCTCATCGTTGGCCCCCGTAGGAAAGAATTTATTCAGCGTACCGGAATACAGGGTATGGCCGATGCTGAAGTTGGGGTTCGGCCACAGACGCGCCTGGATGACCAGCGCCTTATTCGCATCGATATTATACCGCTGGGCTAATAATTGCAGGTTGCTGTCCAGGAACATCTTTTCCGCTTCCGGTAACGGGATACGCACCGTGTCCTGATGTGGCTGAGCCTCAAGGAGTAAACTGCTAAAAAAGGAACCTAAGATCAGAATGATCCATTTTTTTTGCATAGGTCTTACGATTATTTTTTAATGGGCAAAACTATTATATTATAATGTTAATCAGGGGTTAAGCCTATGTAAAACCTTGGATTTGCCAATATTATTAAATATGGTTAAAAATTTGCATGCATCGTTAAGTGAAGGAAACAAGGCCCCGGGTTTTCTATCCTCCCGGCGACGGTCAAAATCGCCTGAAAAATATTCCCCGAATGAAAATTTTTTTTCAGAATGGCAGGGGGCTACCTAGGCCGTCGCAGGCGTATTAAAACGGAAACCTACCCCGTGTATTGTCTCCAGGTTGACTTCCGGATCGGCTTTAAAGTACTTTCTCAGCTTGGTGATGAACACATCCATGCTCCTGCCCAGGAAATAATCGTCCTTACCCCAGACATTCAGCAGCACCTCTTCCCTCTTCAGGATCCGGTTGGAATGCTCACAGAGGAATTTCAGCAGATCAGCCTCTTTTTGCGTGAGATTGAATATATCCTTCCCTATTTTAAGCTTCAGGTCCGTATAGGAAAAATCGAGCTTGCCGATGGTAAACGACAATGCCTTATCAGAATGCATCTTACGGGTTCGTCGCAAAAAGACCTCCATACGCATCAATAGCTCCTGTATGCTGAACGGCTTGGTGATATAATCGTCGGCGCCGCTCTGGAACCCCTTGATCTTATCTTCCTCCATCGACCGCGCCGTGAGAAACAAGATAGGCACCATATCGCTCAGCTGCCTGATCTTTTTGGCAACGGCAAATCCATCCTTATTAGGCATCATGACATCCAGCAGACAGATGCTGAACTCCGTCTTATCGAACTTATCGATAGCCGATTGCCCATCCGGGCAGAGAACGACCTCGTAACCGGCATCTATAAGATTATCCTTTATGACATACCCAAGGGAAAGATCATCTTCAGCCAGCAGAACTTTTACTTTCGGGACTAGTTGCATAGTGGTTAGTTGAGAGGGATAAATAATCTGAATTCTGTACCGATACCAGGCAGGCTATTCACTTTAATCTTACCGTTATGCGCATCGATGATGCGTTTTACAAAATTAAGGCCAAGACCAAATCCTTTCACATTATGGATATCGCCCGTAGGTATCCTGTAAAACTTCTTGAAAATACTTTTAATATATTTCTTCTCGATGCCTACTCCATTATCTTTTACGGAAATGAAAAAATCGTCTTCCGCATTGCCCGTCTCCACCACAATATGAGGCTCTGTAGCATATTTCAACGCATTCTCCAGCAGGTTGACCACCGCCAGCTCCAGGTGGGCCTTATCCCCATGTAAGCCGCCATGCCCCTCATCCATTTTTAATTCTACCTTGGCCCTCTTTTCTTCGATCAGAGGCTGCACCTTATTCAGCGCCTGCTCTATCAGCTGATGCGCGTCGATATTCTCCTTGCGGATAGGCAATGTCCTCGATTCGGACGAAGCCGCTTTCAGCAGCCGCTCCACCTGGTTTTGCAGATGCTCGGTCTGATTTTTTATAATAGCGGTATACCGCTCCAGCCGGTCGGGCTGATGGACGATATTGTCCTGCGCCAACACGCCGGCGGCAATCTTCATGACGGCCAGCGGCGTCTTGAACTCATGCGTGAAATTATTGACAAAGTCCTTTTGCACCTCCGCCAGGAACTTCTGCCGGTAGAAATAAAACAGACTGATGGCCAGACCGATCAGGGCAATGAACAGGATGGCGCTGCTGACGATCCAGAAATCCATCTGCTCCAGGATATATTCATGGCGGTGAGGGAAATAAAGCAGGATATGGTCGAATTCTTCAGAGAATACCGGCAGCTCCTGCGTAGGAGGTTTGACCCCGGCATACCTCGACGCCGGCGTAGGAATGAACTCCTCGTAGACGAACTTCTTGGCAGTACTGCTATAAGCGCCCAGTTTACAATCCGTCAATACCCCGAAATCGGCAAATTCTTCCTGTAAATAAAAGGACAGGCTGTCCTTCGAAGGGATGGTATCCGCCTTAAAAACAAAATAATTATTGCCGGGATTATTGATCAGCGTTTGCAGGCTGGTACCGGGCGCATCGTTCATTGCCAGGTCCTCGAACAGGCCCCGGATGCTCTTGACAACATTTATATTGAATTGCCGTTCTTCAAAAGAATAGACCTTTTTCAGCCAGTAAAGCTGGACCGTAATGATCAGGGCCGCCAACAAAGTGGCGGAAAGAACGATCCATTTTAAGGTTGATGAACGCATGGATGCAAAATTGCTGTGCTTTACTTGTACTAAGGTTAGGAAAATGGTTAAGTAGTAGTTAAGGGGTCTGTAAATATCCGTATATTTTTAATATACAAGTGCCTGCTAATACACCCGTAAGGAATAAAAATTTTTTTGGTAGCCCTTCCGCATTTGAATAAATTCACATATAAATTTCTTATTTCTTAAAAAAAACACCGGAACATGAAAAAAATTGCCATTATCGCCAGTCTGATGCTTGCTTTTGCCGGAATTAGTTTCGCCCAGACCACCCCGGCGGCGCCTCCTGCCAAGAAAGCTAAAACCACCAAGGTCGCCAAGACTACCACTGCCACTGCCGCTAAACCTGCCACAACGGCCGCCGGTCCTACCAAAAAGGACGGCACCGCCGACATGCGCTACAAGGCAAATAAAGACGCCGCCAAGACACCTCCCGCCCATCTGAAAAAGGACGGTACCGCCGACAAACGCTACAAGGAAAATAAGCCTAAAAAGACCTCTTAGCCTGGTCCCGGCCTATCCGCGCAGGGGGCAGGGGGATCCCCCTCCCGGATAAACCGGCACCTTTTTTGCAAATTCCTAACGCAACTTATTTTCTGCACGTAAAAAACAATAACATGAAAAAATTGCTCTTGCTTGTCTTAGTCCTGTTCGCCATAACAGGTGTGTCTTTGGCCGGACAACCTCACAGACCCCCGCCGCATCATCCGGTACATCACCCTATGCACCATCCGGCGCATCATCATCACCATGTCGCCCATCATCGTCCTGCCCACCGACCTGTTCATCATTGATCTCTCTATAAGTAAAAATAGAAAAGGCGCTGATCCAGCGCCTTTTCTATTTTATTCCAATATTTTATTGGACAGTCTTGTTATTTGGCCTTAGCCGGTACCACCGCCTTTACTTTCTCAGCAACAGGCGCTTCACCACCCAGTGGCCTGCCCTTGGCAAAATCCACGAGGAACGGAGCCGCTACAAAGATGGAAGAATAAGTACCGGTGATCACACCGATCAACATGGCAAAGGCAAAACCCCTTGTCACTTCACCACCCACCAGGAACAGGATCAACAGGGTGAGGAATACCGTGAGAGAAGTCATGATCGTCCGGCTCAGCGTATCATTGACGGACTTATTGATGATCTCCCCATTGCTGGCTCCCTTCATAAGATGACTGTTTTCACGGATCCTGTCAAATACGATCACCGTGTCATTCATGGAGAACCCGATCACCGTCAGCACCGCCGCGATAAAGTGCTGGTCAAGCTCCAGCGGGAACGGCACTACCGAATACAGGAAGGAGAACACCGCCAGGGTCACGAATACGTCATGTAACAGCGCGATGATCGTTCCCAATGAATATCTCCAGTCACGGAACCGGATAAAGATGTAAAGGAAAATGATGATGATGGAGAAAATAACCGCCTTGAAAGCGCCAGCCTCCAAAGAAGCGGAAATAGTAGGCGTCACTTTCTTATTCCCCTGTACGAATTTATTCGAAGCAAACTCATGCGCGGTGGTTCCCTGTGGGAGGAACTCTGTCAACCCCCCGTATATCTTGCTCAATACGATGGAATCCGTACCAGGCGTTTCCTGGTTGACCAGGTAATCCGTGGTGATTTCCAGTTGGTCGTTACTTCCGTAAGTCTTGGCCACCGGTTCGGATTCGGGGAAGACCTTTTTCAAGGCTGCCACGACCTTCTCGGACTCTACCGGTTTATGGAAGTTGACCACATAGCTTCTTCCCCCCTGGAATTCGATACCTTTCTTGAAGCCATGGAAGAAGGAACCTATTCCCAGGATCAGCACGACCACGGAAATGCCATAGGCCACCTTCCGGTATTCGATAAATTTGAAAGCGGCGTGTTTGAAAATACGACGGGAAATAGGCGTAAAATATTTAAAGTGACGGTTCTTATTGGTATAATAATCCGTGATCAGCCTGGATACCAGGATACCGCAGAACAGGGAGAGGATGATACCCAGGATCTGGGTAGTGGCGAAACCCAGTACAGGACCCAGCCCGAAATAGAACAGGATCAGGGCGGTAAGCAGATTGGTTACGTGGGCATCCAGTACGGGCGCCAGCGAACGTTTGTATCCGTCGCTCACGGCCAGCTGGTAGCTCTTGCCACGGGTCAGCTCTTCCTTGATACGCTCGAATATAATAACGTTGGTATCCACCGCCATACCGATCGTCAGTACGAGGGCCGCAATACCAGGAGCTGTCAGGGTTGCATGCAGGGCGCTCAGCACACCGATTGTAAACAGCAGGTTCAGGATCAGCGCTGCATTGGCCACCCAGCCGGCTGTGTTGTAATAAACCAGCATCAGGGTGAAGATCACCAGGAAGGAGATGATGAAGGCCGTCAAACCGCCGTGTACGGCTTCCTTACCCAGGGTCGGTCCTACCACCTCGTCGTATACGATCTTGGCCGGAGCTTCCAGCTTACCTGATTTTAATATATTGGCCAGATCCTGCGCTTCCTGGATGCTCTGGTTGGAATTCCGTCCCCTGCCCATGGTGATCCTGGATTGTCCGCCCGTGATCGGCTCGTTTACAAAAGGAGCAGAATAGACAATTTCATCCAGCACGATCGCGATCGGCTTGCCGGTATTTTTAGTCGTCATGGTGGCCCAATCCTTGGTGCCCTGTTTATTCATGCTCATTTCCACGATGACCTCGCTGGTGGTAGGATCGAAATCCTGGGTGGCATTCTCGATGGACTCGCCTTCGATCCGTGCTTTTTCAGAACCGGGGATGGTCCGGATGGCATATAATTCCAGGGCGGGAATCGGCTTCCCGTTATCATCGACATCCTGCTTGCCCCAAAGGAATTTCAGGTCCTGGGGAAAATTATTCCGTACGATGGGATTGCTCAGATAGTCATTGATGGTGCCCGTATCCTTGATCATCGCCTGGGCGATCGACGCGGGATAACGGACCTGGCCGGTCTTGGGGTCCTGCTGTCCATTCTGGAAATGCAGGATACGCAGCAGGGGATTCTGGTTGGGCCCGATGCTGCTGGTGTCCGTTTTAGCGCTGTCAGTCTTGTTCAGACTGGTATCGGCCTTCACCCCGTTGAGGTAATTCTGGAGGCTTTTGTCCGCACTCTGAATAGACGTGACCAGCTCGCCGGTATTGTATACTTCCCAGAATTGCAGGTTGGCCGTGGACTGCAGGTTGCGACGCACCCTGTCCGGGTCCGTAGCGCCTGCCAGTTCGACGGTGATGATGCCCCTGTTCTCATCCGGGCTGATGCTGGGCTGCGCTACCCCAAACTGGTCGATACGCAGCTGCAATACCTTAAAGGTCTGTTGCATCGCGGCGCTGGCCTGTTCATGTAAATAGCTGATGACCGCATCGTCGGAGGCATCGAACTTGAGCTTATTACGATTCGTATTGGCGAATAAAGGTGCTAATTTGCCGGTAGGATTGACTTCCTTATAAGATTGAGCAAAGAGATCAATGAAGTTTCCCGAGCTGCTGACTTTCTTCTGGTTGGCCAGATCGATGGCTTTTACCAGCTGGGGATCCCGGCGGTTATTGGCCAGCCCTTTGATCAGCCCGTCCAGCGCCACGTCCAGCGTGACACTCATCCCACCCTGCAGGTCCAGACCCAGCAACAGCTCGTTTTCTTTTGACTTCTGATAGGTAGTTCCCCACCAGGTGATCTTGGTATCCTTCGTGCTATCCAGCAATTTACGCCTGCGTTCCTTGAAGACCTGGTCGATGGTGTCCTGGTAAAGGGCACGGGCCTCTTTGTCGCCGGGGTATTTGGTGGCGGCAGCAGGATAGAGACTATTCACATACCTTTGCGCCTTGGCTTCGATGCTCGATTCATGTTTGTTGACGAACCAGGTAAAGGATAGTTGGTACAAAGAGATAATGATCAATAAAGCAGAAAAAATACTCACCAGTGCTCTCATTGGAAGTTTCGTTTGTTTTTAAAGAACCGCAAACCTACATTAAAATGCCCAATAAGCAAACATATTGCTGAATTCCTCTTCACCCCCTGCCGGCACCCCCAAACTCCCTTCTGTCCTAATCCATCCGGAAAGATCATTGACGGAATTGCAAAAATCAACCTCGTAACCCGCCAAATATTACAAATTATTTACCCGGAAACTCCCTGAGTTTAATACCTTTGCGCCGCTCAATTCTTCTAAACTATGCAATTATCATCCATTCTTTCCCGGTTCAGTGAGCCGGAAACATTGAAAATGGCTAAGCTCGGCCGCGAACTAAGAGCAAAAGGTATCGATGTCATTGACCTGAGCCTGGGAGAGCCCGATTTCGACACTCCCCAGCATATAAAGGACGCCGCTAAGAAAGCCATCGACGACAACTGGAGCCACTATACCCCCGTATCCGGCTATGTAGACCTCCGCGAGGCCGTCTGCACCAAACTGAAAAGAGACAATAACCTGGATTATAAGCCCGAAAATATCGTCGTATCCACCGGCGCCAAACAGAGCCTGGCCAACATTATTCTGGCATTGGTGGACGATGGGGAAGAAGTGATCATCCCCACTCCTTATTGGGTCACCTACTCCGAACTGGTAAAAATCGCCCGTGGTAAAGTAGTCGAGATCCATGCACCCCTGGAAAACGGATTTAAGATCACCCCGGCCCAGCTGGAAGCCGCGATCACCCCGAAAACCAAAGCATTCCTTTTCTCCTCCCCCTGCAACCCCTCCGGCGCCGTATATAACAAAGCCGAACTGGAAGCCCTGGCCGTCGTATTCCGCAAATACCCCGATATCTTCATCCTCTCCGATGAGATCTATGAATATATCAACTTTACCGGCAAACACGAAAGCATTGCCCAGTTCAATGACCTGAAAGACCGGATCATCATCATCAACGGCCTGAGCAAGGGCTTTGCCATGACCGGCTGGCGCCTTGGTTATATCGCGGCCAACGCCGAAGTAGCCAAAGCCTGTGAGAAACTGCAGGGACAATTCACCAGCGGCACTAATTCCATCGCC
Source organism: Puia sp. (assembly GCA_035555335.1). Taxonomy (GTDB): domain Bacteria; phylum Bacteroidota; class Bacteroidia; order Chitinophagales; family Chitinophagaceae; genus Puia. The sequence continues at coordinate 452,626 of DATMGS010000027.1, forward strand.
CAAAAATCCGCTGTGGTCGCCCTGACTGCCGACCTCACCCCCTCCATGGACATGGTTAAGGAATTTACCGACAGAAGGACAAAGACCCTGGAACTGGTGAAAGCTATTCCCGGCCTCAAATGCTTCGAACCGGAAGGCGCCTTCTATATCTTCCCGGATGTATCTTCTTATTATGGCAAGTCCGATGGCGCCAATGTCATCAAAAATGCCGCTGACTTCAGCATGTACCTGCTGAATATCGCCCATGTCTCTTCCGTCATGGGAGATGCCTTCGGAGAACCCGCCTGCGTGCGTTTCTCCTTTGCCAACAGCATGCCCAATATCGAGAAGGCCTGGGGCAGGATCAAAGACGCCCTGGCAAAATTAAAATAATATCATACCGTGTGATCTTTTGCTGTGGCTGCAAGCCGCAGCAAAAGATCATGCAATTCCAGGACCTGTGGAAGAAGCGCCTGCTGGTCGTCATTGTAGATAACGGAATCGCACAATCTCATTTTTATCTCTTCATTGATCTGGCTGCGCATACGCTGAAGAACCTGCTCCCGGCTGACCTTATCCCGCTGCAGCGTACGGTGCAGCCGTAAAGTGGCAGGAGCATAGACCCCGATGATATGATCCAGCCCCTTTCCCCCCGTGCTTTCGAAGATCAACGCAGCCTCCCGGATCGCATAAGGAACACCGAACGCCTCCTGCTCCGCCATCCATTGGGCGCCGGCCCGTATGGTGGCAGGATGCACAAGAGAATTCAGTAGTTCCAGCTTGTCCGGATGAGGGAAGACCTGCTCCGCCAGATAAGGACGGTTGAGCTGCCCCTGCGTGTAAGCTTCCGCTCCAAAATGAAGCTGGATCTGCTCTTTCAGCCAGGGATCATCCTTCATCACTCTTTTGGCCTCCTGGTCGGCATATGACACCGGGATGCCCAGCACCTCGAAGATGCCGGCCACCGTGCTCTTGCCCGATCCGATACCGCCTGTCAATCCTACTTTTAGCATAAATAAAAGGAAAAAGCCCGGCCACGCTTCGATCGCAGGATCGATTCGCTGGTGCCGGGCTCCGTAGAAACTATTTCTTGTCCGGTGCTGCTATCGCCGGTTTATTAATATTCGCCGTCCATTCCATGGAAATAGCGCTCTTTTCAATTTTCAGATAACTGCCGGGGCTGGTCTCGATATCGATGGTTCCATCCTCATTCACTTTATTGACCTTGCCGTGAATCCCCGCGATCGTCACGATCCTGTCACCCTTTTGCATATCTTCCTGGAACTTCTTAGCCAGCTTGGCCTTCTTAGCTTGAGGGCGTATCATAAACAGCCAGAATACCAGGATCATACCTCCTAATAAAATCAAGGAATAGTTACTGCTGGGCCCTCCTGCCTGTAATAAAACTACTAAATGAGTCATTGTATTATTGTTTGATTGAAATGATTATGGTTTCTTCTCCACCTGCACTACGAATTGTAAAGAGTGGCTCTGCGTACCCTTCGTATTGGCCGTTACAAACAAGGTCTTGTGATTGACACCCGTACGGCCCTGGCTGTTAAAAGACGCCTTCACCTGCCCTTCCCCGCCGGGAGCGATAGGCTCCGTGGACTGTTCGGCCACCGTACAACCGCAGCTCGGCTGCACCCTTTCGATCACCAGGGGCTTGTCCCCCGTATTCTTAAAACGGAAAGAGACCTCCAGCTTCTGCCCCTCTTCTATTTTACCGAAATCCTTGGAGGAATCCAGCCATTGAATAGTGGTAAACTGCGTGGAATCGGTAATGGTCTTGGCAGCGGCTGACCCGCTCTTGTTATTGTTTTGGCAGCTGGCAATAAGGCAGACTGCTAAAAAACAAGGTAATAAATAACGCATGGACGATAATTTTTGCAAACGTACAGATTTTCCCGTTCCTGTTTTGGAGTTTTAAACCCGCCACCCGAACCGGTCCCCGGTCACCCGCACCGATCGCCCGCCACCCGCACCGGTCGTTTGCCTTATTACATCAGCTGGCCTTAAAATTGACCTTATGCATTTTGTCATCCCTGACCAGGTCCTTATGGATATTATCCAGGATGCCATTGACAAACTGGCCGCTTTGAGGAGTACTGTACTCTTTGGCCACGTCGATGTACTCATTGATGGTGACTTTAGGCGGGATCGTCTCAAAGTAGAGGAACTCGGAAACACCCATCTGCATCAGGATCATATCCAGCGTGGCGATCCTCTCCGGGTCCCAGTTCTTTAATTTGGGCTTGATAAGGTCCATCAGCACCTCTTTCTTATCCGTGACCGTCAGCAGGAGCCCACGGGCAAATTCCCACTTTTCCTTACTGATGATCTCCTGGAAATTCAACGACTGAGGCTTGCTGAGATAACCCAGCAGCAGCTGGCTGATCATATCGATGTCATCGTCCCAGTTTGTATACAGTTCCTCGACCTGCGCCTCGAAGAGCTCATTGGGGAGCAGCAGGTTGTTGAAGATAAACTCCAGGATCGCTTTTTCAGACTTTTTTTCCCTGCTCTGCTCCGAGATGTATTTCTTATATTCATCCGTCGTTACCAGCTCCTGGTAGATCTTTTTGATCAGCTCCTTGTCCTCATACAAATGAGGCTTATCCGTGCTGAGCACTTTCTGCCAGGATGGATCCTCCAGGATCTTCCACAGAACTTCATTGCCGGCCAGCTTGATATTCACATTCAGATCCTGCTCGTTGGGCAGGTGCTTATTCGAACGGACCCGGGAATCCGTTTCGGCGTAGCGGGCTACTTCGGTAATTGAATAAATAAGATAGACTAATAACTGCCTGGATTGATCAAAATGCTTTTGTAAGATCCTTGTAGGCTCTCCCGGCTTTACGGTTTGTTCCTGGGCATCCAGGGTATACAAGGTTTGCATCACTTTTACCCGGATATTTCTTCTGCTGATCATTATAATAAGAGCTTTGTTAGCGGCTGCAAATATAAGAATTTACTGCTAATACGGGAATTTTAAAGACTCCCGTCCGGGACGCTTCGCGAAAAAGCGGGTAATTTCTTAAATCCGTTAAATCCATTGTCACAGTATTGTCGTATCTCTTAATGCGCACGCTTCGATCGGAAACAAGCTAAAATTCTTCCCCCTTACATTCTCATTTATTATTAACACTTAATCTTTTTTTATGCAAAAAAGGAAATTGAAAAGAATTGCCCTTACGGTATTGTCTGTCTTCTTATCCCTGGTATTGGTACTCTGTGCACATATTTATATAGTGACCCGGCCCAAAGCTCCGGACGAAAAGACAAGGATCATGGCACGCATAGATATCAAACAGCCCATTACACAGGAAGACGCCGCCAGGATCACGGCCTGGCTCTATAATCAAAAAGGAGTGGATCATGTGCTCGTAAATCCTCAGTCAGCTATCGCCGTCTTTACATTCGCGCCGGTAAAGAACAATGCCAACCAGATCGTCATTGACTTCAAGGCCAGCCTGCCTTATAAGGCCGAACGATACCTGCCCACCGCAGCCGAAATGACAGGCGGTTGCCCGGCAATGGCATCCTCCGGCTATAAAGTCATCAGCTTCATCAGAAACATTTTTTAAAAGCAACATTCATCTCATGAACAACTTAAAAATACACATTTATGAATTTGAGTAAAACGACAGTAGCAGCAGCAGTTATCCTGGGTCTCGCCATCAGCGTCTCTTTTATGCCTTCCTGTAAAAAGAGCAGCCCGGCAAAAATGACCCTCTATGATTCCCTGGGTGGAACCAACCTGGTCGCCGATCCGGCTACCTCAGGCGCCACGATCGAGAAAGGACGCCTGGGCCTCCGCTCCGTAGTAGACAGCGCCATTTATGTGATTGCCGCGGATAGCAAGATCAATGGGTATTTCGCCGTCCTGCTGGCAGAAGTCACGGCCGGCAATACCAGCGGCTTTACCGCACTGAGTAAGAACCTGACGGATTTCTTTTGCGTGGCCACCGCCGCCAAAGATTATAGCTATACCGGCAAAAGCATGAGCGATGCACACAATCCTGCTACTAACAGCCGTATCAGCATGAAAGTGGACAGCGCCGATTTCGATCAGTTTGTAGCCGATATCGTCATCGCTGCCAAAAAGAACGGATTGTCCGATCAGCTGATCGGACAGGTAGGCATCGTGATCTACTCGGTAGAAGGCCAGGTAGTTCAACGATAAGTTTATGTTTAAGCATTGATTTTTAGTGCATTAAGGGGCTAAAAGCCCCTTAATGCATTTTGTAAGGCTACCGCATCCCGACAGCGCCCGCCATTCCGGGGCTACCCCTTCCTCCCGCCAGCCTCTCAGGTGCGTCTCCCTCCTTTTCTCCGCCGCTAACCGAGGCTTGCCACACCTTGCGCCAACCCTTCCCCCCACCCAAAATGCCGGCAGGGACTTTCCCCACCACCTGACAAACCAGGACAATTCCCCTCCCGCCTCCCTGACAAACAGCCTGTTAATAGCTGAAAAATTGACACTAGCGTGAGCAGAGTAGGGGGCATACTTTGTCAAAACTGTAAAAATGGCCCGGCCGTAAGGTTTGGTATGAAATTCGTTTACCTTTGCAAGCCTGCGACCTTCGTAGGGTTAGAAATTTTCAATTAAAACAAAAATCGATAAAACTATGGCCAAAAAGTTAAACGTTACCCCGCTAGCTGACAGGGTAATTGTGAAGCCAGCTCCTGCTGAAGAAAAAACTGCCGGTGGCATCATCATCCCCGATACTGCAAAGGAAAAACCACAACGTGGTACGGTAGTAGCCGCTGGTCCCGGTAAGAAAGACGAGCCTGTAACTGTAAAGATCGGAGACACTGTATTATATGGTAAATATGCCGGTACGGAGATCCAGATCGAAGGAAACGATTTCCTGATCATGAGAGAATCTGACATTTTAGCAATTGTATAACTCATTTCTGACTACCTGAAAAGTAATCATTTCAAAACTTTCTCCTGCCCGTCTCCCCTTTAGGGGCCGGGGGCGCAGGAGATAAATCAACTAATTATGGCAAAACAAATTTTCTTCGATATCGAAGCCCGCAATAGAATGAAAAAGGGTGTGGATATACTGGCAAATGCCGTTAAAGTCACCCTCGGACCTAAAGGACGCAACGTTGTATTGGAAAAGAAATTCGGAGCTCCTTCCATCACCAAGGATGGTGTTACGGTAGCAAAAGAGATCGAACTGGAAGATCCTATTGAAAATATGGGCGCTCAGATGGTGAAGGAAGTTGCTTCCAAGACGGCTGATATCGCCGGTGACGGAACGACGACTGCCACGGTACTGGCTCAATCTATCATCAGCGAAGGACTGAAGAACGTTGCCGCCGGTGCAAATCCCATGGATCTGAAACGCGGTATCGACAAGGCCGTTGCTAAGGTAGTAGAAAACCTGGGCGTTCAGTCCCAGACGATTGGCAACGATACCCGCAAGATCGAACAGGTCGCTTCTATCTCTGCTAACAATGACAACACCATCGGAAAGCTCATCGCACAGGCTTTCGCTAAAGTAGGTAAGGAAGGCGTTATCACCGTTGAAGAAGCTAAAGGCACTGACACTACCGTTGACGTAGTAGAAGGTATGCAGTTCGATCGCGGTTATATCTCCCCTTACTTCGTTACCAACAGCGAAAAAATGCAAGCTGAACTGGAGAATCCTTACATCCTGATCTACGATAAGAAGATCTCCGCTATGAAGGATATCCTGCATATCCTCGAAAAGGTTGCACAGAGCGGCCGTCCCTTACTCATCATCGCTGAAGACCTCGAAGGCGAAGCATTGGCTACCCTCGTGGTAAACAAATTACGTGGCACCATCAAGGTAGCTGCTGTAAAAGCTCCCGGATTTGGCGACAGAAGAAAGGAAATGCTGACCGATATCGCAATCCTTACAGAAGGACTCGTTATCAGTGAAGAACTGGGCCATAAATTAGAAGGTGCAGATTTAAAATCACTGGGACAGGCATCTTCCGTGACTATCGATAAAGATAACACTACTATAGTTGGTGGTAAAGGTAAGAAAGCTGTGATCGTTGAGCGTGTTAATCAGATTAAAGCTCAGATGGAGAACACGACTTCTGACTACGATAAGGAAAAATTACAGGAACGCCTCGCCAAATTGGCTGGTGGAGTAGCCGTATTGTACATTGGTGCTGCGACTGAAATTGAAATGAAGGAAAAGAAGGATCGTGTTGACGATGCGCTGCACGCAACCCGCGCTGCCGTTGAAGAAGGTATCGTACCCGGCGGTGGTGTAGCTTATATCCGTGCTATCGAATCTTTGGAAAAGCTGAAAGGCGCCAATGAAGACGAGACCACCGGTATCGCCATCGTTAAACGTGCTATCGAAGAGCCCCTGCGCCAGATCGTGGTCAACAGCGGTATCGAAGGCAGCATCGTTGTACAGAAAGTGAAAGAAGGCAAAGCCGATTACGGTTTCAACGCCCGCACCGAAGTTTACGAGAACCTCCTCAAGGCTGGTGTTATCGATCCTACCAAGGTGACCCGTATCGCACTGGAAAATGCCGCTTCTATCGCCGGTATGTTGCTGACCACCGAATGTGTGATCGCTGACAAACCTAAGAAAGAAGAAGGTCATGCTCATCCCGGTGGCGCACCTGGAATGGGTGGAATGGACTACTAATCACGTTCTTCCAAAATATAATAAAACGGCCCGGATCCTTCCGGGCCGTTTTGCTTTTAAAAAATCGCCTCCCGAAAATAGAGGCCTTTCTTTGAAATCCGCCCCCTCCCTTGTTCCGTATATAGAGGTATAATACCCCTCGACTTGGTTAAGGTTAAGCTAATAGCACTGATTACAGGCATCATTTGCCTTTTGAGCATGATAACCCCCCTTTGTGGACTGATATTCTCCGGCTGTATGAAGAACGGCGACCGACTCTCCGCAGCTATGTTGCCGCCTGCAAACACCGATTCCCCCCTGCCCGTGACGGCCGATACAGCATCGGATACCGCCAGCAATACTTACCTGGCCCTGGGTGATTCCTATACCATCGGGCAGTCCGTGGCTGTTTCAGATCGTTACCCGGCACAGGCAGTGGCTCTGCTAAAGGCTGGTCATATGAATTGCCAGCCTCCTGAAATTATCGCCGAAACCGGCTGGACCACCGTCAATCTCATCGATGCCCTTGCCGCTTCACCGCCGGCCCTTTCCACCCAGTCGCCCATTCATTTCTATGATATCGTCACGTTGCTGATCGGGGTCAATGACCAATACCAGGGGGCGCCCCAATCCGACTATCGAACTTATTTTACCAATCTGCTCAGGCAATCCATTACGCTGGCAGGTAACCGGGCTTCGCATGTAATTGTATTGTCGATTCCCGACTGGTCCGTCACCCCCTTTGCCCATGGACATAACACGACCCTCATCGCCGCACAGATAGATTCCTTTAACACGATTAATTATAACGTATCGCAGGATTACCAGGTCCATTACCTGGATATCACCGGAGAAAGCCGCAAGGCAGCAGGCAATTCATCCCTTATCGCATCGGATGGCCTGCATTTCTCCGGCTTAGAGTATGGCATCTGGGCGGGAATGATGGAGCCGGTAATGAAAGGGATTTTGAGGTAAGTTTTTCTGCCATCTTCCTGTCTCAGCTATTGGCTTTTCGGCGGTCGTTGATCTCAGTCTTTAAATCTGGTTCCCCTAACCCTTTAGGTCGCCTTCCTTACAGGCGGCCTTTTTTAGTAAAATTGACTGTTAATAGTAAGATAATCTTCCTAAATTCAGGTATTCAAGTATTGAACAGACCTTTGTATAATTTCTATACGACTAACTGTGAAAGAAGTACAAACGAAGAAAATAAAAGAAGGGGATCTCCGGGCATATTACAGGGTCTTTGAAGAATACCATGTAAGGCTTTACCAATTTATCTATAAATATACTCAGTCCGTCTATTTAGCGGAGGAGGTCGTTCAGCTGTCTTTTATGAAATTATGGGAGAAAAGGGAGAGTTTGTCTGAAAACTACGCTGTTTCCACCCAATTATTCAGAATTGCGAAAAGTACGCTGATCGATCTGATCCGAAAGGAAAAGGTCCGCGAGACACAGGAACTTTCAGATACTTTTATTTCCGGTCCCTCTGAAGAGGAGAGGGGCCTTCATAAGGAAGAGCTGCGGATCGTTCTTTCGGCGATCGATGAACTGCCTCCGCAATGTCAGCAAGTCTTTAAATTGAGCCGTCTTGGCAACCTTTCCCATAAGGAGATCAGCGAGCAGCTTTCTATATCCCCCAAGACCATTGAGACGCATATTTCCAAGGCGCTCAGGTACATCCGGAAAAGTCTTTCCCTGTTTTTTTAATTTTTCGAAGTTTTTTTCCGGGAACTAAGGGATAATCCTTTCTCGCACGAATACTGTATATGCGCATTTCAGACGAGGACATGGATTTTTTAAAAAATCACCCGGAAAAGCTGGCTCAATATCTTACGGAAGAAAACTGGGAAAACTTTCATGCGGATGATAGCGTTGAGACGCCGACGCATCGAATCCTCGAATCAATAGAAAAGAAGGTAGGAAGGGCTCCGGTGAAAAAAATGATAACAGCCCGCCGGATGGCGGCCGCTTCCGTGATCTTTCTGATCAGCCTGCTGTCCCTGCTGTATTGGGCAGTCCGCGATAAAAATAAAACCGGGCAGATCCTTCCATCTGTCGTTCAGGCTCCCATGCATCCGAAAGAAAAGATGGCGGTTCTCCAAAAGATCGTCAATGAATCTTCCAGGGCGAGGACCTATTCATTGCCTGACGGCAGCAAATTGGAGCTCGCGGGCAATAGTCAGGTCGCCTTTAACAATCCCTTTATCAATGGCAGAAGAGACTTCTTTTTAACGGGGGAGGCCATTTTTACCGTGATCAAAGATAAGGTAAGGCCTTTTTCGGTGCACTCAAAAGGTATTGTGACTACGGCCCTGGGAACGGTGTTCGGGGTAAACGACAAAGGGAGCCTTGCGACTACCGTGCATTTGTATAGTGGCAGGATCGTTATCGGGAAGGAAAAGCAGGACGGAAACTTATCTTTTAAAAATATTTATTTATTACCCGGTCAGGAATTGGTATTGAATAACAAGGATTTTTCGGTACGGATCGGGATGACTGCGCCGAAAGCAGTCCCATCAAAACCGGAGATCCCATCGCGGCAACCTCAAATCCTGCAATTTAACAAGCAATCGCTGGCGGATATCTTCTCCGTATTGCAGAAAGAATGTAAAACGACTATCGAATACGATACGGCTGGTTTGAAAAACATGGATTTTACGGGTTCTTTCGATAAGGATAAGGAAACGCTGGAATCTTTTTTAAGCACTTTGTGCAGCCTTAATGATCTGAATTTTTCAAAAACCGGCGCCAACCATTTCTCCATACAAAAGCAATAAATAGCAAGTATCATTTTCCTAGTGAAAAAAACGCGCGTCAATGATGCGATGGTCACCCTATTGTCTAAATAAAAAACTCTTAAAACAGCGCTTATGAAACGAACGTTTACCTGGTTATTGTTATTATTTATCTGTGGTGTACAGGGGATGGCGCAGACCAATCCCTACATTGCCACAGGGGTCATTAAGAATGAGAATGGAGACAACCTCGAAGGGTCGGTGGTGTATTTGCAGAACGACTCCAATGGGTTCAGCCAGTCCACAACGACCAATGGCAAAGGAATTTTTAGTTTCGCCAAAGTGCCGGTGGGTACCGGATACCGGTTTGTCGTCAGTTATGTCGGTTATGCCAACGACACGCTGTCGGGATACGAGATGAAGGAAAACGGGCGTATCTCCTTGAGCATCATCCTGCATAGTAAGAATCAGAGCCTGGACAAGGTCCTGGTAATAGGCTATGGTACTATGCGGAAAAAGGATCTTTCCGCGGCCGTATCCGAGGTTCCGGATATGGATCAGATCAAAGAGAGGCCGGTCGTCGACGTCGCCAATATGATACAGGGAAAGGTGGCGGGGGTTACGGTCGTCAGCGATGGGGGGCATCCCGATCAAACGCCGTCCGTGACGATCAGGGGTGTTGGATCCACCAGCTCGGAAAACGTGCTATATGTAGTGGATGGGGTGCCCGGTGCGCCCTATAATCCTGCCGATGTGGTATCTATAACGATTTTAAAGGATGCGGCTTCGGCTGCCATTTACGGTGCTTTCGCCGGCTCCGCCGGTGTTATCCTGATCACTACCCGGCAGGCAGGGATCGGTAAGCCCAGTGTTGAATATACGGCTTTTGCCGGCGCCAAGACGGCCTGGAAGCTGCCCCAGTCCCTGCGGGCGGATAAGGAAGCGGCAGTATCCAACCTGGCCTATGCCAATGCCGGGCAGACGCCCCTCGACGGATGGAATGCGACCCTGAATCCTTATGACCAGGTCACCCGTACCGACTGGATGCACTCGATCTTCCGGACAGGGCTGGTGACAAGGCACAATATTACGGTGACGGCAGGGACGGAGAAGTTCTCTACCCTTTTTTCGGCCAGGTATGAGGAGAACCAGGGTACGCTGCTGAATACGTATGGAAAGAATATCTCCGGTCGTTTCAATGCTGCCTACGCATTCAATCCGAAAGTGAAGTTCAAGCAGGATGTATTCATCAATAATAGTGATAACAGGGGGACCAGCACGCAAAGCGGCTATGACGGTACTATTTTGTCCGCATTGTATATGCCCCGGTCGGCTACCGTTTATTATGATGACGGAACCTTTGGCGGTGTCGGTCCGAGAAATTCGGCCTACCTGGGGATTCACGGCGACGTGATCAACCCGGTAGCTACGCTGCTGCGCAACAAACCCTATAACAGGACGACTAACATACAATCTATCTCGGAACTGAAGATTACCAATATCATTCCCGGGTTGTCGTTCCTGACGCGCTTCTCCTACCGGCAGGCCAATTCCCTTTACAAGCTCTTCACGCCCAAGCGCACAGAGCCCGGGAAGCCGAATGACCAGAATTCCCTGTCTTATTCCACCGATAAGAATTATAACTGGATCTGGGAAAATACTTTGAATTATACCCGTACTATCCGCCGGCACAGCCTGTCGGCCATGGTCTCGACCACGTCCCAGGAAGACGGTGATATGGGATTTGCCGCTTCGGCGAAGACCTTCGACAATGAAGCCACCTGGGCCCAATTCTTCATCAATGCCTCCAACTTTACGGATATAAAGCCCACCGACTGGGATACCAAGGACCGGAATCTTTCCTATGTCGGCCGGTTGTCCTATAGCTGGGCCGACCGCTACTTTGTGACGGGAAGCTATCGCAATGATAATGCCGGAAGGCTGCTTGCTTCCAACCGCGTCAAAGGATTTCCCGGTGTGACGGCTGCATGGAAGATCAGCTCCGAGCCTTTCTTTGATGTCAAAGCGGTGGATCTGCTCAAAATAAGGGCCAGCTGGGGCCGTATCGGGAATCTCAGTTCCATTGGCAAATATTACGGCTATCCGACCCTGAGTTCGGGCTATTCCTACCAGGTTGGAGATGGCGCTCCGCAGTCCACGGCCTTGTATGTCGGCAATTTTAACAATGTCAACCTATCCTGGGAAACCTCGGAGCAAAAGGACCTTGGCGCCGACATCAGCATCCTGAAAGACAAGCTCTCCATTACCGTAGACTACTTCGATAAGCTGACCTACGATCTTATCCAGACGAAGACCAATAATTCACCCAATACCCTGGGTGTGGGCGCTCCGCTGGTCAACCAGGGCAAGATCCGGAACAAGGGTTTCGAATTTGCGGCTACGTTCAAAGGTAATGCAGGGGCTTTGCACTATGAGGTCAGCGGTAATTTCGCCACCCTGAAGAACCGGGTCGAGTACATCGATGAGAACCCGACTTCCGTCTGGACGCATTCCGATGCCTGGAGGGGCACCATTACTCCTTATCGTTCCACGGTGGGGCAGCCTTATTATTCCTACTACCTGGTCAGGACGGCCGGGATATTCCAAAGTAATGCGGAGGTAGCAGCCTATAAAAGCGCTAACGGAACCTTGATCCAGCCGAATGCCAAGGCCGGCGATCTGAAATTCGTGGACCAGAATAAGGATGGCGTGATCGATGACAATGACCGGGTATATATGGGCAATGCCTTTCCCAAATTCACCTATGGCTTTACCACGAACCTGAGCTATAAGCACTTTGACTTCTCTATGTTCCTGCAGGGTGTCGGAGGCGTGAAATTATTCCATGCGCTGAAAGAATCCACTCTGAACGCATCGGAACAGGGATATAACCGGTGGGACAAGATCCTGGATGCCTGGTCTCCGACGAATACCAAATCATCCATTCCGATCATTTCCGCCAGTGATGCCAATAACAACTTCCAGACGGCATCGGACTGGTACCTGGAGAGCGGGAACTATCTGCGGGTGAAAAGCATCGTGATCGGCTACAATTTCCCCAAATTTATCAAGGGCGGCAATCTGCGGGTATACCTCAGCGGGGATAATCTCATAACCATCACCCAATATAGCGGAATGGACCCAGAAGTGGGCGGGATCGGCCTGGATGGTGGTCAGTTCCCCGTATCCCGGGTATATGCGGGAGGTGTAAAACTTACTTTTTAATCCTGAAAATATTGAATTATGAAACGCTCCTTATATATCTGTTTTTTATTATTGCTGATATTTTGTTCCTGCAAAAAGAGCTGGGTAGACACCAAGCCCAATGGCACGGCGTCGACGGCTTATTTATGGGATGGGGAAAAAGATGTTACGCAGGGCGTGGCCGCCCTCTATGTGCCGATGGCATATGAATCCACCTGGGGCAGGAATCTGTTCTGGATGCAGAATGCCAGCGATGATTTGATTGTGGGCAGAAGCAAGGCAAATGCCGAGAACATCAAGAACTTCGTTTGCACGGGCAATGAAGGTTATATGACGCAGGGCTGGACCGACCTGTACTGGATGCTGAACAAGGCCAATGAAGCGGTTGTCGGGCTGCAGCATGCCACGAATATCACCGACGATCTGAAAAACCGCTCACTGGGCGAAGCCTATTTCATCCGTGGGTTTGCGCATTTCTGGATTGCTTACCTCTGGGGCGTAAAGAGCCAGGGCGTTCCTTATGACAGTGCGGAGGATGCGCAGTATGGTTTGCGCATCCCTCCCCAGCTGGCTTCGGTGGCGGATAACTATGCGATCATAGCTGCCGATATGCAGCGGGCTGCTGAGCTGCTGCCTTTGTTTTCTACCTATTCTTCTACTGACCAGGGGCGTGCACACAGGGCGGCAGCGCTGGGATACCTGGTAAAGACCTATGCTTACTGGGCACAGTATGATGAAAGCAAGTGGGCCTTGATCCCTGCTATCTGCGACAGGATCAAGAATGAATGCGGCAGAGCGCTGATCACCGGTCAGGCCACGGCTGCGGATAACTACAAGGCTGTCTTCAAGGTAGATAACAACTGGAGTTCGGAGTATATCTGGTCGGTGACCTCGGGTACCCAGGGCGGATCGGAATTCATGGGTGTGGTGCTGGAGAACAAAGGATGGGGCATTTATAATGGATGGGGTTATTTTCAACCTACCGAAGAGCTGTACGAAGAATATGAAGCCAACGACCCCAGGCGGGAAGCTACTATCCTGAAGTTCGGGGACACCTTTACCTACTTCGGCGAGAGCAGAAGCTATTATTCAACCAATAGCTTATCGGGTTTCCAGATCAATAAATACATGGAGCCCTATAGCTATGGCGCGAATGGTGTGTCGGGATCGAATTCCAAGATCAATCAGAACGGCGATTATCCCACTACCAGTCTCAATCTTCCCCTGATGCGGTATGCTGAGATCTTATTGTTCAAAGCGGAAGCCCTGATCAAGCAGGGGAAAAATGCGGATGCGGCTGCTCCGTTGAATGAAGTACGGGCAAGGGTGGGTCTGCCTGCCATTGCCAGTCCAACCCTGGATGACCTGAAGCACGAGCGCCGTTGTGAGCTGGCCTGCGAGTGGACGGACCGTTTTGAAGACCTGAAGCGCTGGGGCGATTATAGCAGGATTACGGCTCCCCTGCATGGACGCATCCATGATAGCAAGACGGACCCGAATTCTCCCTATACGATTCAGACCGTCTGGCCGGCGCGCACCTTCGATCCTAACAAGGATCTGGGCTGGCCGATCAGTTCCGATGAAATTTCCAAGAGCAATGGGGTCTACAAGCAGACTCCGGGCTGGTAGGTTTGCATAAACAAAGACTACACCAAGCTATAAACCCGCGGCGAAGGCCGCGGGTTTATAGCTTGAATCCAACCGTCGCCACGATCGTCCCCCCGTTTTCTTTCAGCGTAGCCACCGTATTCGCCTTATCCGCCAACCGGTAAGGGAAGTTGACATCCCTGCTGAACCCCATGATATACGTCAGGTCGATGAACATCCCCTTATTACGATAACCCAGTCCCCCGCTCAAAAAGAGACGATCGGCAGACAATGCCTTGTCTTTATAAGGGTTCGTATAATAAGCAATCCCCGCCCGGGCCATCAGGATATTGAATTTCATCTCACCTCCTAATCGCATCCCCAGCGTACCTTTATAAGAGCTCTTCACGGCGGCATTCACCGCATCGTAATAATTCTTTTGGGCATCGCCCTGGTTGTTCTCCGGATGGAAACGGGGACTATGGGTAGTGGTATATTCCAGATCTCCCGTAATAAAACCCCGCTGCTGCTTCACATTCGCCTCCCCGCCCCCGAAAATATAAGAGCCGCTGACGATGAACTTCCACGGCGTATACAAATTGTATCCCACCGAATTGGCTGGAGGATTGATTCCCGCCATCTGATCCAGCGAGTCGGAGCTGATCGATGCCTGCTGATGACTGGTATAATTTTCCGTTCGGGTGATCATAGAAGCATTGATCTTGTCTGTCAGCCCATACATCGTAGGCGTATGAATGGCCAGTCCGACCCTCCATGAAGTAGCCGGTTTGAAGATGACCCCTACCTTGGCATTCAACCCCCAGCCCTTCGAAGAGAAAGTCTCCCGGTAGCTATAAGAATCAAAATCATTATTGGTATTCCCCGTCGCATCGGCTTCATAAAAAGTTTGGGTGCGCGTATAGCTGATGATCGGAATACCCAGGCTGCCGCCGACAAACCATTTGTCATGAATATTGCTGGCCAGCGAAAAAGCGATCTCCGTGATGCCTCCCGTAGACTGCAGGTTATTCTCCTGCAACAGCTTGCCTGCCTTCTGAGGCTGGCCGATCACCTGCAGACTGCCATTGATGGTGGCCGTATCGATCAGGTAAGTATAGAGCGCCATCCGCGTTCCATAAGAAAGCCCCGGATTCGATAACCCCTGATCGATGGTATTGCCGGAAGCAGCAAACTCTTCTACATATTGTTCGGAGGCCGAGCTGTAGTCATTCACACCGGAATAATGGACATTGCTGGAAAAATTCGCCATCCGGTTGACCGCCATGGAAAAGACATTGCTGCCCCCGTTCCTGCCCGTATAGGCTACCACGAGGCCGCTGGCGCCCAGGTTAAAATTGTTGGCCGTTTTGCCGGACATATTATTGCCCAAATAATCGCTTTTGTCGGAAAGGAACCGGAACCCCGGGCTCAATACGAATTCACTGGTTTTATATACGCCAAGGCCGGCAGGATTTACAAAAGCGGAAGAGATTTCTCCGCCCAGGGAGCCCATGGCGCCTCCGATGGCTTGTTGCCGGGCCGTTCCGCTGGGAACAGTCCAGGCCGAACGAAGGGCGTCTTCAGGTATTTGCGCCGCTAATTGCTGGCACAGGAACAGGCTTAGCAGGGTTAGTGTCTTTTGCATGTCAATAGGTCTAGCTTATACGTAAAAAGGAGGAAAGATTCAAGTTCCCTCAAAATCAGTCCTCCCGTATAAATTATAGTTCGATCGGTATTGCTGAAGTCTAATGCCTTCCCGGTCTGCTGAAACCACCGCCGCCGCCACCGGAAGGAGCGGAATAGGTCCTTACAGGCTGGCTGTAGCTTGGTTGGCTGGTAGGCCTGGAATAAGAATTGTTGCTGTTCGAATTGGAAGACCGGTAATAGCTGTTATTGCTATTGGTGGTATACTGACCATTCCGGGTGCCCGGTGTATAATAGCTGGGCGTGGTCCGGGGACGATAAGCCCTGTCATTGCTGCTTGCTGTACGGGTAACCAGACCATTGTTGTAGCTGCTGCCATTGAAGGTCCTCAGATGCGAATAAACTCCCGCAGAAGGATATTTGGAGCCTACGACCAGCACCCCTCCGCCATAATACGGATTGTAGAAATAAGGGTTATACCAGCTGTTCCACATAAAATAGCTGTTCCAGCACATATAAGGATCGCCGAATCCCAGCCCGAAAGAAGGACCGTATCCGAATCCCATACCATAACCATAGGCGGAATAGCCATATCCATAAGCACTGCTGATCCCGGGAGAATAATAGGAGTCATAGGCGCTATAATCGTCAAAATAGGACCAGCGCGCAGGATCCTGCACTTTTAGCCGAACATATTGATCGTTGGGCGACGTGCTGTAATAGTCTCCCTGTTGCGACCGGCTGGAAGAGTAATATTCGTCCTGGTCGCCACTGGCTGCGGCCGCCTTATTGGAAGCAGGTGAATAATAAACGTCATCTGGCGTTTGGGCAGCCTTCCGGCTGGATGAGCAGCTGCTCATCAGAAGTAGGGTACCGGCCAGAAAGGTGTATATGTTTTTCATGGCGAAAGCATTTAGGTTATTTTCAGTCTGAAGTCGCTAAATTTGCGCTCCTATTAGTTAACCTAAAGTTACGATAAATTATCCGCCTTAAGGATTTTGTTAACAGATTATTGTTAAACGGTAATTAAATTATTTAAAGCGAGCAAGTCCATTTTATGAGTAAAGAAATTACAAGCCGGCAGCAGGATTATTCACAATGGTACAATGACCTGGTCATCAAGGGCAGCCTGGCCGATTATTCGGCCGTCAAAGGCTGCATGGTGATCAAACCCTACGGATTTGGCCTTTGGGAGAAAATGCGCGACCAACTGGATAAAATGTTCAAGGACACAGGTCATGTCAACGCCTATTTCCCCCTGTTCATCCCCAAAAGCTTCCTCAGCAAGGAAGCCGCCCATATCGAGGGATTTGCCAAGGAATGCGCCGTAGTCACCCATTACCGCCTGAAGAACGACCCCAATGGGGGAGGAGTGATCGTCGATCCGGAAGCCAAACTGGAAGAAGAGCTCATCGTCCGGCCCACCAGCGAGACGATCATCTGGAATACCTATAAGACCTGGATCAAGTCCTACCGGGACCTGCCCTTGCTGATCAACCAGTGGGCGAACGTCGTTCGCTGGGAAATGCGTACCCGCCTGTTCCTGCGCACCACGGAATTCCTCTGGCAGGAAGGACATACCGCCCATGCCACCGCCCAGGAAGCGGTAGCGGAGACAAAACAAATGCTGGAAGTCTACGCCACTTTCGCGGAAGAATATATGGCCCTTCCCGTAATACGGGGCGTAAAAACGGAAAGCGAGCGCTTTGCCGGAGCCGTCGACACCTATTGCATCGAAGCGTTAATGCAGGACGGAAAAGCCCTGCAGGCAGGTACTTCCCATTTTCTGGGGCAGAACTTTGCCAAAGCCTTCGATGTAAAATTCTCCGACAGGAACAATAAGCTGGAATATGTCTGGGCCACCAGCTGGGGCGTAAGCACCCGCCTGATAGGAGCCCTGGTAATGGCGCACAGCGACGATGACGGACTGATCCTTCCCCCCAGGATCGCCCCCCTGCAGGTGGTGATCGTTCCCATTTACAAGGGAGAGGATAAGAAAGAGCTCCTGGATACAAAAGGAAAGGAACTGGCCGCACAGCTGAAAGCCGCCGGCATCAGCGTAAAGTTTGACGACAACGACAATACGAGGCCCGGATTCAAATTCGCGGAATACGAGATGAAAGGCGTACCCGTCCGGATAGCTATGGGACTGCGTGACCTCGAGAACGGCACCATCGAAATAGCCCGCCGCGATACCAGGGAAAAGACTACGGTTCCCATGGAAGGCCTGTCCGGCTACGTGTCCACTTTGCTCGACACCATCCAGCAGGCCATGTATAATAAAGCCCTGGCTTACCGCGACGAACACATCACCCCGGCCGATACCTGGGAGGAATTCGAGCAGCTGCTGGATGGCAAAGGCGGATTCGTCCTGGCGCACTGGGATGGCACACCCGCTACGGAAGAAGCCATCAAAGACAAGACTAAGGCGACTATCCGCTGTATCCCCCTCAATAACACCCCCGAGGAAGGAAAATGCATATTGACAGGTAATCCCAGCAAGCAGCGGGTGCTTTTCGCCCGGGCCTACTAGGCAAACCCCGCCAGGCGCTGCCGGGCAAACCCTGCCGGCAAAAGACCAGACCGGAGGCTTTCCCGCCTCCTCTCCATAGGAAAAATAGTTACAATCATTAGTGGATTGTAACTATTTTTTTTACTTTCAGGCTGGTAAAAAACCGTTGTCATTCACGCCAATTTACTTTATGGAGCAATACCCCGAGACTTCATTATTCGAATTGCAGGTAGACCAGCCCGTACAAACCTATCTGGGAGAAACCGCCCGCTGGGCGAAATTCCTGGGGATCATGGGCTTTATCTGTAGCGGCCTGTTTACATTGATCGCACTCTTTGCCATCGCTTTCTCCACTTCCAAACTGAACAGCATCGACAGAGGCAGTACTCAATCGAGCGCCATCATCGGACTGGTCACGTTGGTCGTAGGGTCCCTGATCATGTTCTTCCCCTGCCTTTACCTGTATAATTTTGCCACCCGTATGCAGCTGGCGCTGCGCGGCAACGATCAGGAACACCTGATCCGGTCCTTCCGGAGCCTCAAAGCCTTTTTCCGTTTCATCGGCATCCTTGCCATCCTCTATATGGGGCTTATCATAGTGATCATCCTCTTCAACATTTATGGAACAGTAAGTCGTTAGCGGCAAAAATCCCTGGGCTACTTAGTAGAATAATAATTATAATCCTTCAGCAGGGTCTCCAGGAACTCCAGCGAGTCCTGGTCACTTTCAATATGCAGCTTGGACTTGATCCTTTCCCCGATCCGCATGGAAAGGTCATAGTCGCTCTTTTTCTTCACGGCGCCGATAATGCTTTTCAGCGTATTGATATCCTTATCGCTTAGCTGCATCACCTGCGGGAACCGGGGCTGATAATCCCCCGCCAGTTCCGTGAATACAGTGTCCTCCCAGGAAGTATGCGTACGGGTATCGATGATGATCGTACCGGCCACCAGATCCCCGATCCGCTGCGAATGAGGCGTGATGATGACACAGGCGATCCCTGCAAAAATAAAAAGTATACACCAGTAAGGCAATGCCCCGTAGACGGCGGCTGCAAACACCCAGATAGGGAAATCCGCCAGCCGGAATACCCACCTGATCAGGTATTGACTCAGCGTCGGCTGCCCCCCGTCTGCCGTAATCACCTTGATCCCCAGCACCTTTTTCCCGACACTCTGCCCGTTCATCAGGATCTCACAGAGGAGATAATAGAACAAAGGCGGCAGCCCGAACAATACCCAGATCCATTCCATACCCTCCTCGCTTAGCGCACCGGGCAGCAGCTTTCGGCCCAGCATCCAGTAAGCAGCGAGGATCGCCGAGTCGATCAGCCAGGAAAGAAGACGCTTGTGAAAGGGAGTGATGACAAAATCCACCTCAATATTAAAGCCGGTATCTAGTTTTACTACAAGCATGTTCGGGCTGATTCAGATTATATTTATCAGATTTTACTCACTATATTTATTGGTAAATATAATGCTAAATCTTTTTTAGTGAGAGAGGGTCTTTTTATTAAAAAAAATATTGATAAGTGGAAACAGTATCAATATGAGCCAACTACCGATCCGGACGAAATGGCCGGACAATTCACTGAATTGGTGAATGATCTGGGCTATTCCAAGACCTTTTATCCGCATAGCAAAGTGACCCAATACCTCAATGGGCTCGCTTCCAGGATTTACCTTGGCATTTATCGCAACAAAAAAGAAGAGGCTTCCCGCATAGCCCGGTTCTGGAAAACGGAATTACCCCTGCTGGTCCGGAAATACCACCGGGAAATATTATATTCTTTTTTAATATTTATGCTGTTCGGGATTTTAGCCGCTTTTTCTGCGGCCCATGATGAGACTTTTGTACGGGGCGTCATGGGGGATCAGTATATCGACATGACCGAAGACAATATCGCCAAAGGCGACCCTTTCGGAGTCTACAAAAGCGAGGATTCCCTGAGCATGTTCACCTGGATCGCTGTCAACAATATCAAAGTGTCCTTTATGGTCTTTGTCGCCGGCCTGTTGGTTTCTATCGGGTCCGTATGGCAGTTGTTTCAGAACGGGGTCATGCTCGGCGCTTTCCAATATTATTTTTTTTCGAAAGGGTTGGGCATGCAGTCCATCCTGGTGATCTGGATCCACGGCACCCTGGAGATCGCCTCGATCATTATTGCCGGAGGAGCCGGCTTCGTCCTCGGAAACAGCATCCTGTTCCCGGGTACCCACAAGCGGCTGGCTTCGCTCCGCAGAGGAGCGAAAGATGGAATAAAATTAATGATCGGGCTGGTGCCGGTATTCATTGTAGCCGCTTTCCTGGAAGGGTTTGTCACGCGGTATTCCAAAATGCCGGTTTGGCTGAGCCTCTCTATTTTACTCACTTCCCTGACATTTATCATCTGGTATTTCATCCTTTATCCCATTCGCCTGGAAAAGCAATCGCGCTCCCTGACTTCAACCACTAACCTTTGAATCTTTCTATCCGAAAATATACTCCTCTGAATCGGATTAAAAAAATGGCCGGCGCCGTCGTGGCATTGTTGCTGTTGCTATTGCTCTCCGGTCAATCCTGTCCGGCACAAAGCCGGAAGCGGTTACCGGATTCCATTCCCGGTTCCGTGGAGAATACGCCGCCTCCTGTTGTCGACACGGCTGCGGTCCCGGCTGATTCGTTTCGCACCTCCGCTTCTTCGGATACTGAAAGTTCCGGTTCTTTGGATACCGGTCACTCCGAAAATACCACGGCACAGCATGACTCCGTTGTGTTTCGGACCGTGCCTGACTCAGTGATAGAGCGGCTTAAGAAGGACAAGGACTTTGCTTATGCCAACGACCCCGCCTATTGGACGCCCGAAAATGAGAACAGGAAGCAAAACCACTCTTTTGATTTCCTGGAAAAATTCCTCAATAGCCAGGGGTTTAAATATTTTGTTTACCTCCTGCTGGCAGCTATCCTGTTCTATGCACTCTACAAGATCATAGCGGAGAATAATCTCCAGTTCTTTTACAAGGCCGGAGCCAAAGCAGCAAACCTTGCCGGGGAGACTATCAGCATGCAAGAGGAGGACCTTGAGGAAGGGCTAAAACAGGCGATGGGAATACCCGATCATCGGCTGGCCGTGCGATATCTGTATCTTAAGGCGCTTCGTCACCTTGATGCAAAGGAATTGATCCGGTATCATGCGCAGGCTACCAACCAGGAATATATCAGTCAGCTGGGCGGCCTTCCCCAGCAGGAACCCTTTCGTTTGCTGACCAGGGCTTATGAGCGGGTTTGGTATGGCGATTTTGCCATCAGCGGGCAGCAGTTCACATTGCTGCAAACCTATTTTAAGGACTTTGACAGGTCCCTGGGCTGAAATTGAATTCCTTCAAATAGGCCACAGGCCTTGTTCACAACCGGGCGGAGCCCGGTTAGGGACTGCAATAGAAGTATATAAAAAACGAGATTGGAAATGAGTGAAGCCAACGAAAAGAGCAGCGTAAACCTCTCCTCTCCCTTTAGAGGGGGTAGGGCGCGTGTATGGATGCTGGCGTTCTTGCTGTTTCCCTTTGTGGCCTGTAATACGGGGGGGACCAGGAAGCTGAATCGCAAGCTTACGGTCTGGCGTAAGGACAAGCTGCCTTATGGGACTTCGGTGGCGTATGACAATTTGCAGTACCTGTTTCCTGATGCCGAGATCACCCTTAACAAGCATTCTCCTTCCGATTTGAAATCTCCTGTTAATCTGAGCATGTCTTCCGAGATGAAGGAAACTGCGAAAAAAGCTTATATCGTCATTGCTTCCCGGGTGTTGCCGGATCCGGCGGAGATCAACTCGATCATGAATTTTGTGGGGCAAGGCAATCATGTATTCCTTTCCGCCTTTGAGTTCAGTGACTCTCTGCTGCACCTGCTGAATTGTAAGCCGGCGCCCCGCCTTTATGCTCCCGGGGAGGCGGACAGTATGCGGCTGAGCATTTACAATCCCGTCAGCTATGACTCTTTGTCTTTTGCTTATCCCGGAGCGGCCTATGATAACTGGGTAACTTCCCTGGACTCCCAATACGCCACGATCCTGGGAAGAGATTCCAAAGGCCGCCCCGACCTGCTGAAGTTCAATTACAAGGGCGGTGGGACCTTATTCCTTCAATTCGCTCCAACGGCGTTCACTAATTTCTTCCTGCTGCATAAGCAAAATAAGGCTTATTACGACAATGCCCTTTCCTATCTTCCGGTGTCTGCAAAAGAGGTCATATGGGATGAGTATTTCCGGTATGAGCGGAAAGATAATAATTTTTCGGCCTTTCAGTACATTCTGTCCAATCCATCTTTACGCTGGGCCTTCTGGCTTGCCCTCCTGCTTTTCTTACTCATCTATCTGTTCGAATCCAAACGCAAACAGCGGATGGTGCCCGTCGTAGAAGGACTGCGTAATAACTCCCTCGACTTCGTAAAGACGATTGGACGCCTGTACTATCAGCGGAGGGACAATCACAACCTGGCCCTGAAGATGTCGGCACATTTCCTGGACCATGTCCGTACCCGGTATAACTTACCCGTGACGACCCCGGACGCGGACTTTATCGAACGCCTTTCCTATAAAACAGGATACCCGAAAGAAACCTTACAGGACCTAGTAACCGACATTCAACGCCTGCAGCTGGAATCCGTTGTGACAGATGAAGAACTGCTGGCCTTTCACCGGAAAATAGATACATTTTATAAACACGCATAAACATGGAAGAAAATTTATTTGAACAAAGGACCGACCTGGGCGAATTGCAGCAAACGGTTGAGCAGCTTAAAGCCGAGATCGGTAAGGTGATCGTGGGCCAGGAACAAATGATCGAATTACTACTCGCAGGCATCTTATCGGACGGTCATATATTGATAGAAGGAGTGCCGGGCGTCGCCAAGACCCTGACGGCCAAATTGCTCAGTAAAGTAATCTCCGTAGGCTTCTCCCGGATCCAGTTCACCCCAGATCTCATGCCCAGCGATGTGATCGGCACCTCTGTTTTCAATCCCCGGGAAAGCAGCTTCCAATTCAAGGCAGGACCCATCTTCAGCAATATCGTACTGATCGATGAGATCAACAGAGCCCCCGCCAAGACGCAGTCCGCCTTATTCGAAGTGATGGAAGAAAGGCAGATCACCGTCGACGGACAGACCCTTTTACTGCCGCCCCCCTTCATGGTCGTGGCTACACAGAACCCCATCGAACAGGAAGGCACCTACCATTTGCCCGAGGCGCAGCTGGACCGCTTCCTCTTTAAGATCAATGTCGGCTATCCTACGCTGGAGCAGGAGTTCCTCATCGTAGCTCATCATCACCAGTCCCGGATGGAAAACTGGGTCGAAGGTGTGCAGCCCGTATTGTCAGCCTTCCGGATCGAAGAGCTTCGCAGGCAGGTGCGCGGTCTGCACGTGGAAGACAAGCTCATTCATTTCATCACGGTCATCGTAGGCGCCACCCGTAATCACAAAGCTATTTACCTGGGCGCCTCGCCACGGGCCTCCATCGGCATCCTCAATGGCTCCAAAGCTCTGGCCGCCATGCGGGGACGTGATTTCGTCACGCCGGAAGATATCGTATACATAGTCCCCGCAGTACTTCGCCACCGGCTGGTGCTGACGCCGGAAAAAGAAATGGAAGGCGCTTCAACGGATGAAGTGATCAATGAAATCATTCAATCCATCGAAATCCCCCGGTAACCCATTAATTTATTTTTTGAATGCTCAAAAGATTCTATAAATCTCTTTTCTTTTCCCGGCGATTCTATATAGGATTGGTGATCGTCATCTCCCTGTTCGTACTGTCCTATGGGATCCCTTTCCTATTCGTGATCGCCCAGCTGGGCGCCCTCTTCATCGCCCTGGCCGCGGCATTGGACTACCTCGTGCTCTTTTCCCGCAAGGACCCTGTGACGGCCCGGCGCGAATGCTCCGAACGATTCAGCAATGGCGACCCCAACCCGGTAAAGCTCGTAGTCACCAATCAATACCCTTTCCAGGTATCCCTGCATATCATCGATGAATTGCCCGATCAGTTCCAGCAACGGAATTTTTTCCTGGACTGCCAACTCAAACCAGCGGAAACCCGCGACCTGTCTTATGAATTGCGGCCAACGGAACGGGGAGAATATATCTTCCACGCTATTAATATCTTCATTAAGAGCCCCTTTAATCTCCTGGTAAGACGGAAGATCCTGGACGCGACGAAGACGATAAAGGTCCTGCCTTCCTATCTTCCCCTGAAACAATACGAGTTATTGGCCTGGTCCAACAATACAGCGGAGAACGGCAGCAAAAAAATACGCAAGCTGGGACATAGCCTCGAATTCGAACAGATCAAAGAATATGTCACCGGAGACGATATCCGCAGCCTCAACTGGAATGCCACGGCCCGCAAAGGCGGCCAGCTGATGGTCAATAAATTCACGGATGAAAAAAGCCAGCAGGTCTATTGCCTGATCGATAAGGGCCGTATCATGAAAATGCCCTTTGGCGGCATGAGCCTGCTCGACTACGCAATCAATGCTACGCTCATCCTTTCCCGGGTGGCCCTTATTAAACAGGATAAGGCAGGCCTGGTCACTTTTGCAGACCAGATCGGCACCTTCCTTCCGGCTGGCCGCAAGGCGATGCAAATGAGCCAGATCCTGGAGATCCTCTATAACCAGCAGACGAAATTCCTGGAGACGGATTATGAAAAACTCTATGCCCTGGTGCGGACCCGCATCACCCAGAGAAGCCTCGTCGTCCTGTTCACGAATTTCGAATCCCTGTCGGGCCTGCAAAGACAGATGCCCTATATCCGCGGCATCGCAAAAAATCATTTGCTGCTGGTCGTCTTTTTCGAGAACACCGGCCTGCAACAGGTAAGAGAGGCCGGACCCGAAGACATAGAAGGACTCTATATTAAGACCATCGCCGAAAAGTTCGCCTACGAAAAAAGGCTCATCGTAAAGGAACTGAACCAGCATGGCATCGCAACCATCCTCACCGCTCCCGAAAACCTCACGGTCCAGACCGTGAATAAATACCTGGAAATCAAAGCCCGGCTGGCTATCTAGGCTCAAAAAAGAGCATTTCTCTTTTCATAATAACTTGTATAACTTTGTAGTAAACTTCAGAAATGCTTCCAATTGTTCAACAAGTTGCAAGCGAATACAAAGCCAGCCTTCAAAACCTCTATGGGAATGAACTGGTAGAACTTGTCTTATTCGGTTCCCATGCCCGTGGCGATTATCACGAAGAGTCGGATCTTGATTTTGCCGTTGTGCTTCGGGATCCTAATACCCGTCCTGCCGCAGAAATACCCAAAACTTCGTATATCGGTTCCAGACTCTCATTAAAATACGGTCTAATGGTATCTTCATTGCCCGTATCCTTTCAAAAAAAACAAACTTCCATGCAGGGAGTTTATCAGGAAATCCGTAAAGACGGTATCATTATATGATCCATTCTGAATACAGCGAATCTTTAAAAGCGCTTGAAAAGGCTGCCAACGCTATTGAAAATGCCGAGTACGATTTAAAAGGCGGCTTTGTTTTAGCAACGGCTAATCGTGCGTACTATGGATGTTACTATTGCATGATGGCTCTTTTATCTACTCAAAATGTATATGCAAAAACACACCAGGGGGTACGGGCCAAATTTTCCGAACTATTTATCAAAACCGGGATTTTTTCAATCGCGATATCCGACAATATTGCTCTGATATTTGAATATCGCCAGGAAGCCGATTACGATTTCGACGCTGATATTACGCCGCAGATTGCTAAAGAATTGATTAGCAAAGCCCGGGAATTTTACCAACTTTCAAAAGACTATCTTCAAAAACTTACTACGGAATCTGACAATTAAATGTCCCGACCCCTCTAATCAGTATCTTTGCCCCGATGGAACAAAGATCCCCCGGCACCCCGGCCACGCCTAATTTTTTTGAAGAAGGACAGGTCCTGCTCATTGACAAGCCCCTGCACTGGACCTCCTTCGACGTGGTCAGAAAGATCCGCAATAAGGTCAGGATTAAAAAAGTCGGCCACGCCGGTACACTCGACCCCCTGGCCAGCGGCCTGCTGATCCTCTGCACGGGAAAGTTCACTAAACGTATCAACGATTACATGGCCAAAGAAAAGGAATATACCGGCCATATCACCCTGGGAGCAACTACCCCCACTTTCGACCTGGAAAGCGAACCGGAAAATCATAAAGATACCAGCGCCGTCACCGCAGCCATCCTCCAATCGGTCGTTTCCACCTTCATCGGGGACATATCCCAGGTTCCCCCCATCCATTCGGCCATTAAAAAAGATGGGATCAGGGTCTATGAGCTGGCCCGGCAGGGCAAAGAAGTGAAGATGGACCCCCGGCCGGTAACTATTAAAGAATTTGAGATCACGGCCCTGGAATTACCGGTTGTGCATTTCCGCGTGGTCTGCTCCACCGGGACCTATATCCGTAGCCTGGCCAATGATGTAGGCGCCGCCCTGGGCTGCGGCGGTTATCTCAGCTGTCTTCGCCGCACCAGGATAGGGGAGTTCCGGGTGGAAAATGCAATGGACATGGAAGCCGCGGAAGCCTATATAAAGGAAAAACTTGATCGCCCCTAGAACGGATACCCGATCCCCAGCTGGAACTGCCCGTCACTAAGCCGCATATCATAGAACCACCGTTCAGGATACTGGAGTCGCTGCGGGTCCCTCAGCTTATAAGCCCAGTCAAATCGTATGAGGAAATAATCAAAGTCCAGTCGCAGGCCCGTCCCGGCATCCACGGCCAGCTCTTTATAGAACCTGTCGAATCGGAAATCACTGCCCTTGCCCACCACCGCCGTATCCCGGTTCCAGATATTGCCGGCATCCACATACAGAGCGCTCTTGAGCTTCACCCCGAACACAGTGCCTAAAGGAAACCGGTACTCGACATTGCTTTCCAGCTGCACATCCCCGAACCGGTCGGAAAGCTTGCTGCCCTGTACACTATAAAATGTCGAGGATCCCAACCCCAATTGCC
Organism: Puia sp.; assembly: GCA_035555335.1. Lineage (GTDB taxonomy): Bacteria > Bacteroidota > Bacteroidia > Chitinophagales > Chitinophagaceae > Puia. Next base: position 479,908 of record DATMGS010000027.1, read on the forward strand.
TTATCTGCCAACCCCGCATACTATTGGGGCCTCCGGCAAAAAAAGCCTTATAGAAAGGCAGGGTCTGCTCATAGCCATTGCCTTCCCGGCCATAGGCCCAGCCCGCGCCGGCGTACGCCCGGAAAGCGAGCTCGGTCCTTTTGTAGTCGATATGACGACGATACTCAATGTCCCCTTTGATATAACGCCAGAGCTCTCCTTCGTCCCACGACTTGATCAGGCCGAGCAAAGCGCCGCTCTCCTCCCCGCTGATACGGAGATAATCCGTATGAATGCCATGCGTCCGGAGCGAACTGTAAACAAACTGCTGCCCGATGACCAGGCCGCTCTTAAACGCCAGGTTCAGGGAGGGGATGCTATCCAGGTACTTCTGAAAGCTATCCGTTTTATTCAGGTTCGTATATTCGATATTCAGCGGATTGAACAAAAAAGACCGGTTGCCCCGGCTCCATTGATAACCCCAGGAGGTGTTGAAGGACCGCGTAGTGAAAAATTGCCGCCTGTCCGTATAAGCGGCATTGAAGTTCAGCACCGAACGGAGACTGTCCAGCCTTCGCTCCCTGTTTACCGGGAAGGGGGCGATCAGCCGGGGGAATGAGATAGTATGCGAGATACTGGCCTGCGTGGTCTGGATAAAGTCGCTACCCAGTTCCACGCCTCCCCGCAGGTTGGTCGTAGTGAGGACCGCCTGCCGGAAGGTATTGCGGTTGCGCAATCCCAGGTTGAGGCCTACCCCGAATAGATTACCGACCGCAACGATATCCCCGGTATTCCGGCTGGCTTCCAGGTCGGTATTCAGGTTTTGCTTTTTGGCGGGGAACAGGCGCAGGGTCATGTCCAATACGGAATCAGAGCTGTCGGAAGGAGTAAAACCAATGGTCGCCTGTTGCCAGGCCCCCATCTGGTTGAACCGGTTGATCGTCCTGTTGGCATTTGACAGACGGTACAACCTGCCTGGCCGCACATAGATATTGTTGGCAACTACAGTGGGCTTGAACTTATCGGAACGGGCAATAATGGTGAAATTCTTAGCCGTGCTGGTATCGATACTGTTGACCACGGCGGTGTCTTCCAGCAGGATCGGCAGGTCGGGATACACCGTGACATGACCGATATAATATTTAGTGATCCGATTCGAATCTTTGACGGGACGCTGCTGAATGACCACATCGATCGTAGGATGCTCTCTCTTTCTCTTCAGCTTGTCCAGCAAGGCAGCCTGCTCGAAAGGATCAAGGTTAGGATCGATCAGGGCGGCTACCACCGTATCCCTGATGACAACCAGGTCCTCTTTGGAAAATTTATAATAGCCGTTATTGTTGAAAATCTCCACCAGACGGTCTAATTCCGAGGAAAGGATCTGTTTGGAATAAGGTTTCCCCTTGTGCAGCAGAGACCGGGACCTGCTCTGCAGGGCCAGTGCCTGCAAAGCAGGCGTAGTAAGATCATAACCGATAGAGTCGAATTTCAGCTGCTTCCCCGGCGACACGCGAAAATCGATGGAGACCCGCGTCTCATGGTAGGGTACCCGTACAAAACGCCAGTGTCTGAACTTCAGCTTCTTTCCCTTCACCTCCCTGACCCGGAAGGTATCTTTAATGGCAGGCGCAAAATAGCCGATGGAATTCAGCCCGACGACCATATAGCCCAGGGAACGGCGCATATTCGCCGTATCGAAGACGGGAGGCGACATCACTCTCTTATAGATCCCGGCAATGGATATCACCTGGGTCCTTATGCTGTCGTCCAGCTGATTGTACAGTTTTATGGTAAGATCCTGTTTTTCGCTGGAGGGAATATTCCCTTCTACCTTTATATTGGAGCTGAAGACAAAAGGCTTCCCTTCCTGGTATTTTCGGGGGACCGTGCAGGAGAACAACATCGTCAATAATACTGTCGTCAGTACGAATGCTGGGTTGAAAAAAGATACAGTAACTTGCCGGCGGTATAACATAAAGAAATTAAAGAAACCCGATTCGATATTTTTGTATGTAAACGAAAAGACAATGCTGGTAAAATCGCAGGTCAAATATATTCAAAGTTTAGGCCAGAAAAAATTTCGTGATCAGGAAGGAGTATTTATCGTGGAAGGTCCCAAGATGGTGCGGGAATTGCTGGACGCCCCTAACATAGAACTCCGGCAACTCTATGCGGTCCGCGAATGGCTGCAGGAGCATCCTTCGCCCCCCCTCATCACCGCAACATCTCCCGGTTTCACCGAATTAAAAGAAGGGGAACTGGAACGGATATCTTCCCTGTCGACCCCCAACCAGGTATTGGCCGTTTTCGGGAGACCGTCCTTCCCACCGCCCGTATTTGAAAAGACAGTTAGTTTGTTGCTGGACGGCATCCAGGACCCGGGCAACCTGGGAACCATCGTCCGGATCGCAGACTGGTTTGGTCTCCGGCAGGTGGTTTGCAGCAGGGATTGCGCCGATATCTTTAATGTCAAGACAATACAATCCACCATGGGAAGCATCAGCCGCATACAGGTAGTATATGAAGACCCGGAAGAAGTGATCCGGCGGCACCCGAACCTCCCGGTCTATGCCGCCGTTCTGGAAGGAAAGAACCTTTATGAAACAGGACAAACTTCCGAAGGATTAATCATGATCGGAAATGAATCCCGGGGCATCCGCGGGGAATTGCTGCAGAAAGCGACCCATCGTATCACCATCCCCCGCAAAGGACAGGCAGAATCGTTGAATGCGGCTGTGGCTACTGGCATCATCCTCTCGCATTTGGTCTGAACCGCCTAGCGGAACTGAATGGCCCGGGTCGGCTGCATCCGCCGCACAATAAGAGTAGGGATCATCAGCACCAGGAAGCATATGACGAATGTACCCGCATTGACCAGTAGGATGTGCCACCATTCGATCCTCACGACAGCCTTCGAGATGAAATAGGCGTCCTCGGGCAGGGTAAGAAAGCCATAACGCTGCTGCAGCCAGCAGATCAGGAGCCCAAAGCCATTCCCGAACAGCATCCCGAACAGGGTGATATAAGCGCCCTGGTAAAGGAAGATCTCCTGGATAGAGGTATTGGGAGAACCGATCGCTTTCAGGATGCCGATCATGCGGGTACGCTCCAGCACCAAAATAATGAGACAAGTCACCAGGTTGAGGGTAGCTACGATGATCATAATGACCAGCACGATGATGATCGTATTATCCTGCAGGTTCAGCCATTCGAAGATATTGGGATAGATCTCCTCGATCGTACGGCTGCTCCAGCCGGAAGGGAGGGGATTGAAAATGAGCGTATTCACCGTGTCGATCTTCCGGTAGTCCCGGATAAAGACCTCATAACCCCCGATCTGATCAGGCTGCCAGTTATTCAGCCGCTGAATGAGCTTCAGATCGCCGATCGCCATCAGCTTATCATAATCCTCGATGCCGACCTTGAACGTGCCGGCTACGAGCAGAGACCTTACCCTGGGCGGGCCTCCGGGTTGCAGAAAATAAACCAGCACCCTGTCTCCCACATGGAGCTTCAGCTGGTTGGCCGTATACGTGGACAGGTTGATCTCGCTGCTATAGCCGCTGTCGGCAAAATGGATCCAGCGGCCGGTTTTCAGAAAGCCGTCCATATTGGAAAAATCATAGCCATTGGCGACCCCCTTTAGAAGGACCCCTTCAATGCCTTCCTTGCTTCTCAGGATCGCATTCTTGGTGGCAAAAGCGCTGACGCTCCGGACCTCCTTATTATCGTGCAATTGTCGCCAGACCGTGTCATTCCGGGTCATGGGAAGCTCCTCGGCAATGGAGGCCCTGTTGGGAGCGGCATACTGAACGCGGATATGCCCCCAGAGACTGAAGATCTTCTGGCCGATGGCATATTGAAACCCATGCGTAAAAGCCAGGGTCAGCAGCATAGCGGCTACGCTGATTGCCGTCGCCGTAATCGCCAGCCTTATAATAAACCTGGAAAAAGACCGTTCCCTGTTAAAAGCGATACGTCGGGCAATAAAGGCTGCTACATTCAAACGGCATTGTTTTGGTGCGCAAATTACTTTTTTATGCTAACATTGTAGTCTCCAATGACCGCCTTTGTCCAGTACTATCTATAATTCTTTTCTTATGAACCGGATCTTTTCCCTTTCCGTCAGCTATAAGCTTACTATTTTAAGTTGCGTCGTCTCCCTTTTCGCCAGGGCCCAGACACCCGATTCCACTTATTCAGCCTCTATCAGGACGCCCCAGCTCTACCTGGCGGGAAACCAATTGGGCTACCCGATCCTGCCCCTGAACGGAGCCGACCAGCTGGAACTGCATTTCGATGACCTCGACGGTGATGTAAAGAATTATTATTATACCATCCAGCTCTGCAATGTCGACTGGACCCCGGCCCCTGTAAGCGATTTCGATTATATCAAAGGCTTCCCCCAGATCCGCATCGGGAATTACCAGTTCTCTTCGGTGGCCCTCACCCGGTATACCCACTACCAGGCCATCCTGCCCGATCCGAATTGCATCCCCATCCACTCCGGGAACTACCTGCTGAAAGTCTTTCTGGATGGAGATACTTCCAAACTGGCCTTTACCCGCCGCTTCCTGGTGACGGACAAGAAGATCAATATCAGCGCCCAATACCTGCAGCCCCTTAATTACGAGCTCGCCCATACTCATCAGCGCATACAGCTCAAAGTGAATACGGCCGGGGTGAACCCCGCCAACCCCCTGGACCAGATCAAAGTGGTCGTCCTGCAAAACTACCGGTGGGACAATACCATCCGGGATGTGAAACCTACTTTTTATGTGAATAATATCCTCGATTATAATAATGACAATGATTTCCAATTCCCGGGGGGTAACGAATGGCGCTGGGTGGACCTGCAAAGCTTCCGCTACCAGAGCGACAGGATCCAGAACGCCGTCTATGGCAAGGCTTCGACGGATATCTTTCTCAAGCCGGATGGAGACCGGTCGCGGCAGCAATTTTATTTTTATAATGACTACGATGGATTTTATTTTATCCAGACCACGGAAAGCATCAACGTCTATTATCAGACCGATTATGCCCGTGCGCATTTCAGCTTTGTCCCCCCCGGCAATACCCCTTTCCCGGACAAAGACGTCTATGTACTGGGACAGTTCACCGGAGGAGGATTCAACGATTCCACAAAAATGGTGTTCAACACCTCGACAGGCAGATACGAAGGCTCCTTCCTGCTGAAACAGGGATATTATAGTTATACCTACGTCACCATCGATCGTGCCGACCCCGACCGCAAGGCCTCCTTCGAATTTACAGAAGGCAATCACCTGGAAACAGAAAATAATTATATGATCCTGATCTATTACCGGGCTCCGGGAGCCCGGGCGGATGAGCTCGTGGGAATCAACCGTTTTAATAGTCGGAATAAATGAGGCCCAGGTTATTATTTATCGGTTAAGTTTCATTATCTTTGCGGCAGGCAAGTCTTATACGACCAGCTCCTGTTGAATCCCCCCAGGGCCGGAAGGCAGCAAGGGTAAATGGTTGAGCGGTGCGATGTAAGTAACTTGCCTTTTTTTATTTCTGCTACTTTGTCTCTCCCAAAAATCTCCGTCTGAAACAAAACTGTTTTATATTTGTTACCTTCATAGTTACTATTAATACTTCCCGGACCAAGTGCCGGGGCCAAAATTATTTTTTATGAAATTTTTTATCGACACGGCCGATCTGGCTCAGATTAAAGAAGCAAACGATTTAGGAATCCTGGATGGCGTTACGACCAACCCGTCCCTCATGGCTAAGGTTGGCATCAAAGGCGAGGCCGCTGTTACGAACCATTATAAAACCATCTGCGAAATAGTTGACGGCGACATCAGCGCGGAAGTAGTTTCCACCGAATTCAAGGATATCATCGAAGAAGGTAAGAAGCTGCACGCTATCCACCCCAATATTATCGTAAAGGTCCCGATGATCAAGGACGGCGTGAAAGCCATCAAATGGTTTACTGACAACGGTATCAAGACCAATTGTACCCTGGTATTCTCCGCAGGACAGGCGATCCTGGCTGCAAAAGCAGGAGCTGCGTACGTTTCCCCCTTTATCGGAAGGATCGATGACAGCGGTTGGGACGGCGTACAGCTGATCGAACAGATCGCCAACATCTATGCTATCCAGGGCTTCGAAACAGAGATCCTGGCAGCTTCCATCCGCAGCGCTCTCCACATTATCCAGTGTGCCGAAGCCGGAGCGGATGTCGTTACTTCTCCCCTGGAGCCAATCCTGGGACTGTTAAAACACCCCCTGACAGATATCGGCCTGGCTAAGTTCCTGGCTGACGCCAAGTCATTTAAATAGCTTTACGCATCAGGCTGCAAGCTTCCGGTACGGGTCTTATTTCATAGGACTTGCCGGGAGCTTGCAGCTTTTTATTAGCAGCAATTCCCACCACAGCCCCTATAATAATGATAGCGGGATGCGTTAACCCGTCCTTCTCCACCAGCTCGGGTAAATTCCCCGCTACCCCAACAGCCATTTTCTGCTGTGGAAGAGAGGCATGCTGAATGATGGCGGCAGGCATATCCCCATAACCTTCTTCCCGGTACACCCGGCTGATCTCCTGTATCTTTTTCATCCCCATATAGATCACCACCGTAGCCTTGCTCTTCATGGCAAGCCGCAGATCCCCGGAGAGAGAACCATCTTTTTTAGTCCCGGTGACAACCCAGATGCTCTCACTGAGATGACGATGGGTCAACGGTATATCCGACAGACCCGCCGCCTGCATGCTGGTAATGCCGGGAATATAAGAGACGGCGATCCCCTGCTCCTTTGCAAACAATATTTCCTCGAACCCCCTTCCAAAGACAAAAGGATCTCCCCCCTTTAACCGGATCACCTGCCCCGCCGCAAAAGCTTTTTCCTTAATTAATGCATGGATCGTCTCCTGGGGCGTATAGTCTCCGTAAGGCAGCTTGCCTACATAGATCTTTTCACAGCTCACCGGAGCCCAGTCGAGCAGGACCGAATTAGCTAAATGATCATACAGGATTACCCGGGCCTGCTGCAGGGCCCGGTAAGCTTTCAGCGTGATCAGCTCGGGATCGCCGGGGCCGGCGCCTACCAATAACAATTCAGGTTTGGAGAGCGTATTCATATATTAATAAATTAGATGCAAGTATTATATCCAAGTTAATGAAAAAAAATTAAATTATTGATTTTTATATTTCGTGCGTAATGTTTTTTATAAAAAAATGTCTTATAATTGTAATATAGTATTACATGTAAATAATTGTAATATATTTTGCCTCTAATGATTGTTTGAACTTTCTGCGAAACTGTTCCTGGGAAGGATCCTTTAAAATGTAGTCCTTCCCAGGAACACCTTTCCTGTCGGTTAACCCCCATCTGAAAAATCACTAATAACCAGTAAAACAACGTCGTATGAGCAGTGTTCCCAAACCCGTGGTAGTGGTGATCGGCAATGGCATGGTAGGACATAAGTTTTGCGAGAAACTAATGGCGGCCAGCCCCTCCTTTCAAGTAGTCGTTTTTGGCGAAGAGCCCAGGCCTGCCTACGACAGAGTGCATCTCAGTGAATATTTTAATGGCAAATCCGCCAATGACCTCGGCCTTTCCATGGCCGGTTGGTTCGATGACGACAAAGACATCGTGCTCCACCTGGGAGACCCGATCCGCGAGATCGACCGGAATGCGCAGACCGTCCATTCCCAAAAGGGGCTCAGCCAGCCCTACGATTACCTCATACTGGCGACAGGATCCTCCGCATTCGTACCCGATATCAACGGTATCGAAAAAGAAGGGGTCTTCGTTTATCGGACTATCGAAGACCTGGACCTCATCCGGTCCTATGCCGCCGGCTCACAGAACGGCGCCGTAATGGGGGGCGGGCTCCTGGGACTGGAAGCCGCCAAAGCCCTCCTGGACCTGGGGATAGCCCAGCCCCATGTGATAGAATTCGCTTCCCGCCTCATGCCCCGGCAAATAGATAGCGCCGGCAGCCATACCCTGGAATCCCGGCTTAAAAAACTGGGACTGCAGCTTCATCTTAATAAGAGCACCCTGGCAATAGAAGGAGAAGGGAAGATCAAAGCCCTGCAGTTTGCTGACGATACCCGGCTGGAAGTCGATATGCTGGTGATCTCCGCAGGCATCCGCCCCCGCGATGAGCTGGCCCGGCTGGCCGGTTTACAGGTGGGCACCCGGGGAGGCATCCTGGTCAATGAAAAATTACAGACCAGCGATCCCCGTATTTTCGCCATCGGAGAATGCGCCCTGGTCAATAGCATGATCTATGGACTGGTCGCTCCCGGTTACGAAATGGCCGAGATCGTCGCGACGAATCTGTCAATCATCGTCGCAGCTAATCGGACGGAAGGCAATAAGTCATTCAGGGGCTTTGACATGAGCACCAAACTCAAACTGATCGGCGTAGACGTCGCCAGCTTCGGAGACCCCTTCGTAGCCGAACCCGAATGCAGGACTATCGTATTCGAGGACCGGCACAAAGGCATCTATAAGCGCATCAATATAAGCAATGACGGCAAATACCTGCTGGGAGGCATTCTCATCGGAGATGCCGCTGCCTATAATATATTACTGCAGACCGTGAATAACAAGATCCTGCTGCCACCCGATCCCGAAGACCTCATCCTGGGCAGCAGGGGCGGAGCCTCCGAAGGCGCCGGCGTGATGAACCTGCCGGATGAAGCATTGATCTGCTCCTGCGAATCCGTCTCCAAGGCGGCCATCTGCCAGGCTGTAACGGACAAGGGTATCCATTCCGTGGAAGCCATGAAAAAATGTACGAAGGCATGCACCGGCTGCGGAGGCTGCATCCCCCTGGTGAAAGACCTGATCACCGGCACGATGAAGGCCAATGGACAGTATGTCCGCAATGTGATCTGCGAACATTTTGATCACTCCCGGCAGGAAATATTCGACCTGGTGAAACTGCACGAGGTCAGGACCTATCATGAGACGCTGGGCCGCTGGGGCAAAGGCGACGGATGCGAAGTCTGCAAACCCGTCGTAGCCAGTATCCTGGCGAGCTGCTGGAACGACAACATCCTCAAACAGGCGACTATACAGGACAGCAACGACCGCTACCTGGCAAATATCCAGAAAGGGGGCACCTATTCCGTAGTACCCCGCATTCCAGGCGGAGAGATCACCCCCGACAAACTGATCGTATTGGGCAAAGTAGCCAAAAAATATAATCTCTATACCAAGATCACCGGCGGACAACGGATCGACCTGTTCGGAGCCCATGTGGGAGACCTGCCGGATATCTGGGAGGAATTGATCCGGGCCGGATTCGAAAGCGGTCACGCCTACGGAAAAGCCCTCCGGACGGTGAAAAGCTGCGTGGGCAGCACCTGGTGCCGTTTCGGCCTTCACGACAGCGTATCCTTTGCCATCGGGGTGGAGGAAAGATATAGAGGCATCCGGGCGCCCCATAAGATCAAGGGCGGCGTAAGCGGCTGTATACGCGAATGCGCCGAGGCGCAGAGCAAGGACTTCGGCATCATCGCTACGGAGAAAGGATGGAACCTATACGTATGCGGCAACGGAGGCTCCAAACCACAACATGCCCAATTGCTCGCAACCGATATCGATAAGGAGACCTGCGTACGCTACCTGGACCGCTTCCTCATGTTCTATATCCGGACAGCCGACCCGCTCACCCGTACCGCCACCTGGCTCAATAAAATGGAGGGAGGCCTGTCGTATTTGAAAAATGTCGTCGTACAGGACAGCCTCGGCATGGCGCAGCAATGGGAAGAAGAAATGCAGACCCTGGTCGATAGCTATGCCTGCGAATGGAAAGAAGTGGTGGACAACCCCGAGCTGCGCAAGCGCTTTGTTCATTTCGTAAATGCACCCCGTAAAAAAGATCCCGGCGTCGCCTTCGAAGAAATGCGCGGACAGGTGAAGGCAAAAGAATGGTAGGACCGCTCCCCATCCCCCTAAAGGGGGAGTTATAAACCTTCTGTTAAAAAAATTTTATAGTATATGTCTAAAAAAATATCGCAGGAGCATAGAAATAATTCTGATAAAAACACTCCCCCTCCAGGGGGCCGGGGGGTATGGTTCCTGGCTTGCCGGGTAGAAGATATCCCCCCGGACGGAGGCGCCTGCGTCAGCCACGGAGACGACCAGATCGCCATCTTCCATTTCTCCCGCGGAGGGCAGTGGTATGCCACGCAGAACCTGTGCCCGCATAAACAACAGATGGCCCTGTCCCGCGGCATGACCGGCAGCGCCGGCGAACAATGCGAACCCAAAGTCGCCTGCCCCTTTCATAAGCGGACCTTCTCCCTTTTGACAGGCGCCTGCCTCAACGACGACCAATACCAGATCCGCACCTATCCGGTGAAAGTAAAAGAGGGGAGAGTGTATGTAGGTGTCTAATCCCATTTTTGTTTTCCTTCACTAAAAAATTTCTTGCTGAAAAAGTTTTTTTAAAAGTTTGAAAATAATTCCTGAATTTTGTTTTAGCAAAACTCACCACGCTGTCAATCATAGCAGCGCTCCATGATGAGCCTTATGTTTTGTGACCTCCACAATAATGCCACAAATCCTTGCTTTCAACTAATTTGATTTTTACAATCCGGAATTCCGCTTTGTAACGGGATTTGTTTGTGCGATCAGCAATGTCATCTTTTTCGAATGAAACTGGAAAGGGATGAGTCACTAAAAGAAAAATTAATTAAACTTGTAAACATGAAAGCAAAGAAAAAATTAAAAGGAGCTTCTGCATTTGGCGTTCGTGTCATAAAGGATAAATCCCTTAATAAATATTCAGATGTAGATTGGTTCCCTGAAAAGACAGAGGAGGCTAACAAGGTCGTTGCTAAACTGAAATGGAAGGTTTAACTAATTGAACAAGCTAAGATATAGCCACTCGCAATAAGGTGGCTTTTTTATTCTTCATAATTTTGCGGCATGCTCCTTTCTTAATTTCTTCTTGCGCGCCCAACTTCCGGGCGCATACTATCACCCTGATATAAGGGGGGCGATAGAGATGATGAATTTCCATCTCGGCTCATCTGTGCAATAAAATATTAAAATTCAAAATCTTCACAAAAAGTGAAGTTTTTGAATTAACTTTACAATTGGATAAAATGAAGATCCGGTTAATAAAAAAGAAAACGATAGAGAATTATGTATCTAATAATGCCAGGGCAAGGAGTTCATTTCGACTCTGGCGTACAAGTTTGAAATATGCCGATTGGGAGCACCCTGACGATATAGTAGCATTATTTAATTCTGCTGATTTATTAGGAAAAGGAAGTAATAGAGTCGTATTTGATGTGGGAGGGAATAATTATAGAATGATATGTAAATATTTGTTTGGAATGACCAGAGTTCATTTATATGTAAAATGGATTGGTACGCATACCGAATATGACAAACTATGCAATTCCGGAAAGCAGTATAATGTTAGTGAATATTAAAAATAAAAGATATGGAAACATTAAAATACAAAGTGATTAAATCAGAAGTCCAATATGATAAGTACTGCGATCAACTGGAAGAATTACTGGATAGCGGTTCTAAAAGTAAAGCCGTAGAGGATGAAATAGAGTTGCTTACCCTGCTGATCGAAAAATGGGATGAGGAGCATAATACCTTTGACGATGCTGACCCTATCGAAATATTAAAATCCCTGATGAAGGATCATAAGATGAAAGCTGTGGATATTGCTGCTTTAGTTGGGGTAAGCGAAGGGCTGGTCTCTGATATGTTGAATTATAAAAAAGGACTGTCAAAGGAAACAATCCGCATTTTATCCAAGCGGTTCAAGCTTAGCCAGGAAGCATTTAACAGACCTTATAAACTGGTCACCCCGGTAAAAGGGCGTTCCAAGGTTTCCGGAACAGTGCATGGTCGACAAAAGAAGAAATTAAAAGGAGTGTTTTCATAAAAAAAGTAAACTTACTTTTGCCTTCTTATGCGCGACATCACACATAAACAAATCAGCTTACGAACCGCCCGGGCGGCAGGCATCATCTTCTGCTCCCCGGCAACTATCGAACTGATCCACACCGGCCAGCTACCCAAGGGCAACCTCTTCGATGTGGCCCGGGCCGCAGGTTTTTTGGGCGCCAAACACACCCCACAGCTGCTTCCCCATTGCCACCCCGTCGCCATTGACGGCATGGATATGCAATTTGAATTCCTGCAAAGGGAGTTGCATAGCGACCTCTTCAAAGAAGATGTCTTTGAAAGGACGGGGATCGTCATACAGGGCCAGGCCCGCTCCATCGGCCGCACCGGCATCGAAATGGAAATACTCATGGGCGTTTCCGTAGCCGCGCTGGAGATCTATGACATGCTGAAACCGGTGGACACGGCGCTCGAAATAGGTCATATACGCTTGCTGGAAAAGCGAGGCGGCAAGAGCGACCGCGAAAAATACTTTGCTACGCCCCCGGCCTGCGCCGTGCTGGTCTGCTCCGATTCCACGGCCGCCGGACAACGCGAGGACAAGAGCGGCAAGCTGATCAAAGAAATGCTGGAAGCAGTTAAAGCCCGGGTAGTACACTATGCTGTCGTTCCCGATGATAAAGCAACGATCCAGCACAAGATACAGGAGTGGGTATCCGAAGATATCCAATTTATTTTCACCACCGGCGGCACCGGCCTCGGACCACGGGATAACACCGTCACCGCTGTCCGGGAGATCCTTGAGCGGGATGCGGAAGGCATCGTGGAAGCGATGAGGGTTTACGGACAGATGCGTACCCCGATGGCGATGATGAGCCGGGCCGTGGCCGGATCCATCGCCCATACCCTCATCGTCACGCTCCCCGGCAGCAGCGATGGTGCGCGGGAATCACTCGAGGCGATTTTGCCGGCCGTATTTCATGCCCGGAAAATGATGAAGGGGGGCGGGCACTAATATGATCACCTACCAGCAGGCACAGGAAATAGTAGCAAAACAGGCCCGTTCATTCGGACAGGAAAAGGTCGGTTTGGAAGAAGCTTATAACCGGGTACTGGCGACCGCAATCCAGGCAGACCGTGACTACCCGCCTTTTCATCGGGCGACGATGGACGGCTATGCGATCCGGTACAGTGATTGGGAACAAGGCCTCCGTCAGTTTGAGATCGCGGAGATCATTTATGCCGGTGCTGCCGCTACGAAGCCCCTCGCGCCGGGAGAATGTTATAAGATCATGACAGGCGCCCCTGTCCCTCCTGACGCAGATACCGTCATAAGAAGAGAAGACACCGACGATCCGGCGCAATCCGAAAGAGCCCCGGTCGCCATCTTACTATCCTCCTGTCAGCGTTTTCAAAACATCGCCCGGCAGGGAGAAGACCTGGCGGCCGGCGATATAGCCATCGGCGCCCCTTCCCGCATCGGCCCGGCCGTAATGGGTATCCTGGCCTCACTGGGCAACAACGAATGCCTGGTGGAAAAGCTGCCCCGCGTAGCGTTATTTACCACCGGCAATGAAGTCGTTCCCGTAGAGGCGCCGGTCAGCGCTATCCAGATCCGCAACAGCAACCGGTGGATCCTCACATCCCTCCTGCAAGGGTGGGGGATAAGCCCCGAACGATACGAACACCTGCCCGATTCGAAAGACGCCTTGCGCAATTCGTTGAAGAAGGCCATCGCCGGCGTCGATATCATTATCCTGAGCGGCGGCGTATCTGCCGGTGATGCCGATTATGTACCGGGGATCCTGGAAGAGCTGGGCGTGAAGCCACTCTTTCATAAGATAGCCATTAAACCGGGCAAACCCGTTTGGTGTGGTGTAACCCCTGGCGGAGCGATGGTATTCGCCCTGCCGGGAAACCCCTTTTCGGGGATGGTAGGCTTTACCCTGCTGATACAGTATTACCTGCATGCCTGTTTTGGTCTGGCCGCTCCTGCGCCGTTAGGCCTTCCCCTGCAAAGCGGGCGAAAAAAGAAGACGCTGCTGGATGAATTTTTCCCCGTACGCTTTGCAGGTTCTCCGGCGACACTACAGCCTATCGATATCAATGGATCCGGCGATAGCCGGCTGGGCCTCTATGCGAATGCCCTTGCCCTGCATCCCGCCGGCAGTGCAGATCTTGCCGATGGCGCCAACGTTCTCTGTTATAGTCTGTGAATTGACGGCTTTCTTTATACGCTATTCCGTCCTTAAATTCTTAACAGGATTAGTCATCGCCGCTTTTATCGCCTGGAAACATACCGTCGCCAGGGCAATCAGCATCGCCAAAACCCCGGCTATGGCAAACACCCACCAATGAATAGGAGTGCGGTAGGCATAACTTTGCAACCAGTTATGTAAAGCCCACCAGGACAGGGGAAAAGAAATAAGACAGGAATAACCCACCAGCTGTAAGAAATTTTTTGACAGCAATCCTACCAGACCGGATACAGAAGCCCCTAATATTTTGCGGATGCCGATCTCTTTTATTCTCCGTTCAGCCGTATAGGCGGCTAACCCAAACAAGCCCAGACAGGAGATAAAGATAGCCAGGGTCGCAAAAATACCGGCCAGTTTGCCAGTGAGGGTTTCTGTGTTGAATAGCTGATTAAGATCGTCATTAATAGATTGGAGATCTACAGGATATTCAGGATTATTAGCTTTCAGGACCGCAGACACCTTGGTTAATGCCTCCTGTAAATGGGCCCCGGATTTGAGGCGGATACTTAAATAATGGGTCCCCAATGGACGATTATAGAGTAGCAGCGGAGCGGCGGCCTCATACATAGTATTGTACAAAAAGTCTTTGACAATACCGACTATCTGATAGGTACGCGTTTCCCCTTCCACAATTAATCCGCCGACCCTTCCTTCTTTCCCCATTTGCCTGGCCAGCGCTTCATTGATAAGTACATGATTACTATCCAGCGCGGGGTTATCATAAAAGTCCCTGCCGGCCGCTAATTTCATACTCATCGTGGAAAGGAATGGTGCATTCACATTTTCCCAGGTGATGAGCGGGTTCCTGGACGGATCTTTTCCCTGCCAGGAATAATTATCTGTATTGTTCCAGATCTGTACTACCGGATAGTCGCTGAATGCGGCATTTTCGACTACTCCTGTTTGCCTCAGATCATGATATACGCGGGCAAAATGCTCGTCCAGCTTTCCCTGAAGTTCTATATAGACCAGGTTGTTTTTGTTATATCCCAGGTCCCTGCTCTTTACATGCTGTATCTGCTGATAGATGATCACCGTGCCGATGATAAGAATAATAGAAACAGAAAATTGGATAACTACCAGGCTTTGCCTGATGAACCCCACGCCGGCGCTGGATTTTAGTTTGATGCCCTTCAGAACGCCTATCGGGTTGAAAGAAGATAGATAGAAGGCTGGATAACTGCCCGCGATCAGTCCTGTGACCGTGCCGATAGCAATTAAATAAACAATATGAGCGGGCTCCGTAATGCGGATCCACAATTCTTTTTCTACCAGGCTGTTAAAAAACGGTAAGGTTATATAGATCAATCCGATGGCGATCCCCACAGCCATAAAAGACAAGAGCAGCGCCTCGATTATGAACTGACTTATCAGTTTGCCCTTCCCTGCACCCATTACCTTCCGGACCCCTACTTCTTTTGCCCGTTGCTCAGACCGGGCTGTTGCCAGATTCATGAAATTGATGCAGGCAATCAACAGGATGATACAGGCAATGGAGAAAAATAATTTTACATATTGTATCCGTCCACCGCCATCCTGTTTCCCATTGGAAAAGCTATCCCGCAGATTCCAGTCATTCATCGCAAAGAGAAAACAGGCAGTCGTATTGTCCTTTATTTTAGTGCCAATATAGCCGGCTAATTGTTTATTGATCAGGGCCACGTTGGCAGTAGGCTCCAATTCGACATAAGTACGCGCCCAGTTGGCGCCCCATACCTGCATCCAGGGCATTCTATGATCGATGTTTTGCAGCGGCGCCAGCCAGTGAAATTGAAAACTGCTGTTTTTTGGCAGATCTTTGAATACGCCGGTTATCACATAGTCCTGCTCGTTATTTACGCGTAGGTTTTTGCCGATGGGATTCTCCCCGCCAAAGAATTTTTTGGACATCGTCTCATTGATGACCATGGAATGCAGTTGCCGGAAAGCGTTGATGGCCGTGCCATGAATAAAGGGCAGATCGAGCATGGAAAGCATGGCGGAGTCGACATAGTCCCCCGCTTCATTGATGGATTTATCGCCGAGAACGAATAATTGATTCCCCGTCCCGCCCGACCGGGCAACATTTTTTATACCGGGGATATCGGCCTTTACAACGTTCGCCATCGGGCCCGGCGTCGCATGAAAAGTGGAGATCTTTCCCTCATAAGTCTGGTTCTCATAGATCCGATACAGATATTCCCTTTTGGAAAAATTATGGTTAAAGGTCCACTCATCTTCCGTCCACAAGAATATCAGGGAGGCACAGGCGATACCGATTGCCAATCCGGCAATATTTAAAAAGCCATACGTTTTCTTCTTTAACAGATTGCGCAGGGTTGTCTTTAGATAGTTTTTCAGCATATCGTTAGTTTTTTTGACGAAAGAATTTAGATGGTAGCCGGGAAGGGCGTTCCAGCTGGTCAAATCACTCCAATAAAATGCCAGATTGGTAAGAAGCTATCAATTAATATAATATACATTAGGGGGATGTAGGAACTGTCCGTTTTCGATACGCGCAGTGTTCCATTCCGGCAATCAAGCCTCTTCCTTAGTGAGATCGACCAGCTTATCCGCATCTGCGATCGCAATATTCTTCCCGTCGAGGACAATGATCCGGTCCTGAGCCAGTTCATTGATGATGCGGAAGACCGTTTCGTAGGTAGTGCCGGCAAAAAAAGCCAGGTCCTGCCGGCTAAGTGTGACATCGATGGCCCCTTCAGGAGTAGCCCCGAATTTCTCCTTCAACGCCAGAAGGGCCTGGGCAATACGCCCCTTTACCTGCATATGGGCCAGGTTGCGCATTTTCCTTTCCGACTCCTGTAACTCATCGGCGAAAAATAGCAACAGCTGGTAAATGAATTCGTAATTGACTTTCAATGTGGCCTGGAAAAAATCCAGGTCGATAAAGCAGGCATTCACCGGTTCGATAGCCGTCGCAGAGATAGGATAATAACTTTCATGCCCGAGACCCCGGTGACCGAAAATATCTCCCCGCTTGGCAAAACGGATGATCAGCTCTTTCTCGGTTCCCCATTTTTTATGCACTTTCACCTTCCCGCTATAGACAAAATAGATACCATTGACCTTGTCCCCCTCTTTAAAGATCAATTCCCCTTTTTTGAAATGAAGGCTTTTTCGGTTGGCATCGATGGCAGGCCGCCATTCCGGAAGGCATTTTTGACATAAAAAGCAGCTTTTAAGGTCACAGGTGTGATTGTTTTTCTTCATGTCCGGCTCTTTAAGTTGTATTCCGGTGCAATATTAACCCTATATGAGCAAATTGAAACGGATGGATTTTAGCGATAAGTAATCAAATTAATAAAATAAATATATGTTTATTGTCATCAAAAATACCTAAAAAAGAATAATATGTCTTATTTTTATTGCATAGGCAATGAAAATAGAGAAATAACTTATGTTATTTTGTTTTTAAATATTATATGTAAATAGAAGTAATATATCATAATTTTCAACACCCTTGCATAACTAAGAAATTTATGAGCCCCCGGCTCCCGTTTTTTTAACCTTCTCCGGTTGCTTGTTTGTCCGTCTGCGATCGTCTGCCATACTGAAAATAAATAAAGCCCCGGAAGATGGCTGTCTGTCCGGGGCCTGCTTGTAAAATGCATGCACAATAAGACGCTGGAAGCCCCCAGATCCGCTTCGAGCGAACTGGAACGAGGGCCGAAGTTCCAGTTCGCTCTGACGAAGGACCAACATTAACCATTGCCGGAGATGCGCTAATTTTTTAAAAGCGCATCTCCGGCACATTTTAAACCAAAACAAAGTTATGCGGAAAAATGCTCTTTTCACCAACATCCTGGGATTGGGACTCCTTTTCGGAAGCCCTTTCAGAGGACTAACCCAATCCGGCCAATCGCTCCAATCCGGCCCTCCGGCGCAACCGGCCCAATTCAGCATACCCGGCCAGCTGTCCATCACCGGCCAGCTTAGAACCCGGACAGAATTCCGGAACGGCTACGGCACCCTGGAAACCACCGGTAACAAACCGGCCTTCCTCACCTCCCAACGCACCCGCCTGATCTTTAACTATAAAACAGGCCGCGTCATCTTCCAGGCCTCCCTGCAGGACGTACGTGTCTGGGGCGCCGACGCCTCCAGCATCAGCAATGCGGACGGCAGCCGGCTGGGCCTGCACGAAGCCTGGGCTGAGATCATCCTGGCCAACGCAAAGGACAGTTCCTTTTCAAAATCGGCCTTCGACTATCTCAGCGTTAAGATCGGCCGACAGGAATTAGTGTACGATGACCAGCGACTGCTGGGCAACCTCGATTGGCTCCAGCAAGGCCGCCGCCACGACGCCATCGTTTTCAAACTGCTCCACAAAGGTTGGCAAGCTGACCTCGGCGCAGCCTTTAACCAGAATACAGACGCCGCAGGCTATAATGGCACCTACTATACACCCGCCAATATCCCCGCCTATGTCAAAGACAGCAAAGGTAACCTGGTACCCACCCCAGCCGGCCTCGTTCCTCTCACCAACACCGCCGGCATCAGCACCAAGACCGGTGCGCCCTTCCTCACCAACCCTCCCGGCACCAATGGAATGAACCAGGAATATAAGGCCATGCAATTCCTGTACATAGCAAAGAAATTCAACCAGACAAAGATCTCGGGCCTGCTGCTGACTGACCAGTTCGGAAAATATATTTCAGATTCGGTCAGGGACATCGCTGGCACGGATACCGGTTACGTTTATGGCCGCCGCTTCAACCAGCCCGGCGTAAATACCCGGTTCACCACCGGGATACTGGTCGTAAGCCAATTGGATAAACAAAAGAACTGGACGCTGAATGCCGGCTTCTATTACCAGGGAGGCAAGGACAAGGATGGCCTCACGCTCAGCGCCTATACATCCACGCTGTCGCTCAATTATACAAAGAAAACGTTCTCCGCTACCACCGGATGGGACTATGTGTCGGGGAATAACTCGTTCTCGTCCTCCACGACCAATCATCGCTTTGACCCCTTATACGGCACCCCGCATAAGTTCTGGGGCATCATGGATTATTTCTATGCGGGAACAGGATCCGCCACCGGCGGCCTTAACAACCCCTTCCTGAAAGTTAAATATACGTCCACCGGCAGCCGGTTCAATATAGGATTGGATTATCACTACCTGGCCCTTGCAGGAGAACAGAAAGATACCAAGGGCAATCATGTCGATAAATACCTGGGCAGCGAATTCGATCTCGTGACAAACTACAACCTGAACAAGATCACTTCGCTGGAAGGTGGCTTCTGCTGGCTCGCCGCCACCAGGAGCATGGAATACGCAAAAGGCATAACACCGGGAACCGCCCGGCTCAATGCCAACTGGGCCTACCTGCAGATCAATATCCGCCCGGAATTTTTCAGCAAATAAAAACGCATACTTAAAAATAATTCATTAGCTTTTCAACTCCTTTATTATGACCTCCAATACAACACAGCCCCTGGAAAAGATCCGGTTGTTCTCCCTGGGAACCGTCCAGATGCGTACTTTCCATATTACCTGGCTCATGTTCTTTGTGTGTTTCTTCGGATGGTTCGGACTGGCGCCGCTCATGCCCACCATCCGGGTAGACCTGGGTCTGAGCAAAGGACAGGTCGGCAGTATTATCATTGCCTCCGTCTCTTCCACCATCATCGCCAGACTGATCATCGGAAAATTATGCGATGCCTGGGGGCCTCGTAAAACGGCCGTCCGGCTCTTACTCGTCGGATCCCTCCCCGTATTCCTGGTAGGGCTCTCGAAAGATTATACCAGCTTTTTACTATTCAGACTGGCCATCGGCGTGATCGGATCTTCCTTTGTGATCACCCAGTTCCATACTTCGATGATGTTCGCCGCGAAGATCAAAGGCACCGCCAATGCGATCACCGGAGGCTGGGGCAACCTGGGCGGAGGAGTCACCAATATGGTGATGCCCCTCATCTTTGCCGCCATCGTAGGTTTCGGATACACTAAACACGAAGCCTGGCGTTACGCCATGATCCTGCCGGGGATCATGATGCTCATCGTCGCCTGGTTATATTATAAATTCACCAAAGACACCCCCGCTGGTAATTATGACGAGATCGGATATACAAAACAGGGTGGGGGAAAAACAGATTGGTCCATTCTCTCCGACTGGCGGGTCTGGGCCCTGGTATTGGCTTATGCTACATGCTTTGGAATGGAGATCACCTTTGACAACGTGGCTTCCCTCCATTTCGTGGATACGTTCAAACTCTCTCAAAGCAGCGCCGGTTTTTGGGCGGGCATATTCGGCTTCATGAACCTTTTCGCCCGCGCACTGGGAGGCCTGGTATCCGATAAAGTAGGCAGCCGCTGGGGCATGAAAGGAAAAGGATTATTACTGGCGGGTGTCTTATTATTGGAAGGCATAGGCCTGATCGCTTTTGCCAGCGCCGGAAGTTTTCTCCTGGCCATCGTCTTCATGCTGTCCTTTGCCCTCTTCCTGAAAATGGCCAATGGCGCGACTTACGGTATCGTTCCCTTCGTCAATGAAAGAAATGTGGGCCTGGTCAGCGGGATCGTAGGCGCAGGCGGCAACCTGGGAGGCATGTGCTTCGGATTTTTATTCAAGTCGGAATCGATCTCTTATGTGCAGGCATTTACCTATATCGGGATTACTGTCATCATAGTATCGCTGATCGTAGGAGTGACCCGTTTCCGCAAACCCGCCCTCTCCTCCGCCGGAGAACCGGCACTGGCCGATAGAACGGAAGCTGTCCTGGCTTAAATAGTTTCTGGAAACCCTCCTCCAAACCGGAAATTATCAACATGCCCAAAAATGCCACCGCTTTTAATACCACCTGCTGCTATTGCGGCACAGGCTGCGGCGTAGTCGTGCACAAGGATAAGAAAGGGACTATTACCGTGGAAGGCAATACCTCCCATCCCGTCAACAAAGGCCTGCTATGCAGCAAAGGGATGAACCTTCACTACACCGTCAATGACAGAGACGACCGTTTGCTGTACCCGCAGATGCGCTATAATAAAAATATGCCCTTGCAACGGGTCGGCTGGGACGCAGCCCTGGAGAGGACCGCCGCCGTATTCAGGACCTTCATTGATAAATACGGCCCCGATTCCGTAGCCTTTTACATCTCCGGACAATGCCTCACGGAAGAATATTACGTGATCAATAAACTGATAAAAGGCTTTATCGGCAGCAATAATATCGACACCAATTCCAGGCTCTGTATGAGCAGCGCGGTCTCCGCCTATAAAATGTCCCTGGGAGAGGATAGCGTGCCGGTTAGCTATGAAGATATCGAACAGGCCGATTGCTTTTTTGTAGCCGGAGCCAATCCCGCCTGGTGCCACCCGATACTCTGGAGAAGAGTGGAAGCCCATAAGGCCGCTAACCCGGGCGTAAAGATCATCGTTGCCGATCCCCGTATCACAGATACCTGCTCGGTAGCCGACCTTCATTTACAACTCAATCCCGGCACGGATATCACCCTGCACCATGCGATTGGCAGGGCCCTGATCGAGAAGGGGGCCATCGACAGGGAATTTATACAGCGGTCCACAGAAGGATTTGAATCCTATAAGGAAACGGTCTTTTCCCGGACACTGACGGAAGCCGCTGTTATCTGTGGGGTAACGGAAGAAGATATACGCCTGGCAGCGGAATATATAGGGGACGCCAAAGGCTTTCTCAGCCTATGGACCATGGGCCTTAACCAGAGCGTGGTGGGCGTTAATAAGAACCTTAGCCTGATCAACCTCAACCTGGTTACCGGCCATATCGGTAAACCCGGCTCCGGACCCTTTTCACTGACCGGCCAGCCCAATGCCATGGGAGGACGGGAAGTAGGAGGACTGTCCAATCTGCTGCCCGCCCATCGCAACCTCGCTAACCCCGCCCACCGGGCGGAAGTGCAACAGTTCTGGGGAGGCGGCCCGATCTCGGACAAGCCTGGATTGACGGCCACCGAAATGTTCGAAGCCCTGAACGACGGACGTCTGAAAGCGATCTGGATCCTCTGCACCAATCCGCTGGTAAGTCTGCCGGACGTGCGCCTGGCAGAAGCTGCCCTGAAAAAGGCAAAATTTGTCGTTGTTCAGGAAGTCAGCAACAAACCCGAAACCCTTCGTTACGCAGACGTCATCCTGCCCGCCGCCGGCTGGGCGGAGAAAGAAGGTACCATGACCAATTCGGAAAGACGGATCAGCCACCTCCATAAAATAATCGATCCCCCGGGCGAAGCCCTCCCGGATGCCGGGATCATTTGCCGCTTTGCCCGCAAAATGGGCTATCCGGGATTCGACTATCAGGACAGCGGGGAGATCTTCGCAGAACATACCCGTCTTACGGCCGGTACCCATATGGATATCAGCGGCCTGAACTACGACATCCTCCAATCACAGGGATCCGTTCAATGGCCCTATCCAAAACAGGAGCCTGCTCCGTCATCCCCCCGGCTCTTCACCGATGGCGTCTTTTATACCCCCTCCTCCAAAGCAATTATTCACCCCGTACCAGATCATAACGGAAGCGAGCAACCGAATGTTGATTTTCCCCTTATACTGACTACCGGCCGCATCCGCGATCAATGGCATACCATGACCCGGACCGGTAAGGTAAATAAACTGAAGCAGCATATTTCCGAGGCCTTCGTGGAAGTACACCCCGAAGATGCCCGGCAGCTGCAAGTCAGGGAGGATGATATCGTGATCGTGCGATCCCGCCGGGGAGAAGTAAGGGTCAAGGCCAAACTATCCGCCGCCATCAAAAAAGGAGTGATCTTTCTGCCGATGCATTGGGGCAAAATCGCCGGCAACGATCTGCACCGGGCCAATAATGTCACCAACAACCTGGTCGACCCCATTTCCAAAGAACCAGACTTTAAATTCTGCGCCGTCCGGGTGATCCCCTACAAAAAAAACTTCCAGCGGATCGTCATCGTAGGCGCTGGCGCCGGCGCTTATGGCTTCATTCAATCTCACCGGGCTTTGAACCAGGACGATTCCATCACCATTTTCAGTAAGGAAAACTTCCCGTTCTACAACCGGGTCATGCTACCGGACTATATCAGCGGGGAACAAAGGTGGGAGCAACTGGTGAAAATGACCGACGCCGAAGAACCTCTCTATAATATACAACTACACCGTGGCGTTAGTATCGAAAAGATCGACCGGGAAAATAAATGCGTGCTGGACTCCCGGGGTGAGATCACCTGCTATGATGTGCTCATCCTGGCTACCGGCAGCCGGGCCAACTTTCCCCGCAACATACCGGAGCTCAAAGGGATCTTTACGATGCGTAACCGCGTAGACGCAGATAATTTCAAGGCTCATACACCTCCGGACGGACACGTAGTGATCGTAGGCGGTGGCCTGCTGGGCCTGGAACTGGCCGCCTCCCTGAGAGAGCTGGGGATCCGCATCTCAGTCATACACAGAAGCTCCCGGTTCCTCGACCGGCAATTGGATCCATTGGGGAGCCAGATGCTGCACGAAGAGATCATCGACCAGGGTTGTGATGTCTATTTCTCCGATGAGGTCCAGTTATGTTACGGACAAGCTCAGTTGACAGGGGTTCGGCTGAAGAGTGGCCGTATGATCGACTGTGACTCCCTGGTATTCGCCACCGGCACCATCCCCAATATCGAAATAGCCCGGGCGGCAGGGCTCGATTGCCAGCGGGGCGTATTGGTAAATGAACACCTGCAGACAAGCGATCCGGCTATTTATGCCATTGGGGAGATTGCCGAATTCCAGGGAATGTTATACGGTATTACGGCGGCGGCGGAACAGCAGGCCAAAGTGATGGCCCATTACCTCAACGGGGATATCGCCAGTTATTATAAGGGCACCGTCCTGATGAATATCATCAAGATACATGGCTTCGACCTCTGCAGCATCGGGCTCCCCGAATGCCCCAATGAAGAAGAATATGAGGAGATCGTATTCATCGATAAGGCCCAACGTTACTATAAAAAATGCATCATCCACCAGGACCGGCTCGTAGGGACCATCCTCATCGGGGATAAGACGGAGTTCCAGGAATTCAGGGAGCTGATCTCAAATAAGACCGAGCTGAATGAAAAACGTCTTCACCTATTACGCAGTGGCGGGAAAGCGGAACCTGTCTCCGGTAAATTAGTATGCAGTTGTAATAATGTAGGCAGTGGGAATATAAAGAACAAGATAGCTGCCGGCTGCCGGGACCTTGCCCAATTATGCACGGCTACCGGCGCGGGTACCGGTTGCGGCTCCTGCAGACCGGAAGTGAAGCGGATACTGGAAGAGGAATTAGCGGTCATAGCTTCGCTGGCCGACACCTCTTTACCCACCGCCCCTTTAGTCGACATCTCTGTAAATATAGAAAAGAATGTTTCGTAAAAACTATATCGTCAAGATCAATCTCCCCGGAGGCATTGTCGCTGCCGGTGATCTGTATGCGATCGTCGAAGCAGCAGAGAAGGCAGGCGTTACCGATGTACAGTTCGGTACCCGCCAGCAATTATTCTGTAAGGTAGCGGATAAATACGGCCCCGCCTTTTTGCAGGCACTGGAGCAGGCCGGAATTTCCTTCGAAGCCAATGCGGACCGGTTTCCCAATATTGTCAGTTCCTATGTTACGGAGGGCGTTTTCCAAAAAGCCAACTGGGTGAGCGAAGGGTTGTATAAAGATATCCTGGATGGCTTTGACTTCCGGCCCCGGCTGAAGGTCAACCTGGTTGAAAGCAAACAGACTTTTGTGCCTTTTTTTACGGGCAATATCAATTTTATCAGCTCCGAAACGGGCAATTATTGGCACCTGTATGTGCGATTCCCAAAGACAACGATTATCTACCCCTGGAAGGACCTGGTCTATTTCCGGGACATTCCCCGCATTAGCTGGCTCATAGAGGAAATTATTTTGAATAACAGGGACCTGTATTTCGATCAGTCCCTCATTAAAGGAGACGCCTTATACGCGGCTGTACAGGCGCAGGGAAACTTCGTTACCCAACGGATCGCAACACCTATGAAATTGCCCCCTTTTTCCCTTCCTTATTATGAGGGGTTCAACCGGTATGAAAATAAGCTCTGGCTGGGGATCTACCGGCGGGAAGAAGTGTTCCCCCTTTCCTTTCTCCGGGATATCTGCCTCATTTGCCTGCAAACCAAAATAGGGCAGCTGTATACGACCCCCTGGAAATCCCTGATCATTAAAGGCATCGGACAGGATGACCGTCCTCTCTGGGATTATGCCCTGGGTAAGTATCGTATCAATGTGCGGCATGCTTCTAATGAATTGAACTGGCAGGTAGAGGATCTTAGTGAAGAAGGACTCCGGCTCAAACGTTACCTGGTCCGGCAATTCGACAATGATGATATCAGGACATACGGGCTTTGCTTCGCCATTAAGACCCGCCCCGGATCGGGAATGGCCGGGTCCGTTATCATCCGCCGGCAGGAGAACCATGCTCCCAACCAACGAAAAGCCCTGGACCGGTACGATATCTTATACACGCCCGATTTTAATCCCAATTCAAAAGAAGTAGTCCTCTTTCGCCAGGATCTCGAAAAAGAGACCCTGGGCGCTTACCTGGTATCCCTGTGTAAGTATTTTTATGAGCTTCAGAGCGGGCAGGACCTCATCCCTCACCAGGCTTACCGGCAGGGAACCTTGCCCGGTTCAGCCAGTCATACGGCTATCACCGGGACAGCCGGTCGGGCATTCATCGCCGGGGCTACCAGCCTCGCCGGGGCCCCGGGTGCCACTGACGCCGAAAAAGAATGGGTCTTCCAATGCCGGAGCTGCCTCACCCTTTACGATGAAGTATACGGCGATCCGGAAAATGGAGAGCCTCCCGGCCGGACATTCGGTGAAACTAGCCCCGGCTACAGCTGTCCCGTCTGCGGCAGCCCCAAAGAGAGCTTTATCCCCATTGAAAAATCTACCGTAATTCAGTGACGACTGTCGTACCTTTATAGGAGGATAGCAGAAGGATCATACAGCAGGATCGCCAGCGTACGCCGTAAGGATCATAAACTCATTTTTTAGCATGAAACCCGTGATTAAAGACATATATGGGAGAACGTTCAGAACTTTACGGGTAAGCCTGCTCAATCACTGTAACCTGAGCTGCGTATATTGCGTGGCAGGAGACGATGCCGTCTCGTCTCATTCTTCCTCCGGGCCTTTAGTGTCTCCCGCCTTCTCCCGGTCCGTTTCCGGACAAGCCTCCGCCGTCGCCCCCCCTCCCTCCGCTTTATCCGTACCGGACCTCCTGGGTATCATCGAAAGGCTCCATGGACAGCTCGGGCTGCGCACGATCCGGCTCACAGGAGGCGAACCTTTGTTGTACCATCACCTGGTCGAGCTGATCGCGGGAATACGCTCGATCGGAATCACGGATATAAAAGTAACGACCAACGGATTTTTACTGGAGAGACTCGCCGCCCCGATGAAAACCGCCGGCCTGGAATCCCTCAATGTATCCCTGGACGCAGTGGACGAAGAGATCTTCTTCCGGATGAGCAAACGCCGCGGCGTCAATCGCATCATCCGGGGCATCGATGCTGCCCGGAAGGCCGGACTGGACGTCAAGATCAACACCGTAGTGATGAAGGGGATGAATGACTCGCAGATCCTGCCCCTGCTGGACTTTGCCTTTTCACGCAACCTCCGGATCCGTTACCTGGAAGTAATGGCAATGGGACATTTGTATGAGACGGCAGACCAATATCTGTTTTCACAAAAAGATATCCTATCGGTTATAGCCGGACGCTACCGGATCACCCCCCTGGGGCGCGCCGGATCGGCTACAGCCAACTACTGGCAGACAGACGAAGGGCGCTCTTTTGGCATTATCGCCAACGAAAGCGAACCCTTCTGCGGGGATTGCGACCGGCTCCGGCTGGACAGCGAAGGAAATATCTACGGATGCCTGAGCAGCAATCACCCCATTCCCCTCGTCAGGGAAGAGACAGAAATTGAATGGAGCGCGAAATTACAAAAAGCCCTTTTACAGAAACAGGTTTTACGATTTACCGGCAGCGATCTGAGCATGCTGCATATCGGAGGATGATCCTTAAACAATTCAACTCTTTAAACATGAAAGTCCATGTATATGCTGCCTTGAAAGAATACTTCACGCCGGAGTTCGAACTGGCGGAACCAATCCGGAATACCGACGAGCTAAAAGTATGTTTGCTGGCAATCAATGCGACAGCCGGCGAAATACTAAAGACTTGCCGCTTTGCAGTAGAAGATGGATTCATTGACAACGATTTTAAACTAAAGGAACATGACACTGTCATTATCGTCCCTCCCAGCAGCGGAGGCTGATCCACCCGAATCGGCTTCCCCGTCCGGAGCCGGCACATCCGCCGAACCAAAGGACCAGTCGGATCAGTCCGCAGCCTTCCCCTATATTTCCGCCGAATCGCTGGATCTCGTGGAACTGCTCAGGAATGCCCACCATCCGGGAGCAGGCGCCGTGGTATTGTTCAGCGGAGAAGTCCGGGATAACAACCGGGGCCGGGACGTAGCCTGCCTGGAATATGAGTCCTATGGCCCGCTGGCATCCAAAATGATCCGGGACATCTTACAGGAAGCAAAAGAAAAATGGAATTTGCAGATAGTCCTGGCCCAGCACCGCATCGGCAAAGTCGCCATCGGCGACACCGCCGTCGTCGTGATCACCGCTTCCGCGCATCGCAGCGAAGCCTATGCCGCCAACCGCCACATCATCGACCGCATCAAACACGAAGCCCCCATCTGGAAATGCGAATACTATACCGACGGCACCCATGAATGGGGCAACAACTGCAACTGCCACAGCATCACAGGGGACAATGCCAAACATATCTATGAGACGGCCCCCGGCCCGTCAGCAACCTCCTCCGGTTATCCCGGCCCGTCAGCGCCCCCCAACCAATCCTATTAGCATGGACCAGCTGCTGGGAGTGGTATTATGCGGCGGGGAGAGCAGGCGAATGGGAAAGGACAAGGGATTATTGCCGGTCGGGAATACTATTTGGGCTTTATCCGCAGCCGGCAAATTAACGCCCTTCGGAATACCCCTGATCTTTTCCATCAATGAAAGACAGGTGGAAAATTATTCCGCCTGCATTCCCCGGGATCAACTAGTAATAGATATCGTCGAAAAGAGGGACGCGCTGGCAGGATTAGCCGATGTTCGGGGGCCATTAAAAGGACTCTTAAGCGTACACAGACGATTCCCGGGCAGTTCCCTGCTGCTATTAGCCTGCGACATGCTCCACCTGGATGAACACACCATTCAAAAAATAATAACGGCCTACCGGGAAGAAAGCGGGTATGATTTTTACGTTTACCAGGACCTGCAATTTGCACAACCCTTCTGCGGTATCTATACTTCACAGGGGCTGGACAAAGCAGATGTATTGGCTTTGCACAGCGGCTCACATGATTTCAGCTTACAGTCCCTGTTGAACAAAGCCAACACCAGAAGGCTGACCATCGACCGGCCGGAAGCTTTCAGGAATTATAACTCTTTATAATTGGTACCGGATTAAAAAACGGGAAAAGATAGCGGGATTCTTGAATATCGACTACTTGCATCTACCGATTTTTTACTAACGGTAAGCAATAAATGTAATTACCAAATTGTTTTTTTTGTGGTAATTGATTCTTCGTATCTTTACAGCCTATTCCAACCTCCAATAATCAAGCTGGGCAACAATTTTAGGGTGTACGTCCGTAATAGGACGTACACCTAATGGGTGTTTTTTTACGTATAAAAACGGTTGTTATGAAAGAGCGGAAGAGTGATATATTATGGAAGATGGTTATGGATGAAGTGTTTGAGGATTTGCTGCGCTTCGTTTTTCCGGATGCGGATCAGGTCTATAACCTGGAGCGGGGGTTTGAGTTCCTGGACAAGGAACTGGCGGAAATGTACCCGGAGCCGGAGAAGGAATCGGATACCAGGTTTGCCGACAAGCTGGTGAAGGTGTTCCACCGGGATGGGGAGGAGGAATGGGTATTACTACATATCGAGATACAAGGGGATACGTCCAGGCGGGTAGAATTTGCGGAGCGGATGTTCCGTTATTTTTACCGGATACTGGACCGTTACCGGAGGCCAGTGTCGGCGGTGGCTATTTTTACGGGGCAGTATGGAAAGAACATGCCGACCCGGTTTGAGTACGCCTACAGAAGGACGCGGCTGGTATATGAATATCATTCGCTTTCTATTCTGGATTTTACGGACAAGGAGCTGGAAGAAAGCGACAATCCGTTTGCGCTGGTGGTAGAGGCGGCCAGAACGTCGCTGCTGGAAGAGAAGATCCCGGAGGAGGAGTTGTTGCAGCGTAAAATATTGGTTGGCAAGAGATTATTAACCAGAGGTTTTGCCCCTCAGAAGATAAGGGCAATTTTTACCTTTTTGGAAAATTACGTCCTCTTTGAGGACCCGGAAATGAATCGTACCTTTAGGGAACAAATTGAACCATACGATAAAAATAAAGTTATGAGTGTAGATGAAGTTGTAAAGCTGGTAGCTCAAGAAGAAGAGAGGGAGAAAAGAAGCCGTCTGTTCGTAGATAATTTGTTGTCGAATACTGAATTTTCCGTAGAAAAGATTGCCTCTCTTGCGGATGTTCCCGTTGAGTTCGTGAACAAGGTGAAGGCTGGGCTAAAGGCTAAGTAAACCGCCAGTACTTGAAAATTATATAAGCTGCCCGGATTCGGGCGGCTTTTTTATTGCTCTGATTTTGGATGAAGGGCGGCAGACCCGAAGCGGGGACTGCGCGTAATCCCGCAGTTATTCTACCCGATTTTAGGTATTCTGCATGGCTTTAATGGGATCGTAGGGACTTGGACCGGAGGTTTCTAATTTTATGGGACCATTGTACGCCATGCCGGAAGATGATCGTCATATCTGGAATTGAGTTGTCGACAATTTGTCGACAACTGAAAATGCAGGTAGAAGGAAGTGAAGTGTACGAAAAAATCGTACAGTTGAAAATAGAAGCGCCTGATGGTAAAATGCGGGAAACAGATGCCACTCTACTAAAAAGGCCGCCCCTGTCTGTAAAACTGGAGCGGCCTGTAAAAATCAACCCGACCTTTCAAAAATCTTAATACCCCGGATTCTGTTTGATATTCGGATTCGCATTCAATTCCGTTACGGGAATCGGGAAAATTAACCCAATGTTTCCCGGAGACACCGATATAGTGACCATCGGACTCTGGTTGCCGATCTTGGTCCAGCTCCGCTGCAGCCTTACCAAATCCCAGAAACGACTTCCCTCGAAAGCCAGCTCCTTCCTCCTTTCAATAAGGATATCCTCCAGTACCTGTGCGCCAGTGTCATTCCAGCCCGCAAATGACAGATCCCTTTTCTGCGCTACCATATTCAGATAACTATTCGCATTGGTATAATCACCGGCATTGTAATAAGCTTCGGCTGCAATAAGGATAATATCCGCCAACCGCAGCACTTTCGTGTCGTCCTTATCCCCGCTGCCCGCGGCATTGGAATATTTATAGTTGAGATTGATATTCCCTCCCTGCCCACTCCTGTACTTCGCAGGGGCGCGGACATATAACCCCGCCCGCACATCGGTGGCAGCATACAACGCATAGAGCGTATCGGTCCCCATCATATCCCCATAACCGCCCCCCAGCTGCAGGTAAATAAACCCGATCTGGTCAAATCCATTGTTATTGGCCAGGTCGCTGGCCACTTCAAACAACGTTTCATTCTTAGTGGCAGACTGTACGCCGGGGTTGGCCCAATAGCCGCCAGGGGTATAAGTGGAATTAGAAGCAGCGGTTCCCAAATTTCCGGAAGGCGATACATAGTCGGAAGATTTTAACAGGCTCCAGCCACCGTTATTGATCACATCCAGGGACATGGTCAACGCATCCGGCCAATCCCCCATATTCTGATAAACCCTCGCTTCCAGCGCTCTGGCGGCATATTTTGAGAAATACGCCGTTCCCCGGTAGACGCTCATCAGGCTATAGGCTTTCTCCAGATCATTGATGACCTGCGTATATACTTCTCTTACGGTATTACGTGCCGGCAACGCAGTGGAATCAAAAAGCGTAACGATCGGAACTCCCGGATCATCAGGGGCCATGGTATAAGGATGCGCAAAATTCCGGACCAGCTCAAAATGCATCAGGGCACGTACCGCATAAGCCTCTCCAATATACTCCCCGATATTAGCCGCTGTGTCGGGCAGCTTGGAATTAATGATCGTATTGGCATATTTGATGGCGATATAGGCATTCGACCAGATAGCGGCCGCATAAGAATCCGAATTCGCGAAGGCATAACTGTTAAGTGAGATATATCTACCCGAATTAGCTGTCGTTACAAAAGAATTGTCCGCCATCAGATCCCCCTTGACCGGTAACGTACGGCCATAAAGATCCGTGTTGCGCAGGGCGCTGTACATGCCGACATTAGCCAGCTGCATATCAGACTCCGACTGGATAGCCGTTGAATAAGGCGCCGCATTATAAGGCGTTCTGTTTAGATAACTCTTGGAGCAGGAGGAGATCAGCAGAACTGCCCCGATCAAAAGAATATAGTTAAGTTTCATAAATTATTTTTTTAAATAAACGCAGTTATTCAGAACCCAATGCTGAGGCCGGCGGTAAACGCCTTGTTATAAAATACATTCAGATTAGGAGTCCCCGTGGTAGACGTCGTAGTGCCGTTATTACCGGCAAAGGAAGAACTGCCCCCCTGTTCCGGGTCGATCGTCATGTTCTTATCGTAGGTCTTCGTCCAGAGATTGGTCCCCCGAACATAAATACGCAGACTGGACAGATGCAGACGCCTGGCAATGGATGAAGCCAGCGTGTATCCCAATGTTACGTTACGAAGTCTTAAATAATCGCCCTTGTATAAGAACCGGGTAGAAGTGGAGCTGGAGAAGTTGGAAGAGTTATACACCAGCTTCGGAACATTGGTCTTATCCCCGGCCTTCTGCCATCTCTGAAGATCCAATGCATATTTACCATAGGTAGGACTCACCTCATCGGACATATAAAAGGCCCATTGATCCCAGATATAATTCCCGAAATTGTAATAAAGATCTGCCGACAAGCTGAACCCCTTATAAGTGAAGGTATTGGAAAGACCGCCATAGTACTTGGGATTAGCCGATTTCCCCGTATTGACCCTTGCTGCCGCATTATAGTTGGTCGTGGTGGCTTTTTTGCTCGAATCCGTATACCAGAGCGGATTCCCCGTAGCAGGGTCTACGCCGGCCCATTGCCGCATATACCAGGTATTGAGATCATGCCCGGGAGCAACGAAGAACTGCCCGTTAATGATCTGTACCTGCCCGGTCGGCAGGGACTTGATCTGATTTTTATTGTAGGTGATATTCAGACTGATATCCCAACTGAAATCCTTGGTGGCAACAGGCGTTGCATTGATCGTAAACTCTATCCCCTTATTGGACATCTTACCGATATTCTGGGTGAAATTGGAAAAACCAGTCGTTTGCGAGAGCGGTTTGGCAAATAAGAGGTTGGAACTTTCCTTATCATAATAATCGGCAACGATGCTGATCCTGCCCGCGAGGAAAGAGGCATCCACTCCTACATCCGCCTGATTATCCTTTTCCCAGGTGAGATTGGAGTTGCCAAGGACGCTAAACGTACCCCCCGGCTGACCGTTATAGTTCAGGGAGATCACGGTCGTGCCATTCAGCATCGAACCATAGCCGAATTGCTGCAGGTAGGCATAATTGCCGATCTCCGCATTACCGGTAGAACCATAAGAAGCTCTTAGCTTCAGGTTGGATACAGCCTTGACATCCGATAGGAAATCCTCCTTGGACACATTCCAGGAAAGACCGACGGAAGGAAAATTTCCGTATTTATTAGAAGTAGAGAATCGGGAAGAGCCATCCCTCCTGAAATTGCCGGATAAAATGTATTTATCCTTATAGTTCAGCGTTAGATTGGAATAGACCGAGGCAAATGAATAATCAGCGGCTGTCGCGCTCGCCGCCGTCGCTGTCGAAGCGATCGTGGATAGGTCCAGCGCGACATGTGGAAAGTTCTGGGCATTAGCCTGTATGAAATAGGCCTTGGAAAGAATAGACTCATATCCCAGCTTGACATCCGCCACCAGGTCTTTATTGGACGTGAGATTAAAATGATAATCCAATTGGTTGGTCCAGTCCGTCAGGAAATACTGCGCGTAATCGGAGAAGCCCCTTCCATTGGCTGCCTTGCCGTCACCATGTAACGGGTTGTCATACTGGTAGTCATTATAGGTCTGGTACTGAACGCCCATTTTCGAGGTGAACTTCAGATTGTCCAGGATGCTATACTTTGCCTGCGCATTGCCGATGCCGCTGAACTGTCCATTCGAATGCACATTGTATTTCGTTATATACAAAGGATTATATACGCTGGAAAAACCAGTGGTATTCGTATTGATATTCAAAGAGCCGTCTGCATTATAAGGATTCTGTGTCGGTCTTAAGAAAAAAACATTCATGACCGGGTTGCCGAAATAACTGCCATTGCTCAGAGGACCATTCTGTTTGGTATAGGAAGGCTGAATGCTGAGCGACAGACTCAGTTTCTGACCGGCCTGGTGATCTACCTTCAAAAGAGAAGACCAGCGGGTGAGATCGGCGCCGATCGTCGAGGCCTGTTGCTTAAAATAACCGCCCGATACGTAGAAAGTCGTCTTGCCTTCTCCACCCTGGGCGGAAATATTATACTGCTGCTGCTGCCCTGTGCGGGTGACCAGTTTCAGCCAATCCGTATTGACGGAGCCGTCCCCGTAATTCGCCGCCGCCGTAGCTGCCTGCGCCGCCGTGTTTCCCGCATTGATATAACTCTCCTGGAATAACGCCAGCCAGTCTTTGGTGTTTAAAGGTTTGGCGGCATCGGGCAGTTTGCCAAATCTGTTGTTGCCGACTTCTGCCGTGGCGTTGAACTGCGTCTTGCCAGCCTTGCCCT
This sequence comes from Puia sp., assembly GCA_035555335.1. Classification (GTDB taxonomy): domain Bacteria; phylum Bacteroidota; class Bacteroidia; order Chitinophagales; family Chitinophagaceae; genus Puia. Next base: position 513,938 of record DATMGS010000027.1, read on the forward strand.
TTTTGGTATTGATAAGGATTACGCCATTGCCGCCCCTCGCTCCATAGATCGAAGTAGCCGCCGCATCCTTGAGCACGGAGATGGATTCAATATCATCGGGATTGAGACCAGCGAGCACATTGGTGGAGGATAAAATGACTACATTCTGCAGGTCGCCGCTGTTGATCTGGATGCCATCGATAACGTACAAAGGCTGGGTGCTGGCAGAATAAGATCCGATACCCCGGATCCGCACCTGCTGATTGGCGCCGGGCTGACCGCTGAAACCGGCTGACTGCAAACCGGCAGCCTTGCCCTGGAGAGCCTGATCAACAGAAGAAAAAGGGATATTGGCGACCTTATCCCCTGAGACTTTTGCGATCGAAGAAGTGAGGTCAGATTTTCTTGTCGTGCCATAACCGACCACTACTACATCCTGCAGGTCCTTATCCGCAGAGGTCGTCAGGATCATGTCAATCGCCGTTTTGTTGCCAACGGAAGATTCTACCGTAGCAAATCCGATAGAGGAAAATACCAGCGCCTTCACCGCAGGAGTAAGCGCAATGGTATAAGTGCCATCCGCTCCGGTACTGACGCCGGTTTTGGTTCCCCTGATCAGGACCGATACATTGGCGAGAGGCATGCCCTTGTCGTCTGTTACTTTGCCGGTGATGGTTCTTGTTTGCGCGAGGAGTTGCCCGAATAGCAGCAGGCAACTGCCTGTAAGCAGTAGGAGTGTTCTCATGTAAGTTAGTTTTTGGTGTGAGATTAATGCAGGACGAATATAAGAGGCTGGCTTATATGCCTATCAACGCATATATATAGATGAATTTATTTTTATTTAATAAATTCTAAAATTTCGAGATGGAAACGTATAAATTATAACTAAAATTCAGTTTGCCTCAAGCTATATTCAATCGATAGCAGAAGTGGTTACAGCCTGGTTAATATATAAATTCATTACTAATTAATACCTGAGTAGCATTTGCCGCACTATTAATGCAGTAAATGAAAAATAATTTACATTTATTTTAATTATAATGTCTTTGTCTGGCGCAAAAAAAACCTCTCATCGTTCAATGAAAGGTTTTTCGTTTTATACTTTTTGAGTGCTGTCTTATCCCAGCTTCTTCTGCAGATTCTGGTCAATAGCATCCAGGAACTCTTCCGTGTACAGATAGTCCCTGCCATGTTCGACCTTATTGCCATGGATACAGACAGCCAGGTCCTTCGTCATCTTACCGCTCTCTACCGTCTCGATACAGACGGCTTCCAGTGCATCGGCAAATTTGATCAGCTCCTGGTTGCCATCCAGCTTGCCCCGGAAGGCGAGCCCCCGCGTCCAGGCAAAAATGCTGGCGATCGGGTTGGTAGAAGTAGGCTTGCCAGCCTGGTGATCCCGATAGTGACGGGTGACCGTGCCATGGGCAGCTTCCGCCTCCATGATCTTGCCATCCGGTGTAATCAGCACAGACGTCATCAGACCTAATGACCCGAATCCCTGGGCTACCGTATCACTCTGTACGTCTCCGTCATAGTTCTTACAGGCCCATACGAAATTGCCATTCCATTTCAACGCACTGGCCACCATGTCATCGATCAGCCGGTGCTCATACACGATACCCGCTTCCTTGAAAGATTGCTTAAACTCTTTTTGATAGATATCTTCAAAAATGTCTTTAAAACGGCCATCGTATTTCTTCAGGATGGTATTCTTCGTCGAGAGATACAAAGGCCATTTTTTGCTGAGCGCCATGTTGAAACAGCTCCTGGCAAAACCTGCAATCGACTCGTCCGTATTGTACATCGTCATGGCAACCCCGTCACCCTTGAAATTATAAACCTCGAAAGTCTGCGCGGCTCCGCCGTCTTCCGGAGTGAAGGTCATCGTCAGCTTACCCTTCCCCTTGATAACGGTGTCGGTAGCACGGTATTGGTCGCCAAACGCATGACGTCCGATGATGATCGGCGCCGTCCAGTTCGTAACCAGACGCGGAACGTTCTGCATGACGATCGGCTCACGGAAGACCGTACCATCCAGAATATTCCGGATCGTCCCATTCGGGCTCTTCCACATCTGCTTCAGCTTGAATTCCTCTACACGGGCCTCATCAGGAGTGATGGTAGCACATTTGATGCCGACGCCATATTGCTTGATGGCATTCGCCGCATCGATGGTGACCTGATCATTCGTCTGATCACGATATTCGACCCCCAGATCATAATATTTAATATCGACTTCCAGGTAGGGGAGGATCAATTTGTCTTTAATGAATTTCCAGATAATACGGGTCATTTCATCCCCGTCAAGCTCTACAACAGGATTTACAACTTTGATTTTCTTGGCCATATTTCTTCAATTTTATATACAAAAGAGAGCAAACCTACAAGAATATGGCGAAATTGAAGGGGCGCAGCGGTTTTTTTTTGAAATTTACCCACGCATCCCGTCGGGCCTTTTTTGTATCTTCACTCTCTCTTTAACCAATTATGTGCTGATGCTAGACGCATTGCGACAATATCTCTCCCGGTATGTCCCCTTATCCAATGAAGAATTTGCTTTTTTGGCGGATAAGCTTGTGATCCGGAATTTCGATAAGAAACAGCAATTGGTCAACGTCGGAGAAGTAGAAACCTCTCTTAACTTCATCGTAAAAGGACTCTTGCGCAAATTCTTTTACCGGGACAAGACCGAAGTGATCACCCAGATCGCCCGGGAAGGCGAAATAATCAGCTCCTCAGCCTCCTTCCTGTCCGGAACACCCTCCCCTTACATCGTCGAGGCCATCGAGCCGGCCACCGTTTTTTCCATCTCCAAAAAACATCTGGAGAAATTATACGACAGCAGCCCCCGCATAGAAAGAGCAGGACGCCTCATCCTCACCCACCTGTTCCTGCAGAAAGAAGAGTGGGAGCAAGGCCGCATTCGCATGGACACCCGTGAGCGCTTCCTCCATTTCGTGCAGAATAATCCGGACCTCCTGCAAAGAGTACCCCAGAAATACCTGGCCTCTTACCTGAATATGAAACCGGAAACCTTCAGCCGCTTCAAACATCTGCTATACCGGCGCCCGCCCGCAGAGCAACACAAGGCGTCTCAGACGTCCCTGGCGTCTCCTGCATCTCAGCCGCCTAAAGCATCTCAGGCGTCTCAGTCATCTAAAGCATCTCATGTGTCTCAGGCATCTCGGTCATCTAAAGCATCTCAGGAATCTCAGCTATCACGGCCATCCGCAAAATCCGTCAACCCCCCTTCTGGCCCAGGGAAAAAATGAAAACCCGATGAACAAAAAGAAATCCCCTTACCAGACCGCCCTCGACGATCTCTATCAATACCTTTCCGGCTTCGTCCCGCTGACCCGATCCGAATTCAGCCAGCTGCTGCCTTATATAGAGATCCGCGAATTTGAAAAAAAAGTAAAAATCCTCCGGGAGGGAGAAGTAGAAGCATATCTCAATATCGTCGCCCGGGGACTGGTACGTAAATACCTTCCCTTCAAAAATCAGGAAGTGATCATCCAGCTCGCCACCGAAGGACATATCGTCCATTCAGAGATCTCCTTTCATTATCAGCTGCCCTCGGAATCGATCGTGGAGACCATCGAACCTACCGTACTCCTTTCCATCAGCTATGATAGCCTGGAACAGTTGTACGAGCGCTTTCCAAAGGCCGAGCGGCTGGGACGCCTCATCATATCCGACCTGTTTATTAAAAAGGATTTCCGCTATTTCGATCAGCTCCGCAAGAGCACCCGCGAACGGTTCCTTGAATATATCCGCACCCATCCCCACATGCTGCAGCGGGTACCCCAAAAATATATAGCGTCTTATCTGAATATCAAACCGGAAACCTTCAGCCGGCTCAAACATTTGGTGAAGCAACAATAGCAGCAATAACCGAACGGCCGTTACGGCCAATACAGGGGAACTAACGACCTATCGTTTGCGTCTACAGACTGACGATCAGCACCGGGATCTTCAGCTCATGCCGCACGGCATTCACCGTCTCCCCATAGATAAAGTCTTTTAACCCGCTATGCCCGTGGGCGCCGATGACCAGCATATCCGCCCCCTCTTCCTTCACGATCCGGGCAATCTCCCGGCTGCGATACCGGAAGCCCAGCTTCGTCTCGCTCCCGATCCCCTTTTGCTGCAGGGCATCCCGGTAGAGATCCAGCCGCTCCTGGTCCCTTCTCGTTTCATAATCGTCGCTTTCTTTCCCCAGCATATGCGCGCTGGCGCTCTCCACCACATGGATGAGCAGGTACCGGCTTTCTTTTCCGCCCTGCCCGATAGCATAGGCCAGCAGCTTATCGTCATGTGTACTGAAATCCAGGGCGATGGCTATATTGCGGAATACAGGCGGCGACCAGTTAGACAGCGAACCCGATTGAGGATGCAGCTGAATAGGATCTTTGGCCATCATAGCCAGTGCAGTTCTACGCTGCCACACCCTCGTAAACCAAGGGTGCAATATGATGTATCCTAACAACAGCAGGGCTCCCAGCCCTGCCAGAATGATCAGGCCCTTCCAGCCTGCATACCCGCCCTGGTTAAAAAGAGGCGTGGCTTCTTCCACTACCAGCTTGATATTGAGATAGACCAGCAAACCGGCTACCAGCCATGCAAGCGCCTTGATAAGAGGATGGATGGTAAAAACGCCCATCTTTGCTTTATCGCTGACGAATTGGATCAGGGGGATCACGGCAAACCCCAGTTGTACGCTCAATATCACCTGGCTAAAGATCAGCAGGCTATCTACTTTCTCCTCCCCGGAGATCAAAATGACGACGACCGCCGGCACAATGGCCAGCAGCCGGGTGATCAGCCTTCTCAGTAAAGGGTTGATCCGCAGCTGCAGATACCCCTCCATCACGATCTGTCCCGCCAGGGTGCCGGTAATGGTCGAGCTTTGCCCGGCCGCTATCAGCGCAATGGCAAACAGCTTAGGGGCCAGGGCGCTGCCCAGCAGCGGCGCCAGCAGTTTATGCGCATCTTTTATGGAGGCTATATCCGTCTTGCCCGTCTTAAAAAAGACCGTAGCCGCCAGGATCAGAATGGCCGCATTGACAAAAAAAGCGAGGTTCAGGGCAATCGCACTATCTAAAAAATTGATTTTAAGAGCCTTACGCATGTGCTCCTCTCCCGGCAGAATCTTCCGGGTCTGCACCAGGGCAGAATGCAGGTACAGATTATGCGGCATGACCGTAGCCCCGATAATACCAATGGCAATATACAAGGCCTCTTTTCCGTGCAGAATGGGAATAAAACCGGTGACGATCTCCCGGGGCGAAGGCCGGGCCAGCAGGATCTCGATCAGGAACGAAAACCCCACGATAGCGATCAGCCCGACGATAAAGGCTTCCATCCGGCGCATCCCCAGCCGCTGCAGGAACAGCAGTAAGAATGTATCCAGCACTGTTATACAGACGCCATAAATAAGCGGCAGCCCCGTAAGCAGCTGGATGCCGATAGCCATCCCCAATACCTCCGCCAGGTCGCAGGCGGCAATAGCGATCTCGGCCAGCACATACAAGGCCAGATTGATGTATCGCGGATAGACCTCCCGGTTGGCCTGCGCCAGATCCCTCCCTCTTACGATGCCCAGCCGGGCCGAAAGGTTCTGCAGCAGGATCGCCATCCCATTGCTCATCAGCAATACCCAGATCAGCGAATAGCCGAACTGACTCCCCCCCGCCAGATCCGTAGCCCAGTTGCCCGGGTCCATATAGCCGACGCTCACCAGGTAAGCGGGTCCAAAAAATATAAAGACCTGCTTCCACCAGGACCCCTTCCGGGTCGCGTCCACGCTGCCATGTACCTCACCCAGCGAAACATTCTTATGAAACTGTCCATCCATCTTAATCGGTTATAATTTTCTTACTGGCCGCCCCCTCGTCCCTCACCAGCACATTCTTCGCAACCTGCGCGCTGATCGTCACCGCAGGGCGGTTACGGATCTTCACTTCCAGCGAATTATCAAAAGGGAATTTTTTCCGCACCTCCAGCCGCGTTCCCAGCCGGATATGATTATACTGCAATAATTCCAGCATCTCCGTCGTCTGGCTGGCAATACCGGATACCTGCACGACCTTGTTCAACGGCAGCTCCGACAAACTCACCTGCCGTAGCAGGCTGAACCGCCCCTGACTGTCCGGGATCGGATCCCCATGGGGATCGGTCTGCGGGAAACCCAGAAAAGCATCCAGCCGGTCGATCAGCTTCTTGTGACTGATATGCTCCAGCTCCTCCGCAATCTCATGCACTTCATCCCAGCCGAACTGCAGCTTTTTTACCAAAAAATATTCCCACAAACGGTGCTTACGGATCACCTGGATAGCCGCCTTTTTACCCTCGGTATTCAATTTGAAACCCTTATACCGCTCATAGTTCAATAATTTCTGCTCTTTCAATTTCTTCAGCATATCCGTTACAGATGCAGGACGGGTCTGCAACGCAGCCGCCAGGGCATTGGTCGTCACAACCCCCTGCTCGTTCTGCAGATGGAAAATGGCTTTCAGATGATTCTCTTTACTGGCTGAGTATTTCAGGGTAACTAAATTTTAATTTAGACAAATCTAAAATTAAAAAATGGTAAAGCCAACAATCATTTTTCCGCTTGTAGTCCTGAATGGTTACTTTTAACGGCCGATAAGGCGCCACAGGCGCCTGAACTATATCTCTCAATATTCACATGTATGAACAAATACCTGTTGCTGATCGTACTGCCAGGTCTATTATTCGCTTGTAAAAGCAAAAAGACATCCCTTGCGGAGAATGATGAAAAAGTGGATGTTCACCAATTTGTCGAATTCTTCCAGCCCCTGAAATTACCCTACCAGGTGACCGATACGGTGCTCCGGCGAAAAGAGACCGAAGCCTCCGTCATCAACTACAAGATCTTCACCCGGCTGGTGCCCGACAGCATCCTGACCCGCTATTTCGGCAAGGACCTAAAGCCCCATCTCTACGCGATCGGCAAAGTCAAAGTGCCGCAGAACGAGACCTACCTCTTCGTCAAAGCCACTACCCCAGGCCGGAAAGTCCTCTACCTCCTCTGCTTTGACAAAAAAAATAAATTCGCAGCGGCCAGGCCCGTCATCTACTCCGATAACGAATCCGGCATCTCCGCACAGGTCACCATGGACGCTAAATATACCCTCACCCTGGTTCATCAGCGCAAAGGCCCCGACGGACAGCTCTTCTATAAAAAAGATGCCTACGTCTACAACGAAGACGCCGGCTTCCTGCTTATCCTGACTGAATCCAACGAAGCAAAGACAAAGACACCCCCCATCTATAACCCCATCGATACCTTCTCCCGGAAACATAAATTCACCGGCGACTATTTACAGGACAAACGCAATATCATCGCCGTCAGGGACGGAAAAGACCCCTCCCGGATCTTCTTTTTCGTCCACTTTGAAAAAGACGACGGCGCCTGTAAAGGCGAGCTGAAAGGAGAAGCTAAATTTATTTCCGCCAGTACCGCCCGTTACCGCTCCAATGGAGACCCCTGCACGGTAGATTTTATCTTCAATTCGTCAGGCGTTACCATGAAAGAACTGGAAGGCTGCGGCAACCACCGCGATATCAAATGCTTTTTTGAAGGCTATTACGAGAAACGTACTCCCCCTAAATCCAAACCATCCAAAAAAAAGGCCTGATCCTTGCATACTCTTCTCCCCCTTCAGGAGGAGTCGGGAGGGGGTAGGCAATTCAATTCAGGATTATCCGTTATATTGCGTACTTCTTACATAGATAAAATAATCAGTAGTAGCTATGAGCTTTAGAAATTACAATGTTCCTTACGCAGTAGAAGAGCGTTATTCAAAGAAAGTGGCTTATTTTTCGATGGAATTTGCCGTACACCAACCCTTAAAGATCTACAGCGGCGGCCTGGGATTCTTAGCCGGCTCGCATTTACGCAGCGCGTATGAACTGCGCCAGAACATGATCAATATCGGCATTTTATGGAAATACGGATACTACGACCAGGCCCGTAACCAGGACCAGACCTTGCAGGTGACCTGGATGGAGAAACAATACAGCTTCCTGGAAGACACCGGCATTAAATTCCAGATCAATATCCACGAACACCCCGTATGGGTCAAAGCCTTCTACCTGAACCCGGAAACCTTCAAGAGCGCTCCCTTATTCCTGCTGAGCACCGACCTTCCGGAAAATGACTACGTTTCCCAGACCATCACCCATCGCCTCTATGACGCCAATGTCGCCACCAAAGTTGCCCAGTTCATCCTGCTGGGAGTAGGAGGGGCCAAACTGGTAGACGAACTCGGCTTCAATCCTGAAATCTACCACTTGAACGAAGCCCACGGCATCAGCGCCTCCTTCTATCTGTACCAGAAGTACAATAAAAATATAGAAGAAGTTCGTAAACGCCTGGTATTCACTACTCATACGCCCGAAGAAGCAGGTAATGAAAAACACGATATCTTCCTCTGTCATAAAATGAGCTACTTCTGCGGCCTTACCGTAGAGGAAACAAAAAAACTGACAGGACTCGAAGACGATGCTTTCAATCACTCCCTGGTGGCCCTCCGCTTTGCTCACATCGCTAACGGCGTATCGCGACTTCATGGCGACGTATCCCGCGCCCTATGGAGCAAATACAAGAATATCTGTCCCATCATCTCCATCACCAACGCACAGAACTGGCGCTACTGGGCCGATAAGGAACTGTACCGCAAAATGGAAGAAGGGAACGACTACTGGTGGGACGACCGCAAGAAATACATGAAGAAAAGAGCCTTCGAAGTCGTCGCCGACCAGACCGGCAAGATCTTCGACCCGAACGTCTTCACCATCGTATGGGCACGCCGCTTTGCCGGTTACAAACGCGCCGAATTCCTCACCCGCGATATCGAACGCTTCAATAAGCTCACCAGCGATACCCGGCATCCCGTGCAGATCATCTGGGCAGGTAAACCCTACCCGATGGATTACCCGGCCATCAACGAGTTCAATCACCTGGTTCACCTCAGTAAAGGGTATAAGAACGTCGCTGTAGTGGTAGGCTATGAACTGTCCCTGTCCAAAAGGCTCAAGCAGGCGGCAGACTGCTGGCTTAACAACCCCCGGGTGCCCCGGGAAGCCTCCGGCACCAGCGGTATGACTGCCGCTATGAACGGAGCCGTCAATTTCTCCACCGACGATGGCTGGATCCCCGAATTCGTCAACCACGGCAACAATGGATTCGTCGTACCCAAGGCAGACTATGCCAACATGCACGTACAGGAACAAGACGACTACGACTTCAACAAGATCTATGACATCCTGCTCAAAGAGATCCTCCCCCTGTACTACGATAAGTACGATACCTGGAGACAGATCGCCAAGAATGGCATGCGCGACGTCCGCTACCAGTTCGACGCCGGCCGCATGGCCCACGAATACTATGAGCTGATGTATAAATAACGCTAACGAATTCATCATAAAAAAAGCCTTCCCGGAACGGAAGGCTTTTTTTATGCAATATTCCGCTTCCCTGCATCTGCCTGACAATAGTTCACCAAACTCAAATCAGGTTATATGAAAAAGTTCCCGTTATTCATGGCCGCTTTCGCATGGTTCCTGCTCGTCGCCGGCAGCCCTATGACCAGCATCGCCAACCCCATCCCCTCCATTTTACAGTCAGCCACCGTCTACCGCAATGGCGCAGAATTGGTTCACACCGCCAGGGCCTCGCTTAGACAAGGAAATAACGCACTGATCATCGAAGACATCAGCAATAACATCGATATCAACAGCATCCGGATCGGCTCTACCGGCAGCGTGACCGTCCTGTCCGTGGAATTCTCAAAAGAATACCTCAGGCCGGAGATCAGCAGCCCCCTTATCAAAAAACTACAGGACTCCCTGGATAAGGTGCAACAGGAGCTGGAAAAAGTAAACGTAGGGATAAAGACGGATATGGATATGCTCGACCTGCTGTCATCCAATAAGAAGATCGGCGGCCAGCAGACCGGCCTCAGCGTGGCCGAATTGATAAAGATGATGGATTACTACAAGCAGAAATCCCTGGAGCTCAATGCGGAATTGACCGCCGGCAATACAAAAGCCGGCCGGCTGAAGACCGCGGCCGGGAAACTGGAATCCCAGATCACAGAAGAAGAACAAAAGAATACCCGGACTTCCGGCCGCCTGCTCTTGCAATTACTCAGCCCCCAGGCAGGAGAAGTCATATTCACCATCTCCTATCTCACTCCCACCGCCTTCTGGAATCCCTCCTATGACCTGCGGGTCGACAATATCAATGATTCCCTCAAGCTTCTCTATAAAGCCAAACTGGTGCAGACCTCGGGCATCGACTGGAAACAGGTCAAACTAACCCTCTCCACCTCCGTCCCCAACCAGGGCGGTAATGCCCCCATACTAAAGACCTGGTTCCTGCATTATGTCGAAACCTTCATGGATAATGAATCGTATAAATCCAACAGCCTGCAATCCATGGTGGCCGGCAAGGTCGCCGGCGTACAACTCAATGAAGTGGTCGTCGCAGGATATGGTACGCAAAAGAGAGCGGCTTCCAACGCCGTCGCTAACGAACTGGGTGACTATGTCACCGTAAAGGACAACACCATGAATGTCACTTTCGACATCGACCTCCCTTATGACGTGCCTACCAACGGCAAAGAACAGAACGTAGTGCTAAAAGAATATACGGTCCCTTCCACCTATAAATACTACGCGGTACCCCGCCTCGACAAAGACGCCTACCTGCTCGGCGAAATACCTGACTGGGAAAAGCTCAACCTGTTACCCGGCGAAGCCAACCTCATTTTCGAAGGCACTTACATCGGCAAGTCCTTTATCGACCCGGCCTCCATCCAGGACACGCTCAACCTTACCCTGGGCCGGGATAAAAGGGTAGTGGTCAAACGGGAAAAGATCGTAGACTATAGCAGCGTTAAATTCCTCGGCAGTAATAAGAAACAGATCTTCACCTACGAGATCACCGTGAAGAACAACAAAAAAGAAAAGATACAGATGCTTCTCAAAGACCAATACCCGATCAGCTCTTCCAAAGAGATCGAAGAAGAGCTGCTGGAAAGCAGCGGCGCAGAAGTGAACACCGATACCGGCGTGCTCACCTGGAAGCTGCAGCTGGCTCCCGGAGAAAGCAAAAAATACAGGATCAGCTATAGCCTTAAATATCCCAGGGATAAGATCGTGAATTATTGACCCCAAGTATTAGTATTTTTACCGGATAATGACCCTTTCCATGATGCGGCGTATACTAGTGGGATATTTATTCCTTTGGCATTTTTCTGTTGTTTCCGGACAGCAATTATTCGTGCAGAAATACCCGAGGGAAGTATACCGGGGATCAGACCAGACCTGGGGTTTCGCCCAGGATAAGAATGGGATGCTCTATGCCGCCGAAAGCAACGGCGTTTTACAATTTAATGGCTATGTATGGAAGCTGATGCCGATTCCTGATAATAAAGCTGTTTATTCCTTCGCTTTCGATTCCCGGGATGTATTATATGTCGGGTCCCATAAGGAATTGGGATATCTGCAAAAGGACGGCCAGGGTATTTCCCGGTATCATTCCCTTACAGCCCGGCTTCCGGCTCCTTACAGGAATTTCAGAGATATCGGCCAGATCATTGTGATCAGAGATACCGTCTTTTTCTGTAACGGGAGTTATGTATTCAGGTATGCCCATAACAGTTTTACGATATTTCCGGCGAAGGCAGGCCAATTGTTGCTGTTGAAGGGGCAATTGTACTTATGGGATGCCAACGGCTTTCATGTTTATAAGAATACAGGCTTTGAGGAGTCCCCCCTCACTAAAGAGTTACAGGGTATCAAGGTCTGGGACATAAAAGGATATACCGGAAATTCCTGGCTGTTGCTGGATGACCACAACAAAATCTGGATATTCGATCCGGATGCCCTTCCCGGCAGGCGTTTCCGTCTTTTTTTAAACGGGTCCGACAGGTATTTTAAAGACTTCCGTATATGGGACATGGCCTACCTGGATAATGGCAGGATCATGGTGTATTCGGTAAAGGGGCTGTTTTTCTTCACGGCAGATGGCCAGCTGTCAAATGCTGTTTCAAAGGATATGCTGGGCGCCGATCTTTTCTATGGTAATTTTTACCAGGATGCCCATCACAATATATGGCTGGCTACGATCTCCAATATATTTCATATCCTGATCAACTCTCCCTTGTCCTATTATGACAAGGTGAATGGCTTTGTGGGACGGGTCGTATCTTTAGGACTTTCCGGAGCAGACCGCTATGTCGGAACGGGAAGGGGTATCTTTCACGAGGAAAATGCCGGGACATTTTCCCCGGTCCCGGGTACGGAAGGCATCGCCTGGAATTTTTACAATTTCCACGGGAAATTATATGTCGCCAACAGCACAGGCGTTCTTGAGCTGTCGGGAAAGACGGCAAAAAAAATGATCGATCAGGAAGATGTCCAAAGCTTATGCGAACTGAACAACGATCCGGATCATTTATTGATGGGAACCGTCTCCACTGGCATTTTTCTGCTTGAAAAAAAGGGGAATGGGTGGATCAAAAGAAAGATCAGGGGTTTTGAGGAATGGACGAGATATATGCAGCAGGATTCAGCCGGGTATATATGGATCGGCGATGGTAGGGAAGTGATATTCAGGGTCCGGTTAAACACCAGGATGGATTCAGTTATCCGCACCGACTTTTATGATGATAAAAAGGGGCTTCCCGCCGGCAGCTATAACCGGCCATGCCGCAGACCGGATGGAGAGGTCGTGATAACAACAGTAGACGGCATCTATAAATATGATCCCGGAAAAGACCGGTTCCAACCGATAGAGCTTTTCAGGAAAGCGTTGGGGCCGGGTACCTATATCAATTCAATGGCCGAAGACAGTGCTGGAAATATCTATTTCCGGAGCGGGTCTGAACAGTACAGCGAAATGGCCGGCATACTGAACCGGCAGCCGGATGGAAGCTTCACGGCTTTGCGGACTCCTTTTAATAAAATAGCCCTTCCCATTCCCGGATTTTCCTCCGAAGAAGACCCTATACTCATCGTAAGTCCGCATGAAGTCTGGATAGGAGCGAGTGAGAAACTGGTAAGTTATGATCCTTCCCCCCAAAAGCCCCCTTTTGACGAACCCCTCCGCTTGTTTATTGAACAGGTAAGAGTGAAGGATTCCCTGGTCTTCATCGGGGGCACCGGCAATGGCGGGCTGAAACAACCCATTCCCTATCACAGCAATACCCTGCGATTCAGGTTTATCACTTCGGATTTCGAGAATCCTGAAAAGATGGAATACCAATACAAGCTGGACGGCTTTGAAAATAGCTGGTCTTTTTGGGTTCCGAACAGAGATGCCGTATTCACCAACCTGCCGGAAGGCGATTATACCATCCAGGTAAGAGCGAAGAACCAGTATGGCAAGATCAGTAACATCGAGTCCCTTTCTTTTCGCATCCTGCCACCTCTTTACAGGAGCTGGTGGGCAGGGCTCCTGTACCTGGCGGCTTTTTTATTGCTATTGTATGGCATACTCCGGCTAAACGATAAAAGAATCCGGCAAAAGAACAGGGCATTGGAAAAGAAAGTAGAGGAGAAGACAAGGGAATTAAAGAGCAGCAATGAAGAAATACTGGAGAAGAGCAGGGAAATTGCCGATCAGGCAAAGACATTACTGGAAGTAAATAAATCAAAAGACAAATTATTCTCCATTGTCGCGCATGATCTCAGAGGCCCGATCAGCATCATACAGTCCACCGTAGATGTGATGAAAGAAGGCAGCCTCTCTGAACAGGAGCTTAGGTCCTTCAGCGGAGAGTTGAGCGATCACCTGATGGTTACCGGGTATTTGTTGAAGAACCTGCTCTTCTGGGCACAGACACAGATGGATGGGATAAAGGCTATGCCCTCTGCCTTCGATATACAGGAAGTGTCGGAAGAAAATTGCCTGCTGTTCCGGGCGCATGCAGAAGCCAGGGGAATCCGCCTGATCAATCAGGTAGACGCCGGAATATGGGTGCATGCAGACAAAGATATCGTAACGATGGTCTTGCGCAACCTGATCAATAATGCAGTGAAGTTTACCAGAGAGGGTGGAGAAGTCATCGTAGGCGCCGAATTGAACAAAGACCAGGTCGAACTATTCGTTCAGGACACGGGCGTAGGTCTTTCAGCGTCTGATATTTCCAAAATTGTAAACAGACAGCTCTTTCATCGGGTGGACACATCGGGACAGTACGGCTCCGGCCTGGGGCTCCTGCTTTGCCAGGACCTGATCGAAAAAGACGGCGGAAAGATTAGGATTGAAAGCAGGCTGGGGGAAGGCAGCCGTTTCTCTTTCAGGATCCCCGTTCTCAAAGACCGTGAGAATGCTGCGTTGCTTATCCGGTCATCCCAATAGCCCTGCGTTTATGGTTTCGCCCCCGCAGGTTGTAAAGATCGCTGCTGCCGGACGCTTTCTTCATGCACATTGTTATAGAAGGCTTTGATAAAATCGGCTGAAAGCCCTTGTTCATTTCCATAACGAATGGCGTTTTGAAGTACTTCACTAAACCGGGCGGACTGCACTATCTCCATTTTATGGGCCAGCTTATAGACGCCAATGGCTTTTGCCGCTTTCATCCTTTCTCCCAAAAGGTTGATGATTTCTTTGTCCAGAGAATCGATCTGCTTCCTGTATAGGGTAAGCGTGTCCTGCCCGCCCGCCTCCTGGGCCTTTGCCTTTCCGGCCGAAAGGCTGATCAATAATACGCTTGCAAAAAGTATCTTCTTATACATAGCTTATTCAATTTTGCTCAAAAATAAACTTTTATCCCTTTCCTGGGATCCCTGTATCGGTTAGTTTACCGTTCGTCCCGATTTCATTTGCGGGAGAACCGCCCGCACACAAACTTTGCTCTGTCAACGGCTCAAAATTTGTTTCTTTATGGAACGCTCAACTAAGACTGACGAATTACAAGGGACCGGATTCCGGTTCTCTCTCCTGAATACCTCCCCCCCCGGAATCTCTCTGCCAGCCGCAGGATAGTCATCTTCAACGGGCCTTCCCGCCCGGACAGACAATCTGCCAGACTTTCCAACGTTCAACTAATATTCCTTCCATTTCAGGCAGGATCATCATATCTTTTATTTTTAATACCTAAATCTGATAATTAAATGGAAGCTTCCTTACTGATCAAATGGGGATTGATCATCGGTATCCCCCTGTTATGTCTCTTACTTTACCGCCTGATCCTCCGCGTCTGCTTCGGACTGGTCATCGTTCCGGAAGACAGGATCGGCCTGGTCACCAAGAAATTCGTTCTGGTAGGTAAACAGGCCCTGCCGGAAGGCCGCATCATCGCCACCAACGGAGAAGCCGGTTTTCAGGCCCAGACCCTGGCCCCCGGCGTCTATTTCCGGAAATGGTTCTGGCAATACGATATAACCTTTCAGCCTTTCACCATCATTCCTACCGGAAAAATCGGCCTGGTGCTGGCCCGGGACGGTTCCGAACTGGAGACCGGCTCCATCCTCGCCCGCAAAGTGCCCTGCGACTCCTTTCAGGACGCCCACGCCTTTCTGACGAATGGCGGCCGCAAAGGCCGGCAGACGGGGATCATCACCCCCGGCTCCTATCGTATCAACACCTTCCTCTTCGAGTTGGAAATAACCGATATGATCAGCGTACCCGATAATGCGGTGGGCATCGTCACTACTCAGGAAGGACAGTCACTGGAAGACGGACAGATCGCCGGACGGATCATTGCCGGACATAACAAATTCCAGGACGTGGACCTGTTCATGAACAATGGCGGTTACAAAGGATTGCAGGAGCAGGTGATCCTGGCCGGTACCTACTTCCTGAACCCCTGGTTTGTCAAGGTAGAGACGGTAAAAATGACCGAAATACCCATCGGACACGTAGGCGTGGTGATCTCCTATGTGGGCAGCGACGGAGTGGACCTTAGCGGCGTGGAATTCAAACATGGCAACATCGTAGCCAAAGGTTCCAAAGGCGTATGGGCCGAACCGCTGGGACCCGGCAAGTACCCCATCAACCCGTATATTATGAAGGTGGAACTGGTGCCGACGACCAATTTAGTACTCAACTGGGCCAGCGCCCGCAGCGAAGCGCATCAGCTCGATAAAAACCTCTCTACGATCACCGTACGCAGTAAGGACGGCTTCCCCTTTAACCTCGACGTCGCGCAGATCATCCATATTCCTACCACCGAAGCGCCTAAAGTGATCGGCCGGTTCGGGAATATGACCAACCTCGTTAGCCAGGTCCTGGAACCGACGATCGGTAACTATTTCCGTAACTCGGCACAGGACAGCGACGTGATCGCATTCCTCGGTACCCGTAAGGAAAGACAGGAGTCCGCCCGGGATCATATCGGCAAAGTGCTGGAGCAATACAATGTATTCGGCGTCGATACCCTGATCGGAGACATCGTCCCGCCGGAAAGCCTGATGAAGACCCTTACCGACCGTAAGCTCGCCGAAGAACAGAAAGTCACCTACGAAACCCAGATGAAGGCCCAGGAAACCCGGCAAAGCCTGGAGAAAGAGACGGCCATCGCCGAAATACAAAAGGAGATCGTAAAGGCCGATCAGGGCGTACAGATCGCCGAACGTATCGCCGACGCTTCCGTCAAGAAAGCCACCGGTGATGCCAACAGCGTTCGTCTGCAGGCCAATGCCGAAGCCGACCGTCTGAAATTCCTGGCGAGCGGTGAGGCGGAAAAAACAAGACTGCTGGCTAAAGCCGATTCCGAAAAGATCGAATGGCTGGCCAAGGCCGAAGCAGAAAGGATCTCGCTCACAGGTAATGCAGAAGCTGAAAAGATCCTGGCGATCGGTAAATCCTCCGCGGAATCCTATAAGCTGGCCGTCGAAGCCATGGGCGGCTCTAACTTCACCCAGCTAAAGGTGATGGAGGCGATCGGCGCACAGCATATCAAGATCATGCCCGATATCCTGATCGGTGGGGGAGGAGACTCCGCCAACGGAACGATCAGCGGGTTACTCGGATTGCAATTGCTGGAACAGGTCCGTAAAAAAACAGAAGGCGAAAATTAATCCCAACGAGGAGCCCATGCCGCAGGCATGGGCTCCTCGTTGTTTTCTATTGCAAAAAGTATTTCTTCATCAACTCCATCGCCTCCTTTTCATCCTTGGCGCAAATGGAACAACCGCCGGCGCCATCTCCCGCCTGGCTCTCATTCTCCCAGGAATAAAACCGCAGGTATTGCCCGCTCTTGTCCATAACCTTTAAAGCATGCCCTTGCGGAACAATGTAAAAATAATTGCTGTCGGCGGTTGGAAATTTCGCTTTGAACCCTGTCCCATCCGATGACGTGACGAGGCCACCCCAGCTGAGATCCAGATCCGTGCTGTCCACTCCATGCGCATACCGGATATAGGCTTTCCGGTTATCTTTTATCCAGAAGGACAACCCTTCATATGTATTCGTATTGATCTTACCGGTAGAATAAGTGACAACCCTCACATCCTGGGACGGATGCAGGAGCAGCGGGATAAGGGACAAGAGTACAAATCTTATCATTGGTCCTAATATACCCTCTTTAGCCGAAATTTTAAAGAGAATGGCGTATTTTCCTGTTTTAATTTTCCCCTCATGCTTTTATCTAAGATAACATCTATACTGCTCGGAAGTCTTCTTTTCATCGGCGCCCCGCTTTGCGGTTCCGGCCAGTCGACGACCCCGCCCGCGGGCCTCCCTATACTGGAAACAGGCATCTCCGCCACGTTGGCCGCCCAACGGAGCGCTATCCTGAAGGATATTCGCTATGACCTGCAGTTCCGGATCCCGGCGCAACGGGAAGCACCCATCCAGGCAGAAGAGACCCTGTCTTTTACCCTCACAGGCTCCCGGCCGGTCGATCATTCCCCCCATTCCTCCGATCTCCCCGCTCAGTCTTCCATCACAGCGTCCGCCGTCCCCCTTGTTCTCGACTTCAAAGAAAAGACCAGCCCCCAACAGATCCAGGTCAACGGGATCGCAATGCCGGTAGTCCATGAGCGTGAGCATTTGCTGATCCCGCCGGTACTTTTGCACCCGGGCCCCAATACCATTCATATTATTTTTACAGCCGGTAACAGCGCGCTCAATCGGAACAAAGATTTCCTCTACACGCTCCTGGTACCCGACCGCGCCCGGACCCTCTTTCCCTGCTTTGACCAACCCGATCTCAAGGCCGTCTTCACCCTATCCCTGGTCATACCTTCCGATTGGAAAGCCATGGGCAATGCTCTACTGGCAACTAGTCTCCCGGGTAACCTAAAGGACAGCCTATCGGCGGGACCCGTCCCGCCGCTCTCGCTCACTTCCGCGGACACCCGCACCTTCCACTTCCTTCCCTCCGATAAAATAAGCACCTACCTGTTTTCTTTCGTAGCCGGAAAATTCACAGAGTCCGACCAGACCGTCGACGGACGGCCAATGCATTTTTTTTACCGGGAGACAGACAGCACAAAAATCAGGATGAGCATGGACCCGGTTTTCAGGATCCAGGCTGACGCCCTGCAATTCATGAAGGAATATACCGGTCTGGCCTACCCGTTTCAAAAATTCGACTTCGTCGCGATCCCCGATTTTCAGTTTGGAGGCATGGAGCATGTCGGAGCCATCCAATATAAGGCCAGCGCCCTATTCCTGGATTCCGGCGCCACCCGCGACCAGATCATCGCCCGCTCCAACGTCCTCTCCCATGAGACGGCCCATATGTGGTTCGGAGACCTGGTGACCATGACCTGGTTCAACGACGTCTGGATGAAAGAAGTATTCGCCAACTTTATGGCCGATAAGATCAGCAATATCACCTTGCCCGACGGCAAGTACGACCTGAAGTTTTTAACCGATCATTTCCCGGCAGCCTATAGCATTGACCGGACGGCAGGGGCTCACCCCATTCGCCAGCAGCTGGATAATTTACAGGAAGCCGGCTCCCTCTACGGCAATATCATTTATCACAAGGCTCCCATCATGATGCGTCAGCTCGAACGTCTTATGGGGGCTGACGCCTTCCGGGACGGACTGCGGGACTATCTGAAACGATATGCCGGCGCCAATGCCTCCTGGCCCGACCTGATCCATCAACTGGCAACACATACCTCCGTCAACCTGGAAGCCTGGAACCGTGTCTGGGTCAACGAACTCGGAAGACCCCGCTTCTCCTACCGGCTCCGGACGGCAAAAAATAAAATTACGGAACTGGAAATCCGCCAACAAGGCGAAGATGGCTCCTCCAGGACCTGGCCCCAACTATTTGAAATAGCCCTTGTCTATAAAGAGCCAGGGGCCGGCAAAAAAAAATCCTCCGGCCCCGGTCATTACCGGTTGGAAGAATTGACGGTCAACATGAATGACTCTATCGTCCGCGTCCCCGCCGCCGTAGGAAAATCAGCGCCCCTTTGCATACTGTTTAACTCCTCCGGTCAGGGGTATGGCCTGTTCCCCATCGATCAGCATTCTCTGGCCTGGATCTTTCAAACCACCACTCCGCGAACGATCCCATCACTGGCAGGGGCCAATGCCAATTCCCCCGCTGCCGGCGCCGCGACACCCCTCATGCGCGCCTCCGCCTATATCAACCTCTATGAGAATATGCTCGGTCGCCAGGTCCTCACCCCACGGCAGCTGCTGGGACTAAACCGTCGCGCCTTGTCGCAGGAGACGGAAGAGCTGAACCTCAACCTGCTGACTGACCAGATCGTCTCCATCTACTGGCGTTTCCTTTCCCCCGCTGCCAGGGATTCATTGGCGGGCGGTTTGGAAAAAGATATCTGGCAGGCCATGCTCTCCGCCGGCTCCGCCAATGAAAAGAAGCTTCTTTTCAAGACCTATAGTAATATCGTCCTCAGCAAGCAGGGACAGGACAGGTTATACGCCATCTGGAAACAACAGGTTCCACCGGCCGGCGTCAAACTATCCGAAGAGGACTACACGAGCCTCGCTGCCGCCCTGGCCCTGCGCGCCTATCCCGGTGAACGAACCATGCTGCAGGAACAATTGTCGAGGATTCAAAATGAAGATCGCCGGCAAAGACTTATCTATCTTCTGCCGGCCCTGTCCAATGATATCCGGGACCGGGATCGCTTTTTCGATTCACTGACCGTGGACGGAGGAAGAAAAAAAGAAGCCTGGGTACTTACCGGCCTCTCTTATCTGCACCATCCGCTGCGGACCGCCGCTTCAGAAAAATACCTTCCCAAAACCCTGGACCTGCTGTCAGAGATCCAACGCACAGGAGATGTATTCTTCCCGCAAAGCTGGCTGCAGACAAGCTTTACCTGGTATCGTACAAGGACAGCCGCCGCCATCGTCCGCGGGTTCCTGCAGCAGCACCCGGATTACAATCCGAAATTAAAAGCCAAGATCCTGCAGGCTGCCGATAACCTGTTCCGCGCTTCCCGGTAAAAGGGAGCTGCTATTAATAAAGCGGTAAGTCATCGTAATAATAAAAGCACCCCTTTCTCCGTCCTGACCCTGTCGCCCCTGAAACGGTAACGGCAGGTCCAAACGAAAGTCCCGGGCGGTTGCAGATGGCCGTTAAAGAGACCATCCCATCCCCTGGAGATATCCTGCGAACTAAATATCAAATCTCCCCAGCGGTTATAAACGGAGAGCTCGTATTGGATAAGATCGCCATCGGCATGCGGCTTGAAAATTTCGTTCCTGCCATCGCCATTCGGGGTAAACGCATTGGGAAAATACAACAGGTTCCTGCAATCGTCCACGATTATCCGCAGCGTATCCGTAACGACGCAACCGGGCGCCTTTTCTGCATTGATCGTGAAGGTCGTAGTGCGGTCAGGAAAAAAGACCAGGCTTCCATTGTCCTCTTTGGCATTCTCTTCAGGAGCCCAGGTGTAATGGGCAAGCTGGGACGGTAGCGCTACTATCAGTGAATCTTTGTTGCAGATCTCTTTTTGGTTCCCGACCGGCAGGACCAGCCGCGCCCGCCGCAGCGTCACCGAATCGGATTGCGCAATGCCGCAAAAATCCGTTGCCAGAAGATAATAAAGGCCTGTATCCCGGGCAATATAAATACTATCCGTTGAACCATCCTGCCATCGGTAGGATGCGTAAAGATCGGATGCACGAAGGGTCAGGCTGCCGCCCGGGCAAATAGTCGTATCCGGCCCTATGGACAAGGCCTGTCCCGGAGATTGCACCTCTATCAACAGGGAGTCCTTCAATCCGCAGCCCGCTATATCCGCATACAAATACCCTTTCCAGGGCTTTGAAAAATGCAGCCGGATCGTGGTGTCATCAGGCTGTCCGCTGATGGCTATGGCAGATGTATCGATCTCCCATTGGTTCATCTTATAACAGCCCGTATTTTTGAATAGGGTAAAAGTGGCATCCGGATCACCTGCGCAATGCCCCGTTTGTCCATGTATGCGCAGGCTGTCACAGACACTGATCTGGAGACAAGTCTGCATGGTATCGATCCGGAAATTCATTGATGCCGGCGTGAAAGCAGAAATAACCACCCCATTGTTGGAAGCCGCCGTCCAGTTGGTAGTAACAGGCGTAGCCGATAACAGATTACGGTTTAGAAAAGGCATGTCCTCGCCCAGACAACCGGAGCCGCTGATGAAATCCCCGGCCCCGTTGATCAGCTGGAAATAACCTCCATTTTGCAGCAAACCGGAAGAGCCGCTCTGAATATCAAAACCCGGAAAAGAGAGAACAGGCAGGGCCAAAGGGTCATTTCCGGCTATTTTCCGTTGCGAAACGAAATTATTATTGCTGTCGATCAGGGCATAATAGCTGTCCCCGCCGTTTAAAGAAGTGTTGATACCATATATATAACTGCCATCGCCCTTATTGACGGCCCTATATTCATTCTGTAGTTGGCCGTTGCTGATAAAGGCAGGAACGAAATTATAAATGCCGGATGTGATATTGAAGTTGGTGTCCAATCGCACAGTGACGTTGCCGTCGTAAGGACATATATTACCATATAAACCGCCGGTAAGCATAAATTGATTACCGGGCCTTATCGTAAAAGTATTGCCCACCGCGAAGGAAAGACTGTCACAGGCCGCGGCTGCATTATGAAGATGGTAAGCACTCGTGCGTACTACCTGGCCAGTGCTATAATCCAGCTCCATCAGCAACATACTGGCGGTATAACCGGATAAGATGGAATAATCATTGAAAACCCCGCCAATATATACCCGGTTATTGAAAAGGATGATCCCGCCGGGAGTGGATTGTATTAGCTTTCCGACGGAACTGTAGTTATAGCTGTCGATAAGGTTCCCATTGCCATCCAATCGGGTATAATGACTTTGGGCCCCGTTAAAAGCCGCGCCGGCTAAAAGGATCTCGCCATTTTGCCCCTCACTGCAGGCAGAGATCATCAGGTTGTCGTATTTCTTTTCCCAAAGCAGATTCCCCGTTGCATCCAGCAGCAAAAGACAGGCCGCTGCAGCATGAACCTGATTGTCAGTATACCCTACATTGCCCGATAAAAGAATATTCCCATTGCTGAGGACGATAATACCATTGAAGTCACAAGAATAGGAGGGGGTGGTTTGACGAAAGATCCGGCTCCAGACGACATTACCGGAAAGAGTTGTTTGGTAGATAAGAAGAGAATCTTCTATTATAGCCGGCGAAGGCTGCGTTCTTTTATTGATGAAGCTGATATGGCCGCTTCCGGAGACGCTGACGGACAGCGGGAAAGACTGGTACTGGCTGTTCTGAAAAGAAGGGGAAGTGTACTTTAGCGTCCGGATAGTATCGCTGCAAACCTGACTTCGGACGGGATACGCTAAAAAAATAAAAGCAAACCATAGGCAAATAATTCTGCCTGTGGTTTGCTTCATGGATAAGTGAGTTATGTTGAACATTTAGTTTAATAGGTGACCGAATAGGTGGTGGTAGCTGACCAGGCCCCCACGCAACAGTTTACACCAGGGTTAGGCACCGGCCAAACTCCCCCGGCATAAGAACTGGGAGGGCTGCTATACAGAATATTGCGGGTTCTGATCGCAATAGAATGTGTGACACCCGTGGTCAGACCATTTAACTGCAAGATAAATATTCCATATGGATCTACATAGCCCATTTGCAGCGTATTAAAATTCGGATAAGGCGTCCAGATAGTAGGAGGGATGTAATAGCTGAAATAGCTGGAGGTGGTCGATCCTCCTATCCAGCCGCCCCCATCGATGGAAAAATTGATCTCCTGGAGATCCGGGTAATTATAGCCGGTTCCATCACAGGTGCCGATCGGATCTTCTCCCCAGATCCTCAATGGCGCGGTACTATGATTAAAATAATAAGGGTCGATACGCGAACATGGCTGTGTGACAGGGAATTGATAGCCGGTCGCCGAATAGCTCTGCAACGCGATCGGGAAAGCCTCGATATCCGGACAGTCGGTGACCAGCAGCGCCCCCAGCTTAGTAGTATACGAAGCGTTAAAATAGCTGGACGCCAGCCATCCTGTCGTAAACGTAATAGAATAAAGCTCATAACCCCCGGTGGAAGGATCCGCACCCTGATCCGTTATCTCGGAAGGGGCCACACTCAGATTTGAATAAATGACGGAAGTGCCGTTATAAATGTAAAATTTACCCTTGGTGATCTGACTCGGAGTGGTCGGATTGCTGGCCACAATGTTATTATTGGTCGACACCGTATAATTCCAGGCAACCTTGAACCCATTGATGCAATCAAAGGTAATGGAATAAGAATTGAGGATGGCGGCGGGACTATTGCTGTAATCGCAGGAAGAAGTAATGGAGGCGCCTTCTGTCCCGGGCCTTGAGCCATGCTGACGCAACCTCTCTTTAGATATGGCAACTCCCGCCGTATCTGAATAGTATGCGCTGATTTTTTCATGTAAGGGAATGAGGACCGTCGAACCATTTTTAGCCAGCATAGCTTTCAGGTCTGCTTTAGCCTGGGCTAATTCATTCTGCTGGATGGAGGTTTCAGACTTGTCATGTTTGCTGCAACCATGAAGTAACAGCAAAAGACCTGAAATAAAAACAAGCCCTGAAAGCACAGAGCTGATCGATCTTCTTTTCATTTGATAAAGTTTAATGATTTGGAATAAGGTAATTATCGACACTAACGGTTAAATGTAACGAAGGACTGTTTTATACGGATTGGATAGGTAATAAATTTCGACCGAACTAAATGTAAATACGTATGAATAACGGGACTTGCTTATTGGCCCTAAAACAAAAAAGGCTGCCTCAATACTTTGAGACAGCCTTTTCCTGATAAAAATAGTTTAATGCTGCTTTGTGCTATCTTCTTTGATAACGGCACCAGGCTCCGGTGCCGCCGGTACTGGTTTAATGATATCCAGCAATTCCACATCGAAGATCAGCGTAGAGCCCGGCGCAATTAATGGCCCGGCCTGCTGGTCTCCATAAGCAAGGTTGGAAGGAATAAAGAGCTTCCATTTGCTGCCTACGGGCATCAATTGCAAGGCTTCCGTCCAGCCGGGAATAACGCCATTGACACTCAGTTCGATGGGCTCTCCTCTTTCAACAGAACTATCGAATACCTTCCCGTCGATCAGCGTACCATGATAGTGTACTTTCACCTTATCGGTAAGCGCAGGTTTGGGACCCGTGCCTGCTTTCGTAATGGAATACTGCAGCCCGCTGGGCAACGCTACTACTCCAGGTTTGTTCTTATTGGCAGCGAGGAAATTCTCTCCGATCTTTTTGTTACCGGATGATTTTTCCAGCTTGCTTTTTTGCATGTAGTTGACGATGCAGGTATTAGCCTGCTGTTCATCCATAAGCAATTTACTCTTCCTGTTCACATCGTTAATAGCCTTTGTAACCAGGGCGGTATTGATATTCGTAATATTCTGCTGTTTGTAGAAATTAGCCACACTCAGACCAATGGCATAACTTAAAGAATCCTGGGTGGTTTTCAAAGTCGTTGCTGCGGTCGTTGCGCCGCCGGCATGTGTGGCAGGAACTGGTTTTTTTACCTGCGCCCAGCCTGAGTAGCAGATGGATACACACAGAGCGGATACGATGGTTTTTTTAAGCATATTCATTTTTAAGTTTTAAATGTCTCTTTTAAAAGCAGCCTCCCTTCTATCGCAGGCTCTGCCATTTTTGAGACGCAAAAATAGGGGGTTTATTGCGATAAGGACCTTCCCGCCGGAAAAATCAAAGCATTTATCTGTAAGGCAATATCCGCTTTTTGAGGTTCCCCGGCCGCTCTCAGCACATGCGCATAGGATTTCAGCTCGGATGGGGAGCTAACCATCGGTTTTATCCGGGCAGCCAGCTCCGGCAACTCTCTTTCAATCCGCCCCCTTTTCTCCTCCCGGAACACTTTTATCAGCAAGGCCGCCCCCTCATAATGAGGAGTATAATTCTCCCCGCCGGTAAGCGCCAGCAGGTCCTTTTCCAGAGATTGTACAGGCGACTCCACAATCCTTCCCATTTCTTTCCCCCTGTCCAGTACGATCAGGTCCGGCACCCGGAAGATATTCATACCCCTTTCCTCATGACCAGGGCTTTGTTTGTACGTCGAATCGGCATCGCTGACCATCACCAGCTGCACCCGGCCGGAGTCGATCCCACAATAGTCGAGTATCTTGAAGATCCGGGGGATCTCCCGTTGACTGTCCCCGCACCAGGTACCCATGAAAAGTTTCACGCTCTTATCCGCCAGCCTCGACCGGAGCCGGTTGGCTGTAGCCGAATCAACGGTATAATCGGAGTAATTTTTGATAAACCAACTGTCATAAGGAGCCTGCTCTAATCGCTGACGAGACCATTTTCCTAATAATTGAGGCTTGCCCCGCTCGTCGGTTATCTCCTGGCCAGGGGTGGTTGCCTGCGGTGCTAATTTAGGGGCACAGGCGCTATAAGTGATTGTATAGCATAATAATAGCATATATGAATGAAGCTTCGCGTTCATAACAGAGTTATTGAAGATGAATTAAAATAAATGGGGGTAGGAGGACGTTTCCTCCATGCATTCAACAAGGTATGACGGGCAGGCAGCGAGGAGGCTGGAAGAGTGTCGTCGGGAAACCCGCAAAGACCTTACGGGTGATAAAAAAACTCCCCGCAGGCAGCGGATCGGAGAAATGAACGGCCAGTGCAAGAGGAATGGCTCCGGCAAAGACTTCTTCGGGTTTTTGTTTGGAGACAGCGCGCTCCGTACCGGGTTGATCGTTATCCGTAGCAGCAGATGCATCCGGAGACTGTCGTTCGCAATCACATTTTACCGCCGGAGTGGCGATCAGCGGCATCGCAGGACAGGACCGGTAATTCAATATCCGGCTGTAGTTAAACAGCAGCCACAGAATAAGCAGCGATATGGAAAGAAGTTGTTTCATTCTTAAAATGTCCCGGTTTCACCGATGTTCAATTGGTCTTCACCGATGTCGACCTGATCAGATCTAAAAAGTAGAGAATATTTCCGGGATCAGCAAATCAGCGACATTAAAAATGTCCGGCACCGGCTGATTCCCATGGGCTTAACATTATTTTATCAGATTTAGGCATTACTTTTAAACCCGGATTCTAAAAATTAAAATATCCAGTATGAGAAAATTTTCTTCTGTAATGGCGCTGTTGTTTTGTTCTGTTATTCTTGTAAACGCACAAGGCGGCTTGCTGGGCAGCGCCAAAAATGCAGTCAACTCCCTGAAGGGAGGGAAATCCCTTAGTTCAGACGATATCGTAGCAGGTCTGAAAGAAGCGCTGTCACAGGGTACTAAAAAGAGCGCGGATAAATTATCGGCCGTAGACGGTTTCTTTAAAGATGCGGCGGTAAAGATCCTGCTGCCTCCCGAAGCAGCCAAAGTGGAAAAGGCCTTACGTAGCGCCGGCCTCGGTCAACAGGTAGATGAGGCTATCCTAAGCCTCAACAGGGCCGCGGAAGACGCTGCCAAGTCAGCCGCTCCGATCTTCTTAAGCGCCATTCAGCATATGTCCGTTCAGGACGGTGTAGGCATCCTCAAAGGAGCCGATACGGCCGCCACTTCTTACCTGAGAAAATCCACCACGGTGCAACTGACCGCTTCCTTCCGCCCGGTGATCGATACTTCCCTGCAGAAGACAGGCGCCACCAAATACTGGAAGACCCTTTTTGAAACCTATAACAAGATGCCTTTTGTCAGCAAGGTAAATACCGATCTCCCTGGTTATGCCACCTCCAAAGCGCTCGATGGTGTCTTCTACTATGTAGCACAGGAAGAGAAGAATATCCGTCAGAACCCCGCCGCCCAGGTGACAGACCTGCTGAAAAAAGTATTCGGAAAATAAATTTCCACACCTCTTATAATTAAAAAGTCTGTCCCGCCGGGACAGACTTTTTAATTTATTTTTGCCCCTTAACATGCTCGGACGCACCATCTCTTTATACACAAATGCCTATAGCGGCCTCTCAAAGTCTACCTGGCTCCTGTCACTGGTGATGCTGGTCAATCGCAGCGGTACGATGGTGATCCCATTTATGACCATCTACCTGACACAACCCTCCATGGGCTATAGTATCAGTCAGGCGGGACTGGTAATGGGTATCTTTGGGCTGGGAGCCGTATGCGGAGGATTCCTGGGAGGAAAGCTCACCGACCGGCTGGGGTTTTACCGGGTCCAGCTGGTGACACTCACCGGAGGCGGCCTGCTGTTCATGACCCTGGGCCAGATGAAAAGCTACCCCCTCATCTGCCTTTGCACTTTCTTGCTCAGCCTGGTAAACGAGGCTTTCCGGCCGGCCAACTCTACGGCCATCGCTCATTATTGTAAAGAAGAGAACCGGACCCGCTCTTATTCTCTAAACAGGTTCGCTGTTAACCTGGGCTGGGCAGTAGGAGGAGCCCTCGGAGGCATCCTGGCTTCCATCAATTACCACCTGCTGTTCTGGGTGGATGGGACCACCAACATCCTGGCTGCATTACTGTTACGTATCTTTTTATCCCCGTCAGCTTCGGAGGAAACTAATCGCAAAGCGGAAACGACGAAGGCCCCCATAGCGTCTGCCTATCGGGATAAGGTTTACCTGAAATTTATCGGGTGCACGTTTTTGTTAGCCATTTGTTTTTTTCAGATAATGACTATTTTGCCAGTATATTATAAAAAAATAATGCATTTGCCGGAATACATGATCGGCCTGCTGCTGGCCTTGAACGGAGTGATCATCACCTTATTTGAAATGGTGCTGGTATTTAAGCTGGAAGGGAAAAGAGAAAACCTTTTTTATATATTTTACGGGGTCTTTTTGGTCGGACTCTCCTTTGCCCTGTTAAACATTCTTCCTTTATCGCTAATGTCTGCCTTCATATGTATGGTGCTTGCGACGCTGGGGGAGATATTGGCGATGCCTTTCATAAATTCCTTCTGGATCGCCAGGACAACGAAAGCCAATAGGGGAGAATACGCAGGATTGTTCACCATTGCCTGGTCTGTAGCGCAGGCCCTTGGGCCCATGGCCGGATCAGAGACGGCGGAGTATTTTAGCTTTAGGATTTTGTGGTGGGGCACCGGTGGGATTTGCCTTCTGTCCGCCATCGGATTTCGCTGGCTGCGGCAAAACAAAGCCGTAGCGATAAATTAAATCGGCTGCGGCTAACAAGCTGTTTCCGATAAAACAAGACAGTGTATGATCAATGAAGAAAAATTGCAGATGTTCCGCAACAGGCTCACAAAGACGTTCCGTCATACGGCGAAGCTGGCCAAAAGGCAATCGGTCACCTGCTACCGGGTTTATGATCACGATCTTCCGGAATTCCCTTTCTGCATCGAAATATATGAGGACAAGCTCTACCTCGCGGAGTATCGCCGGCATCATGGCATGACCGATGAAGAACATGACGCATGGCTGGAATCATGCCTGCCTGTCATCAGTGAGATCATCGGCACTGCGGACGGGAATATTTATTTCCGCCAGCGGCAACGTAAGGCCGGACGGTATGGACAATATGAGAAGCTGGACAGCCAGCAGGAATTCTTCGTGGTGAAAGAAGCCGGTTTGCAATTCAGGGTCAACCTGACGGACTATCTGGATAGCGGTCTTTTCTTAGACCACCGCATCACACGCGGCATGGTCCGGGATGAGGCAAAAGACCGACAGGTACTGAACCTTTTTTGTTATACCGGCTCCTTTTCCGTCTATGCCGCAGCAGGCGGCGCCGCCGGCGTCGACTCCGTGGACCTCTCGAAGACCTACCTCAACTGGGCAGAAGAAAATATGGCGCTGAACATGTCGCCGGGCGGCAACGCTCTCGCGACTGACGTCAATCCAGCCAGTCATCCGGGATCTTCGGTCCCGGGCACATCCGGCGCATCACCCGTCCCGGCCGCGCCGCTTTCACCCGGGAAATATAATTTCATTCACGCCGATGTCAAACAATACCTCGACGAACTGCCGCCGGAAAAATACGACCTTGTGGTCATGGACCCCCCGACCTTTAGCAATAGCAAGCGTATGAAGGATTTCCTCGACATCCAGCGGGATCACGCCGAACTGATCAATAAAACGCTGCGCGCCATGAAGCCAGGCGGCATCTTGTATTTCAGCACCAACTTCCGCAAATTCCAGCTGGAGACCGAAAAGATCCTGGCCGGTTCCGTAAAGGATATCACCAAAGCCACCACACCCTTCGACTTCCAGGGTAAGCTCTTCCGCTGGTGTTATCGTATCGTGAAAAATGCGTAACTGCAAAGTGACTCGTCCCGAAAATAGCTATGCAGGCGACTATGACCTTCGTGAAATAGGTAGGGAGCGTTTAGTTCAACGGAATGTCCCGCTGAAGCATTGCATCCCGGTTAGCCATCTCCCAGGCAGTATAGAACACCAGCCGGGCCCTCTTCTCCATGATGTCATAGTTGATTTTATCGGGCGTATCGCTGGGACGGTGGTAGTCCTTATGGATGCCATCGAAATAGAAAATGATCGGCACCCCTTTGCGGGCGAAATTATAATGGTCGCTGCGGTAGTAGATCCTTTCAGGGTCTTTCGGATCATTGAATTTATAATCCAGTTCGAGCTTTGTATACTTTTTATTCTGGGCTTCGCTGATCGGTTTCAGGTCCGAACTTAATTTATCATCGCCGATCACATATACATAATTGGTAGAATCTCCCTTTTTACGGTTGGGATCGATACGGCCGATCATATCGATGTTCAGATCGACATTGATATGGTTCATCGGCCAGGTGGGATGCTCCGAATAATATTCCGAGCCCCAGAGCCCCTTCTCTTCTCCGGAATTGGCGAGGAACAGCATACTCCGGCGGGGACCCTTCCCCGCTGCTTTTGCCTTGGTAAAAGCCTGTGCCAGTTCCAGCACGGACACCGTTCCGCTGCCATCATCGTCGGCGCCGTAATAAATGACGGTATCCCTTTTGCCCAAATGATCATAATGAGCGGAGATGACAACGAGCTGGTCCTTCAGGTCAGTGCCTTCGAGGAAGCCCAGCACATCGCTGCTCTGCAGATTGCCACTGGACTTGCTGAATTCCAGCAGCACATCGGCGGAATAGCTCTTGGGCCGGATATCCCCGGATTTCACAGCCTCATAGTCCGCTCCCATGATAGCTTCCGCAATCTTGTCGGAAACATAATAACTGTTCGGTAGAATGGTCTTACGATACCCGTTGAGATACATAGGTCCCTTGTCACCGAAAGATTTTCGGGGAAAGCCGCTCTGTATGATGAGCAGGGCGACAGCGCCGTTCTTCTGCGCCAGCTCCTGCTTGGAATAATATCCGCCGGCTCTCCTGTTCGTCGGGGGAGGAGGTGCTCCGGCCGGAACCCCATTCAATATCAGTACGATCTTCCCTTTTACATCCAGCCCCTTATAATCATCCCGGGTGCTGTCGCTGATGCCATAGCCGGCAAAGACGATCTCGCTGCCCATCAGGGTCGCGCTGTAATTAGCCGCTGTATTGACGGCAAAATCTTCGTTGAGGGCAAATTCCTGCTCGTTTATCCGGACGGAAGCCGCCGTCAGCGAATCCTGGAAAATAGGATAGTATAATTGATAACTGTCTTTATTGCCCGGTTGCAGCCCCAGCGATTTGAAATCATTCTCGATATAAGCGGCCGCCTTACGCTGCCCCTCTGTTCCGGTCTCCCGGCCTTCAAAATCCTTACCGGCGACAACATATAAGTGAGCCTTGAGGTCCTGGGCCGTAATGGCACTGGCGAAAGGACGGGGGTCGGGTATTTTTTGTCCTTGCGCCTTGCCGGATGCTAACGCGATCAATGCGGATGCCAAAGACAAGGGAAAAGCAAATCGTCTCATGTACAGTGATTTAAGGGATTGGTTTATTTCTCTGCCTCACTCAATTCCAGCCAGCGTATTTCTTTTTCGTCCAGTAACCGGCTGATCTCTCCGCTGCGGTTGGCCAGTTGTTGTAATTCGGCAAAAGGGACACTGCCGCCATTCAGTTTATCCCCCACCTGCTGCTTTTCTTTTTCCAGGTCCGCAATTTCCTTTTCCAGCAGTTCAAATTCCCTTTTTTCTTTATAAGATAATTTCTTTTTTTCCGCGGGCGGGGGTGGTGGAGTAGAGACCGCTGCACTGACAGGCTTTTCCTCCGGGGCTTTATACCCATCGCCGGGAGGCCTGAAATCAGCATTGTCATTTCCCAGTTTCACCCATTCCCGGTACTGGGAATAGTTGCCCGGGAAGTCGCGGACCATCCCATCTCCCTCCAGCACCAGCAAGTGGTCTACCAGACGGTCCATAAAATAACGGTCATGCGAGACGATCAGCAGACACCCCTGAAATTCACTCAGGAAATTTTCCAGCACCGCCAGGGTAGGCAGATCCAGGTCATTGGTAGGCTCATCCAGGATGAGGAAATTAGGGTTGCGGAATAGGATCGACAGCAAGTGAAGCCTTCTTTTTTCGCCTCCGCTCAGCTTGGATATATAGGTATATTGGGCTTCCGGTGTGAACAGAAAAAGCTGGAGGAACTGGGCTGCGCTGAGTGAGCCTCCATTAGCCAGCGGAAAATGTTCGGCGATATTCTTTACGTATTCAATTACCCGCTGGTCTTCTTTGATGACCAGGCCTGCCTGGGAATAGTTGCCGAAGATCACGGTATCCCCGATGTTGACCTTGCCGCTATCCGGCTGTTCGATTCCCTGTAAAATATTGATGAAGGTGGACTTGCCGACACCGTTCTTGCCGATCACACCCAGCCTTTCCCCTTTTTTGAACGTATAGTCGAATCCTTTCAGGATCACCTTCTCCCCATAGCTCTTATATAATTTTTTCAGTTCGGCTATTTTACCCCCGAGACGGCTCATCTTTACCTGCAGCTCGACCTGCTGATCTTCCATACGCTGTTTGGCCTTGGCCTCCACCACGTAAAAATTATCCTGCCGGCTCTTGCTCTTGGTCGTACGGGCCTTGGGCTGCTTGCGCATCCACTCCAGCTCCTTCCGATAGGTGTTGCGGGCTTTGTCGATGCTGGCCGTTTCATTCTCGATCCGGGCCGCCTTTTTCTCCAGGAAATCCGCATAATCTCCTTTATTCACAAACAATGAACTGCCATCCAGCTCCCAGATCTCTTCACTGACGGCATCCAGGAAGTAACGGTCATGCGTCACCAGCAGCAAGGTCACCTTTTCCTGGTTGAGGTAATGCTCCAGCCACTCGACCATTTCCACATCCAGGTGGTTGGTCGGTTCATCCATGATCAAAAGGACATGCTTGTGCTCAAAACCGATATCGATCAGCGTTTTGGCCAGGGCGACCCGCTTGCGCTGACCTCCCGAAAGAGAGCCCGCCGCCTGTTGCAGATGATGGATATTCAGCTTCCCCAGGATCTGTTTGACCTTGGTATCGAAATCCCAGGCATTCAGCTCATCCAGCTTTACGATCGCATCCGTCAGCTTGTCGACATCGCCGTCCTCGGTGGCCTGCTCATAGGCCTTGATGGCATTAATAACAGGGTGATTATGGTCGAAGATATTGTCCAGGATGGATTTCCCCTCGTTGAAGACAG
Source organism: Puia sp. (assembly GCA_035555335.1). Classification (GTDB taxonomy): domain Bacteria; phylum Bacteroidota; class Bacteroidia; order Chitinophagales; family Chitinophagaceae; genus Puia. The sequence goes on from DATMGS010000027.1 coordinate 546,896, forward strand.
GTTCCTGCTCAAAGAGGGCAACGGTTACGTCTTTATGGATCCAGACGGTCCCTCTCTCGGCGGTCTCCTTACCGGCTAAAATTTTCAGCAGGGTAGACTTCCCGCTGCCGTTCCGGGCGACCAGGGCGATTTTATCGCCTTCTTCAATATGAAACGTAATATTCTGAAACAGCGGCTTTACACCGTACGATTTGCTTAATCCTTCGACAGAAACATAGTGCATGGGCGCGAAGATAAGCAATTGGTGTTAAGCGGCGGACAGCCGCCGCCGCTTAACACCGTATTTTTATGCCTGTTTTATAAATTCCAACCCTCTGACTCCTGCCAGGTTATCCGCGGCAACTCCTGTCCCGATCTTTTCCTTCAACAGCTTCCGCGCAAGGTGGATCCTGCTTTTGATGGTTCCAAGGGCAATATCCATGATATCGGCAATTTCCTGGTACTGATATCCCTCGAAATAGAGCCTGAATGGGATCTGGCAGCTCTCCGGTAATTTATGGAGCGCCTCCTGGATCTCTTTGCTTCCCAGCCTGCTCTCGGCCAGGTTCGCAGTGGCCGGGCTTCGATATTCCAGGAATCCACCCGGGTCTGGCTGGAAGATCTTCTTTTCCCGCACTCTGCGCCGATACCGGTTAATAAAAGTATTGCGCATGATCGTGAACAGCCAGGCCTGAATATTAGTGCCCTCATTGAACTTTTCCCGGTAAGTCAGGGCCCGGTAAATCGTTTCCTGCAGCAGGTCCTTCGCATCTTCGCCGTCCTTGGTAAAGTTGATGGCATAAGGCTTCAGCCTGTCTGACTGACTGACCAGCAATTGATTGAATTCTATCGTTGACATATGTTTTTTTATTAAATGGAAAGAAGGGTAAAGGCTCCTTGCTACCTGCGCAAACAGCCCTTACCCGTACACAATACCCATTTCACCTGCCCCAGACCGGGCAAAGCCTGGTCTGGAATAAGGCTAAGATTAAAGGCCGAAAGCGTAAGCCGCTCTCAGGCCCAGGAAATTATTCGTATTTCCTCCGTTATAAAAAGCCGCGGTGCTCTCGAACCGGACGCCCAGGTCGATATAGTTTTTAGGCGCCAGTTTCAATAACACGCCAACCTGCGGAGCATATACAAAAGCCGCGGATTTGTCGGCGCCCAGGTCTGACTTATTAGCCAGGAAGGACACCCCGCCTTCGCCCTGCACATAAAAAATATTCCCGACAGGGAAATATTTCAGCCCGGCCTTTACAGGGATCAGTTGCAGATTCTTATCCACGACATCTGCCTGATGCTTCTTGACGAAGAAATTATCATACCCCGCATTTACCGTGACATAGAGGTTGTGGATAACAGGGATATCCGCCTGAATAGAGCCTCCGAAATTCCAGTTATACCCATTGGACAGATCGCCCAGCGGAATGCCTGCTTCGGGTCCGACGCTCAGCCGGAATTCCTGTTTGCTGCTTGTTGCAGATGGAGTGGATTGTGCTTTACTTACCAGTGTGGAACTAACTAACAGTGCTGATACAATGCCGATCTTTAATGATGCTTTCATGATTCTTGATTTTTAATGGTTGATTCTTATTTGCTTCTTATTATTCTGAATTCTTCTTTAATTGTATTGGCCTTTGATGACACAAAGTTGCACCAGAATCAGCTCTCCATAAGCATACTTTGCGGACATTGAATAGTTGTTTTTGGACATAGGTCTGCGGACTTCTCTATACGCGAAATTGGCGGATACAGGGTAACCTGTATCCGCCAACACATTTCCCTTTATGGACCTCTCAATTATGATAATACGGCAGCAAATTCACATCCTGGCTCCTGTAAGGTCTTCCGGCCTCATGCGTCTCATGCTCCTTCTCCGACATCAGCTGCCGGTACTGATGAGGCGTTTGTTTGCCTATCCGCCGGTAGAATTTAATAAAATAAGAAGGCTCTCCGAATCCCAGGTCATAGCTGATCTCCTTCACTGACCGTGTCGTATAATGCAGCAGCCGGCTTGCTTCGAGATGGATCCGCATATCCAGCAGCTGGCTGGGAGTCCTGCCGCAAGCCTCCTTGCAGATCCGGGTAAGTTGCTTGGAACTGAGATGGATCATAGCCGCATAGGTCTCGACATTGCGGATCTCCCTGAACTCTTTATTGACAAGGTCCAGGAACTCATCATAACGGGGATCATGCAGACTGCGGTCGGAAGAGTAGTCTGCTGAGAGCTGCGTGAATTCCGATAATAAAATAGTGAGATAGGCATTGATCACCGGATCCGAACCGGCCGATCTGACCTGAAGCTCCGCCTGTAAAAAATAAAAAAGCTGGTCCAACCTCTCCCCATTGTCTTTTGGTACCGGGAACTGACTGATATTACGCAATCCAAAAATGAGCTCTAAAAGATTGCTGCCGGCCTGGTGCAGATAATTCTCCTGTATCGTCAGACTCCATCCCTCCAGATCCGATTCCTCATCCACATCCAGCGAATAGTCGGAATGCGGGTGGATAATGAAGACACTGCCGGGCTCGATCGGATGAGAAGAAAGATCGATCGTAAGATGCCCGCTCCCTTTAATAAACCGGGTGATCACAAAAAGATCGTTTTTGCGGACCGGTAAAGACAGCGGCTCCCGCGACTCCGTAAGGAAATAGGCCACCTGCACAGGATCGGGTTTCTCAGGATGTAAATGATGTTGATTCGAGATAAGGGTTGCGATAGGTTTCTGCATCGTTGCCAATTTTGTTTTTTAAGACCCGGTACTACCAGGCATAATATATTGATACATTCTCCACATCATGATCGTACAATCCTTTCATCATGGAAGAAGCTGTAGTCTGTGTAAAAGACACTCCGAAATGTCCCGTCGATACCACCCCCCCATAGGTGACCGAACAGATCAGCCGGCGGATATCATGATAGGGCTGCGGCGGTTCGCTCTCCAAAACGGGCGTCCCCGTCTGACCGGTAACGGAGCTATCCCCTTTCCCGGGCACTTTCAAATTCGGATTGGTTGTAAAAAGACCTCCTTCGAGCAGGGCATTGGTAAACACCAGCTGGGCCTGCGGTTTCAATAAGAAATACATTTGCAACCTTCTTTTGCGCTTACCCCCGGTCTGCCTTCCGGGACCGGTGTACTGGCTGAAAAATCCGTTAAAATAAGGAGTGAACTTCCCGATCCGGATCAGAGGATAGACAGCGACGGAATTTTGCATGCTGCCCACGGATACCTGACCTCCTCCGATCACCTCGACATAGGGCCCCCAGGCGGCCAGCTCTTTCTCCGCGGTGAAATTGATATTGACTAATGGGGAATTCCTGAACTGATGGCTCCAGCCCTGCGGTTGTTCGAACTGTAGAATATGATGGACAAGCTTCTGCGTTGGCCCTCCCAGCGCGGCAGGTCCCACGACGCCGAGTACCAGCTCCGTCTGAAAATCATATTTTTTTTGCGGATTATAAGAATAGAGAGAATGGCTGGCGGTCAACGAGGCGGACCATGGATAATCATTCGGCTGATAGTCCGGATTACTGAGATCATCCGGGGTGAATAACAGTTGCATCACCCCCCAGCTGAATACATTCACACTGCTGTCGCCTGCCTTCGGAAGTATCCGGTCCAAAAAGAAATGAGAAGGGTTTTCCCGGGTATAAAAAAGATCGATACGTGTCCCTGCCGTATAGGCATCGTCGGTAGGTTTACCACGTATGTTCATGAAGTCATTGTCCTCGTAAATGCGAAGCAGCCGGGTAGGAGTCTCGGCCTGCTCCTGAGCATACAGCCCGTCATTTATTCCTGCAAGCAGAAAGATGAAAAAAGATAGAAGATAAAATTTCTTCATCCATTTATTTCGTCCTTTTTGGGTCATAGCCACTCATATTAGTCGGTTTTCATCTGTTAGTATAAAGCCTTTCTATCGGATACAACAACTATTGTCAAAAAAGTTTTTATCCCCTCATTTTATCCAGGAGATCGGCCAGCTGGGTATATTCCTTATCGGTCAGCTTCGTTCCAAGCTCGAAATGATACTTGTTCAGCTTTTTTTCTATCGCATCCATTAATGCAAGCCCCTTCTCCGTAATGCAGATCTCCACCCGGCGACGATTGTCCTCGCAGACATCCCGGGTAACTAACCCCTTCAACCGCAATTTTTCTACCAGCCGCGTGGCATTGCTCATCTTATGCATCATCTGCTCCTGTATATTGCAGAGATTACAAGGCTGTTCATTTTGCTTTTTAATGATATGCAATACATTTAGCTGCTGTTCGGACAACCCGAATGGCTTCAATTGCTCATTCAGCCGGTCGCTCACCTGGTAGCCGGTATAGAGCAGACTGATCAGGGCACGCTTATAAGGGGGCATCCCATGGCCCATGTTTGCTGTTTTTACTATCGTCTCTTCCTGGTTCATACTTATATCTCCCTCTTTAGGGGCTAAAATATCATACTTTTAGAGTTGTAGGAACAACTGTTGTCTATACAAATATACGAATTTTTGGAATTTTTGGGAATTTTTTTGGGAAAAAGGGAAGGGGCACTTTCCGCGTGGTTGTCCTACCCTACGAACAAGGTGCAAAACATCTTCCAATATATGTGGAATAAAAAAATAAATTTACAACCCTTAAACTTAATCTTATGGCAAAGTCAACCACATCAATAACAATTGCGGAAGATAGGATTCTGAATAAAATTTATTATATCAGGGGATATAAAGTAATGCTGGACGAAGATCTGGCGGAGTTATACAAAGTGCCGACAAAACGATTAAACGAACAGGTTAAGCGGAATATAGGGCGATTTCCAGCGGATTTCATGTTCTCGTTAACGGAAGAAGAGTTCGAAAACTTGAAGTCGCAAAATGCGACTTCAAGTTGGGGCGGCCGAAGGAAATTGCCCAATGCCTTTACGGAACACGGTGTTTTAATGTTATCCAGCGTGTTGAGCAGTGAAAGAGCGATCAATGTAAATATCCAGATCATGCGCATTTATACCAAGATGCGGGAGATGTTGCTAACCAACCAGGAAATCCTGCTAAAGCTGGAGCAGTTGGAAAGACAGACTCTGCAGAATACAGGGGATATACAGGTCGTTTTTGCCCATCTTAAACAACTTCTTATGCCTCCGGAGCAGGCAAATAGACAAAGAATCGGCTTCCGCAGAACCGGCGAAAGTAAATAACCGTTTTATTTTAACCCAGAATTCTCTCAACTTGATATCGCAATTTGCGATATCAAGTGGGGAAACCCGCCAGACCGCACCTATTCCTTTACCATAAAATGATATCGGCCCGATCCCAGCCTAAGCATCAGATAACCCTTCCCGACACCGCTGACCTCGATCTCTTTCACGGACCCCAAAGGCTTTCCGCCCTCCGTGATCAGACCCCCTTCGGGGGCCGGTATGTATACGGTAGAAGTAGTATTGGCCGGTATGATCAGGTCCAGCAACAGGGAATCCTTATCCGAATGCCAGTGGGAACTTAGCAGACCATAGCCTGTCTGCAGATCAGCCGCAGCTTCCGTCAACCCGCCTCCCGGATTGGGGGCGATCTTGCTATGCTGATAGCCCGGACCATCCTCATAAGTGTCGATCCCGGCTACCACCCGGTACATCCAGTCCCCGATAGCGCCATAAGAATAGTGATTAAAAGAGTTCATACCGGGCGTCTGAAATGTGCTGTCCGGTTTGAGACCATCCCATCTTTCCCAGATGGTAGTGGCTCCCATTTTGACCGGGTACAACCAGGAGGGATAGCTATCCTGCAGGAGGAGCCGGTAAGAGATATCCGTATAGCCGAAACGACTGAGGACATGGCAGAGATAGGGCGTGCCCAGGAAGCCCGTCGTCAGATGGTACCCATAATCTTTTACATTATCGGCTAATCTGCGCGCAGCCTGTTCACGCAGGGCCTCCGGCAGCATGTCGAACTGCAGGGCCAGCACATAGGCCGTCTGGCTGCTGGAAACCAGTCTCCCGTTAGGTGTCATATATTCCCGGACAAATGCATCTTTTATCCTTTTTAAGAGGACCGTATAGCTGGTTACATCGGCTGTCTTTCCCAGCACCGTAGCCGCATTGATCAATAGCTGCGTGGAATGCGCGTAGAAGCATTGAGCGATGAGATATTTATCCGTCACGGCCGCCCGCCCGTCATTATCATCATCGGGCCGGTAAAAAAGCCAGTCCCCGAAATGAAAGCCCGTATTCCACAGATCGTTCTTTGCCTTTCCATGCATATACTCCACCCAGGCTTTCATAGAAGGATACTGCTGTTCCAATACCCTGCGGTCCCCATAAGCCAGGTAGAGGTTCCAGGGAATAATGGTCGCTACATCCGCCCAACCGGTGCTGCCTGCCGCCCCTTCGCCCAGCACATTCGGAATGACAAAAGGTACCGACCCCGAAGGCAGTTGGTCGGCAGCTACGTCTTTCAGCCACTTCGTAAAGAAATTTTCTACCCCCATATTATACGCAGCCGTGCGTGAAAAAACCTGCGCATCCCCCGTCCAGCCCAGCCGTTCGTCCCTTTGCGGACAATCCGTAGGCACATCCAGAAAATTGCCCCGCTGCCCCCATTGGATATTATGCTGCAGCTGGTTCACCAAAGGATTGGAGCACTGAAAATCCCCCGTCTTCGCCATATCCGAATAGAGGGCCACGGCCGTGAAATCAGCCGGGTTTATTTCCCCGGGATATCCCTCGATCTTCAGATAGCGGAATCCATGGAAGGTAAAATGCGGCTCAAAACTCTCTTCCCCGCCGCCCTTCAAAATATAGCTATCCTGCGCTTTGGCGGCGCGGAGATTGTCCGTATAGAAATTACCCGATTTATCCAATACCTCCGCATGGGAAAGCTCGATCCGGTCACCCGCCTTTCCCCTGACTTTTACAACGACCCAGCCGACAAGGTTCTGCCCGAAGTCGAGTACTTTCTCTCCCTTGGGAGTCGTGAACAGGTGCACAGGCTGAAAGGTTTCGTGTTTCCGTATCGGTTCATTGTAGGTGGCGGTTAAATTATCCAGGGGAAAAGAAGTTTGTTTCACCCCGCTCCACTCCTTGTCATCATAACCGGGCAAGGCCCATCCTGTCTTCTCTTCACGGGCATCGATGGTCTCACCATTATAGATCTCCGAACTCCGGATATTACCGGTGGATGATTTCCAGCTGTCATCAGAGCCGATGATGGCCGTGCTGCCATCGCTGTAGGAGAGGACCAGCTGAAATAATAAGGAAATATCCCTGCCATAGGTATTATGCTGATTGTTAAAAGCCAGATACCCCCTGTACCAGCCGCTGCCCAGCGTGATCCCCACGGCATTCTTTCCATTGCGGACAAGATCCGTGACGTCATATACCTGGTATTGCAATCGCTTCTGGTAGACCGTCCATCCGGGCGTCAGGTAAGCATCTCCGATACGCTGGCCATTTATCCGGGCCTCATACAGCCCATGGGCTGTGATAAAAGCAGTGGCGGATAGCAGCTTTTTTCCGGCGACAAATTCTTTGCGCAAAAGTGGGCTGGGGCGCCCGATACTATCTTCGGTATAACCGGGCTGGATCCATTTCGCCGTCCAGTCGGAAGGCTCGAACAGGCCTGTCTGCCAGAAGGCCGGCGCACTCCAGGGAGAGACCCTGCCTTTGTTATCCCAGATCCGTACCTGCCAGGTATATCTTTTGCCGGATTGCAGGGCCGGGCCGGCGTAAGGCACATGTACAGACTGATCGGAGGATGTTTTTCCGGAATTCCATAGGATTCCTTTTCCATTGCTTTGAACGCGTACGCTGATCTCATAGGCCGTTTGCCGTTCATTTCTGTCGGCAGTTGCCGTCTTTTCCCCAGACAGGCTCAATTGCCAGCTGAAACGGGGAATTCTTACATCCAACCCGATAGGATTGCTGCGATTTTCGACAAGCGGGGCTTTAATGGTTATCTGTGCGAAAGAGAAAAAAGCGAACAGGAACATAGCCGCAATCAGGCTAATGATTTTTTGCATGGCAATAGTAATTGAATAAACAAATATAGTCGAAACAGGTCGGCAGTTCAAGGTAATCAGCAGGATTTACGTAACCGTCCTGAACTATCCTGTCTTCCATTAAGAAGGTTTTCCGTAAATTTATCGCTCAACATCCATTTTGCCGATACGTGCCGTTGGAAGCTATACATAATGAGAAGGAATTGCTGATACAGGTAGCGCAGAGCGATAAGAGAGCTTTTGCAAAGCTATTCTATGCCTATCACAATCAACTTGCCGAATTTGTGCTATTATTGACGGAGTCCCCGGAAATGACCGAAGAGATCATACAGGATGTATTTGTAAAAATATGGATGAAAAGAGAGGACTTGACAGATATTGATCGCTTCACCGCTTATCTGTTCATACTCACCCGTAATTATACCCTCAATTGTATCCGCAAGAAAGTGAATGACCGGAAACTGGAACAGCAGTATAGCCGGTATATTGGAGATATCGGAGAGATGCAGCCCTCCCACGCCCCGCAGGATTTTTCCGGGGATCCGGATTATCAGGCCCTGATCGGGCGCGCCATACAACAGTTACCTCCCCAACAACAAAAGGCTTACCTGCTGAGCCGAACCGAAGGCCTGAAATACGCAGAGATTGCGGAGCAAATGGGCCTTTCCCGGGAGACCGTAAAAAAATACATTCAATGGGCGACACAGTCTATCACCGAGTTTGTCAAAACCCATAAAGAGATCCTTTCTTTTATCCTGTTGGGAGATTATCTTAAATAAATTATTCCCGCCATATCCCCTTTTTGTTTTTCCCGTGTCTTTACGGTGTAAGATTACCCGATCGTTATGAAATTTTGATCAAATCATTAACCGGACTGTATGCCAGATGCAAGATTAGCTCACTTATTTCAATTGTATATAGCCAAAACGGCCAGTTCCGGAGAGAAGGAGGAACTGATCGGATTGATGGCGGATATACAGCATGAAGAGCAGGTAAAAGAACTGATCGGCGAAGCCTGGGAAGGTTTCCGGCCGGGGAAGGGGGTATTTGCCCCGGCGCACAGCGAAGTGATTTTGGAAAGGATATGGATGGCGGCCGCAGGGCCGGCGGGAGCAGAGATGCCGGAAACAGGAACAGTGAAAACAAAAGCTGCGAAAATAAGAGAGATCACTCCGGGGCGAAGTAATAAAGGATGGTGGCGTGCGGCGGCCGTCCTTCTTTTTATGGCCGGAACAGGGACCTGGCTCTACGTCAATCATCGGTCACAGCAGGAAACCACTAAAACAGCCAATGCGCACCGGCAGTTTGACAAAGATATACCGCCGGGTGGCGACAAGGCCATCCTTACGTTGGCGGATGGCTCCACCCTTGCCCTGGATAGCGCTCAAAATGGAATGATCACCCGACAGGGAAACACAAAGATCCTGAAATCAGGTAAAGGTCAATTGGCTTATAGCGTCAACCCTTCAGCGGATCAACCGGTCAGTTATAATACGCTATCCATCCCCCGCGGAGGCCAATACCAGCTGGTATTGCCGGATGGGAGCAAGGTCTGGCTCAATGCCGCTTCCTCCCTGCGATTTCCCACAGCCTTCAGAGGCAAGGAACGCAAGGTGGAGCTGACCGGAGAAGCCTATTTTGAAGTGACAAAAAACACCTCCATGCCCTTTAAGGTGTCCATCGTCTCCTCTTCCACGGTCAGACAGGGATCTTCAGTGGACAGGCAGGACGCCGGTGGAGAGAAGATGGAGATAGAGGTGTTGGGAACAGGATTTAACGTAATGGCGTACGAGGATGAAAAGAACATCAGGACGACACTCCTGGAAGGCGCCATAAAACTAATCCTTTCTTCAGGAAGGTCTCCATCGGGAGGGAGGGTTCCCACCCCTTCAAGGGGGGGAGGAGAGGACCGGAGGCTGAAGCCGGGACAACAGGCGCAATTGGATAAGCAGGGGAGGATGGAAGTCATCGACAGGGCCGATACGGAACTGGCTGTTGCCTGGAAGAACGGACGGTTCCAGTTTGACGATGCCGGTATCCGGACCATTATGAACCAGGTTTCCCGCTGGTACGATGTGGACATCGAGTACAACGGGAATGTGCCGGACAAACTATTTACCGGTAAGATATCCAGGAATGTGAATGTTTCCCAGGTGCTGGGCATGCTGGAATATGCAGGACTGCATTTTCAGATAGAAGGGAAGAAGATTATTGTGCTGCCTTGATCTTTTGGGCTCCGGCAGCTTACCATAAAAAGGGGGAAGGTCCGATCTGTCCGCCGATGGATAAAAAATAAGCCGGAAGTGCTTGCGACACTCCCGGCGATTATCCCGGAGCGAATCCGGGACGGATTTGGATCACCCGATAGAACAATTTTTCGAGGACTGCTTATTCGTTTAACCCAAACTTTACAAAAGTATGCAATTGACTGCTAACAGGAAAGCCTTGCCCCGGGCAGGCTATTTCCGAACCAAATCAGCTTTATGCGGATTCATGGGGACCTTAAAAAGACCTTATCCCCGAACCAAAACGATTCTCATCATGAAGCTTACATTTATTCTGTTGATCGCGGCCATCCTTCAGGCGAATGCCGGAGGATGGGCCCAGAACATTTCCCTTTCGCAAAAGAATGCCAGCCTGGAAAATGTCTTTGCGGCAATTGAAAAACAGACCGGCTACAGTTTCCTTTTCGAGAAGGCCCTGCTCCAACAGGCCAACAAGGTAGATATCCAGGTGACCAACGCTCCTATAGAGAAGGTACTGGATATTTGTTTTAAGGACCAGCCGCTCACCTATAAAATATTCGAAAAGACGATTGTCGTCCGTAAAAAAGAAGCGACACTCCCCCCCGTAGCCGTCGAAGCCCCGCCCATTGACTTGTCCGGTCATATAACAGATGCCGATGGGAACCCCCTGGAGGGGGCTACCATACGGGTGGCGGGGGCTAAGATGAGCGCCATCACCGATTCCAGAGGCGATTTCCTGCTCCGGGGAATTGACGGAAATGCCGTGTTGGAAATATCTTTTGTAGGGTTTAAAACGCAGACGGTACATGTGAGTGGCCGGCAGACCATCAGCATTGGCCTTGCCTTATCGAATAGCCGACTGGATCAAACCGTTATTATAGGCTATGGCACCACCAGCAAAAGATATAATACAGGGTCTGTTGTAAAAATTACGTCGGAAGATATTGAGAAGCAGCCGGTGGCCAATGTGATGCAGGCACTACAGGGGCTGGTGCTGGGCCTGGAAGTTGTGCAAACCAATGGGTATGCCAGCGCTCAGTTCCATACGGTAATAAGAGGGAAAAAGGACCTCTTCTCCTCCAATAGCCCCAATAATCCCTTATTTATTGTAGATGGAGTTCCGCTGGTAACCAGTAATGGCGACCTGAATAACGCCGGGCTGAACCAAAATGGATTCCTGGGCACCAATGCCGGACAGAGCCCTTTATATAGCATCAACCCATTCGATATTGAGAGCATAGAAGTTTTGAAAGATGCGGATGCTACTGCGATCTATGGTTCGAGAGGAGCGAATGGCGTGATATTAATTACCACGAAGAAAGGCAAGCCCGGGGTATCCCGCCTGGATATAAATGCATATACGGGTGTAACATCGCGTCCTTCAAAAGTAAAGCTCCTGGATACAAAGCAATATATCGCCATGCGCAGGGAAGCTTTTGCCAACGATGGAATTACGCCGGACGCCTCTAATGCGCCTGATTTAACGCTATGGGATACTACACGGCATACAGACTGGCAGCAGAAACTGGCATCGGCTTCAAAGACTTCCGATATTGAACTGGGCTATTCCGGCGGGGACGACTATAACAACTTCCGGTTTAGCGGGGGCTTCCACAGGCAAACGCCTCCGGCGCCGGATTGGTCACCCTCCCGATTCAAAGATCAACGGTTATCGGGTCAGTTCAGCTATACGCATAGTTCGAAGGATAAACGGTTTACCAGTACCCTGATGACGAATTATGCCAGTACTTCGACCCAACTGCCGGGCTATGATTTTTATAAGTTCTTACTGCCACCCAATGCCCCATCCATTCTCGACTCTACAGGCAAGCTTAACTGGAAGGATTGGAGCAGTACTTATGATCTTCAGAATATGTTTAGCGGATTTGCCGGCTTGTTTAAATCGTATAACAGCAATACCAATAACCTGGTCACCAATTTAGCGCTTAGTTATAGGCTGACGACGGGATTAACAATATCTGCCAGCCTGGGTTATACTAACACGACGATGGACCAGTTGCAGACCACGCCTACCAGCTTGCAGGGTTATAATCTTGACCCCGCTTACTACCCCAGTTACACTGGCTTCGGGACCAATAATTTTAAAAGCTGGATCGTTGAACCCCGTGCTACTTATACTACCAGGATAGGCGATGGAAATTTGCAGTTAATGGCCGGTGGCACCATGCAGGAGAATATTACTACCGGAACCAATATTACGGCTTCTGGTTTTGCCAATGAGTCATTGCTGGAAGATATGGCCAGCGCCGCGAACGTATATGTCAATTCCAGTATCTATAAACAATACCGGTTCCAGGGGTATTTCGCGCGAGCCAATTATAACTGGAAGGGAAAATATATACTCAACCTTTCCGGAAGAAGAGATGGGTCTTCCCGTTTCAAGGCTGGTAACCAGATGGGTAATTTTGGTTCTGCCGGGGCTGCGTGGATATTTTCAGAAGAATCCTTTCTTAAAAATAAGTCATCCTTCCTGAGCTTCGGTAAGCTGCGGGGCAGCTATGGAACGACGGGCAGCAACAGCTCTTCCGATTATGCGTATATATCTGCCTGGGGAGCATCGGGCAATTATGCCGGGGTAAGCGCTTTAACTCTTTTTAACCCTTATAATCCCGGCTATCAATGGCAGGTAAATAAAAAGCTGGAGTCAGCAATGGAATTAGGTTTTCTAAACGATCGTATTTTTTTAACCCTTTCCTGGTATCGGGAGCGAATGGGGAATGAATTGGTGAATTATCCTTTACCGGTTTATACCGGGTTCAGCATTGTGACGGCCAATCTGAATGCGTTGGTGCAAAACCAGGGATGGGAACTCATGCTGAATACGACCAATGTTGAAAGCAAAAACGTTAGCTGGACCACCAATTTCAATATCAGTATCAACAGGAACAAACTATTGTCATTCCCTAACCTGGAAAATTCTTCTTACAGCGATAATTACGTTGTTGGCCAGCCTGTGACTATCCAAAAGTTATTGCATTATACGGGCCTTGATCCGGCCACCGGTAAGTATACGTTTTTAGATGCTGATCACAACGGGATCATCCAGGCATATGTGTATGGCAGCAATGTTAACGACAGGGTGGGTACTTATGATGCGGCCCCTGATTTTTTTGGCGGCATAACGAATAATATACGGTATAAACAATGGCAGTTGAGTTTTTTGTTTGAGTTCAAGAAACAACGAGGGCCCTATTCTACGGCAAACGGAGTTCCCGGCTCGATGCAAAACCAGCCTGTTTCCGTATTGGGCCGTTGGCAAAAGGCGGGAGATATAACCAGTATACATAAGTTCACCACCAATCAGAATTATGATGCCGACATATACAATTACAATAATTCAGATGCCAATATAGTAGATGCGTCTTATATCCGGATGCAAAATCTGTCGCTCTCTTATAATCTGCCCGAAAGCCTTTTACGAAAGGCCGCGATAAAAGGATGCAGGATCTATTTCCAGGGACAGAATCTTTTTACTATTACTGGTTATAAGGGTATGGATCCTTCTAATCCTTCTTTGTCAGTCTATAGTTTCCCGCCACTAAAGACCTTTACCGGCGGAATTCAGTTCACTCTTTAAAATAATTAAGATGTCAGCTACATATATTATAAGATACAAGTTCCTCCTTCTCCACAGCGCGGTGCTAATGCTATTGTTTTCCTCCTGTAAAAAATTCACTGAAATAGACCCGCCTAAGAACCGTATTGTTACTACGCAGGTGTTTAGTGATGATAATAGCGCCAACGCAGCCATATCCGGTATATACTATCAATTGAACTCGACAAGCATGGCGCAGGGATATATGACGGTAAACGCTGGTTTATCGGCTGATGAGTTAAACGCGCTGAGTACGAGCACAGATGCACAGCAACTGCAAAACAATGTTATCCAGGTAAATAATGGGAATGTGCTCAGTTTGTGGACGGGTGCCTACAACGTAATCGCGCAGGCCAATGCTTGTTTGGATGGTCTTAACGCTTCTGTTTCTTTGTCAGCGGCGAAAAAGAGCCAATTTACTGGTGAATCCAAATTTCTACGTGCCTTTTGCCATTTCTATTTAACGAACCTGTTTGGGGATGTCCCGCTGGTGTTAACCACGGATTTTAATCAAACAGATACCATGCAACGCACCTCCCAGGCGAAAGTATACCAGCAGATACTACAGGATTTACAGGATGCACAAAATGCGCTGCCCGAAAGCAATCCGGCCGGGGTAGTAAGGGTTTCCAAATGGGCGGCTGCCGCATTACTGGCAAGGGCGAATCTATACGGGCAGAATTGGGCAACGGCGGAGACCCTGGCGGGCAGTGTCATCAACGCTTTTGGCAACCAGCCCTTACCGGATCCGAATAGCGTGTTCCTGATCGGGAGCGCCGAAGCCATCTGGCAATTACAACCGCCATCCTATGCGTCAAATCCATTTGAACCCAATACGATCTTTAGTTATGGCACTTTATATTATTCCGTTACCGATGGGCTGCTGAATAGTTTTGAGACGGGTGACCTGCGTAGAACGGCATGGCTTGATTCCACCTATTACAATGGGGCGCTCTATTACTATCCCTATAAGTATAAATCTTCCACTTACCAGTCGCCTTCCACTGAATATTACATGATACTGAGACTGGCCGAACAATATCTGATTCGCGCGGAAGCAGCAGCGCACCAAAATAAGGTTTCAGTGGCTGTGCAGGACATTAATGTGATCCGGACAAGAGCGGGCCTGGGCGGGCTGTCTTCTGGCATCAGCCAAACGGATTGTCTGCTGGCTATCGAACAGGAAAGACGAGTTGAATTATTCGCTGAATGGGGACACCGGTGGCTGGACCTGAAACGCACTGGTAATGCAGCCGCTGTATTGTCCCCGATCAAGCCGGCCTGGATATCCACTGGCGTCCTGTATCCTGTCCCTGTGAGTGAAATAAAACTGAATCCGCATCTCTCTCAAAACGTGGGGTATTGATGCGTCGCGCCCGAAGGGGTCCACCCCTTCGGGACTAACAACTAAATAATTTACTCATGAAGCTTTCAAAGAACATAGGATTGGCCGCAGGGCTATTGCTACTGGTTGCTACCTGTTCAGGGCAATTTGCTTATTCATTTGGATGGGATACCACTTTCAAAGGCAGACCTGTCAAAGCCTTTTCCATGACCACCCCGCAAGGGGAAACGCTCAGCAGCAAAAAGCTGCTGGGCAAAGTGGTAGTGCTTGATTTCTGGTCCACCTGGTGCGGCCCCTGCCGGACACTCACCCACGAGCTGGACAGCACCCTGAAGAAATATTATGGCAAGGATTTTATGATGATCGGTGTCAATTATAAAGAGGGCATTACAAAAACCAAAACCGATCCCGTAGCCTATTGGAAAGAACGGGGTTATACCTTTCCCATGACGATGAACGACGATGCATTCGGAGATGCAGTAAAAGCAGGTAACCCGACGGTGATGGTAATTGACCAGCAGGGTATTGTCCGGGGAGAATGGCAGGCCTGGACGGCCAACCGGGCAGCAGAAGTGGAGACCTTGGTATGGGTGCTTCTTGAAAAACCTGTGGTATCGCTGCAGGCCGTCGTAGACGCCAACCGTGTAAAAGATTATGAAAAGGCGCTCTGGCTCTATGATTCACTGATTGCCAAAGAGCCTGAACAGGCTAAGGTCCTTGCCGGTGAAAAATTCAGGGCACTGCTGCACGTCAGTGAATGGGATGCGGTAGACTTTGCGAAAAACTGGCGAAGCGAGACCGCCGATGATGAACAAACCCTTACGGATATCGGCAATGATATCTCACAGGCAGAGGGGCTGGCTCCGAAAGTCAATGCCTATGGTGCGACTGTATTCGAGGCCCTGGTGACAAAATATCCTGATAATGGAAAAAACCTGATCGTATATGATCTCATGGGCCGCTGTTATTTCCGGAGCGGGGATAAAAAGAAGGCGCTCGAATATGCGGAGAAATCCCTGGAGATAGCTCACGCCGATACACATACTCACCAGCTTACGCTAGACTACCTGGAAGGGGTTCTTAAAAAGTATAAAGAAGACAAGCAATAAGATTGACCAACAAAAATAATTAACGGATGAACCTTAAGATAACGATCATGGCAATCTTATTGCCGGGCATTGGTTTTTGCCAGCAGGCTGGCCGGTTTACACTGTCGGGTGAGCTCGGGAACATGAAACTCCCCGTAGCGGGTGTCTACCTGAAAAGCATGGAAGACAATAATAAAACCTATCAGGCGGTGGTGAGGAACGGAAGATATTTCATACAAGGGACCCTTGACGGACCCACGGAGATGAATATTCTTCCTATCTATGATAAGCAGGTCGACAGAACCAAACTGGATAATGAAGTGCTTTTTATTTACCTGGAACCAGGCAATACGAAAATAAAGCATACCGGCTCTTTCCGCAATATGACCCTCACCGGCTCCCCGGCAGAAGCAGCTCATGAAAAGCTGGGCGCCCTGATAAAGGAAAAGGAAGCTGCTTATGCATCCGGGCAGGAGATAAAAGAAGTATATGGCGATTACGTAAAAGCTCATCCGGAATCACCGATAGCCGTATACGCGCTGAAGCGCTATGCTGAGAAGGATCACGAGGATAAGGAGATGAGTGCTGTTTCGCCCCGGGACATGCCTTTCAGTATGGAGAGCATCTATCTTGCTTACAGTGGCAGGACCGACGCGGCCAGGGTCCTCCCTTTATTCCACCTTCTCCCGGCACCCTTGCAGCAATCCACGGCAGGCCGGAATTTCGCCCGGGATATTGAATGGGGCAGGCTGGATATCGCGGCAAAGCCTTATATGACCCGGCTCGACAGCCTGGTAAAATTATATGCCGTTGCCCATAAGGATAGCAATGCCCAAAGGAAGGATAGCAATATCCGACGAATGGCTGAACTGGAAGGGCAAATGAAAGAAACCGCCTTGCCGATACGGGAGGAAATATATGCCGGCTACTTAAAGAACAATCCCCGGTCCCCGGTGGCAATAGGGGTATTGGAGTGGTATAGCGGACCTAACTTCAGTGATCCGGCCCGGTCGGCTGAGTTGTTCAATGCCCTCGATAGCCCTGTGAGGCAAAGCCCGGAAGGGAAGAAATTCGGTCAGCGGCTGGAATTGGCATTAAGGACCGCCATCGGGCAACCCGCTCCTCTTTTTACACAGACCGATACGGCCGGTAACCCGGTGTCCCTGCAATCCTTCAGAGGGAAATATGTATTTCTTGATTTCTGGGCCAGTTGGTGTATGCCCTGTCGCGCGGAGAATCCAAATGTAGTGGCAGCCTACGACCGGTATAAAGACAGGAATTTTACCGTGCTTAGCGTATCCCTGGATAAGGATAAGCAGAAATGGCTGGATGCGATATACAAAGATCAGCTTAACTGGACACAGGTATCGGACCTGAAATACTGGAAGAATGAAGCGGCCGTACTTTATCAGGTTATCGGGATCCCCAATAATTTTCTGATCGCACCGGATGGAACGATCGTTGCCAAAGACCTGCATGGTAATGATCTGCAGGAGAAACTGGCGGAGCTGATCCGGGAATAATAGTATGATTATGGGACTTCGTCCGCAAGTCAAAAAATCACGAGATTTTTTGACTTGTAGGCCTGCAGTTCCGGACTATCGGGCGACAGCTCCGTAATCAAAAAATCGATCTCGTCGATATCGGCAATCTTCATCTGCATCGAAGAATTCAGTTTTTCGGAAATAGCCAGGATCGCCACTTTCTCAGAAGCTTTTATCATCGCTTTTTTAACCTGGATCGTCTCCCAGTCCGAATCGGTAAGCCCATTACTATAGTCGATGGCATTCGTGCCCAATATGCAGAGGTCGGCCTTGATGCCGGCCAAATACTCAAAAACTTCCCCGCTGACGGTCATCTGACTATACGCAGATACCTGCCCCCCGATCATAATCGTCTTGATCATCGGTTTATCCAGCAATTCAACGGCCGTCAATACATTCACCGTAATAAAAGTCGCCCGCAGGGTATTGGGAATCCTTTTGATAAATTCCCGGGCCGTAGTCCCTCCGCCAATCAATACCAATATGTCTTCCTTCAGCAACTTCATCGCCTTCTCCGCAATGATCAGCTTATTGGACTGGGCATAAGTCTCCGAATCATGACCATAATGGTAGGCGGCCGACATGACGCCGCCCTTGATCCGGATCACCTGCCCGTCTTCGGCCAGCTCATTTACATCGCGGCGGATCGTATCCTCCGACACATCGATCAGGGTGACCAGGTCGTTGAACATTAACCGGGTATGGATATTCACCTGTTTAAGGATCAGGTTCTTGCGCTCTTTTTTGGGAAGTGCCACCGGCATGCTCCCGTTGGTTTTGGCTTTTGTCATGTCTAAGCTAATCTTAGGTAAATCTAAATTTTTATGGTTTATGAATAGCGCTTTCCTTTTTTTGCAAAAATTGCAAATACTCGCTTTCAGTTTATTTTTTGCAGCTTAAGAAAAGGTTCTTCCAACGGAAGGGGCGCAACTCCCAAGTACCTTACCTATAGAATGCAAACAATTTGCAATGTTACGACTTTTTGTTTCTTAAATAAAGAGATAAGGGTTTTATTCGACCCAAAACAGCCTTAAATCACTCAAATTTACCCGCCTTGTTGCAAATTATTTGCAAATAATTTTCTCATTTATGAATTTTAAACCTACTTTAGATGCATATTTTGCAAAGGCATCTGAATAATCACCTTTCACCAAACTTGTAAACTACTACTGCAATGAGACAAACCAAACTAACCGCATTGGGCAGCCTGCTGGCTTGCTGCCTGTTTGCTTTTTCTTTCAGCCAAGCCCAGGAACCCTCCGGTCCGGCCCTGCATATCAAGGGCTCCGTTAAGGGCGTTTCCGACGGGGCAGCCCTCCCAGGGGTAACAGTAGCCCTGGCATCCCGCAAAAACATCGCCACCGTCACAGACGCTTCCGGCAACTTCGTTCTTACTATCCCCGCCGGAAAAGCCGGTAAAACCATTCAGCTGGAATTCAGCTCCATAGGATTCGCTACTAAACTGGTGACAATAGACCCTTCCCAAACGGACATCACCGTCACCCTGGAAAGCGGCAAATCCACCCTCAACGAAGTCGTCGTCACCGCCCTGGGCATCAGCCGCCAAAAGAAAGCCCTGGGATATGCCGTCACCACCGTCAAAGGGGATGAATTCACCCAGGCCCGTGAGAACAACGTTGCCAACGCCCTCACCGGTAAAGTAGCCGGCGTCAACGCAGCCGGCCTCTCCACCGGCCCCGGCGGATCCAGTCGGGTCACGATCAGAGGTAATGGCTCCCTCAATGGAGACAACCAACCCCTGTATGTGGTCAATGGGATGCCTCTCGATAACTCCGTCCCCGGTGGCGCTCCCACCGTTAACGGGATCACCAGTAACGTTGACCGCGGCGATGGGATCGCAGGCATCAACCCCGATGATATCGAATCCATCAGCGTATTGAAAGGGGGCACCGCCGCCGCCCTATATGGATCCCGCGCCAGTAACGGCGTCATCCTCATCACTACCAAAAAAGGCAGGGCCCAGAAAGGCGTCGGGGTGGAATACAATTCCACCGCGACCTTTGACAACGTAGCCGTCACCCCCGACTACCAATATCAATACGGCCAGGGACTGGATGGCGTAATCCCTACTACCCTTAACGCCGCCCAGGCTTCGGGAAGAAAATCCTGGGGAGGCAAAATAGACGGCACCCAGACTTTTACGGCCGTGGACGGGAAAACACATCCTTATACCCCGAAAAAAGATAACCTCAAAAACTTTTATCAGACCGGCAGCGCTTTTACCAATAGCGTCGCTTTTGCCGGAGGCAATGAGACCACCGTCTACCGGTTTTCCATGGCCGACCTGAGCAGCAGAGGCATCCTGCCCGGTACCACTTATGATCGTAAGACATTGAACCTGTCTCTTAACAGTAAGCTGAGCGATAAAATTTCCATCGAAGCCCTGGCCCAGTACAACCTGGAAACCGGCCACAACCGCACCGGCGCCGGAGATGCCCTGGGTAACCCCAACTGGACACCCCTGGAAATCGCCAACACGACAGATGTCCGCTGGCTGAAGCCCGGTTATGATTCCCTGGGCAACGAGCAGATCTGGAATGATGCCGCCATCGCATCCAACGGCTATTTTGTGATCAACAAATACAAAGAGGTCGATACGAAAAACCGCTTCATCGGACAGGCTTCCGTTTCCTACCAGTTGCTGAATAACCTGGTCTTTAAGGGCACGATCAGCCGGGACTTTTATAATTATAATTACAGCAACGTGCTGCCGACCGGGACCTTGTACATCCCCCAGGGACAGTATACCGGCCTGAAGTCGGATGTTTCCGAAACCAACGGCCTGGTCACTGCCACCTACAAGACCAGCTTCGCAAAAGATTTCGGCCTCTCTGTATTGGGCGGAGTCAATAGCCGCAAATTTGAGAACAGCCAGCTTACTCTGAACGGCTCACAGTTTATCATACCCTATTTTTATAGCTTCGCCAACCTCGCAGCTTCCACCACCCAGCCTTATACCGGGCACACGAGCACGAATTCCGTGTTCGGGTCCGCAGATCTGGATTATAAAAGCCTTTTCTTCCTGAACTTTTCCGGACGGGAAGATTGGTTCTCTACCCTAAGTCCTAAGAATAATCATATCTTCTATCCCAGCGTGGGAGGAAGCTTCATCCTGTCTGACGCCGTTAAACTGCCCGCCCTGATAGACTTTGCCAAATTAAGAGGTTCCTGGGCCCAGGTAGGGGGTGGAGCACCCAGCCCTTATGCGATCAACCTCTCTTACAGCAACGTGGCAAGCTCCGGCCCGGCCCTGGAGAATGTAACACCGGACGCTACCTCAGCCGCCAACGTTATCTCCAATCCCAACCTCCGGCCTTTCACTTCCACGACCTACGAAGCCGGTATCGAATTGCAGTTGTTAAAGAACAGATTAGGATTGGACCTGACCTACTACGATCGTAAGACGACCAATGATATCCTGAACACATCCATCTCCACCACTTCCGGTTACAGCAATGTCATCCTCAATATAGGTGAATTGAGGAACAGCGGCCTTGAAGTCCTGCTGACGGGCAAGCCCATCAGAACCACCGATTTCGGCTGGAACGTAAGCTACAACGTAGCCTACAATGCCAACAAAGTGGTGAAGCTGGCCCCGGGCCTCACCCAGATCCAGATCGCCAACAGCGTAGGGAACTGGGCCTATCTGGATCATATCGAAGGCAAACCCTTCGGCACCCTGGTAGGGACACGCGTACTGAAAGACGCCAAAGGCAATATTGTCTTTAACAGAGGAAGCCATGTTCCTGTCCAGAGTTCCCTGCAACAGCTGGGTAACAGCGTTGCCCCCTATACGATGGGATTGACCAATGAGTTCCGGTACAAGAGTTTCTCCCTGAGCATCCTGCTGGATGGCAAATTCGGTAACAAGATATTTTCCGTCTTCGAAGTATATGCCACCCGTATGGGTAAGCTGAAGTCCACCCTGGCGGGCCGGGACAACGGCCTGGAATTGAAAGGCGTCGACCAGTCCGGAAATCCTTACGATACCACGATCACCCAGACCGGCGGCGTACTGCGTAATTACTATGACAATTATAAAGTTTATTCCGAAAAATTCCTCCACGATGGCAGCTTCATCAAACTTCGCCAGGTCATCTTATCCTATAATATTCCGGTAGCTAAGTTGAAGATGGTAAAACTCCAGTCGGCCAGCATCTCTTTCGTTGCGCGTAACCTGCTGATCCTTTACAAGCAAACTCCGAACTTCGATCCCGAACAGAGCTTTACCAACAGCAACAGTCAGGGATTTGAATCCATCGGATTACCACGGACAAGGTCATACGGCTTAAACCTGGCCATTAAATTTTAACACTCTCTAACACCGAATAATATGCAAAAAAATATAAGAAAATATACAGGTGGTGCACTGCTGGTGCTGGGCTCCCTGTACATGCAATCCTGCTCCAAGAATTTCGATACCATTAATGTTAATCCCGACGCGACGTCCTCGCCGACTCCCGGACTGATCTTTACCACGGCCGAATATGATGGCGGCGGCTATGGCGGGACTTACGGCAGCAGCACCCTCGACTTCCTCTTAGGCACCATGCAATACACCACCAGCTACAACGATGTGGCTGGCTTCGGATCCAAATATGTTTCCAGTCAAAGCTCCCAATCGTATGCAGCTTTCAACGCGGCCTACCCCGATGAGATCAATGAACTGGGCATCGTCATCAAGACCGTAAAGAGCGATCCCACCAAAGTCAACCTCCTGGCCGAAGCCAGAATATGGAGAGTTTATTGCTTCAGCAGGCTCACCGATCTCTATGGGAATATACCCTATTCGCAAGCCGGGCTGGGATATGACTCTTCGGTCTACAAACCCGCTTACGACGCACAGAAAGATATCTATGCCAATATGCTTTCGGAATTGGATCAGGCCGCAACAAGCCTGGACGCCAGCAAAGGCACTTTCGGCAGCGCCGACCTCATCTATGCCGGCAACACAGCCCAATGGAAAAAATTCGCCTACTCCCTGATGCTGCGCCTGGGCATGCGGTTGACCAAGGTGGACATCACCTCCGCGCAGACCTGGGTCACCAAAGCCATCGCAGGCGGGGTCATTGCAGCCGACGCCGATATCGCTAAAATATCCTACCTCGCCTCCGGACAAAATATCAATAAGAACCCGCTTGCCCTGGATCTGTGGAACAATGACTATATCGCCCAGAACGGAGCCACGAATACGGAAGGCGGCAAATATCAGGACGTATGGATCAACTATCTTCAGTCCACCAACGATCCCCGTCTTCCCGTCATTTCTGTGGTGTGGGTCAATGGAGTGGCGGATACCACCAGTTCCATCCAGAAAGGAATGCCGGCTACCATAGCCAACGCAAAGCCCGCTAATTTTGTAACCTATTCGGAACCCAATGCGGCAACAGTCCTGCCCTTAGGTTCCCCCAAATTGGTATTCACCCTGGCCGAGGCCGATTTCCTGCTCGCAGAAGCAGCCTTACGGGGATGGTACAACGGGGCCACGGCAGCATCCCTCTACCAGAGCGGTATCCAGGCAGCCATGCGCCAATGGTCCATCATCGCCGGCGCTGCCGGGACCATTTCCACCGCGCAGGTCAATGCCTACCTTGCCAACAATATCCTGAATACGGCCGGAACCCTCGATCAGCAGATGGCGCAGATCTACACCCAGTTCTGGGTTAGCATTTTCCCGGATGCGCAGGAAGTCTTCGCCAGCTATCGCCGTACAGGTTACCCGGCGCTGGTGCCTAATAATTATCCTACCAATGCCACCGGGGGGCAGATTTTCAGAAGGATGCTGTATCCGCAATCCGAACAAAATCTGAATGCGGCCTCTTATGCAGCAGCCGTTGCCGCTCAGGGACCGGATGATTTCATGACCCATATCTGGTGGGATAAATAGTTGCTCGCAGGGCATTCCTTGGAAAAATAGCCCTGCTCGCAACAGGTCTAATAATGGGACTTCGTCCAGTGGACCAGTGGTCCACTAATAGAGTAGTAGTTCTGTGTTTATTATAAAGAGTGTTTCTTAAGCACGTTTTGGTTAAAAAAGGGGGCAATTCCTTGCTCCCTTTCATTATACCCTTCATTATTCAAAGATGAATAAAAAAATAATCCCGCTCCTCCTCCTGACGATCCTGTCCCGCTCCTCCTTCGCGCAAAACGATACCGTAAGAGATGACCAGGCCAGCAACTACAACCTCAACAAACCCGAACGGGTCGAATGGTTCCGCAATACAGGCGCCGGCTTATTCATTCATTTCGGAGTGGACGGACAGCTGGGCATAGTCATTAGCCACTCCCTGGTAGGCGCCTCCGACGATTATGTCGACCGCTATTTTAACGAACTCCCCCATACCTTCGACCCTTCCCGGTGGAACCCCCACGAAATTGCCGTACTGGCCAGACTGGCCGGCATGAAATACATCGTCTTTACCACCAAACATCATTCGGGCTTCTGTATGTGGGACACCCATACCACATCCTTCAACGTGATGAATACGCCTTATCACCGGGACCTGCTGAAGGAATATGTAGACGCGACCAGGGCCGAAGGACTTGGCGTCGGATTCTACTTCTCTCCGGAAGACTTCTGTTTCCTGCACCAGCATCATATCCCCATCAGCCGCACCGATGTTCAAATGGACGCCGCCACCCGCAAAGCCTACGATGATTACAACCGCCGCCAGTGCGAAGAGCTGATGACGAACTACGGAAAGATCGACGTACTCTTCATCGATGGCGAACCGAAAGAAGTGGTCAAAGAGACTTGCTGGAAATTACAGCCCGGCCTGCTCATCACCCGCGGCGCCATGAAAACCCCGGAACAGGTATTGCCGGGAGGCAGCATCCCCGACCCCTGGCTCTCCTGTATCACGATGGGCACTGCCTGGCAATACCAGCCTACCAATGAACGCTATAAATCAGGCAGCCAGCTGCTTGAACTAGCCATCGAAGCCCGCGCCAAAGGCGGCTCCTTACTGTTGAACATAGGCCCCAAACCCAATGGAGAGCTGCCCATCGAACAGGAAGAGCGCCTCCGGGAAATGGCCGCCTGGTATTTTATCAATCACGAATGCATGGACAGCGTAACCAGCTGGGTGGTCAGCCGTGAACACAATACCTGGTTCACTGCCAGGAGCAGGAACACCCTCTACGCCATCGTCACCGATACCAAAGACTGGAAGGAAGGGGAACGAAAAACTTTCCTCCTCCATTCGGTCCGGGGTACGCCGGATACCCGTATCAGCGTCCTGGGACAAAATAGCCGCATAATAGAATATAAGAAAGACGATGTCGGCTGCTACGCACGCCAGACATCGGACGGTCTGGAAGTTTCCGTGGTGAAAGCACAACGCATCTACGACGACCATCGCTGGCCCAACCCGGTAGTCATCAAACTGGAAAAGATAACGCCTGCCTTTGAAGAAGCCGCATCCGTAGAGACCGGCGATTACAGGATCAATAGGGAAGGAGTGCTCCTGACGGGAAAAATAGCCGACTATCAAAAATACACCGGTACACGCCACGCGGGTAGTACTACCGCCGATCCCGGGACAATGATAAGGACGGCCCTTTTTTTCTACCGGCCCTATGCCGGACAGGTAGAGACCCTGTATGCAGCCGAATGGAAAAGCTCTCCCCTGGTAACTATCCAGCCGGACGGAAGCTTCGGTGTGCTGACGAAAGCCCTCGAAAAGAACCGGCAATATGAATATAAGGCCATCGCTATCCAGGACGGCGTCGAGATCGAAGGACAAACCCGGATCTGCCGCGGCTGGCCTTCCCCGCCACCGCCCTCCGGCGTCCGGCCCACGTCGCCATCCTCCGGGCATACCCCCGCATCGGGCAACACATCACCGGTACAACAACCTGCCCAGGGCCCCCTCATTCCCCGCCCCGTCAGCTACCGGCAACAGGAAGGACAATTCCTGCTCAATGCATCCACCCATATCCTGATCCCGGGCACAGCATCATCCTCCACGTCCCCGGAGGCCAGCCCCGCATCCGCCGGCGACCCCGACCCGCTGGCCCAAACGGTAAGAGACTTTACCGGACTCCCGCTGACCACTACCCGCAGCCCCGGAGACAACCAGATACAATGGCGGATCGATCCTGCTCTGGTACCCCAGACAGAAGGCTACACGCTGGTCGCGGATGCCGCACATATCCTCATCACCGGCCACGACAGCGCCGGCGTATTTTACGGCATCCAGTCCCTCATCCAGCTGCTGCGTCCGCAGCCGACAGCCAGTCTGCCGAACGTTCACCAGCTTAAACCCTATCCGGCAGGAACCAATCGCAACACTCATCAGTCAGGCGTCTTCGCCATCACCGCCTGCTCCATCACCGATTACCCCCGCTTCCATTACCGGGGCATGCACCTGGACGTAAGCCGCCATTTTTTCCCCGTACAGGCCATCAAAAAATGGATTAACACACTGGCCCTGTACAAATTCAATACCTTCCACTGGCACCTGACAGACGACCAGGGCTGGCGTATCGAGATCAAAAAATATCCTCGTTTGCAATCCGTAGCCGCCTGGCGCAACGAAACCCTGATCGGCCATAAAAAGGAAATGCCCCATCGCTTTGATGGGCGGCGATACGGCGGATACTATACCCAGGAAGAAGTAAAAGAGATTGTACGCTACGCAGCCGGCAGACAGATCACGATCATCCCGGAAATAGAAATGCCGGGTCATGCCCAGGCCGCCCTCGCTGCCTATCCGGCCCTTGGCTGCACAGGCGGGCCCTACCAGACAGGCACTTACTGGGGTATCTTCGACGATGTATATTGCGCAGGTAATGACAGCACCTTCGCCTTTTTACAAAATGTACTCGACGAAGTAATGACGCTCTTCCCCTCCCGCTACCTGCACATAGGCGGCGACGAATGCCCGAAAACAAAATGGGCCGTCTGCCCAAAATGCCGGCAAAGGATCAAAGACCTGGGACTGAAAGACGAACACGCCCTCCAAAGCTATTTTGTACAACGCATAGAAAAATATATCAATAGCAAAGGCCGCAATATCATCGGATGGGATGAAATCCTGGAAGGCGGCCTCGCTCCCGGAGCTACCGTTATGAGCTGGCGGGGCGAAGAAGGCGGGCTGGCCGCCGCACAACAACGGCACCCCGTGATCATGGCCCCTGAGAGTCACCTTTACTTTGATTATTATCAATCCCTATACCCGCAAGAACAGCTGGCCGCCGGAAACTATACCCCTTTAAGTAAGGTATACGGATATGAACCCCTGGCAGCTCATCCCGACAAAGAAGTTTTGCAATATATCACCGGTATCGAAGGCACTATGTGGACCGAATACCTGCCAACGGTCCCCACGCTCGAATACATGCTCTTCCCCCGCTCACTCGCCGTGGCGGAACTGGCCTGGTCGCCTTTCGCCGGCCGCGACTACTCCGACTTTTTGCTGCGGCTCCGGGCACAGGCAACATTACTGCAACACCTGAATATAAACTACGCCCATGATTTCGATGAGATAAAATATACCTCCCGGACCCTCCCGCAAAGAGGGACAGTCGAAATCTCCCTGTCCAGCAGCTTACCGGACGCCGTCATCCGCTATACCACCGATAACAGCACCCCCAATCTTCAAAGCCCTCTTTATACAGGCCCCTTCTCCATACAACGGACCTGTACCGTCCAGGCGATGCTGTTCGATCGGAATAAGGCGCAGGGACGATTGTTCAGCCAATCCTTTCAGATGCACAAAGCAGTAGGCGCCACCGTCACCCTTGCTCATCCGTCGCTGGGAAGATACGCTCAGCCCGCGGCAATACTGGTCAACGGCCTGGCCGGGACTAATCGCTACAATGACGGCCAATGGCTGGGACTCACCGGCAATGACCTGGATGCCGTCATCGACCTCGGTTCGGTCCGCAACATCCGGCAGATCGGCATAGACGTCCTTAACTATCACTGGCAAAAAATGTGGCCCCCGGTTTCGTTACAGTTCCAGACCTCCACGGATGGGATCCACTACCAGGAACTCTATCAACAGCATAATTTCCCTGTTAACGGGATCAACGTCATCAACCATTCCTTTCTTCCGCAGGCCGCCCGCTATGTGAAAGTGACAGGGATCAACAAAGGCGTCATCCCGCCGGGTGAATACGGAGCAGGGGGACAAGCCCTGCTGCTGGTTGACGAGATCCGAATTGATTAAACTAATTTACTAATCGAAAATATATGAAAATGAAGACCGCAGAAGAACAATTCGCCCTATTAGCCCTGAACTTACCTCCAGCCCCCAGCCCCCTGGGTGTTTACAAGCCTTATTTAATAGACGGCAAATACCTGTACCTGTCCGGGCACGGCCCGGTACAGGATGATAAATCCCTGATCATCGGCCGTATCGGAAGGGACATGGATATGGAGCAGGGCAAACTGGCCGCCAGACAGGTAGGCCTGACGATGTTGTCTACCATCCACACCCATATCGGCACCCTCGATAAAATTAAACGGGTGATCAAAGTGCTGGGCATGGTGAACTGCACCCCCGAATTTGAGCGCCATCCCTATGTGATCAATGGTTGCAGCGAGCTCTTTGCCGCTGTCTGGGGAGAAGAGAATGGGATAGGGGTCCGCAGCGCCGTCGGCTTTGGTTCGCTGCCGGATAATATTCCTGTTGAAATTGAAGCTATATTTGAACTACAATAAACCATTACAAGATGCTGCGGGAAGGCAATCAGGATAAAAAGCAATTAGCTGCATTTGGCGAATTCATGCTAAGACTGCATAGCCATGAAGGCCGCCGCTTTTTACAGACTAACGCCTACGAGGCATTTTATGCCGGGGCCGAAGCCAATGTCTCCGTATTGCTGGCCAGGCTGGGTACCCCCGTCAGCTATATTACCCGGGTACCGGAGAACGACCTGGCCCAGGCGGGAATCGAGCAGCTGAGAGGCCACGGGGTAGATACCTCCCATATATCCTATGGCGGCGAACGGCTGGCCCTGTATTTTACGGAACAAGGGAACGGTATTCGCTCCACCAGGGTGATCTATGACAGGGCCGGCACTTCATATGCCAGCCTGCAGCCGGGAATGATCGACTGGCGTCAGGCCCTGGAAGGAATATCCTATTTTCATTGGTCGGGAGTGGCAGCAGCCGTCTCACAGGGCGCTGCCGATACCTGCGCGGAAGCGCTCGCGATCGCACAGGAAAAAGGCATCGTAATCTCTTCTGATTTTAATTATCGTACCACCCTTTGGAAATACGGTAAGCATCCCCGTGAGGTGATGCCCGGCCTGCTGGACTATAGCAGGGTCGCCGTGGCAGACCTGGATTCAGTGGCCGTTTATTACGGAATAGAAACAGACAGGAATGCCAGCTTTGAAGAGCGCTTTTCCCAATGCTGCAAGGCCCTGCAGGAAAAATTACCCCGGCTGGAAGTACTGGCCATGAGCTTCCGGAAAACACAGGGCATTCAGCATGTCTACTCCGGGGCGCTCCTGTATAAAGACGCCACTTATTTTTCCGCCCGACACGAACTACCCTTCGTCACCGACCAGATCGGCAGCGGAGATGCTTTCACCGGGGGAATGCTATATGGATTGATGAACGATAAGGAGCCGCAGGGCATCATCGATTTCGCAACGGCCTGCGGCGCCTTAAAGCAGAGTATCGCCGGAGACTGGGCCATCATCAGCAAGGCAGAAGTCGAACAATTTATTAAAAACGGTTCTTCAGGCCGGATCATCCGGTAAAAAATATTTTTTAGGTATGTTTATTATAGACGCACATCTCGATCTGAGCATGAATGCCATGGAATGGAACAGAGACCTCACCCTGCCGGCTTCAGCCATCCGCGACAGAGAAAAGGGGCTCACCGATAAACCGGACAGGGCCAAAGGCACTGTATCCCTGCCGGAACTACGCAAAGGAAATATCGGATTGGTGGTAGCCACCCAGATCGCCCGCTACGTGGCGCCCGGTAACCCCCTGCCCGGATGGCACTCCCCACAGCAGGCCTGGGCGCAGACACAGGGACAGCTGGCCTGGTATAAAGCCATGGAGGCCGCAGGAGAAATGCACATGGTAAAGGATCGGACGTCGCTGGAAGCACATCTTACACGCTGGTCGTCTGCCGCACCCGCACAGGATCGGCCTACCGGCATTGCCCTTCCGGAGCAAGGCGAAAAACCCATCGGCTATATCCTCAGCCTGGAAGGAGCCGATTCCATCATTACCCCGGATTACCTGGAACAAGCTTACGAATACGGGCTTCGGGCCCTGGGCCCCGCCCACTACGGCCCAGGCCGTTATGCGAACGGCACCGACTCGGAAGGTGCACTACATCCGGAAGGAAGGACCTTACTGCGGGAGATGGAGCGATTGAATATTATCTTAGACGCTACTCATTTATGCGATGACGCTTTCTGGGAAGCAATGGACCTGTACGGCGGACCCATTTGGGCCAGTCATAATAACTGCCGGGCCCTGGTAGATCACAACCGCCAGTTCAGCGATGAGATGATAAAGACATTGATTGGAAAAGGAGCGGTCATCGGCGGCGCCCTGGACGCCTGGATGATGGTGCCGGGGTGGGTGAGAGGTCAGTCTACGCCGGAAGGAATGCAGTGCAACCTGGACAAGATGCTCGATCACCTCGATCATATCTGCCAGCTCGCCGGCAATACCAACCACGTGGGCATGGGTACCGACCTGGACGGAGCTTTTGGAAGAGAACAAAGCCCCTACGACCTGGACACGATCGCCGACCTGCAGAAAGTTCCCGGCTTACTGGCTAAAAGAGGCTATAGCCCCGCCGATATAGACAACATCATGCACGGTAACTGGATCCGCTTCCTGCGCAACGCCTGGAAGGCTTAACGTATCGTCAAACCAGCATCACAAAGTAATACCGGCATCGTAAAATCCCACCGGTCTCAGGGCCCGGGCCACCAACAAGCCGTTGCACATCCACACCGGCGAAACCTACATGCCCGGAACCTTCGGTCCCATCTTCAGACAGACAGGAGCCGGAATTTCCAGTTTCTTCCCGGTATCTGTCAGCAGTCCGGTCTTTGCATCTATCTGGAAAATGATGACGGTATTGCTCCGTTGATTCCCTACCAGCAGGTACTTGCCGCTGGGATCGATCATGAAATTACGGGGCCCCTTCCCCTCGGTGGACTGAAACCCCACACTGGTCAATTTCCCTGTGGCATTATCGATGGCATAGATAGCAATTGTATTGCCATCGCCCCGATTGGAAGCATAGAGGAATTTGCCGCCCGGCGCCACATGAATATCGGCGCTGCCGATATCTCCTGTATAGCCCTCGGGGTTGGACGAAAGCCGCTGGATAGGGGAGAGCTTGCCGGCCGTATAATGGAAGGCATCCACCGTTCCGGTCAGTTCACTGATCAGGTACACATAAGGCTTACCGGAATAAAAACTCGTATGACGGGGGCCGGAGCCGGGTGTTATAGGAACAATGGAATCTTGCATCGGCGTCAGGGGATGCGTGGCGGCCCGGGCATTAAAATGATAGACCGAGAGTTGATCCAGACCCAGGTCGGACACGACCAGGTATTTTTCATCCGGAGAGAGGATGGTGGAATGCACATGCGGTTTTTCCTGCCGGGCGGTAGCGCCCTTACCCGTGTGTTGGACCAACTGCGTCATAGCTCCCAGCGAACCATCGGCATGAATGGGCAGACAGCCAAAGCTTCCCCCGCTGTAATTGGCTACCAAAGCCCATTTGCGATGCGAATCCACAGAGATGTAACAAGGATCATCGCCCCCGCTGGCCTGCTTATCGAGAAATTTCAGCTGCCCGGTGGTTTTGTCGAAGGCAAATGCGCTGACACCCCCCGGTTTGGCGCCGTCCGTTTCATTGACAGCATAAAGGTATTTTCCACCCGGCGTCAGGGCCAGGTAAGAAGGATTGTCAGTTGCTATCGTACTAACGGGAGTCGCATCCCCGGTGGCTTCATCAAACTGGTACACATAGATACCTTTACTCGGACCGCTGGACAAACCGCCTTCCGTATAGGTGCCTATGAACAGATAATATTTCTGGGCGAATGTGGAGGAGACTGATAATAAGAGGACCGATAGTAAGATTGGAAGGCGCATAAACAGGATTGTACGTGAAAAAATGACTATCCTGCAATTTATGGCAAAAAAAATAAGGGCCGCGGGGCCCTTACGATTTGTTTGAAAAAAGACCAGATTTATCGGATCAATTTTACGTTTACTGCGTTCAGGCCTTTTTTCCCGTTCTGAAG
The DNA here is from genome assembly GCA_035555335.1 of Puia sp. Lineage (GTDB taxonomy): Bacteria > Bacteroidota > Bacteroidia > Chitinophagales > Chitinophagaceae > Puia. The sequence continues at coordinate 578,958 of DATMGS010000027.1, forward strand.
ATCAAACTCCACGCGATCATTTTCCTTGATCTGGTCGATCAGCCCGCTGGCGTGTACAAAGGTTTCTTTGCTGGAATCATCATGCTTGATAAAACCAAAGCCTTTGTCTGCGTTGAAGAACTTTACGGTGCCTGTTGTTTTGTTGTCCATCATTAATTGTATTGGTAATAAAATAGGGGTGCAAGGTACGACTTTTTTAGCCAGGTTCCAGAATTACTATTCGACCCTTGAGAAGACAGCACAAAGACCACCCCAGGACTGCCCGAAGGACTTCGGAATTTACGGGCAAAGCAAGGGAAGTCTACGGTAAAACACTGGGGTTCTTTACATGGTGTCTGGAGGTATTTACACGGGCATAAGGGTTTGCCAGTATAAGTAATTAAGATAATCACAAATAATCAAGGAATGTTCATACTAAAAGTTTGTTTTCTCTCTCCATCGACGGAACTTTACATCAGTGAATGAATGATTAATCCGTATCCGAATGTGTAAACCAGCCTTAAGGCTATCAGTCCTCTACCTTGAAAACCAGAAATGTCCAATGTCCTGTCCTGTTTAGGGCTCGCTGTAAGGAACGTCCAATCCTACAGTAAATTAATTCCCCCGGCGGTCATCTGACCGCCGGGGTTTTGTTTTGGGGTTTGGGCCCCGGGTTTTCTTTCCCCCTGAACGCCCGCTCATCTTTATCTTTGCCCCCACTAAAGAGAGAATACTATGTCATCCATCAGGGAAAACCCCTCCTCCATCGAGCAGATCAATCATCTCATCCGTTCCCGCAGAAGCGTATTTCCGGACCAGTTCGACAAAGACATCACCATACCGGAGGACATTATCTGGCAATTGCTGGAAAATGCCAACTGGGCCCCTAATCATAAACAGACCGAACCCTGGAGGTTTGTCGTCTTCAGCGGAGAAGGACGTAAAAAGATCGCCTCCTTCCAGGCTACCCGGTATAAAGAGACCGCCGGAGAAAAATTCAGGCAGGATAAATATGACAAGCTCCTCAGTAACCCGCTCCTATGCTCCCATATCTTAGCCATCATTCTGAAACGAAGCACGGAAGTAAATATCCCTGAAGTCGAAGAAATATCCGCAGTAGCCTGCGCCGTCGAAAATATATACCTTTCGGCCGCCGCCTATGGTTTGGGAGGATATTGGAGCACCGGCGGGATCACCTATGACCCCGCCGCCAGACCCTTTCTGGGCCTCGAAGGAGAAGACCGCCTCCTGGGCCTGTTCTACCTCGGAGCGGTCCGGATACCATCTCCCGGAGGGAAAAGAGGCGATATAAGAAAGAAAACAATTTGGGTTAAAGAATAGAATTGCCGCTTATTAAGTAAATTTATCCCTCAATAAATTAACACTACAACATGCGTACTATCCATTTTCTTCCCGCCGCACTGCTCTTCGCACTGACTGCCTGCAATAACGCCGGTGACAAAGCAGCCTCTTCCGGTGATTCGACCGCATCCGCTGCGACTAAAGACACAGCTATGAATATGAAACCGGCCGATTCTGCCGCCAAGGCGACCGCTCTGCCGGAAGTACCCGCCGGTGCTAAAGTATTCTTCAAAAACCTGAAGGATGGCCAGAAAGTCAAATCCCCTTTCAAAGTTGAAATGGGCATCGAAGGACTGAAACTCGATACCGCCGGAGCTATCATTGCCGGATCGGGACATCACCATCTGCTGATAGATGCCGGTGACTCCATCCCCGCAGGCCTGGCAGTACCCAAAGATTCGACTCACCTGCATTTTGGCAAGGCTCAATCCAGCACCGAATTAACCCTGCCCGCAGGTAAACACGTACTGACCCTGCAATTTGCAGACGGAATCCATCGCTCTTATGGCGCTAAACTGGCTACTACCATCGCGGTAACGGTCGAATAGCCTATAAATGTCTTTTAAAAAATGCCGTCTCCGCCGGGGATGGCATTTTTTTTACAACCTACCCTCCCGGAAAACAACCTGCGCAACGAAAAGAACGTAGAAGTTGTCAGAAGGGTGGAATTGTTTTTGCAGCTATTAAAAGATATTAAAAAAAGAAATCATGAGAAAAAGTGGTACATTTTACCAGATTGTAGTTTTAGCCATAATGATCGGAGGATTAGTGGGTTGCGTTAAATCTGGCTCCAGTTCCGGTAGTACTGGCACCGTGGTGACCTTTGTCTCCCTGATGAACCTGTCATCCTCTTCAACAGATATCTATTTGAACGGCACCAAAGCCTCCCAAACGGCTGCCGCACCAGGCTTTTTTGATCAACGCTACGAACAGCTAACTCCGGGCGCTTATGATATCCAGTTCAAAGCAGCCGGATCAGACAGCGTTCAGGCAGAAATCTCCTCTTCCCTCTATGATTCCCTGGCTTTTAATACCGTGATCCTGTACAATCCGGCCGGCAGTAGTACCATCAAGGCCGTAAAGATTCAAGATAATTTCAGCACCCTCTCCGTCAGCGCCGCCAATTACCGGTTCTTTAATATGAGCCCCGATGTGCCCTCGGTAGATCTCTATTTCTCCGGAACCGCCATGCAAACCAGCCGGACTACCGCCGATAACGTGGCTAATCCTAGCTTTAGCACTTTCCAGTCTCTCACCCCGCAGACTTATAATTTACAGGTAAAAAAGGCCGGGACGGATTCGGTAGTAGCCTCCCTGAGCGGCGTGAGCTTCGCGACAGGCACCGCCTCCACGATCTTCCTAAAAGGACAGGCCGCCAACACCACCAATCCCATTTCCCTGAATGTCCTAGTCGCTACCTACTAATAATAATAATGGCGATGTGTGAAGAACGAAGTTCTTCACACATCGCTCATTTCAACGAACCCGGAAGGACCTTATGATATTTCTTGAAGATGATGATGAAGGCGCTGACCTTTTCATAGCCCAGCCTGTAAGCCGTTTCCGAAACGCTGATCCTCTTTTCCTGCAGCAGACATTTTGCCAGATCCATTTTCTTTTCGAGGTAATACTCATACATCGTCTTCCCGTAGATCGCTTTGAAATGCCTTTTTAATGTGGATTCGCTAAGCGCAAACTCCTTTGCCAGCTGTTTCTGGGAAGGCAACATATCCTGCAGGCTTTGCATCAGTCTTTGCTCTACCTGCCTTATAGTCGCCACATAATAAGTTTCCCGGAGAGGTAGGGTAGACCGGTTACGTTCCGGCAACCGGTTGATGATATTGGCCAGTAAAGTCAAGGCCCTTGACCGTAGAGTCAATAAATTGAAAAGGGGTTTATTCAGCTCGAATTCTATCTCGCTCAGCAACTGGTCATCCCCCGGCAGCGTCGTCTCGGCAATAACAGCCGCCAGCTCTTCTTCCTCCAGCACCTCCGAAACCGCCTTTATTTTTTCCTCCATACCGGCCAGGTATGTATACAGCCATTCCCGCGAGAACAATAGCTCAACGGTATGCGACAGCATCCCCTCCGGGATCGTGGCAGATAATCGGGTGTTGTTAGACGTTAAAAATACATTATTGGGATAGCCCGGGCGCGCGGCCGGCTGAATAAACGGTTTGGCTAATTTGAGCGAATCCGGCGTCAGCAAAAACGACAAAGCGAAAATGATCTCTCCATCCGCCTGTTTGGCAAGACGAATCACCTCGATGTCCTCATAATAGCGTAAATGAGTATACCTCAGATACAGCCCCTCTTCTAAAAATATGCTTTTTATTAAGCCACTGCCCCTGGGAGAGGGGATATACATAGTGTTATTGATGATCGGAGCGGGAAGTTGTTTCGACAGCGCGATAAAAGCTGATTCCAGGTTATCATCTCGTAGAATGAAACGCTGTATCGGAGAACGAAAAGTTGGCTTGATAGAATATGATTTTGAATGTGTAACCCTTATATACGTAAACGAACAGCCTTTGGATTCGTCAAACAGACACTTGTTTGGGCTGACCTGACAAATGGCTCTCTTTGACCGGAATAGGGTATGTTTTTTGAGTTTTTTAGGGGATAAAATTACCATTTAGTTATAGTACCTTTACTACAGACTATTAGTCTTTTTCTCTACTGTCTATATTCCTTTGAATTTCTACTATCCGATATCTTTCATCATAAAGGTTGAGAGATTTATTTTTGTCTTTGCCTCGAAAAGCAACCCTCGCGCAAATTTCACAGTTATTTTGATTAGTACTGTACTTCCCGTTCATCGGACTGCAGCGATGATGGCCACCTTCTCTATGTGTTGAATTTCAACGATGGTTTTGGCTCCTATTAGTTTCCTGTTAATTTTTTGTCTGTGTGAATAGGGCATCCTGTCGCTTCTATGTACATACTTAATGTACCCGGTGCAGGTTGGCCTTGTTCACGGTAGAAATCTATTACCCTATCTAATCTGGTTTATCCCCTAATCTATTCTATTCATCATTAAATCCAAATTGAGGAAAATCTTTATGAGATCTAATTTTACTCTCACCACCTTGATCCTTATTTTCCGTTTATCCGCTATCCTGTTACTCTCCGGATCGGCATTCAGCCAGGACAAACCGGATGGCAATCAACTCATGGCGTCTGCACTTGCCAAAAGATATCAAGGCACCCAACTATTACCGCATAACATCACACGAAGCTGGTACAGCGAGGCCGTTGCTAAATTAGAAGAAAGAGAATATTTTATCAGGACCCTGGATAACCCGGGAATGTTCGGAGCTGTCAACCACGCACAGCACCTGGGGTACCTGTTTACAGAAAAAGGGTACACCGTCTCCAGTTTCAACGAGGACGGATCCACGAAGGGATTATGGAACACCCGCTTCCTCTTTGCAGGGATCGGCAGAAAAGGCAAGATGCACCAACAGCCTTTATTCCATACCAATCAGATGGGCAACCAGACCCTGCAGTATGATTACCAGGACTACTCCATCCGGTACGATAACTGGCAACAGGGAATGGAACAAAGTTTCATCATCAACAAGAAGCCTTCCGGTAAAAAAGAATTACAGGTCGTGATCGGACTGGAAGGTGATCTGGAAGCAAGGATAGGCGACAACAATCAATTATTGTTATATACAGCCGGTCATCCGAAAGATGTCAGGCTGGTATATGACCAGTTGAATGTCGTGGACCAGGACAAGAAAAAATTGCCGGCCCGCCTCCAGGTGACAGACCTGCATAAATTGTTATTGGTCGTAGACGATAGCCATGCGACTTATCCCATCACGGTCGATCCGCTGAATCATGCGCCCAATCAGACTTTCCAGGGGGATAACGTATTGGGGTCCGGGCTGGTGGATGCGACGATCCACATGCTCTACGGATTCTCGATCAGCGGGGCAGGAGATGTAAGCGGCGATGGTATCGATGACATCATCATCGGCTCGCCCACGTTTACCCATATCACCACCATTAGCGGAGGAGTGCTTTCCGCAAATGTCACCGTCACCGGCGCGGCATTTGTTTATTATGGTGCCGCGGTTACCGGGCCTTCCAACATTCCTTCCAAGGTATTACAGCCTTCCGGCCTGGCTGCCGGATCCTTGTTCGGCTATAGCGTCAGCACAGCCGGCAAATTCGATGGAGCTGTCCCTGCCCGGTCGGGTGTTGTGGTCGGAGCCCCGGCAGATAAAATTAATCTTACGGTGGCATCGGCATCTACCCTGGTCGCCGCCGGCAAAGTGTACGTTTATTCCGGCAGCGCCTTCAGTGGCGACGTCAATACCATTCCCACCCCATCGGCTACGCTGGCTCTGACGCAAGCCGATTTCCCGGGTACTTTATTTCTTCCTCCCACCAACCCTTTCTTCGGATTCAGCGTCAGCAATGCAGGGAATATGAACGGGGACGCTTTTGATGATATCGTGGTAGGATCTCCCTTCTATACCACGGGTCTTACAGGAATACTGGCCGGCCGGGCAGACATTTTTAACGGAAGTCTCACCGGCCTTGTTACGACCCCTGCCAGTACCATTCAGGGGCAGAATGCCTCGGAACTGTTCGGGTTTAGCGTCAGCACGACCGGGAAGGCCAAAGGTTCCACCCCCACTTTCGACGGTATCATTGGCGGAGCTCCCGGCTTCCTGGCGTCGACCGGTCAATTGGAAGGACACGTTTATTTGTTCTATGGAAAATCAGGCGGGGTCACGGCTACCAACATTACCGGGGCGGACCTGGCAATAGGCGCCGGTAGCGGCATCATAGCTTCGCTGTTCGGTTTCAGCGTCAGCACGGCCGGCGATGTGGATGCCGATGGTATCGATGACGTAATTGTCGGAGAGCCCCTGGCATTGGATATCGCCGGAGCCGCCGGTAAAGCGCATATCTACTATGGCAGTTCTACCGGCATTGTCGCCACAGGCGGCACCACCCTGGTCAGCCCCCGTAGTCCCACCATCGTGGGCGGGTTAGCTCAAAATCTCCTGTTTGGCTATAGTGTAAGCAAGGCTGGCAATGTGACCGGTGACGCCGGCGGGGAAGTCCTTGTAGGAGAGCCCGGCAGCACAGCCCTCACTAATCCCGTTATCTCTACTTTACTGGCTTTGCTTAGCGGTGCGTCTAACTTATCCGGCCAGGCCTATATTTTCAAAGGTTCGGTCGGTTCCCATATTGCCAATAACGTGGCTCCCTTTGTAACCATCAATGATCCGGGTGTCCTTTCTGCAGCTAATCTGCTGGGCGCCTCCATACACTATGCCGGGGACGTCAACAACGATGGCTTCCCGGATCTCCTCATTGGCGCCCCCAATGGTACCCTGGATCTGGGCCTCAACCTCAGCCTGCTGTCTTCCGTATCAGCCGGAGCTCCAGGCGTATTCGGATCGGGGCTGATCACTACCGCTAATACGGGCAACGTTTACCTCTTCAACGGCTTTCAAGGCCCCCTGCCCGTTACCTGGCTCTCCTTTACGGGAACCCCAGAGAAGGGGGATGTCCTGCTGAACTGGGCGACGGCACAGGAAGAGAACAGCGATCATTTTGAGGTCGAACGCAGTTCCGATAACAGTAATTTCGTATCTATCGGCAAGGTAACGGCTGCGCATAACAGCAGCCTGCCCACGAATTACAGCTTCACGGATCTGTCTCCTCTTGGTGGTACGAACTACTACCGTCTGAAGGAAGTCGATCTGGACGGACAATTCGTCTATAGCAAAGTGGTACCGGTGAACTTCGAAGTTGCTGAGAGCAACATAATAACTGTTTATCCCAACCCGGCACACGAAAGCTTCCAGCTGCAATTCAAGAACATGAAGGCCGGTCAATATGAAATGAACTTAATCAGCCCGGTTGGACAAGTGATCCAGTCCAGGAGCATCCAGGTATCCAATCCTGCCAATTATGCCGAAACCGTCAACCTGAATACTGGTCTGGCGCCGGGTACCTACATGGTACGAATAGTAGACCAACAACAGCATGTATTTATATCGAAGATCATGATTCGTTAAAGAATCGGGTCTTCAAAAGAGAACTGCTATTTTGAAAAATCCTCGGACCCACCGGTCCGGGGATTTTTTTAAATGCTGAGTTCCGCAACCGGGATTATCCGGTTCTTAAACCATCAATCTTTTGAACTGTGTTCACTTCTGTACCAGCCGGAAGGCATACCAGTTGGTTTCTTCCTTCGATGCCGGACTGGCGTCAGGGTTATAATTCCTGCGGCTTCCGCCTCCCCGCATGCCGCCCATGCTCATATGCATGCCTCCACCCCCACCGCCGAAGGAAGGACGGGCCCCTCCATTGTTCCTGCCTTCTCCCTGGGCCGGCACGGAGTTCAATACGATCCCTACACTAAAATTCTTCTTCTTAGGCCGTGCGCTCAGGTCCATACCCAGTACATTTTTTACCGGGATAACGACTTCATAGACCAGCAAACTATCCTGGTTGCTGAGCTTCATCGCCACCTGGAGCGGCCCCTTTGAATCAGCCACGCCGAACTGCCCGTTTTCTATACCGGTAAATCCTGTTGTCCCATAAAAATCGGATTGCAGGAGCAATTCCTCCTTCAGGGCCTTGTTATCATTTTTGGTTAGCGGATCGCCATTGCGGTTACGGATACTTTCCTGACCGGGTTGTGCCTGTTTGCGGAGGGGGAAGTGGAGACTGATGCCCTTATTGTCCGCCCCTTTCGGATCCAGATAAATGGTCATCCCGGCTCTTAACATCCTCAATTGAGTAGCCTCGTCCCTGGACAGGACACAAACGTAAATGTTCTTATTGTCGTTGGTGACATTGTACTGTAGCGTGTAACTCTCATTGCTGAACCGAAGCGGCAGGCTCCAGTCATCCGCATTGCCATCCGCCATAACGGGCGTATCCTGGTAGTGCCCTTCCGGCGCCATCTTATGAGCGCAACCGGTTAATAACAAGGTTCCGGATATAAGTGTGGCAGCCATCAGAGATCTCGGGGATATAAGAGGAAAGAACATAACGGAATTTTTGCCATCAATTTAATACCGTTTACAATAAATCAAACCTTAAAATCGGTGAATACCCAAAAAGAATCGATCTTCCCTTCCAGGCCTATCCTGAAAACAGAAGATCGATTTTTTATAAGAATAACAACTAAATAACAAAGGTATTCGGCCGCAGCATTCTAATTCGCCGCCACTTCCTCCGCATAAGAGCTCACCGGCTCACAGGTGCAGATAAGATTGCGATCCCCATACGTATTATTAACTCTGCCGATGCTGGGCCAGAATTTATTTTCACGGACATAAGGCAGCGGGAAGGCAGCCTGAGAACGGGGATACGCATGCGCCCATTCATCGGCGCAGATCACATGCTGGGTATGAGGCGCGTTCTTCAGCGCATTATCCGTCTTGTCGGCCTTGCCTTCTTCAATGGCGCTGATCTCCCCATGAATGCTGATCATCGCCTGGCAGAAACGGTCCAGCTCTGCCTTGTCCTCACTCTCGGTGGGCTCGATCATGATCGTACCCGGTACGGGGAAGCTGAGGGTGGGGGCGTGGAAGCCATAGTCCATCAGACGTTTAGCCACATCTTCCGCTTCTATGCCGGCGCTGGTCTTGAAAGGGCGGAGATCGACGATGAACTCATGGGCACAGGTGCCGTTACTGCCGCTATACAGTATTTTGTAATATTTCTCCAGCTTTGCCTTCATATAGTTGGCATTGAGGATGGCATACTTCGTAGCCTGCGTCACCCCTTGCGCACCCAGCATTTTTATATACGCATAGCTGATCAGCAGGATGCTGGCAGAACCAAAAGGCGCAGCGCTGACGGCATGCACCGCCGGCTCTCCGCCTACAGCTTGCAGCTTGTTGCTGGTAGCTTCCACATGACCCGGCAGAAAAGGCTTCAGCTTTTCATTCACACAGATCGGGCCCATGCCGGGACCGCCGCCGCCATGAGGAATGGCAAAAGTCTTATGCAGGTTCAGGTGACAGACATCGGCTCCGATGAGACCGGGACTGGTCAGTCCGACCTGGGCATTCATATTGGCGCCATCCATATAGATCAGACCGCCATTGTCATGGATCGCCTGACAGATGTCCTTGATGCTTTCCTCAAATACGCCATGTGTGGAAGGGTAGGTGACCATCAGGCCCGCCAGCTGGGCTTTATATTGCTCTGCCTTGGCCTTCAGATCCGTCACATCGATATGCCCGTCCTCATCGCTCTTCACGACCACTACTTTCATGCCCGCCATAACGGCGCTGGCAGGATTGGTGCCGTGAGCGGAAATGGGGATCAGCATGACATCCCGGTGGGATTCTTTGTGGGCGGCATGATAGGCGCGGATCGTCAGAAGCCCCGCATATTCCCCCTGGGCGCCGCTATTGGGCTGCAGGGAGGTGGCGGCAAAGCCCGTGATCGCGCTCAGCCAGTTTTCCAGCTCCGTCAGGATCCTCCGGTAGCCCTTCCACTGATCGGCCGGAGCAAAAGGGTGCAGTCCGCTGAATTCAGGCCAGCTTACGGGAATCAGCTCCGTCGCCGCATTCAGCTTCATCGTACAGGAGCCGAGGGAGATCATCGAGGTATTGAGGGAAAGATCTTTATTCTCCAGGCTTCTCAGGTAACGCATCATTTCCGTTTCGCTATGGTGCGTGTTGAAGACAGGATGCGTCAGGAATTCCGAGACGCGCGTGACCACCGAAGGAATATTATCCAGGTTGACATCATCTACGTCGAAGGTCGCCGTCACCACCTCTATCCCTTCCGCTTCTGTAAAGACGGAGAGGATATTCAGTACGTCCTGCTGGGTAGTGGTCTCATCCAGGGTCATGCCGACATATTGGCCATCGGAATACCGGAAATTAATGCCCCTGTCTTCCGCCAGCTTCCGGATCGCAGCGGGATCGGCTACTTTAAGCCGGATCGTATCGAAATAGAACTCATTCAGATTCGAATATCCCAACCCCTCCAGTTCCAGGGACAGGGTACGGGTAAGGAGGCTGACCCTTTTAGCGATGCGGGTCAAGCCTTCCGGTCCGTGATAGACCGCGTACATGGCCGACATATTGGCCAGCAGGGCCTGAGCCGTGCAGATATTGGAAGTGGCTTTTTCCCGCTTGATATGCTGTTCCCGGGTCTGCAGGGCCATACGCAGTGCACGGTTGCCCTGGGCATCGATGCTTACGCCGATGATACGCCCCGGAATAGATCGCTTGAAGTCGTCCCTGGCGGTAAAATACGCCGCATGAGGTCCCCCGAATCCCATGGGAACGCCAAATCGCTGGGAACAACCCACGGCCACATCGGCTCCCAGCTCTCCGGGAGGCGTTAACAGCGTGAGCGCCAGCAAATCAGTAGCCATTACCACATAGGCGTCGGCCGCATGTGTCTTTTGTATGAAGGCCCGATAGTCGTGGATAGATCCATCGCTATTAGGGTATTGCACGATAGCGCCGAAATAAGAGGCGTCGATCGTCGCGCTGCGGAAATCGCCCTCCACCAGCTCGATGCCTACCGGCTGCGCCCTGGTCAGAAGGATATCCTTCGTTTGAGCGAATATATTGGTGTCTACAAAGAATTTAGGGGTAGTAATGTGGTCATGATCTTTGTTCTTCAGGTTGAAGAACATGGTCATGGCTTCTGCAGCGGCAGTACCTTCATCCAGGAGAGAGGCATTGGCCAGCGGCAGGCCGGTGAGATCGGACACCATGGTCTGGAAGTTCAGCAGGCTTTCCAGACGGCCCTGGGAGATCTCGGCCTGATAGGGGGTATATTGAGTATACCAACCCGGGTTTTCGAATACATTACGCAAAATGACACTGGGTACGATCGTGTCATAATAGCCCTGCCCGATATAGGACTTGCAGACCTTATTAAGGGCGGCTACCTGCTTTAAATCCGTGAGGTATTGATGCTCGCTCAGAGCGCCCGGAATGGGCAGCGCCGCCTTACTGCGGATCGATGCGGGGATGGTCCTGTCAATGAGCTCCTCGAGGGACCGGACACCGATCGTTTTCAACATTTGGGCAGTTTCCTGTTCATTGGGTCCGATATGACGACCTGCAAATTCATTCGCCTGTTGTTCGAATAGATTCATAGTAAGTATAGAGGTTGACCGTTTAAAAAAAGATGTGCAAAGGTACGGCGATGGCGGGACAAAACAATAAGCTGGTCCCGGTCACCCTCCCGGCCCTCCAAAAGCCTTTTCCATCGGTATAAAAGCTCGTTTCGGGAGCACTGCCCCCGCCTGGAATGAACTCGCCGTTCCCTCATCATAAAACGAAAAAAGGCCGTCCGACTTTTACAAACCGGAAGCGACCTTTTTTTCATTCTTAAACCCCCTAAACCCTTGCAACCTGGTTGTCAGCGAGTTTCGGAAGGCGAGCCTTCCGAAACTCGTATCTCATGTCGGGGCCGTTGGCCCGGCGAACTCTGTTCGCCCTGGGCCTCACGCATCTGCTCGCTGGTCAGCCGGCTGCCATCATGGCTCCATCCGGGAGGACCGAACAGATAATGCCATTTCTCCTTCCAGCCAATGTCATCGCGCGAAAGGTCCTTTCCGATACTGCTCCATTCATGGAAGATGATCTCTCCGGGCGTATTTTTTGTCAGTGGGGTAGTAAGACCATACTTCCTGGGCTCATATTCTTCCGCGGATAGTTCAGGCTGGAAGGTTCCGAATAGCTGGTCCCAGATGATCAGGAACATACCCATATTCTTGTCCAGGTATTTGGGATTGCTGGCATGATGTACCCGGTGATGAGAAGGGGTGACCAGGATATATTCCAGCCAGCCCATCTTGTCAATCAGCTCCGTATGCACGAAAATCCCCCAGATCTGGGTGGCCGAATACATGAAAATAATATCCAGGGGCTTAAATCCAAGTAAGGCCAGCGGAATAAAATAAACAAACCGGTACAATGGCTGAAAGACGGAGGAACGGAATCCTACCGTAAAATTCATTTGTTCCGAGGAATGATGCGTTACATGTACCGCCCAGAACAACCGTATCTCATGATCCCACCGGTGCAGCCAGTAATAGAGGAAATCCTCCCCCAGCAGCAGCAGGAACCAATAAGATGCGGCATTGGTGACCGATAACCAGTGATGCGTATAGAAATACTCGAGTACGAACAGGGTGACTCCCCGGAAGAGCATATCCAGGCCGCCATTCAGCAACATGAGGTAGAAATTGGTGAAAAGCCCCTTCCACGTATACAACTTCAGGTGCCGGTAATTACTCAAAAAAATTTCCAGCCCGATGATGATAACATATAGCGGGATGCTTACCAGAAGGAGTATTTGTTCTTTAAGGCTTTCCACAGTGTCAAAAATAAGAGAATTACCGGATCTTTGTACCTTGTACTTGTTAACCAGGTATTAATGTGAAATATGAGTGATTTATTGCACAACTGGGAGAAGAAATCGGCCGCCCGGCAAAAAGAATACCACCGTTTCCTGCAAAATGCAAACAAGAAGGGGGGTAAGAACCGGGTACTTGACCTATTGCCCGACCTTCACGAAGAGGCATTCAGCAAGGTCGATTGCCTGCAATGCGCCAATTGCTGTAAGAACTATTCCCCCCGCTTTAAGACGCCCGATATCAAAAGGATCTCCAGACACCTGAAAATGAAAGAGAGTGATTTCATCGAACGCTACCTGCGCCTCGATGAAGAAGGTGATTATGTGACAAAGAGCTCGCCCTGCCCCTTTCTCGGCAGCGATAATTATTGCAGCATCTATGAAGTGCGCCCCTCCGACTGCGAAAGGTTCCCTTATACCGATGAGGATGTTCTGATAAAAAGAGCCACCCTCACCCAAAAAAATACCACCTTCTGCCCCATTGCCTATTATGTCGTGGAAAAACTGATCGAAGCCACCCGCTGATCCATTCTTCCCACTGAAAATATTATCCGGGTGACCCATTTTCAAACTTATTGGAGCGACCTCTACTATTAAACCTTTAACCGGCGTGAATAGGAGAGATTTTGTAACAACTCCTTTTTACTTTTGATCGTACCTCCTGTTCTAAACCCGTATTATATGAAAACCAAAACTCTCTTCGGCAGGGCATACAGATGCCTGTTCCTGTCAATGATATTCCTTACTTTCTTCAGGATCGCCGGTTTGCGCGCTCAAACCTATGAATGGAAATGGGTGAACGGCGACAACACCATCAATCAAAGCGGTATATATGGTACGGTAGGAATAGTTGCTTCCACCAATAAACCCGGGGGACGCTATGGCGGCTACGCCTGGACAGACGCTAATGGTTATCTCTGGCAGTTCGGAGGAGCGGCTTATGATGCCTCCGGTGCCAGCGGCTTTCTTAACGACCTCTGGAAGTACAATCCTTCCACCAACCAATGGACCTGGATGACCGGCAGCTCCGCCATCAGTGCAAGCGCTGTCTATGGAACGAAAGGAACGGCAGCCACTGCGAATACGCCTGGCGCCAGGTATGGAGGAGTAAGCCTTGCGGATGGCAATGGAAATTTATGGCTGTTTGCCGGGGGCTATGGGACCAGTACAAGCAGTGTTACCGCGCTATACAATGATCTGTGGAAATACAATATCGCCAGCGGGCAATGGACCTGGGTCAGCGGAAGCAGCAGCTCCAACCAGACCGGGGTATACGGTACGAAGGGTACGGCCGCCTCGACGAATATACCCGGTAGCCGGCTCGAGGCGATAGGATGGATAGACGCTTCAGGCAATATCTGGATATTCGGCGGTACCGGGTATGACGCTTCGGGAACGAATGGATTCCTGAATGATCTCTGGAAATACACGCCCTCAACCGGTCTATGGACATGGATGAGCGGCAGCTCTTCCAACGGTGCCAGCGGAGTCTATGGTGTGTTGGGAACAGGCGCTGCTACCAACACGCCAGGCAGCCGCTATGCGGCTTCGGCCGCCATAGATGCCAGCAGCAATCTCTGGTTGTTTGGCGGGGGCTACGGGTCTTCTACCAGCGCCATCACCAGCTATTACAATGACCTTTGGAAATATACGTCTTCCACCGGTCTGTGGACCTGGGTCAGTGGAACCAGCAGCGCCAACCAGTACGGGGTATACGGTACCCAGGGTACGGCCGCCACTACCAATTATCCCGGGGGACGGATAGGCACGGTAAATTGGACCAGCGCCGCGGGCGGCAATATATGGCTCCTGGGAGGAGTAGGCTATTCGGCCGCCGGCTTGGGTTACCTGGATGATTTCTGGAAATACAATATCGCTGCCGGCGCCTGGACCTGGGTGGGCGGAGACAATACCACTGCCATTAACGGAGTATACGGCACTTTGGGCACACCCGCCGCTGCCAATAAGCCCGGTAGCCGGTATAGCGGCCCCGTCACCTGGACCGATGCCTCCAGCAACCTGTGGCTCCTGGGCGGAAAAGGCTATGCCGCAAGCGGCACTACCGTCGGCTATTTGGATGATCTCTGGGAATACGTGAACGTCACGGTCCTGGCCGTCAATTGGCTCGGCTTCACGGGCGCCCCTTCAGGCAATCACACATTATTGCAATGGCAGACGGCAGAAGAGCAGCACAACTGGTATTTCACCATACAACGCAGCGCCGAAGGCCGCACCTGGCAAAATATCGGGACGGTAGCAGGCGCCGGCAGCAGCACAGCTGCCAACAGTTATCAATTCACCGACGAACAGCCTCTATCCGGTCTCAATTACTACCGGCTGCAACTGAACGATGCAACCGGAGAGGTGCAGTACAGCAAAACAATCACCGTAAATTTTTCCACAGCCCAGTCACTAAGCTGGTATGCAATCGGGGAGGGGACCGTACAGGCTACGCTGAAGAATGGCGCCAACGAAACGTACAAGCTGATGGATATCCAGGGCCGGCTGTTGCAGCAAGGCTCATTGCAGAATGGGCGGGCGGTATTCGGTCCACTGGTTCACGGCATTTACTTGTTGCAGGTAAAGACCGTTGCAGGTATACTGTCAGAAAAAATAGCCGTCCCATGACCCAACAGGTCCCTGTTATTGGCCGGTGATCTGTACCCCGTAGAATAAAAAAACTCCAGGGTTATCCTGGAGTTTTTTTATTCTATAAATGTAAGCTTAAGCTATTCCCCTCACGCCGCCCGGCCCTCCATCAACTCGTCAAACGCCGCTCCCAGTCCCCGCTCAATCCCATCCCCCTGCCATTCGGTAACACCCGGAATGGATTTCTGCTTCAACAGATCCTCTTTGGACTTACCGTCGCGGTACCATCCACTGACAAAGACCTGTAGTTTGGTCAGGTAATCCTGCATAGCCCGCAGGTCGTCTTTACTGCCGGTGACCTTCTCCGGATCGAAAGCATGCCCGAAGACGAACAGCGTATTGTTGTCATAATGCGCCAGCGCCTTATCCAACACCGTGATCCAGCTCCTGATGGAGGCGCCGGCTGTACGGTCGACAAAAGCCCAGCGACGGTTGAAGACCAGGTCCCCCATATGCGCGATATTGGCGTGCTGGAAATGGATAATGCTGTCGCCATTCGTATGAGCGGCGCCGAAATAAGCCGCCCGGATCCGCTCGGACCCGATCTTATATTCCCAGGAATCCCCATAGGTGATATCGGGATATAGTTGTTTGTCTTCCGTCTTCTGAGTGACAGCCACTTTCTGCTGATTGGCCAGGGAATTGGTATGGGCCGCCACATGCTGCACCAGCCCTTTGAAAGCGATATTGCCGGATGTATGGTCGCCGTGATGATGGGTATTGATCAGTAATTCCAACGGTTTATCCGATTGTTTTTTCAGCTCGCCGATCAGGTGCCCCGCCTGCTCGGGAAATTCCGCATCCACCACGACAATCCCTTTTTTGGAGGTCAGATAAGCGATCGTGCCCCCTTTCTCCGTGAAGATGCCTACATCCCCGCGCAGGGTTTTCATTTTCCAGGGATCCTCCGTAAGCATCGCCGCGATTGATTTTTGATCCAGCAATGATAGGGCGCCCAGCGCTAAAGAAGTATGGCGGATGAAATTTCTGCGTTGCATGGCAAATGGGATTGTTTGACTAAAGTTACTAATATTCCATCTTCCGCAGACTGGGTGCTTTAAACCAGGTGGCGATCACCACCCCGATCGTCATACATCCGCCGAAGACGACCGAGGGCACGACACCCAGCAGCCGGGCCATGACCCCACTCTCGAACTGGCCCAGCTCATTGCTGGAATTGATGAACATGGAGTTTACAGAAGAGACACGCCCCCGCAAGGCATCCGGGGTCTTCAGCTGCACGATGGTCCCCCGTATCACCACACTGATGCCATCCAGCATACCACTGCATAAGAGAGCGAAGAAAGACAGCAGGTAAATTTTAGACAGCCCGAACAGGATGATACAGGCCCCGAAACCAGCTACCGCATATAATAAGATCAGCCCCTGCTTTTGCCGCAGCGGCCGGAGGGTCAGCGCCACGATCATCAGGATCGATCCGATATCGTCAGCCGCATTCAGCCAGCCAAAGCCGATCGGCCCCGCCTGCAGGATGTCACGGGCATATACAGGGATCAGCGCAACGGCCCCCCCGAAAAGAACGGCAAACAGGTCGAGGGCAAGCGCGCCCAGCACTTCCTTGGTCCGGACGACAAAACGCAGCCCCTCCTTGATACTTTCCCAGGTCTTCTTTTCCCCGGCTACCATCACCTGTTTGGGAGAGATCGTGAAGAAACAGCATAACGCGATCACCACATACAAACCCACGATACTGAAGGCAAAAAGATATGTTGTATGGGCGATCAGGAAGCCCGCCGTCGCATGCCCCAGCACGGAAGCCGTCAGAAAAGCGCTGGTATTGAGCGTCACGGCCCCTGACAATTGCTGCCGGGGCACGATCTGTGCAATGATGGCATTCAGCGCAGGGCCCGCAAAAGCCCGGATCACCCCCGTACAAAAAATGATCGAATAGGTTATCCACTGGATCCAGTGACTCTGCAGGGATCGCATCACCGGGCCGAAAGAGAGGGTGATCAACCCCGCCACACACACCAGGTAACAGCTCGTCGTACGCAGCAGCAAGGCTCTTTTATCGCTCTTGTCGATAATATGACCGGCATACAAGGCCAGCGTGAAAGCCGGAAGGAATTCGGATAGCCCGATCAGTCCGATGGCAAACGGATTATGGGTGATCTCATAAATACGCCAACCCACGATCGTAGTCACCATGCGAAGGGCCATGATATAAAAAAAACGGGAAATGATAAAATTCCTGTACTCCGGGATCCTCAATACACTCAGGGCTGTCTGCCTTCGTTCTCCCATACTGTTTTCTTCTGTCATATGAATCTATTTCTGACTTTAAAACGCATAGCCCCCAACCAGGAACCTGAAATCTTTACGGTAACGTAAAATAATGTTGCCCTTCACCCAGATCCTTTTCCAACGCATCCAGGATCACCTGCAGATGTTTCTCATTCCCTAAAAAATCCGCCTTGCTCACATCGACAAAGATGGTCCGGATATTGTGCTGCCGGATATAATTGGTATAAGTCTCCTGGATATTGAACAGGTACTCGTCCGGGATCGCCTGCTCATAGGAGCGGTTCCTTTTCCGGATATTCTGCTGCAATTTACTCACGGGAGCATGAAGATAAATAAGGATGTCCGGCTTGACCAGCTGAAGATCGATAATTTCGAAGAAGTTCTGGTAGAGCCGGAACTCCTGCTCCGGTAAATTTACCCTGGCAAATAAGAGACATTTGGTAAACAGGTAATCAGACACCGTAATATTCTGGAATAAATCATTGGTGTGTACCAGGTCCTTCATCTGCTTGTATCTTTCCGCCATAAAGAAAAGTTCCAGGGGAAAAGCATACTGGCCGGGGTTCTCGTAAAATTTAGGCAGAAAAGGGTTGTCTGCGAACTGCTCCAGGATCAGGCGCGCATTGAAATGCTTGGCCAGTATATGGGCCAGGGTCGTTTTTCCCGCTCCGATATTGCCTTCAATAGTAATAAAATGATAGTTCATCGGGTATCTATATTTTTCTCATCGAATCTTAATTGTTTTTTAATCCGGCACCCTCCTTACCTCTAACTGGTCAGGACATACCGCCAGCAGCTCGCGAATGGTTTGATGAAGCACAGGGTGCCGGTAGTCCGGAGCTATTTCCTCCATCGGCACCAGTACGAACCGGCGATTTTGTATTTCGGGGTGGGGGATGAATAGCCTGGGTGCATGAATGATCTCCTCATTAAAGAACAGCATATCGATGTCAATAATACGGGATCCATATTTCTCCAGCCGCCTTCTCCCCATTTTTTCTTCTATTTCCAGCAGGATATCCATCAGGACAGGGGCCTCCAGGGAAGTCCCGATTTGCAAAGCCTGGTTGAGAAAATCGTTCTGATCCGTCTTCCCCCAGGCAGCCGTCTCATACAACGATGATCGCCGCAGGATCCTGCAGCCCGACCTTTCAATGTTTTCACCCGCTTTGGCCAGCTGAGCCCGCGGGTCTCCTTCGTTGCCACCTATCAATAAAAAGGATATGTTCATAGATTCCGTACTTTCGGGGCCCCAAATATCTTTATTTTTGGACTTAGCTAAAAAATTACCTTTACATGAGAGGCTTTTTTAAAACGTTTTTTGCGGCATTGCTGGCATTGGTAGCTTTTACGGCGATCATCGTGCTGATCCTGGTAGGGAAGATTAGTGGGCTGCTCTCGGCTAAAAGACCGGATATCGCGTCCAAATCGGTATTATATATAGACCTCGGCCAGTCTTACCGGGAACAGGAGCAGGAAAACCCCCTCTCCGGCCTGGGTTCGGAAGAACAATACGATGTGCCCGGATTATATGACCTGGTGCGCCTGGTACGGCATGCAAAAGAAGATACAGCCATCAAAGGCATTTACCTGAAATGTAACGATGACCCCAACGGATTTGCCACCAACGAAGAGATCCGTCTGGCCATCCTGGACTTTAAAAAAAGCGGCAAATTCGTCTATGCCTATGGCGACGTCATCTCGCAGAAAGCTTACTATGTGGCCAACACGGCCGACAGGGTCTATTGTAACCCCAAAGGCGGCGTGGAATGGCGGGGCTTTTCTACCGAAATGCCCTTCCTGAAAGAGGCGCTGCGGCGATTGGAAATTAACCCTCAGATCTTTTATGCCGGTAAATTCAAGAGCGCTACAGAACCCCTGCGGGAAGATAAAATGACGGAGGCCAACCGGCTCCAGCTGACCGAGCTGCTGGGAGATTTTTTTAACCGTCTCCTCTACAGCACCGCGCTGACCCGTCAGCTGGATACGACGACATTACGAAAATGCGTAAACGAACATCTTATCCAATATCCAAACGATGCCCTGACCTACCGACTGGTGGACGGACTCAAATATGATGACGAGGTCAAAGGCGAGATAAGAGAAAAATTGAAAATTGATAAACACGACTATATCAATTTCGTCTCCATCTGCAAATACGGCAAGTCGGTGGATTTTAAAGCCAGCGGCAAAGACAATATCGCCGTGATCTATGCGGAAGGGGATATCGTGGACGGCAAGGGCGACAAAGATCAGATCGGTTCAGACACCTATCGCTCCCTTATCCGCAAAGCCCGCTTCGACAAAGACATCAAGGCGATCGTAATCCGCATCAATTCGGGCGGGGGCAGCTCGCTGGCCAGTGAGAATATCTGGCGGGAACTAAGCCTGGCCAAAAAGGAAAAACCGGTGGTCGTCAGCTTCGGCGATGTATCCGCCTCGGGAGCCTATTACCTGTCCTGTAACGCGGATAGCATCTTTGCCCTGCCGGGCGCTATCACTGGCTCCATCGGCGTATTCATAGTAGTCCCGGATTTCCAGAACTTCTTCCGCGACAAGCTGGGCGTCACCTTCGACGGGATAAAGACGGCCCCGCAGGCAGACGCGATCTCGGTGACCAAACCATTGACCTCCTTACAGCGGGTTTACCTGCAGAATGAAGTAGACAGCACCTATCTCGACTTCAAATCCCGGGTAGCCGGCGGCCGGAATAAAACGATCGGCTACGTGGACAGCATCGGGCAGGGTAGGGTATGGAGCGGACAAAAAGGATGGTCGCTGGGACTGGTCGACCGGATGGGCACCCTGCAGGATGCTATCGACTGCGCTGCCCGTATGGCAAAGACCAGCGATTATAATCTGAAGGAATATCCCGAACCCAAAGGCTTCCTCGACCTGTTGCTGGGTAACTATAAAAAATCACTAAGCCTCAAAGTCATGAAAGACGAAATGGGAGAAGAAGGCTATCGGACCTATACCACCCTGAAGAAAGTAAAGGCATCGGTAGGGATCACCCAGGCCAAATTACCTTTCGATCTCACTATTGAATAACCTACCTCACTCGCCGCCCTCTAAAGGGGGCGATTTAAAAGAATATGGCACAACAGTATAACCAGTTCCGCGCAATGCTCGCTATCACTAAGGGCAGCCTGAAAGCTATTTTCAGAAGCCCCTCGTCGGTAGCCTTCAGCTTTGGTTTCCCCCTGGTCTTTATCCTGGTCTTCGGATCCATCAGCGGCGGCGGCCCTACCGTATCGGTAGCCCTGGCTAACAGCAAAGACTCCACGAACTATGTTATCCGGGCCCTGTTGCATTCCCCGCTGGTGAAACTGGCGGATGAAAAAGATACGGCCAGCACCCGCAAAGACCTGGAGAAAGGCCGGATCGCCGCCGTATTATCGCTGGATTCCAGCCAGTCGGCAATGGGCTTTACACAATACCGCATCCACACCCTTACGTCCTCCGCGGCGGGCGATAAATACCCGATGGTAAAAATGGCCCTTTCGCAAACGATCCAGACCATCGAGGATAAAGTGATTCCAACGCAATACAAATTATTAAGCGTCGATGAATTGCCGGTCATCCAGGGACGGAAATATTCCATGATCGACTTCATCCTTCCCGGTATGCTGGGCTTTTCCCTGCTGAGCGCCGCGGTGTTCGGAGTCGCCTTTTTGTTTTTCAGCCTGCGTCAGCAGCTCGTACTGAAAAGGTTCTATGCCACCCCGATCAGCAAAAAATATATTGTCCTGGGCGAAGGTCTGGCCAGAGTGCTTTTCCAGCTGATCACCGCGGTAGTCATCATCGTGATCGGAAAATTAGCCTTTCACTTCACTTTGGTACATGGGTGGAGTACTTTCGCCGAGATGCTCGTGCTCAGCCTGTTCGGGTTGATCGTTTTTATGGGCTTCGGCTTTATCATCAGCAGCGTAGCTAAAAGCGAAAGCACTATTCCCCCGTTTGCCAACCTGTTCACCCTCCCTCAGTTCCTGCTGGGTGGGACCTTCTTTTCCACAGACGCCTTCCCGGGCTGGCTGCAGAAGATCTGCGAAATATTACCGTTGAAGCAGCTGAATGACGCCATGCGCAATGTGGCTTTCGAAGGCGCCCATCTTACAGACTGCGGCAAGCAATTAGGCATCCTGGCCCTCTGGGGAATAGTAGTGTATGCCGTCGCCATCAAAGTATTCAAATGGGAATAGGGCGCGGTCCTGCCCTAGCTCTGCTATCCTGGATCCGGGCAGCGCCCCGGCCCTAAAATCAATAACATGCGATTCATTAAGTTTTTTTTGATCGGTATCATCGCCCTCTTCATCGTGCTGACGGCATTTTCTTTTCTCTTCCCCTCGCAGATGCGGGTGGGGAGATCTATCAATGTTGCCGCTTCCCGCGAAAAAGTAATGGCCGCCGTAGGCGACCTGCATGCCTGGACCCGATGGAATACCTTCATCACCTCCACTCCCCTGACAGGCATGACCTTTTCCTCACCCTCATCCGGAAAAGACGCTTTCCTGCAATCGGACCAGCTCCGGGTAACGGTGCTGGCAGCAGGACCCGACTCCGTACGGCTGGACTGGAAACAGACCAAGGGCAAGGGCTTTGTAGGAGGATTCAACCTGCTGCAATTACAACCGGATAGCCTTACCGTTCAATGCTGGTTTGACTTCCGCTTCAGATGGTATCCCTGGGAGAAACTGGGACTCCTGGTATACGAAAAAAAATTAGGCCCCGTCATGGAAGAATCTTTAGCCGGGCTCAAACATTATGTCGAAAACGTTCCCTAACTTTAGCCGCGTTTGATTATTTAATCGATTAAACCACCTTAAACACATTAAATAAAACAGCTCAGTATGAAAAAAGCGCTTTTACTGTCCACGATCTTATTTCTCGGCCTGGCTGCATTCTGCCAGCAAAAACCTGCCAGCCCGCATGAAACGGTAACGGGAAGGTACCTATCCGTTAGATACGGAAGACCTTATAAAAAAGGAAGGGATATCTTCGGCAAGCTGGTGCCTTATGGAAATGTCTGGCGTTGCGGAGCCGATTCTGCGACTACGATCTCTTTCGCCAAAGACGGCATATTCGGTGGCAAGCCCGTAAAAAGAGGCACCTATAATTTATTCGTGATCCCCACAGAAAGAGAATGGACCATCATCCTCAACAGCGAATTAGGCCAATGGGGCGCTTATAACTATGATAAGATCAAGGACAAGAATGTCCTGCAAGTGACAGTGCCCGTCAAGACCCTGCCCACATCCGTGGAGCAGCTCACCATCGCCGCTCAGGACATGGACCTGACCATTAGCTGGGATAAGACAGAAGTTGCGATCCCCGTTAAACTCTAACTTACATCTTCCTTACAATTTACAGGAGGTTGCCGCTCATCCCGGCAGCCTCTTTTAGTTTTCCCTCTCCTTTTGTCCCGCCGGGAGACCTCTGCTCCCTCTTTTTTCCCGGTATCGATAACTCTCCCTAACTTTAAAAAAGTCTGACCATATTTGTTTTTTTCGCCATTAAAATCTTTTATATGAACACACTGTCCTTTTTTAGAAAAATTACGCTGTTTTCCTTTATCGCCTTTGTCGGGTTATCTGCCTGCGCACAGCAACCCCGCAAGAGCCCGCATGATACCCTGAAAACAAAGGATATAACGGTGACCTATGGCCGCCCCTATAAGAAAGGAAGAGAGATCTTCGGAAAGCTGGAACCCTATGGAAAAGTATACCGTTGCGGGGCCGATGAGGCAACGACCATATCCTTTTCAAAAGACGGCACATTCGGCGGCAAAGCCATCAAAGCCGGAACGTATACGCTGTTTGCTATTCCAAATGCCAGTGAATGGACGATTATCCTGAATTCCCAACTGGGCCAATGGGGCGCTTTCAAGTACGACCAATACAAAGACAAAGATGTATTGCAGACGACGGTCCCCGTCAAGACGCTCTCCACACCCGTAGAGCAGCTCACCATTGCCGCACCGGGCAAGAACCTGACCATCACCTGGGACAAGACAGAAGTTGCGATCCCCGTCAGCTTCTAACGGAATTTGATTCTTTTATCCATAAAAAAGCCCCCAAAAGTTAGACACTTTTGGGGGCTTTTCATTCATCCGGCAGTCTCTTTCATTTCCCCTCTCTTTTCTCCAGGAACGCCTCCAGGAAATCATACACCTGCTGCAACTCCTGCGCTGTTATGCAATAAGGCGGCATGATATATACCGTATTACCCAACGGACGCAGATAGATCCCGTTCAATAAAGACTCCCGGGTAATGTCGGCGCCGATCGTATTGATATATCCATCTTCTCCGACCTGGACCTCGAAGGCGATAATAGTACCCAGGATCCGGATATTTTTGACGAGCGGATTATCCTTTATCTTCTCTGCAAAAGATAGATGCTGATGGAGGATTGTCTGCATCCGCTCCAAACAATCTTCCTGTTGCAACAGGTCCAGGCTGGCCAGGGCGGCGGAGCAGGCCAGTGGATTGGCCGTGAAGGAATGCCCGTGAAAAAGGGTCTTCCGCTTATCGTCACTGAGAAAAGCCTCGAAGACCCTTTCCGTAGCCGCCGTGGCGCCCAGCGCCATGGTGCCCCCCGTCAGGCCCTTGCTGAGACAAATAATATCGGCCTTGTTCCGGAGATATTCCCCAGCGAAAAGCCTGCCGGTCCGGCCAAACCCCGTAAGGACCTCATCCGCTATGCAGAGGATCCCCTCCGATTTCACCACGTCCAGCAATTGATCCATCAGACCTGCCTCATAGACCCGCATCCCGCCGGCAGCCTGTAAAAGAGGTTCGTATAAAAAACAGCCTATCTCCGGGGCCTGCTGCCGGACAAAAGACCTAAGCTCCTCTATATTCCCGGCCGTAGGCGTATCGATAAAGATCACTTCGAACAGGTAATCCTGGAAAGAAGCCGTAAACACGCTCCTTTCACTCACACTCATGGCCCCGAACGTATCGCCGTGATAAGAGTTTCTGAAAACCAGTATCTTATTGCGGGCGCCATCGCCGTTGGCAGCTCTGCCCTTCGGATCATCCGGGATAGACGCCCCCTCCCCATCGCCGGCTCCACCCCCCCGGTTATTCCAGTACTGGATCCCCATTTTTATCGCTACCTCCACGGCCGTGGACCCATTGTCGGAATAGAATACCTTGGAGAAGCCGCCCGGCAGAATGGGCAGCAGCCTTTCCGCCAGCCGCACGGCCGGCTCATGGGTGAAACCGGTAAAAATGACCTGTTCAAGCTTTTTGGCCTGCTCATAGATCTTTTCCGCAATATAGGGATGCCCATGGCCATGAATGGTCACCCACCAGCTGCTGATGGCATCTATGTAGGAATTGCCTTTTTCATCGAACAACAAACTACCTTTGCCCTGTACGGCTGCTATAGGAGGAAGCTGATTTTTATGTTGAGTGTAAGGATGCCAGATCACCTGCCGGTCCCTTTCCGTTAACGTTATTGCCATAATACCGCAAATTTAGGGGCAAACCGGGAATAGAAATAAGGGAGATGCAACGATCGTACAAGTTTAACTGTCAACATTGCTAATTAAGGACGAATGGATTATCGCCAGTTGGTAAAAGACTGTGAAAAAGGGAATGCGACTGCCCAAAAGCAGCTGTATGAGCATTTTGCCTCACCAATGCTGGGGATCTGCTATCGGTATACCAAATCCATGGCCGATGCAGAGGACGTATTACAGGAAGGGTTCATCATGGTATTCAAAAATCTTTATCAATTCAGCTTTTCAGGTGAATTAGGAGGATGGATTCGCAGGATCATGGTCAATACAGCCATTAATTACCTGAAAAAACATAACCGGTATCAAACGGACCTGTTATTCACCGATGGGATACTCCATCCTGTGTCTAACGATGACCCGGAAGTAACCCTGAACACCAAGGAGCTGGCCGAACTGATCCGCCAGCTGCCGCCAGGATACCAGGCTATTTTTAACTTGCACGCAGTAGAAGGATATAGTCACGTAGAGATCGGCAAGATATTAGGCATCAACGAGGGTACATCCCGCTCACAATATGCGCGGGCCAGGGCCCTGCTGATAAGCTGGATAAAAAAGTCTTCGGCCGTAACCAAAAATGAGACCTATGCACGACCCTAAACTATCCGAGAAAGAGGTGCAGCGTTTCGAATTAGAAGTGCAGCAGAAAATGGAGGAGCTGGAATTCAGCCCTTCCGCCGCGGTGTGGGCAAATGTCGAAAAGGCCGTAAGAGTAGAGAAGAAACGACGGGTTCCCTTCTTTTGGCTCTTCTTTTTACCGGCTCTCCTGCTGATAGGCGGCACAGGGATCTATCTCATGGGCAGCCACCCGAGCCCCTCTTCCCTCCATACTGACAGGAACAGCGCACAAATACAGAATCCGGTAAAAGGCAGCGGCGGATCTAACGACCGACCCGGTAATGACCGACCCGGTAACGACCAACCCGTCAGCGGTCAACAAGCCAATGATCAACAAACCAGCGTCCAGCCCATCAATAGCCAACAAACTAAAGACCAGCCGTCCAACGATCAACCGGCAAAGGTCTCTCAACCCGCAAAATCGGAGCAGCCCTTCATTGGTCAATCGGCATCGGAGCAATCCTCCACCGCTCAATCCGCAAGATCCGACCGACCTGCAAAACCAGGCCGGAGCCACGTATTTTCCCATCACCCGACCGGAACAACCGGAAAAGAGACCGGTCAACCCCTGACATCCCGATCCCTGACCGCTCAAACACTGACCACTCGACCTCTGACAGACAAACCCCTGACAGAAGAAGAGTCCGGCTTCCCGGATCAACCTCTGATAGGGGCCTCCATACATCTCAACCCTGTCAACCTGAAAAATATTGCTGCTATACAGGCCGCCCCGCTGGCTAAAAAAACGACCCTCGCTACAACCCGGCTCACACCCAAACGAGCCTGGGAAGCGGGCTTCACAGGAGGCATAGGCATGTCCTCCCTCAACCAGACCCTTTTTAAGAGTTCGGCCGTTACGGCAAACGACACCCGCAACCTTGCCGCCCCCGTGGCTGTTACAGGATTGACGGCGACCAAAAACTATGTTTCCAAAATACGACCCGACCTCTCCTTCTGGGCAGGTATCTTCCTGCAGAAACCCATTCTGAACAACCTATCCGTTTCCGTCGGGCTGAACCTGCATTATTATTCCGCCAAAGTCTACACCGGCGATAAAGTGGTCAATAATGCTTCCAACTATTATTATAGCCCCGCCACCTCGCTGCTGGCAAGCGCCGCAGCCCCGACCCCGGCACAATATTATCCCTATTACACTGCCGGCGATAACCAGACCTTTATCAACCGCTATTATTTCCTGGAGATTCCCGGATCCATACAATGGCAGATCAGCCATAACCGTATCATGCCCCTGTTCTGGGAAGTGGGCGGGACCTTGTCCTATCTGATGAGCTCCAACGCTATTTATTACAATACCAAGGCCGGGGTCTATTACAAAGACGGCAATGTCTCCAATAAGACCCAGTTCAACCTCTCGACCGCCCTGATGGTCGGCATTCCTTTTTCGGGATTGCAAATGCAGGTAGGCCCTCAACTGCAATATGGCGTCACCAACCTGCTGAATACACAGAATTCCGGCGGACAACATTTATTCTATGGGGGACTGAAACTGGTGATCTTCCCGGGCAAATTGCATAAGAGCAGCAAGCATTTATTCAGGGAGCAATAAAACGCAGATTACGCTGGATCCCAGCATACTTGGTACGCTTTAACGCAGAATGACGGAATATCTCCCGGAAACCTTCCTCCGTCAACTCCTCCCAATCAGCCGTGCTGAAATTCAGAATGGCAGGGATCGGAGCAAAAGCCGTTTCCCGGGTAGGCCTGGAAAACCGGTTCCAGGGACATACATCCTGGCAGGTATCACAACCGAATAGCCAATCCTCGAATTTGCCTTTCATCGCATCGGGGATCAGTTGATCCTTCAACTCTATCGTAAAATAAGAGATGCACTTACTGCCATCTACTACTTTGTTCTCCAAAATAGCTTCAGTGGGACAGGCATCGATACATTTTCGGCAGGTGCCACAATAATCCCCCGCAAAAGGAGTATCCACCTCCAGCTCCAGGTCGACGATCAACGTGGCAATAAAAAAGAAGGACCCCGCCTGCTTGTTCAATAAGTTGCCATTCTTACCCACCCAGCCCAACCCGCTGCGCACAGCCCAGCTTCTTTCCAGGACCGGAGCGCTGTCCACGAACCCACGCCCGTTCACCTCCCCGATATGCGCCCGTATCTGCGCCAGCAACTTCTTCAATTTATCCCGGATCACTTCATGATAATCTTTCCCATACGCATATTTGGCTATCCGCGGGGTCGTCTCCTGTGAACCAGCTATCCGCGGCGCCGCCGCCCCCGAAGCCGCCCCCTTCGCGTGCGCGCCGGGCTCCTCCCTGGAATCCATCATCAAGTGTCCTGGCACGGCCTCCGGATCCACTACCTCCCCCGGAAAGTAATTCAATAACAAGGTGATCACAGACCTGGCCCCGGGAACAAGCCGGGTAGGATCGATCCTTATATCGAAATAATTTTCCATATACGCCATCGAACCATTCATGCCTTTATTCAGCCAGGTCTCCAGACGACGGGCATCATCGTCCAATACCTCCGCTTTGGCGATTCCGCAATGCTCGAAACCCAGGTCCCGGGTCCATTGCTTAATGAGATTCGTATGATTATTTTTTAACAAGTGTACTGATTATTATCCCCTGAGAGTATGAACAAATTTCGCAATTTATTTATTTTATCGCCGTTTATTACTTAATTGCAGTACAATGAAGCCCCTAACCTTAATTGCACCGATAGCAATATCCTTATTTCTATGCCTGCAACAAAATGATTGCGCCGCCCAGGATAAATCAAAAAATCAGATCGCAATTCCGGCGCCAGCCGATTTTGCTATCCGGACATCTCCCATCGTCGACAGCAATACCAACGCTATTATTCTCTCCGATATTGGTTCCATCCACTTTACCGGCAACAACAGAAACTGGTTCTCCCATGTCTTCACCCGGAAAACCCGCATAAAAATACTTAATAAAAAAGCCTTTGACCTGGTCACCATAAAAATTCCTCTTTACACCCGGGATGAGGATGCCGAAAAATTAGATAATGTGGCAGCTTCCACCTTTAACCTCGAAGACGGCAAGGTGGTGGAGACCCGGCTGGATAAAAAAGAAATCTTCCAGGACAGGGAAGATAAGAATCATATCGAAGCGAAATTTACCATGCCGGCTGTCAAAGAAGGCTCTATCATCGAATATATCTATACGGTTACCTCCGATTATAATTTTAGCCTCCCCACCTGGGAATTTCAGTCGATAGAGTACCCCTGTTTATGGAGCGAATATGAAGTGACCATCCCCCAGGTCCTGTTCTATGTTTTTGTAAAACAGGGCGTTCATGGTTATGTCCTTGATAAAGGAGAGACGGGCCATGAATCCTATCAGGTGACCGGAAAAACAGATGGCGGTGGCCTGCTGGGTGGCCAACCCGACCGGTATTTTGTGAATGCGAATACAATCAAGCATCGATGGGCCATAAAAGATATCCCCGCTTTTCACGTGGAGAACTATTTGTCTACTCCCCGTAATTATATCGACAAAATAGAATTCCAGCTGTCGAAAACATACAACGGGGAAGAAACAAGCGACGTAATGCATACCTGGAAGAAAGCAAACGAGGAACTCCTGAAGGCATCGGATTTCGGACTCCCACTACGGGAAGATAACGAATGGTTGCAGGAATATGCGGACAAAGCCACCGCTAACAGCGCCGGACCACTGGACAACGCAAAAGCCATCTATTATTATGTCACCAGCCATTTCACCTGCAACAACCATTATAACAAATACATTAAGACCACTCTCCGGGATGTCATTAAGAAGAACAGCGGTACCGTGGGCGATATCAACCTGCTCCTGATCGCCTTGTTAAAGCTCAAGGGGGTTACAGCCGATCCTGTAATCCTGAGTACCCGGGAATATGGCTTCAACCTGGTCAGCTATCCTATCCTGGAACGCCTGAACTACGTCATTGCCCGGGTAAGCCTCCCGGGCAAGATCTATTACCTCGACGCCGCCCATCCACAACTGGGATTCGGCCAATTGCCCTCTGAGTGTTACAATGGCCATGCCCGCATCATCAGCGATAAAGATTCAGGATCGGTATATTTCGAGGCGGACTCCCTTCTGGAAAGAAAGACCTCGATGGTCCTGATCTCGGAAGGGGCCAACGGCACACTGGAAGGCAGTTATCAATCTACGCTGGGCCTGCAGGAATCCTATAACACAAGGGAGAAAGTAAGCGCGATAGGAGAGAAGGAATATTTTAAAAATATCCAGACTTCCTATGGCGAAGACCTGGATATCAGCAATGGAACCCTCGATTCGATAAAAAGACGGGAAGACCCCGTCACCCTCCGGTATGAGTTTCGTTTGAAACAGACACCCGGCTCTCCCCTCATCTACCTTAACCCCCTATTCGCAGATGGATGGCGCCAAAATCCCTTTACGGCTGCCGAACGCAAATACCCCGTAGAAATGCCTTATGCGATGGACGACCTGTATAACTTCAACATGCAGATACCCGACGGATATGTGGTGGACGAACTTCCCAAATCCGCGAGAGTGGCCCTCAACGGAGATCAGGGCCTCTTCGAATACCTGATCGGCCAGCAGGACGGCATGGTCCAGATGCGTTGCCATATGAAGCTGAATAAAGCCTATTTCCCTGCCGAGGACTATAGCAGCCTGCGGGATTTTTTCAGATACGTTGTTAAAAAAGAAAGCGAACAGATCGTCCTGAAGAAGAAATGATCCGTTCTTTTCAGAACCCCATTAACCCAAACCTAAAATGCCTCCTAATGACCTTTGGTAAATTCACGCTGCTCATTCTCCTGGGCCTCGGCGCCGGAACATTCAAAGCCACCGCCCAGGAAAAATCCCCGGCCCGCTTTGGTAAAATAACATCGGCGGATTTTGACCTCTCCAAACAAAAATTCGATTCCGGCGCCGCGGCCGTAGTGATCGCCGATATCGGCGGCTCCGAATTCGTGGGCAATGTGAAAGGCTGGTTCTCGCTGGAATTCAAACATTACAAACGGATAAAGATCCTGAACAAGAACGGTTTCGACGCAGCCAATATCGAGATCCCCCTATACATTTCCGGCGCCGATGAGGAAAAGCTCGTAAGCCTGAAAGCAGTTACCTATAACCTGGAGAATGGCAAGGTCGTGGAGACCCGGCTGGAAGACAAATCCGTCTTTACGGATAATATGAGCAAGCACTGGAAACAAAAGAAGTTCACCTTCCCGGCCCTGAAAGAAGGCTCGATCATCGAATACAGCTATACCCAGTCATCCGATTTCCTCTTTAACCTGCAACCCTGGCAGTTCCAGGGCGAATACTCGTGCCTGTGGAGCGAATACCAGGTCGGCATACCGGATTTCTTCCAGTACGTCACCCTTAGCCAGGGCTTCCTTCCCTACGATCTGAATACCTCTTCTTCCCGCAACGTCAGCTTTCACATCACTTTTCCCGGCGGGGCAGAAAGAGATGAAAATGAAACTTATGAGGATAATGTGGTGGACCATCGCTGGGTAATGAAGAATGTACCGCCCCTGAAAGAAGAGAAGTTCACCACGACCCTGAATAATTATGTCGCCAAAATCGAATTCCAGATTGCCAGGTATAGATTCCGCAATTCCATGATTAAGGATATCATGGGCAATTGGCCCAAAGTAAGCGAAGAACTCATGAAGTCGGATGATTTCGGCGCCGACCTGAACCGTAACAATGGCTGGCTCGACGATGATATGAAAGTGATCACCAAAGGGGCTGCCAATAGCCTGCAGAAGGCCCAAAAGATCTATGCCTATGTACGGGATAATTTTACCTGCACCAACCATTACGCCATATACGCTGCCACTCCCATCAAGACCGTTTTTAAAAACAAAAACGGCAATGTCGCCGAAATCAACCTGCTGCTGGCAGCCATGCTGAACCATGAGAAGATCCAGGCAGATCCGGTCATTCTAAGCACCCGAACGCATGGCTTTACCCATGAGATCTATCCTTTGCTAACCCGTTTTAATTATGTGATCTGCCAGGCCCGGATCGACTCGTCGGTCTGGTACCTGGACGCCAGCGAAACCTGGCTGGGATTCGGGCATATACCGGAACGCTGCTACAATGGCCATGCCCGGGTCATCAGTAAAGACAATGCAGCTCCGGCCTATTTTGAGGCCGACTCGGTGATGGAGACCAGCCGGACCACGGTTTTTATTTCTAATGAGAGTAAAGGCAGCCTGAGCGGCGCCTTCCAGACAATTCCGGGTTATTTCGAATCCTGCACCATCCGGGAAAAAGTAAAGGACAAAGGCGAAAAAGAATACTTTAAAGCCCTTCAGACCTCTTATCCCGGCGAAACGACCTTTTCCAATTCCGGGATCGATTCGTTGAAAATACCGGAACAACCACTAGGGATTTCGTATAATTTTGCTATGAAGGTCGATAGCAGCGAAGACCTGTTCTATTTCAATCCCCTGCTGACGGAAGGATATAAGGAGAACCCGTTTAAAGCGGCCGAAAGAAGATACCCCGTAGAAATGTCCAACGCATTCGACGATACCTATGTCTTCAATATGGAAATACCGGATGGATATGCCGTAGAAGAACTGCCCAAATCCGCGAAGGTCCTATTCAACGACGACGAAGGTTTTTTTGAATACCTGATCGCCAAAGACGACAATAACATACAGCTTCGCTCAAGGATCAGGCTGAATAAAGCGACTTATAAACAGGAAGATTATGCGACGTTGCGGGACTTCTTTGCCTTTGTCGTAAAGAAGCAGAGCGAGCAGATCGTATTTAAAAAGAAAAAATAAGCGATGAATTCAATCTCGACCGTTAAAAAGCCATCGCCCGTCTGGGAAATCCGGTTCCATTGGCTCCTGGCCTCTTGCCTGCTGGCGGCGCCCTTCTGCGGCATCGCCCAATCCTATAATGCCCTGCTGATCCCGGATTCCCTGAAGAAGAACGCAAGGGCCGTGGTTCGCGAAGACGAATTTATCCTGGAGATCAAATCTCCGGCAAAAGCAGTTACCAAAGAACATCATGTTTATACCATTCTCAACGAGAACGGGGACAATATCGGCGGATTTACCAGCTCTTACGGAAAATTCAATTCCATCAGCTCTATTACACTGACCCTCTACGATGCCATGGGAAAGGAACTGAAGCGCGTGAAGAAGAAGGACATGGAAGACCGCAGCGCTGTCAGCGAGGGCACCCTGATGGATGATTACCGATACAAGGAATACAATTTCTATTACAAAGTGTACCCCTATACGGTAGATTGCCAGCAAGAGGACGAACACACTAGTATCCTGGATTTCGATGATTGGATACCTTTATACAATTCCGGCATCTCCACCCAGCATAGCAAATATGTGATCATCGCCCCCAAGGATTACAAGGTCCGTTACAAACCCGTCAATTGTAATTACCAGCCCGTCATTACCGAATCCGGAGATAAAAAGATCTATACCTGGGAAACCGGCAACCTGCCCGCCCGTACGACCGAAGTCGCTGGGCCCGCCTGGAAAGAGATCGCTCCGTATGTACTCATGGCGCCTTCGGAATTCGAGGCCCAGGGCTACAAAGGCAATATGTCCACCTGGACCGATTATGGGAAATTCATCAGCCAGCTGCGCGCCGGAAGGGACGTATTGCCGGAGGACATCAAAAAGAAAGTGCATGAGCTGACCGATCACCTCACCGACTCCCGTCAGAAAGTCTATGCCCTCTACGATTTTATGCAGAAGAATACCCACTATATCAGTATCCAGCTGGGGATCGGGGGCTGGCAACCCTTTCCGGCTGATTATGTGGCTACCAAACGATACGGGGATTGCAAGGCCCTGTCGAATTATATGGTGGCTTTGCTGAAAGAGGCAGGCATAAAAGGTAAATATGTAGAGATCCGGGCTGGTTCTGACGCCGCCTTCATGATAGAAGACTTTCCTTCCTTTCAATCCAATCATGTGATCACCTGCGTTCCGATGGGAAAAGATACCATCTGGCTGGAATGTACCAGCCAAACGGAATCCCCTGATTTCATGGGAAGCTTTACCGGCGGACGAAAAGCCATCCTGATCGATGAAGACGGCGGACACATTGTGAAGACCCCCTCTTATTCCTCCCGGGATAATACCCAATGCCGGTCCGTAAATGCAGCAATCGACGCGGAAGGCAACCTGGAGGCGGACGTCAATACGGTCTATTCCGGTATCAGGCAGGAGTTCCCTCATGGATTGATGTATGAATTCTCCGATGACGAAAGAGAAAAATATCTCAATACGAAACTCTTTCATCTGCCAACCTACAAAGTGGATAAGAATCATTACGAAGAGCAGAAAGGCACGATACCCGTGGTAAAAGAATACCTCCACGTTCTTTCGCCCAACTATGCCAATGCCTCCGGTAAAAGATTATTCATCCTGCCGGACATCTTTGACCGAAGCAGCTACCGCCTGCCGGCCGATTCCGTTCGTCTCTACGATTTTATCGATAAGGAAGCTTTCACCTATATCGACAGCATCACGCTCAGGATACCGGCGGGCTACAAGCCCGAAGCCGTTCCCCAGGATGTCTCCATCGATAGTAAATTCGGTAAGTACAAGGCTTCCGTAAAAGTATCTTCGGATAAGATCGTTTACTTTCGCCGGTGGGAAGAAGCTGCCAACCGCTTCCCACCCTCTGATTACGCCGCACTGGTAAAATTCTATGAGCAACTATACAAGGCCGATCACAACCGGATCGTCCTCGTGAAGGAATAGTCCGGCGCCAGCCCGCTTCATTGCCCAAACTAATTCCCGCAGGGAATCGCTTCGTCGATCAGGTTCTTCATGCTGAGAGCCAGCGGCTTCTTTTGCTCTTCCTCCGGCTTTTGCACGAGCAGGATAGCTGCATAATTCCGGCATTTATCTATGATCGGCGTGGTGCCGAGCAGGTTAGGACAAAAATAGGCGGCATTATTCCCATCCCCCTCTCCAAGAAGGTAGTTCCCCAGCCCGAAACGGGCGCCTTGCAGCGCCTTGGGAACGGATTTGACGGGGAGCGTGGTAAACTGCGCCTTCTCCATCTCTTCCACCGCCTTCTCGCTGAGGATCCGCTTGTCCCCGAACATACCCTTGTTCAGGATCATGGACAGGAAACTGATATAGTCATTGGCAGTAGACCGGGCGCCGCCGGTAGCATTCACGGCGCCGCCCTCCTCATTGGTAAAGCTCGTTCCCTTCAGCTTCAGCGGATGGATGATCCGTTCCATCATCAGCCGGTCAAAACTCTTCTTAGAGATCACCTCTAACACCCTTGCCGCAATATTAGGCCCCAGATTGCTATAGAAAAATTCAGTACCAGGGTTGGTACCGATATCTTTTTTGGAAGCATAGGAATTTACCTCGTCTTCCAGGCTCCCGGATTTATTTCTCATCACCCTCGTTCCGTCATCCCCATCCGATTTGATCCCCGTCGTATGGGTCAGACAGTTGCGGATCGTGATGTAACCCTTCATATACTTCCCGAACATAGGAATATATTGCGTTACCTTATCGTCCAGCGACAGCTTCCCCTCGTCCACGAAGGTCATCACCAGGGCCGCCGTCAACCAGGTACCGGCGCCGGCAACAGGAGTCTGGGCCTTGGCCGTAAAATCCGGGCCGCCCTGCTTCTGGTAAACGATCTTCCCATCCTTCCAGACCAGCGCTACGAAATTATTGCCCAAAACCTTCTCATTTTGCTTCAGCAGATGGTCAACAGCTTCAAAATTGTAGGGCGAAGGTTCAGGATCTGGCTTTTTGC
Organism: Puia sp.; assembly: GCA_035555335.1. Taxonomy (GTDB): domain Bacteria; phylum Bacteroidota; class Bacteroidia; order Chitinophagales; family Chitinophagaceae; genus Puia. Next base: position 614,495 of record DATMGS010000027.1, read on the forward strand.
TCTGCGAAAAGGCAGTGCGACAGAATAGCAGCAGAAATAAGAATGAACTGAATTGTAGACAGGTTGTTTTAACTTTATATGACATAGTTGCGGTCTTACTGGTTTGGATTAAATTTTGACCATCAGGCTTGTTCGCTGGTCGGGCGCAGCCTGATCAGGGTACAAGATAAATTTAAAAGGAAAACTTACAAACATATGAATCTGAATAATTTTACTATCAAAGCACAGGAAGCAGTCGCCCGCGCGCAACAGTTGGCATTTGATCATTCAAATCCTTCTATTGATACGGAACATTTGCTCAAGGCGTTGCTCAGTGAAGAAGATTCCCTGGTAGAGTTTCTGTTGAAAAAGAATAATGTGAACGTGAACTTCGTCGAGACCAAACTCGATGAAAGCATACAGAAACTACCAAAGATCAGCAGCGGAGAGCCCGCTCAATCCCTCAGCCGGGACCTGAATAACATTATGCTGAAGGTAAACTCGTATCTGAAGCAATTCGGAGACGAATTCGTAAGCGTCGAACACCTCCTGCTGGCTATCGTGCAGGGAAATGATAATACGGCCAAATTGCTTAAAGACGCCGGCCTTACCGAAAAAGGACTGGTCACAGCCATAAAAGACCTCCGGAAAGGAGACACCGTCTCCTCTCAGACCCAGGAGAGCTCCTTCAATGCCCTGAATAAATATGCCAGGAACCTGAATGAAATGGCCCGGCAAGGGAAGCTGGATCCCGTAATCGGCCGCGACGAAGAGATCCGCCGAACCCTGCATATCCTCTCCCGGCGCAGTAAGAATAACCCCATCCTGGTAGGCGAGCCCGGCGTAGGTAAGACGGCCATCGCCGAAGGACTGGCCCATCGGATCGTGAACGGGGACGTTCCGGAGAACCTGCGCTCAAAGATCATCTATGCCCTGGATATGGGGCAGCTCATCGCCGGCGCCAAATACAAAGGCGAATTCGAAGAGCGCCTGAAGAGCGTCGTAAAAGAAGTGTCCGGCAGCGACGGACAGATCATCCTCTTCATCGATGAGATCCATACCCTTGTGGGCGCCGGTGGGGGAGAAGGGGCCATGGACGCGGCAAATATCCTGAAACCCGCCCTCGCAAGAGGAGAGCTCAGGGCCATCGGAGCTACGACACTGAATGAATACCAGAAATTTTTTGAAAAAGATAAGGCGCTGGAACGCCGCTTCCAGAAAGTGCTGATAGACGAGCCCAATGTGGAAGACGCTGTCTCTATTTTACGGGGGTTGAAAGATCGTTATGAAACCCACCATCACGTGCGGATCAAAGACGAAGCCATCATTGCCGCCGTAGAGCTGTCCCACCGGTACATTACGGATCGTTTCCTCCCCGACAAGGCCATCGACCTGATCGACGAGAGCGCCGCCAAGCTCCGTATGGAAATGAATTCCATGCCCGAAGAGCTGGATAAGCTGGAAAGAAACATCCGTCAGCTGGAGATCGAAAGAGAAGCCATCAAAAGAGAACATGACGATGAAAAACTCCGGGAACTAAGCGCCGAAATAGGCAATTTCAGCGTCGAACGCGACACCCTGAAGGCTAAGTGGAAACAGGAAAAAGAACTCGTGGAAAAACTACAGAATGCCAAGGCTGAGATCGAAAACCTGAAACAGGCAGCCGAGAAGGCCGAGAGGGAAGGGGACTATGGTAAGGTCGCCGAAATACGTTATGGAAAAGTTAAAGAACAGGAACAGATCATCCAGGAATACTCCGCTAAGCTGGCCGCCATCAGCGCCAACTCCCGCCTCATGAAAGAGGAAGTGGATGCGGAAGACATCGCCGAAGCAGTAGCCAAGACCACGGGCATCCCCGTATCCAAAATGTTGCAGAGCGAACGGGAGAAGTTACTGAACCTGGAGGATGAACTGCATAAAAGAGTAATAGGACAAGAAGAGGCTATCACCGCGGTGGCGGACGCCATCCGCAGAAGCCGCGCGGGCTTGCAGGATCCCAGACGTCCGATCGGGTCCTTTATCTTTCTGGGTACGACGGGCGTAGGTAAAACCGAACTGGCGAAAGCCCTGGCCGGCTACCTGTTCGACGACGAGACCATGATGACCCGTATCGACATGAGCGAATACCAGGAAAAGCATGCCGTAAGCCGGCTGGTAGGCGCCCCTCCGGGCTACGTAGGATATGACGAAGGAGGACAATTGACAGAGGCCGTCCGCCGCAAACCCTACAGCGTGATCCTGCTGGACGAAATTGAAAAAGCGCATCCCGATGTTTTTAATGTATTATTGCAGGTATTGGACGATGGCAGACTGACCGATAACAAGGGCAGAGTGGTGAATTTCAAGAACACGATCATCATTATGACCAGTAATATGGGCAGCCAGATCATCCAGGCCAATTTTGAAGATGTGACGGAGAAGAACAGGGACGAAGTGATGGAAACGACGCGCAGAGAGGTGACAGACCTGCTGAGGCAGACGATCCGGCCCGAGTTCCTCAACCGGATCGATGAGATCATCCTGTTCCAGCCCCTGCTCAAGAGCGAAATAAAGGGCATTATCCAGATCCAGCTGCAGAATTTGCAGCAATTGGTGATAAAAAACGGTATCGATCTGCGATTTAGCGATTATGCCCTGGATTATCTGGCCGAAAACGGCTTCGACCCGCAATTCGGAGCCAGACCCCTGAAGCGCCTGATCCAGAAGGAAATTGTTAATCAGTTGAGTAAGAGGATATTAGCTGGAGATATCGATAAGAGTGTCCCTGTATTGGTGGACGTATTCGACGGGGTGGTAGTGTTCCGTAATGAAGCCACCCAGGAGACCCGGTCCAAAGCTCACCATTAGTCCACCCTCCTGAAAAATCAGGTGGTCCGGGAAATAAAAGACAGGAATTCGCGTATTAGCTAAACCAAATGAACAGGATTTTGTTAAATAGAAGATTATTATGGCAATGAAAGCAAAAGAAATCGTTGAGATCATTCCCAGTAAGGATATTTTCGTGGGTGATCAGAAAGCTCCGGTAACCCTGACAGAGTTCGGCGATTATGAAAGCGAGGCCTGTGCGAAAGTCAATGAAGTCGTCGATAAGCTACTAAAGGAGTTCGATGGTAAGATGCGGTTCAATTTCCGCCATTTTCCCCTGACAAAGATCCACCAGCAATCCCAGAAAGCTGCAGAAGCTTCTTTGGGAGTCGCTCAGGAAGGAGAAGTGAAGTTCTGGGCCATGCATAATATGCTCTTTGCCCATCGCCGCCGTCTCGGGGCCATCAGCCTTCGCGGCTATGCCAAAGAAGTAGGGATCGTCAACAAGAAATTCCTGGATGACCTCGTCAACTCCACCTATGGCTGGCAGGTCCGCAGCGACCTGTTGGAAGGCTTGGATAAAGGAGTCCGGGATGTACCCGCCTTTTTTATCAATGGCGAGCTCTTCACCGGCAAACCTACCTATGACAACCTGAGCAAAGGGATCGAAGCCGCCCTGAAAGCAAAGAAGAAGAAACCGGCCGTTGCTAAAGAAGTCAAAGAATAATAAACCTGCAGTTCCCTGCGAATGAACTCTGTTCTGGCAGGCGCATCGATCATATTTTAAAAGCCCCTCGATAAGGGGGCTTTTTTCGTTATCTTAGAACCTTCCAAACCGGCGCAGGACAATCCCCGTCCGTCCCGGTTTAACCAGCGTATGCAGCAATTCACCACCACCATATTACAGTTTGCCGAAATGGGTAAGAAGACCGGCTGGACCTATATCCGTGTCCCGGGCGCCATTGCGCAAAAATTGCTGCCCGGAAACAAAAAGCCTTTTCGGGTAAAAGGCCGGCTGGATGACCATCCTGTTAAGCAGGTAGCCCTGCTGCCAATGGGCGGGAAGGCGGATGGGGATTTTATCATGCCGGTCAATGCGACCATGCGAAAGGCCATCCGCAAGAGGAAAGGAGACCGGGTCATGGTCGCGCTCGAAGTGGACAAGGCTGTCATCCAGCTTCCGAAAGACTTGCTGGAATGCCTCGCCGATGAACCCCAGGCGCTGGCATTCTTCAAAAACATGGCCAAATCCCACCAGAACTATTTCGGCAAATGGGTGGACAGCGCCAAAACCGACGCCACCCGGGCCAAAAGGATCGCCCAGACCGTCAACGCCATGGCCAAATCCCGGACCTTCAGCGAAATGCTCCGCTCCCTCAAACAGGAACGCGAAGACTTCGGGCGCTAATCGCCCGTTCGTCATCCTCCCGTGCCGTCGCCCCAACCCTCCCATTTTGACAATATCTTTTTCATTTTGGAGTGGTTTGACAGCCTGCCCATCTCTCCGTCCCAAAAGCATTTTTCCCATACAACCCCTTACTGGAGCGGCTTTTTCCAATATGACTTCTTTTTTTTCATATTAGGTATATTTATTGCGCATGCGGCAGCATCATGGATCTCAGTCATTCAAAAAAGATCACCACCGCAGGTCTGCTCATTACATTAGGAATCATTTTCGGAGATATTGGTACTTCTCCTCTCTATACCTTCCAGACGATCCTGGCCGAAGGGGGCAAAGTAACAGAAGAATTGGTCTTAGGCGCCATTTCCTGTGTTTTCTGGACCCTGACGCTTCAGACCACTTTCAAATACGTGGTGATCACCCTGCGGGCCGATAACAACGGCGAGGGCGGCGTCTTCTCCCTCTACGCCCTCGTACGGCGCTATGGAAAGAAGCTGGTCTACCCAGCCATCATCGGAGCCGGCACGCTGCTGGCGGATGGCATCATCACTCCCCCCATCTCCGTCACCTCCGCCATCGAAGGACTGGGTTCCGTGAAAGGAATGGAAAATATCATCGTCCCCGGCAATAACCTGGTCGTAGAGCTGGTATTGGTCATTATCTTACTACTCTTCATCTTCCAACGCTTCGGCACAAAAATAGTAGGGGGCTCCTTCGGCCCCATCATGTTCATCTGGTTTTCCATGCTGGCCGTCCTGGGACTGAGCCAGATCATCCATTACCCGCAGGTGCTGAAGGCGCTAAGCCCCCATTACGGATGGGAGCTCCTCACCCGCCATCCCAAAGGCTTCTGGTTGCTGGGCGCCGTCTTCCTCTGTACCACCGGGGCCGAAGCGCTCTATTCCGACCTGGGACATTGCGGACGACGAAATATCCAGGCCAGCTGGATCTTTGTAAAAACGACCCTGGTCCTGAATTACCTGGGACAGGGCGCCTGGGTACTGCTGCAGCATAAGAGCGACCTGGGCGGGGTAAACCCCTTCTTTGCCATCGTACCGCATTGGTTCCTCGTGCCCAGCGTCTTTATCGCCATGGCCGCCTCCATCATCGCCAGCCAGGCCCTGATCAGCGGTTCCTTTACCCTGATCAATGAAGCGATCAGCTTGAATTTCTGGCCGAAAGTCACCGTCAAGTTCCCTACAGACATCCGCGGACAGATCTATATCCCCAGCATCAACTGGATCCTCTGTACCGGCTGTTTTCTCGTGGTGCTCTATTTCAAGACCTCCGAGAGCATGACCGCCGCCTACGGATTTTCGATCACGATCGCCATGCTGATGACGACCATCCTGATGTATTATTTCCTGCGCTATGTCAAACATATGTCGGTCTGGCTGGTCATCCCCATCCTCATCGTATTCGTCAGCGTCGAAACCTCCTTTTTCGTGGCCAATGCCGTGAAGATCGTCAAACGTCTTTTCTTCCTCGTCTTCGAAGTGGGCCTGATCTTTACGATGTATATATGGTACCATGCCCGCAAGATCAACAACCGCTTCCTGAACTTCATCGATCTCAAGGAACATATCCCTTTGCTCGAAAGCCTCAGCCGGGATGAATCCATCCCTAAATTCTCCTCTCATCTGATCTACCTCACCAAGGCCAACCGCCCCACGCAGGTAGAACAGAAAATACTCTACTCCATCTTCAGCCACAATCCCAAAAGAGCGGATATCTATTGGTTCGTTCATATCGAAAGGACCGACGAACCCTATACGATGGAATACGGAGTGGAAGAATTGAGCGATAAGGTGATCCGGGTGGAATTTCGCCTGGGCTTCCGCGTCCAGCAAAAGGTCAGCCTCATGTTCCGTAAGGTCGTTATGGAGATGATGTGCAGCCGTGGATTGGATGTCGCCAGCCGCTATCCCTCCCTGAAGAAACATAATATCGCCGAAGACTTCCGGTTTGTCATCCTGGAGAAATTCCTTTCCTATGACAACGAATTCCCTGTCGGGGAAGGATTTATCCTGAACACCTATTTCAGCATGAAGAAGCTGGCCCTGGCCGAAGAAAAAGCCTTCGGGCTGGACTCCAGCGAGACCATTGTGGAGAAGCTGCCCCTCGTCGTAGCCCCTGCAACAAAGATCAACCTGCAAAAGGTTTACTATAAGGTTCATCATTGACCGCAGCATCTCCCGGTCCGGATTGATCGCGGCTCCGGCGTTTGCCCGGGGTCGCTAAATTATTTTGTTGCAATCATTTTATTTTACTAGCTTTTCACCGTAAACGACGTCGGTTTTCATTGACTTTACCCCTATGTAACTTCGTTGGATGTTGACCTGTTTTTATTCCTTACCCGGGTGCCCGTTTCTGATCTGTTCACCCATACCAAAGACCCTTTCACACCATTAGAGGCCAGTGCCGTTTTTATACGCATTGGCTGTCGCTTTTATACCCTCTCCGTAGGAAACCGGATGGAAATTGTATGCTTTTTCAAATTTAGAAGAGTCAAAAAGATACTCATCTTCGTATTGATAGAGCATTTCATACAATTCCGAGGTGGTCTTGTCAAACAGACCTCCTAAGCGGATCATCCATTTCGGTAGAATACTGTACCGGGAAGCCTTGCCCAGGGCCTCCGCCGCTGCTGCAATAAACGCCGATCCCGTTAACGGGTCCGGAGCAGTAGGCAGATGCCAGGCCTGGTTCCAGGAGTTCTCATCGCTCGCCAGAAGGTATAATGCTTTTGCAGCGTCTCCGGTATAGGTAAAAGAATGCCTGACCATCGCATTGGCCAGCCACTGCGCCTGCTGGCCCTTAATCAGCCGCTGGAACACCAGCAGGTTAGGAATGCTGGTTTTGTCAGCCCCCGGTCCGTAAAAATCCGCCGCCCGGGCAATGCTGGCCGTGATATTGCCTTTACGAACCTCACTCATCAATTGAGTCGCTATACGGGCGCGGAGGTCTCCCTTACGGCTGCAGGGATCGTAAGGCGTTTCTTCCGTCATAGCCCCGGCTACCTTTCCGTACATATACACATTGTCAAAAAAGATCAGCCGGGCCCCCGTTCGTTTGCAGGCCTCGATTGTGTTGTCAATGATCCTGGGCCATTGCTGCCTCCAGATGGTATAGTTATATTGGAGGCCAACGCAAAGATAGACCACGGAAGAGCCCTGTATGGCCTGAAGGGTTTGATCCGGATCGGTGAGATTGGCCGCCAGCACGGTAGCCCCCTGCCGGGGAACAGGCTGCCGGGATACCAGTCTTACCGGTAGCTGATGAAAGATCAGTTCTTTGGCAAGACCCTCGGCGATGACGCCGCCCGCACCCAGAATAGTATGGTATGACATAGTGGTAGAATTGGCTTTTTAAGATGAATTCCTGCAAGGAATTATGGTTCAGAGACATTCAAAGATAGAAAGATCAGGAATTTGCAGGGATGAAAATGGCATAAATAATTGGTAATAAATTTATTAAGCTTGCTTATATATTAAAAACTGATTAAAGAATTGATTAAACGTTTGTTTAATTCAAACGTTTGTTTAATTTTGAGTTTCATTAATCGGATCCTTAAAACCGGATAGCCAAAAGATATTACATCAACGGCTATTCGCATTCTCATATTCTAACGATTTTTGTCATTCCCTGAACTTATGGCTTCCTTAGAAGTTGTATATAATTTTATAGCATCCATATTATGAAGAAATTATTTTACGTAGTATTCGTCAGCAGTGGATTTAGCCTTTTTTCTCTTGTTGCCGGGGCTCAAACGACTCAACCGGCTTCCATAGCTCAACCCTCTCCCACGGTCAGGCTTGCTCCGGGGGCCGCCTCCAAAGGAGATACCATTTTAGCTGATGCCACCCTGCAGGCCTGTATCCACTATGCGCTGATACACTATCCCCAGGTGCAGCAGGCTTATCTCGACGAGCAGATCACCGACCGTCAGATCAAGAGCAAGCTGGCCGACTGGTACCCCCAGCTGAACCTCAATGCCAATTACCAGAATAATTTCCAGCTCCAGAGCGTTGCCTTCAACGGGTCTACTGTAAAGAGCGGCACCTACAATACTTCTACCGTCGGCCTCGGGCTCTCCCAAACGATTTTCAACAGGGATGTATTGCTCGCCAGCCGGACAAAAAATGACGTTCGCACCCAGAGCAGGCAGACTACCCTGACCGACAAGATCGATGTGGCAGTCAATGTAGGCAAAGCCTTTTACGATGTCCTGCTGACCCAAAAGCAGATCGAAGTGCTCAACGATGATATCGTACGGCTGGAACGGAACTTCAAAGATGCATATAATCAGTACCAGGGCGGGCTCGTCGATAAGACGGACTATAAGCGCGCGACGATAACCCTGAATAATTCCAAAGCCGAAAAGAAAACGGACGAAGAACAGCTCAAAGCCAAATACGAGATCCTGAAACAAATGATGGGATATACCGGCAAAGACAGTATTCACCTCGTATACGACAGCGTTCAGATGGCCTCGGAAGTCATTATCGATACCACGGCGGCCATCGATTATTCCAAAAGGATCGAATACCAGTCCCTGCTCACGCAAAAGCACTTGCAGCAGGCTGATGTACAATACGAAAAATGGAGCTATCTGCCTTCTCTGACAGCCACCGGCGGGTATAACATGAATTATCTCAACAGCCGCTTCAGCCCTTTATACCAGGACAATTTTCCCAATTCATTTGCAGGTGTGCAACTGAGCTTTCCCATCTTCCAGGGGACCAAACGCACCCAGAATATCCGCATCGCGGAATTGCAGCTTACCCGCATCGACTGGGATATGATCAATCTCCAGACCAACATCAGCAGCCAATATGCGCAGGCGCTGGCGGCCTACAAAGGTTACCTCAACGACTATTATGTATTGAAGGATAACCTCGACCTGGCCAGGGAAGTGTTCAATACCATCGAATTGCAATACCGGTCAGGCATCAAAGCCTACCTGGACCTCATCACCGCCGAAACGGATCTCCGCACGGCTCAATCTAATTTCAGCAATGCCCTCTACCAGGCCTTGAGCAGCAAGCTGGACGTTCAAAAAGCTCTTGGCACTATTCAACTATACTAATTATGAAAAAATCATCTTTTAATATGAGAAGCAATCTACGATGGACCGGTTTTATGTTACTAATGCTCACCCTCGCGTCCTGCGGCGATCAGAAAGCAGCGCCCCAGGCCCCGCCCCCCGCAGCCGTAAATGTATATATAGTACAACCGGGCAATGCGACTTATTATGAAACGTATCCGGCTACCGTGACGCCCCTCAACCAGGTCGATATAAAACCCCAGGTGTCCGGCAATATCATCGGTATCTATTTTAAAGACGGACAGTTTGTACACAAAGGGCAGAAACTCTACGAAATCGATCAGCAGCAATACAAAGCAGCCTATGATCAGGCCGTTGCTAACGTAGACGTTTCGAAATCCAACCTGGCCAAAGCCCAGCAGGATGCCGACCGTTATACGGACCTGGCCAAACAGGATGCTATCGCCAAACAAACCCTGGACCACCAGCTCGCCGACCTGGAAACCGCAAAAAGACAGGTAGAAGCCGCCAAGGCCAATGTCGCAAGCGTACAGACCAACCTTAAATACTCTATTATCACCGCGCCCTTCGACGGTACCATCGGGATCTCCCAGGTCAAGGTCGGGACCTCCGTTTATGCCCAGACCCTGCTGAACACCGTTTCTACCGAAGACCCGATGGCCGTAGATATCGCCATCAATCAGGTGGAAATCCCTTTCTTTACGACCATGCTGGATAAACAGCCCAATGATAAAGATTCGATCTTCACCGTGGTCATGCCCGACGGATCGATCTTCCCCTATCAGGGACATCTCGTTCTGCTGGATCGCGCCGTTGACCCGCAGACAGGAACCATCAAAGCCAGGCTGGTATTTCCCAATGCAAAAAAACTGCTGAAGGCCGGCATCACGACCAATATACGTGTCAAACACGCCGCCGGCGAAAGCAGCTTACTGATCCCTTTTAAATCTGTAGTGGAGCAGCTGGGCGAATATTTTGTCTATGTAGTAGATAACAGCAAGGCCCTTCAGCGGAAGGTAATCCTGGGAACGAGGATCAACGACAAGATCGTGGTGAAGAGCGGTCTCCAGCAAGGTGACAGCCTGGTAACGGACGGCGTACAGAAATTACGGGATAGCGTTGCGGTCAGGGTAGGACCTCCCAAAGCGCCTCCTGCCGCACCCGCCGCCAAATAAGAGAGGACCGAAGATCAAAGAACAAATAGTATAATTAATAAAATATGGCTTCTTCAAATATATTTCTCAAAAGGCCCGTAACAGCGATCGTCATATCCGTCGTGATCGTATTGGTGGGAACACTGGCCATTTTGACCATGCCTATCAGCCAGTATCCCGATATTACTCCTCCTACGGTGCAGATCACCAGTAATTTTACCGGGGCGGATGCCCAGACCGTGGAGCAGACCACCACGACTACCATCGAGACGCAGGTGAACGGTGTGCCGGGAATGGCCTACATGCAGAGTAACAGCGCCAACAACGGAAACTCCCAGATCACCGCCACGCTGAATATCGGCGCCGATCCGAATATCGTGGCCCTGGATATTCAGAACAGAGTAGGGATCGCCACCCCCACCTTGCCCACCCAGGTGCAGAAACTGGGGATCACCACCCTCAAACGTAACCCCAGCATCCTGATGCTGGTAGCTATTTACTCTCCTAAAGGGAGTCACAGCGTACCTTTCCTGGATAACTACGCTAATATTTATGTAAGGGATCAGTTGCTGCGTACTCCCGGTGTAGGGGACGTGTTCAGCCGTGCGGACAACTTTAGTATGCGTGTCTGGCTGCAGACAGATAAACTCGCACAGCTCGGCCTTACTTACAATGATATTCAGAACGCGATCAACGAACAAAACCTGCAGGTGGCCGCCGGCTCCATAGGCGCACCTCCACAGGCTTCCGCCTCCGCTTTTGAATTCACCGTATTTACGAATAGCCGTCTGACGACGGAAAAACAATTCGGTGACATCGTTGTCCGTTCTAACCCCCAGACCAACTCCATCGTCTATTTAAAGGACGTGGCCCGTATACAATTAGGAAAGGTAAGCTATACCAACAACTCCTTCGTGGATGGCAAAAGGGCTTCCTATCTCCTGGTATACCAGGCGCCCGGCAGTAACGCCCTTTCTACCGCGGAAGGTGTATACGCGTCCATGGAAAATCTGAAAAAATATTTTCCAAACGATATTGCCTATGTAGTCCCTTTCGAATCCATATCAGTCGTAAAGGTTTCTATCTCCGATGTGGTCAATACCTTATTGATCGCCCTGGGACTGGTAACCATCGTCGTGTTTCTCTTCCTGCAGAACTGGCGCTCTACCCTGATCCCGGTACTTGCCATTCCGGTGGCGATCATCGGTACCTTCATCTTCTTCATACCACTGGGCTTTACCATCAATACCCTTACCATGTTCGGTTTTGTACTGGCCATCGGTATCGTGGTGGATGATGCCATCGTGGTGGTGGAGGCCGTACAGCATTATATCGATACCGAAGGACTGTCGGCGAAAGAAGCTACGGCAAGAGCCCTGGCGGATATCACCGGACCGGTAATCGCCATCGCACTGATCCTGGCGGCCGTGTTCGTACCGGTAGGCTTTATCCCGGGTATCGTAGGCCGGCTCTATCAGCAGTTCGCTATCACGATCGCCATCTCCGTACTGATCTCCGCTTTCATAGCCCTGTCGCTGACGCCCGCCCTATGTATGATGCTGCTGAAACCGCATCATATCAATAAGAAATCCAAAGGCCTGAATAAGTTCTTCTATCATTTCAACGAAAAATTCAGATGGCTCAACCTTAATTATACATTAGGAGTTAAGGGCTGGGTAAGACGAGCTCCCCTGGTGCTCATCCTGCTGGCATGTATCGTGGCCGGGGATTGGCTGTTGTTCAAGAGCAAACCCACCGGATTTATCCCTACCGAAGATGATGGACGGGTCTATATTTCTTTTGAGATCCCGGAAGCAGGTTCTACCACCCGGGCATTAACGGCCCTGGACAGTATCATGCATATCGCGCAGCACGTCGACGGAGTACTGCATACGGCCGCCCTGGGAGGATTGAACATCCTGACCGGCGGTAGCAAATCCAATAGCGGCACCATCTTCATGCAGCTCAAGCCATGGGATGAACGAAAGGAGAAATCGCAGCAATTGATGGGGGTGATCGCCGAGCTGAATAAGCGCTTTACCGCAGTCAAGGAAGCCAAGATCGTCGTAATTCCGCCCCCCGCTATCCCGGGGTTGGGTAACGCCGGCGGCTTTAGTATCCAGATAGAACAACGGCAATCCAACGACGATATCAAGACCTTCGAAAAAGTGGTGAACTCCTTTGTGGCGGAAGCTAACAAACAGCCTGAGATAGCAGGTGCCTTTACCTTTTTCAGCGCCCACACCCCCGGTTACCAGGTGGACGTGGACCGCGATAAATGTAAGAAACTGGGCCTGAACATCTCCGATGTCTACAATACCATGCAGATGTATATGGGTAGCAGCTATATCAATCAGCTGACCATTTACGGCAGGAACTTCTATGTGGTGGCGCAAGCCGATTCATCTTTCCGTGGTGATATAGCCAATATAGGTAAGTATTATGTAAAAAATGCCGCCGGCGAGATGATCCCGCTGAGCACGGTGGTCAGTTACAAAGTAACGGAGAGCGCCCCGCTGATCCCTCACTTTAATATCTACCGCAGCGCCGAGATCGACGGCAATGCCAAACAAGGCTTCAGCAGCGGACAGGCCATCGAAGCCCTCCAAAGGACCGCCGCAAAAATTCTGCCGGAAGGATATGGCTATGAGTTCTCGGGTCTCAGCCTGCAGGAAATCAAATCAGGTAATAGCGCTACGTACATCTTTGCCCTGTCTATCGTGTTCGTGTTCCTGTTCCTGGCAGCGTTGTATGAAAGCTGGTCGGTTCCCTTCTCCGTATTGCTGGCAGTACCCATCGGGGTCTTTGGCGCCATTCTCGCCCTTACCCTGATCCCGCGGCTCACCAATAACGTATATGCCCAGATCGGGCTGATCACCCTGATTGGTCTTTCGGCCAAGAATGCGATCCTGATCGTCGAGTTCGCCAAAGAGAGAGTGGACAGGGGGATGGGCATTGTGCCGGCCACCCTTGACGCCGTCAAGCTGCGTCTGCGCCCCATTCTGATGACCTCCATCGCATTTATATTGGGGGTACTTCCCCTGGCCCTGGCCTCCGGAGCAAGCTCCGTTGCCCGTAATACGATCGGATGGACGGTACTCGGCGGTATGATCGCGGCCACCAGCCTGGCCATCTTCATCGTGCCGGTCCTGTTCGTGGTGATTTCCCGATTGGCCTACGGCAAGAAAAAACTCGAAAGCCTTCAAAACAAGGAATTCAAACTGGCGGATTAAAACGAAATCCGCGCTCCGGCCCCCGGTCGTGCCCGCGCAGATTCCGACGGACATATATACTTTGCGAAAGGGCTACCTCAAAAAGGGTGGCCCTTTTCGCTTAACCACCCTGCCTTCAATTACCCACACGAATTACTTTTTTAACCCAAAATCGATTTTTTTTGAAATTGAATAATGATATTATTTAGTTTTGCTTCGAACATCAAAACCAACAAACACCATACGCGAAAGCGGTACTTGATAAATATTGGGGGGTAAGATCCCGGCGCATAAGGGCTACTTTTTAAAAAAAGTGGCCCTTTTTTTATTAAAAATTTTGAAATTAACTTATAAGTGAATAATTTTACCCTGCAAATCTGGGACGACGAAGCGAGCAAATGCACGTTTTATACGGTGCAATGGGAGGATGCCCTGGAAAATGAAACCGATAAGTTCTTCCACAAATATGACGCTATACCCGGACTTAAGCGGTCGGCGCAAGTATTGTTGAGTTTTATTCTGGATAGCATCGGGGAAGATTACGGGGCTATCGATGCGCTCTTTAACAGATATGAGAATGAGGTGGCCGGCCTGCCTAATAAGGGCAGGGTGAATGTAGGAGAGATCGTATTCCTATACCCCGATTTCCCATTGAGATTATATGCCTTACGAATAAATAACCGCCCTGATTTGGTTGTTTTATTTAACGGAGGCATAAAATCAGCAGCTACCAATCAGGCTAGCAAATATGGACGCAAAGGCTTTTGGAAAAATAGCCTTTGCGTCCATATCTCTAATGATGGGCCTTCGGCCAGCGGACCTGTGGTCCGCTTTGCTGAACTTAAAATGGATAGAAGCATGCCGGTTTGCGCAACGGATTGAGGGAGCCCTGAGAGATAAAGAAATAATCATCGATGACCCAAACAGGAGACTATTATCTTATAACGGAGAAGAAGAGATTTATCTATAAAACACATTAATATGAGAAGTCCAGTCGCAAAAAGGATACAGGCCGAGACTCCGGATGAAGTCCGGATCTTTACCCGGCAATACACCGATATCGTAGTAAGGATAAATCAAATCCTTAAGGCAAAAGGCTATACCCAAAAAGACCTGGCCCAAAAACTAAATAAAAACCCTTCCGAAATCAATAAATGGCTAAAAGGCAATCATAACCTGACGCTGAAAACGATAGCAAAGCTGGAAGCAGAATTAGGGGAGCCCATTATATATACATCGAGGGAGCAGTTTGACCGTGCCTCCGGTTCCTTTATTTCTTAGCCACCTTTCTTATAACTCCAACCTTACCGAAACACTTTTTTCCCAAAATCGATTTTATTTGAAAAATAATAATGATATTATTTAGCTTTGCTCTGAACTTTAAAAGCGAAAAATAACACATAAACGCGGGGAGCGGTACTCGATAATATTGGGGGTAAGATCCCGGCGCATAAGGGCTACTTTTTAAAAAAGGCAGCCCTTTTTTTATTGTCTTATATAAAAGAAGGACTTGAAATATTTGTGAAATGCAGGGTCAGGTAGACATACAAGCATTGGCGAAAAATAAAATGGATGAATCTCATTGCCTTTTTGTCAATGGGTTTTATGATGGAGCCTATTACCTGGGTGGCTATGTAATAGAACTATTGCTTAAAGCACGCATATGCAAAACTTTGGGAGTCGATGATTTTTTTGTCTTTAACAGAGCTAAAAAAGAGCTGTATAAACCGTATAAAGTACATAATTTTGAGGAACTATTACTTCTTTCCGGGATTCATACCGATTTTTTAAATGCCAAAGATAATAGCGATTTTAAGTCCTACTGGTCTGAGGTCGGGAATTGGAACGAGGATAGCCGGTATTTAAAAGGCAAGACTTTTCAGGATGTAAAATTTTTTTTAATTTCAGTGGAAGAAATAGCAAAATGGATAAAAAAGTACTTATAAGAAGCCTGAAGAAATTGTTTTGTGATTTAAACCAGGTCGGAAAAAGATATTCCGAGGTCTGGATTTCGGATGTAGATTTCGGTGGTTTATATCATTCAGATCAATATATCCTGCACCTAAGAGCCGCACATCCGATTAGGAGCAGATTCAAGGAAACCGCATGGATAATAAAATTTCTTGACGAGCATGCTCACGAGGAGTCAAAATTTATCTGGCGTGTGCAGGTACATGCCGCAGATGATAAAATGTACGATGCAGAAGACGGCATATTGGTGTACGATGAAGAAACCCTTTATAAATAAGGCCTTTCTGAGGCCCTCCAAACGTTACGCCGGTTGTCTGCCCGGCCCAGCCTCCCAGGATTCATGCTTGTATTTCCCCTAATTCACCTCCAACTGATCCTTCGACGGCAAGACCGGAAAAGGATGATGCGGCTCCGTCTGGTACCAGAACACCACCGAAGAAATATCGTCCTGTAAGGGGAGATAACGTCCCTCGCTCCTCCATCCCAGATCCTGCAAGGTTACTTTCAACCCTTGCGTGAACCGGATGGGGTCGGTGATATGCCAGCGGTAGAGACCAAAACGCTGCGCCACCTCGTAGTGGCCATCTCCTTTGATCACCTGGGCCAGTCCGGTATAAGGGCTGCAGAACTCTGTATAAGCGGAATTGATCACCCCCGCTTTATTCTTTGTTTTGGTATCGAAATCATAAGAACCTCCGAAATAATCCTCCGTTCCCGTAGTACAGATCGTCGGGAAATTGGTGTCTCCGTCCATAAAGAATTTCATTTCCCCTTCTCCCCACCACCCGTTGTTGTGAGCGCCATAGGCCAGGTACGTCCCCACATACTGACCCTTCCCGCGGATGCTGTCCACCAGCACAAAATTCTCCTTATAGGGCAGGGGATTGACCCGGTGAAACTGGGCATGGAAATAAGCCGCATCGGCAGGCAGATCGGTGAGGATATAATCTACCTGGTAATAAAGGTGCATCGGCTCCCCGTCGATATTCTCCATCGTGATCTTGCATTTTTTATGGAAGGGCATCGGCCAGTAGCAGTTGAAAGCGCTGCCCGGGTTGACAGCTACCGCCAGGGACTGCAACGGAGAATACTTCCCCCAGCCCATGCAAAAGAAATCTCCCACGGGCGCCTCCACGGAAGGCTGCGCCTCGTCGTCCCAATAGATCCGCAGGATGGAAAAACGCCAGTTGCCGGTAGGGGTCATCCAGATATGCTGGATGGAGCCCGGACCTTCCATTTCCGCCAGCGTAAAAGTTGTCTTAGGCTTGATGATGACACTGGGGCTTAATTTCCAGCCCTGCCCCAGCTCCCGGCCGGCTTCCGCCCCCGTACCCGTCGTTGCCTTTCCTCCCTGTCCTTTGGCGCCGCTGAAATTCTCCGGGCTGATAGACCGGGACCTGGCATTGGACAAACGATACAAATTTCCCAGGCTCATATCCACCCCATTGAAGGTTCCGCCCTGTTGGGCCGACGCAGTCAGAGGAACGGTAAAAAAAAGGAAGGCCGCCAGCAAGGCGATAAATGTCCGGCAAAAAGCGAAAGGACGAATATTCATAATGGCATTTTTTTACGGGTGTATAAATAGTCGGGTGTATAAATAATCGGCGTATAAATAAAGGTAGTGACTAATTCCATTCAGCCACTACCTCCAACTCTCCTGAACCCTCCTCCAATTTTTCTACCCGCTCTTACCCGTATTGCCCATGCGCCCTGTTCGCCCGTCCCCATGTTCCTGTCACCCGCATCGACGGCCCATCAAAACCTCCCTGTTTTAGCAAATCGACCTGCAATTTTGGCAGGGTGGGAGAGCGGTTTTGTCTCCCGGACATTCCTTCGCCAGAGGCCTTTTTTAGCCCTTTTAAGGCACTCTGATTTCTTTTGGGGGTAGGAGCCGGATTTTTAATTTTCCCGCCGTCTTGGGGATTTCGTACTTTTAATTTTCACTAAAATAATTGGCTTCTCCGGGCGTGGAACGTTTTTGATTCCTAAAAAAAGACGGCCAATTTCATTAGTACTTTTAAATATAATTTAACTGATTGTTTTTCATCTAGTTAATAGATATAATATCAAATTAAAATAGAAGTATTTCAGCGCAAAAACCAGATCCAGGGGCACTCTTTTGACCAATAGTCAAACAAATAGTTGAAAGTATATTAATTATGAACTTAATTATTGATTTACAATATTTTCCATCGGTTACCTTATATAAAAACTCAAATAATTTTTCAAATATCATATTTGAGCAATATGAGTACTATCAAAAAATGAGTTTTCGCAACCGCTGCCAGATCACCGGTGCCGGCGGCATCATCAACCTCAGCATCCCCCTCGAAAAAGGACGCGATCAGAAAACATTACTAAAGGATGTCAGAATTGCCGGGAAGGATGATTGGCAGGGACAACATTGGAAGACCCTTGTTTCCTGTTACAGCCGATCCCCCTGGTTTGAATTCTATCGGGACGACCTGCAACGGCTCTATCGGAAACCTTTTCATTTTTTGCTGGACTGGAATCTGGCCTGCTTCAGATGGTCTCTGGACATTTTGCAAATGCCCGTTTCATTCTCCCTGACAGAGGGATATCATAAAAAATATGAGGAGGAAAACTGGACCGATTGGAGAGGAAAGATCCGGCCAAAGAACCGGACCGGTCAGGGCGGCACTCCCAAGGGCGCGAACGCCCCGACCCGGATGCACGATACTCCCGCCGGCCCGGCCGTTTCGCCGCAGCCTCCGGAGGGACAGCTAAAGTACCGACAGGTATTCGAAGAGCGGATAGGATTCCTGCCCGATCTCTCCATTCTTGACCTTATATTTTGCGAGGGGAAAAATGCCCGGTCCTTACTTTTGAACGTGTAAGGATGATTCGTTGTAACCTGGGCGACTAGCGGCAATCGGACCGCAGTCCGGGCGCGCAGCGCCTCTTAAATAACGACGATCCGGCGGACCTTACCCGCCCTTTCCAGCTTCCTTTCCAGCGCCTTTTGCTTGCGCAGGAATGATTCCTGTAGCCTGAGCTGCTCTTCCAGGATCTGCCGTTGCGCCTTCAGACTGGCCTGAAGCTCTTTTGATTGGGTGGTTTGCAGGAGCCGTAACTGCGCTTGCAGCTCTTTTTGCATCCTTTTTACCGCCTCTTCCACTTCATGAGAGGCCAAACTCTGCAAATAAGCATATTGCTCCTTCAGCTTTAAGGTATCCCTGGCGAGCTGAAAAGAGAAACTTGAATGAGGAACAAAGGGCTGCCCCCCGGAGAGAGCTTTTTGTGCCTGAACCTTCTTCCCATTGATGCCCACATTCGGGCCCATGGAATATTCCCGGTCATCCGGTTGTATGATACCGGCAAACGCCTCATTCCGGGGCGCATCGTCAGGACCGTTATCCTCATCGGCTGCCGCCATGATACCATTCTCCGCCGGGTCATCGTCCGGGTCAGCCGCCGTCGCTGCAGGTCTGTCCCTGGTATGTGTGGCAGACACTGGCGCTTTGGTCACCATCATCGTATAGGAAACAAAATTGACTTTCGTCACCGTGCTCTTTTCGATTTCCGGGGAGGTCGCCTTCTCAGAAGATCCCGCTCCCACTGAAGGCGTTGCGTCTTGTGACGGGGCAGTATTCGTTACTGAACCTCCCTTCGTCACCGGCGGCTTTCCGGAGTGGACTTCCCAGAAATTTCCTGACATCCCGGGAATTGTACTCCCGGCGATCGTACTTACAGGAATCGTACTCCCGGGGATCACACCCGCCTGGGCATGGCTCTTGTCTGCCTGCAACCCCGGCACCGACAGATAAACCCCGCTCCAGGTTCCCCCCTGACTACCGGGATAGGTCGAACGGGATAGCAGCAGGAACGTTCCGGCAAGGATCAACAACAAAAAGATCAATGTCCTCGCTCCCGGACGATTCCTGGTTTCCCCCAATTGCAGGATCCTTCTGACCCGCTGCAACAAAAGCTGATCGCTGCCTCCGGTAACGGCCAGCGCCAGTTGCCGCCTTCCGGGGCCGCCTGCTGCCACCTTCGCCAGCGACAACAGGGCGGATACATACGCATGAGGATCATAGCGGAACTGCATCACCACATCGTCACAACGATGCTCCCTCTCCCGCTTGATATCCCTGATCAGCAGCCGGGACATGGGATTGAAGAAGAACAGCACCTCCAGTATCGTCACTCCCAGGTGCAGCAAATAATCATTTCTTTTAATATGCGCCAGCTCATGCAGGAGTATCGCCTCCAGCTGTTGCAGAGACAAGTCTCCCACCGTGGCAAGAGGAATAAGAATAACGGGTTTTAAAAATCCCAGGGTCACCGGAACGGTTATCCGGGACGACAGCCATACACGCACTTCCTGCCGGATGCCCATCAGCCGCCCGGTCTTCGCTACAAAGACCCGGAGCCCCGGCTCAATTTTGGATAAACCGGACCTTTTCAGCTGCCTGGCTTGAAGCACCTGGTTGGCGTACCGGATAAAAAGAAAAGCCAGCACCAGCAGATACAGAAAGGAACAATAGGGAAGGGCTTCCCTGATAAGCTCCCTGCCCGCCTGCCGGAAAGAAGTTTCCCAATGCTCTCCCGTCCATAAAATGCCATCCGGCCAGGGACTGCTCCCTGACAGGGCAGCCCAGACCACCCCCGTTCCCAGGACCAGGCAGGCCAGACCATGGCGGGCATGAGCGGATGCCTTGGGGAATACCGCTAATACAATACGATACAATAGCCATAGCAACGCCATTTGCCAGAGACTATTGAACAATGACCAGCCCAGCGCCTTCAGCAAAGCGGATTGGGTTAGCAGCTGCATGGCTATTGATTTTTCAGGTTATTTAATAACTGCTGGATCTCTTCCAGCTCCGCCGGAGAGGCCTTGTGATTGCCCAATGCCTGAATGACCAGCTCCGTAGGAGAACCGCCGAACAGACTATTGATCATCTTGCCCAGCAGATGCTTCTGGGTTTTTTCCTTACTGACAGCCGCCTGATAGATATGCGTCTTGAAGGAATCATCCCTCTTCACCAGCCCTTTTTCATTCATGATCTGCATCAGTTTGAGCGTGGTCGTATAACCGACGTCCTTGGTTTTGGCCAGCTCCTCATGCACTTCCCGTACACTGGCAGAGCCCCTTTCCCAAAGAACCCCCAGTATCTCAAGCTCGCTTTCCGTGGGTTTAATATAGCGTGTAGAAGACATAAAAAGGTATTTGGAAATCAAATTACGATAAATTTCGTAATTGGATGTTAAAAAAAATTGAAATCCCCCGATCGTCGGTTCGGACCTCCGGAAATCCCCCAATCGTCGCTCCGTCGCCCGGGAGCGTCAGTCAGGGGGGCCGGGATCATCACTCGATCGGCGCCTCCGGATGCTCCCGGTTGTACTCTTCGATGAGCCCGGCTGTGGTCTTGCCCGACCCGTCATGACTCCAGCCCGGCGGCCGGATAAAGTAAAGAAAAGCGTTTTTCAGAGACCCGGCCCTCCCGGCCTTGCGCAACAGTTCCCCCCAGGTCTTGAAAGCAACGACCAGGGGATTGAACGACCCGATATTACGGGTGAGACCATATCGCGGCCTTTCTTCTTCCTGCTTAAAGGTCCCGAACAGCCTGTCCCAGATAATGAGGACTCCGGCATGATTCTTATCCAGGTATTTCAGATCGGTGCCATGATGTACCCGGTGATGAGAAGGCGTATTGAAAATAAATTCTATGGGACGGGGGAGTTTCTGAATAGTCTCCGTATGGATCCAGAACTGATAGATCAGGCTGATGGATTGCATCATCAGCACGATGACAGGGTGGAAGCCCACCAGCGGCATCCAGCACCAAAAGAGGTAGGCTCCGGTGAGATTGCCAGTCCAGGTCTGCCGCAGCGCGGTCGCCAGATTATATTTCTGCGAAGAATGATGCACGACATGCGACGCCCAGAACCAATTGATATGATGACTGCTCCGGTGGAACCAGTAGTAGGAGAGATCGTCGGCAAAAAAAGCCAGCGCCCAATGCCACCACCGGGAGCCATCCAGCGTGAACAGCCGCATCTTGTAGAGGAGCATGAACAACCCGAAGATCAGGGCTTTCGTAAGGAGACCGGTGAGTACATTGCCAATCCCCAGCGCCATGCTGCTCCAGGTATCTTTTACTTCATATAATTCCGAATGTTCTTTATAGGAAAACCATGCTTCGATGCAAAGCAAAAGGACAAATCCCGGGATAGCATAATATAGGACCGGAGGGGGCATAAAAGGCAAGCGTTTTCTACAAGTTACCGCTTCCCGCCGGATCTTTCCCCCGTCCGCGGCCAAAAGAGGCGTAGAAATTGATCCCGGACAACAATTTGCAAGGCGCCCCGCCGACTACCTCGCAGCCCGGGCTCCACCCGGTTAAAATGAAAAAGCCCCGGTGTAGAAACATCGGGACTTTCGGTATTTGGATCTGATTAGTGTCGTAAATTGATAGGCAAATATAAAAATCAAAATGATATATAGTGCTATCTGCCGGATTTTTTTTTGTTAAAACCTTGTTAGTTCCCTGCCAGCGCCACCGTTTTGCCAGCTGGAACAACCGGCATTCCGCACAGCGCCACTGTCTTTCTGTCTTTTACTACAGGCCGGACGACAACCGTCTTCTCCGTCCTGGGAGCATGCTTCAGACCGACCGCCTCATCCCGGGTATGATGGATCGACGCCAGGGTAGGGGCGATCACCAGCGACACAATAGACATCAGCTTGATAAGAATGTTCATCGAAGGACCGGAGGTATCTTTAAAAGGATCTCCCACCGTATCACCCGTAACAGAAGCCTTATGCGGCTCGGACTTTTTATAGTAGATCTCGCCGTTGATCTCAACCCCTTTCTCAAATGATTTCTTCGCATTGTCCCAGGCGCCGCCGGCATTATTCTGGAACATTCCCATCAGCACCCCGCATACGGTAGCGCCTGCCAGGAAGCCGCCCAACGCCTCGGGGCCTAAAATGAACCCGATGATCAAAGGGGAAATGATCGCGATCGCTCCCGGAAGCACCATCTTCTTGATGGACGCCTCGGTGGAAATAGCCACACATTTATCATATTCCGGCTTGCCGGTGCCTTCCATGATACCGGGAATGGTGCGGAACTGACGCCTTACCTCTTCGACCATCGCCATCGCCGCCTCACCTACCGCGCGGATAGCCAGGGAAGAAAAGATAAAAGGGATCATGCCGCCTACAAACAGGCTGGCGAGCACCTTTGCTTTATAAATATCGATCCCCTGGATGCCCGCAACGCCTACGAAGGCGGCAAACAATGCCAGGGCCGTCAGCGCTGCCGATGCAATGGCAAATCCTTTACCGCTGGCAGCCGTCGTATTCCCTACCGCATCCAGCACATCGGTCTTTTCACGAACTTCTTTGGGTAATTCGCTCATCTCCGCAATCCCCCCCGCATTATCTGCAATAGGACCGAAAGCATCGATGGCAAGCTGCATAGCCGTAGTGGCCATCATCCCCGCAGCTGCGATCGCCACCCCATAAAGACCGGCACAGGCGTATGAACCCCAGATGCCTCCTGCCAATACCAGGATCGGCAGACAGGTCGATTCCATTCCCATGGCCAGACCGCCGATCACATTAGTGGCATGACCAGTGGCCGACTGACGTATAATGCTCATCACGGGACGCTTGCCCATAGCCGTATAATATTCGGTAATGACGCTCATCAACGTTCCCACTACCAGCCCTACGCCGATCGCGCCGAGTACACCCCATTTGGTGAATTCAAGCCCGCGAAGGGTCATGGTTTCCGGTAATATATAATATACCAGCCCGATACAGGCCAGCGCGGTCAGGATGATCGAACCCCAGTTGCCCATGTTCAACGCTTTTTGAACACTGTGCGTATTGATACCGGCGGTGTCGCTCACCCGGACGAATAAAGTGCCTACGATAGAAAGAAGAATGCCCACACCCGCAATGATCATCGGCAGCAGGATCGGCGCAAACCCGCCGAACTGATCCGACGCATCGGATTGGGTTTCCTGTCCCAATACCATCGTAGCCAGTACCGTAGCGACATAGCTGCCAAACAGATCGGCGCCCATACCGGCTACGTCACCCACATTGTCGCCTACGTTATCAGCAATGGTGGCAGGATTGCGGGGATCGTCTTCCGGAATACCCGCTTCCACCTTACCTACCAGGTCGGCGCCTACGTCAGCCGCCTTCGTATAGATACCGCCTCCGACACGCGCAAACAGGGCGATCGATTCCGCTCCCAGCGAAAAACCAGTCAGCACTTCGATCGTTCTGCTCATTTCTTCGGAATCCACGGCGGCTCCCGGAGCGAATACGGCTTTCAGAATAATATATAAGCTTCCCAGTCCCAACACCGCCAGACCGGCTACCCCCAGCCCCATCACCGAACCTCCGGTAAAAGAAACTTTAAGGGCCTGGTGAAGACTGGTCCGGGCTGCCTGCGCGGTACGGACATTGGCCTTGGTAGCGCTGCGCATACCGATATAACCCGCTGTCGCACTGAGCACGGCGCCTGCAACGAAAGCCAGGGCGATTGCCCAATGTGAATGGGGATTGCTGTAACCCATAAAGGCCAGTAAGATCGCTGCCAGAACCACGAAATAGAAGAGTACCTTCCACTCCGCTTTAAGGAAAGCCATAGCGCCTTCCGCAATATACCTGCTGATCTCCTGCATGCGCTCGTTGCCGGCATCCTGTTTAGACACCCACGCAAACTTGATAAAAGTGTAGAGAAGGCCAATGGCCCCCATGACGGGAACTAAATAAATCAATTTGTCCATAAGTAAGTAATAGTCGTTAAACAGGATTTTCAATCCGGATAGAGCTGTTGGCTCTATATTACCGGCGATTCCAGGGAGGGCAAATATAGGGGGAAAAAATAAAAAATTTACTATATACGGCGGTCAGGCAGGCATAAAAAGAAAAATCCTTCCGCTTCAGTCGAAAGGATCTTTCAGAAAACCTTGGAAATTTGAATGAAAGAACAATCTTTAACCAGTAACCTACTAATAGCCTTGGACCAAAAAAAATTCTCAGGTTGTTTAAGGTTCAGGGCTTAGGTGTTCGGGGGCAATGTTTGGTAACATCAGGTATCTTGAAAGAAACGAAAAAAGATGCCAAACAGATAATTATTTAATAATCAATGTTTTAAATAGTGGCACTTGAAGTAATTGTTCCGGAATCCGGAAACTTATTCCCGAAATGGATCGATTGTTGACGATTGGTCTTGTTCACTACCGGGCTGGAGCCCGGTAATAAATAAAAAGGAGAAAGCAACGTACGGAAAGATACCATCGTCATGTTGTATTAACTTTGCTCAATCGATGGTCGTGAAAAAACTGCTTATTTTAGGGGGGATCCTTTTTTCAATCCTGGCGGCGCAGGCTCAATCCTGTACGACCCTGGGCCAGAGCCCCGCGACTGCCTTTCCCGTATGCGGTACTTCCGTCTTTAAACAGGATAACGTCCCCCTCTGCAATAATGGTACTATTCCGCTGGACTGCCACGACGGGGCGCAATATTCCGATAAGAACCCCTTCTGGTACAAATTCACCTGCTTCACGGCCGGAACGCTCGGTTTCCTGATCAGCCCCAATACCACTTCAGACGATTACGACTGGCAGCTCTTCGATATCACCGGCCATAACCCCTCGGAAGTGTATACGAATGCTTCCTTATTCGTAAGCGGCAACTGGTCCTCCAACCCCAATATAACAGGAACGGCTTCCAATAACAACGGCAACATCAACTGCGCCGGTCCGGCTTATCCGAACCTGAATTCAATGCCCACGTTGATCATCAATCACCAATATCTGTTGCTGGTCAGTCATTTTACGGATACCCAGAGCGGATATTCCATTTCCTTCGGAGGCGGCACGGCCAGTATCACCGATTCGGTCCCGCCCGCCCTCAGCAGCATTCGGGCTATCTGCGATGGCAGCCGCATCGAAGTGGTATTGAATAAAAAAATGAAATGCGCCAGCCTGGCGGCAGACGGCAGCGATTTCCTCGTCACCCCCGCCATCGCCCAGGTCGTGGCCGCGTCCGGCAATAATTGCAGCGCCGGCTTCGATATGGACACGCTCACCCTGACGCTCAATGGCCCCCTCACCCCCGGCAGCTATACCCTGTCCGTCAAAGACGGGTCGGACCAAAATACCTTACTGGACAATTGCGGCAACGGAATACCTGTAGGCGCCTCCCTGCCTTTCCAGCTGGCTGCCCTGCTCCCGACCAACCTGGATAGCATTACCCCGCCCACCTGCGCCGCCAGCTCCCTCCAGCTCGTTTTTGCAAAAAAGATACTCTGCAGCTCCATCGCTTCGGACGGAAGTGATTTCCGGGTCACCGGCCCCTCAACGGTCAGCGTCACCGGCGCCGCCGGTCAGTGCGACGGGGGCGGAGAAAGCTATACGATCCAGGTGCAACTGGCCGGCCCCATCGTCACGGGAGGAAATTACACGGTGACACTGGCCGCAGGCACCGACGGCAATACCCTCATCGATGAATGCGGCCTTTCCACGCCGCTGAGCGGCCCCACCTTGTCCTTTACCATGAAAGACACCGTATCGGCCGCCTTCACTGACCAGATCCTGTATGGCTGCAAAAACGATACGATCGTCTTCAGCTATCCTTCGAAGAATGGAGTCAACCAGTGGAAATGGACTTTCGACGCGGGAGATACCAGCAACCTGCAGAACCCGCCCGTGCATCTCTATTCTGTCATCAGCGATTCGCTCATAGGAGCCAAACAGATCCAGCTGATCGTCAGCAATGGCTTTTGCAGCGATACGGCCAGTGTTGCCATTTCACTGGACAACGCGATGATCGTCGCTTTCGAAGCGCCCAATATACTTTGCCCCAAAGATGCCGCCATCTTTAAAAACAATAGCAGCGGTGCTACCATCAGCTCCTATACCTGGGATTTCGGGGACGGCACCGGCAGCAACGATTCCCTGCCGGCCGATCATCTCTTCCCATTGACCGGCATCGAAAAAAAATATGGGGTCATGCTGATCGTCGGGAACAACCTGGGATGTCGTGACACGGCCGTCCAGCAGATAGACGTGCTCAGGTCCTGTTATATCGCAGTCCCTTCCGCCTTCACACCCAATGGGGACGGACTGAACGACTACCTCTATCCCCTGAATGCCTTCAAGGCGGATAATCTGGAGTTCCGCGTATACAACCGCTACGGGCAATTGGTATTCGAATCGAGAGACTACACGAAGAAATGGGATGGAACGATCAATGGTCATCCCCAGCCACCCGGGGCCTTCGTCTGGACCCTTCAATACACCGACCGCGATTCCGGAAAGAAATTCTCGCTGAAAGGAACCAGCCTCCTCATCCGCTAAAGCAAAAGTCCTCCCGCCGAAGCGGAAGGACTTTTGTACAAGTAAAACTGTAAGCCTGAAAAAACTGAAAAACCTTTTTAACTATTGATGGCCGTCAAGTTGTTTCGAAAGGTAAATATCTTGGGTCTGAACGTTTTTGTTATGCTTATCTACACCTGGGAAATATCGAAAGGAGTGCCAATTCCCAAATCGTTGAAAAGTAGCTGTTTATAATCGCCCCTTCTATCCTTTCCTTCCAATTTCCGGAAAAAAATTCCGGGATAAGGAAAGGGTGGTCGCAATACCCTCTTACCCGCGTTTTTCAAAGCCCGTCACAAACTAAGGGACGGATTACACAATTTCAGAAGGGAATTGTCGTTTTTTATCTATCCAATATCTGTCAAAAACTTAATACTAATCCCTATGGTGCCCTACATCCGCAACAATCAGGACCACCTGGCCGAAGAGTTCCGCCGGGCTGAAAATTATCTTTTACAGGAAAGCAGGATCGCACTGCTGAAAATACAAAGCTGGCAGTTCGCCATGAAAACACCCGAAGTCGGTGTCCATTATCAAAAGGAAGCAGAAACCATGGTCAAACAATCCCTGCTGAACCTTGTTCCCAATAATTTCGTGCTGAGCGAGGAAGGATATTTTATCCGGCCAATCGTCAACTAATCGCCCCCAAAAAATTTATCCCTGCCCCGAACGGCTCGTCCGTTCGAAGCAGGGATTTTTCATTCCGCCGAAAGGCGCAAGCCTAACTAAAGCTTATGCATTCCTTCAATTCTTTCTCCGTATAAGCCATTTTATATTGTTTCAATACATCGTCAGGGACCCCGTTCCATTGATTGGGAACATTTCCCATATAACCCACATCTTTTTTGCCCATCTCCGTCGTATAAAAACCGGTGGAGACCAGGTTGCGTAACAAATTAAAGAAGGCAACGCCCTGGGACATTTCGGGTTTGGCTTTTTTAGGCCAGGCGATCTCATCCACCATCTCCATCTGCTGCTGCGTGCTGCAGGCCGTAAACGATTTTTCAAATCGTGTCAGGCATTGCATATCCAGCCAGCGCAATCCCCCCCGCATCGGTATCTGGTGCTTGGGCATATCTTTTACGATATACTCGATAAATTCCGGCACTTTCGCATCGCTGGCGCTTCCGCTGATCTCGTCCTTAGGAATGATGATATCGCCCAGGATGGTGATCGTTGCCATTTCCTCCGGGGTAAAAAAAGTACCCTTCGCCTGCACCTCTTTCTCATGCTCCGCTTCCTCTTTCATCCGGTTGATAGAATCTGCGGGACCCGCTGTCTCTGCAGGTTTCTCTACAGGCGGCTTTTTATCGTCCGTCTTACAGGCTTCGACCAATACACCCGCAGATACGGAACCTACGAGCAACGCCTTGATTGATTTTCTTCTGTCCATAATAATTTCTTTACTCCCCTGCTTTTAAGCCCTCCCTTCAGGGAGGGTTGGGAGGGCAGGGGTGGGGGGTTAAATATTATTCTTTTTCATTTGATCGACGATGTATTCACTGGTACGCATCGACAGGGCCAGTATCGTCCAGGTGATATTCTTATCGGCCTGCGATACGAAAGGACCGCCATCCACGCAGAACAGGTTCTTACAATCGTGGGCCTGGCTCCATTGATTCAATGGAGAAGAAGTGGGATCATTTCCCATCCGCACCGTTCCCGCCTCATGGATGATATTGCCGGGCGCATGCAGTCCATAATTATTATGCACACCGTTATCGTTCCCGTGCATAACGATAGCGCCCATCGCATGCAGGATCTCCTTGAAAGTCTCCTGCATATGCTTGGCCTGCTTGATCTCATAGTCCGAATGACTTACATTGAACTGCAATACGGGAATCCCATATTTATCGACGACCCCATCCGGGTCGATCCGGCAATAGTTCTCCTTACGAGCCACCGCCTCTCCGCGGCCGGCCATGCCGACATGCGCGCCAAACAGGGAACGGTAATCTTTTTTAAGCGACGCTCCATAACCGCCCGCTTCCTGTTTTTTGCCCATGATATTGAAATTCCCGTTCAGGTTCTCGATCCCCCAGCTAAAACCATAGATCGGCATGCCGAAGCCGCCGCCATATTCGATATGATAGCCACGGGGGAAATCCAGCTTCGCTTTCTTGTTGTCCAGCCACCAGGGACTGTACACATGCATACCACCGACACCATCCTCGTTATACCGCTTGCGGTCCAGCAATTCGGGGATGATACCCGACATATCCGACCCGGTGGAGTCATGCAGATACCGGCCGACCGTATCGCTGTTATTGGCCAATCCATTGGGATGACGTGGAGATTTCGAATTGAGCATCAACCGGGCGCTCTCACAGGCGCTGGCCGCCAGGATCACCGTCCTGCCATAGACCTGGTATTCCTGCATGTCCTCTTTATGGACATACGATACGCCGGTAGCCTTACCTTCCTTGTCCGTCAATACCTCCCGCGCCATGGCGCCCGTCACCAGGTCGATATTACCCGTCTTCAACGCCGGGATCACCAGGCAGGAAGAAGCCGAGAAATCCCCGTATACCTTACAGCTGCGGCCACACTGGGCGCAGAAGAAACACTGTCCTCTTTCATTGTTGATCTGCTTGGTGAGAATAGACAGACGGGAAGGGATCACGGGAACGCCGACACTGGTGCCCGCTCTCTTGATGAATAATTCATGCAGACGCGGCTTGGGCGGCGGCAGAAAAAAACCGTCGGGATCGTTCTCCAACCCCTCGTTCGTACCGAATACCCCCAGCATCTTATCGATCTTATCGTAATACGGTTTTACATCTTCATAACCAATGGGCCAGTCGTCGCCTAGTCCATCGATGCTCTTGCGCTTGAAATCCCGGGGCCCGAAACGAAGCGAGATACGACCCCAGTGATTGGTCCGGCCACCGAGCATACGCGCTCTCCACCATTCCCAGCTGGTAGTCCCCGCCGCTCCGGTCTGCGTATAAGGCTCTCCATCCACTTCCCAGCCCCAATAACAGCCGTCAAAATCACCAAAAGGCCTGAACCGGGTAGATGCGCCTCTTCGGGGGGATTCCCAGGCATTTTTCAGCTGGTTGGAATCTGTCTTGGGATCGAACATCGGCCCCGCTTCCAGCAGACATACCTTGAGGCCGGCATTCGCCAGCACATAAGCGGCCATTCCTCCACCTGCACCCGATCCTACAATAACAGCGTCATATTTCTTTGCTTGTTTCTTAACCTGAAGATCTCCCATATATAATCTGTAAGTTGAAGCCTAATCGTTGAAAAAGTAAATTTAAAGTTTTAGCAGCCTAGCAAACAAATATTTTTTATTTCCTTTCCTGCGCAGTGGAGTCGCGGATCGCCTTGAATTCAGACCCGGTTTTCCAGCCGGGCCACTCGGTTCCGTAGGCCAGTCTTTTACCGATCAGATAGACCAGCCCGATATCTTCCAGCCCGCCGCTGAGATCCCATTTTTTAGCATCGTACTGATCGCTGGGCTGATGATAATTATTGGCCGTATAGGCATCCTGCATTTGCTTGCCATATTCTTTTCCTTTCTCCACATTGTCAACCCCGCCATCCGCCGTCAGCGCAGGTACGCCCACCCGGGCAAAATTGAAATGGTCGGAACGGAAATAGTGCCCCGCTTCGGGATGTGTCTCCGGCGCAATATAACGACCCACTTTTTTCACTTCTTCCGCCAGATAGTCTTCCAGCTCCGACTGATTGGTACCGCTATAGGTGATATCCTTCGTCCTGCCGATTGTATTGACGACGTCTATATTGAGATTCGCCACCGTCTTTGCCAGCGGATAGACGGGATGCTGGCCGTAATAGGCGGACCCCAGCAGCCCCTGCTCCTCTGCCGTGACGGACAAAAAGATGACGGTGCGTTCCGGCTTTTCGGGGTTGCCTTGGTAGGCGCGGGCGATTTCCAGCAGCGAAGCAGTACCGCTGGCATTGTCCGCCGCTCCATTATAAATGGAATCTCCTGTCTTATCGGCCTTGCCGATGCCGAGATGATCCCAGTGGGCGGAATAAATGATGTATTCATCCGGTCTTTTGGTGCCGGTGATCTTAGCAATGACATTGTGCGATTGGTTATACACTTCCTTTACCTGCAGTCTTCCCGAAACCTTGAGGTCGAGAGGCAGCGATTTGAACCCCGTGTGGTGCGCTGCCGTCAGAAGACTGCTGTCCTTGCCGGCTGCCGCCAGCAGCTTCTTCCCGGTCTCCTCCGTGATCCAGCCCTGCAGGGCAAGCTGGTACTGAGGACTCTTGCGCGTGTCCAGGTGCAGCTTCACCCCGCCATTCGAACTTTGTACCACCGTGAAGGGGTAGGAGGCGGCTGCCGTATTGTGGATGATCAGACAGGCTTTTGCTCCCTGACGCGCAGCCTCTTCATATTTATAGGTCCAGCGACCGTAATAAGTCATGGTATGCCCCTTGAACAAGGTCGAGTCATAAAATCCGGGATCGTTCACCATTACCAGCACCGTTTTCCCTTTTACATCCAATCCCGCATAGTCATTCCAGTTATATTCCGGCGCTACTACGCCGAAGCCGGCAAACACGACGTCATCCTTGTCCAGGGTGGCGACGGAATCAGGTCTTTCAGTCCAGATGACAAAATCCTTCAAAGACTGCAGCTCGATAGCGCCCTTGGGAGAAGTCACTTTCAGTGAAGGGACGCCAACCGGGCTGATCTCTACCATCGGTACATTCTGGGTATAACTGCTGCCATTTCCCGGTTCCAGGCCCAGTGCGGCAAAAGATTTTGTGAGGTAATCCACCGTCCGGGTCTCTCCCAACGTAAAGGGACGACGGCCCTGGAAGGAATCGGAAGCCAATACCTGGATATGCGCGGCCAGGCTGTCTTTATTAAAAGCCGCCAGCCCGTTCGGCCCGGCCATAGTCTCAGCCGGTTTGCCCTGATTATTACAGGCCACCACCCCACAAGCCATTCCCGAAAAAAGAAGTACACGGAAGAAAGGATTTGTCATAAGCTGTATTTTGTTAAATAGAGAGAAGGGGCAAATTTAGGAGGTTTGCCATAAAATACAGCCTCTCCTCCAAAAAGAGAGGACTCATTTTTGGAGAAGGTGGGTTGAGGCTTGCAGTCACGCCGAAGGCGTGGCTGTTGAGCGGCCTAAAAAATGCCGGCATTTTTTAGGCCGGGTCTAATGATGCCCCTTCGGGGGAGAGGCCCGTGGCCTCTCTATTGCGTCCTTAACCAGCTCACAGCCGCCGATCGCACGGAGTCTTCCGCAACTGCGTTACCGATAACGGGATTATTGGCAGGAAGAGGGATCAGCTTGTCCGGCACGATACTACCCTGACAGATCCTGCCCATATGGTCGGCTTCCTGGCAGACCGTGAGCACCAGCATAGAATGATCCGACAAAGAATAAGTGGCATTGGCGGTGGTAAACCCAGCCGTGGGCTCACCGAAAAGCCAGGCCTGCTCCTTTCCCTTAAAAGCCAGCGCAACGATCTCTCCGGCGCTGACCGTCTTACGCCCGGTCAGCACAATCACGGAGTTTCGGCTGCACTGTGTACGATATCCTTCCCTGCTCACCCGGCAAAGCACATGTTTGCCCTGGAAAGCCGCTCCGTTCCGATACGATATAGGTATCTTTTGCTCCGAGGCGACAAAATATCCGCAGACGCCATCCCCGAGTAGAGGACCGATACCCGCCAGCATCGGCCAGCAATTCCCCCCGGAATTTTTTCGCAGGTCGATGATCCACCGGGAAATCTTTCGGGTATCCAGCCGGGCGATCAATGCCTGCAGGCTATCGGCAATATTCATGCAGACCAAAGAGTCCGTAGTGCTCACCCAGGGAATGGTGAGATAGGCAATGCTGTCGCTGAGCCATTCGCCCTTTATCTCTCCCACCAGATCCTTGAGCGGCGGCGGAGGCTGTAAGCTGCTCGCATCGTAATTATAACTCGCTGCTTTGGCAGGGGGCATAACAAAACTATGATGTTCATTGAGCTGCCGGAAACACCAGCCGATCGTCTCGTACGCATCCTCGCAATTGCCCGCTTCCATAAGCCGCATTTTTGCCCGTTTCGTCAGATCGTCCCACTGAATGAAATCCCTGAGATAATAATTTTTCTTCATAAAGCTCAGGGCTTCGTCCAGCAGACTGTCGGCTTTTTGAAGACAGGATAATTTAGCAGTATCGCTTTCGGGACTACGACCGTATACAAAAGAGCCACGACCGTACGCAAAAGAAGAAAAGAAAAAGATCACGGCGGGGAGAAGAACAAAAGACCTGCGCATAGGCGACACAATTATTTTTAATAAAAGGATCTGTACTAAAAACAGTTGAACTCCGGCCAGGAGGCCTTGTTCGCAACCGGACTCAGCCAGGTTAAGTTAAGCTTAAGATGAGAAACCAGCTAAATTCCATAAGCTAAAAAATTCACAAGATTTTAACGGACACATCCGGCCCCCCCGGGCACTGTTCTTGCATTATTATAATTACTTCAATGCTAATTTATGAAACACAACATGATTATAGTCCTGTTGGGCATTGCCTTATTTACAGGCCTTGTTCCCCGCATAGGTCAGGTACAAGCCCAGGCTCAGACCAGCGTCAGCTTCCAGGTCTTTTATGATCAGCTCAGCCCTTATGGCACCTGGGTGAATTATCCGGATTATGGGTATGTATGGGTACCTGCAGGAGGCAGCAGCTTTCGCCCCTACGGCACCCGCGGACATTGGGTTTATGCAGACGAAGGCTGGATCTGGGTTTCCGGCTATAGCTGGGGCTGGGCGCCTTTTCATTATGGCAACTGGTTCTACGACGATTCCTACGGATGGATGTGGGCGCCCGGCTATGAATGGGCCCCTGCCTGGGTCACCTGGGGCGAATATGGCGGTAACTATTGCTGGGCACCCGTGGGCCCACGGGTGGATATCGGCATCTCCTTCGGCAGTTACCGGCCGCCCGCAAACTACTGGACCTTCTGTCCCCGCAACCGCATTACCAGTGTCAACGTGAGCAACTATTATGTGCGCAACGTACATAATACGACCGTAATTAATAATATAACGGTTATTAATAATGTCAATAGGGGCGGAGGTGGACGAGCCTATCTGCGTGGACCCGCACCGGACAATGTCGCAAGATATACCCATACACCCATCCGTCCGGTGGCTATCCGTCCAACTTCCCGGCCCGGAGCATCCAATATTCAGTATGGACAATTAGCCATCTATCGCCCGACCGTTCAAAATAACAATAACGCATCCGCGAGACCCTCCCATGTCCGGGACCTGCATGCGCTGAGACCCATGCCAGGGGCACATCCCGCACCCGGCAATAACAGACCCGGCGGCGCTTCACCCGCCAACCGGCCCGGCGGCTCACCTGGCAATGCGCCTGGCAGAACGCCCCAACCGGCGAATTCCGCACCTGGCCGACCCGCTCCCACAGGCAATCACCAACCGGGGAATCCAGGTCCCCGGGAGCATCAGCCTGCCAACAACCCTGCCCCGGTACACAATCCTCCGCCGGTGCACAATCCTTCCCCGGCGTCGAGACCTTCCTCCGCTCCGGCAGACCGGCCCATTACCCCCGCCGGCCGACCCGCTCCGCAGCGACCGGCTCCTGACAATAACCGGACGCCAGTGCTCCAGCATAATGCACCGCAGCCTCACCCTGCCGTTCAACCGCACCCGATGCCGCAGCAACGACCGGCGCCTCAGCCGCATCCCGAGCCTCAACCGCGTCCCATGCCGCAACAGCATCCGACACCACAACCGCGACCCGCGCCACAGCAGCATCCGGTGCAACCACCGCACCCTGCTCCTGCACCCCGTCCGGCACCGCAGCCGCCGCATCCAAAACCGGGAGACCCCGAACACCATAATTTATAAAAGAGCAAGGGCGCTCACAACGAGCGCCCTTATTTTTTTTCTTCACGGCATCCTTCTTCGTCTACTTTTTAGGACGCTCGTCCTCCTTATGTTCTTCTTCGTCCGACCCCTCTTCGCCCTCCTCCCCGGATTCTTCCTCTGTCTCTCCCTCGTCTTCCTCCGTCCCCTCTTCCTCCTCGTCTCCGGCCTCTTCTTCTTCAACCTCTTCTTCCTCCGCGACTTCTTCGGCTTCCTCCGCAACATCCTCCTCCACCGAACCCGCAAAATCGGCAAACCAGCCCCCTTTCTCCAGCAGCTCCGCCGGGCTGCCTTCCTCCAGCACCCTGCCCTCGGAAAGAACGATTACATGATCGGCATCCCGGACCATAGAAAACCGGTGCGCAATGATAATAACCGTATTATTCTTACGGATCTCTTCGATCGTTTTCTTGACCTCCGCCTCCGTAGCATAATCCAGGTTGGCCGTCGCCTCATCCAACACCAATATTCGCGGTTGGGCCACTAATACCCTGGCGATCTGAATACGCTGCCTTTCCCCGACGGACAGCCCCATACCACTTTCTCCCACCAGCGTCTGCAACCCCTGTGGCAACCGGCCAAGTGTCGCCTGCATGCCAGCAGCCATAGCCGCTTTGTATACGTCCTCATCAGTTGCCTCGGGCCGTTTATACCGGATGTTATCAGCCAGCGTTCCCCTGAATATTGCCCCATCCGTCGACACCATCCCGATCTGGCCCCTTACCGAAGAAGCATCCAGCTCCCGGATATCCTGCCCGTCGATCAGAATGCGCCCCCCGGAAGGTTCGTATAATTTCATCAGCAGATCCACCGTCGTCGTCTTGCCGGCTCCGGAAGTTCCGATCAAAGCCGTTGCCTGCCCCGGCGCCAACGTAAAAGTCACCCCCTTCAGCACTTCCCTTTCGGAGGTATAGCCAAAATGCACCTCATCGAATTGGATCCTTCCTTCCCCGATCACCAGGCTTTTACCCGTCTTCACTTCCTCCTCGTTATCGAGCAGCCGGAAAGCCCTCGCAATGGAAGCCACATTCTGCTGTAATTCCACCCATAAGCTGGCCAGCGTATCGATAGGACCATAGAGCCGGTCCAGGTAGGCCACGAACATGACCACGTCACCCGGCGTCAGTTTGTTTTCCAGCGTGAGATATCCTCCATAACCAAAGACCAGCGCTGTCGACAGATGAGAAAGCATCGTCTCCCAGAAAACATATTTGTTCGACAGCTGCGCCCGTTTGATATAGTCTACATAAGCTTCATTCGCGACGGTCTGTAAGCGCCGGACTTCACGCTCCTCAGCCCCGGATATCTTTACCGTTTTGATACCCGTCAACCCATCCTGGATCCTGGAGGAAACATCCTCCCACCTGGAATAATAATTCGAAAGCCCGGATTCCAGTTTATTGGCCGATCGCCAGGCGATCAGCAGGTAGAAGGGTATGGTGATCAACGCCACAGAAGTAAGCGCCACATTTTGCCAGAACATAATGGCCAGGATCCCCAGCAAACTGATGATCTCGGGCAAGATCTGCTGCGAGAATCCATTGACGATGCCCGTTACCTCTTCAGATTGATCGATCTGCTTGGCAATGGCGGCGCTGCTGCGCTTACCGAAAAATCCCAGCGGCAGATTGAGCACATGGGAAAACGTTTTTTGAATAAAGCCCTGCTCGATGAGACAGGAAAGCCGCGTGTTGGTATTCTCTCCCACCCGCCAAAGCAACGTGCCGATCAGGTTGATCAGGAACAATGCCGCCACGGCTTTTAATAAGGTCTTCAGCGCCTGCGCGGGAGTACGAGCCGCTACATGCCCCTCTTTATGCGGCTCCGGAACCGGCGCAACAGGCTTTATAACCGTATCTTTCTTAATGACAAGCTTTTTAGCGCGGACGGCTGCCTTCGAATGACCCTTCCCTCCGGTACCATGACCTCCCGCTGCCGAATCCCTGGCCGCTATACTTCCCGCTGCCGGATGGGCTTTCGTTGAATCACGGCCCTTCGCACTCCGGGCCGCCGAATCCCCGGAGCTATGGCCCGAATCGGAACCGCCGCTGGCAGAGTCGGCCATGTTCGTCTCGTCCTGGACCATATGCTGGATACTCTCTTCGTCATCCGGATCGAGCCCCAGATCCTTTTGCGCGTTCTCCCTGGCTTGTCTTACGAACAGGCCCGCCACATCGTTAATCGCTTCCCGGTAGATCAACGGTTCCACCAGACTGGCGCCCGTACTTAAAAGCCCCAACGTCACTACCCATAAAAATTTCTTCTTATGTGGAACAATCAGGCGGAAAATATTCTTCCAGACATCTTTTTTTACTTTTTTCTCAATAGCCATAGTGGTTCGAAGGCGTTTTTGCAATAGGATGGTAAAAATAACGATTGCCGCCCGTATAAATTTATTTGGCGCAGGGACCAAATAAAATTAAATTCGTTCGCAACTAATTCTCCATCAACCGTTCATTACTAAATAGTTCCCGTATGGCTTACTCTCGCAGATCCTTCCTGAAGAACAGCGCCCTGGCGATAGCCGCCGGCACCATGCTTTCCGATACGCTCCTTGCCGCCGGGGCCCGCAAAAAGAATATCGTCGGCATTCAGCTTTATACGGTTCGCGACGAAATGAAGAAGGATCCCGCCGGCACCCTGAAGCTACTGGCCGAGATGGGTTATAAATATGTAGAACACGCCAATTACATAGACCGGAAATTCTATGGCTACAGCGCCAAAGATTTCAAAACCCTGCTGGATGGCCTGGGCCTCAAAATGTACAGCGGACATACTGTCATGGCGCCGCAGCATTGGGATGAATCAAAAAAAGATTTCAGCGATTCCTGGAAATGGACCGTGGAAGACGCGGCCATCGTAGGACAGCAATATGTCATCAGCCCCTGGCTGGACGCAAGCCTGCGCAAGACCTATGACGACACACTCCATTACATGGAAGTCTTTAATAAGAGCGGGGAGCTGTGTAAGAAGTCCGGAATGAAATTCGGCTATCACAACCACGATTTTGAATTCAGCACCGTCCTGAATAATAAAAAACTATTCGATATTATCCTGCAGAACACAGATCCCGAACTGGTAGCCCAGCAGCTGGATATGGGCAACCTGTACAATGGAGGGGCGATCGCGATCGCCATCGTCATGCAATATCCGGGGCGATTTGAACTGATGCATGTCAAAGACGAGATCAAAGCTACCTCCGGATCGGAGAAATATGAAAGCACCATCCTCGGCGAAGGCATCGTCAATACCAAACAGGTAACCGACCTGGGCAAAAAATCAGGCGGCACCCATCATTTCATCATCGAGCAGGAGTCCTACCAGGGCAAATCCCCGATCGACTGCGCCAAAGCCGACCTGGAAGTCATGAAGAAATGGGGGTATTAGAGCGAAGGCGCCCCCACATACATGAACGTGGCCTTCTTATCCCCGATCATTACATCAAAAGCGCCGGGCTCCGTCACCGTCCTGAGCTGCGCATTCACAAAAGCAAGGTCACTGCGGTTCAGGACAAAATCCACCGTTGTCGACTCACCCGCCTTCAGGAATATTTTTTTGAAAGCCCTCAATCGACGCATATTAGGCGTAATGCTCGCATAATGCTCCCTCGTATATAGCTCGACGGTATGCTTGCCATCCCGGCTGCCGGTATTCTTGACCGTAATATGCACGGTCAGCTGCTGCGCTGCGCCCAGCTTATCGGCGCTGAGGGTCAGATCCCCATATTCGAACCTCGTATAGCTCAGGCCCCATCCGAAAGGAAAGAGAGGGTTATAGCCATTCATCGTCATATCGGAATTGAAGATCTCCCGGATCTCCTCCGTAGGCTTCCGGTCATACAGCACCATTTCTCCCATGCTGCGGGGATAGCTGAAAGGCAGCCTCCCGCTGGGATTGTAGTCGCCGAGCAGCACGTCGCTGATCGCTTCCGCTGTCTTTTTACCACTCCAATAAGCCATTAAGATACCCTTCATGGCCGGGGCGATCCCTGAAATAAGACGGGGTCTTCCTTCCGTCAGCACGAGGATGACAGGCTTGCCGGTGGCGACCGCCGCTTTGGCCAGGGCCGTCTGCTCCTCCGGTAAAGCCAGGTCTGGGATATTGCCCGGACTTTCGGCATAGGCATTTTCTCCCAGGCATAGGATGATCGCATCCACACCGCCGGCTGCCGCTTTCAGGGTCGCCGTATCATAATTCGCCGGACTGTCAAATCCCTTCACCGTGGTCGTGCTGACACTGCCCGCTCCCAGCTTGTCGGTGAGCGCCTGGAAGATCGTTTTGCTGTCCTGCGGATACCACTGCTCCTGGTTACCCTGCCAGGTATAGCTCCAGCAGCCATTCAGCGCGCTGATGCTTTGGGCCGCGGGGCCAGCCACCAATACCCGGGTATTGCGGGCCAGGGGCAGCAGCCCGTCCTGGTTTTGCAGCAATGTCATCGCTTCCCGGGCTGCCTGCAGAGCGATGGTTTGATATTCCGGCTTGCCAAAATTCGCGGTGGCCGCTTCTTCCGGGTAAGGCTGATCGAAAAGCCCCAGTTTGTATTTGAGCAGCAGGATCCTTTTTACGGCATCATCGATACGGCTCAGCGGTACTTTCCCCTTCTGCACCGCTGCCTTCAGCAGATCGAAAAAAGAAAAGTCCATGGGGACCATGCTCATATCGATACCGGCATTGACGGCCATGGCAACCGCATCCAGCGGGGTAGGGGCCACATTATGACGGGTATGCAAACGGATGACGTCTTCCCAGTCCGTGACGATCACGCCCTGGAAACCCAGCTCCTTTCGCAGCACGTCGGTGAGCAGGTACTTGCTGGCATGCACCGGCGTGCCATTGATCTCTCCGGAATTGACCATCAGGGTGGACGCACCTGCCTGAACGGCGGCACGGAACTGCGGCAGATAGTATTCCCGCATCTCGATCTCCGGCAGGTAGATCGGGGTCCGGTCTTTTCCCGTCCGGGAAGCGCTATAGCCGATATAATGCTTCATACAGCTGGCGACAGCCGTAGGATTTCGCAGACCATCCTCTTCATAGGCCTTGATGACGGCCGCGCCCATCGTCTTACCGATATAGACATCCTCCCCATAAGTCTCCGGAAACCTCGACCACAAAGGCTGACGGCCGCAATCCAGCACAGGAGCGAAATTCCAGCGCACTCCCGAAGCGCGCAGCTCCATGGCCGCTACCTTGGTCACGGCGACCGCCAGTTCCGTATTACGGGTGGCGGCCACTGCGATATTTTGGGGAAATAAAGTAGAATTTAGCGTATAGGTTTGCCCGTGAATCCCATCCAGCCCATAGATCACAGGTATTTTCAGACGTGTTTTTTTGGCTTCATCCTGTATCTGCGTGAGTATCGTATGCCATTGCTCTACCGTCAGCGCATGGTTGGTGACGTTTAAGATCGACCCTACCTTATAATTCAGTACGGCTTTGGCCAGCGCAGCCGGATCCAGCACACCGTCTTCAGGGGCTGCCACTACGCCCAGGGTAACCTGTGTCATCTGCCCGATCTTCTCGTCCAGCGTCATTCGTTTCAATAAGGCTTCGGCATTCTGCCGGTCGGCGGAAGTCTGGGCAAGGGCAACAACAGACAGGAGGAACAATGAAAAGACAAACGTATACTTTTTCATGATTGAGCTGGTTAGCATCCGAAGGCGGACTGTAAATCCCTAAAGATAGGGATAAGGCAAACGCGGCCTGTCATGAACTTTTGATTATTTCTTGTATTAATTTATCTGTTCGGCCATATTTCGTGGCGAAATATGCCCCGGAGGCCGATCGGCCATTTATTGCAGCTTTTTCACCTCCTT
The DNA here is from genome assembly GCA_035555335.1 of Puia sp. Taxonomy (GTDB): domain Bacteria; phylum Bacteroidota; class Bacteroidia; order Chitinophagales; family Chitinophagaceae; genus Puia. Next base: position 655,154 of record DATMGS010000027.1, read on the forward strand.
TAAATAGTCATACTGCAAATCCTCGTGCATCGTATCGATGACCGAATGGATCTTTTTGAGCTGCTGCTGATAAAGATTGTTCAACACCTGGCTGTTCCCAATGGGAATGCCCGAAGCCTTAACCCTGGAACAGAAATAGGTGAGCAATTCGACTTCCGCCTGCGGCGAACCGGTATAGCGGATCTGTTTGGTCGTAATTCGTAGTATTTTACGCAAACTTTTTTTCGTAAGGTAGAGATTGGGCTTGGGCAGTTCCTTGAATTCAAGGTCTATCTCCTTTTTCACATTCCCGATATATTCATTCAGATCAGACGATTCGAACAGCAGGTACGTCAGCAGCTCCTTATTGTCTTTTTTAAATTTAGCCAGGCGCAGACATAACTCTGCGAGCCTGGAAGGAGAAAGATTAGTCAATTCCTGCTTGATCTCATGGATAGTCGCTGCTTTCATGCCCGGCAAATAGTTTTATTCTTCGCTAAAAATAAAGAAAATATTCTACCGGCATGCCACCCTTGCATTATTCAGCCCCGAATCCTTTTTTCCATAAACCATGCTGATACAGCAATCTGTCCAATGATCTTGAACCGGCTCCCGTCAACAGCAGAAACATGCTCGTAAGCAATTGCGCATAATCCGACCGTATTTCATGCAGCACGGCCCAGGGACCGATCTTTGGCGGAGCTGGGGGCATCGGCAGGGGAGAAGTGCCCAGGTAAAGCGATATCTTGGTGGCTAAGATGGCTACGATCATTTCGGCAATGAAATAGAGAGCCACAACCCTGGTAAGCAACCCGAACAGTAACAATAGGCCCCCTGCGATTTCTGTAACAGCCACAAAATGCGCCGTGAGCTCAGGCATAGGAAAACCTAGTTTTGTAAACCGGCCCACCCCCTGATTAGGATACACAAACTTTAAAATACCCTCCCAGAAGAATACGCCTCCAGTCATAAGACGGATGAGCAAAATAGCCGCCTGGCCATCGACAGGCGGATTAAGCAGCCAGGTAATTGTTTTCTTCATATTCATTTTTTTAGAGTACAAATGAAACCGAAAAACTCCCGGGAAATAAACCCTTTACATGAAGGCAGCCGGATTCCTGATGAAGGACCGGTTTGACCGTTATCACGTATTTCCGGGCTTTCATGTAAAAAGACAGGAGAAACCCCGGCGGTTTCTTACATTTATAGAGATGAAAAGACATCCGATATGGGATCATGTGATAGGGTGGACAGGGCTCTATTTAGTTTGGACGCTGCTATTCCGGGACCATGCGTTGACGGTCACCAGGACATTGACGGTACAGTTCTGCTATTTATTCTTCATTGCGGCTAATTATTATCTGCAGATTTATATAGGGATCCCCTTTTTGCTCTACCGGAAGAAATATCTTGCCTTTGCCCTGGTACTGCCGGCAGGTGTGGCCCTGACCGCCTTGTTAAGGGTGCCTCTGTCCCTGTTCCTTCAACGGCATGTTTTCCGGACGGGCCTTCCCGCGCCGTCTTTTGGAAACCTTTTCAGGGACTCCTTTCTGAATATTTTCGTCTGGGTAGCCTGCATAATCGCCATCCGGCTGGTGTTCGAAAAGATCCGGTTCCGTCAGTATCTCGACACCATCGAAAAAGAAAAAGCGAAGAATGAGCTGGATTTTTTAAAAGCCCAGTTCAACCCCCATTTTTTGTTTAATTCCATTAACTCCATCTATGGTCACATCGACCGAAAGAACAGCACGGCCAGGAATATGCTGCTCAGCTTCTCGGAGATGCTGCGTTACCAGTTATATGAATGCAATGTGGACTATATTCCCATCGATAAGGAAATACATTACATCCGGAATTATATAACCCTTCAGCAGGTAAGGAAAGAAGAGGACCTGCAGATCTGCCTGGACATTGCCGAAAATATAAAAGGATTCACCATCGCGCCTTTATTATTTATCGCCTTCATCGAAAATGCTTTTAAATATGTGAGCTATAACGGAGCGGGAGAAAATAAAGTGGAAATTTCTTTGCGTAAAAAAGACGACTGGCTGATCTTTCGATCTTTTAACACCAGGGACCGCTCTGTGAACGGGCCGGGCATGGACTGCGGCGGTATCGGGATCGCCAATGTCAAACGAAGGCTGGAACTACAATACCCGCAGCAGTATGAGCTCCTCACCCGGAAAGAAGACGAGTCCTATGAGATAACGCTTAACCTTAAAATCGGATGACCATGCTCCTTAAAGCTCTCATCGTTGACGATGAACCGGTAGCCCGGAAAGTGATCCGGGAATATATCGAGGATATCGATTACCTGGAACTGGCCGGAATGGCTGAGAACCCCCTGAAGGCGGATGTCCTGATGAATGAACAGCCGGTTGACCTGCTCTTCCTGGATATTAACATGCCCAAGCTGAGCGGCATTGAATTTTTACGTGCTAACAGCAGACGCCTGCGCCAGCCTATGACCATCATCACGACGGCTTATGCAGAATATGCGCTGGACGGCTTTGAGCTGGAGGTCGCGGATTACCTGGTAAAACCTTTCTCTTTCGAGCGCTTCCTGAAAGCCTGCAATAAAGTAAGGGATTATTATACGCTGACGCAGCGAAAGGACGAGCCGGGAAAGGAAGACAGGCGGGATCATTTTTTTGTAAAATGCGACAATCGCCTGGAGAAGATCCTGTATGACGAACTGGTCTATATCGAGGCCCGGTTGAACTATATTATCCTGCATACATCCACCCGCCCGCTGATGGTTTATCTCACCCTGAAAAGTATTTTCGGCCAGCTTCCGGCAGACCGGTTCCTGAAAGTGCATAAATCCTTTATCATCAATACCAGCTACATCAAAAGCATCCAGGGCAACACCATCGACCTCGGAACCGCCAAAGTTATCATCAGCCAGAATTATTACGATCAATCCATAAAAGAAATCCTCAAAGACGGCATGATCAAAAGATCCTGATAGGGCAGGTCTTCCATACTTCACTTATTAAAGTAGGAGGGGGCAAACCATGCAATCGTTTGCGCAATTTTTTTCAAATCCCATTTGTCGAGTTAAAATTTGGTTAATTTCACGAACAAAACCTATGCACCCCTACCCAATTAAAAATGTTGACTATGTCAATAAATGAAAATGATTATATGGACGATGCGGTCTTGATGTCTTTGCTCAAGGATGGGGACGAGCATGCTTTCAAAAAAATTTATGAAAGGCACTGGCACGCTTTATATAAGTCTTCGTTTCTTGTATTGAAAGATAAGGAGGCATGTACCGACATTGTCCAGGAACTGTTCATTTGGGTTTGGCAACATAGGGATACGATGGAGGTCATTAACTTAAAAGCATATCTTTCTGCTGCTGTCAAATTCAAAGTAGCCAACCATATACGCGCCGGCAAGTCCCGGGAAAAGCATTATCTCCAACATACGGGCTTTCAAACGAATTCCCGGTTAAGTGTTGACGAAGAAATAGAATTAAAAGAATTGAAAAGGTTGGTTAGCCATACAGTGTCGGGCCTTCCTTCTAAATGCAGGGAAATATACCGCTTAAGCCGTGACTACGGTTTTTCAAATAAAGAAATATCTACCCAACTGAGCATCTCGGCCAAAACCGTAGAAAACCAACTTACTATTGCCTTAAAACGCATCCGTTCGGTAATATATCTTTTATTGCCATTTCTTGCATTGATTTCTTTTGGTTTGTAAAACCGGGAAAGATCACTTATTACCTGCCCTGCCAAACCAGGCCGGCAACCCGCTGTATATATATTAAAAAAAAATATCTTTTTTGCACTTGGGGGAAACGCCTTCGATGTGTGCCTTGTTAATGGAGTCATTATAAACATTTATAAAGATGGACGAAAACACTTTCCGAAAACTAGCTGAAAGAATTGCGGATGGCACAGCTTCTGACCAAGATTTAAAGGATTATTTAAAGTATTATAATTCTTTTCAACAAGGGCAGGAAGCTGACGGTAGCACCCTGAAAGATGAAGAAGCCATTATTTTAGAAAATAATATTTGGCAGGGCGTTTTGCATGGCATACAGCAAACGGAAGGCAAAAGACACCCACATATCCGCTTTAAAATGTACTGGGCCGCGGCCTCTATATTGGTGTTGTTTTCCATTGCGGCCATAACATGGTTTAAATGGGGCAAAAAAGGCGCCGCTGCCACAACAGGATATGCAGTTAGCTATGTTGAAAAGACAACAAAGCCCGGTGAGCATATAAAATTGACATTGCCAGACGGATCCATAGTTTGGTTAAATGGGGACAGTAAATTAAAATACCCAAACGACTTTGATGTGGAAAAACGGGAATTGTACCTTACCGGTGAGGCTTACTTTGAAGTACAACATAAAATAGGGTCCGCTTTTATTGTTCACGTGGGGGATTTGGCTACCAGGGACATTGGCACCGCTTTCAACATACAAGCATACCCAAACCAGTCCAACGCGAGCATTACGGTTGCTAATGGAAAAGTAGAAGTGAACGATGGCGGAAAAAAATTAGGGGAACTTTCGGTAAAAGACCAATTGAACTATCAACTGGCAAAAAAAATAGCAACGGTTAAACAAGTGGACGTAAACAAAGTTTTAGCGTGGACAAAGGGGAATCTGATATTTGACGGGGAGCCTTTTGAAGAGGTGGCAAATGCCATCAAACAGAACTACAACATAGATGTCCAATTAAACAACAATGTACGCCATTGCAATGTTTACGGGGCTTTTTCGAACAATAAAATGAAAGAAAACCTTCAATTAATTGCCGAGTCGCTAAATGCCCGGGTAGAAAAAAATGCAAACGGGAAATATGTGATAATTGGAGGGGGCTGCCGATAGTTTCAGATAAAATATTGTCCATTTTAACTATAAATAAAACAACATGAACCCTACCATCAAACATCGAAGTTGAAACACAAAAAATCCCTGCTTGCGGCAGGGACCTGTTAAGGCATCCAATAAAAAGAGATTAACTTTTAGAAGGCTTCGGACCCCTGATATGCGTTAATCCTTTTATTTATTGAACACATTCAAACACACCAAAACTATGGCTTTTTCTTTATTCAAACTACGTATTTGTAGTAAATCTGCAATTATGAGATGCAATCTTATCGTCTTACTCACTTTGCTTTTTACCTCTTTGCTGCACGCAAAAGATGCAGGTTCGCAAAGCTTACTTGAGAAAAAAATAACCTTGACGGTAAAAAACCAACTTTTAAAGGATGCCCTGAACAAGATAACGGAAATGGACGGGGTGAACATCATTTTCACGGGAAATTCATTGTTCAATACGGAAAGAGTAAGCATCGATGTAAAATCGGTTTCCCTTAAAAAGGTTTTAAACGAGCTATTGGCCCCGTACCCGTTAACGTACAAAGTGGTGGATGATTATGTAGTAATAAAACGTACCGCCGCTAACCCGGAAACAAATACACCGCTTAATGGTTTCGTCGATCCCAGGGACACGCTTAAAGGCAGGGTAACCGACCCTGTTGGCAATGCGCTTCCCGGCGTGTCCGTTACCGTTATCGGGAAACCTTTTGGCGCCGCCACTAACGATGTGGGCGCTTATTCCATCCCGGTAAGCCCCGACGATTCCATTCGTTTTAGCTTTGTAGGCTACAAAACACTAGTACGCAGCGTCAGGAACAAAGACGAACTAAACGTTCAAATGGAAGCAGACTCCACCGGGCTGAACGATGTGGTAGTAACGGGTTATGGGCAAGTCCAAAAAAGCATTAGCGTAACGGGCGCCATATCTACCGTGCGCACCAAAGAGCTGAAGCAAAGCCCCGTGGCCAACCTGTCAAACGCTTTGGCCGGAAGGCTCCCCGGGCTCACTGCCATTCAATCTTCCGGCTTGCCGGGCTCGGATGCCGCTGCTATCTATATCAGGGGCGTTGGCACTTATGGCGCCAACAAATCGCCGTTAATCGTTATTGACGGCCTGCCAAGGGGCGATGCCAATTTTGGGGATATTGACGTAAACGAAGTCGCCTCGGTAAGCATATTAAAAGACGCCGCGTCCACCTCCTTGTACGGAGTACAGGGCGCCAATGGTGTCGTATTGATTACAACTAAAAGGGGAAAAACGTCCGGAAAGCCCAATATAGAATTTAACGGGCAATACAGCCAGCAAAGACCAACCCGACTGCCCACCTATTTAGATGCGTACCATACCGCCTTGTTGATCAATGAAGGCAGGACCAACGAAGGATCGTCCCCTATTTATACCAACCAGCAACTCCAGATAATACAAAGCAAAAGCGACCCCTATACCTATCCCGATGTTGACTGGTACAGCGTGATATTGAAGCCGTCCGCGCCACAGCAACGCTATAACATAAATATCAGCGGTGGCAACGATATTGGCACCTATTTTGTATCCGGTTCGTACCTGCACCAGGGGTCGCTGCTTAAAGCCGCGGATAACAATAAATACGGGGTTAGCGATAAATACGACCGCTACAACCTACGCTCCAACATTAACCTGAACGTATCTAAAATGCTCAGCCTGCGGTTGGATCTGGCAACCAGGCTGGAAAACAGGACAGGGCCGGGAGCCGGGGTAGATCAAGGGGTTGCCGCGTATGATTGGATTTTTAAAATGCTATCACAATATAGCCGCACCACATCCCCTGTTTATAACCCTGATGGGTCTTATGCATTTGGCACGGGTATGCCGCCCGACTGGAGGAACATACTTGCCGAAATACAATCTACGGGGTATTACAATAATTTCTGGCACAGCACGAATGGCACGGTAGAAGCCACGCACCTGCTCGATGTGATTACACCAGGACTGAAAATAAAAGGGTTGGTCACATTTGAAAACTACGGGACCATCGATTATGCCCAAAGCCAGCATTATGACTCTTACAGGTACAGCAAAGACCCTGTTACCGGTACGGAAACATATGCGCAAATGACCACGGCAAACTCTTTAACTAAAACCTATTCCACATCGGGTTACCGGTATTATTTTTATGACGTTCAATTAAATTACGATCGCAGGTTTGGGCGCCACAATATAAGCGGTATGTTTTTGGGCAACCGGAGCTATACTTCCGTATATAACGATTTGCCGCATGTTTACCAGGGGTTGGTGGGCAATGCTTCCTACAACTACGATCAACGTTATTATTTGCAATTCAATTTTGGCTATAACGGGTCGGAGAATTTCCCTCCGGGAAAGCGTTATGGATTCTTCCCGGCAGTATCCGCAGGGTGGATAATTTCCGACGAAGAGTTCTTTAAAAACAATATCCGGTTAATGAATTTCCTTAAGCTGCGCGGTTCGTATGGCATTGTGGGCAATGACCAAATAAGCACCAGCAGGTGGTTATTCCTTTCAAACTACTCCCCGATCACAGCAGCCAACGGGTACACTTTTGGCAACCCCGGTACTAACGTAGCCGGATATTATGAAAGCAGCGTGGGCAATGAAAACGTAACTTGGGAAAGAGCCAAAAAAGCAGATATCGCCATAGAAACCGGGTTCTTTAAAAACGCCGTTAAATTGACAGTGGACTATTTCCACGAGCGAAGGGACAATATACTTACCACCCCCCGGACAATACCCGATTATTTAGGGGTTTCGGTCATTCAACCCAAAAACGTGGGCAGCGTCGTAAACAGGGGTATTGAAATCGATCTTAACGTTAACACGCACGTAGGAAAAGTTAACCTATTTGGAAATATCAACTATTCATTGGCGAAGAACAAAATACTTTATGCCGATGAGCCACAATTGGCTTATGCCTACCAATATGCCAAGGGAAGGCCGATAGGCGACTCCCTGGGTTACATTGCCGACGGCATTTACCGCAGCCAGGCCGAAATAGACAAGGGGCCGAAATCTACGCTTACCGCTAAGTCGTTGCCGGGCGACATACGCTATAAAGACATGAACGGCGACGGCGTTATCGATGCTAAAGACAGGGCAATGATCGCGAACTATAACTTCCCTACCCAAACATTTGGCGGATCCATAGGCTTTGCCGTGTATAATTTTGATTTTAGCATCCTGTTTCAAGGGGCTTTGGGCGGTGTGGCCAATTACCAGGGTTATTTAATACCTCAGTACCAATACAGGCCCTACCAATGGAACAACAGGTGGACGGCGCAGACTGCACAAACGGCCAGGTATCCATCGATGCACTACAACGACTGGACAAATGACAATGTTAACTCCACTTTTTGGCAATATAAAACCGACTATATAAAACTCAGGAATTTTGAGGTAGGCTACTCCCTGACAGGCAAGCTATTGCAGCGGGTTAAAATTAAAAAATTCCGGGTATTCATCAATGCGCAAAACCTGGTTACCTGGGACAAGTTGCCATTTAACGACGTCGATCCGGAAATTAACCCTTCCGGGAACACGGCTGTGCCTTATCCGATCAACAAAGTTTATAACGCGGGCGTAACGGTCAATTTGTAAATACCCCCATCGGCACTTGTAACAAACAGTTATTGCAGCAAGCAACAAAACAATAAGAAATGGAAAATAAAACAATAATATATCTACTGGCCTTTTGTTGTATAGGCGCAGCGGCATCTTGCAAAAAAGACTACCTTAACAAAGTAGCAAGCGACAATGTACAGGTGGAAGAAGTGTTTTCTACCATAACCAATGCCGAAAAATTTGTAAACAACATTTATACTTCTTTGCCAAGTTGGGATTACAGCAATGGCAACTCTTATACTATTTCCTCGGGAACGGACGAAGGCAAACAAATATGGGCGAATGGTTTTCAAATATTCAATACGGGTTCGTGGAACCCTTCCAGCTTTTTCCCTATTTCCATTGATTGGTTCAATTATTATGAGGGCATCAGGGAATGTAACACGTTCCTCAAATATTATGACCTTATCCCGGCAGACCCTTCCCATCCGGCCTGGAAGCCAAGGTTGAAAGGCGAAGTTTTTACGCTTAGGGCTTATTTTTATTCACACCTCTTTAAAGAATGGGGCACCATTCCATTATTGAGCACCCCTGTATCGCCTTATGGCTCTGAAAGCGACCTGTACTATCCAAGAAGTTCGTACGAAGACGTTATTAAGTTTGTAAATTCCGATTTGGACAGTGCGGCGGGCGCCTTGCCTTTCGCTTATAGCGATGTAACGTTACTTGGCAGGGCCACTAAAATGGTAGGATTGGCCATCAAGTCAAGGATGCTGCTTTATTATGCAAGCCCGTTGTTCAACCCGCAAAACGACCCAACCCGTTGGCAAACCGCGGCATCGGTGGCCAAAGAAGCATTGGACGACGCTTTGGCAAATGGTTATGTTTTAAACAGCAATTATGCAAATGTTTTCCTGGACTATAACAACCAGGAAGTGATATGGAACCGGCCAATGGGCAGCGGCGCAATCGACCAGGTAATGGTGTCTTTGGGAAACGGGGGTTGGGGCAATAGCGGCCCTATTCAAGAATTTGTGGACGCTTATGAAATGGCGGCGACAGGCTTGCCAATTACCAACCCGGCTTCCGGTTTTAACCCCAAGCGCCCTTATGTCGGCAGGGATCCCCGGTTTTATGCAACGGTATTATATCCTTTGGAATGGTGGACATGGAGGAAGATTGACGCCCAGGGTGTAGACAAACCCACTGCCGGTCAAACAGCCAGTGGTTATTTTTGGAGGAAATATATGTCCGTAAGTACCGACCTTTATTATGGCAGGGGGTATGTTCCCAGAAAATGGGTACTATTCCGTACCGGGGAGCTGTACCTGAATTATGCGGAAGCGCAAAATGAAGCCCTGGGGCCCGATGCTACGGTATATAGCGCCGTAAACGCCATTCGCAATAGGGCAGGTATGCCCAACCTGCCTGCTGGTTTAAGCCAAGCCGATATGCGCAGTGCCATCCAGCACGAACGCAGGATCGAGATGGCATTTGAAAGCCAGCGTTTTTGGGACGTAAGGCGGTGGAAAATAGCGGAAGTTGTTGACAATGGCCCGGTACATTCGGTGCTATATTCAATTAACGCAACGGATACTACTTATACTTATCCCGTATTGCAAACAAGGGTCTTTGACGCATCTAAACATTACTTTATGCCAATCCCGCAAAGCGAGATGGATAAAATGGCGGGTAAAAACCCCGACTTTAAACAAACCACGGGATGGTAGCAGCTTAAAGCATTTTTATTAGCTACTTTGCCCCTCATGATTAACTTCCATCTAATCCATCTAATCATGAGGGGCAAATAAAAGAAAGCCCAGCTTGAGCTGGGCGACATCATCAAATTTTGTGCGAACATAATGATCTCATTTTAAATGAAATATAACCAGGTTTACCCATCACCCGCAACCCTCTCTCCCTTCACCGGCTCCCTCTCTGAAAATCCTTCGAAGCTACTAACAGATAGATCCGCGCTTCATTCGGCACTTACATACATTAAGGGACAAGACCTAAAAGTATGGATGGCCGCAAAAACTTAAAAAATGGAACCAATCGTAACTTTTGAATCTCTTGTAGAGCAAATAGAAGAAATTTTAAAAGGCGACCAACCCGCTTTTTGCAAAATCGTTGATATTCGCAGGGTAGTGGATTCTGAAATTGTATATAAAATAGGTATTCCTGAGATGTTTTTATCTGTTTAATTCCAAACAACATAAATTAGATAACGCTCGGATTGGCACATATCACCGCCGCCTTCTTGTTCGTTATCGCAATTCTTATGATTTGTTTTGAAATACTTTATTAATTCTACTTCCATTCCGTCTACAAAGGATTTATTATTAGAACCCCCTATTTCTTTTATGCTTTTATAATTGGATTCGTGGTCTCCTCTGAATCTGTCATCAATAGTTTGGCCGGTTTTCCCGATTTTGAAAGTGGTAGCATGAGTAATAGTCTCAATGATTCCTTTGATAAAATCTGATAGAGTAACCATAAACTTTCTTTTTTTGATTGTTAATAAATAAAGCCGCTCCTGCTGATAACAGGGCGGCTTTTCAAATTTACCGATTTCTGTATTAACACAACGCTTATACATTATAAGATAAAAAAACCGCTCGTACGGGGACAGTCCCATATTTATTCGTCTGTGTTCTTTAGTCTGTATACGATATGAGCATCACTATATTGAAGAGAAAGGGTCGCTTTGTGGCGACCATCTTGATTATCAAATATTACTAATTCGATTGTACATCTTACTCCCCCTTCATCAACAGCTTTATATGTTACATGGATGTTTTGTTCAGCATCTTTTTCGAAGCCGCCTTTGGAAATTAAATCTAAATCAACATTATGCTTGGCATAAATTTGAATTTTATTCTTCGTTATATTAATAACTGTTAGAATGTCACATTCTTTCCACTTTATGGGGCTATCATCCCCATTAGCTATTACGGTCGATTCGAATGCCTTGAATTTGTATACCTGAGAATAACAAAAGCAGCTATAAAGGCATAGCCCCATAACAAATAGGTATTTCATGTAATTTATTTAGCATTTCTTAATCGTAGGGCGATTCCCTGCGCCACATCATCGTTTTCATATCTTCCCATATAAGAGAAAGTACCAATAGGGTGGGAGCGGTTGGTTTCATCAAAAATCTCCCCTTTTAGATTTTTATACTGCATTTTATAGGCTGAAATTTTGTACCCATAATCATAATCTAACACAAAAATGTAATGGTGGTTACTGCCGGGTTGACCTACTTTAAAGCCATTAGTGGCAAAAGCCTGTTCAAACTTTTTGCCGGCATATTCCCAGCCATGTTTTTGGGGGTTCTTTCGTTCAAAGTAAATAGTAGCATCTTTATCAAAAGGCTCTGAGACAAAGACACTCAGATTCTTTTTAAGGTGCTTTTCATTCTGGGAGAAGGAATAGAGGGATACCAGGACAAAGACTGCTGTTAAGAGAGCATGTAAACGGTTCATATAAATGGCTTAATGGTTGCCATAGTTCCGGCTGGCAGGGGAGAATAAAAAATGCGTGGAACTTTAGCAAATCAGGCTAAGAGGTACTGGCATACCTGCACTCCATGAAATGACTAAAGCCCACGCGTAGCGTGAGCGTCTAGCCTGAGTTTCGTTGGAGTGCTTAAAAACTGCCAGTTTTCTTATCCAGAAATCAGCTAACGCAAATATGTAATATCGAGGCGAAAGTAGGAAAAGGGGACAAAATTACCATCATTCCTTGCATCTATATTGCAGGCAATGGGCTGCGTACTGTAGATCAGGATTGAATACCATCTAAAAATGATGGTATTTTTACGACTAAAATTAGACGGTTTTTGCTAAAATGGGAGTTATTCCGTAGGTTCGCTATACCAAAAGAAAAAAATCCCGGTAGATTTGACCGATCTACCGGGAAGAGTGATTTTGTAGAAAAGGCTTATAACTGCGACGAAAGTAATTCCCCGCAACCAATTCTCCAAATAATCTCCTTTTTAGTTTTCAAAGCTGAATTGATTTTCAGGCGGCCCCGTATGTCTATATGGGTATTTAATAACGCATTAAAACCATAAAAGGAGATGCAATTAGTAATTGATTATCATCACAAGCCGGCCACGACCTCTGTTCGTGTAGCGGGAAAATTTGGCAAAAATCACAAAGACGTTTTAGACGCAATTAGACAACTAGCTTGTTCTCAGAGTTTTAGAGAGCGGAATTTTACGCTCTCCTCTTATAAGACGGCTCAGAACAAGACCGCTCCTATGTACATCATAGGAAGAGACGGGTTTACAATGCTGGTAATGTCTTTCACAGGGGCTAAAGCTGCTGCTTTCAGGGAGGAGTTCATTGATGAGTTTAATCGTATGGAAGAGGTGCTTCGGCAGGGGGTAACGCCTTCGCTGATCCCAACTTACCAAAATAGGATTTTAAGTGAGCCTACTAAGAATTGCCCCGAAACCCATTGGTCCATCTTCGATCAGGCGCATCCAATTATGTTGTTTGTGGAAAAGCACATAGGCAGTGTCAATGAGTATGATCTGGTGGATGGTAGTATCGGGAGTCATTGGGCTAAATACAGAAAAGACAAGAAATGGGCAGGAGAAGCCTCTACCTTCATGTATGTCCATAAGGATGTTCGCGGAGCAAGAGAATGTAAATGTTATCCTTATTCTGAGCTTCAGCATTTTAAGAAGTGGCTGAAAGACTCATATAAACCTTTACATCTGCTGGATTATCTATGCGGCAAGTATAGCAGGGATAAGAACCAGGTTATGTTGGATAAGGTTAATGAGTTACTTCCCAAGCTCCTGGAATCGTAAAGTGCTAAAAATCGCAACTATTAAGAGCGGCCCGGTCAGCCGCTTTTTTATTCTAGGATTTGTCCAAAATAGTACCTAATGTATTAGGCAGTATCATGGACAAGCTATATCTTTAACGTTATAAACATTTACGGATATGGTAAAGAACCTCAAGGATCTCATGACCAAGTTTCAGGACGAAGCCGCCTGCCGGGAGTTCCTAGTGCAACAGCGATGGAATGGAGAGCCTATCTGCCCTTATTGTGGTCATAGGAAGTCTTATCGGATAGAGGGCGGGAAACGCTTTAAATGCGCCAATCAGACCTGTTATAAGAAGTTCAGCGTAACCGTAGGAACAATTTTTGAGGCCAGCAATATCCCGCTTAAAACATGGTTTGCGGCCATGTACCTGATAACGGCCCATAAAAAGGGGATAAGCAGCGTACAGTTAGGAAAGAATTTAGGGGTTACCCAGAAAACAGCTTGGTTTATGCTGCATCGTATCAGGGAATCCCTAAAAGAAAATGCTCCGTTGCTTTTGACCAAAGAAGTACAGGCTGACGAAGCCTATTTCGGCGGGAAAGAAGAATTTAGGCATAAAGATAAAAAGATCGGAAATGGGACACTCGGAAAAACTCCTATAGTAGGTATTATAGAGACTGGGGGCCGTGTAGTTACCAAAGTAAGCCCGGTTTTGACTAAAAAGAGTATTACCGATCTGATTTTAACCCATGTAGACCGGAAAGCCATTTTAGTAACCGATTCAGCTGCTCACTATTTTAAGGTAGGAAAGAAATACGACCATAAGACAGTCAATCATAGTGAAGGACAATACAAATCAGGCCAATTTCATACCAATTCGATAGAAAACTATTGGAGCCTGCTAAAACGGGGGATTATTGGGATTTATCACCAAATCAGTTCTAAACATCTCCAACGCTACTGCGATGAATTTGCCTATCGGTTTAATAGTCGTAAATTGAGCGACGGTTTTCGCTGGGCCATCACTTTTCACCAGATCGAAGGCCGATTAACATATAAAACGTTAATAGCCAATGTCAAAAACTCCCAAGGCAAAGAAATCGAAACCATCGAAACGGGCGAATAAATATGAGGAAAAACTACAGGTAAATGCCACCTTCGAGGAGTTGGCTAAGGTGCTAATTACCCCTAAAAAGTCGTTAAAGTCTAAGTAATAGTCTTTAAATACCGTAAAAACACCTTTTTTTATTCAAATATAGCGTCTAACTTTGTATTCACAGTCGAGAGGACCTTCTCTTAGGGTCCGCGAGAACTTGGTTTCTCCTTGACTGTTTTTTTTATTTTATACCCCTAAGCCTTCTTATGCATTTACTTTATGCTGATGAATCTGGCACTACAACTGATCCTAAACAGTTATTTTTTGTTCTAGCGGGTGTCTGCATCTTTGAAACGCAGGGGTATTGGATGAATAATGAACTTGATAAAATAGCGGCTCGGTTCAATCCAGGAGATCCTACAAGCGTTGAATTACACGGAAGCCCAATGTTGAATGGAAGAGGATTTTGGAGACAATTCCCGTTGCCGGACAGAATACAAGCTATAAAAGATGCATTAGGTGTACTAAAGGCTTCCCATCCTTCTAATAGAATATTTGCCTGTGTTGTAAGAAAATCGCTAATTCTTCCCAAAGATCCTGTTGAATATTGTTTTGAGCAGATGTCGAGCCGGTTTGATTATTACCTTAGAAGATTACACAAACAAAAAAACATTCAACGAGGAATTATAATATTTGACAAATCCACATATGAGACGACGATTCAAAATCTAGCTACGGATTTTAAAACCATTGGTAATTCTTGGGACATTATCAGGAATTTAGCTGAAGTTCCGCTTTTTATTGACTCAAAAGCATCTAGACTAATACAACTTGCGGATTTAGTGGCGTACTCTATTTTTAGAAATTACGAAAGCAGTGATCCTCAGTTTTTTTCAATATTTACTGACCGCCTAGATCGACACCAAGGGAAATTTCATGGACTTTTCGAGAAAGTTTAAACATTCCAATCTCTTTGCCGAATGCCCCTTGTCCCCTACTATATATAATTGCCGCTTCATTCACACTAACGCCTGTTAGTTTTTTTCTTATCTTTATCCCCTTAATTTTAAAATGACCATATGGCTAATAAAGAAGTCGTTATCGTTGCCGCCGTCCGGACACCCATCGGCAGTTTCGGAGGATCGTTGAAAGAGCTGCCCGCAACCCGCCTGGGCGCCATTGCCATCAAAGGCGCTATAGAGAAAGCAGGCATCCTGCCCGCACAGGTACAGGAAGTGTTGATGGGCTCCGTATTACAGGCCAATCTGGGACAGGCGCCTGCCCGGCAGGCAGCGAAAGGCGCGGGCCTGCCCGACTCTGTGGTCTGCACGACCGTGAACAAAGTCTGCGCCAGCGGAATGAAAGCGACCATACAGGCAGCCCAGGGAATAACACTGGGGGACATAGATATTGTGGTAGCCGGAGGAATGGAGAGCATGAGCAACGCACCCTTTTACGTAGAAAATATGCGTTGGGGGAACAAATATGGCAATAGCTCGCTGATAGACGCACTGGCTAAAGACGGTCTGACGGATGCCTATGACGGGAAAGCCATGGGCAATGCCGCGGAGTTATGTGCGTCTACCTGTGGCGTCAGCCGGGAAGACCAGGACGCCTTCGCTATTGAAAGCTACCGGCGTTCGCAGGCAGCCTGGGGTGAAGGCAAATTCACTGCCGAAGTCATTCCCGTGGAGATCCCGCAGCGGAAAGGAGACCCCGTCGTATTTGCCAAAGATGAAGAGCCCTTCAACGTGAAATTCGATAAGATACCGACTTTGAACCCCGTATTCCAGAAAGGCGGCACCGTAACGGCAGCCAATGCCTCTACCATGAATGACGGCGCGGCAGCCCTTGTCCTGATGAGCAGCGATAAGGCAAAAGAGCTGGGGTTGAAGCCACTGGCTAAGATCATTGGCTATGCCGATGCCGAACAAGCCCCGGAATGGTTTACCACGACCCCCGCCATTGCCGTTCCTGCAGCCGTTGCCAAAGCCGGTCTTAAAATGGAGGATATCGCCTACTGGGAATTGAACGAAGCCTTTGCCGTGGTGGGCATCGAAAACACCCGGAGAATGAAACTGGACCCGGCCAGAGTCAACGTCCATGGCGGAGCCGTATCGATAGGACATCCCCTGGGCGCCAGCGGCGCAAGGATCCTGGTATCCCTGATTCATATCCTGCACCAGAATAAAGCCAGGTACGGAGCGGCAGGTATTTGCAATGGGGGAGGGGGCGCTTCGGCCATCGTCATCGAAAACATGCAACTCTGACCGGTTAACCAAAAGTTAACGGATGATTTTTTTTAATATTTAAACGAGGCCAGCGTTTTTAAGTCTGATACTTAAACTTAAAATCGCTACAATGAAAAAACATCCTTCATTTTTGAAAAGCCTTTTCTATCTACTGATTGCCGTTAGTTTCTCCGTATCAGCTATGGCAGCTACTACCGCAAGACCAGCCGGAGAGCATCCCTATTACCTGCATGCTTTATCCGATCTGCGGGCCGCCCGCTGGATGATCGAACATCGCCCGGGCAACTGGCAGCAGACCGTAGACGAAGTCGAGGCCGTACACCGCATCGATGCCGCTATCGGTGAAATTAAGAAGGCATCTATCGAAGACGGCAAAGACCTGGCAGACCATCCCCCCGTCGATGAACGCAATGACCACGACGGCCGTCTGCACGTGGCTCTGGATTTCCTGCGTAAGGCACGCCAGGATATCAGCCATGACGAAGACAATGGCTTTGCACAAGGATTGCAGGGACGCGCTTACGGACATATCGATGGCGCCATCAATGCAGTTAAAAAAGCCATTCACGCCTAATACGCGGAGAATGCTGAATTCATTCACAGGACAGCCGGGAGGCTGCCCTTTTGTTTCACCTTTCTACTCCTCACCGCCCGCCCCCGGGCCCCCCGCGGCCAGAACATCACCCGATGCCGGCGCATCCGGCAGGAGCGCGCCGATCCGTACGATTTCCTCACGCAATGCCTTGATCTCCTGCAAAACATAGGAAAGCCCCTCTGCCCCCTGTTCGCTAACCACCGATACATCCTCTGCAGAAATATATTTCACTGGCGGTTTCTGGATCCTATTCCCCTCCTTACGCCTTTTCTCCAGCTGATAATTCGTCTTAGCCAGATCCACCTTTATTAAAACATCGAGCGAAATATCAAAATAGTTGCTAAGAGTGAGCAGCTCCTCTATATTAGGCTCGCTGATCCCATTCTCCCAGTTCCCGATCGTCGTTTGACCCTTTCCGATGAGAGAAGCAAGCTGGGACTGAGTTATAGGATGTTGCTTCCGCAGATACCGAATGTTTTTCCCCAAAAACTGCATCATAAAAAAATATTAAACCCAATTAAATTAGTATTAGCAACATTTCTAACTTATCTTTAAACAATCAATCCCTTAACCCTAAATATAAGCCAAATAAATTGCTAAATGGACGTAAAAAGCCATTTCCTGCAAAAAACTGGCGTAGATAATAAATTTTCGAACCCTTTAAGCATTGCTATGAATACCTCAATGGAACACCTGCCGCTCTACAAACGGGAACAATTAATCACCCTCTCCAAAGTGATTGTACAAGCCGTTTGCCCTGAAAAAATAATCCTTTTCGGCATGCATGCCACTGCCGGAGCAGTACCCGACCCCTTCGCCGACAGACAACTGGCCGCTGTTTTAGGCGGTTATGACCTGCTGGTCGTCACGGCACGCGGAGAACGCCGCAATGATCATGAACTACAGGACCTTGTTGAAAATCGCTGTCGTATGTACTATCCCGTTACCGTATTGATACACGATATCGACTATGTCAATAACCGGCTGGCGGAAGGACAATATTTCTTTTCCACCATGAGCCGCGAAGCGATCCTCCTGTATGATGCAGGCACTATTCCCCTGGCTAAAGCCGCCCGCCCCAACCTGGTCCATATCAGGGCCGTCGCCCAAAAAGATTTCGAAAGATGGAAGCTTAACGCAGAAGCCTTTTTCCGAAGTGCCCTGTTCAACCAACAGCGGCAGGAAAGAAAAATTGCCGTATTCCTTTTGCACCAGGCCGCAGAGCAGATTTATCAGGCCATTCTGCTGGCCTTTACCGGCTATAAACCCTGCACCCATAACCTGGATAAGCTCAGACGGTATACGAACCGTTTTTCGATTGAGCTGGCTTCCTTGTTCCCCCGCAATAACGAAGAAGAAGATCGCCTGTTCAAGTTACTATTGCAGGGATATGTAGATGCCCGGTATAAAGAAGACTATACGATTACAGAGGAAGACCTGAACCAGCTCACGGAGCGTATCGGCAAGCTCCTGTCTATCGCTGAACGTGTATGTAGCAACCGGTTTATCAGCCTGATCAAAATGGCCGCCGCAGGATAAACCATTGGCAGTGTTAAAGTTGGCGGAGGGATAAGAGAAAGAGATCAGCGTTTAGCCAGATCTGCAATCGTCTTCTTTTCGAGGATCTTCAGATTGGCATCGCGCACCTGTGACATGACCGTATGAAGTCCGCACCCTTTTTCATCGCAGTTCTTACATCGCTCGTAGAAATACAGGCTGACACAGGGTAGGAGGGAAATCGGACCATCCAGCAGACGCATGATCATTGCCAGCGGAACATCCTTGGGGTTTTTGGCAAAAAAATAGCCACCTCCCTTTCCTTTTTTACTGTCCAATATCCCCGCATTTTTAAGCTCAAGCAGGATATTCTCCAGGAATTTCAGCGGGATCTTCTTCTTTTTTGCCACCTCTGCAATTAATACCGGGCCCTCTTTTCCCTTTTCAGCGAGATACATCAGCGCCTGGAAAGCATATTGGGTTTTCTTTGACAGCATTTTTTATCTTGTTTTGTAATTTGTTCAATGGTTTAGAAGCCCAGTACGTCCTTCATACTGAAAACCCCTTTCTTATTGTAAATAAATTCAGCCGCCAGCACAGCGCCCGACGCAAACCCCTGACGATTATGAGCCGTATGCGTGATTTCAATAGTATCAACAGTTGAGCTGTACGTAATGTTGTGTGTTCCGGGAGCAGGATTGATCCTTTCGCTGAGGATCGATAAGTCATCTGAATTATCGCTAATATGGTTTACCCATCCCTTTTTGCGGGGAACCCTTTCCAGGATCTGCTCCGCCAGGGTAATGGCCGTGCCACTGGGCGCATCCCTTTTTTGTGTATGATGGATTTCCGTCAGATTTATGTTATACTCAGGGTGGGGGGCCATCAATTCCGCCAGACGCTTATTCACCTCGAAGAAAATATTGACGCCGATACTGAAATTGCTGGCATATAAAAAAGTCTTACCCTCCGTCCGACAAAATTGCTTCAGCTCCTCATATTTCTCCAGCCACCCGGTGGAACCGGCAACCACCGGCACCCCTGCCTGCAGACAACGCCGGATATTATCATAGGCGCTGTCCGGGCCGGTGAACTCTATCGCTACATCCGCTTTCCGGATATTCTCCTCCGTATTGTCTCCCAGGTTGTCAACCGAGATCTTCAGTACGATCTCATGCCCCTTCGCCAACGCGATCTCTTCTATCGCTTTACCCATTTTGCCATAACCAATAAGAGCAATCTTCATGACGTGCCGTTAATTTTGCGCCAAACCTACATTAAAATGCTGAGATTTACTATTCCACCCCCGGGACCAGGGAATCAGGGTACAAACAGTGTCTTAAACCGAGGCTTATGAATATCGAAGACCAGGCTGATCCCCATCGGGGTATTCATGCTCCCCATCCCCGCAAGCCCCCCCGTGGAGGCCGGATTCGACCCCTCCTGTACATGGAGGCTCAGCTCAGTGCTAACATCGAAATCCATCAAATGGGCATCTACCGTGGCATCCACGATCTGTAACCCCCAGAACAACAGGAAGAAGATCACCGAATAGTCCTGGTCTTTCCGGTACTCATTGCGGGCGCTCCGCAACGTATTATCATCGCCAGCGGATACAAAGACTCGTAATTTGGGATCGACCTTTGCGAGCTTGGCGGGGGTTAAAGGGGTATCCAGGATCACCGACAGGGCATACTGGCATTTCCTGTACCAGCTCTTGTTATCGAAATAAAGATAGGCCGGAATCCCCACCGCGGCATAGACCAACGGCAGCTTCCAGTACTTATGGTTGTAGATCTGACCCAGGCCCGGGCAAAAAGTCGAATATAAGGTGGCCCTGCGCGGGTCATGCTTCTTGCGGGCGGCAGAATCGACTTTATAAGGGTTGTCCACTTTCGCGCTCTTGCGGGGGAGCAGCGAATCTTTTTGACCAGGCTTCAGCGTATCCCCTACCGGATAATCCGACCCCTGCTTTCCTTTACTATAAGCGGGAATTGTATCATTTTTCTGGCCCAGGGACACAAAATGCCCTCCCAGTAAAATGCTGACTGCTAATGAATACCTGACCATCTTCATGTTTGGGATACTTACTTAGTTTACAGAGACACCCAATTGGTCCAACAGTTTGTTCAATTCCTGAAGGGAGTAATACTCAATGGAAATATTTCCCTCACCTTTCTTACTGTGATTGAGCTTTACCCGGGTGCTGAAATGTGATGCTAAGTTATCTTCAATTCTTTTGAAAGCCTCGGGCAACGTGGGTTTTACCGAATTTTTAACAGGGATATTCTCTTTGTACAACCTGCGTACCAACTCTTCCGTCTGCCTGACGGAAAGCCCTTTATTCTTAATCTCACCGAATAGATAAAGCTGCTTATCGACCGTATCCACATTGATGAGCGCACGGGCGTGCCCCATCGATAGTTGGTTGCTCCTAACGGCTACCTGTATGTCCGGAGGAAGTTTTAATAGACGGATATAATTGGCTACCGTACTCCGCTCTTTTCCCATACGCTCCGCCACCTGTTCCTGCGTATAGTTCAACTCCTCCATCATACGCTTGTAGCTAAGGGCGATCTCCATCGCATTCAGGTCCTCTCTCTGAAGATTCTCCAGGAGCGCCAGTTCCAGCAATTGCTGGTCATCGGCCTGCCGCACATAAGCCGGGATGTCCTTCAGACCGGCTATTTTCGCGGCGCGAAAACGTCGCTCCCCGGAGATAAGCCTGTATTTGCCCGACGGTAATTTGGATACCGTGACCGGCTGAATAATATCATGCAGCTTGATGGAATGCGCCAATTCCTGCAAAGCCTGCTCGTCAAAATCATGACGGGGCTGCCGGGGATTGGTCTCGATCTGATCCAGACCGATGCGCAGCATATTGGTAACCGCCTCCACTACTGTAGGCTTCAGGTCACCGGCGGTAGTCTTCAGATCGGCATCGATACTCTGTAGTAAAGACCTGATCCCTTTGCCCATGGCCTCTTGTTTCTTGTTACCGGGGGTATTATTTTTATTGTTCGGCGTAGTCATAAAAGTAGCCTAAAGCTTTTCGCGGCAAGCTTTTCGGGAATATTTATAAGTTTAATATAATAGCATTACGTTTATACATGTCTGGCTCCAGGCTAACAGCTTGCCGCCTTATTCCAATATCCTCTCCTCTTGTCGGATCCGCGTCATATTGTTCTTCTGCAGGATCTCTTTGGCCAGGTTGAGATAGTTCACAGAACCCTTGCTAAGCGCATCATACAGGATCACCGGTTTACCTACGCTCGGAGCTTCGCTGATCTTCGTATTCCGGTGGATGATCGTATTAAAGACGATCTCATCGAAATGCTTGCGCACCTCGCTCACCACCTGGTTGCACAAACGCAGCCGCCCATCATACATCGTCATCAGGATACCTTCGATGGCCAGCTCCGGATTAAGACGGCTCTGGACGATCTTGATGGTATTCAGCAGTTTTCCCAGGCCTTCCAGGGCAAAAAACTCGGTTTGTACCGGGACAATGACGGAATCAGAAGCCGTAAGCGCATTTACTGTGATCAGACCCAGGGACGGAGAGCAGTCGATAATAATGAAGTCATACTCGCTTTTCACCGGCTCCAGGATACCCTTGAGCACACTTTCCCTGTTGGGATAATTGATCATTTCTATTTCAGCCCCTACCAGGTCGATATGCGAAGGCACAATGTCCAGATGAGGGATCTCCGATTTGAGGATCACATCTTTTACAGGGATATTGTTGACCATGCAATCGTACAGGCTCTGCGTGACATTATGCAGATCAAAGCCCGTACCGGTAGTACTGTTGGCCTGAGGATCTGCATCCACCAGCAACGTTCTGAATTCCAGTACGGCCAGGCTGGCTGCGAGGTTGATAGCTGAGGTGGTTTTTCCCACACCCCCTTTCTGATTTGCGACTCCTATTGTTCTTCCCATAATGTATTGTGGTCCGGTGAGCCTTCTCTAAGGACGATCGTATTTATATTTAAGATACTCAATGATCCGGTTTTTTGCCGGGGTTACCGGTAAAATTGTCACCAATCGGCAAAACGGCAAAATTTAATTTTGCCCACCCCTGGGGAAACTTCTATAACCGCTTCTTCCGAACCTCGCCAAAGCATCCTTCCCCGCTTCTCCCAGCCCTTCGTCCGGGTGTATTCCGACATTTTGACGTATAGAACGCTCAACCCCCCTTTATATTCCCCCTTTAGGGGGACAGGGGGTACAAAAATACATTCTTCGGCATAAATTGTGAGAACTTTCCTTTTTCTTTACTGTTAATCAGACAAATAGTACATGTACACTATAATTTCCGGGACCAATCGCCCCAATAGTAAAACCCTCCACATAGCCCAACTATATCAGCAATTATTGACTCAGAAAGGGCAGGAAACGCATTTATTATCCCTCGAAGGGCTCAATGTCCTGGAACGGAACCCCGATTTTGAAGAAATTGAACGAAAATTCCTGATTCCAGCCCCCCGTTTTATTTTTATTTCCCCCGAATATAATGGTAGCATCCCCGGCGTCCTGAAAGCCATGTTCGATATTTCCGACATCGAAAAGGTCTGGTGGGGGAAAAAAGCATTGCTTACCGGCGTATCTTCGGGCCGGGCCGGCAACCTCCGAGGTATGGAACACCTGACCGGGATCCTGAATTATATGAAAGTGACCGTACACCATAATAAGCTCCCCATCTCCGTAGTCCATACCCTTCTGAATACAGATGGAATGATTGAAGATCCCAGTACCCTGGACACTATTAACAGGCAGCTGGATGAGTTTATAGAATTTTAAATATGCCGGAGATTCGCTTTCAAAAAATTAGCGAATCTCCGGCAAAGGTCTAATGTCGGTCCTTCGGACAAGACGCTTCCAGCGTCTTTTTTAGAAATCCTACAATATATCGGTCGGTCATCCGTCATTCATCTGTAAAACAGATCAATCATGCGTAGCTGGAGAGTAGTTTGGATAGTCGTAGTCCTGGTCCTTTTGCTGGATTTTTATATTTTTCAGGTCATTAAATCCGTTAGCCAGGGCGCTTCCACCCGGACACGAATGGTGATTTTTTCCCTTTACTGGGGCATTTCGATCGCCGTCCTGATCATTTTTGCCATCACCCCCCTGTTGACCAACCCGGAATGGAGCCGGCTTAAAAACTACATTTTTGTAACCATTCTCATCATTTTCTTTTCCAAACTGCTGGCAGCCGTCTTTTTCCTCCTCGACGATATCCGCCGCCTGGTCCAGTGGGGCGCCGGGAAATTATTTTTTAATAATACCGAAGTCTCCACCATGAATGGGGAAGGGATTTCCCGGTCCGCCTTCCTCAGCTGGCTGGGCATCGGCCTGGGCGGCTCCCTTTTTTCATCTCTCCTCTATGGGTTCACTAATAAATATAAATATGAAGTGAGACGGGTGAAACTCACCTTTGACAATCTGCCGGCCTCCTTTCGGGGGCTCAAAATTGTACAAATATCTGATATTCATACGGGTAGCTTCGGAAACCCCCAGGCAGTATCCCGGGGAATAGACATGGTCCTGCAGGAGCAGCCGGATCTGATCCTTTTTACAGGCGATCTTGTCAACGATATTGCCACCGAAATGAAAGAGGAGTATATCGCTATCTTCAGCCGGCTCAGGGCGCCAATGGGCGTATTTTCCACACTAGGGAACCATGATTACGGCGATTACTTCTGGTGGGAGAATCCCGAATCGAAAAAAGCTAACCTGGACCGCCTCAAACAAATACAGGCCAACATGGGATGGAGACTCCTGATGAACGAGCATGTGGCCCTGGAGAAAGGAGGGGAACAGATCGCCCTGATCGGCATCGAGAACTGGAGCGCCAAGGCTCGTTTTCCTAAGTACGGAAAAATGAGTGAAGCCTATGCAGGCGCCGATAAATACCCCTTTAAAATACTGATGAGCCACGACCCCAGCCATTGGGACGCAGAAGTAAGGCCTCATTATCCGGATATAGACCTGGCCCTGGCCGGCCATACCCACGGTATGCAATTCGGGGTCGAGATCCCCGGCCTGAAATGGAGCCCTGTACAATATGTATATCCGCAATGGGCCGGACTCTATGAAGAAGGCCGGCAGAAACTATACGTCAATCGCGGATTTGGATTTATCGGTTACCCGGGAAGGGTGGGCATCATGCCCGAGATCACCGTGATCGAACTGGCATAACGATCCTCCTCATTTCCCTGCTCGCCCGGGCTGAAGCCCAGCCTGGCGCGGCTTCCGGGCTATTAATAAACACCTCTGGGAATAATCAGTTGATACATAAGATAAAACAAGTTAATTTCGCCCCGTCATTTGGAAAGTATTAACGAGTCGTTAAAGCATTTTAACACCTCTGTTAGAGAGCCAGCGTGTAAATTCATCCTTATTTTGAACCCAAAACAGTATCAACAATGAAATTGAGCAAGCAATTAAAATCGAGCAAACCATTAATTGTTCTCACCATCGTACTCCTGACCCTGACTACTGCAACTTCTTACGCCCAAAGCTTGCAAAACTGGCAATTTGGCCTCAAAGCCGGTGCGAATATTTTTAAGCTGACCGGCCGGTCCTTTGACGGTAAGACACATTTTGGTTTCAATGGCGGCGCCTATGGGGAATATAAGATCAGCAACCAATGGGGCATTCAGCCCGAATTATTATACAGCCTGGTGCAGTCCCAAACATCCGCTGATTTTAACTCGATTTTCGGAGGCGTCAGCTACCAGAATATCTCGCTTAATTACATAAGTGTCCCGGTCTTCCTTACTTTTAAACCGGTACCTGAATTGTCGATCATGGTGGGCCCCCAATATGATTTCCTGGCAGCCCAGACAACGCATTTATACCCGCAACATCCGGATACAAAGGCATTTTCCACGAGTGACTTTTCCATCGCTTTCGGCGGCCAGCTGAATTTGAACAAAGTAAAAATTGGCCTGAGATATGTAATAGGACTTGTTAATGTCAATGGTTATAACGCCGATAGCGATCAGTGGAAGATCCATGGCCTGCAGGCTTACCTGGGCTTCCGCATTAAATAGTTGATTTTTTTAATCCGGTCCGTGGAGGTTTTGGATCGCCCTGTTGTAGTATTCTGATGAATCTGTTGAAATTAGTTGGCGTATTTATTGCATCTGTTATATTGATGTTTGTTGAGATTATCTGAGAGAATGTTCTATGTGAGAAAGGATCACTTTAAAACTCTGGCATATAAGTTGAAACATTACTCGCAAACCAGTCTTTCAATTTAATCTAAAACCATCATCATGAAACGCATCCAATTTTTTTTATCACTGCTGCTCATAACCCTCTCCGTTATGAACATGCAGGCCCAGGGATTCCATATTGGCGTCAAGGCAGGAGCCAATATCTTTAAGATAGACGGCCAGTCTTATGACAGTAAATTCAATTTCGGATACAATGTCGGAGCTTTTTCCGAGATCAACTTTACCAAGCAATGGGGCCTCCAGCCCGAAGTATTATTCAGCCAGACCAATTACCGGACCGGCAGCAATTTTACCGACGTCTACCCGACCGGAACGAATGACCTCAAAGGTAAATTGAACTACCTGAGCATTCCCGTCCTGCTGAGCTTCCGGCCGATTCCCTTTTTGAGCATCCTGGTGGGACCCCAATATGGGATACTGCTCAACGGTGACCAACATGTGGTTACCCAGGCCAAAGACGCCTTCAAGAAAGGGGACTTCTCCCTGGTGGGAGGCGCACAGCTTAATGTCGCCAGCTTCAAAGTAGGCGCACGGTATGTTGTCGGGCTGACGGATATTAATGACATAGATAACCAGCAGAAATGGAAAAACCAGGGTTTCCAGGTTTATGCCGGTTTCCGCATATTTTAAATACACGATTTATAAGGCGATTTCTCTAACTATCGATCCGGCAAGGAATTAATTCCTTGCCGGATCTTCTCTAATGTCTGCCCTTCGGGCCAGGCGGTTCCACCGCCTTTGGGGGCCCTCCTGACAAAATAGGAGGGTTTTTTCATTAAATGACCCCTGAAAAGGCTTGGCATTATACTTGACTTCTATATATTTCATCTGTAAAACAGTAGGAAGTTTCCCTTACAGGTGCTATTTTGTCATTCGATTGAACCCAAAATTATAGGATGAAAGAAACGAACTTATTTGCGCGTGCCGAAGATGATATGGATTTTATGCCCATCATACCCTTGAACGAGAGCGATAACGAAAACCTGAACGATATTGAGATCCCTAAAGAATTACCCGTACTCCCCCTGCGAAATACGGTCCTCTTCCCCGGAGTGGTCTTGCCCATCACCGTAGGCAGGGATAAAAGCATCAAGGCGGTCAATGATGCCTACAAAGCTGACAAGCTCATCGGCGTCTTAGCACAAAAAGACAGCAATGTGGAAGATCCCACTGTGGTCGACCTGGAAGATGTAGGTACCGTAGCCCGTATCATCAAGCTCATTAAAATGCCCGACGGAGGCACTACCGTCATTCTACAAGGCAAAAGAAGATTTAAAGTAGGCGCCATTACCGCCGAAGACCCTTATTTCAAAGCCCAGGTAGTCCTCTTACAGGAAGAAGAAGCTCCCAAAGACCAGGATTTCGAAGCCTATGTCTCCAATATCAAAGACCTGGCTGCCCAGATTATCCAGCTTTCTCCTAATATCCCTTCCGAAGCCTCTATCATTCTGAAGAATATTGAGAACCCCTCCTTTCTGATCCATTTTATTTCCAGTAACCTCAATACCGAGTTGCATGAAAAGCAACAGCTACTGGAAATACATCATATAAAATCACGGGCCGACCTGTTGATGCAATTATTGCAACGGGAATTGCAGTTCGCCGAACTGAAGAACAAGCTCACCAATAAGACCAAGACCGAGCTGGATAAACAGCAGCGGGAATATTTTTTACAACAACAGCTGAAGAGTATCAAAGACGAACTGGGCGGCGACAGCAACGAACGAGAGGTAAAAGAGATGCTGAAGAAAGCCGAGACCAAAAAATGGCCGACCTCCGCCAGAGACCTCTTTAAGAAAGGCGTCGAACGGCTGGAGCGTATGCATCCCAGCACACCCGACTATTCCGTCGTGTACAACCACCTGGACCTGATGCTGGAATTACCCTGGGAAGACCACACGGAAGACTCCTACGATCTGAAGAAGGCAAAAAAGATACTGGATCATGACCACTACGGCATGGACAAAGTGAAAGAACGGATTCTGGAATACCTGGCCGTATTGAAATTGAAAGGCGACATGAAGAGCCCGATCCTTTGCTTCCTCGGCCCTCCGGGAATCGGAAAGACCTCTCTGGGCCGCAGCATCGCCAATGCGATCGGCAGAAAATATGTCCGCATCAGCCTGGGTGGCCTGCATGACGAGAGCGAGATCAGGGGACACCGCAAAACCTATATCGGCGCCATGCCCGGCAGGATCCTGCAGTCCCTGCGAAAGATAAAATCTTCCAACCCGGTGATGATCCTCGATGAGATCGATAAAGTCGGCAGCGATTTCCGGGGCGACCCCTCCTCCGCTTTGCTGGAAGTGCTGGATCCCGAACAGAATCATACCTTCTATGATAATTACCTGGAGCTGGAATATGATCTGAGTAAAGTCCTGTTCGTCGCCACCGCCAATGATATCAATGCCATTCAGCCGGCTTTACGGGACCGGTTGGAGATCATCGACCTGAGCGGCTATGCCGTCGAAGAGAAAGTAGAGATCGCCCGCCGCCACCTCCTTCCCAAACAAAAGGAAGCGCATGGAGTGGACAAGCTCAACTTCAAGATCGACGACAAAGTCCTGCTGAAAGTCATACAGGATTATACCCGCGAGAGCGGAGTCCGGGAACTGGACCGCCAGCTTGCCTCTATCATGCGCTATCAGGCCAAGGAATACGCCATGAAAGGAAAGCTCAAAGCCCAGCTAACACCCACCGATATTGAAAAGGTATTGGGTAAATCCCGCTACAGCAACGATCTCTATAAAGTGGCCAATATGCCCGGAGTGGCCGTAGGCCTCGCCTGGACCTATGTGGGCGGAGATATCCTTTTTATAGAGACCAGCCTGAGCGATGGAAAGGGCGATCTGAAACTGACCGGCAACCTCGGCAATGTTATGAAAGAGAGCGCCGTGACGGCCCTCACCTACCTGCAGTCGAATGCCCGCAAATATGATATCGACCCCGAGCTGTTCAACCGAAAGACCATCCACGTGCATGTTCCGGAAGGAGCTGTACCCAAGGACGGCCCTAGCGCCGGCATCACCATGATGAGCTCCATCGCCTCCGCGGTGACGGGCAAGAAAGTGAAGCCTTACCTGGCGATGACAGGAGAGATCACGCTGCGGGGACAGGTGCTGCCCGTCGGAGGGATCAAAGAAAAAATACTCGCCGCCAAAAGGGCAGGATTGAAAGAGATCATCCTTTGCTGGCAAAATGAGAAAGATATAGAAGAGATCGATTCCTCCTTTATCAAAGGCATGAAATTCAGTTTTGTTAAAACTATGCAACAGGTCCTTGAACTGGCCCTGTCTTAATGAACCATTCCCTTCCACCACTTGTTACTATTTTTGTCCTCGGCGTCATTTAGAAAATACGCCGGGCCAAAAAATATCTTATGATGGGAGGACTTCGTCGAAGCTTCGTCCCTCGCTTCTCCTCGTTCGTAACCTTCGCTTCGCTCGGTTATGACCAGGAGACCCGTGGTCTCCTTTATAAAGAGGCTCTGCAAGATTTTATGTTGGTTGTTTTAAGGGTTAAAAAAGAATCTCCCATATCCATGGGAGATTTTTTTGTCCGGCCCACTTTGTTTAGCAACTCCACCACTCTCTCATCAACAAAAAATTACATACAACGATTCTATCCCGACCCCCGGTTAATATTCAGCTAACTAAGGCTAAATAAGTAGTTAATGCTAAGTAAAGATTGGAGGAAATCTAGGGAAACTGGGTAATCGTGGTCGGAATAGCCTCTTTTATTCTTTTTTTATTTCTTTAGCACTAATTTTGACTACAGGTAGAAAAATCTTACATGGTCAAATTAATTATCGTCGATGATCATTTTCATGTCCGGCAAGCATGGAGCTGGGTACTGAACCAGGTGCCCAGGATGGAGGTTATTGCGCAATGCGCCAATGGCCAGGAAGCTATCGATGCCGCTAAAAAATTACAACCGGATGTCATCCTCATGGATATTCATATGCAGCCCGTCAACGGGATCGAGGCAACCCGCACGATCCGTGAGTTCTCACCTGAAATCAAGATCATCGGCGTCTCTGTACAGGCAGAGCGGTCTTATGTAAATGAAATGCTGCGCAACGGAGCCAACGGATATGTTACCAAAAATTCTTCCAGCACTGAAATGATCATGGCCATCGATGAGGTATTAGCCGGAAACACTTATCTCTGCGATGAGATCGGCCATCTGAGAAACCTGCCAATCGATCGGACTCCTATACCCGTGATCCGATAACCTCTTCACCCCTTCAAAGCCTCCAGCGCACCCGATCAATTGATCTCCGCCAGTTCTTTTTCCGCTTTGAAAGCTTCTCTCGGCTTTAATCCCAGTAATTCGAACATGATATTGTCCTCCTCGAAGGAAGGATTGGGAGTAGTCAGCAATTTGTCTCCCGCAAAGATGGAATTGGCGCCGGCCATAAAGCATAAAGCCTGCTCAGCCTGGCTCATTTCAGCCCTGCCCGCACTCAGCCTCACCATGCTGCCGGGCATCAGGATCCGCGCCGTAGCGATCATCCGGATCATATCCCAGCTATCTATCTTGGGATTGTTCTCGAGGGGAGTCCCCTTTACCCGCACCAGCGCATTGATAGGCACACTCTCCGGATGGACCGGTAAAGTGGAGAGGGTGTGCAGCATCTTAATGCGATCCGAATGCGTTTCCCCTAAACCGATAATCCCGCCGCAACAGACGCTTACGCCGGCCTTACGAACATTGTCCAGCGTGGAAAGGCGGTCATTATAGGTTCGGGTGGAAATGATCTCGTTATAATATTCGGAAGAAGTGTCCAGATTATGATTGTAGGCATACAGACCGGCATCCGCCAGTTTCTTAGCCTGCTCTTCATTCAGCATCCCCAGGGTACAGCAGACTTCCATCCCCATCTCATTGATCCCTTTCACCATGTCCAGCACCCTGTCAAAGTCCTTGTTATCCCGTACTTCCCGCCAGGCCGCACCCATACAGAACCGGGTCGATCCCGCCGCCTTAGCCTTGGACGCATATTCCAGTACATCCGCTTTTTGCATCAGCGCCTGCACATTCACACCCGTATTATACCGGGCCGCCTGGGGACAATACGCGCAATCCTCCGGACAGCCGCCTGTCTTGATCGACAGGAGGGTACAGACCTGCACTTCGCCCGTCTCATTATGCTCGCGATGTACGGTGGCCGCCTTATAGATCAGCTCCAGTAAAGGCGTATTGTATATATCCTGAATTTCTTCTATTGCCCAGTCATTTCTTATCATAAATAGAGATTGTAGGTTCCGATTGCTTTAGCGACGTCAAAAGTAATTAAAACCTAAAATATGGCCCTAAAATTATTTCCTGCCCTCTGCCTCGCCGCCCCGTCTCTTCAATAAATACAGTATTCTCACGGAGCCACTGATCGTTTCTTTTCTTTCGATCGCGAAATATGGGGCCAAAGCCGCCTCGAAGCCACTCTCATCATAGCCCTTTTGCCACTGGCTTTTGGCACGGATCAGTTCCTGCGATTTCTCATCCGACAGCGCCACGAATTCCGCAATAAGATACTCCCCGGTAAGATCGGCCAGGAAGGCGGCTATCTTAGTCAACGGTATATTCCTGGCCAGGGCCAGATGATGGATAAGCGCCAATGCGATGACCAGATCACAGCGCGCCCTGCCGGAAAAAGAGGCCCGCTCGGCATGATGAAATCCGGAAGCCGGGGTAGGATTGGCCAAATCGATGACCAAAGGAACAATAGGGAAGGAGGGCTGCAGCCGGGTAAGATCATAGAGCCGCTGTATACAGCGCCAGTCGGAATCCACCGCTATGACCGCCTGCGCAAGGACACCCTCTTTTTTTTCCGTGGGTGCTCCCGCTTTTGGGGCGAGTGCCTCCGCCTTTTCAGCGAGCGCCTGCGCCAATATCCTGGAGAAATATCCGTCATTAGCTCCCAGGTCCAGGGCAGACCCAAATTCCAGTCCCCCGATGAACCCGCGGAATAGCTTCTCCTTGGCTTCCAGGTAGGACTGGCTGCTGATCGTCGATTCGTAATAGTTATTCCATACGGATAGCTTGCCATCGTCCGTCTTCATACGGCTGACGATGCTCTCGAGGTTATTCACCAGGTGCATCAGCTTCTCCTTGCTGAAGGCAGTTCGCCTGTCCACAGACCTTTCTCCATCGCTCAAGTGTCGCCTGTCCTCCGGTCGCCTTCCATCAGGCCATCCCTTATCCAGGGGCCCTCCGTCCTCCGGTCGTCCCCGGCCAGCCTGCGTGTCCTTCGAACTATGCGTCTGCTGTATCCTGCTTTGCAGCAACACATGCAGCCACACCCCCAGCCGCAAACGGCTTTTCAGCGGCAGCATCCCGGCCGTGACCCCTGCCGGAATGCCCTCGGGCCAGGCGCTCAGGATCCAATGCGTACCCGTCGACAGATAGTGTTGCAGATACAGCGGGAACAACATACACTCGCAGAACTGCCGGTAAGCCACCCAGGGCAGGGTCGCATCATACTTTTCAAAAGACAGCGTATCGATGAACACAGGCTTGCCTCCGATAAATTGAATATTGAAAGGAGTGGCATCTTTCAGGATCATTCCGTGATCCGTGGCGATGGAGAGGATCTTCAGCGTCAGCAGGGCGGCATCCTTCAATTGAGCGGGACTCCATTCCGAAGGATAGCTGATGAAGGGGATCTGCCGGGGCAGCAAGGTCTTATACCACTCGGGCGAGCCGGTCAGGTTCTCCCCAATCTCCGTATGCGGCAACAGCAGCTCCCTGCGGGTCAGTGTTTCATAAAGCCCCGAGCGAAGCAGCTCCTCATAACCCTGCGCATAGGATTTATTCACCTGCCGGTAATAAAGAGAGCCCGACTGGAATACAAAACCGGATGGATCTCTATAAGAAGCTGGATGAACACGATGATCAGGCATCTTTATGATCGTTCATGGAAGGATCTTCTTTTTTGTTTTTTATAAAGAAGGATTTGATCCGGAGCCAGCCGCTTTTTATATAAAACAAACCTCCCACCACCGCGGCTATAATGGCCTGGATCAGATAACTCCCGCTCCCGGGATCTATATAAAGAAATATTACTTTCATTTAAGATAACTCAGGTTGGTTTGTGGAGTTAAGGTAAGCAAAGTTTCATACATTAACCGGATCGTTTGCTCGATATCCCTTTTATGCAACATTTCCACCGTCGTATGCATATAACGCAGCGGGATGGAGATCAGTACCGATGGACACCCGTCATTGGCGTAGGCAAAGGAGTCGGTATCGGTCCCTGTGCTCCGGGAGACAGCCCTTAGCTGGACAGGAATATCCTTTTTCTCCGCCGTATCCTGTACCAGCGCCAGCAGCTTATTGTGGACTGCCGGGCCATACGCCAGGGATGGCCCCTTGCCGCAGGAAATATCCCCTTCGATGAGCTTATTGATCATGGGAGTCGCCGTATCATGCGTTACATCCGTAATGATAGCCACATCAGGACGGATCCGGCGGGCGATCATCTCGGCGCCCCGCAGGCCCACTTCTTCCTGTACGGCATTGACGATATACAGCCCGAACGGCAGCTTCTTCTTATTCTCGGAGAGCAGACGGGCCACTTCGGCGATCATAAAACCACCCACCCGGTTGTCAAAAGCCCTTCCGATCATATAGTCATAGGCCAGCTCGGAAAAACCGTCCTGGTAAGTGACGACAGAACCGATATGGATACCCAGGTCCTCGATCTCTTTTTTAGTCCGGGCCCCGCAATCCAGGAACAGGTTGTCCACCTTGGGCTGCGGCTCTTTCGCATCGCTATTGCCCATGCGCGTATGGATAGCCGGCCAGCCGAATACGGCTGGCACCAGCCCTTTTTTGCCATGGATGAAGACCCGCTGCGCCGGGGCGATCTGGTGATCCACCCCTCCGTTACGCTTGAGATACATCAGGCCCTCGGGAGTGATATAGTTGACGAACCAGCTGATCTCATCGGCATGCGCTTCAATGACGACTTTAAACGGCGCCTTGGGATTGATGACGCCGACGGCCGTTCCATAAGGGTCGACGAAATGTGTCTCCACATAGGGTTTCAGGTAATCCAGCCACAACTGCTGACCGCTGCTCTCAAAACCTACCGGAGACGGGTTATTGATATAATTCTTCAGGAAGCCCATCGAACGGGCCGTTAATATAGAAGGAGATTTTGCTTCGGTCTTAGTGCTCTTTGCCATTTGATTTTTCAGTTATTCTGTGTTAATTAAAAATAAAAGCCTTGCATCGGAAACTCAAATTTAGCTAAATCCGGAAAATAAGCATGAGGAGTCCGGAAAACATCATGAGCCCATCCAGCACAAAATAATAGAGGTAGTCGGAGAAATCCCTTTTGGCGCGTTGATACACGGCCCCCACGATGATCCCGGGGATCAGCAATACCAATATATAAAACAGCGGAAAATGATACCCGTACAATCCTATCGTGCTCCCTGCAAACAAAACCAGGGACCCGAAAAAAAGCCCGTCGATCCCCCGCTCATTCAGTAAGGTGATCAGGCTCCGGATCCCCTCCGCCTTATCGTCTTCCCGGTCACGGTAGTCGAATATAATACAGATCGCATAGATCAGGCAGAAACGGCTGATGGCGAACAGTACCGTAGCCCCATTCCAGGAGGCGCCCGCCACGATCACGGGCAGCAGCGAAGTCACATACATCCAGACAAAGGTCAGGAACAATGTCTTCCCCACGGCGATTCTGCGCAGGCGCCTGAAAACAGGCTGCGGCAGCTTAGGCGCCGAGTACAGGAAGGTGAAGAAAGCCCCGAAACACAAGGCCAGTATATGCGGCAGCAGGGAAAAAAAATAGATCGTCGCCCCGATACCCCCCGCCAGATAAAGAATGAAATGAAGGATCTTATGCCGCTGCGTCCATACTACCCGACGGGAAGGACTGATCGAAGCAGGAGTGAGATACCAATGAAAATTATAGCTGCAGATAGTAGAAAAAAAGACAAACCCCACCAGACGACCCGAAGGAGGGGCACCCAGCAACAGGTGACTGGTCTGCCAGATCATCAGCACAGCGCACAAGGCAATATAAAGGCTGCTGAATATAAAAAAGTCGACTATTTTTCTAAACACATGGACGTTAGTGACAGTAAAGTAAAAGATAATTAATGGAGCAAAGATACGACGATCGGTGATGTCAGCGTATCACTCGATTTTCCATTTGCATTGACCGCGGCGAATTTAAAAATGAAAGTATCGTTTTGGGTGTTATCCTCATTCAGGTAACCGGTATACGGCAAGGTATAATCAAATTCGCCGCTATTGACACTGGGAAAAGCAGGAATAGGGGTGACGATCGTATCGCCACCGGATGCATTGTTTGGCGGCTTCTGATTCTGCCGGATACGGATAGAAGTGAAAGTACCCGACGGAAGGTCCGTGCCGGAGCTGAATTTGAATTTCACGTCCAGGCTACCCCCCGAATCGACGATGGTATTTATGGAAGTGATAGTGAGCTTTGGCTTCGAAGAATTACTTTTGCCGCAGGAGACCACGGCAGCGGTAAAGACGGTGATCAATATGGCGGGTATCAGGAAAAACGCATGCTTCATGATGCTGATTTGATATGTATACAAACCTACCTAATTTTGTTCAAAAGGGCTACTATTGTTAAAACTTTTGCAATTCATTGACTAAAGCGTATCCGGGCCCTGGAAACGCCGCCGCCGCAACGCTCATTATCGGTCCCTGACTGGTGCCGCAGCGGCCTAAAAAATTTTATAATAGACATGGACGAATGGGAAAAAAAGATATTCGGGCTAAAAAAAGAGGATTTCGCGGCAGGGGATAGCCCGGCAACCGGCAATTTCGCGGCACTCGCCCTGGAAATCTTCCGGTTTCAATATGAGCATAACGCGATTTACCGCCTCTATACCGACACCCTGGGAATCAACCCGGCCTCGGTACAGGCCATTACGGAGATCCCCTTCTTACCGGTCTCTTTTTTCAAGACCCACACCGTCAAAACGACGGATTTCACCCCCGAAGCCGTCTTCGAATCCAGCGGGACCACCGGCGCCCGCGGCAGCCTCCATGAAGTAAAAGACCTGGGATTGTATCAAAAAAGCTTCACCGCAGGATTTGAGCAGTTCTACGGCCCTGTCAAAGACTGGTGTATCATCGGGCTCCTGCCGGCTTACCTGGAACGGTCCAATTCCTCGCTGGTGGTCATGGTGGATGCCCTGATCCGGGAGAGCGGACACCCCAACAGCGGCTTTTACCTCTACGAGCACGGAAAATTATTCGAATTGCTGGGCAGACTGGAAGCGAGAGGGCAGAAGACCCTGCTGATCGGGGTCACTTTTGCCCTGCTGGACTTTGCGGAAAGCTACTCCCTGCCGCTCCGCCACACCATCGTCATGGAGACCGGCGGTATGAAAGGGCGGCGTAAAGAGATCACCCGGGCGGAATTGCACGATTTCCTGACGGCCCGACTGGGGCTGACCGTGATCCATGCCGAATACGGCGCGACCGAACTCCTGTCCCAGGCCTATTCGGACGGCAAGGGACTGTTTACCTGCCCACCCTGGATGCGGGTCCTTCCCCGGGCCGAAGACGACCCCCTGGAGACCCGGGAGCAGGGCGAAGGCATTCTCAATATCATCGACCTCGCCAACGTCTATTCCTGCTCTTTCCTCGCGACGGAAGATATCGGCCGCATTCACCCCGACGGCCGCTTCGAAGTGGCCGGCCGCGTCGACAACAGCGACATCCGCGGATGTAGTTTGATGGTGGTGTAGCGGCGCCCGCGAGACAGCGCGCAGGCGTCCGTGACTCGCCGGAAATGCAGCCATTAGCAGAGGCTCAGGCCAGCACCGGTGCACCGATGCAACATCCTTGTGTCACTCCCTTGTACGGCAGCGGGTCTGTTCGGCCCTCTTAGAAATTTTTTTCCCACTGCCACAGAAACCTCGCAGGTTATTCAAAAAATGAATGAAATTTGACTGATGAATTATATCATATCAACGATGTAGGCAAGAATGGTCATCTAACCTATGTTTAACGAAGAGACTTCTTCAATTATCATAAATCAAAAAGGGCCACAAAAATGGCCCTTTTCAAAAACTTAACCTGCAAGCTTAATTAACTTTTGAGTTAAACAGCGGCATAGCAGGGATAACCCCCCAAAGTTACTTATTTACCCTTGAAAATCCAGATAATTAACCAATAATTTCATCAGATACCATTGAATATGTACAAATGCCTAATAGCCAATTCTATACAGCAATATCCGAGCCCAGATACCTGAGATATCTGGCAGCTTGCGGCAATAAGAATAGGGCTCTTGCATTATACAAAGCAAACATAGTATTATCACAGCAGTTATACGGGGTGATCGGAGTATTCGAGGTCATCCTTAGAAACTCCATTGACCGACACATGATCACTCAACAGGGGAATGAATGGTTGGAAAATGCGGTAGCGCCCGGAGGTTATTTCGATATCAATTTTGGTTGCGAATATTCCTTCCATTCCGTGCAGGAAGCTATTCAGAAGCTTGCCCTTGAATACACTCATGATCGATTGATAACAAAACTTACTTTCGGTTTCTGGACATATCAGTTCGCATCAAAAGAGTTTGCGGCGGCTGGCAGCACCTTACTGGAAATTTTTCCCAAGCGCCCATTCGGAACAAATCAAAAAAAGGTTTTTCAAAACCTGATTAAGATCAATGATATTCGAAACAGAATTGCCCATCATGAACCGGTCTGTTTTGACAAGAATACTATTGCAGTTAAACGGCCTGAGAAAAGGTATGAATTAATAGTAGAATTATTGGAGTGGTTGGGATGTAATCCACAGCAAATACTTTATGGGATTGATGGTGTAAGAGAATCGATAAATATTATTGACGATATTTAAAGATGTAGCACCGTCATCAGCGCCTTCCACAGCGTATTACAGCTCGTAAGGATCACCAGCGACCCCACGGCGATGAACATGGCCTTGATCGGCAGCTTGCCGACCAGCCGGGCCGCAATGGGCGCCGCAACGACACCCCCGAAGATCATACCCGCCACATCCACCAGCGGAATGCTTTTCAGCAGGATGAAGAAGGTAATCGAACTGGACAGTACGACAAAGAACTCCGCCAGACAGACCGAACCGATGACATACCGGGGATTCTTTCTTTTCGAGATCAAGGTACTGGTCACCAGCGTACCCCAGCCCCCACCGGCAAAAGCATCCATAAACCCACCTACAGACGCCAGCCATCCAGCCCCCTTGACCTTATTCTTAGGGTCCCGCTTCGCAAAAGCCTTGCGTAAAATATAATACCCCAGATAGACCGTATAGATAGAGAGAGGAACTTTGACCCAGGTAGCATACTTCTGCCCATAAAAAGCCAGCGCCGCGCCCAGCACAGCGCCGATGGATCCCGGGATGACGAGGGCGCGAAACAGTTTTTTGTTGATATTGCCAAACCGATGGTGACTATACCCCGACACCCCGCTGGAAAAGACCCTGGCCGAATGCACCCGGCTGCTGACAATCGCCGGACTTACCCCATACGCCAGCAGGAAAGTCGTGGAGATCGTCCCGTAACCCAGCCCCATCGACCCATCCACCATCTGCGCCAGAAAGCCCGTGAGCATCATGATCAAAAAAGCGTTCGTGTCCACATGTTTAGGCACCTCCCTTATAAAACCCAGGATATCCCCGAAAGGCACCCAGGACAGAATAGCATGCCCCAATATCATAAAGCAAAAAGCAAAAAGACACCATTTGACGATCTGCTGCCATTTCTTATCCCCGGGCTTATGCAGAATAACTGGATCAACTATGGCCTGCTTGGCCACCAGGACCTTCGTCAAATCGTTCAACTGCCGCACTTTCTCGCCAAAGTCGCCATTCAGGTTGTGCCGGATGGTCTGCATATTATCAAGGACTTCGCCCATCTCATCGGGGATCATTCCCCCAATCTCTTCCTTCAATCGTTTGGCGATGGTCGGGGACTTGCCATTCGTGGAGATGGCGATTTTAAGATTTCCTTTTTTGACGATGGATCCTAAATAAAAATCACAGAGATCCGGCTTATCCGCCACATTGATCAGGATCCCTTTTTCTTTGGCGTCCTGCCGGATCCGGGCGCTGAGGTCCCGGTCATTGACGGCTGCAATGGCGATATCGGCCCCGTCCAGGTCTTCGTCATGATAAGGACGCTCCACCAGCTCTATATTGGGATAGGCTGCGGCCTGCTCTTTGATGGCGGGAAGGATCGATGTCGCCACGATCCGGATAGCAGTGGCGGGAGCGTTTTGCAGAACGGCATTTAGCTTCTCCAACCCCACATTGCCGCCGCCGACGATCAGCAGACGCAGGGTCTCTAATTTCAAAAAGACCGGGAAGAGATTATTCCCGGTCTCCTGAACAGGGGATGGTTCCCCCACGGATAATATGACTGACTCGCTCTTGTCTTCCTGCGTACTCATTTCTTTTGTCTCGTGTTAGTATCAAATACAATGGTAAAATAGTAAAATCCTCCCACCGTCGGTCCGCCAAGATACTGGTAATATCTCGTATTGAATATATCAGTAGCCCCCAATTTTAGTGTACTAAACAATTTTGGTATCCGATAGTTCACCTGGGCGTCGATCGTTCCGTAAGAAGGCACCGTTCCTGCCGCCAGCGGGCTATTCCAGTAGAACGAATTCTGCCAGTGCCACCCTATGTTAAACCCCGTGTTGGGAAGGATCTCCCGGTTGCCGATGGACACATTGGTGATCCAGTCCGGCGTATTGAAGGCCGGCGTGAAGGCATCGGACGATTGAATACTGGCGATCGCGGCATAACTGGCATTAGCCGTGATATTGAATTTCTTATAAAAATTATAGGATACTCCCAGCTCTACCCCCTGGTTGGTAACCTGGCTTTTCGAATTGGTCCACATCTTATACTTGGTCACCTGCCCGCCATAGACCTGGGTGGCAGTGGCCACATTCGTGCTGCCGCCGATCGTACCCGTTTTCGGCTGGGTGATATCCAGCTGCCCGATGAAATGGTCATAGGCGCTGAAGTAATAATCCACGTCGAAGAATAATTTATTATCCAGCCAGACCCCTTTGTAGCCAACCTCGAAAGAATTGATATGCTCGGGCTGGATATACGTATACGTGCTTTGCTGTAATACCCCTGCTTCTTTGGTAATAGCATCGGCCTGCGTCATGCCATTGTTGTTGATATCCGCATTCACGGCATTCTTGAAGGCCGTCACCGACGAATTAAGATAAGAATTCTCGAAAGCCTGCAGATGCTGGGACACTTCCGGCAGACCGCCCAGGCGGCGGACCCCGCCATTATTCACAAACGCAAACCCCTCAAACAGGGTCGGGAAGCGATAGCCGTTCTGGAATGAAATCCGGAAATTATGCTTCTCCGTGGGAGAATAGACCATCGCGATACGCGGATTGACCTTGGGACTGAAATATTCGGTCTTATCCACCCGCACGGACCCCGTGATCTTCAGCTTCTCCTCAAACAGCTGCTTGGTCGCCTGTACAAAACCGCCATAGCTGAAATAATGGAAGTCCTTATGCGCCAGCTTAGGATCGGCATAGGCCCCGGGATTCACATAATTGTTCCCGTCCGGCGTAACGATATAATTCCGGTAGTTGGCCCCCGTGAGGATCTGGATAAAAGGAATGATCCGCGACCAGTCATATTGTCCTTCCACATGGACAAACGCTGACTTGAGCAGCATCTGCGCCCCTACGGTATCCCAGTTGTTGGTGTGGATGATCTTGTTGCGCACGCTGTCGAAACCAGCCGTACCGGGCAGGTAACGTCCGCTGTCGGCAGAGGCCCGGGCCGCACCCAGGGAGGCGGCTACGTTGCCCCCGTTGTTGTTATAGGCCCTGTTGAAAGCGCTGGTATAATCATTCCACCATTGCCCCGATTTTTTAAAGGCCATGTCAATATTTTCGCCCAGCGGCCGGAAATTGAAGGAATTGGTACCCGTATTCTCGTACGTATAATAAGCTTTGATGCCGAAATCCTGCCCCTTGATATCCAGCGCATGCTGCTGGATCCGCTCCCCGTCCAGCCGGACACGGTTGCCCCGCTGGTAATTGTTGGTGGCCACGCCGATCCGGTAGGTATAGGCGATCTCGGTAAGAGGATTGAGCTTATAATGCAGCGCCAGATCCACTTTCGTATTTCGGACGGCATAATCGGTCAGGTCTTTTTCCGCGTACCCTGTCCGGGATACATCGTATTTCTTACCTGCCAGCGTCAGCGTTTTCAGATCGCTGTTATATTCATCGCCATAGCGGTTGATCAGATCCGCGGCGGGGTTGTTTGCCGCCACGGAGGCATTGGTCTTATTCCCCTGGTCAAAGTACTGGTCATGCGTATTATTGGCGACCCAGTCTACCCCCTGGGAATGCGCCGCATTGATCTTAAAGGCGAATTTCTTCCCGAACGCCTGAGCATAACGGATGGCCGTTTCCGAGAACAGGGCGGCATCATGGTCCTTATCATTGACGTGGTTGACACCGACCTTCTGATAAACGCTCAGCCCTTCATATTGAAAAGGAGACTTGGTCTTGAGGTTGGCGATCCCGTTGATGGCATTCAGTCCATAAATGGCCGAAGCCGCGCCCGGTATCAATTCCACGCTCTCGATATCCAGCTCCGTCGGACCTACGGCATTGGCTACCGGAGCCCCGATGCCAGGAGAGATATTATCCACCCCGTCTACCATCTGCAGGAAGCGGGAGTTGGTGGTACCGCTAAACCCCCGGGTATTCGGTACCTTATAGCCCATGCTGAGGGTCGTCATCTGGACCCCTTTTATATTTTCCAGCGCATCGTAGAAGGTAGGAGCGGGGCTCTCCTTAATGGCCCGGAGATCCAGCTTCTCGATCGTCACCGGCGAACGCAAAATACTTTCCGATACCCGCGATGCCGTCACCACGACCTGGTCTACCAGCACATTCTGGGAGTTGAGGGATATGCTGATCCCCTTGCTTCCGTCTTCCCGGTCCCGGACTGTGAATTCCTGCGCCTTATAGCCGATCGAGGTAAAGATGAGCGTGAGCGGTAATTTTTGCGTGGTCTTCAACTGGAAGGATCCGTCCGCTGCCGCTACGGTCCCTGCCGACGAACCCTTGATCCGGATGGAGGCCCCACCCAGGGCCTGGTTGTTGACGGAATCATAGATCTTTCCTGAAATAAGATAAGGGTCCTGGGCGGCAGCTCCCAGGAAGAAGGATACAAGGGTTAGCGTAAAGAAAGCAATTCTTGTAAGCATTAGTCTATTAATTTAGTAGATTGTATGGGTAAAAAAAAGGAATGGAATGGTGGTGTTAAACAGAAAATGTCCCGGTGGGACAACAGCATTCCTTAAGACAGATGGGGGTGTGCAGGTGGTTCATGCCGCAAACTTACATATAATCCCACTAATTTAGTAGACTTTTGCAAGATTTTTTTTCCGCGCCGCCCGCTCAGCAGCCCTTCCTGTCCCCGGCGCCCGCCAATCAGCGGCCGGCTCACGCCTTATACCACCGCTGCCGCAACGCGAAATCCCCGAATTTCTCCCCATTGGCCTTTTCTTTCTGGTAAAGTCGTAATAGCAGGTCCAGCTCGGAAAGGATCGCCGCCTCGTCCAGGTTCTCCTTATAGAGTCTGTTCAGGCGCGTACCTTCGTGATCCCCGCCCAGGTGCATATTGTAATGCCCCGCAGCCGTGCCGATAAAGCCGATCTCCGCGGCATAAGGACGACCGCAGCCATTCGGGCAGCCGGTCATACGGATGATAATATTCTCCTCGCTGACTTCATGTTTGGCCAGCAGGGGCTCGATTTGGCTGATCAGCCCGGGAAGATACCGCTGCGCTTCTGCCAGGGCCAGCGGACAGGTAGGCAACGCCACACAGGCAATAGAGTTCTTCCGGATGGCGGAAGCTGCCTCCGTATGTTCGATAATCTTGTATTTGCGAAGGATCTTGTCTATCGCAGCCTTGTTTTTCTTATCGATATCGGCCAGGATCAGGTTTTGATTGCCGGTGAACCGGAAATTCACCCTGCCAGTTTCGGCTATTTCCAGCAGGGCCGTCTTCAGCGCTACTTTCTCGTCGTCCAGGATCCGGCCATTCTCGATGAAAGGAGTATAATACCAGCGACCCTGGTGATTTTCCTGCCACCCGTAATAATCGGTCCGGTCTGTAAAAGAATACGGTTTGGCGGCTTCCAGCGCGAACCCTGTCCGTTTCGCCAGCTCGGTCTTATACCATTCCAGCCCGTATTTGTCTACCGTATATTTCAACCGGGACAGCTTACGGTCGCTCCGGTTGCCATAGTCCCGCTGGATAGTGACGATCTCATACACGGCCTTGAAGAGCCTGTCGTCCGCAGGCACGAAGCCGATGACCGATGCCAGTCTCGGATAAGTCTCCGCATTGCCATGCGTGGTCCCCAGGCCCCCGCCGATGGCGATATTAAATCCTTTCAGCTCCCCTTTTTCAATGATGGCGATCAGCCCCAGGTCATTGGTGAGCACATCGATATCATTATTCGGCGGGATAGCAATGCCGATCTTGAACTTCCTGGGCAGGTAGCGATCCTGGTACAGGGCGTCCTCTTCCTGCTTTTTATCGGTGAGCTTTTCGTCATCCAGCCAGATCTCAAAATAGCCATGGCTTTTAGGCAGCAGCAGCTCGCTCAGCCTGGTGGCATAGGCATGTACCTGCTCATGGATAGGTGATTGAAAGGGATGGGCTGCACAGGTGACATTCCGGTTCACATCGCCGCAGGCGGCGATGGAATCCAGCCTGCTTGCGCTAAATGATTTTATCGTAGGCTTGAGATCGGATTTGAGCAATCCATGCAATTGCAGGGTCTGGCGGGTGGTGATCTTGATGACGCCCGTCGAATGCTCTCCTGCGATATGATGTGTATCGATCCATTGTTGCGGACTGAGCAATCCCCCGGGAATACGCAGCCGGATCATAAAGGAATAGAGACGCTCCAGCTTCTTTTCCGCCCGCTCTTCCCTTCTGTCCCGGTCGTCCTGCTGGTACATGCCGTGGAATTTGATCAGGGTCTGATCGTCCTCCCGGATAGCGCCGGTGATCTCGTCCTTGAGACTTTCGGCCAGAGTGCCCCTAAGCGCATCGCTTTTCTGTTTAATCTTCTCGACTCCGGATAAATTTAAATTCAAATTTGTTGAATCGCTCATAACTTATAGGTGGTTATAAATCAGCAAACATTCTTTTTGATAATCCCTTAATAAACATCCTTCACATATCTTCCGGCTTCCTTCAGCTCATCCAGGTAGCCCGCCGCCTGCGTCGCATTCCTTTTCCCCTCCACCTGCAGGATCTTCAGCAGGACCTTCTCTACATCGACACTCATCGGCTCCTTGGCGCCACACAGGTAGATATAAGCGCCGGCTTCCAGCCATTCGTATAGTTCCGCCGCAAATTGCAGCATCTTATGCTGTACATAGATCTTCTCTTGCTGATCCCGGGAGAACGCCGTATTTACCCTTGTCAACACGCCCGTCTGTACCCAGTTCTGGATCTCCGTCTGGTACAGGAAATCCGTTGTGAAATGCTGGTCTCCGAAAAAGAGCCAGTTCTTGCCGCTGGCGCCGGTGGCATCCCTTTCTGCCAGGAAAGAGCGGAAGGGGGCAATGCCCGTGCCCGGACCGATCATGATGACATCTTTATCATGATCCGGTAATTTGAATTGAGAATTCCGGTGCACATAAAATTCAAGAGACTGCTCCGGCGCCAACTGGGCCAGTACATCGGAACACAACCCATGTTTGGTCTCCCCATTGATGGAGAAAGTATCTTTTGCCACCGTAATATGGACCTCCCC
Organism: Puia sp.; assembly: GCA_035555335.1. Taxonomy (GTDB): domain Bacteria; phylum Bacteroidota; class Bacteroidia; order Chitinophagales; family Chitinophagaceae; genus Puia. Next base: position 699,864 of record DATMGS010000027.1, read on the forward strand.
GCCATGCGCCTCCGGCGAAGAAGAGATCGAATACAGCCTGGGAGCGATAGGCTCCAGGATCGCAATGACTTCCCGGAATTGCGCCGTATTCTTTACGGGATAGATCTTCAGCAGGTCCAGCAGCCCGATCTTGGTCTCCGGAATTTCCTGCTGCACCAGGGCCGCATATTTTTTCACCACCCTTTCAGGCAGGAACACGATATTCAGTTTTTTCTTCAGCAGGTCGGCTATCGTCCATTCCTCGTCCCGGTAAACCACCCTCGCCGTCGGATCGACCCCCGTAAGGCTAATGATCCCTTCCACTACCGCCAATGGATTTTCCGGCGTGATGCCGATCGAATCTCCTGGCTCATACTCCGTTTCCTCCGCGGCGATTTCGAGATGATAGGTTTCCTTGGCTGAACCCCTGTCATTCAGGTTGATATTCGCCAGCACCGTCCCGGTATGATACCTCTTCCCGGAGTGTTTGCGTGCCGCCGGCGCGCTCAGCGACTGGCCATTGCCCCCCGCAAAGCTCCCATTGCCAGCGCTGCCGTTGCCGCTATTGCCGGCAAGGCTCCCGCTGCCATTACCACCGGCAACGCCATTGCCGCCGCCGCCATACAGGCTTTTCAATACCTCCTCAAACCAGTTGCCGGCTTCATCCTCATAATCCGTATCGCATTTTTGCAGGGAGACGATCCGCTGTGCGCCCTTGCTTTGAAATTGCTGGTCAACATCTTCCCCCGCCTTACAAAAGAGCGGGTAAGATGTATCGCCCAATGCCAGCACACCGTATTTTAATTTATCCAGCCGGAATCCTTCCCCATGGATATGATCGTAGAATTTTTTGGCCGAGGCAGGAGGCTCGCCGTCACCCTGTGTACTGATGACGGTAAAAAAGTATTCTTCTTTCGCCAGGTCAGTAAGGCGATATTGCTCCAGCCCTACCAGCTTGGCATGGATGCCCTTCTTCTTGGCTTTCGCCGCAAAGTCCGTAGCCAGTTTCTTGGAATTGCCCGTCTCCGTGCCATAGGCAATGGTGATCTTGCTGACAGCGGGCCTGACAGGAGCTTCCGGTTCCTGCAACGGGGACAGCAGTTGACCCGGCAGGGTGACCTGCCCGCTGCCCTGCGCTACGACGCCGGCCAGGTAGCCGCTCAGCCAGATCAGCTCTTCTTTGGTAGAGCCGGCTATCAGCTCCTGTAATGTTTTAAATTTTGGCCCTGTCAGCATAAGAATATCGTTGTTTTAAGGTTATCGTCTCCGTCACTTGACTCCGGCGTTCTATCGTTTCCTTCGCATCCCCCCGCGGCGCCACCGGCGCGAAATAATGTTCCCTGCTATGGCTATCAGGCAGCCATTGAAAAGGCTCATGTAATGCCGCTACCTTCCCGATGATCAGCAGGGTAGGGGAAACATACTGACTGCCTCTTCCCGCAGACAGGTAGGCATGGATCGGTCCATTGTATACATTCTGTAGGGGAGTGGTCGCCTGCTCGACTACGGCCAGCCACTTATCCGCCCCGATCCCGTATTGTACGAGCTTCTCCACCAATGTATCCAATGGTTCAGAAGACATATAGAATACGAGCGTGTCGTTAGTCTGAGCCAGATCCTTCCAGTACGATTCATCCAGAATATCTTTCTTATAATATGTAAGGAAACGCACAGCCGTCGAATACCCCCTTGCCGTTAAAGGGATGCCCGCATAGGCGGCAGCGCCCAGGGCCGCCGTAATTCCGGGAATGATCTCATACGGTATCTGGTGTGCCGCCAGCGTACGGAGCTCATCGAGGATATTGGAGAAGATGGACGCATCCCCTCCCTTCAGCCGGACGACCAGCTTGCCGCTGCCCGCATGCTCCACGAGTAAGTCATTGATCTCGCTTTGCGGCGTGGAATTGCCTTTGCGGCATTGTTTGCCTACGGAAATGATCAGCGCATCCTCCCGGGTATACTGTTGCAGGATTGTTGAACTGACCAGGCGATCGGTGATCACCACATCGGCTTGCTGCAGATAACGAAATGCCTTGATCGTCAGTAGCTCCGGATCCCCGGGGCCTGCACCGGCCAGAATAACTTTACCACCCCCCACCCCCCTAAAGGGGGAGTTAAGCAAGTCGCTGGTATTTTTGTTCCTTTCTCTCATTTCAATTTTTTATTGTATCATACAAGCACCCACCGTCACATTGCTTGTTTCATCGATCAGGATCGCTCCGCCATTGACCCGCAGATCCGCATAGGAATCGAAGGGCAGGGGAGAGGCTGTCCGGATAGAGGCCTTTACAATATCATTCAGACCTGCCTGCTGTATAGTGTAATCCTTTTCCAGGGTATTCACATCCAGCCGGTATTCGATATCTCTTACTACGCTCCGCACGGTACGGCTGCCGATCTGCAACAGGTATTTATTCCCCGGAAGCAATAACTTAGAGTCCATCCAGCAGAGCAGTACTTCCAACTCCTGTTCGACACGCGGTTGGTGATCCTTCTGCGCAATCAGGTCACCGCGGCTGATATCGATATCGTCTTCCAGCTGTAAGACCACACTCTGCGGGGCGAAGGCTTCTTCCACTTCCTTACCGCCGGTCTCTATGCTCTTGATCCTGCTGGTCAGCCCGGCGGGCAATACCGTGACAGGATCACCTTTCCGGTAGATCCCGCTGACGATCTTACCTGCATAGCCCCTGTAGTCGTGCAATTCGGGGGTTTGGGGACGAATGACATATTGCACCGGAAGACGGGCATAGTCGAGATTGATATCTTTTTCCACCTCTGTCTTCTCCAGCAATTCCAGCAGGGTAGGACCCTCATACCAATCCAGGCCGGAAGACCTGTCCACGATATTGTCCCCTTTCAGGGCGCTGATCGGCAGATAGACGACATCCCGCAGCTTCAGGGTTTTGGCAATCTCCGCATAATCCATAGCAATATTGTTATAGACGTCTTCGGAATAACCCACCAGGTCCATCTTATTGATGGCGACCACCACATGGGGGATATTCAGTAAAGAAGCGATGATCGAATGGCGGCGCGTCTGTTCTACCACCCCATTGCGGGCATCGACCAGGATAATGATCAGATTGGCATTCGACGCCCCCGTGACCATGTTGCGGGTATATTGAATGTGCCCGGGTGCATCCGCAATAATGAATTTGCGTTTGGGCGTGGAAAAATATTTATACGCTACGTCGATGGTTATTCCCTGCTCCCTTTCCGCACGAAGTCCGTCGGTGAGCAGCGCCAGGTCGATCTCTCCGTCTTCCTTATTCCGGCTTTGCTTCTCCAGGGCCTCCAGCTGATCCGTCAGGATACTCTTGCTGTCATACAATAAGCGTCCGATCAGGGTGCTCTTCCCGTCATCCACGCTGCCAGCCGTTATAAATCTCAACAAATCCATGTTATCTATTTTATAAAGTGTCTTCAATCTGTTAATGCTCCGGCAATTCTTTGGACCTATCCCGATCACCGGATCCTAAACCCGTCTTGCGGGTACTAGAAATACCCGTTCTTCTTCCTGTCTTCCATCGCGGCCTCCGATACCTTATCGTCGATCCTGGTTTCCCCGCGCTCGCTGGTACGGGTAGCCGTGATCTCCTTAATGATGTCATCGATGACCGATGCCGTTGATTCTACGGCCGCCGTACAGGTCATATCTCCCACCGTCCGGTAACGCACCTGCTTCTTCTGGATCGTATCCGTTGCATCCAGCCGGATAAAGGGGGACACGGCCACCCATTGCCCTTCATATCCTATCACTTCGCGTTCATGGGTGAAATAGATCGACGGCAGCTCGATCTTTTCCCGCCGGATATAATTCCAGATATCCAGCTCCGTCCAGTTGCTGATCGGGAAAGCCCTTACATTCTCGCCTTTCCGGATGCGGCCATTGTAAATATTCCAGAGCTCGGGTCTTTGCCTTTTAGGATCCCAGCCGCCAAACTCATCCCGTACGGAAAAGATTCTTTCCTTCGCTCTCGCTTTTTCCTCATCCCGCCGGGCGCCCCCGATCAGGGCGTCAAAACCAAACTCTTCAATGGTGTCCAGCAGCGTAAAGGTCTGCAGGGCATTCCGGCTGGCGAATTTGCCGGTAGGCTCCGTCAGCTGACGGGTCTTTATCGTATCTTCAACGCTGCGCACGATTAATTTCTCCCCGATTTCGGCCGCCAGCCTGTCCCTGAATTCCAGGGCTTCCGGGAAATTATGCCCGGTATCGATATGCACGAGCGGGAAAGGGAATTTCCCCGGACGGAAAGCCTTCAGCGCCAGGTGTACCAGGGTAATAGAATCCTTACCTCCGCTAAAAAGCAACGCCGGACGCTCGAATTGACCGGCCACTTCCCGCAGGATGTGGATGGCTTCCGATTCCAGATGACCGAGATAATCTAACCCACCGCCCCCTGAAGGGGAGCCGGACAACGATTCATTATTTTTCATGTTACTGCTCATGTTTTACAATTAATTGTTCGTGGAGGCCACATTCCTTTTTACTGCTGTCTTCCCACCACCATCTGCCTGCCCGGAAATCTTCCCCGGCCCGCACAGCGCGGGTGCAGGGCGCGCAGCCGATACTGACAAAACCCTTGTCGTGTAAAGGATTGTAAGGTACGTTGTGTTTGTCAATATACGCTCTCACCGCGGCGGTATCCCAGTGAAGGATCGGATTGTATTTGATGACGCTATTCCCTTCATCCCACTCGATCAGCTGATGATCTTTTCTTTCCGGAGAATGTTCCGCCCGCAGACCCGTTATCCAGACCGCCTGCCCTTTCAAGGCCCTCTTCAACGGCTCTACTTTCCGGATATGGCAGCACGACTTCCGGTTGTCTACCGATTCATAAAAAGCATTGGGGCCTTTTTCATTCAGATAATCCTCCAGTAAATTCCTGTCCGGATAATAGGCTTTTACCCGGGTATGATATTTTTCGTTGGTATTGCTCCATACGGAATAGGTCTCTGCAAACAATCGCCCCGTATCCAGCGTGAAGATGGTCACCGGGACCTCCCGGGATAAAATATGATGGGCGATAACCTGGTCTTCTATACTCCAACTCGTCGAAAATACCACCTGCCCCGGAAATCCGGCCGCTAAAACTTCCAACGCTTTATCAATGCTTAGCCCAGTGATTTGATCGAGTAATAGAGGAATGTTATTTTTAAGTATGCTGTCCATGTTTGGTGGTTGTGATCGAAAGAGATTGTCTAAAATGCAATGGGGGGTAGACAAAGAAAGTCAGCAACAACAACAATTGCTGCAACAGATGGAGGACATATACAATATCGGGGAGATTTCTTTGGTCATTTTTAAGTCTACCATTATGATGGACAAAGATATAGGAGAAATGTGATTTAAAAAATAAATTTTTGGCTCCCGCGGGGCTGTGGATTACCCCGACCGGCTGTTTGTGCGACCGGGGTTGCATAAGCCGCCCTATTCGGTTATATTTGCCAAAACAATTGAATATGAAAAAGTTAGCCCTATGTTTGCTCCTGGCGGGCGTCGTCCTGGCCGGGTCCGCTTCCGCACAAGTTAAGGTAAGTCTGGACATCAATATCGGCACCCAGCCGGTATGGGGACCCACCGGTTACGACCATGCAGAGTATTATTATTTACCTGAATATGATGCCTATTATGATGTCCCCAGGCGCCGCTACGTCTATTGGGAAGGCGGACGCCGCACATTTGCCCCTTCTTTGCCCGACCGCTATCATGCCGACATGTACCATACCTATAAGGTCG
>DATMGS010000028.1:0-462403 GCA_035555335.1 Puia sp.
GGTTGATTTATTTATCCTTCGGACGGCCTCGCTGTGCGAGGCCTTGGGGCGCGATGCCTTTTTATGCCTTCGCGGCAGCGAAGGCATAAAAAGGCATCGCGCCCCAAGGCCTCGCACAGCGAGGCCGTCCGAAGGACAATCGGTAAGCGTCTAAATAAATATCCGTGCCGCCCGGCACGGTCCGCGCCGCAGGCGCTAATCCTAAATAAATCAACCCACCCCACCACCCACTTACCCCAATAAAAAAGCCTCCATAAAAATGGAGGCCGGTACTTACTAACCCAATTAAAAATCTTTATAAATGAGACGAACAGCTATGCATTCTGCATCTCTTTTACTTTTTCGCGGATCTTGTTTTCAACTTCCGTAGCCAGCTCGGGATTATCACGAAATAGCTGCTTTACCGTATCCCTTCCCTGTCCCAGCTTATCGCTGCCGTAGCTAAACCAGCTACCGCTTTTCTGGACGATGCCTAATTCCACACCCATATCTACAATCTCCCCTACCTTGGAAATGCCTTCTCCAAAAACGATATCGAATTCGGCAGCCCTGAAGGGAGGAGCCACTTTATTCTTTACCACCTTTACCTTTATCCGGTTCCCAATGGCCTCTTCCCCGTCCTTGATCTGCGCCATACGACGGATATCCAAACGTACGGAAGCATAGAACTTAAGGGCATTACCACCCGTAGTCGTTTCAGGATTGCCGAACATGACCCCGATCTTTTCCCGTAACTGGTTGATGAAAATGCAAATGGTATTGGTCTTGCTGATCGTGGCCGTCAGCTTTCTCAGGGCCTGTGACATCAGCCTTGCCTGAAGCCCCATTTTGCTATCCCCCATCTCACCCTCCAGCTCTCCCTTGGGAACCAGGGCGGCTACCGAGTCAATGACCACAATGTCCAGAGCGCCGGAAAGGATCAGGCGATCCGCAATCTCCAGGCCCTGCTCGCCATAATCCGGTTGCGAGATCAACAGGTTGTCGATGTCCACTCCCAGCTTTTGCGCATAAGCACTGTCAAAAGCATGTTCCGCATCGATGATGGCGCACATGCCCCCTTTTTTCTGAGCTTCTGCAATTATATGAGTAGCAAGGGTCGTCTTCCCGGAAGATTCAGGTCCATATATTTCAACGACCCTTCCTTTTGGCAGGCCACCCACTCCCAGGGCCATATCCAATCCGATAGAACCGGTGGAAATGACCTCCATGGGATCCTGGCTTTTTTCATTCATCATCATCACACTCCCTTTCCCGAAATCCTTATCTATTTTGTCCATCGTCAGCTTTAAAGCCTTGAGTTTTTCTGCGTTTGACATAATCGTAGTTTTTTGTTCTTCCAAAATTATTGATTCAATAAAGGTAGAATAATTATTTTATACACACTAACTATTTTAGTATTTCTCAACTAATTTTTTTCGTTTTACCGTTTTTTGCCCTTCCAGGCATCCTCCCAGGCATCCGTTTTCTTTTCCAGGACACCCGGATCACCCAGCATAAGATCAGCAACAATAGGAGGGATTTAAAGAAGTGGCTTTTACCTGATTCTTTTCTTTTCAGCCGCCAGTTACATGCCTTTTCAATTGGCAATAAACCATAATTTTAGTAAATTTAGTTTGTGAAAAAGAAACGATCTATACCCTTGGATTTCGAAGTAGATAAATTGACCAATTCGGTAGAAAACGTGGTCACGAAGGAGAGTTTTAAAACCAACGTTTTACCCTTTACTTCGAATGATTCCAGGATCGTAACAAAAAAGAATGGCTGGGTCTTTGACTGGAAATATGAGTTAAAACAACCAGAAAGAGAGGTCTATAAATTGATCATCGCGAATAATATAAATACTACGGCTATCATTCAGGGTCTGCTAAGTATAGAGACAAAAGCGGATCATGTTTATATGCATTTAGTTGAAAGCGCTCCTTTTAATAAAGGAAAGTCCAAAGTCTATTCAGGTGTTCCTGGCAATCTGGTGGCTTTCGCCTGTCAACTTTCATTCCAAAGAGGTTTTGACGGGAACGTTTCCTTTATATCAAAAACACAGCTCATTGACCACTATGTCAAGACCTTAGGGGCATTTCATTTTGGAGGACGAACGATGATCATTGAAACGAAAGCGGCATTAAAACTTATTGGACAATATTTTAAAAATTGATATATGAGTGCAAAGCGTACAGAGCTGGATGTTGATTTTATTGGAGGTATGGGGCCATTGACAAAGGAAGAGGAAATGGCTATTAGTGAATTTATAAAAGCTAATAAGATAAAACGGGCAAAGGCGCAGGCAACGGCTGATAAAACTAAATCTACCCGACTAAAAAGAACACGTTCGGCAGCCAGAATCAAGTAGAGGATTCCCTTCGGCCCGGCGCAGGATGTCATAAACTAAGGCGATCGTCTTCGGTTAAGCTTGTGCGATTGAAGGTAGTAAGCCCATTCCGGCAGCGAAAATTTTATCCGGCCTCCATAAATAAATTCCAGGTTCACAACCGGTCTCCGCACGGTTATAATCATTCAGGAGCCCGCGTGAAACCCTTTTTGCTTCCGTTGCAGGATCCGCTTTGGGCATGAGTTTGCAGGATACAAGCCGGATAAACAGGCAGCCGGACAATAAAAATTGTCTCATCGCGCGTATCGTTTTAAAATAAACGTATATAAAGAAAATAAACGCTCAGAATAAGACAAATAATCCCTTTTTCTATGTACAATTCTCTCTGCAACTGATATTTTGGCATTAAATTAGCCTTAATTTTATCGGCTACAAATTAGCTTTTTTGTTTTGTTGAGTTATCTTTGACCTTATTCCTGACAATCGCATGACCTAACGCGAGTATGGAATAATTAACTTTTTTAAAAAAATGATATTACTATGAAGCTTAAACAGACCCTTCTTTTCGTTGTCCTGTCCGTCTCCTTATTTTCCTGCGTAAGTTCTAAAAAATTCAAAGCCGCACAGGCAAAAATCGACTCCTTGACGGCTGCCAATGCAAAGCTGGCCGGGGATTTGAAGAATTGTAACGACCTTACTGCCACGGATGCTACTCAGAAAGCAGCTCTCCAGAGCCAGCTCGACGCCCTGAACAAACAGATCGATTTCCTGAAACAAAATCATGACGCTACTCTCAAGCAATTGCAGGACCTTTCTGTTATCTCCGGTACACAGGCAGAAAGCATCAAGAAATCTTTAGACAATATCGGAGCTAAGGATAGTTACATCCAAAACCTCCAGTCTGAACTGGCCCACAAAGATTCATTGAACATGGCCCTGGTGATGAACCTGAAAGGCGCTATCGGCAATATGGATGATAAAGACATCAACATCAAGATTGACAAAGGTGTTGTTTACATTGACATCTCTGACAAACTGCTCTTCAAGAGCGGAAGCTATGATATAACAGAAGCCGCAAAAGGTGTCTTAGGCAAAGTAGCTACTGTCCTGAAAGCCCAGCCCGATATCGAATTCATGGTAGAAGGCCATACGGATAACAAAGCTTACCACAGGCCCGGTCAGCTGAAAGACAACTGGGATCTTAGCGTAAAACGCGCTACTTCCGTTGTCCGGATCCTGCAAACTCAATACGGATTGGATCCCGCTCATATCACCGCAGCTGGTCGCGGAGAATATGTTCCCGTTACCGCGAATGATACCGAAGAAGGTCGCGCAGCTAATCGCCGCACCCGTATCGTGATCCTGCCGGCTCTCGACCAGTTCTTCAAATTGCTCGAGAAGAAATAAAGCACACCAACATTATTAATAAAGGGAGCTGTCCGCCTGGCGGACCGCTCCCTTTATTTTAAAGACCCTATCATTTTATCCGGCAAATTTCGTTATCTATGCCTTATATATAGTTTAAAACGGAATGAGTCGCCGGCTTTATGAAACGAATCCTGCCGAAAATACTATGCTTTGTGCTGGTGGTGACTACTTGTATGACTGGCTTCGCCTCCGGAAAGCCTGACCCCATAGCGCAAAAAGGCATATTAGACCTTCGTAGTCTGAATCTATCCGATAAGCCGCTGGCCCTGGATGGAGAGTGGGGGTTTTTCTGGAAGCGGATGGTATCGCCAGACAGCCTTGGCTCCGCCGGAAAGCCTGCTTACATGCACTACCCATCCCTTTGGACGAATCTCCGGCTGAATGGACAAAAACTCCCGGCTCAGGGTTATGCCACCTATACCCTCACCATTTTGCTGCCTTCAAAAAGACCCCGCATCGGCCTGGAAGTTCCGGATGTCTATTGCGCCTATAAGTTATATGTCAATGGGGTAATACAGTCCCAGAATGGGGAACCTGCCGCCACTGCCGGTAAAGCCACCCCTTTCTGGACGACCCGTACCATCGCATTGCCGACGGGAGAGCGGGATACCCTGGTCCTGGTAATGCAGATCGCTAATTTCTGGCATGCGAAAGGGGGACCCTATAAGCAAATACTGATCGGGGACAAAGACGAGCTTTTCCTGAAAAAAAACAGGGATAATGCCTATGACCTCGTCCTGGCCGGCTGCATGTTCATGGGAGCTTTGTTCTTTTTGGGACTCTTTGTTTTCGGCCGGCATGATAAGACCACCCTCTATTTCTCTGTCTTTTGCCTATTATACAGCTACCGGATGGTGGGCGCAAATGCCTATATCCTCCATTCTTTAGTCCCTAATCTGAACTGGTTCATCACCATCAGGGTGGAATACATTACGCTGGCTCTTAGCGCAGCCTTTTTTACCAAGTATACCAAACATCTCTATCCGGATGACGCGGATCCGCGGATCATGAAAGCCGTGTGGTGGTTTTGTATCACCTATACTATACTGTGCATTCTCACTCCCCCGATCATTTTTACCCGGGTCCTGAATCTTTTCCTGGTCGTGATGTTCCTGGGTACGACCTACGCCTTGTATGTTTTCTTCCAGGCGGCCCGGAATAAACGGAGCGGGTCTTTATACGCACTTCTCAGCACGGCCGTCATGCTGGTGATCCTTTTCCTGATCAACCTGGAATATTTTAGTATTGTCTACACCTTGAAAGCCGTGATATTTACAGGATATATCGCCTTTTTCTTCCTGCAATCCCTTGCTTTGTCCCACCGGTTTGCCTACAGCCTTAAACAGGCCACCCTCCAGGCACAGCAGGGGCTCAAGGCTAAGTCGGAGTTCCTCTCCACGATGTCCCACGAAATAAGGACGCCCCTCAATGCCGTGATCGGGATGACGCATCTCCTGCTGCGGCACGACCCCCGGGCAGATCAGAAAGAAGACCTGGGCGTATTGCTCTTCTCGGCTAATAATTTACTGTCGATCGTCAATAATATCCTTGATTATAACAAGATCGAGGAAGGAAAGATCGGATTTGAGCAGATCCCGATGGACCTTCCTGCCATCGCCGGCAATATCGCGGCCGGATTGAAAAATATGGCTCAGGAGAAAGGGATCGACTTGCTGGTGGATATCGATGCCCGCCTGGATAAGAAGCTGATCGGGGATCCCACCCGGACCAGCCAGGTGATCAACAACCTGGTTCATAATGCTATTAAATTCACCCGCGAAGGATATGTACGTCTGTCCGTACAGGTGATAACCCTGACGAAAGACCAGGCCACGATCACCGTGCGGGTAACAGATACCGGTATCGGCATCGCCCCGGAAAAGCAACACATGATCTTTGACCGGTTTACCCAGGCAGACTCCTCTACCTCCCGCAGCTATGGAGGGACGGGCCTGGGACTAGCCATTACCAAAAGGATCCTGGAATTGCAAGGTGTATCCCTGCAGTTAGTCAGTGAGGCCGGCAAAGGCTCTGAGTTTCATTTTACACAGATCTTTCCATTTACCCGGGAACTTATCGGAAAGAAAGAAGATGCCCTGCCTTCCGCAAACCACGACCAGTTGCTGAAAGGCATTTGCCTTTTACTGGTAGAAGACAATCCCCTGAATGTGCTGGTAGCCCAGACAATCCTGGAAAATAGCGGGGCCATCGTCGAAGTTGCCGGCAATGGATTGGAAGCCCTGGAAAAACTGGACCCCTTCCGCCATCGCCTGGTCCTGATGGACCTCCACATGCCGGAAATGGACGGCTATGAGGCCACCGTCCTTTTGCGCAAAAGAGGCGAGACCCTGCCCATCATTGCCCTTACGGCCAGCACACCTACAGAGGTAGAAAGCGAGGCCTATGCGGCCGGAATCACAGATGTCATCGTAAAACCGTTTAACCCGGACGATCTTTACCGCGTCATCCTGCAATATGCCGGACCCAATGCGCCATAAAACAAAAAAGGGGGCCTCCTATGTTCGCAAACATAGGAGGCCCCGCCTGTGTCCTGTTAGTCTTTTTTCTCCGCATCCTCGTGCTTTCCGGTGACTTTATCCCAAAGCCCTTTGGCCTTATCCGTCAAATCATGTATTTTTTCTCCGGCTTCCCCTAATTTCTCCTGCACAGCCTCTTTTAAATGACCCAGCTCTTCCTTCGCTTCCCCGGACTTTAGTTTATCCCAGGTTTCTCCCGCCTTTTGTTTGAGCTGGTCTGTAAGTTCCCCTGCTTTGTCTGAAAGATCATGTAATTTTTCAGTAGCCTGTTCCTTTAAGGCATTGGCCTTATCGGCCAAAGATTCATTCTGGTCTGACATAACGATGAGTTTTAAGTGAAGAAATATAAGATAACAATATTTTATAGGGCGGAGATGAGAAGGTACGAAATGAGAACCGTGTTCCTGTTTGAGAGGGTATTAATCCTGCGTTAAATCGTGGGTCTTTTAATGTGTCGGAAAGCGTCTACTTCAGCAGACTCAACGCATTTGACCAGCCGGTTCGTTTACCCGCCCAGCTGCTGACCATCGCCTCCGGCTTTAGCCCGCCTTCCAGGTTCTTCAGTAATCCGCTGGCATCCGAATACGTTTTTGCAGTGCTGGCAGCCTGACCCAGGGACCCGGCGTTGAATCCCTGTTTGAGCATACCCGGTTTGACAAAACCGGCGAGAGAAAAAACGCTTTTGGCCATGCTTGCGGCATCGGAAACCTTACCGGCAGCGCTAAGCCAATTGGTCTTGCCGCCGGAAGCCCAGCTGGGAAGGAAAGAGGTGGGTTTGATGGCGCCTCCAAATTGTTTCAATAAGCTGCCGGCATTGGGAGTCCCGGCTCCGGCTTTGGAAAGTGCGTCTTTTAACTGGGCTTGTGTACTGGCAATCGTCAGGCCCATGATCAGCAGGAGAAGGCTTGCTTTTTTCATCGGTGTTTTTTTTAGTTTTGAATAAGATCTTTTTCTAATGTAACACCTTTTTTTGAAATAGAAATATCAAGCCTGTCTTTTTTATAGCGGCATACCGGGCCGGCCGGTATTATCGCCTGAACCGGGCTTCTTCCAGATCCAGCTCAAACTCCTTACTCCGCAGCAGCTCTTCGGAGAAAAGGTTGTCCCGGCGCATCTGGGCCAGCTCCTGTCGCTGGACCTTCACCAATTCCAGCAGAAGCTGACGATACCTGGGCAAAAAAGAAGGCACTATCTCCTTTCCCTCTTCTTTTTCCAGTTTTTTATTGGTTATTTCTATCATTCGTTCATAGCGTTCTTTCAGGCGATTGAAGGCATCGATCGATGCGGTCTCCTGGGCATATTCCGCTTCTATATAATCCAATGCGGCGCCCGCCAGCCGCAGGCGAATGGAAAGTTTCTGGTCCTCCTCGTTCTCCTGTACTTCGATCTTAAGGAGCCGGATCAGGATAGGCAGGCTCAACCCCTGCAATACCAGGGTAAAAAGGATCACGACAAATGTGATAAAAAGGATCAGGTTGCGGTGGGGAAAGCTCGCTCCATCGGTCAGACTAAAAGGCACGGCTAAGGCAGAAGCCAGGGAGACGACACCCCGCATGCCGCTCCAGCCAATGATAAAGACAGGTTTCCACCCGGGATTAGCTTCTTTTTCGCGGATCTTTTTGCTGCAGATACGGGGCAGATAAGCTCCCGGATATACCCAGACAATGCGTATGACGATCGCCGCCAGGCTGATCACGACTCCGTAAACAATGGCAGCCGCCAATGAATATTCACCCAGTCCCCTGACAATGCCGGGCAACTGCAGCCCGATAAGGATAAATACGACGCCATTCAAAAGGAAGATCATGACATTCCAGACACTCTGTGACTGCAGACGGGAGCTATAGGTAAAGACCTCATGAGAGCGATAGCTAAGAAATAGCCCTCCGCTTACTACGGCCAGTACGCCGGAATAATGGAAATGCTCCGCCGTAATATACATAAGATAGGGAGATACCAGGGTGATAGCGGTATCGATACTGGCCGTGGTTGGCAGCCAGCGGTGTATGGCATAAACGATATTCGCCAACACCAGCCCGATGAGGATACCCATGAAGGCGACCAGGAGGAAGCTGAACCCCGCTTTCCACAGAACGAACTGCCCGGTAAAGATTGTAGCCAGGGCAAAACGGAATACGATCAGACTGGAGGCATCATTCACCAGGCTCTCTCCCTCCAGGATGGTAACGATCGGTTTGGGGATCTTCAGGGTCTGCAACACGCTGGTAGCGGCTACGGCATCCGGAGGAGAAATAATCCCTCCCAGCAGGAATCCCAGGGCCAGGGAAAAATCCGGGATCATAAGATGAGCGGTAAAAGCCACCGCTCCGGCCGTAAAGATCACCAGCCCGAATGCCAGCATGCCGATAGGCCGCTTGAACAGCCAGAAATCCTGCCAGGAAGTGTTCCAGGCCCCGGAATACAGCAGCGGCGGAAGAAAGATGATAAATACCATATCCGGATCCAGGCTGATAGTGGGAATACCCGGTATCAGGCTGATAAGCAAGCCGGCAATCACCAGGAAAATAGGATAAGAAATACGCAGCTTTTCACTGAGCATCGCCAGCATGGAAACGATAAAAAGCAATGATATGATGAGCAATAGATTGTCCTGCAGCATAGATGCTGTAATTTAAATTTTTAGACGGATTATTCCGATCCGGCATCTCAGAAATTGACGGGGAATTTATTCCACAGGCAGGACCATAGTTTGTTCGCACAGATCGGGTGCTGCGCCAGGACTTCGTCAGAGCTTTCACTCGTTCCTCGTCTTGCCTCGGGCTTCGCCAGTAACCTTCGTCCCGCTCCACCCGGTTTTGGCATAGTTTTTCCATCTTTTGCAATAAACACCGGGGTAAACCGGACATTCTATCCGACCATTAAACAGTATTAACCAATGAAACTAATTATTTCAGCTTGCCTAAGCTGCCTGCTGGCTTGCCAGGAGCCGGCTTCCAACCATCCGGCCCCTGCGGCGGATACGACCGCCCTTGCTGCCCGTACTCCCCATGCGCCCGATACGACTACTTTAGGAGGGTCCTGGTACCTGCAGCCTGTCCTGCCTTCCGATGCCGCCACCGGCAAAATCCCCTCCATGCGGTTTGACCTTACTAAAAAACATTTCTCCGGCAACACGGGCTGCAATACCATGAGAGGAGCGTTCTGGTATAGCGGCAATGACAGCAGCCTCACCTTTAGCGAAAAGATCATTACTACAAAAATGGCCTGTCCGGGTTATAATGAGCAGTCCTTTCTAAAAAGCCTTCTCCATGCCAATCATTATCGCCTCCGGGACGGAGCCCTGATCCTTTTGGGGGAAGATAATTCAGAATTATCGCATTGGGCACGAAAACCGGCCACTCCCGCGAAGTCCGAAAAAGTGTAACTTATTTCAATACTTTGATCCGGATATTACGGAAATAAATTGGAGCGCCCGCATGCTGGCCCTGTAAGCCGATATATCCATGCAGGGGCAGGGTAGCCATTGGATTGCTAAGCCATCCCGGAGCCTTGGTGCCATCCGGATTATTTTCAGCGGAAGTATATAAGCTCATATCGCAGGAGTTCACCAGCTGTCCGTTCAATACGACCCAGATCTTTCTGCCCTTACAGGTGATCGTATAATGATTCCACTCCCCGGGTCGTTTGACAAGATGAGCCGTGGCGGGCTGGTGACCAAAAATAGCAGCACATTGCCAGCTGGGCGCCGCTTTGGACCATTCGTCCGAATAATCGTCGGCAATTTGTATCTCGACACTATGCGGGATCCAGTCTTTTGTATCCGATGCATGTACGACGACTCCGCTATTGGTGCCGGAAGCATTTTTAAATTCCAGGTCCAGTACAAAATCATCATAAGCTTTATCGCTCCAGATCGCCTCGTCCTTGTCGGCTGTCAGAACTCCGTCCGTAACGGTCCAGACACCTTTAGGAAAGACAGCATTCGAAAGACTGCCATTGAAAAGAGGGGCCCACCCTTTGCCGGACGTCACCGGATTGATATAGGCGCTGTCCTGTGCGACCAGCCGCAGGCTGCCCAA
This sequence comes from Puia sp., assembly GCA_035555335.1. GTDB lineage: Bacteria > Bacteroidota > Bacteroidia > Chitinophagales > Chitinophagaceae > Puia. The sequence goes on from DATMGS010000028.1 coordinate 10,332, forward strand.
AACGAATAAAAAGAGACAGAATAACTTGACCTTTTGCATAACAGAGTTGTTTGTGTGCTACCTCAAAGAAGTAGGAAAAATGCCGTTGAAAATCCACGGGCCGCGATAAAGATAAAGCGGAATCCAGAATTTGCCCCTGCTAAAAAACGGAGTTGGTTTTTGCAGAATCAGGACCGGGGTAATAGCCGCCGGGACCCGTCAATACCTTCTTCCATTGGCGCTGGTGACTATCCTGCCATTTTTTGTTGGAGTGCACGGCCCAGTTCACCGTTTTCAGCTGCTCCCGGATGAAATCCCTTTGTTCCGGGTGAACAAATAAGGGGTGGAGATACCACCATTGCGGATCTTTCGTCAGCTCCTTCCAGAAAGAGGCAAAGTCCGGATAATTCGTTTCAAAGACCTTCATTTCATCTTTATCCGAATCATAAGTGCTGTGGTTATAATAAAAGGAAGGAGACCCCTCCCCGCCGACGATCCGGAACAGACTGCCCCCGCTTTCCGCCGAGCTGATGTCGAAATAGAGTTCACGCTGCATGATTGTAAAAATAATCTTATCTTCAGTCTTATTTTTGCTACCTTATAAAAAAGATTTCATATGGCGCTCATTCCCAATAATAAGAAGAAAAAAGACGGCAAACAGATCGGTAACCAGAAAAGCAATATCCCAGGCTTTCCTGCTCCCAAAGGGAAAGGAAACTCTAAAGGAGTTGTTAAAAACACCCGTCTTACCGGAGGTTCCCAGAGAGGGTCTTAGGGCTTATATCCCTTCCCCGTCTTTTCCCTGATCAATTTTTCTTTCTCTTTTATCGCAACCCCTTCATCGGAGAAGGTTTTTAACTGTATCTGCCCCTTTGAGCCGGTCCTTCCCCAGCGGACGATCAGCTTATTGCCATCCGTCGCTGCTTCCCAGAACTTGTCGCTGCCAGCATCCTGGTAATGGAGCCGCTCAAAAATAAGGTGGTCGTAGATGCCGGATTGGCTTACGGGGCTTCTTCCTTCGACGTCCTGCAACCCCCTATCTCCGGCTGGAATACCAGCCTTTTCTCCTTCCCCATTTTCCTGACCGGCGCCAGGACCTGACCCCTTCTCCCTATCGCCGGAAGTGCCGGAGGGGCCGGAAGAACCAGCAGCCGTCGAATCCGCGGGAATGACGGCGGAGGCAGGCTGAAGACCTGACCGGATCGATTTCAGGATCAGCTCCATCACTTTCTGCGGATGATGCAGCCAGTCCCGGGCAAAAACAGAAAGGACCTTCCAGCCAAAACTCTGTAGAATAGCCGGGCGCTGATAGTATTGCTCGATCAGGTTCTGATTCTGATAATGTTTCCCGTCGTCGATCAGGATACCCAGGACATATTCCTCATCTTCGGGTTTCGCCTTCACGGCCAGGGAGCATTTGAAATCCGACTGACCTACCTGTTCCGCGACCTCATAGCCATAATGTTGGATCTGCTCTTTGATCTGCTGCAGGACGATCGAAGCCGAAGATCCGGAACTCCCTTCGACCTTCTGCGATACCAGGCTGTCGAGGATCGTTCTGGCCATTTCCATACGGCCCAGAGAGATCATCTCGGCATAGTGCAGGAATCTTTTTAAATAATTAGCGCCTTCATTGTACTCATTCTTGATATGCTGGTGCCGGATACTGCTCACCACCGCCATATGCATTTTGGCGCGGCTGAACAATACATTCAATCTCTTTTCCCCGCCCCTTTTATTGATCGGGCCAAAATTCATCAGCATCTTTTTCTGCGCATCGAACCCATAGCAGACGCTCATGATAATGATATCCCTTTCATCCCCCTGGATATTCTCCAGGTTTTTGATGATCAGACCGGTGAACTGATCGTTCTCCGTTCGGTTATAGGCATCTTCCAGTTTTTGACCGAAGGGAATATCGGTTCGGGCCAATTCATCCAGGGCGTCTTCGATCGTATGCTGCTGCTCCTGGCTGAAGGCCACGATACCAATGCTTTCCCGTATATTCCTGCTCAAAAGCTCCCTTACCAGGTGGGCGATATAAGCGGCTTCCGCCACATTGCCTCTTTTCTCATAGACCCCATCGGAATGAAAATGAAAGCTGATGCTCCTGTCGAAGAGATTATCCGCCGACCGGATAGCATCTTCAGGCCGGGTAATGGTTATAGCCTCTTTTTCTTTATGGTGAATGGTCTTATCCGGAATGGTGAGCAGCCTGCCCTCATAGAAGGCATGATTGCTGAAGCTGATCAGGGTTTCATAATGACTGCGATAGTGCCAGCTTAATAAAGTGCTGTCCAGCTTCCGGGAGCCCTGGGCCAGGAGACTGTCGGCGTCATCACTGAGCCATTCATCCCCCTCCTCGCCGTCAATGCCTTCAAGGTCATCGGGATCTTCCGCCTTTGCGCTGAAGAAATCAGAAGGCGGCATTTGTTTCTCGTCCCCGACAATGATCGTCTGCCCGGAACGGTATAAAGCCGGCACACCCTCCTCCAGGGTGATCTGGCTGGCCTCATCGAAGATCACCACATCGAAATGATCGCTGTCCAGAGGCAGGCTGTCGCTTACGCTATAAGGGCTCATCAGCCAGACCGGTTTTATATCTTTCAATACCAGCCCGCTCTCTTTGGCGGATAATTCACGGATGCTTTTGTAGCGCATGCTCTTGCCGAACTCATTCTCCAGGATCTTTCGGCCTTCGTTATAGCTCTTTTTGAATTTCTTCTGCTCCTCATTCAGCTGGCTTGCCGCCATATTCGCCAGATCTACCTGCTGATGGAAGCGTTGCCGGACAAAGGCCCTGATATAGTCGGCATTCAATTGCTGCAGGCTGATATAACAGTCACCCAATTGCTGAACGGCTTTTTCGATGCCCTGCCGGTCGATAGCGGCAAAAGCCCTGTTGGCCCGATAGATCTGATAGAGCGCTTTACGGGCTATGACCGCTTCCGTCTGGATAGGTCTCAGGGAGAAATGACGGAGAGCTCTCTTCACCTCCTCCGGCAGGCCGGCAAAAGATCGCAGGACAGGCAGCCAGTCTCCTAACCCATCCGCATTCAGATGTATATTTTGCAGCTCATCCCGGATGGCCGACAGGTCGCCGGCGCCCGGATCATGCAGGCATTGCCTCAGCTGGGTATCCAGACGGGACAGCGGCTGGTGCAGGGCTTGCAGAGCCGTGATCAAAGAAAGGCCGTCCGGATGCTGCATAAGATAATCCAGGGCGGCATCGCCTTTTTTATTTCGCAAGACCTCCAGGCTAAGCCAGGACGTATCGATATTGTCAAGCCGGTAATGCTCCTGCAGCTGGCGCCTGGTCTGCGATAACCGGCGGGCGGCTTCATATTCCGCACCGAGCCCCTCCAGGATACTGCGGTAAGAAGGAGTAACCGCATGTTGCGAAAGATCATATTGCCCGGCAACCTGCTTTTTTAATTTTTTCCATCCCCCGTTAAACCAGCCGGAGAAAGAGCCTTCATTTTTAATAGCGATGGCCAGACCGTTCTCCAAATCCTGCTCACTGAATTTCTCCTTCCACCGGCTATTCTTTTGCAGGGCCTCCTGGTATTGCTCCTGCTGTTGCCGGTAATCGCGCATCCGTTGCTCCAACTCCCTGGACGCCGAATGGACCGGATCTGCCAGGAAAAGGTTGTCCGTCAGGGCCAGCGGATACAGGAGCACGGCGAACTGTACCAGGTTCCTGAGCTTTTCCAGCGTCGTATATTCTGCTGGAATAGCGCTGTCCCGGATGACGGTCTCTACCTGCTGCAACAGACCCTGTGCCTGCCGGAGCAGGCTATCCAGCAAATTGTGCGGGTTGTCGGCCCGAAAAATACTTTCATTGACCTTGCTGAAAGGATGTTCGGCAAAGATGGGATCGGACCCTGCCTCTTCCAGGACTTCTGCCAGGGCGGCAATGACGGCGCCGCCCTCCATCCACTCTTTGTATGGAGGCAGCCACTCTTCTTCCTGGGGTGTCAGATCCACCAGGTGCTGCCGCAGCAAAATAATCCGCTCTACCAGCTCTCTAACCTCCAGACCGGTTTCCTTCTTTTCGCTGGTACCCGTAAAATGAAATTCCCGGATCAGATCCAGCTGTCCGTTCATTTTCTCCAGCAGGGCCGCCCGTTTGGCCCGGATAGCGCCCAGGTCCATCTTGACCGTGGTGAAATCCTCGTAAGTGGCTTTAAGGTCTTTGATGAACTCTCTTTTATCCCCCTGGCTATCGTGAATATAACAACACAGCTCGTCCAGCCCGTTCTGTTTGAGACGATGATAAACCACGTCCAGGGCTGCCCTCTTCTCACATACGAATAAAATATTTTTTCCCCTTGCCACGAAATCCGCGATCAGGTTCGTAATAGTCTGGCTTTTGCCGGTACCCGGAGGCCCCTGAATGATATAGCTGTATCCGGCCCGGCTTTGCAGGATAGCACGCGTCTGGGTAGGGTCCGCCGTTATTACATGATACCAGTCGTCCGGCTTGTTGAGATCGAAAGGATGCTTTGAATAGACCCGGGGCAATTCGCTGAACAAAGCGTCGAATACAGGATGCTGCAGCTGCTGATCGATCACCAGGTTGTAATCCCTCACCAGGCTCATCTTCTTGTAGTTGAAATTGCCCAGCACCATATGGCAGACATCGAAGTCCCAGCTATACGGATTGCTTTCGCTTTCAGCAAGCTCAAAGAGCTCTTTTTCCCGGAGACCAGTATTTGCAGGTATCTTCTCGGACGGAGCATCCGTGAGCTGCCGGGACCGGGGTTTTACCCGGTCGTTCACCAGGAATTCGAGATAGCTGATATCAGGCCGGATCCTCTGCTGGAAGATCTCCAGGCCCAGGGGTTTATAATTTTCAGGCTGGTAACTGTAAGGAATGTCGTGATAGCTATTGGCATAGCCAGGAAGCCTGCGCAGCCGCTTCCGGTAATTGTTGACCGTATGCCGGGCTTCGCTATGAATCAGCTTGATGCGGGGTTTATCGATATAATTGAGCACGATCCCCTGGTTGGCCTCATCGATCTGTGCCTTTAGCTGCTGATAGAACTGTTCGGGACTTATCTCATCCAGGTCGATGAAATCCGGCAGCCGGATACCATAGAGGTCTTTCAGCTGCCCTGCCAGGACCGGATTTACTTCGGCCGCGTTATCCAATACCTTCAATACATAATGATCCTCCTTCAGCTTTTTGTTCTTCTTCAGCTCCACCGGGATCAGCAGCAGCGGACTCTGGATCCGCTCGTTGATCTCCTCTTTCAGATTATGCCAGTTGAGGAAAGCGATCACCAGCTTCAGCTGGCTGAATCCATACTCCTGGATGGCACGCTGGGATTCCACCCGGACCCTGTCCAGGGAGGAAGGCAGATAGCCGTGATCCTCAAAACGCAGGTATTTGTTCAGGACGATCTCCTTCATGCCGCTGACCTTGTCTGCCAGCTCGCTGTTCCAGGTGAACAGATGCTCGGGACGGATGCTTTGATAATGCAGGACAATAGGAACACTGCTGACGGTCAGGTTGACAAACCGCATATTGGGTTTGTAATAAAGTAACCGGTTGCGCCGGCTGGTATCGAAAAGACGGTTGCGCAGCTTGTTTAAGATAAAGGCTTCCTTTTCTTTTATCTCTTTATTCACCCAGCCGGCTACTTTGGTAAGATCCGTTTGTTTTTCAGGATCATAATCCCGATAGTGCTCCAGGCGCTGGATCACGTCATAGAGATCCTGTGTTCTCCGGCTTCTGTCCAGCTCCGTCATTTCCGTGATCAGCCGCCCGAGCGTAGGATGGATCCGCGGATGATGCAGGGACGGGTTGGAACGGACTTCGGCGAACAGGAAAAGGTCATCGGTCTCATAGAGGTCCAGGCCCAGGGTCATGCTGCCTAATACCAGGCCCAGGGAAAAAATATCCGTTTGCGGGTCATGGTGACCCAGCAGGCTTTCGAAACACAGATAGCCGGGCACGTAAGCCGGATGCTGCAGCGGCTCCTGAAGGCTTTTATGTACCTGGAGATCCTCGGCGTCGGTGCTGCCCTCCCCCGCGTCGGTGAGGATTTTTACTTTGCCGACCACATCGAAATTCCGGGATCGCACCCGGGCAAACAGGGCCGACACCCGGGAAAGCGCATAAGAAGGCGCATGAGCGGAGTCTTCATCGATACCCAGGTGGTGGTGATCTGTCACCGACAGCGCTTCCTCCTTTTCGAAAGACCCTACTTTTCCGGACTCATGTAAGCCCAGCACCTGCCTGAATAAGGGGAATACAAAGGCGATGACGTCATCCGTTGTGTAATCACCCTGATCGAAGGCGATGGGTAAAAATTCTTTAAAGCTGGTGTGATTCGTTTCCATGTGATGGGTCTCCATAGGGGTGGTTGGATTAGGCTTCTTTGATAAGAGCGTAAGCGGCCTGCGTTTGTTGTTTGTAGCCGGGCCATTTTTTGTCGCTAAACTGCATTTCTTTTTTAGCAATAAGATCATAAACCTCCGAAAGCTGCATTTCTTCGGCCAGTTGAAAAGCCCGTCCGGAAGGAATCTCTTCCAGAGAGGGATCAGCCAGGGCGAAATCCAGCAGCAGATAGGCGAAATATTCTTTTACGCTGGCGTGCGCCGCGGCAATCTTCGCTGCTATAAGTCCCGGGCGACCCTCATCATCGTCCTTGCGCCCCTGACCGACCGGCTGCGTCCGGGGGGCAACCGGCCCCTCCCAGGGATGGTCCGGAAAATACTGACGGGCAAGACTGATAACCAGGGGGCTTTGAAACCATTTAGGCCGGAGATAGTAAGACAGGAAATCCCGGGTAAGGGCGGCCAGCTCTTTTTGTGAAAAAATGTCCAGCCGGTCCAGATCGGGAAGGCCTTCTATCATCCGGGCAATCTCCGGTTCGGCAGCCTCCTGCTTTTCAAACCAAAGCCCCAGGGCCCTGGTGCGGATAAAATTTTCAGGATGCGTGGGCGTCGCGGCCAGCGTATCCGGAGAGGCAGAGAAAATTTCTTCCGCCTGCTTACTATAACTTTCAGCATCTACCGTCGCCAACCCGGTCGCAATCTTCAGCAGCATATTGATGACCGGAACAGGATCTCCCAATACGGCCAGCGCCGCCCTGTCGCAATAGATCTCCGTATAAAGCCGGAACAACCGGGCCGTTTCATAGTAAGGTGCTACAGACGCCGCTCCCCCCGTATTATTATTGGCGATGGCCGTAATGATACGATCAGCTACCTCCAGCTCTCCGTTGAGAAGGGAAAATAACTTTACATGCGCCAGCTCGTGTGCAATGACGGCCAGCAATTCATCCCCGTTGAGCCGTTGAGTAAGGTCGCCGCTGAAGACCAGCTGAGCCTCCTGATCGAAATAGGTGATACTGGCATTGAGGTCATTGGCATATTGAGCCTGGTACGCTGTTACCTGCAAAGCTGACAGCCCCAGCTTTTCTTTGGCGAAAGCAATCTTATCATAAATGAAAAGATCGGTTTCCGGCTGAAACTTGTAGGTATTCTTCAATAGATCCGTTTTATAAGAGGCCTGCTGTGCCGACCCGGTGCCGGTAGCCGTGAAAAAATCCCAGGTTTTCCGTTGTTCTGAAAAATGGTCACGGACTTTCAGGTGATAGGGTAATGCGACTGATAGCATAAATATGGGTAGTTGATCAGTAAATCTAAAAAAACTTATCGGATGGCGGGTGCAAAACCGCATTTCGGGTCACTAAGTGCAAGCTTCAAGCCAGAAACAAAGGGGGTGTTAATTTGTAAGGCTTTGAGGATCAACAAGGAGAGATTTATCCCCGGCGGGCAACGAGTTGCCATTCGAAGCTTGAAGCTTACGAGGTTTTAAGTACCTTCGCAGCATGCGAGATTATATCAGTGAATTGAATGACCGGCAGAAAGAAGCGGTACTGCATAAGGATGGCCCTATTATGATCGTAGCGGGAGCGGGCAGCGGTAAAACCAAAGTGCTTACTACCCGTATCGCACACCTGATGGCACAAGGTGTCGCGTCGTTTAATATCCTGGCGCTGACATTTACCAACAAGGCTGCCAAAGAAATGAAAGAGCGGGTGGAAAGGACCCTGGGTAATACGGATGCGCGTAATCTTTTTATCGGCACATTCCATAGCGTCTTTGCCCGGATCTTACGAGGAGAAGCCCACCACCTCGGTTACGAGAGAAATTTTACCATCTATGATACGGACGATGCCAAGAGCGTCCTGAAGACGGTTATAAACGAACTGGACCTGGATGACAAGATTTATAAGCCCAACGTGGTTTACAACCGCATTTCATCGGCGAAGAACAGCCTGATCGGACCGGCGGAATATGCCAACGACTACGCTCTTCAACAGGAAGATATGCGCAGCAACCGGCCGGCCATCGCCCAGATCTATATGGCCTATGCCAAACGATGCTTAAAGAACGGGTCCATGGACTTCGACGACCTGCTCGTCAATATGTACAAGCTGCTCAAGCACTTCCCCGAGAGCCTCCATAAATTCCAGCATAAGTTCAAATATATCCTGATCGATGAGTACCAGGATACCAACCCCGCCCAGTATGAAATCATCAAGCTCCTCGGCGCCGCTCATGAAAATGTCTGCGTGGTAGGGGATGATGCGCAAAGTATTTATAGTTTCCGGGGAGCGACGATCGAGAATATCCTGCAGTTCCAGAAGGATTATGATGATGTCAAGGTGGTGATGCTGGAACAGAATTACCGCAGTACCCAAAACATCATCAATGTAGCCAATGAAGTCATCAAGAATAACAAAGGCCAGATACCCAAGAACCTTTGGACAGATAATGCCGGCGGAGAAAAAATCCGTCTGGTGCGGATGATGACGGATAATGAAGAAGGTAAATTCGTTGCCGACACCATCCAGGAACAGAAATTACGCAATCACTATAACAACCGTGATTTTGCCATTCTATACCGAACCAACGCCCAGAGCCGGGCTTTTGAAGAAAGCCTGCGCCGGATGGCGATACCCTATACCATGTTTGGAGGGGTGAGCTTCTACCAGCGCAAAGAGATCAAGGATTTCATCGCCTACCTGCGGATCATTGTCAATGGACGCGATGAGGAATCCCTCAAACGTATTATCAATTACCCGACCCGGGGCATCGGCAAAACCTCGATCGACCGGGCGGTTCTCAATGCCAATGAACAGAATATCTCTCTGTGGCAGGTATTGGAAAGAGCCGCTGAATTCGGCTATAAAGCCGGCACCCTGGAAGCCATCGAGAATTTCGTGCTGATGATCCGGAGCTTCACCAGCATGCTGGAGACCAAAAATGCCTATGAAGTAGCCGTACACGTAGGCAAGCAAACCAACCTTGTAAAAGATCTCTTTAACGATAAAACGACCGAAGGCCTTGCCCGTTACGAGAACGTCCAGGAACTGCTGAACTCTATAAAAGAGTTTACGGAAAGACCGGATGAAGACGGAGTGCTGGAGTCAGAGACCAAGGGCTTAGGAAATTATTTACAGCAAATCACCCTGCTGACGGATGCCGACGAGAAGGATCCCAACGCGGATACCGTGAAGCTAATGAGCATCCATGCCGCAAAAGGCCTCGAATTCTCCTGCGTCTTTGCCGCCGGCCTGGAGGAAATGCTCTTCCCCAATGCAATGGCCATCAATACCCGGGAGGAACTGGAAGAAGAAAGAAGATTATTCTATGTGGTCATCACCCGGGCTAAACAGAAATTATGGATCACCTATGCCAATACCCGCTACCGATTCGGTTCGCTGGTCCAGAATGAGCCCAGCCGGTTTATCGAGGAGATACCGGGGGAGTACCTGGATCGTAGTTTCGCCGGAGGCGGCGCACGCAACCAGGCTGGCAGCAGCAATATGGGCTTTGGCAATACCTCGGCTTCTTTTGACCGGATGAATGCCGGTAGTGGATTCGGAGCTTCGGCCGCACAGGCGGAGAAAAAATATGGCCCTCCCCCGAATAAAAAAGAGACCAAGCCGGCTTATGTCCCTCTCAAGCCGTATATGAAAACGATCGAACACAATCCCAGCCCTGATTTTGTAGCCAGTGATACTTCCGCGTTACAGGTAGGCCAGAAAGTGGAACACCAGAAGTTCGGCTTTGGCGAAGTGGTCGGTCTGGAAGGATCGGCACATAACCCGATAGCCACGGTGAAGTTTCAGTACAACGGCGAAAAAAAGATCATGCTGAACTACGCGAAATTGCGGATCGTTCAGTAGGCGAAAAAAGAGTAGAAGGCCGGAATGCAGTGTAGACACAGTTTTTGACCTCCCTGACAGGGAATCCGTCCCTCCCTGGGAAAAACAAGGACGTCCATAGGAGGAAAGCAAAAAAATATCCTCTAAAAACTTCTGTAGTACAGACGTAGCTATTGATTTTAACAAAAGTTTGCTATCTTTTACGCATGACCGAAATGTACAAGATACAGCCTAAGGGATTGTATTTTGTAACCCTAACCGTAGTTGGCGGGATTGATGTATTCACCCGCTACGAATATTGTGATCTGTTAATAGAGAATCTAAACTATTGCATTGATCACAAACGGCTACGGGTATACGAATATGCAATCTTGCCCAGCCGCCTTTGTATGATAGCAGGGGTCGGGGAGGGAAAAGGTAACCTGCCCAAGGTATTGCGGGATCTGAAAAGCGTTTCGGCAAAACAAATCCTTCGGGCCATCGCAGAACATCCCGAAGAAAGCCGGAAGGAATGGCTGCTTCGTCTGTTCCAGTTCTTTGCCAACCGCTATCAGCATGATTCCGAGCATCATTTCTGGCAATTCGGTAACCAGCCCGTCGATTTGGAGAAAGTTGTTAAAAAAGAGCAGCATCTTCCCTCCGCCCTGGAGAACCTGTTAAAGGAAAAGATGGTCGATAACCCCGAACATTATATTTATTGCAGCGCCTCTCCCTTGCAAAAAGTTAAATTATTCTCTGCGGCCCCCGGTTGAATTCCAGCAAAGAATTGGTTGAAATGTAATTCTTTGCTGGAATACGCATAATGTCGGTGAACTTCAGCCTATGGGCCTTGTTCACAACCGGGCGAAGCCCGGTTCGGAATAACAAAAAATTAAACCTCCGGGTGCCTTAAAGCCATGTAGATTTAGTATCTTTAAAACGACCCCCCGATCCCATACCTGTTGGATTTTTTATTTTTCATCCAAAATGAGCGGTTATGTTGCCACACGACAAGCCCATGGTACCCAGGGACGCCTGCTATTTTCTTACACTGAATGTCGTTGACAGGATCGACATATTCGTCCGCCCTGCTTATAAACAGGTGATCACAGATGCGTTGAACCATTTTACTGAAGTGCAGGGACTGGTAATTTATGCCTGGTGTCTGATGACCTGTCATCTCCACCTGCTCATCCGCACAAAGGGAGGGTATGGCCCGGCCTATTTCGAGCGGGATTTTAAAAAATATACCACACCGGAAATAATAAAAGCGATCGAAATGGAGATGGACCCCCGGCGTAACTGGATGATCCAGCGTTTTGAGGACTTCAGTAAATCCCTGAAGCGGATAGAAAAATTCAATGTATGGCAAAATTGCAGCAGCCCACTGCATATAGACAGCGAACAACCGGGTCTGCTGTTAGACCATATTGATCATATTCATGAAAATCCCGTACGGGAGCGGATTGTGGAATTCCCCGAATTCTATTTATTCAGTTCCGCGCGCGATTATGCCGGGATGAAGGGCCTGGTAAACGTGAAGGTCATTCAGCAGCAGGGAGTCTCGAAATTAAAAAGACTATCGGCCAATTAAGGGACCCTGACAGAAGCCACCAATTTGTCTTTTCGCGGGTTTACAACGCCGCCTTTAAGCCTTCCACGGACTTCGCGTCGCTTCCCACGAATATTTTGCCTCCCACGAAGGCTACAGGGCGTTTCAAAAAAGTATATTCTTCCAGGATAAGCCGCCGGTAATCCTTTTCGGTAAGAGTTTGGTCTTTAAGGCCCATCGCCTTGTATTGGAGCGACCGCCTGCTGAAAAGCGCTTCATAGCTGCCGGCTTTTTCTTTTAGCTCGTCCAGTTGGGCCGGGGTCATCTTTTGCTTCTTGATATCCTGGAGCTCAAACCCTTTTTTCTCCGCTTGTATTTCCTTCAGGATCCTGTTGCAGGTGCTACAGGTGGAAAGGCAGTAGATTTTTTTCATGCTGTAAATGTAATATTTTCATCATCAGTAATATTTTCATCATCCGGCCGACGAATGCTATTATTGCTAAAACCATTCTATTTGCAGGAACCCGCCGCACAGGAAGAGTTTGTGAAGCTGGTGCAGGAGCACCGCGCTATGCTGTATAAAGTGTGCAGGCTTTACTGCTTTTCCGAACAGGACCGGCAGGACCTTTTCCAGGAGATCATTATCCAGCTATGGAAGTCCTATCCCAGGTTTAGGGGCGAGTCGAAATTCAGTACCTGGCTCTACCGGATTGCCCTGAACACGGCCATCTCCGACCTTCGCAAACAGAAACACCGGATCACTCCCCTGGACCCCGACCATCTACCTACCCAAATACAGGATATACAATATTCGAAAGAACAGGAGGAGCAATTGCAGCAATTATATGCTGCGATCAACCAGCTGACGGAAGTGGAAAAGGCACTGGTCATGCTGTACCTGGAAGACAGAAGCTACGATGAGATGGAAGAGATCCTCGGGATCAACCAGAATAACCTGCGGGTGAAAATGAACCGGATCAAAGAAAAGTTACGCAAAATCACAAAAAAAGAGACCGCTTATGGAATTGGACAGCCTTAAATATGTATGGCATAGCCTGGAGGTCGGGTCTGACCAGAGCGCCGGCAGCGAAGCCGAAATTATCGCCCTGCTGCATAAAAGGTCCAGAGGGCCTATCGCCAAAATGAGACGCAATCTCCTGGGAGAGATTATCCTCGTCCTGGCAACCTATATCCCGACCATCCTGTTTTACCTTTTGGACTTCGAAGGCCGCCTGTCCGGCATTGCCTGGCTGCTAGGGCTTCTGATGGCCGTATTGGCCGCATATTATTACCGGAAGGACCGGCTCCTGAAAGAGATGCAGTGCGTAAGCTGTCAGGTGAAGTCCAACCTGAAACTACAGGTGCGCACCCTGAAAAAATATATCCGTTTTTATATCCTGTCGGGCACCCTTATGATACCGGTCATGGCGATCCTTTCTTACCTCCTTATCCGCTGGAAATATCCCCCTCCCCCCGGTGCAGCCCTTTTTTACCAGGTCAGCGGAATCGCCTGGTGGCAAAGCCCTCTGTTCTGGATAGGTTTGCTGGCGCCTCTGACGATCGGCATCTATTATGTCAATGTCTGGTATGTAAACAAATTGTATGGCCGCCATATTAAAAAACTACAGGAATTGCTGGAAGAAATGGAAGGAGAGTAAGTATCTTACCAAAAAATAATAGCATGCAAAGACACCTCTTTCCCGGCCTCTTTATTTTTTGCCTCTGCTTTGGCAACACCCAATCCGGACATGCCCAATCCGCACCCGGCGCGTCAAAGGCCGATCCGGCCGCGGCCATACGGAAGATCATGGCCGACCAGTCCGAGGCCTGGAACCGGGGCAGTATCGATGACTTTATGAAAGGCTATTGGCAGAACGACTCCCTGCAGTTCATCGGCAAAGCCGGTATCGTCTATGGATATGCCAATGCCCTCAATAACTATAAAAAGAATTACGACAATGCGGATAAAATGGGACAACTGTTCTTCACCCTGCTCAAAATAACCCAACTTTCCCCGGGCTATTGTTTTGTAGTAGGAAAATGGTTTTTAAAGAGAAAGGCAGGAGACGTCGGCGGCATCTATACCCTGCTTTTCCGCAAGATCGGCGGGAAGTGGGTAATTGTCGTAGACCATACCTCCTAAGGCCGGACGTCCTGATCTCCTACGGTCGGATCAGCAGGTTGTTGAACTCCGCCGAATCCCCATTAAACACATCGAAATCGACCCTTGTAAGGATCCCGTTGACCCGGCCCCCTTCGCTATGCTGCCAGAAAGTCCAGTCACGGTAAATGCGGGGCCTCTCTTTTTGCAGGTAATGCGCGACCCACAGGGGATATTGATCAAAATCATCCTTCAGATATTGCTTATAGAAGTCCACATTCGTATAAATGATAGGGCGGATCTTGTAATACTCCTCGATCGTTTCCAGCCATTCCTTTGCCCTCTCCCGTAATTTATCGGCCGGAACCCCATAAGTCTGCTCGATATCCAGCACAGGAGGAAGATCCCCCGGCAGCAATTCGACGGAATTGATGAAATTCTCGGCCTGGGCCTTCCCGCTCTTGGTCGCCAGGAAAAAATGATAAGCTCCCCGGGCTATGCCGGCATCTTTCACCTTTTTCCAGTTCCGGGGAAAAAAAGCATCTTCATTGCCCAGTCCCTCCGTAGCCTTGATAAAGGCAAAACTCATCTGCACCCGCCCTACTTTCATGTCATGCACGGATTCCCAGTCGATAATGTTCTGATACTTAGACACATCGATCCCATAAATAGTATAATTGACGGGAATTTCAATGCCGAACTCAGGGTAACGGACAAAATGAGCCCTTCGCTCCTGCCACCAGTCATAACCCGCAAAGCCCAGCATGATGATCACCGCAACGGTAAGGGAAAGCAATAAGATCTTCCAGCCCGTATTTTTCCTTGTTTTATTCGCCATCCGGCACAAATATAGATTGATAAAGTTTATTTTTATAGTTCCATGCCCGCTATAAACCGGAACGATACCATCAATCTTTTATCCAAACTCACGGGAAGACGCCTGTGGAATGGGGTAAAAGTATTAAGCAGCTACTACCTTAGTAAATGGACAAAAAAAGCCGTCCAGTGGGGCTATCCCATCTCTATTTCCTTTGAGCCGACCACATCCTGCAATCTCCGCTGCCCGGAATGCCCCAGCGGTCTGCGCGCTTTTACCAGACCGACAGGCATGTTGAAAAAAGACTTTTTTACCGATACGATCGATCAATTGTCTAAAGAACTCCTTTATCTGATCTTTTATTTTCAGGGAGAACCCTATCTCAACCCCTCTTTCCTGGACATGGTCTCCTATGCTTCGGGAAAAGGGATCTATACGGCCACCTCCACCAATGCCCATTATCTCACGGATCAGCATGCAAAAAAGACCGTGGAGAGCGGACTGGATCGCCTGATCATTTCTATCGACGGGACTACCCAGGACGTATATGAGCAATACCGCGTCGGCGGCAAGCTGGAGAAAGTGCTGGAAGGGGCCCGCAATATCGTGAAATGGAAAAAAGAGCTGAAGAGCCGCACCCCCTTTGTTTTCTTCCAGTTCCTGGTGGTCAAACCCAATGAACATCAGCTCGACGAGATCCGCCAACTGGCCCGGGAGATCGGCGTGGATGAGGTCCGGTTCAAGACGGCGCAGGTCTATGATTATAAGAACGACCCCAATCAATTGATCCCTGAGAACGGGAAATACAGCCGCTACCGGAAGGACCGGAAAGGTGAATACGAGATCCGCAATACCCTGGAGAACCATTGCTGGCGCCTCTGGCATGCTACGGTCATCACCTGGGATGGACTGGTCGTGCCCTGTTGCTTCGATAAAGACGCTCAGCACCAGCTGGGAGACCTGAAAGGAAAACCTTTTAAAGAGATCTGGAACAACGATCAGTACGTGGATTTTCGCCGAAAGGTCTTACAAAGCCGTAAGAATATCGATATTTGCGCCAATTGCAGCGAAGGGACCAAGGTGTGGGAGGATTAAACTACTATTTAATGGTGAATAAATGAGTGGCGGACATGTCTCTTGAAAAAGAAATAAACCAACGTAAATTCCGGAACGAGTATCAGAAATCCGTTATCAATATCATTTACACGTATAACTGGCTAACGGAAAAAATAAATAAGGTCTTCGATGAATGGGGTATCACGTCCCAGCAATTCAATATCCTTCGGATTCTCCGGGGAGCCGGAAAACCCCTCTCCACCTTACAGATCCGGCAACGCATGCTGGATAAGATGAGCGATACGAGCCGGATCGTGGATCGCCTCGTAAAAAAAGGACTGGTAAAGAAGGCGGTCTGTAAGACAGACCGGCGCCTGGTGGATGTGACCATCTCGGGAAAAGGGAAGAAACTGCTGGAGAAAATCGACGCTTATGACGGGCAAATGGATGGGATCATGATGAACCTTTCGCAAACGGAAGCGGCGACGCTCAACGGACTGCTGGATAAAGCCCGCAGCGCCGAATGCGCAGGAATAAATTTATCGGACGATTAAAATTTTTTTGAAAGGATGAGGAATTTCTCTTTGATCAACAGGAAGAATAGATTGCTTGTTACCTGCCTGCTGGCCATTCCGGCCCTGGCTTTTTGCCAGCCCAAATATGAGTTTAGAGCCGCCTGGGTGGCTACCGTGGAAAATATAGACTGGCCTTCCAAAAAAGGCCTGCCCGCAGACAGCCAGCGGGCGGAGTTCATCCGGCTGCTGGATATGCATCGGCGCAACGGGATGAATGCCGTAGTCGTACAGGTGCGCCCCGCCACGGATGCCTTCTATCCCTCCCCCTACGAACCCTGGAGCGAATGGCTGACCGGCACCCAGGGCAAACCGCCCTCCCCTTATTATGACCCCCTGCAATTCATGATCGAGGAGACCCACAAACGGGGCATGGAATTCCACGCCTGGTGTAACCCCTACCGGGCCGTCCATACCATCGGGAAATCCTCCATTGCTCCCAACCATATCACCCGGCTGCACCCGGAATGGTTCGTCCGTTTCCAAAACACCCTCTATTTTGACCCCGGCAACAAAGAAGTACAGCAATATACCACCATGGTCATACGCGATCTCGTTCGCCGCTATGATATCGATGCCCTGCATTTCGACGACTATTTCTACCCCTACGATATTGTCGAAGGCAGCCCCGTCAAGGACTTCCCGGACAAAACCACATTTGCGAAATATGGTAACGGCATGACCATCGCAGACTGGCGTAGAAGCAATGTGGATTCCGTGATCCTGCTGCTCAGCCGGGCTATCAAAGAAGAAAAGAAATATTGCAAGTTCGGCATCAGCCCGTTTGGTGTCTGGCGTAACAAAAGCAAGGACCCCGATGGCAGCGATACCCAGGCCGGCCAGACGAATTATGATAACCTCTATGCGGATATCCTCTTATGGCTGAAGAACGGCTGGATCGATTATGTCGCTCCCCAGCTTTATTGGGAATTCACCTTCGCCCATGTACCTTTTGGCATTGGGGTGGACTGGTGGAGCCGCCATAGCTATGGCCGACAGTGTTATATAGGTTTGGGGATCTACCGGGCGGGTTCTAATCCTGCCTGGCGCGACCCCACCCAGCTGACCCGCCAGATCCAGGCTTTACGCACCTATCCCGACATACAGGGCTCCATCTATTTCAGCAGCAAATCCTTTGAAAAGAACCCCCTGGGCTGGTGCGACAGCCTGCGGCGTAATTACTACAGCTATCCGGCCCTCATTCCGCCCATGCCCTGGATCGATACGGTAAAACCACATGAACCGTTTACCCATAGCGAATACAATCAAACCGATTCCTCCCAGACGATCTGGCTGGCGAAAGGGGCGGCGGCGGATACCCTGCGGGGATACGCCGTTTACAGGTCCGACCGGCCCGACTTCTCCATCGATTCCGCCAATGTGTCGGAGTTCATCCCTTATGATCCGGTAGCAGGGTTTTCGGTCAAATCCACGGCCCTGTCCCCCGGAAAAAGCGCCTATTATTATATTACGGCGGTAAGTAAGACCAATATCGAAAGCAGACCCGTTACGATCATTTTTTCTACCTTTGCTCCTTAAAATCCTTACAATATGCCTGGTTTTGAATTATTCGGCCCCGAAGAACGCAAAGAAATAAACGATGTCCTGGAAACCGGTATCCTGATGAGATATGGTTTTGACGGTCCCCGGAAGGGCATCTGGAAATCCAAAGAGCTGGAAGCGGCGATCTGCCAGCGATTCGGCTGTAGCTATGCCCAGCTGACCTCCAGCGGCACTTCCGCCCTGACAACGGCGCTTACCGCGCTGGGCATCGGAGCCGGCGATGAGGTCATTATGCCCGCTTTTACCTTTGTGGCCAGCTTCGAGGCCGTATTGAGCGTAGGGGCCATACCCGTGCTGGTCGATGTGGACGATACCCTTACGTTGAGCCCGGATGCCGTGCGTCAGGCCGTCACCTCCCGGACCAAATGCATCATGCCCGTACATATGTGCGGCGCCATGGCTGACCTGGACGCTCTCCTGGCCATCTGCAAAGAGCATAAGCTGCTTCTGCTGGAAGACGCCTGCCAGAGTATCGGAGCCCGCTATAAAGGCCGTCACCTGGGGACGATCGGTCATGCCGGCACCTTCTCCTTTGATTTCGTGAAGACGATCACCTGTGCGGAAGGCGGGGCTGTCCTGACCAATGACGAAGACATCTACACCAAATGCGATGGTTTCACCGACCATGGCCATGACCATAAAGGCGTTGACAGGGGCGCGGACCTGCATCCTTTTATCGGCTATAATTACAGGATCTCCGAACTGCATGCGGCAGTGGGCCTGGCGCAGATCCGCAAACTGGATCAGTTCTTAGCCATCCAGCAAAAAAATCACCAGCAGCTGCAGCGCATTCTCTCCAAAATACCGGAAGTCTCCTTCCGGCAGATCCCCGACCCGGCCGGCGACAGCTATACCTTCCTCAGCTGGTTCCTCCCCTCGGAAGAGGTGACGAGGGCCGTCATAGCCGAGTTGAAACAGCAGGGCGTTCTGGCCGGCAATTTCTACTGGTTTGACAATAACTGGCATTATTTCCGCAAGTGGGACCATCTCCGCGAAGTGACCACCCTGAATAACCTGAATGATGGACAAAAGCAGGCGCTGCGACAACTGTCCTCCGAATCCTTCCCGGCCAGCGACCGGATCATGAGCCGCTGTATTTCCACGGCTATCGGGCTGTTGTGGACCGAAGAACAGACACAGGAAAAAGGGGAGAAGATCATAGCTGCGATCAGGAAAGCGCTCAGCGCCAACACGGTTTCCAGCCTCTGATACGGTTTCTCATCTCTTCCCTTCCAGGTAATTGCATTGTTCGAGTGAGCCCAGCCGGAAACGGAGCGGGATGCGGGTCTTTTTCTCGAACTGTAGTTCCTTTTTGCAGAAGAATCCAAAATGTGTAGTATAATAATCGTTTTTCAGCGTCTGCAGTGAAGCACGGGCAGTCATATCTGTAACAGGCATCATACTACCTGTATTGGTCACTGCGATACCCGGCAAAGAGATTGTTTTATCCGAAGAGCGTATGACCTGATTGGAAGAGGTGATCGCCTGATGCCAATAGGATGGGGCATTCCAGGCAGGAATAGAAAGGTGCGACCTATTATTTTGTCCCTGAGTTGTCCCCAGAATAACTATTGAAATACATACAACAAGAAAAGTTTTTTTTCGTTGCATGGTCTATCCCTCCTTTTTATGTAGATTTACGGCCTGATTTTTGTGGTTCGCGCACTTTTTTCCGGAAAACCGAAAGAAGGTGCAGAGCAAAACCCCTGAAAATAAATGTCGTTAAGTCAATCATTACAGCAAAAGTTACTCCAAAAACTGTCCCCACAGCAAATTCAGTTAATGAAGCTGCTGCAGGTGCCCACCGCTATTCTTGAAGAGAGGATCAAAGAAGAGCTGGAGGAGAACCCTGCCCTGGAGGTTACGGAAGAGGATCATGAGGACGGGTTGACCGATGACTCAAAAGACGAATTTGAGACGACGGAAGAATTCGAAGAGAAGGACGGCAGTGAGGATGAATATGAGAATATCGATATCAGCGAATATGTCAACGAATATGATGACGATGTCGCGGATTATAAATTACGCGACGACAACTACCCCGAGCTGGATGAAGACAGGGTAATGCCCCATCGGGTAGAGACCTCTTTTCACGAATTGTTATTAGACCAGCTGGGTATGCTGGTGGTCGATGACCGCACCCGCAAGATCGCAGAACAGATCGTCGGCAGCATCGATGACGATGGCTATCTGCGCAGGGAAACGACCTCCATTGCCGATGACCTTGCTTTCCGGCAGAATATTGAAACAAGTGAACAGGAGATCGAAAGCCTTATTAAAAAGATCCAGCAGTTCGATCCTCCCGGCGTCGCGGCCCGCGACCTGCAGGAATGTCTGCTGATCCAGCTGCAACGGAAAAAAGGGAATGGCAAAAGCGTGGAGATGGCTATCGATGTGCTCACCTACTATTTTGATGAGTTCACCAAGAAACATTACGATAAGATCCAGCGGGGACTCAGCCTGAACGACGAACAGCTAAAAGACGTCATCAACCAGATCATCAAGCTCAATCCCAAGCCGGGAGGCGACGTTAGCGAAGGCAACAAAGGAGAGAGCTATGTGATCCCCGACTTCTTTATCACCAATAGCGCGGGAAAGCTGGAGCTGTCGCTGAATTCCAAGAATGCCCCGGACCTCCGCATCAGTGAAGGGTATAAGGAAATGCTGAAAGAATATGACAGAGGCAGTAAAAAAGACAAGCGTCAGAAAGAAGCCGTCTTATTCATCAAGCAAAAGATAGATGCAGCCAAATGGTTCATCGATGCAATCAAGCAGCGGCAGCAGACCTTATATAATACCATGCATACGATCATGGATTATCAATATGAATTTTTCCTGACCGGTGACGAGACCCGGCTAAGACCGATGATCCTGAAGGATATTGCCGAGAGGACCGCCCTCGATATCTCTACCGTGAGCCGGGTGGCCAACAGCAAATTTGTACAGACGGAATTCGGCACTTACCGGCTGAAGTTCTTCTTTAGTGAATCGCTCAGTACCGACAGCGGAGAAGAAGTCTCCACGCGGGAAGTAAAGAAGATCCTGAGCGATATGATAGAAGGGGAAAGCAAAAAGAAACCCCTGAGCGACGAGAAGCTGACGGAGCTGCTGCAGGAGAAAGGCTATAATATAGCCCGCCGGACAGTAGCCAAATACCGGGAACAGCTCAATATACCCGTAGCAAGGCTTAGAAAAGAGCTATAGCCGCTGAAGACAGTCCGTTACGTCCGAACCGGTGTGAGAGGAACAGCGCAATTGGTGCGAACGCGAAAAAACATACTGACATGAACGAGTTAAATATTAGTAGCGCCAGTAGCGACGAGGCCCCCCGGACAAACGATTTCAACCCCGTCCTGCGGTTCTTCGCACAGCTCATTTCTTATGTTTTTCATCCCTTGTTCATCACCAGCTATGTGATGGGCTTTCTGATCTTTTTTCATCCCTCGATCTTCGTAGGAATCGATCGCCAGATGAAAATGCTTCGCTTCATACACGTCTTCGTATTCGATGCCTTATTCCCTGCTTTTTCGGTATTCCTGCTGTGGCGGCTGAAGTTCATTGATTCCATCCATCTGCGCACCGCTAAGGAAAGGATCCTCCCATACATCATCGCCATGATCTTTTACTGGTGGACCTGGAATGTATTCAAGAACCTGCCGGATGTTCCGCCGGTGGCCGTTCGTTTCTCCCTGGGTGCCTTTCTCGCGCTCTGCGGCGCCTGGATGTGCAATATCTATTTTAAAGTCAGTATGCATGCTGTAGCGGTGGGGGGAGCGCTGATGTTCTTTTTCCTGCTCTCTTTTAACGATGACTATACCTCCGGCCTTTACCTTTCCGTGGCTTTACTGGTAACAGGCCTGGTTTGCACGGCCCGTCTTCTTACCGGGGCCCACAACACTTTCCAGCTCTATTCCGGTCTCTTTGTCGGCCTGCTGGCGCAATATATAGCCTGGCAGTTTTGATGGCCCTTCGCGCAGCGGACCCGTGGTCCGCTAAAAGAAAAGCCCAATCATAGGGTACGAACCTAAATTGAGCTTTTTCACCTTCAAACCATCTGAAGTGTGCGTCCATGCTACTCGTTAAGTATCTTCGATCGGGTGATGTATTTTTTAGTAGGGTGATAAATGAATAAGCAGGATCCTTCTTTGATCGCGTCGATCACTTCCTGCGCTTCATCCGATGGAACAGCAGGACATCCATAGCTTCTGCCGCTGCATCCGTTCATGCGGAGGAAATCGGGACCGACATACTCCGAGCCATGTACGACGATATTCCGCCCGTTGGCCTTGTCATTAAATCCTCTTTCCAGTCCCTTGATCTTAAGAGAAAGCCCGTTGTCTCCATAATACGTTTCTCCCGTCACATAAAAACCCAGGCTCGTCTTATGAGAAGAAGGATTGTTGGAGAAAGAGCGGGCGTATTCCATACCGGAATTCCGGCCATGCGCCACATAAGTATTTATCACTACCGTTTTCTGCTCCAGGTCCAGCACATATAGACGTTTATTGCGGGAAGACTGGCTAAGATCACAGATAGAAAGAATATTGGTCTTATTCAGCCAATGATGATCCAGTAAATAATAATATCCCTTCAGAGCATATTCAAAAGCTTTCCTGGTCAGCCCTAACTCCTTTAAATTGATCTGCTCATACAACAGCGACACTTCTTCGGAAAAGGCAGCGGCTTTTTCGGCGCTTTTCCGGGTAGTATGGGCGGAAGGATTACCACCGGCCTTTAATCCGCTCACAGGCATTACAAATGCAATCAGGACACACCAAAACAGGGGATTTAAAAGACTACGACGCATGTTTGAAAGGTTTTAAGTAGACGCCTCCTTAGACGCAGGTCATAAACGGAGGGGCAAGTAAAATATTATCTTATTTCCAATTGTGCAAGAGCCATTTAACAAATCTTTTTATTGTGCCCACCCCCGGTTTTTCCGGAACATAAGGTAAAGCTCTTATCCCCCTATACTTTTACCTTTTTCCAGCGCCCCTTCCTGAAAATAACGAAGCTGGCAATGGTCACCAGCACTTCTGTCAGTAATATGGCCAGAAAGACGCCGGTAGGGCCCAGATCCAGGATAACGGCCAGTCCGTAAGCCACCGGGATCTGGAAAGCCCAGAAACAGAACAGATTAATGACCGTCGGCGTTCGGGTATCCCCGGCCCCGTTAAAGGAATTGGTCAGGACCATGCCGACCCCATAGAATATATATCCAAAACTTACAATATTAAGGGCCCGGATAGCGACCTTCCTGACTTCCGGGTCCTTATTCATAAAATCGACGATCGGCGCCGCTACAAAAAGGAACAACAGGGAGACAAACACCATGAACACGGTATTGTAAATGGCGGCGGTGCGAACGGATCGCTCCGCCCGGTCCGGACGCTGCGCACCCAGATTCTGACCCACCAGCGTCGCTGCCGCATTGCTCATCCCCCAGGCAGGGAGAAGAAAAAATAACAGGATACGGATGGCGACCTGGTAACCGGCGATGGAGATATTGCCAAACCGGGCAATGATCCTGGCCATGACGATCCAGCTGGCGGAGCCGATCAGGAACTGCAGGGTCCCCGTCCAGGCGATCTTTGATAATGCTTTGATAAGACTCATATCCGGCCGGAAATATTTCCGGGCTATCCGGATAAGCCCCCGGCCATTGAATAAATGATAAAGCTGATAACACACGCCCACCCCCCTGCCGACCGTCGTGGCAATGGCGGCCCCCCGTAAACCATAATAATGGATCAGAAGAGGACATAAAATTATATTACAGCCATTGGCGATCCACAGGGACCACATGGCCATCGAGGCATTGCCCGCCCCCCGGAAAATACCATTGATCAGGTATAACAGCATGATCACAATACTACCGCCGAAAAGGATACGGGTATAGGAAGCTCCGCTGGCTACCGTCTCCGGGGATGCGCCCATCACCCGGAGGATATCCCCCGCCAGGAAAAACCCGGTTAAGCTGATGACCAACGTGAGGACCAGCGACAGGTTGATGGCCTGCGCCGCCGACCGGGCGGCTTCTTCCGGGTTTTTCTCCCCGATCCTGCGCGCCACCATCGCGGTGGCAGCCATGCTGAGCCCGATGGCTATGGAATAGACCAGGGTCAGCACGGATTCGGTCAGCCCCACGGTAGCTACGGCATCCCTGCCGATACGGCCGACAAAGAAAATGTCTACCACGGCAAAGACAGACTCCATGCACATTTCCAGGATCATGGGAATGGAAAGGAGGAATACCGCTTTTCGGATACTGCCGGTCGTATAGTCCTGCTGCTCTCCCGAAAGAGCCCGTTTAAATAAGAAATAAATAGATTTGACAGAGGGCGTTGCCTGAGAAGGATCGTTAGGTGTCATTCCGATAGGTTTAAATATAATTCCTACAGGGAAAATAAGAAATCTTTAACGGCCCCGCCACCTCTTTTTTTGAACTATCTTGGGCGCTCTGTTTACTTTTGAGTTGCGCTAACTATGAGCATCCCCCAGGAACACTTATACAGACAGTTTCAGGCGCCGGGACCTTATCATGGAGGATTCCGTGCGATACTATCTTTTTACGGCAGTCCGCAATAACTGCATCACTCATTTACGACAGCAAAAAAATACCGGGACCCGGGAATGGAATGAAGAGGAGATACGGGATCAACCCGTACCGGAAAAGGAAGACGGTAAGGATTATAGATTGCTGCTGCAAAAAGGAATCGACCGCCTGCCGCCCAAATGCAGGGAAGTATTCCTGTTGAGCCGGTTCAGCAATATGATTTCGGAGCGGAGGCCGCCTATACCCGTATCAAGCCCTTTGAAAGCAAAGTCGACTCCACCCTTACTATCGATCCCGGTGCTTTCCAGTCTTTTACTCCTCTGCCTTTCAGGGAGTATACCTTGTATGCCGAGAGCGAGATGAATATAGGCGCCCATTTCCTGTTGAGGCCGGGCATCCATTTGTCTGCATACCGGCTCTTCGAAATCCTCGGGGAAAATGGTATTCACCTGGCTTTTCGTATCGGCAACCGGATCAATAGCCTGCCCTTGCGGAACAAATTTTTGATCCAACGCCTCGATATAAGAGGGGATGAACCCTTTCTGTTATTCCGGATAAGCCTTGCCTTCGGGAGGAAACTATTCGGATTGCCCGGACTCATCAGGGCCTGTCTCGGGTGCCGCCATTCAGCCTGAAGATGACGGACATGCGGCACCCTTTACCCGGGGAAGAATCGATAGTGACCTGACCATTGAATACTTCCGTACGGCTGATGATATTATTGAGGCCGATGCCCTTTCTTTTTTTGCCGGTATCGAACCCCTTTCCGTTGTCCGTGATCAGCACGGTCAGGAATTCGGGATCCTGCCGGATGGTAACATGGACTAAGGAGGCGCCTGCGTGCTTGAGCACGTTGTTAAGCTGCTCCTGCAGAATCCGGAAAACGGCCGTTTTTAATTTATCATCCAGGAGCTCTTCGGCCGGCAGGGAAAAGTCGAGGGTGATCCGTAGCCCATCCTCCAGCCGCCGGATGCTTTCCGCAAGGTCTTCGACGGATAGCTTTAGCCCGATCTCCTTCTGAAAAGATTGAGTGAGGGATTTTGACAGCTTGCGAATCTCTTCGATGGCCGTAGTAATGATCTCGCTGCTGCGCTGAATAATATGTCTTTGCTCAAAAGGCACATCGCCGATACAATCCAGATATAACCGGGCAGTTGTAAGGATCTGGTTGACATTATCATGTAATTCCCGGCCGATATCCTCTCTTTCTTTCTCCTGGGCATCGATGGTGGCCTGGATAAGCTGCTTTTCACTGTTTTTCCGCTCGGTGACATCCCTGAAATTACATACGATCCCCTGGACCCCGTCCGTTCCCAATAAATTGGTAACAGTCCCTTCCACCCAGATCGGTCTGCCTTCTTTTGTCTGCGCTCTTGATTCTATAAAGAAAGATTTGCCGGGATTCTTCAGCACTTCCATGAAGCTGATGGCCAGGCGGGGGATATCGTCCGGATGAATGTATTCAAAAGCATTCGTTCTCAGCTGCTCATTGCTGCTGATGCCGAAGTATTTTTCGATGGAAGGACTGTAATAAACGATCTCGCCCATCCCATTGACCACGACAAGGATCTCCATGCTGTTTTCAATCAGGGAGCGAAAAAGCGTATTTTCTACGATAGCGTTCAGGCCGGATTCTTTTTCTATGACCGGCGGCCTTTTCGCCTTTCTTCTTTTTGTGGTGTTGTCCAGGGGACCCTGTCCGGAGGCCTGGATAGGAGGAGTTCGCATAGTGTTGACAAGGTTATGGTATAAACTTTTATAATATTAGTATTTTTGCAGTAAATAATTACATATAAGCACCTTAATAGTTTTTTCATATGAAGCCTGCCTTATCCCGGATACTCGTTAAATTCCTGAAAATAACCGGGATAGCCTTTGCCGCTGTCCTTGCGCTGATGTTCCTGCTGCCATACTTATTTCCTGACTTTGTAGGAGCAAAGATCCGGCAATGGGCTAAAAGTAGTATCCGGAGCGAACTGAATTTTTCCACAGCGCGCCTGACCTTTTTTCGGCATTTCCCCGCGCTGACGCTGACGCTGCACGATTTTAAGCTCAAAGGTTCGGCCCCTTTCGAAAAAGAAACCCTGATCGAAGCGGATGAAGTGGCATTAGGGGTAGACCTCCGCAGTATATTTTCCGAGGTGAATATCGACAAGATCTTTCTTACGAATGCCTTTATCAATATACAGGTGGATACCGCAGGCAATGCAAATTACAACATATACGCCTCAAAAAACAGCAAAACCCCCTCTTCCCCTGCCGATTCGGGGAGTGCATCCCTGAAGATCCAGAAAATACTCATTGAGAAAAGTAAACTCGTTTATAATGATCGCTCCCTGCCAATCCTGATCAATGCAAAAGATTTCGATTATGAAGGGAATGGAGACCTGAGTAAAGCTATTTTCGACCTCAACAGCCATATAGCCATCGGGTCGATGGACCTGTATTATAACCGGCAGGCCTACCTGATGTCCAAGAAAATAAATGCCGACCTGGTGACGAAGATCAATACGAATTCCCTGGCCCTGCTCTTCGAAAAGAATGATCTGACCATCAACCAGCTGCCGGTGGCATTCACCGGCCGGTTCGAATTCCTGAAGAACGGCTATGACATGGATTTCAAGCTCAAGTCTACCGATTCGGACCTGCATGATATCTTCACGGCGATGCCGCCGGACATGCTGGACTGGCTGAGCAATACGGAGGTGAAAGGATTCGGGGATATCGATGCCTCCCTCACCGGCCAGTATATCGCCGGCAGCAATACCATGCCCGGGCTTGCCCTTAACATGAAGATCCGTAACGGGTCCGTTTCAAATGCCCGCGCCCTGACGCCAATAAAAAACCTTTTTCTCAACTTCCAGACCCGGATGCCGGGAATGAATCCCGATAGCCTGTCCGCTACGGTGGATAGCATTTATTTCAATATCGATAAGGATTATTTCAGCGCCGTGCTGCAGCTGAAAGGAATGAAGGAACCCTGGATATCCGCAAAAATCCGTTCGGAAATGGACCTGGAGAAATGGGCAAAGGCAGTAGGAGTTACCCCCTTTGCCGTAAAAGGACATACGTTGCTTGCCTTAGAGGCGGAAGGGAAATATGCCACCCGGGTCATTCGCACCGAACACCTGCGGAAAACAACCCTGGATACCGTCATAACGAGCATACCCCGGTTCACGCTGAAGTCGACCCTGACAGATGGTTATTTTAAATACGCTTCCCGGCCGGAAGCCATAAAAGATATCAGCTTTAACCTGGATGCATCCTGCGCCGATAATGATTATAAGCATGTCAGTGTGGCCCTGGAGAATGTCAATGCCACGGTGCTGAGCAACTATATCCGGGGTTACTTCAGGCTGGGTAATACCCGGGATTTTCCTATCGATGCAGGACTGGACGCCCTTTTTCATTTATCGGACCTGAAAAAAGTAATGCCCCTGGACAGTATGGACCTGGCTGGAGATCTCAAAGCCAAAATCCGGACAAAGGGGAATTACCTGCCGGCTAAAAAGATGTTCCCGGTGACGGTAGCCGAACTGCAGCTGGACAACGGTCGCCTACAGACAAAATATTACCCCCATCCCCTGGAAAAGATACAGGTAAGCGCCCGTATCAATAATTCCGGCGGATCGTTGAAAGACCTCAACGTGGCTATTACCCCCGTCTCTTTCCTGTTCGAAGGACAGCCCTTCACGTTGAAGGCCGATCTGCAGAATTTCGAAAATCTGAAATATGCCATCAGCTCCCGGGGAACGCTGGATATCGGCAGGATCTACCGCGTATTTGCCCTGCAGGGATATGACGTAAAAGGACTCATCGAAGCCAATCTTTCCCTGAAGGGACGGCAAAGCGATGCTGTAGCAGGCCGCTATGACCAGCTGTTCAATTCCGGTACGCTCAAAGTAAAGGACCTGGTCGTCAATGCCGAGCTCTTCCCGCTTCCATTCCGGATCCGGACAGGCCTGTTCCGTTTTGACCAGGACAAGATGTGGTTCGATACATTTAATGCAACTTATGGTAAGACGGACCTGACCCTGAATGGCTGGCTTTCCAATGTGACCGGTTATCTGACGGATAAGCATACCCCTTTAAAAGGAAATTTCGATCTGACCAGTGATTATATGCTGGTAGATGAATTCATGGCCTTTGCAGGGCCGGCGGCTCCGAAGACCGCGTCAGGGGGGCAGACCGGTGTCGTAATCGTTCCCGCTGATCTCTCGGTCAGCTTTTCCGCTTCGGTAAAACGAGTGCAATATAACGGGATGGAGCTCGGTGATTTTAAAGGAGGGATGACGGTCGACAGCGGAGCAATCCGGTTGAATAAAACAGGTTTTACCCTGATCGGGGCCCCGGTGGAAATGGACGCCTTCTATAAAAGCCTTTCTCCGCAGCGGGCGCAATTCGACTATCATATCAATGCGAAGGAATTCAATGTACAAAGAGCGTATAAAGAAATAAAGCTGTTCAGAGACCTGGCGACCTCTGCGTCGAAGGCCGAAGGCATTATTTCCCTGAACTACCAGCTTGCCGGCAAGCTGGATGGCAACATGCACCCGGTCTATCCTTCCCTCAAGGGCGGAGGAGTGCTGTCTGTCAGCAAGGTGAAAGTGAAAGGGCTGAAACTATTCAGCGCGGTCACCAGGGAGACGAATAAGGATGTGACGGACCCGGACCTTTCCAAAGTCGATATCAAATCTACGATCAACAATAATATCATCACGATCGAACGCACCCGCATGAAAGTCTCGGCCTTCAAGCTCAGGATGGAAGGACAGGCCAGCTTCGATGGGAAGCTCAACCTGCGGTTCCGGGTCGGCCTGCCGCCTTTCGGCGTGATCGGGATCCCGTTAAAGATCACCGGGACGCAGGATAACCCTAACGTCAAAGCCGGCAGAGGAAGCAAGAAGGACGAGCTGGAAGAAACAGAAGATAAGGACGAACAAGACAAGGGGAACTAACCACTCCCCATTTCCGGATCATTCCTCCCCGGGCGGTGCCGCATACATGGCTCCGTACGGCCTCGCGCAGCCTGAACAAAAACGATTAATAATATCTTCCGATCAGCCGGTTGTCGACGATCGCCTTTTTCAGGGCCGCAGGGTCGATGGGACCTTCTTTGGCATAAACGATCTTACCTCCGGGCTCGACCAGCAAGGTATAGGGGAGGGCGCCCTGCCATTTGGGATCGATCGCTTCGATCAGCTTATACTTGTCGTCGGTGCTGAAAATATAATTCGTGTTGGACGCTTCCTGCTTGAAAAGGAACTGGAGGGCCTTATCTTTTTTCGCAGGCTCGTCGGCGCTGATACTGATGAACTCGAAGTCCCTCCGGCGATACATTCTGTTCATGGAGACGAACTCCGGGAACTCGACCACACAGGGACCACACCAGGTGGCCCATACATTGATGAGACGCAGTTTGTCCGAGTTGTTTTTTACCAGGTCTTTAATGCCGTCCGCGCTGATGGTATCCAAAGTCACCGGCTCTTTAGCCCATTGTTCTTTCGCCTTATTGATCCAGCCGCTTTTTTCTGCCCATTTGATGGAACAGCCGAATACTTTGGTCGTAGCTACAGGAACCTCCTTATTATTTAATAAAGCTTCGATCGCATTGCGGGCGTCCAGGCTGCGAGGGGTTTTGGTCGGCTTCTCTACGTCGTCGACACGTCCGCTGTAGCGCAGCTTCCTTTCTGCATCGAAAATAAAGACATGCGGAGTGGCGATGGGACCATATTTTTTTGACGCCTCTTCTGTCTCGCCATCATATAGATAAGGAAAATTATACTTTTTCTCCCCGGCCCTGATTTTCATTTCTTCGAAACTGTCCCCCATATCCGTATAGCCCAGCTCGTCCAGGTTGATGGACGTTGGGTCATTCGGCATAATGGCCGCTACAGCCACTCCTTTTTCGTGATAGTCTTTGGTCAGCCGGATAATACGGTCTTCATAAGCCTGGGCGGTAGGGCAATGGTTGCAGGTAAATACGATGACGAGGATACGGGCTTTTTTAAAAGAGGCCAGGCTATAAGTGTTTCCGTCTACTCCCCGAAGGTTGAAATCCGGAGCCGGGGCCCCGATCGCCAGGGTCTTATGTTCATCTGAAAAGACAGAAGAGGTATATCTCCCGGCCAGTGGGATGGGGACCTGTTCATCGGGGGACAAAAGGGCGGCGAAAGGGGAGAGGCGCCCAACCAGCAGGAGCGCAACAACTAACAGGCAAATGATTTTTGGCTGGTGATGCATATGGCATAATTTTACGAAAAGTTACAATTTTACGGGAAGCGATTTCCCTCTAAAGTCCGTAACTAAGGGATTTGATGTAGTATTGATGTGGTGAATCGCCCCTTTCCCGGGATATGATGTAGTCATGATGTAGTGAATCCCGGAGAGAGCAAGGCAGGGAACTTTAATTTTAGTCTTTTATAACGAATCTTCCCATATAAACTTTAAAAACATGCATACCAGAAGATCTTTTCTCAAATCCACCTCCCTGTACACCGCAGGTATTTTGGCCGCGCCATCCATCTCCTCTTTTCTGGGCACAGCCAAATCGACGATCGGCCTTCAGCTTTATACCGTAAGAGATGCCATGCAGGCCGACCCGGCGAGCGCGCTGGCCAAAGTAGCGCAGATAGGCTATAATTCCGTAGAAGGAGCCACCTACACCAATACGGAGAAATTTTACGGAATGGATCCGAAGACCTTCGGCGCCTTACTGAAAAAGAACAGACTGGTGATGCGGAGCTGCCATTATCGCCTGGGAGAAGATACCAATGGCGCTGAAAAAGGCACGATCTTAAATGACTGGGATCGTGCGGTGGAAGATGCCCATACCCTGGGATTGAAATATATGGTTTGCGCCTGGCTGTCTCCGGCCGAACGGCAGAACCTGGATCACTATAAACAAATGGCCGGGCAGTTCAACACCGCCGCTGAAAAATGCAAGGCCGCCGGCATCCAATTCTGCTACCACAACCACGATTTCGAATTCGACGCACAGGATGGTAAATTCCCTTACGACGTCCTATTGGATAATACCGATAAAGACCTGGTAAAAATGGAGATGGACTTATATTGGGTCAACAAGGCCGGTCATGATCCCGTGACGCTTTTCGAACAGCATCCGGGCAGATTCCCCCTCTGGCACCTGAAAGACATGGACAATACGACCGCCCATGCTTTTACGGAAGTAGGCAATGGCGTTATCGATTTTAAAAAAATCTTCAACAACGCGGATAAGGCAGGCTTCAAATACTTTTTCGTAGAACAGGACAAATGCCCCGGCGATCCCTTTGACAGTATCACCACAAGCATCAATTATATCAAAAAGAATTTAGTATAAGTAAGAGGCTCCCGGCACTCCGCGCCGGGAGCCTCTTACTTCCCGCCACCGGAAGCATGTAATTCCATCAAAAAATCGAACAGGTTCGTCTCCGTGGGGATCTTCAGTTTCTTTCTCAGACGATACCGGCTTATCTCAACGCCCCGGGTGGAAATATTCTCCAGCTGGGCTATCTCCTTACTGGAAAGATTCATTCGTAAATAAGCGCATAGCTTTAATTCATGTGCGCTGAGACCTGGATAGATCGTTTTCAGGATCCGCAGAAAATCACTATGGACCTTGTCGAAATGGACGGCGAACTGCTCCCAGTCCTTATCCATTTTGTTCTCCTCCCCCAGGATCCGGAGCATCTTTTTAAACTCTTCCGGCGAACCCTCGCCATTGCCCCCCTTTTTCATACGCATCAGCTCTTCCCGGATATTGCCCAGCAACTCTCCTTTCTGGACCAGGTGCATGGCGGCCGAGGCTAATTCCGTGTTTTTATGCTCGATCTCGGCTTCCAGCTTTTCATTTTTCAGCTTTACGATCTCCTTTTCGGATTTCTCCAGCTCCAGCTGGTGCAGGTATTGCAGCCTTTTCTGCTCTTCCCCATGCTTTTTCTCCTGCTGCAGGAACAGTTTGCGTTGCCAGTGATAGAGCAGGTAGACCAGCGCGCAAAATAACAGGACATAGACAAAATAGGCCCGGCCGGTCTGATACCAGGGCGGAAGAACGGTAAAGGAATAGCTGCTGATCACGGATTCATTCCCCAGATTGCTTTTAGACCTTACCTGGAACGTATACGGCCCGGCAGGCAGGTTCGTATAGTCTTTTTCCGTCTTCTTGGACCAGGGCGACCAGTCTTTGTCAAACCCCTTCAGGCAATAACTATACTGAACGCTGTTCTGTGCTGCGAATAAGGGCGCCGAATATTCGAAATGCAAGGAATTCCAGTTACTCGCTACCTGGTAAATGGCGCTGGCCGGCTGTTCCAAAACCTCTCCCACTTCCCCGAAATATCCCCCGAATAACAGGCTGTCGGTTTTTCCAAAGGCTTTCACCTGCCTGATCTTCACCTGGATCGGATAACGGTTCTTTTTATATTCCTCATAATTGATATGATAGAACCCCTTTTCAGCGCCTACGAATACATTGGATTTATTGTAGGGATAGACATATTCAAAATCAGTCACCATCCTGCCGCTCAATTCCGGGAAATAGATGATCTCCGGCTGTGAACCGGAATAGTCCAGCACCCCCAAACTATTTTCTTCAATGAACCAGATGTTTCCCGCCGCATCTTCTTTTAAATTCCGGATATTCCTGTTGCCCAGGAACTCCTTAAAATAAGTGGATACTTCGAAGGAATCCGTCGCGGCATTATACTCATAGATGCCCTTCTCCGTAGTCACTACGATACGATTCCTTACTTTGAATAAATGGTTCTTGAGGAAGGAGGGCAGGCCGTTCTTTTCTGTGTATAATTTTATCCGGGGATGGGCAGGGTCATTAATATCTATCTTATAGATCCCCCGGTAAGGATGCGCCACCCAGATCGTATTATTATTATCGATGCCCAGGAATTGCGAGGAGGCAGTGAAGTCGGGTAAATTGCCTTTGGAGATAAAAGAGTTGTTCTCATATTGAAAAAGCTCCACCCCGACATCATTTCCGGCGACCACAATAGAAGAAGGCAGTACATTGCTAAGGGGCAAAAAGGTCCAGTAGGTGGTATGTTTACTAATGGGAACGAGCTTATCATTGCGTATAAGAAAAGCGCCGTCATGATGCGCCAGCAGCAGACTGCCATTTACCTCCGCCAGCCCCTGGGTAGAGCCCCGGGTGCCGGGTACCGGCTGAAACTCGCCATTTATAAAGCTCAGATCCTCCTTATCCGTTACCGGCACGCGGTAAAGCCCGTTCGAAGTACCCACATACAGCTCCTTATTATATATTATGGAGGTATAGCCCAGGCCTTCATTCAGCTTTTCCGGGTAAACATGTTTAATGGCATTGTTATAAGCGATAAAATCGATCCCATTGTCGAGCCCCAGCCAGAGATTATTGTTCTTATCCAGAAAAAGCTTTAGAACATTGTTGTTCTGGAGTCCTTCCTTCCGGGAGAGGTTTTCAATGATCTCTCCCTTTTTATTCATGATATAGGCGCCGTCCAGGTTCGTGCCTACGGCAATCCAGTCTTTATTGACGGGAATAGCAGTGAGGATCCGCTCCTTTTGGAAAGGATCAGGCCCGGCAAACCGGAAAGGAGTGATCGTATCGTTACAGAGGATGAAGAAGCCGGTATTCACCGTAGTCAGAAAAGAGCTGTCTTTCCCTATGGAAAAAATGTCGGTAGCCAGATAATCCGCAGGCAGGGCGCTTTTTTTTACGAAGGGAGCCCAGAGACCGCTGCTGAATTCCAACAGCCCGTTCTTTCCATCCTGGGCGATCAGGTGGTTATTGCTCAATCCCAGGAATACCCATTCCGTCGCGGCCGGGTATACCGTGATCGTATGATTGCTCAGCTGGAAGATCTTCTCCCGGGACCGGAAAAAGATATCATTTCCGAAGGCGACAATATTCCAGATATCCGTAAAGGAATAATTCTTCTCCGAAAGAAGCCCTTTCAGCGAAGTATAGAGCAGCCGGCCATTCCTGTCCGGGGAAAAACAGCCGAAATCGTTTTGTCCGCCTGCATAGATCTTATTGTCCGGCCCTATAGCGACGGCCCGTACCGCCGTCTTGTTGGGAAGAGGATAATTCTTCCAGTAAGTGCCATCAAAACTGAGGAGGCCATCGTAATTGGCAAAATAGATCACCCCGTTCTTATCCTGTACAATACCCCTGTTCTGCGTCCCGGCATTGTAGACGTCTTTCGGATAATTTACAATGTCCGGAATGCCGATGGTATTCTGGCTGAAAGAAGGAACTATCCGGAGTAGAAAAAAAACCAGGATCGAACCTACCGGCAGGCATTTACGATAAGCATAGCTGAGCAACATATGGCGCGATGGAAGCATGTCTTATAAAGATAAAATATTTTGTTGCTCCGGTCCTAAAGAGAAGTAGGCAAAATCCCCGCTAAAAATAAATGATGTAGTGTTGATGTGGCCAAAATGCCCGTTTTAAAGAGATCCCAGGGCTGTGATGTAGTGATGATGTAGTCCAAAAAGGGGCATCTGAGCAATCAGACTCTAAATTTGTCCTCCAGATAACCAATTCATTTTTCAACGTTTAACAGAAATTGATGAAAAAAATTTTTAACGTATTGCTGCTCCTTTCGCTTACCTGCTTTTTTAACCCTGTTTTTTCGCAAAATAATAACCTGGGAATCTTCGAAGGTCACGGGGATGTGGGTACCAATGTTAAGCCGGGCTCCACCACTTTTATCCCCGAAACCGGCCAATATATAATCTCCGGGGCCGGGTATAATGTTTGGAACGATCACGATGAATTTCAATACGTATGGAAGAAAATGACAGGGGATTTCCTGCTTTATACCCGGGCGGAATTCCTGGGCAATTGGGTGGAACATCATCGTAAAGTGGGTTGGATGGTGCGTAAAAGCCTGGATGGGAATTCCGCACATGTCAATGCGGTGGAACATGGGGACGGACTTACCTCCCTCCAGTTTCGTAGAACGGCCGGCGCTCAGACAGAAGAGCATAAATTGAAGATGACCAAGGCCAATATCCTGCAGCTGGAAAGAAAAGGCAACCTCTATATTATGCGGGCGGCCATCTATGGGCAACCTTTCATGACGGATACCATAGCCGGTATAGACCTGGGCAACGAGGTCTATGTGGGTCTTTTCGTCGGATCTCATGATTCGGATGTGCTGGAAACAGGCGTTTTCGGCAATGTGAACATCACCGTTCCTTTCAAGGGGGAGTCTGATCAGCGGACCCAGATGACGATGGGCAGCAACCTGGAGCTGCTGGAAGTAGCTTCCGGCAAACGCGATATTATTTACCAGGTACCTTATTCCATCCAGGCGCCCAACTGGACCCCGGATGGCAAGAGCCTTATATTCAATGATTCCAAAGGCCTGATCTATAATTTCGACCTGGCTACCCGGACCCCCACACCCATTAATACAGGTACGGTGACGAATAATAACAATGACCATGTCATCTCTTTTGACGGAAAAATGCTGGGATTGAGCAATTTCGTAAAAGAGCTGGGCGGCTCGATCATCTATACGGTTCCCGTAACAGGCGGGACGCCAAAACAGATCACGCCTAAAGGACCCTCCTATCTGCATGGCTGGTCTCCTGACGGAAAGAACCTCGTCTTTTGCGGCGAACGTAACGGAGAGTTCGATGTATACAAGGTTCCGGCTGCCGGCGGTAAAGAAATACGCCTCACGGATTCCAAAGGCCTGGACGATGGTCCGGAATATACCCCCGACGGTCAATATATCTATTTCAATTCCGTGCGCTCAGGCCTGATGCAGATCTGGCGGATGAAGCCAGACGGCACCAACCAGGAACAGATGACCCATGATGATCTTAACAACTGGTTTGCCCATATTTCTCCGGACGGGAAATGGATGGTATACCTCTCTTTCCTGAAGGAAGAGACACCCGCCGGCATTCACCCGCCCTACAAACATGTCTACATTCGCCTGCTGCCGGTCGATGGCAAAGGGGAACCCAAAGTCCTGGCCTATGTGTATGGAGGGCAAGGCTCGATCAACACCCCCTCCTGGTCGCCCGACAGTAAAAAAATTGCTTTTATCAGTAATACGGATCGGGGAGAAAAATAATCCCCTCACCTTCTAAAACGATTGCATATGAACAATAAGAAAACACCTTTTGACGGGAACCGTAACCATACCCGGCTTACCGGCACCCGCCTCGCAGGCGCCCGGCGGAATTTTCTCAAAACAGCCGGCATCTTCGCGGCAGGCTCCCTCCTGCTGCCGGAACTCGTCAGGTCCGCATCGTCTGCAGAATCGACCTCATCCGCAAAACGGATATCGTCCACAAAATCGGCGCCATCCGCAAAAGTCAGGAACATCGGCATCCAGCTCTATACCGTCCGCAAAGAAATGCTGGCCGACCCGGTAGCGACCCTGCGACAGCTGGCAAAGATCGGGTTCAAAGAACTGGAATCAGCCCGAAGCGAGAAAGGAAATTATTATGGACTGTCACCCAAAGAAATCAAGCAGCTCACCTCAGACCTCGGCATGCGCCTCCGCAGTGGCCACATCCATGTCGACAAGGACTGGAAGAAATCCATCGAAGAAGCCACGGAGACCGGGCAGGAATATCTTATCTCGGCAGTCCTTCCTTCCCAGGGGCAAACGATAGAACATTACCAGGAATCCGCGGATGCCTTCAATAAATTGGGCGAAGAGTGTAAGAAGGCCGGCCTCTCCTTTGGCTATCACAACCACGATACCGAATTCGAAACGGTGAAAGGACAGGTATTATACGACATCCTGCTCGACAGAGCCGACCCCTCCCTCGTAAAAATGGAAATGGACCTGGGCTGGGTCGTTGCCTCCGGTCACGATCCGCTTCATTACTTTTCCAAATACCAGGGCCGCTTCCCTTTATGGCATCTCAAAGACATGGACATGACCCGTAAGCAAAGCACAGAGTTTGGAAAGGGACAGCTGAACATCAGACAGCTCTTGCAGCACAGCCATCAATCAGGTATGAAACATTTTTTCCTGGAACAGGAGGAATATGCTCACAGCGCCTTTGAAAGCGCCCAGCTGGACTATACGTACCTGACCGGACTCGATTATTAACATGAAGACACTTGCCATTTTCATCCTCCTCCCCTTCCTCTCTCCGGCTCAGTCACCCCCTGTCAGACAGATAAAGCTCAGCCGCTTTGACATGCAGTCGTCTTATGTCATTAAGGATAACGGGGACTCCCTGTCTTCCGTTCACTATCGTTCGAAAGAGTATTGGTATCCGGTTACGGTGCCCTCCACCGTACTCACTGGCCTGGTGGCTAACAAGGTCTATCCGGACCCCTATACCGGCCTGAACAATATGCTGATCCCCGATGCCTCGGACACCTTCAACCAGGAATATCACCTGGGACAGTATAGCCACTTACCCAATGAACCCAACCCGTGGAAAAAACCGTATTGGTACCGTACGCAGTTCTCCGTGCCTGCCGCTGACAAAGACCGGCATTTTCAGCTGATCTTTAAAGGGATCAATTACCGCGCGGAAGTTTGGCTGAACGGCCATTTGATCGCCGATTCGTCCCGGATGGCGGGTATGTTCGCCGAATTCGACCTGGATGTAAGCAAGGCCATCAGGCCAGGCGACGCCAATGCCCTCGCCGTAAAGATCTATCCCCTGGATTACCCGGGAACGCCCTCCCATCCACAGCTGGGAGCAATGGACGAGTTTTATGACAACGGTGGCCCTACGGGGGATATCGGGAAAAATGTCACCATGTTGAGTTCTGTCGGCTGGGACTGGATTCCGGAAGTAAGAGATCGTAATATGGGTATCTGGCAACCCGTGTATCTCCGCACTACAGGCCCGATCGTCATCAGCAAACCCCGGATCATCACCGATCTGCCGACGCTCCCCGATACACAATCGGCACGAATTTCCCTGGACCTGCTCCTGTCCAATCATAGTAACG
Source organism: Puia sp. (assembly GCA_035555335.1). Taxonomy (GTDB): domain Bacteria; phylum Bacteroidota; class Bacteroidia; order Chitinophagales; family Chitinophagaceae; genus Puia. Next base: position 48,639 of record DATMGS010000028.1, read on the forward strand.
CCGCTCAGCAGGGCGAACTGACGATTACCATCCGTCCGGAAAATTTTACGGGCCCCGCAATCACCTTCAGCAAAACCATGCCGGTCAACGGTTCGGATAGTAAAGAGATCCATTTGTCGACGGACAATACCCCGCAATTGCTGATACATAACCCCCGCCTCTGGTGGCCCAACGGCTACGGTAAACCGTATTTATACCGCATCCGGCTACGATATAGCAAAGGAACACAGACGTCCGACGACACTTCCTTTGTCTTTGGTATCCGTACGGTCAGCTCCGCGACGGTGGAGGTAAAAGGGTGGACACGCCGCGACTTCTATGTCAACGGGAAAAGAGTACAGCTGGTAGGCGGCGCCTGGGTGCCGGATATGATGCTGAACAGAGATTCCTTGCGATACGATTACGAACTGCGTCTTTGCCGGAATGCAAATGTCAACCTGGTTCGGATCTGGGGCGGAGGGTTGGCAGAGACGGATGATTTTTATGAAGCGGCGGATCGCTATGGACTACTGGTCTGGCAGGACTTCTGGATCACGGGAGACACAAACGGAGGCTTCAAAGGCTCGGCCGACTGGCCCTTGCAGACCCATGTGTTCGTAGATAATGTTATCAGCACCATCTATAGGATCCGCAACCATCCCAGCTTATTGGTGTGGACAGGCGGCAACGAGGGACATGCCCGGGAGGAATTATACAATGCGATGCGGGATAATGTAGCCAGGCTGGATGGAACGAGACCCTTCATCCCCTGCTCTTCCGGCTTCTCAAAAACACCGCCGGGATGGAAAGCCTCCTGGCCGGATAACAAACCCTCCGGCGTCTATAGCGGTGGGCCTTATTCCTGGCAGGACGATGCCCAATACTATAAGCTGGTAGATGCCGGCAAAGACTGGACCTTTAAAGATGAAACAGGATTGCCTTCCCAGCCTCCTTATAATACACTGGCGAAAATTATACCGAACCTGGAACCGGACAGCAGCCTGCCTTATCCGCTCAATAATACCTGGGGTTATCACGATGCCTGCACCGGCAATGGAAAATATGATACTTACTATAAGGCGATGGTCGATCGCTATGGCGCGCCTGTCAGCATAAAAGACTTTTCTGAAAAAATGCAGCTGCTCAATGCCGGAGGCTATCGGAGCATTTTTGAAGCGGCGGGGCATAAGCTCAATGAGACTGGCGGCGTACTGCTTTGGAAATTGAACGCCGCCTTCCCCAGCGTGATCTGGCAGATCTATGACTGGTACCTGGAGCCGAATGCAGGCTATTATTTTATGCAGCGCGCCTGTGAACCCGTGCATATCCAGCTCAACCTGGATGACTCCTCCGTGGCATTGATCAACCGGACTTACCGCAAACGGCCGGGCCTCCATTATGAAGCGGAAGTCCTGGATAGGAACGGCGCTTCTTTGTATAAACAACAGGGCGTGGCCGGACTGGATACCACCGATACCCGGGAAGTATTGTCAATAGCCGGGATCCTCCGAAAGACAACGGGCATCTCCTTTGTATCACTCAGCCTGAAAGACAGCGAAGGACGACCGCTATCACAGAATGTCTACTGGATGTCTCCCGGGCATGACTTTACGACCCTTCGTCAGATGCCGCCTGCCCGGGTGCAGGTGACGGTGCTGAAGACGGAAAAGACAAAGACTTCTACCTCCTGGACATTGCAATACACCAATGTTTCCGGACAGCTGGCCTTCTTCCTGAATCCACAGATAATAAAAGAAGGACAGGAAGTCTTGCCCAGTTACTGGTCGGATAATTATTTCTCTATCCCTGCCGGGAAAAAGGTGGTAGTAACGGTCGACTGCCCCGCGAATGCGCTGGACGGGGCTCCCCTGCAGCTGCGGCTGGAAGGATGGAATATAACTCTAAAAACGATTAACATATGAACGGCAAAGTAGCAGCTCCCTTTCTCTTTTTACTGGTAGTCGCCCTGGCGACGAGTAGCCACGTATTCGCACAACATCCCGTGGGAATCTTCGACGGCCACACGGACATCGGCAATCCCAAAATGTCCGGATCTGCCAGCTACGACGAGACGACCCAATCCTACCAGATTGCAGGCGCCGGCTCCAATATCTGGTTCAACCGGGACGAGTTCCAGTTTGTTTACAAGAAGCTCAAAGGTGATTTTATTCTCACCGCCGATTTTGAATTTTCCGGCGATACCGCCAGTGCGATCGGTCACCGGAAGATCGGTTGGATGATCCGCGAGTCTACGGACGAAGGGGCGGCAAGCGCCAATGCCTGTAAACATATCGATGGACTCGTCGTTCTTCAATGGCGCCCTTATAAAGGCATGTTCATGCGGGACCCGGAAGAAGAACGCTTCTATGCCAAGAGGGGAGGACAGACCATCCGGCTAACGCGGATCGGGAAGACCATCACTATGAAAATAGCACACCCGGGCGAGCCTCTTCAGCTGGTAGGATCTTACGAGACCGATGTCCTCAACGGAGACGTGCTGGCAGGAATCTATATCTGCTCCCACGATTCCAATGCCGTGGCTCATGCAAGGGTGTGGAATGTTCGTATCGATAAACCAGTGATCCATGAATATACTTCCAACCCTCACGCGGTCATTCCCCCTGTGAGGGATGTACTGGGCAGCCGGCTGGAGATCCTGGATATCGCAGACGGCAACAGAAAAGTGATCCATGAAGCTCCGGGTCGCTTCGAAGCGCCGAATTACCTGCCCGACGGAAAAAAACTCTTATTCAACGAAGGAGGATTGCTCTATACGATCCCGATCGAAGGCGGCGCCCCGCAGAAGCTGAAGGAATTGGCCCTCACCACCAATAACAGCGGTCATGTAGACGGCCCGGAATATTCTCCCGACGGGAAATACATTTATTATAATGCCAACGCTACCGGAACCATGCAGATCTGGCGCATGAAGCCGGACGGTTCCGGCAAAGAACAGCTCACGTTTGACGAATACCATAACTGGTTCCCTCATCTCTCCCCGGATGGAAAATGGATGGTCTTTATTTCTTTTCCCCCGGACATCGACCCGGATGCCCATCCTTCTTATAAGGAGGTCATGCTACGCCTGATGCCGTTGACGACAGGAGGCGGCCCCAAAGTGATAGCCTGCCTGTATGGCGGACAAGGTACGCTGAATGCTCCGTCCTGGTCGCCGGACAGCAAACACATTGCTTTTGTCAGCAATTCGGTTCCCGCGCAATAGGCCTTATTGGGATTTGTAAAAACGATGTAGCGAAGATGTGGCCAAAACGCTGATTTGCGGGGCTTTTTAAGAACGTGATGTAGTGATGATGTGGTGAAAAAATAGTCGCCGGAGATATTCAAATATAGTTTTGCTTAATTCATTTAAGAAAAAATAACGACTGCTTATGCCAAAGAAAACAAACAGACTCTTTAAGCTTAGCTGCATGGCAATACTACTATTGCTCCTATCAGGCAGCGTATTTGCCCAGAAAGCGATTTCCGGAAAGGTGATCAATAAGGCCGATCACCAGCCAATTCCCGGAGCAACTATCCAGGTCAGGGGCACCAAAGTTCTTGCACAGACAGGCGCCGACGGAACTTTCTCGATCAATCTTCCCAACAACAACGCAACGCTCCTGATCACGGTCGTAGGCTACCAAAACCTGGAAATCCCGGTGACGGCCGGTACTCCGGCAGGCGATATCTCCCTGACCGCCGTGTCTACCACCCTGAATGATGTAGTGGTTACGGGCTATTCCTCTCAACGCAAGAAAGACATTACCGGCTCGGTTTCCGTAGTGAATGTCAACGACATGAAATCCGTTCCTTCCGGAAGTACGGAGTCCTTGTTGCAAGGACAGGCTTCCGGTGTCACCGTGGTGAATACCGGTCAGCCGGGCGGGTATAGCAATATCCATATCCGGGGTATCACCTCCTTTGGTAACACGGACCCGCTGGTGGTCATTGACGGTACGCCAGGTTATCTGCATGATGTGAACGTGAACGACATTCAGTCCATCCAGGTCCTGAAAGATGCCGGCGCCGCCTCTATCTACGGGGTCCGCGGCTCCAATGGCGTGATCATCGTCACGACCAAAAAAGGCCGTTCCGGAAAAGTCACCGTCAATTATGACGGCTATGTCGGCACCCAGCGCCCGCTGAAGAAAGGCTGGGACCTCGCCAACCCCACGGTGACAGCCAATGCACTCTGGCAGACCTATATTAATGACGGCCTGGTTCCTTCCAGCGTACAATATGGCAAAGGAGCTGCTCCGGTGATCCCCGATTATCTTACACCGCAGGGCGCGATGGCAGGAGCCCCCGGCACGGATCCTTCGACCTACGCGCTGTACACCAACCAGATCACCAAAGCCGACAAAGGAGGCAACGACTGGTATCACGATATTTTCAAGCCGGTGACGATCACCAGTCATAATATTTCCGCCACCGGCGGGTCGGACCGCTCCACCTATTTTTATTCCTTTAATTATACAGACAATCCGGGTACCCTGATCTATACCAGCCTGAAACGCTATTCCGCCCGTATCAATTCGACCTTCAGCTTCCTGGATAACCATATCCGGATCGGCGAGAACCTGAATGTTATCTATAAGTCGAATCCCGGCTATACCAACGTACCGGGCGTCAACAACGCCAACTCGATAGGAGCCTCCTACCAGATTCCCGTCATCATCCCCGTATACGATATCAAAGGCAACTTCGCTGGCAGCGGCTCCGGAGGACTGGGCAACTCGCCCAATCCGGTCGCTATCCAGACAAGACAGAAATACAACACCCACAATGACTATACGGTAAATGGGAATGTATTTGCGGAAGCGGAATTCCTCAAACATTTCACGGCCCGCACCCAGATTGGCGGGATGATCGACAATTACTATTACAATGCTTTTCTCTACACGGCGTATGAGAATGCGGAAAACAGGACCAATCCCAACAGTTACCAGGAGACCTATGGATGGAATACCAGCATGACCTGGACCAGTACGCTGAAATATAGTAATACCTGGGCCGAAAAGCACAATCTGACCTTACTGGGCGGTACCGAATATATTAAGAATCAGGGAAGGGCCAGCCTGAGCTCAAGAGGAAATTATTATATCACCGACTCCGCCGGTCTGACGGTAAACCCGAGCCTGTGGACGCTCAATGCCGGTAATGCCGGGACGCAAACCAATTCCAACCCCAATATCTATCTCAATAATGTGCTGACGCCGACTCCTTATGAGAACGATATCTTTTCGCTGTTCGGCCGCCTCGACTACAACTATGACGACAAATATCTGATCAGCGGTACCGTCCGCCGGGACGGCTCTTCCGTCTTCACTTCCGGTCAACGTTACGGTATTTTCCCTTCTGTGTCGGGCGCCTGGAGGATCTCCAAAGAGGGCTTTATGCAGAGCGTTACCTGGCTCAACGATCTGAAGATCCGCGGCGGCTGGGGTAAAATGGGTTCCATCAGCAATATTACACCCACCAATCCGTATACCTTATACGGACAGATCGCCAACCAGTCCACGTATGATATCGGCGGCACCAGCAATACCTCCACCGCGGGTATTGTCAATATCCAATACGGCAACCCCGGCACCACCTGGGAAAGAGACGTGCTCAGTAATGTCGGCATCGATGCCACCTTCCTGCAGAGCAAATTCGATATATCGGTCGAATGGTATAACAAGCAGATCAGCGGACTGTTGGATAACCCCGTAGTCCCGGGTACCGCCGGCACCGCCACCGCAACGGCTGCCGGCCCCGGAGTGCCGTTCATAAATTCCGGGAATATCACCAACCACGGGATTGATCTTGCCCTGACCTATCACGGATCGGCTATGAACAACCAATTAAAATTCGATCTGACGGGCACCTTCACCTCCTATGTCAACGAGGTGAAATCCCTGCCCCCCGGCGTGAAATACATCGATATCTATAACGGGGCTACTCCTGAATCCAGATTGCAGCCAGGACATCCCGTCGGAGAATTCTTCGGCTACAAAGTGATCGGTCTTTTCCAAAGCTATTCCGATGTCAACAAATCTCCGGTGCAGCAGGCCGCTGCACCAGGCCGCTTCAAATATGAAGATGCCAACCATGACGGAAAGATAGACGCCAATGACCGGACCTTCTTCGGGAACCCCAATCCCAAATTCACCACCGGCCTGAATATCGCCGTCAGCTACAAAGGCTTCGACTTCTTTATGCTGCTGTATGCCTCCGTCGGCAACAAGGTCCTCAACGCAGTGAAAGGATCGACGGACTTTCCTCAGCTGTTTGGGAACGCCATCAGCAACCGGGTAGCGACGCAATCCGCAAGGCTGATCAATGGCGCCGGGGCGCCCACGAATATCAACGACTCTTCAGCGCATCTGGCCAATCCGGGAACGGGCGTACCCCTGTTGGAGCAGAACTCCAACTTCAGCAACTCGACCGCCTTTAACTCCTACACGATGGAGAACGGAGGCTTCCTGCGCTGCAGGACCCTGACAATAGGGCACACGTTTGATAACCCGGCTTTGAGAAATCTTCATTTCGATCATATCCGGCTTTATGTGCAGGCGCTTAACCTTTTCACGATCACCAAATACGATGGACAGGACCCGGAAGTGACCGGTAGCAATACCCTGTTCGGAGTAGACGGGGGAGGTTACCCTAACAATCAGAAAAGCTATTCCATCGGCATCAACGTATCCCTTCATTAACCGATTGCAAAAAATGAATTATATGAACTACAAAGTATGGACAGACGATAACGATAAAATTTCAGCGGGGGCTGCCAAACGCCGTTTCCTGAACTACCCGGCCGGCTTCCTTTTGTTGACGGCAATACTGGCGATCATCGCCTATGGCTGCAACCGGAAGCTGAACGTTCAGCCCCAGGGGTCTCTCCTGCAGACCAGCATCACCAATCTGTCCGGCGTCAACGGCCTGCTGATCGGCGCCTATGCCGTACTGGACGGGGAGAACGTCCCGGTCGCCGGCGATGCCTATGGCAGTGCCGGCTCCAACTGGGTATATGGCAGCATCTGCGCCGATGATTCCTATAAAGGCTCCGTTCCCTCCGACCAGCCCGATGCCACGGCACTCGAGTCCTGGACACTTTCACAGGGTGGTACGACGACCTATCTGAATGAAAAATGGACGATCCTGTACCTGGGCATTCAGCGGGCCAACGACGTGCTTCGCAACATGCGCCTGGCAACAGGCATTTCTCCGGCAGATACGGCGGAGATTTCCGGCGAAGCCCGTTTCCTGCGTGGATATTATCATATGGATGGCCGAAAGATCTTTCACTTTTTTCCTTACGTGGATGAGACCATCTCTTTTGTGAACAATAACCTCGACGTACCCAATAACGCAGATATCTGGCCGCAGATCACGGCAGATCTGCTCTACGCGGTAAACCACCTGCCCGAGACCCAACCACAGGCCGGCCGGGTCAATAAATGGGCCGCCATGGCCTTCCTGGCTAAAGATTACATGTTCCAGCATAATTACGATAGCGCCAATTATTACCTGAAGCAGGTCATTGCCAGCGGCGTAACCGCACAGGGCGTTAAATATGCCCTGGTCAACTTCCAAAGCAATTTCAACGCTCCGCAGAAGAATAGCCCGGAAAGTGTGTTTGCCTGCCAGAGCTCTGTAAATGATGGCTCTGCATCCGCAAACGATGGCGGCAATGGAAGCATGGGCGACGTGTTGAATTTCCCGGATGGCGTTGGCGCTCCCGTCGGCTGTTGCGGATTCAATGATCCTTCCTGGAACCTGGCGAATGCCTATAAGACCGATGCCAACGGCCTGCCCCTGCTGGATGGCAGCTTCAACAGCGGCAAGACCGTCAGCGATTCCGCTAACCTCTATACCGGCCCGGTTGATCCGCGCATCGACTGGACCATGTCCCGGCCAGGCATACCCTATCTCGACTGGGGCATCGCATCCGCCTCCTGGGTCAGGGATCCCAACAGCAATGGCATCTTCGAGCCTAAGAAGACTGTATATGCCAAATCCCAGGCCGGCACCTACTCCTCCACAGAGACGGTCTTCTGGGGAGCTACCCAGATCACAGCCCTCAATACCAACCTGATGCGTTATTCGGATGTCCTCTTAATGGCCGCGGAATGTGAAGTGGAGACAGGCAGCCTCGACCAGGCCGAAACCTATGTCAATATGGTGCGCAACAGGGCCGCAGACCCTTCCGGCTGGGTCTATAAAAATGATACCTATGACCCCGCATCCGGCCAGTATAAGAATAAGACGACCCCTGCAGACAACTACCTCGTCAAACCCTACGCCACAGGCGCCTTTACTTCGAATGGCCAGGACTACGCCCGCAATGCCGTTCACTTCGAAAGAAGGTTGGAACTGGCTATGGAAGGACATCGCTTCTTCGACCTGCAACGCTGGGATAACGGGACCGGCTCCATGGCCGCTACCCTGAATACCTATGTCGCTACGGAAAAGGCGAGACATTCATTTTACTATGTCGTCAATACCGCCTTCTTTACCAAAGGAGTCAACGAATATTTCGCCATTCCGCAGCAACAGATCGACCTGGAAAATGCCACGGGCACGATCTACCTGAAGCAGAATCCGGGATACAATTAATATTTTAGCATCTCTGCAGGAAAGGAAGGGCCCGCTCCTCCTTTCCTGCAGTTGGTTACTCCCTTCCTGTAGCCAGTTACTCCTTTCCCCTAGCCGGTTAACTTTTTCCACCTATGGGTATTCCTCTCCGATTGCTCTCTGTCTGTCTGGGCCTGCTGGCACTGACCGCTTGTACAAGCCCCGACACCCTTTTCCAGCGCATCCCGGCTGACCATTCGGGAATCGACTTCAATAACCGTATCATAGAGAACGATTCCGTCAACCCCCTCGATATGACGAACCTCTATAATGGCGGCGGCGTTGGCGTAGGTGATTTTAACGGAGATGGACTACCCGACCTGTATTTCACAGGCAATCTGGTCTCCAACAAACTATACCTCAATAAAGGAGACTTCCGGTTCCGCGATATTACGTCAGCGGCAGGCGTAGGCGGCAAAGGAGACTGGTACCGGGGTGTAGCCGTCGTGGATATCAACAACGACGGATGGCCGGATATCTATGTCTGCGCTACGATCAGGAGCGACCCCGCACACCGGAAGAACCTGCTGTATATCAACCAGGGTCCCGATAAGGAAGGGGTTCCGCATTTTAAGGAGATGGCGGCGGAATACGGACTGGACGACAGCACCCATTCTACCATGGCTGCTTTTTTCGACTATGATAATGACGGAGACCTGGACCTTTTCATCGCCGTCAACGTTATTCCCAAAGGAGTTAACCCGGGCCAGTTCCGGCCCATTTATAAAGACGGCTCCTTTCCCAGTACGGGCCGCCTGTACCGCAACGATTGGAATGACTCCCTCAAACACCCTGTATTTACCGATGTTTCCCGACAGGCAGGCATCCTGATGGAAGGATATAGTCATGGGGTAACCATTGCCGATATCAACCGGGACGGCTGGAAAGATATCTACGTGACCAATGATTTCCTTTCGGAAAATGTACTTTACATCAACAACCATGACGGCACTTTTACAGACAAGTCCGCCAGCTATTTCAAACACACGGCCGCCAACGCCATGGGACAGGATGTCGAAGATATGGATAACGACGGGCTGGCGGATATTATCGAGCTGGATATGAACCCCGGGGATAATTACCGGAAGAAAATGATGCTGGCTCCCAACAACTATTTTATCTACCAGAAAAGCGATCAGTACGGCTATCAGTATCAATACGTCCGGAATGTCCTGCAATGGAACCGCGGACCAAGGGTAGGACCGCATGATTCGATAGGAGACCCTGTATTTTCGGATATCGGTTTTTATTCCGGCATCGCGGAGACAGACTGGAGCTGGACGCCGCTGGCGGCGGATTTTGACAACGATGGCTACCGTGACCTGATCATCACGAACGGTTATCCCAAAGATGTCACGGATCACGATTTCACCACTTTTCTGAACCAATCGGCGGGGATCGCTTCCAAACAGGATATCCTTGACCGCATCCCCCAGGTGAAGCTGCATAAATATGCTTACCATAATGACGGGAACATGCATTTTACCGATGTCTCGCGGGACTGGGGACTGATGACGACGGCTTTTTCCAACGGCACCGTCTATGCCGATCTGGACGGTGACGGAGACCTGGACCTTGTCATGAACAATATCAATGATCAAGCGATGGTCTTCCGGAACATGTCCCGGGAAAAAAACAAAGAGGCCCATCATTATCTGCAGGTAGACCTTCGGGGCGATAGCCTGAACCGCGATGGCCTGGGGGCCTGGATAGAATTACATTATGATCATGGCAGACAGCAGGTCTATGAGAATACGCCTTACCGGGGCTATCTGTCGACGATACAAATGGGCGCTCATTTCGGACTTGGTGTCGTCTCTTCGGTAGATTCCGTATGGATCAAATGGCCGGGTGGAAAAGAACAATTATTACAGCATGTCGCGGCTGACCAGACGCTGAAAGTGGATATCCGCAATGCCCGGCCGGTCGCTGCCCGCCAGCCTCCTGCCGGTTCCTCAGCCCCCGGATCCTCCAGCGGGATCGCCACGCAGGCTTTATTCCGGGATATTACGGATTCCCTGAATATTCACTATAACCACGAAGAGCTTGATTTTATCGACTTCAATATCCAGAAATTATTGCCGCATAAATTATCGGAATACGGCCCTTCCCTGGCCGTGGGAGATATCGACGGGAATGGGCTGGATGATATAGTGTGCGGAGGTAGCGCTTTTCACAGCGCCCGGTTATTTCTCCAGCAACGGGACGGGCGTTTTGTCCAGCGAGCGTTGTTGACGGACGCGGAGAGTAAGGATAAGCGATGTGATGACCTCGGCGTCTTATTATTCGATGCGGATGGAGATGGAGACCCTGACCTTTATATCGCCGGAGGCGGGTATGAGCATGCTTCCAATAGCACGGCTTACCGGGACCGCTTATATGTAAATGACGGCAAGGGACATTTTACGCTGGACTCCATGGCCCTGCCTCCCAACTTCACCAGTAAATTTTGTGTGCGGGCGGCGGATTTTGACCGGGATGGAGATCTGGACCTTTTCATTTCCGGGCGGGTGGACCCCTGGCATTACCCGCAGGCGGTCTCAAGTTTTATTTACCGGAATGATTCGAAGGACGGACATATCCGATTCACGGACGTAACGGCCACGATAGCGCCGGCCCTGAATAAGATCGGGATGGTCTGCGATGCGCTCTGGACAGATTTTGACCAGGATGGCTGGCCGGACCTGGTATTGGCGGGTGAATGGATGCCGGTGACTTTTCTGAAAAACGAAAAAGGAGTTTTTACCGATCATACGGCGGCCTCCGGGATCAGCGACCATACCGGATGGTGGAATAGTATAATCGCCGGAGATTTCGATAATGACGGGGATATAGACTATATCGTGGGTAACCTGGGGCTCAACTCTTTCTATCGGGCCAGCGCTCAATATCCTGTCCGGGTTTATGGAAAGGACTTCGATAACAATGGCGTCTATGATATGATCACTTCCCTGTATCTTCCGGACAGCATGGGAGAGAGGCAGGAATTTCCGGCCCAGACCCGGGACGATGTATTGAAACAGATGAACACGCTGCGCGCCCGGTTTCCCACCTACCGGTCTTTTGCCGTGGCTACTATGGACCAGGTCCTGACGGAGGAGCAGCGGAAAGGAGCCCTGATCTTAGCCGCGAACGACCTGGCTACCTGCTTTCTGCGCAATGATGGTAATGGCCGGTTTACCCGGATACAGATGCCGGTGGAAGCCCAGCTCTCCGTTATCAATGGCATGGTGGCGGCGGATTTTGACGGGGATGGCAAGCTGGACCTGGTCATGAATGGAAATGACTATGGAACGGAAGTCTCCGTGGGTAGATATGATGCCATGAATGGACTCTACCTGCAGGGAGATGGTAAAGGCGGGTTCGGCGCCCGACGGATCCTGGAGAGCGGATTGTTCATACCAGGCAATGGCAAGGCCCTGGTGCAGCTAAGAGGTGCGGGAGGGAAATACCTGCTGGCGGCAGGACAAAACAGGGGGCCGCTAAAAGTTTTTGAGCGCAGGTCTTCTTTTCGGAGCTTGCCTTTGCAGCCTTCCGATGCCCAGGTTCTTCTCCATTACCGGGATGGACATACGAGAAGGGAAGAGTGTTACTACGGGGCTTCTTTTTTGTCACAATCCGGCCGTTTTATCGATTTGGGCGACCAGGTACTGTCGGTAGAAGTGACGGATAGCAAAGGGGGGAAGAGGGTGATCGACCATTGGTAAGCGGAGAAACATATGTCCGGGAATTTTTATAATTTCAGGTCCATTATTCAACGAAAAATCATCCATATTGATATGGATGCATTCTATGCATCCGTGGAGCAACGGGATCACCCGGAATACCGGAACAAGCCCATTGTGGTGGGCGGTTCGCCCGAAGGGCGGGGGGGAGTAGTGGCTACTGCCAGCTATGAAGCCCGGAAATTCGGCATACGATCGGCCATGCCCTCGAAAAAAGCCCGGGAACTTTGCCCGGATGTGATCTTTATCAGGCCCCGGTTTGATGCCTACCAGCAGGTCTCCGGACAGATCCGGGAGATCTTCCATCGTCATACGGATATCATAGAGCCCCTGTCGCTGGATGAAGCTTTTCTGGATGTGACGGAAGATAAGCTGCAGATCGGCTCCGCTATTGAAATTGCCAGGCAAATAAAGCAGGCTATTAAGGCAGAGCTGCAGCTGACAGCCTCCGCCGGCGTTTCGATCAATAAGTTCATTGCCAAGATCGCCTCGGATATGAATAAACCAGATGGCTTGACGTTTATCGGTCCCTCGAAGATAGAGGCATTTATGGAAGGGCTGGCCGTGGAGAAATTTTTTGGCGTAGGGAGGGTTACTGCGGAAAAAATGAGTAAGCTCCATCTCCATACGGGTGCGGATCTGAAGAAGCTGACGGAGGCGGACCTGGTCCAGCATTTTGGGAAAGCCGGCCGGTTTTATTATAAAATTTCCAGGGGAATAGACGACAGACCCGTACAGCCGCATCGGGAAACCAAATCACTGGCGGCGGAAGACACTTTTGCCTATGATCTTACTTTTCCGGCGGAGATGATCCGGGAGCTGGATAAAATAGCGCAGACGGTCTATAACCGCCTGCAGCGGTATCAGCTGAAAGGCAGGACCATCACGCTTAAAATTAAATACAGTGACTTTAAACAGATTACCCGCAGCCGGTCTTTTCCGGGGCCGGTGGAGGACCTGGAGACTATTACGTTAACGGCTACCAGGCTTCTGGAGGCGACCGGGCTGGAAAACAAGAAAATACGCCTCCTGGGCATCTCTATTTCCAATTTTGAGGAAGAAAAAAAGAGCCCGAAAAGGGGTCCCCCCGGCCAACTAGAGCTGTTTTGATAAAAAAGTGTATTTTTATTCCATATTGACTAACCCGTAAATATTTTAACTATGAACAAAGCAGAATTAATTGAAAAGATTGCCGGAGATGCTGAAATCTCTAAAAAGCAAGCGAATGCTGCCCTTGACTCCTTTACAGAAGCAGTAGCGAAGACCCTGAAGAAAGGAGATAAAGTAACTCTGGTTGGTTTCGGAACCTTCTCGGTTTCCAAAAGAGCCGCTCGTACCGGACGCAATCCGCAAACAGGGGCTACGATCAAGATCAAAGCCAAAAAAGTAGCCAAGTTTAAAGCTGGCGCTACACTGTCTGCCAAGGTTTAAGACCGGTAACAGAAAAGCTACAAGAAACGATCCTGCTGGTAACTCCAACAGGATTTTTCTTTTTCATAAAAATCTTCCCATAAAAAAAGCCTCTTTATTTAAAGAGGCTTTTTTTCTATTAATTGCTTAAGCAGCATTACGCTTTCTTAGGAGCTGCTTTCTTTTTAGCGGCCTTTTTTGGGGCGGCTTTTTTAGCTGCTTTCTTAGGAGCTGCTTTCTTTACTGCTTTCTTGGGAGCCGCTTTCTTTGCTGCTTTCTTGGGAGCGACTTTTTTCGCTGCCTTCTTTGCTTTTGCCATCATTTGGAATTTATGGTTAGTAAAAATAAAAGATGTTAGTTAGGCAAATATACGTAAGAACACAAACATATGATTGAATATTAATGCATTCAACGTTGGAATTACCTATATATTATGAATTTGCTTCCTTTTTATCAATTCAATTTCGCTGTTTTATTCAATTGATCATGCAGAATTGATTCCATTTGGAGCGCTTTGGGGATGAGTACTTCGTCTTCGATATGCGCATGCACGCACAGATCCTGTTCGAACGCTTGCAATTGCGCCAGTAAGATCCGGTAGAGCGATGCATTGATGGTCGGAGGCTCATAGAGGCGAATGGTATCGCGTATATCTCTTAGCTCATCTTCGGTATCATGGTGGTCGGACAGAAACCGGGAGATGGAGTATTCCTGACAGGCAAGTATATATTCGGAAAAATGTCCGGCTTCATTAGCCGCACGGTGCATCAGCGCAATATGTGGCAACAGCTTTGTTTCTTCCGCCTGGATATGGTTCGTAAGATCCTGGCAATAACGATGGAAGAAACTCTGTAATGCAGTCAGGATGGGGTGATGAGAAGTATACAGGCCGGAAAGCAACAGTATGCTTTGCTCTATTTCGGGCAATTTCTTTTGCAGGTAAAAAACGTGCGTGCGCTTGATATAATCCACGATCAGCTCAATGGAGAACGGGCCAAAGTCGCCCGCGCAAAATGGTTTTTCTTCGAAAGCACGAAGCAACGCGGCCATAAATTGTGGATTCACGTCGGAGTCGGACATGGGAGGAGCGATCGCGTAGCGTTGCATGACCTGTGGAAGGAAATCATTGTTTTCGGGCATGGCTGTCCTGTATTTATATTTAAGAAGACAAATTTATTGAAAATCCTCCAGAATACATATAATGATGGACGAACGGATTTTTGAGTGCAGACAGGGGGTATTTCATCCTACACTTTCAGGAATAGTTTATTGCGATACAGGAAATACAAAAAGACCAGCTGCACAAATGTTAAAGATACAGCCGACCATACCGGTTGCCAGACTGCCGGGGACAAATGGACCAGGCCCCCGAAAACAAAATCAGCCGTATGACCGAAGTCGATCATTCCTTCCGAAGCGATATAAATAACAATGGAGTTGGCGCCAATGATCATAAAAGGGAAAGCCCATTTCTTCCACCCGGCAACATCGATAACGAGATAAAAAACGGAAAGCAGCAGCATGCTCCATCCCCCGGCATATAATACGAATGAGCTGCTCCAAAGCCGTTTATTGATTGGAAATACAAATCCCCAGCCCTTTCCGGCCAGCAGGATCAGAAGACCTGCCGCTGCCAGATAGCCCCCTTTTTTCAGCATAGACCATCCGGCGCCCTGTCCTTTTAAAAAGCTACCTGTAAAGACGCCCAGCAGTGCCGTGCCGATAGCCGGAATCGTAGAGAGAACACCCTCCGGATCATGTATCTTGTCGTGCAGTCTGCCGGGAAGCAGTAGCCGGTCAATATAAGATTCGAGAGAACCATCCATGGTAAGCACTCCGGCCCCATAACCTGGCACAGGTATCAGCATCATAGCAGCCCAGTAGCCCACCAACAAAAAAAAGAACCAGCCGATCTGCCAGCGCAGGCTGCCGCCGAGATAAATAATACCTGCGAAAAACCAGGCCAGCCCTATTCTACCCAATACGCTGGGGAAACGGGTATTTTGCAGGCCATTAAAGCGCAACACTCCATTGACTACCAATCCCAGCAGGATCAAAATGATCGCCCTGCGAAGCATTCGGCCGATAAATTTCCTTTTCTCCATCGCAGGAAGCTCGTAAGCATACCCTACACCGGCTTCCTGAACCTTCTTATCCAGGGAGAAAGGCAGGGCGGCTCCTGCAATGAAGAGGAAAAGAGGAAAGATCATATCATAAAAGGTAAAACCGTCCCAGATAGTATGGTGTAATTGATCCGACAGTATAGTAAAGACCCGCCATCCGGTCGCTTTTGCCAGCGCATGAACGATCTGCTCTCCACTCATGATCCAGAACATATCAAAACCACGGAGGGCGTCGAGCGAGGCCAGCCTGGGGGATTTTATCGAAGAGGAATTTTTAGTCATCGTTGTAATCTAAGAGTTCACGTCAATATATAGAACCTATTGCTTGCCGGTATTTACGATAAAGCTGCCCGCACAGTTCCAGGCTGCTCCCGGAAGGAACAACAGGAAACGACTTTTGCTCATTTACCCAGCCCCATTCCCATCCGCGGATTTCTTTTTCGAAGGCGTCAACATCCGGCTCCACTCCCTTTTCCAAAGAGGATTCCAGCAGCGAGAAGAACTTTTGCCAGCGAACCTTATAAAAATCATTCAGCAAGCCGCTCCATTGCCGGTTGGCATATTCATGCAATGGACTGTTGGCATCACCCCATAACGTAATCAGGTCGCGGGCATTCATCTCGTATAGCTGTTTTTCTGCCGGCGTATTTCCCCAGCTCCTGGCCGAAGCGATCCAGGGCCCCAGCAAAAAATCTGTACGGGTAGATAACAAAAGATCCATATCGGAAATAAGTTCTATGAACTGCCCGCTATAGTTTCTGAACCCCACACTGTCCCCGGCATGAAAGGCCTCCACCCATTTTTTTTGCAGGGGAAGGGCATAGTTAGCCAGTACCTGCCGGGTAATATCCGTCAGGTCAAATAAAAATCCCTCTGTGAGGGGGTGCTGTCCCTTGCTCCGCTCTTCATTCAGGCCCTTACCTGGCTCCTTTTGGGCTTGCCCGCCACTGGCGCGGATGAACAGGTCCCAGGCCGGAAGCAGCGATTGGGGCGGATAATTAAGTTTCGTTCTCGTCCATACCGTCGTAGAATCAAAAGTAGGGCGCCCGGTGAGGATCGACTCGGCGCCATCTCTTATCTCCCGGCCATTATAAACAGTCCGGCGAAGGATATCCCATGCCCGCAGCAGCTCCTCCGATTCCATACCATACCGGTTCCTGACATATTTGTGCAGCCATTCTTCCACAACCACCGGCTTTGACTGCCAGGCATGTTCCATCATCAGCTCATAGATCACCGGGTTTTGCTCGATGGCTTCCATGGTCAGTCCAATACCGGCCAGCCTGCGCGATGCCGTATCCTTCAGCGCCAGCGCAGGCCCGGAGGCGACCCCATCCATTCGGCCAAAAAGATTTACGTTACCCCCAAAATTGTTGAGCATGTTCCATATCCAGGGCTTTCCATAAAAAGCGTCCGTTCTTTTCCAGACGGGCTCTATCTCCGCCGCCAGGTCCAGCAGGATCATGTGATCGTCAGGAACGGCATCTAACAAAGCCTTTATCTGAGGCGCCTTCCAGAATTTACGGTCACTATAGAATAACCAGCCCTGCATCACCCATATGGCTGCCGGGTCGGCTTGCTGCATACCTTCATATAATCGTTTGCTCAACCCCGCCAGAAATGCAGGATCATCCGAAGGAGGCTCATTCTCATTGAACGTGTCAGCCGAATAGAGGTGATCGGTGCCAAAGAGAAGGGACTGCTTTTCCAGGAATTTTTTACCGATCTCGGCAAACAAAGCATCCTCGGAGTCGAGGATATAGGTGTCCGGAAAACCGTTCTTCCAGTTGGTCTGCTTCAGCCTGGCAGTAGGGTAGTGTTGCCTGAAAGCCGCCGGCACGTGACCGGTAAAAGCCGGCAAAACCGGTTTCATCCCCAATGCCCGCTCCCTTTCCAGGATCTTCGCTTGCAGGTCGCGGTGACCTTCCATCCAATGCAGGGTCAGCGGGCCGCCCCAGCCGTCGAGATTGCCCATCCAGAACCAGGAGAAATAAGCAGGGCCCGAAAAGAAAGCTGCCAGCTCTTCTTCCGTGAATCCCATTTCTTTATAGACGGTATACCAGGTATATTCCTCCCCGGTAATCGCCAGCGGCATATTGATGCCATGCAGGGCCATCCAGTCGATCTCTTTTTCCCAACGCGCCCAGTCCCACCAGCTCATACTGTAGTTGAACGTACAATAATTGAGATAATACCGGTAGTTATAAGGAGAAGACCGGTGGATCTTACCAGCAACCAACGGCAGTTTTGCGGGTAGCCGCATATTGCTGCCATTCCAGGTAAGCTGGCAATGGCAATAGTTCTCCAGGTAATAATAAAGGCCGGAGGCAATGGCCACCCCATTATTACCCCGGATCACGATCCGCTGCCCGCGGCTCTCCAGTTCGAAGACATCCTTACCAGCCGGCACGCCAGCTTGCGGCATCTCCTTCCCATTCGGGATAGACTCTCCGGCCGCTTTGGCCACCCCGCCAGCTTGCGGAAGCTCCTCCACGATAAAGGCGGATGACCGCCCGGCCAGCAAACGATGGATCAACGCATAAGAAGCTTGCTTATCGGGTGATGCGTTCTTCCCACCTGGCGGCAAGTAGGCTTGCTGCGCAAGAAGACTGCCGGCGGACAACCAACCCATCAGTACGGGAATCAAGAAACGCGCCCATTCCATATAGCTTTTTTTATTTGTTTGATAAGATAGCCCAAGTCTTTCTTATTAAAAAATCCCGGGGCTGTCTGCACATTCACCCCGGGAGTAACCATAAAACATATTGCGGAATAGTTGAATCCTGCTCTAGTAGCCCTTATTCTGCTTTAGGGCCGGATTTAATTGCAGGGCAACCGTCGGTATCGGGAAGATCCGGTGATTTACATCTGCATCCGTCTTAAAGCCCCAGGAGTCTTCATATTTCCCGAAGCGGATCATATCGTTCCGGTGCCAGCCTTCCCAGGCAAATTCCCGGCTTCTTTCATTGTAAATGGAATCCAGGGTAATAGTGCTCCAGGCCGCGGAGCTGGTACGTTCGGCACGCAACTGGTTGGCCAGGGTCAGCGCCGTCTGTCCGAGGGTAGCCGTTCCCCCGCGCAATATGGCTTCGGCCTTCATCAGGAGGATGTCCGAATAACGAAATACCGGCACGTCATTGTTCTGGTTCCTGTTCGGGGAACTGGCATCGGGATAGAACTTGATATTGCGATAGCCCATATTCCAGCCTACTTCGTCATCATTGACGTCGAATGGCTGCGTAGTGTTCCTGAGCACGATATTGGGCGTAAGGTTTACCTGGTAGGTGTAGGAAGTATTATCACCTGCGTATAAAATGCCATCGTATCCCGCCTTGGTGGTTGTCACCGTTACCGGGGTAACGCCGTCATTCAGGTACTGCAGGCCGGTGAGCCATTGACCGTTGCGCACGTCATTCGGATCGTTGAAATTGGCATAGAACTCCGGCAGTGTACTGGCCGGGGCGCTGGGTGTAAAAGGCAGGCCGAACTTGGCCTTCTCGCTCCGGGGAACATCGTAACGCGCGTGTATGTTAACGCACCGGAAAGGCCAGCTCCCGTTATTGAGTGCAGGACCATAAGGTATCGCAAAGATAAACTCCTTCATGGACGGGCCGTTCGAAGGATAGAACATCTGGAGATAACTGCTCATGGGCTCCAAAGCATAAAGGCCGGAGCTGATCACGTTATCACAGGCTGCTATGCAATCATCATAGCGCGCCGTTGATTGTGTGTAATACGCCGCATTCAGGTACATTTTTGCCAATAAGGCATACGCGGTGTATTTATTGGGTCTTCCATAGGTGGTGGTCCCTGCGGCGGCGTTGAGGTAAGGTATACAAGCTTTTATCTCGCTCTCGATAAAACTGAACACCTGTGCCCTTGCCGTATTGGTTTTTGGCGTAAAATCGCCATATACCGTGTCGATAGGGACATTGCCGTAATTGTCCATCATCATGAAATAGGCGAACGCACGCACCATCTTTACTTCTGAAAGAAGGGTCTGCTTAAAAGATCCTGCGGGAACGGTCTGGTTGAGGACGGACAGCGTCTGGTTGCATGTCCCGATAATGGTAGACAGCCAGGTCCAGTTGCCGTTGATGTATCCATTGTCCTTTGTCCAGCTATGATAATGCAGGGTCATATTTTGTCCGCCGTCATACCAGTTGCCTCCGCGGGCCGGTTCGATACCTTCATTGGTACTATAGGTCTGCTGAAAAAAATATTCCACCGCGTAATTGCCTCTCAAAACAGTATATACCGCGCCGGAAGCCTGGATGTATTGAACAGAGTCCTGGGGGAAGACGGCGGGTGTTAACTCCGTTTTCACCGGCACGTCGAGTTTATGACAGGACGCCAGTATCCCGAATAGCAGCACCGGAAAAATTATATATTTAAATGCGTTTTGCATACTGATGATTTTTACTCGTTTAGTTAAAAGGATACTTTTGCGCCCAATAAGAATTGCCGGGTCTTAGGATAAAAATTGTTATAATCCACACCCGGCGCTATGCCACCCTGGGTCACTTCCGGATCTACTCCTTTATAGCCGGTGATTACAAACAGGTTATTGACGGAAACATATACGCGGAGGGATTTGATGGACTCGCCCAGGTATTTGAAATTATATCCCAGGGAGGCATTGTCAAATCGCAGGTAGCTTCCGCTTTCGATGAAGCGGGAAGAATATTTGTAGGCGTTCCCGTCGCTGGGGGACTCACCGGCCGCATCCACCAGGATATTCGTAGTCGCTGCCGTAGCGGGCCTGAACAGGTCGGCGCGGGTGGCATCGAAAATTTTATTGCCGAATACTGCCCGCAGGAATATATTCAGGTCAAATGCCTTATAATGGAAAGTATTGGCCCATCCCAACAGTAATTTCGGTTGTGCATTGCCCAGGTAATGATAATCCGTTCCGATGGAAGGATTGGTGGTCAATTTGCCATCGCCGCCCACGTATTGCGAGACGCCGCTTGCATTTTTACCGGCATATTGCAGGGAGAAGAATTGTCCCATTGGTTTACCAGCCTTCAGGATCTGCAGGGTGCTGCCGGACTGTCCTCCGCCTTCCGGGTCGGCCAGCAGGACGGAGTCGCCACCGGTAAATAAGGGATTGGTCAGGCTGGTGATCTTATTCACGTTATGGGATAGGTTCAGGGAGCTCGCCCAGCTGAAATCAGCTTTTTTCACAAGGTTGGCCGCAAGGCTCAATTCAATTCCTTTATTATTCATGCTGCCGCCATTGGCTGTAATAGTCCCGGTCTGAACGAGGATAGGGTCCACTTTATACGGGTAGATCATGCCGGTCGTATTCTTGTTATATAAATCCACGGCGCCGCTGAGTTTACCCTTCAGGATCGAAAAGTCCAGTCCGATATCTGTCGTAGCGGTCTTTTCCCATTGCAGATTGACATTGGACGCCTGGATGGTTCCATAAGCGCCGACATTGGATCCACTGTAATAAAAAGTTCCGTTACTGCCGGACAAGGATTGGGCGGTATAGGCGTTAAAGCCCGTTGCATTCCCCGTGACGCCATAGCTTCCCCTTATTTTCAGTTCGCTGAAAAGAGCCTGGCTATTCATAAAGCTCTCCTGGCTGATCCGCCAGGCTGCGCCCACGGATGGGAAATATCCCCATTGATGGTTAGCGCCGAATACCGAGCTGCCATCCCTTCTTACGGAGCCCTGCAATAAATACTTGTCTTTATAATTATAATTGACCCGGGCAAAATCGGAGATCAAGCGGGTCTCCTGGTAAACGCCGTCCGCTCCCAGCCCGATCGTATAACCGGTCAGACCATAGGGATTACTTAAGGCTAAGTTGTTATACCCGACATTATCCACGGGGAAATTCGAAGTGGTGACCTGGAAGCCATCCCCGATGATAAAATTCTGCCAGGAATATCCCAGGACAGCATTGATCGTATGGAAGCCGAACTTTCTATCCCAGGTAAAATAGGTCTCCAGCAATTTGCTGGTATTCTGGTACGTGCTCCGGGTAGCCTGGCCGTTAGCGCCGAAAGATTGCTGGGTATGATAGCCCAGGCCCGGGTTGGGATTATCGTACATGTTATTATAGTTCGCGGTAAAATAACTGTCCAGGTACTGTCCTGTCAATGTATCCATTTTTTGGTAAGACAGGTTCAGGTCATAGGTCAGACCGAACGGTAATTTTACCTGTGTGGTAAAACTGCCCACCAGGGTATTATACTTCTTATTCAGCTGGCTATGGTTCATCATCGCTACCGGGTTGTAATAGCCGGTCGTATTGAAATTTTCGAAATAAGTGCCGTCGGCATTTTTCACGGGCGATACCGGCAGGTGGAGGGCCGATTGCAGCAGCACGACGCTCCGGTAAGGGATGTCATTGGCGCTGCTGCTCGAATTCGTGATATTCACCCCGAATTTGACTTTATCCTTAAAGGCATACTGCTCTATAGCCAGGCGGGCGATGAAACGCTCCAGGGAACTATGCGACAGGATCCCTTCTTTCTTCACATAGTTGAGGCTGGCAACATAATTACTATGATCGCCGCCGCCGGTAAAGGAAAGGTTGTGGTTATGCGAAAAAGCGGAACTCCTTTCGATGGCTTTTTGCCAATCGGTATTCGCGCCTTTATCATCATTGGGAGAGTAGGCGAGGCTGTTTTTGGTAACAAAGGCTCTCGACTGGGCCGCATTCATCATTTTCAGGCTGCTGGATACTTTTTCCAGGCCGGCATACCCGTTGTATGCTACCTGTAGCTGCCCCTTTTTGCCTCCTTTTTTGGTCGTGACCATGATCACGCCATTGGCGGCCCTGTTGCCATAAATGGCGGTCGCGGCGGCATCCTTCAGGATATCTATGGAAGCGATATCGTCCGGTGCGATGATGGATATATCGGCCCCGGGGACGCCGTCGATGACATAAAAGGGCGATTGGGAGCTATTGATGGTAGAAACTCCGCGTAAAACGACGGCAGCAGGCGTATTGGGGTCGCCGCTCGCCGATATGTTCAGGCCGGCCGCCTTGCCCTGCAGCAATTGCCCTACATCGGTAATGGCGCCTACGTTCAGGTCTTCTGATTTCACCGTGCTCACGGCGCTTGACAGGTTCTTCCGGTTGGCCCGGCCATAACCCACGACGACCACATCATTCAGTGCCGTATTGCTTTCCGTCAAACTGATATCGATCGTTGTCCGGTCGCCCACCTTTACTTCCCGGGGCTCATAGCCCACATAAGAAAAGGTGAGGATATCTTCTTTGGTGACGGAGAGGGTATATTCCCCTTTCTCGTTGGTAGTCGTACCTTTTTGGGTAGCTTTTATGGTGATGGTGACCCCTCCCAACGGTTTACCGGCAGCCGTGGTGACTGTCCCTTTGATAATGGACGCCATTGTTTCAGGCGTTGCCGCAGGGGATGGCTCCCGGGGCTTGACCACGATCGTTTGTTCGACGACGAAATAGTCGAAAGGCTGGTTCTCGAAGCATTTTTTCAGCGCTTCGTCCAGGCTGACGTTTTTCAGGTCCAGGGTCACTTTCACCGCCTTATTGAGCTGGCGGGTCTTGTACCAGAAAGAGTAGCCGCTCTGTTTTTGAATCTCTTTGAACACCTTCTCCAGCGGGGCCTCCCGGGTGGACAGGTTGATCTTTTGTGAGAACCCGCGGGCAGAGACCTGCAGACAGGCGGCAATCAGTAAAAAAGCAGTCATTTTCATAACCAGCAAGATTTTGGTTTGCAGCCGGGGGGGAAAGGCAAGCGTTCCCTGCCCGATTTTGCAATAAGCAGTCAGAATCATAATTTTGATTTGATTTGGGTTAACAATAAGCAGTTCCTCAAACGATTGTTTATAATACAGTTAACTCAGCTATTCGCCGGGGACGCCTCTAACGTTCCCGGTTTTTACTTTTGTCAACGAAAGCCCTGATGTCTGTCCTGAAAGACTATGATGCGCGGATCCTCAGGATCTTACAATGATCTTTTTATTTTCTATCGTGAGCCGGATATCGCTAAGTTTTAAGATCTTCAATACCCCCGCCAGGCTGGTATTCCGGGAGACCCGCCCTGTAAACCGGTCGGCAGGCATATTTCCTTCATAGACCACTTCTACATCGTACCACCGGGCAATCTGGCGCATCACTGTTTGCAGGCTCTCATCCCCGAATTCGAATACGCCGTTTTTCCAGGCTACGGCATTGGCCGTATCGGCATTCGGGATCCAGCGAATACTCCCATCCTCCCTCCGCTGAGCCTGCTGACCAGGTTTCAGCATTCCGGATACCTTTCCTTGCGTTAGCTTTACAGACCCTTGCAATAACGTGGTATTGATAGCCGCCTCGTCTTCATAGGCGTTTACATTAAAGCTTGTTCCCAATACTTCTATTTCCATAGGGTCCATGGTCTTCGCCTGCGCCGAATGCATGAGGTCTTTCTGTTTAACCAGCACTTTGAAAGGCATCGCTGCATTTTTCGTCACTTCAAAATAGGCTTCTCCGGAAACTTCCACTTTGCGCTCATTCCCCGTGAATGCCGTAGGATATCTTATGGCAGAAGCGGCATTAAGCCATACCTGGCTGCCATCCGGCAATACCAGCTTATATTCACCGCCCCTGGGAGTGGAGAGCACATTATATTTTATCGCTGAGGCCGCACCGCTTTCCGCAGGCATATATTTCAGCTGACCATCCTTCATTTTCTGTATCTGCGCATTTCCATCCCGTATTATATTACCCGTCCTGGCGCTGTCAAGTTCGATCGTCGAACCATCTCCTAAGGTGAGTATGGCTTTATTGCGACCGGGCATGACATCGCCGCGGGCCGAAGGAACTGTTTTTTGTGCGGCCAGTGGCGCCGTGGTCTTTTCTTTGCGGAAAGCGAGGAACCAGGTGGTGGTAGCCACTACCATTATCAATGCGGCGGCGGCTGATAGCCTAAACCATCCCATCTTGTAAAAGGGAATGGTTTCCGTCGTAGCGGCAGCGGTGGTGCGGGTGGAATCGGCGGTAGAATCCGCAGCTGAGTCGGCGGATATCCTTTGACGGATCGCAACCAGCATTTCCGCCCTGAGCTGATTGATCAGGGGTTCATAACCCGGACCGAGTACCAATTCATTGTCATTGAATTGATTGTACCAGTCTATGAAGGCTTGCTTCTCTTCGGGCAGAATAGATCCATTCCTCCATTTCTCAGCCAGTTCCAGCATTTTGGGCGAATAAGGTAAATCCTCCGGCATGGCATATTATTTACAGATATAGCCAAGCGGGAAGACCTTATCCCTTAGTGCCGGGAAAAAAATAATTTGAAAATCAGCGCAGCTCGGAATTTGCGTAAGGGATCAGTAGAGGAATGGCAAAAGGATCGGCAGCAGCGCCGGTAAGAAGGTAAATAAGTGGCTTAACCCGGTTCTCAGCTTCCGCAACGCCGCGGTCAGATGTGCTTCCACCGTTTTCTCAGCTATTCCCAATTCCGTGGCAATCTTTCTATGGGAATATCCTTTATCCCGGCTTAGCTGGTACACGATACGGCATTTCTCCGGCAGCGCTTTGACGAGAACAAGCAGTTGCTGTTGCAGCTCATTATGATGGAGCTGATTCTCAGTGTCTGGCGCCGCTTCCTGCCAATGTTGCGAAACGTGTTTGTGGTAGCGTTGCTGCCGGTGTTTGGTGGCGAGCCGGTTCAGCACCTCATATTTAACGGCCGTAGCAAGATAGGTGTTCAGGGTATATTGAAGCTGAAGGGACTGTCTTCTCTTCCATAAATTAAAGAAAATATCCTGCAGGAGTTCCCGGGCTTCTTCTGTATTGTTGAGACGATGCATGGCTACCGAAAAAAGCCTGTCCCAGTACCGGTAATAAATTTCTGTAAAGGCGTCTTCATTGCTCTCTTTCAGCAATTGCAGTAAATGCTCATCCTGATATGATGTAAGTAGAGCCATGTTTACATTAGTTCCGGTTGAGGTAAAGTTAATAAAATATATATATAAATGTATTCTTTTCGCTATCCTGATTCTTCCAGCTTATTCCTTTTCTCTACGAAGAACTGACTTCAGCCCCCGGAAGAAGCTGTTTTTCCAAAATCCCCATTCCCGATTTTGGATCGCCGGCATTTCTGCATATTCCAGGGACGCCATTAATAGTTGGATTGCTCCTTTCCAGGAACACTTTTGGAGCTGGTAAAGCAAAAAGTAATATCTTGCGGCCAATTCAAAATCAGCCGTATAGGCCTGTAATGGTTCCTTTTTGAAGGTGTCGCATTTCAAGCCCTGTATTTTATGCGTCGCAATAAAAGGAGGCTGAAGAACGGGTTTTTGCGGTTTCTTTAACCTTTTCTTAACCCGAAGGAAGATACATTTGTCAGATATTAAAAGACATACTTTAAGTGAAATTATGAAGAAGCATTTTGTTATTGCAATAGCTTTTCTGGCCACAACTGCTGCTTTCGCTCAAAACAAGGATTCCGTCGTTACCTCCTCTATCGTCAAAAAGCCTGTTTCCGCCGCTCCTCCTGCCAAGCCTGCGAAGAAGGATTGGTCTAAATTGGACCTTACCAAAAGGGCTAACGACCATTTCATGTTTCAGCTTGGGTATGACAATTGGGCTGCTAAGCCCGATAGTATTCATATCAGCGGCTTTAATCGCAGTGCGAACTTCTATTTCATGTTTGATTTCCCGTTCAAGACCGATCCCCGTTTAAGCATCGGAGCCGGCCTTGGCATCGGGACCAGCAATATCTTCTTTCATCAGCAGCAGGTCATGGTAGCTGCGCAGGGGAACACCACCCTGGCCTTTACCGACCAGTCCGGAGGCAACCATTTCAAGAAATTCAAGCTGGTTACCACCTACCTGGAAGTTCCCCTGGAATTGCGGTATTGCCTTGACCCGGAAAACACCAATAAATCCTGGAAGTTTGCCGCGGGAGCCAAAGTGGGCCTGATGTTGAGCGCCTATACCAAGGGAAAGACCTGGCAGAACAGTGCTGGACAGACCCTGGGCAATTTCACCGAGAAAGAAAGCTCCAAGCAATATTTCAACAGCACCAAACTGGCTTTTACGGGCCGGATCAGCAAAGGATTTATCGGGGTGTTCGGTCAGTTCCAGGTTAATAGCCTGATCAAGAGCAGCGCAGGACCGAATGTCTACCCCTTCTCCTTCGGTGTTATGCTGAGTGGATTGTAAAAGACAATTTTCCTGCTAAACGCATATAAATAGAGAGCGTTCCGAAATTTTCGGGACGCTTTTTTATTGCCCCAGGACTCTTTTTTTCCCTTCTCCCAATCGATCTATACTTACCTTTGCCTTCCAAATAGTTCCAAGTTTGTTAGATAAGAAAAACAGTATACAGAAAGAAGAGCGGGCCATCCTGGTGGGATTGGTGCATAAGACGCAGACGGAAGAGCAGTCGCAGGAATACCTGGATGAGCTGGCTTTTCTGGCAGAAACGGCAGGAGCCGTCACCTACAAGCGGTTTACACAGAAGATGCAACACCCTGACAGTAAGACCTTTGTGGGGAAAGGTAAACTGGAAGAGATCAAGACCTACATCATATTGAAGGAGATTAGGCTGGTTATCTTTGATGATGAACTGTCCGGATCGCAGATCTCCAATATCGAAAAGATCCTGGATACCAAGGTAATCGACCGATCGGACCTCATCCTGGATATTTTTGCCAGCCGCGCCAAGACGGCGCAGGCGAAACTTCAGGTCGAACTCGCTCAATATCAATATATTCTGCCCAGATTGCGCGGCATGTGGAAGCATCTGGAAAGGTTGGGAGGCGGCATTGGGACCAGGGGTCCCGGGGAAACGGAAATCGAAACGGACCGCCGTATCGTCAAAGACAAGATTTCTTTGTTGCGCAAACGGCTCCTGGAAATCGACAAGCAGGCATTTACCCAACGGAAGGACCGGGGTGAATTCATCCGGGTGGCCCTCGTCGGCTATACCAACGTGGGAAAGTCGACGTTGATGACCCTGCTGAGCAAGAGTGAGGTTTTTGCCGAGAATAAGCTCTTTGCGACCCTGGATACGACTACCCGCAAAGTCGTTTTTGGGAATACGCCTTTTCTGTTGAGCGATACTGTTGGGTTCATCCGCAAATTGCCCCATCACCTGGTGGAAAGCTTCAAAAGCACCCTGGATGAAGTGCGGGAGTCGGATATTTTATTACATGTGGTGGATGTCTCGCATCCGGGGTATGAGGAGCAGCTGGGGGTGGTGAACAAGACCCTGCAGGAGCTGAACGCTTTTGAAAAACCCACGGTGGTGATTTTTAATAAGATCGATCAGTATGAGGAGAAGACCTTCGATCCCTGGCTGGAAGAGGGTGTCCGGCAGGAGTTGATGAGTGAGCTGCGGGAACGCTGGGAGCGGGAGACGAATGGTCATTGTGTCTTCGTTTCCGCGACGGAGCGGCGGAATATCGACGGCCTGCGCCATACGATCCTGGAGAAGGTGCGGGAGCTCTATAAGATCCGTTATCCATATAAATCCGAATTTTTGTTCTAATGGGCTTTTCAAAACGCAAATGGCATAAGGTCGCCGAAAAAGAGACCGATATTCAGTGGACAGCAGGGGAGATCGCCGAAGTGGACGTCAACGGCAAAAAAATCTGTATCGCGCGAGCGAAAGAAGGCTGGTATGGCTTTGCCGATACCTGTCCCCATGCCGGAGCCCCGATGATCGATGGCTATATTTCCGGAGGCTGCCAGGTCGTGTGTCCGGTGCACCAGCTCAAATTCAACCTGAAGAACGGGCGCGATGTGAATGGAGAGGGCTATACCCTCAAGACCTATCCCGTGGAGGTCCGTCCCGACGGCATTTTCGTAGGCCTGGAAGAGGGCGGGCTGTTTAAGTGGTTTTAGGGCTTGAAAAAAAATAGCGGTAATTTTTTAAATACCAGCTTTTTAAAAAGGGAAAATCCTTATTTTTGCAACCCCTTTTGGGCCTATGGTCTCTCGGTTCCGGTTCACCGGCTTCCTGGATCGGCCTCAAAAAGCGGATTTTAAACGAAATATTCCTCCTTAGCTCAGTTGGTTAGAGCATCTGACTGTTAATCAGAGGGTCGCTGGTTCAAGTCCAGCAGGGGGAGCTGAAGATTAAGCAGTTACGAAGTAAAATTTGTAGCTGCTTTTTTATTTGCAAGCAAAATCGCTCCAGACTATTATTCACCCTATTTCCGGTATCTTTTTCGGAGGGCAAGCATTGGATCTATATTATTCACTCTTCATTGGGAAAGGTTCGAATTTGGTTTTTCTGCATTATATATTGATTTCCATTTCTTTATAAGCTGCTCGGGCATATTTCGGACAACTTTCTTGTTTTAAGAATGCTTTGCACGCAGATCCGCTAATTTGCTTTTTCTTGATTTTAGTGAACAGAAAAATGTACCTTCCAATTGTTTAGTTCATAATTGCTTGTTAACTCATTAAACCTACTAATCTGCTATGTCAGCATCTTCATGCAGAATTTTCATGAGCTATGCGCATGACAATGACCCCCACAAACAATTCGTGCTTGATTATTCTGACTCGTTAATTAATCCTGGCGGCATAGACTGCTGGATTGACAGATATATGGAAGACACCGATATGCCAGAAGGTTGGCCTTTCTGGATGCATAAACAAATTCAGGCTGCAAAATATATCTTGGTGGTCTGTTCACCTAAATATTTAGCTAGATTTGACAGAGACCCGAGCGAAGACGGAAAGGGCAATGGCGTGAAGTTTGAATCAACTTTGATGCTTAATGATATCTATCAAAATGGATCACTTAATGCGAAGTTTATTCCCGTTTTTGTCTGGCCTGAGGATGTCAAAACAATACCGGCTATACTCCAGAACCAAACCCATTACGATTTATCCGATGAGCAGAGCCGCGAAGCCTTATATCGACGGGTAACTAAACAGCCAAGAATAGTAAGACCCCAAATAAGCGAAATAATATCGTTCGCCAAAGGAAAGGAAGCTGAAGATGTAACTGAGAGCAAAACATCCCTACTCAAAGTAACAATTCCTGATCTTCCTGAACTGTCACAATTTAATAATATGAAACCTGGGACAAAAATATTGCAAGCCTTTTTTGCGCTCCCGGTTTTGGCGAGATTCCATATAGCACAATCACTTGGCTTATTGGAAAAAGGTGAATCAATTGAAAGCCCTAATATTGATAAACTGAGTGCGTTGTTTCTTGAACGAGCATATAAAAGAGGCTTAATGCCTGATTTATGGAATAAGTTATTTGACGAAGCCATTGACCCCAATCCATTTAAAAAATTACGCTCATGAGTCATACAGCTGTAGAACTTTTCCCTAGTTGGTACACTAGGGGGGTCAGTAAAGATGTATCAGAGGTCGAATTAAATATCAGGCGGGACGCCATAGCTGGAATATTAAAGATAAACGACAAGGTCTTTTGGATAAAAATGCTTAAGGTATACGTTGGTATTGAAAGACTCAATTCCTCCGCATACACGGAAATTGTTGATAATGTCCGAAAAGGCGACGTGAACTTTTTAATTCAGAACGAAAATGTTGTGCGCGTAATATCCGGCTGTGCAATCGCACAGAAAATTGAGGAAAACCAGTCCTACATCTCAGATATGTTAGCATTATCTCTGATGACAACAGAGTTCATGTCCCAATATTCGGGCTTCATGCCTGACCTGCAAAAGCTGGCTCGTACATTTTGGCTGGCTGAATGCGAACAAAAGAGAACACTTAATACAAACTTCTCTGTAAATGACGAGGTTTTAAAGTCGACAGTTAAACCGGTGCTGCCTGCAATATCAGTAGAGCCTAATGTTTTACAGGCCCATGCCGATGCTATGGGCAAACTTATAACTGGAATTCAAAAAGAAGTTAGTTCCTTATTTGTTGAAACCAATTTGATAAATGGCGCGTTGGAGGAAGTCAAAAAGAACTTTGTAGCGCTATCGGAAGAAACAAATGTTTTGTGGTGGCTATTTGGTGCATATAGCTCAACTGTTGAAAAGCCATTTAATAAACTTTCCCCGCATCTATTGAGCATATTGATTGCTCTGGAACTGAAGAAGTTGACTGTGGCGCTGCCTGGAATCGGCGGGATC
Organism: Puia sp.; assembly: GCA_035555335.1. GTDB lineage: Bacteria > Bacteroidota > Bacteroidia > Chitinophagales > Chitinophagaceae > Puia. Next base: position 79,558 of record DATMGS010000028.1, read on the forward strand.
GAAAGCATTATTCATAAAGCGCTGTCGAATGTCGAATTTGAGGCGGGAAGCCTTCACTCTATTGAATCAATAGTCGATTCGGTAAAGGACCAGCAAGGTAGCATTAAGCCAATGTTGTCCAACGATCATAAAGACTTAGAACCATTAACACCTTTGGCATTTGCATTAAGATGCTTTAGTGATTATGCAAGCACCGAATGGATGGCAGTGTTTTCGCGGACAGTTAATTTAGATTTGGCGTCTAAAATCACTTTTGCACAGTGTTCGTTTCAGCTATACAAGGAATTAATGTTAATTAATCTGTTTGACGAAATGCAATAATAGATAGCAATGGAAATAGCCGAAACAGGTAAATATAGGTGCTCGCTGAACGAGTGTTCAATTTTGACTTTGGGAAAGTGTGTTAATGGATTAGCCATAGAGGAATGCTCAAATAAAATTTCAGCCCTAGTCGGGGGCATAGAACTGGAAGATGAAGCTATTATTGAAAAAAGTAAAACGGAAATAATACGCCTCCCATGGGGTAAAAGTTTTGAGGAAGATGAAATATCAAAAATAACATACAGGTATCCAACAAAATTAATTTTGCTTCTGGGGGAGCCATCCTGTGGGAAATCCACACTTTATGCTGCACTTTTCGACAGTTTTCATAAGGGAGGTTGCGGTGACTACCTGTTTTGCTCTACAAAGACTCCGATAGGCTTTGAAAATATATGCCATTATGCACGTGAGAAGTGTAAGGGGCGAACATCGAAAACCGAGAGAACGAAGTCGTATCAATTTACATATTTGCATCTTGCGGTTCGGCATAAAAGTTTACAACAAGATGCGAAACATTTGATTTTTGCGGATGTTAACGGAGAAAGATTTCAGGCTGCCAAAGAGAGCGAAGATGAGATGAACAAGTTGACGGTATTAAAAAGGGCAGATCACGTTTTTTTTATTGCCGATGGTGGATTATTGTTAGATGATGGAGAAAGGCATAGCGTAAAGAGTGATATAAGAAATCTCATTTCCCGTTGTGTGCAAAACAGTATGTTTAATGACAATCAAAGTGTGTCACTGGTGATTACGAAATGGGATGAGATAAACGCGGCAGGCAAAGAACTTGAAATTGAGGAATTTTTTATAGCACCTACGGTTTCCAAGTTTAATGGTTTGGTAAAGTCCGTATTAAGGCTTGCATCCAGGTCTATAAATGATGAGGTCCCGCCTCGAACTGGTATAGGCGAGTTTCTAAATATTTGTTTGAAAGAGCCGGTACCTAGTAAGGCAGAAGCGCCAATACCAGCATTGGACCGGGAGTATCAAAAATTCAAATACGATCGTAGATTATGACACCAGAGAATAAAATCTTGATGATTGGATTGCCGGAGACCGGTAAGACATCCTTCCTGGCTGCATTTGTATACTATGTAGAGGCTGAAATTGAGATAAAGAGATTGACTCAATATAAGCTGAGTTCTAATACGACATATATAACCTTGATACGACAGAGCTGGCTAAAGGGTGTTAGGCCCGAAAGAACCAAAGTATCAGCTTCCAAGAATAAAAATACTACCGCGGAAATTTATCTGCGCGATACCCAAACTAACGAAAATATTACACTACATATTTGCGATAACTTTGGAGAAGCGTATGAGTCGCAATTTAACCTTCGCTATTTGGATTCGGAATATTTGGCGCAAATCAAACACTCTGCGGGAATGATACTTTTCATTCACCCAGTAAGTATTCAATATCCTACATTGATTGAAGATTTAAAGCTTGCAAATGATGTTGCAGATTTAATCAATAGTTCAATAGGCGGTTCTGAAGAAGGAGAAGATAAAGATGGGGAGACTAAAATACCCGAATCTGATGTAATTTCGCAGTTTAAGATTGAGGAAACGCCTACTTCGGTTGTTTTAGTGGACCTCCTTGAATCGCATCTTGAATTTTCTGAATATAAGCCTATGAACCTTGCAGTCGTCGTATCAGCCTGGGACGTTGTAAAAGGAACTTCAGATGAAATATCTCCATTAAAATGGATAGAACTAAATTTGCCGCTATTATACCAATATTTAATAACAAACTTCGAACGACTTAATTTTAAAACCTTTGGTATTAGTGCTGTAGGAGGAAATATTACAGATCCTGTGGTTGCCGAAAGTTTGAGGAAATTTCATGAGCCAATGGAGCGCGTGATGGTCGTGGAAGATGAGGGCACGCATAAAAATATTGCATCACCAGTCGAATGGATACTAAATCAATGGCAGGCGAAACGACCATAACTATTAACCAGACCCTTCATGGCTACCGAGGTGGACATAGATTGCTTTCGTCTTCCGTAGAATTATCTGACATTGAGAAGCGGTTCATGCTTTTAATGAGTGATTATTCTGGGTCTGGTATCGAAAAGGGATTTACAGAATATTTAACGGGCTACCCTATTCCGTCAAGCAAATTCTATGTCTTTGCAAAAACCTGGTATGCTAATGAGATGAACCGGCCTGGTTGCGTATGGACGCACTCATTACTTATTGACGTCACTGATCTCTGGTCAATTAGGGATATGCGGGTATTGCTGAATGAATTCAATAGACCTGAATCTACTAACGACCATGAATTCTATTCCTTTAGCAAACCAGTTCTAAATATACCTGTTTTTTTTTCATATGCCGATTTTAATGATACTTTCTTTGGGATTTCGTGTGAGTTGTATGACAGGTCGGAGTTGGGCCTAGTATTATTGGGGGAAAGTTCTCTCCAATACGAGAACGAAATACTTCTGATTTGGAATTGGCAGTGGCCAAGGTTAAAGCGATCCTTTACATTTTCAACTGGGTCTCTATCATTGAGAAAATTTGATGAACTGCCATTTGATTTGCAAGTTTTACCTGCTAAGAGGGAACGTAGTGTCTCTATAGGTGAGCGCGACATTGTCAATATGGTTGACATGCAAGGAAGTGTTTGTTCGAATGAATGGATTGATGATTATAGACATATCGAATTGTCCGCATTGCAAAATTACATGGTTAAGTATGGTTCTGACGTAGCCGGCAATAGAGGTAATTTTGTCGCCCTGTTAAAGTCATTCTTCTTCTTTAGTAAGGAAAGTAACGTAGAATTAAATAGCATAAAGGAATTTTTTAGGCAAACATTCATACATCCTGATCAAGCGAGAATTCTTAAAGTATATCTTATAGATACATTATTAAAGCGGGCAACGATAAATGGTTTCGATGTTTTAGATCTTTTAGTTTCTTCCGTTCCATTTTCAGGTTTAAAATGGAACTACTCAAATATTGTTTCTAGTCTCTATTCAAGAGGGCAGTTAAGTGAATTTGAGCTAATTGAAATTTTAGACAAACTTAGTGAGCAACAATCAAATCAAGAAGCCGTATTGGATATATTGGTATCCATAGACTCGAAAATATGGATTAATAAATTGAGGCTGAGTGAGGAATATTGTTCTAAATTATTAGAACGATCGCAAGTATATGAATCAGACCCTTCTATTTGGTCATTAGACTCTCTGGAGCAAAGTATATGGTTTAATGCCATCTATAAACAGAGCTCGACCAGGTGGGATCGTGTCGTTAATTCGATGCTTCAAGCAAAATCGGATTTGTTTGCTCATGAAGTTGCTGAAATTAATAGATCGGCCACGCTTTTCTCAATAATAAATTGGGTGTCCATTAACAAGGAACAGCTGAGTACAGTTTGGTACTCTATCTTGAAGGATTGCGCTAAGGATGTTACCTTACTAATAATGCGCCATGAAATATTGAACAGAGAATTGATGCAGATATTTTTGGACACTTCTTCGCCTCATAATGATTTATGGAGTGACATTAGTTGGGGAGATGTGTCTTCATTCCTTCTTCGCGTAAACGCAACAGGAATAGAACCGGAAATAACAGGCATCTATACTTTTTTGATAACCGCTTGTTTTAATAATAATTTCTCGCAACCAGAACTGCTTATCAGCGAACTATTTCAACCATTGCATGATAAATTGAATTACCAAAACTATGATTTTAATTCCTGGGAACGATTCAAGTGGGACATGGGTAAGGAAATATACGGACTGATTCAACAAAACATTTTTTCATACTACTTGCAAGATAAAAATCTGGTGCCCGACTGGGACCGTTGTGAATTTTTGCGTCGCTCGCTTGTAGCAGTATATTTAAAGTTTGGGTGGAACCCAATAACACTGGTCAATACTGTAAGTGATCGAAATACCTTTGAGAAAGTTGTGGAATTTGGTTTGAAACTGAATAACGGGTACAGATTATTCGAGAGGATTTTTTACAGCATGCGCAATTCCGATAAATATAGTGTCACTTTTCACTATAAGGTGTTAAAGAATGCCTTGAAGTAAATCTTTTATTTTTCTAGTCTAGTTAAATCAGCTGAAAGACAATTAAGCGGGAAGGTGTTTTTTAATGAGTGCTTCAATCATTGTACACGGGATATAAATGGGCTTAGAGGATAGCTCTATAGTGATTAAATTGTTGTTTGCTGAATAGTTTCCTTTGTAATTGCCTTCAAGAACGCTAACCTCAAAAAAACCATTATTAGCATCGCCAATAATTTGGGCATTATATTTCCGCTCTTCTCTTAATGCTTGCTGAAAAAGAGTGTTTACGTCACCATTGAAATTTATACTAAATCGACAGGGTCTCATACAATTTATTTGATCTAGAGTTTTATGCTGAGTAGTAATAGAGCCTAGCTATTTGAATGTTTTTGGTAGGTTTATGAGGGTTTTAATATAATAAATAGGGTTGAACCAAAATAGCATCCCTCTCCATACCCAAACAGTATCCATATTCAAATAATAAGGTTATGGATAAAATTAAGAAAAGCGAAGGATTAGAGGAAACGTCAGGCTGAAATATTGGCGAATTTATGACGGGTTTGGCGGATTTGGCGAGTGGCCCAGCTTCCAGAGAGGAATTGGATCCCAACGAAATGCCCTCAGATTTGGTGGTGTCTCAATTTTGCCCTGGAGGGAAAAATAAAGCCCCCAGTTAAGAGGGCTTTATGTGGGTCGATTATTTCATTCGGCTTACCGCCATGAAAACAGCTAACGCCAGCAAAAGTGCGGCTATAGCTTCGACCAAATTTGTTAGTTTTTTCATCCTAACTTATTTTATGGTTCGAATAATAGGTTCAGGTAAACTGTCCCATGATTTACCCCGCGTCACTAACGTAAGCGGAGCTAACGCAGTGAACCTCATTTTACGACCCATACCTTACCAAGCCTTACTACAAACTAAAAACCACTGTAGACATGTGGTAGGACGAAATCAGGATATAAAATTAAAATATCATTTTCAAACTGAGACACTACCTCAGATTTAAAATTTATGAGGGCATCATTTTTTTGTATAATCCCAATTTTTATACGGCTTGATTGTCAAGTTTGAGTTATAATATTTTTCATCTCCTGTGACTTCTTTGCCCACCCATTCAGGGAGATCAAAATATTCATCCTCACTTTTAAGTTCAATTTCAGCAATGATAAGCCCTATATTGTCTCCTAAAAACTCGTCAACTTCCCATATTTTATTTTTCAGCTTTATTTTGTATCTAATCTTTGATAACTCTGAGATTGAGAAATTATCTAATAATTCTGCGGCATCAGAAATTGATATTTCATATTCGTATTCAGGTCTGGTTGCACCGATTGAAAGTCCTTTTATTGTCAAAAAACCATTTGTTGCTGTAAGTCTTACGCGAATCGTTTTTTGAGGATCAGCTAATAAATAGCCTTGTCTATATAGCTCTCCAGAAGGTTTTTCAACCTTTTGCCACTTTTCGTAATCAATTAAATACTTTCTTTCTATTTCCGTTCCCATATCCAAAAGTTAATCTAAAATTGTTACCAACCGGTCATATGCGCAATTCATAATATCAACTCTTACCGGTTACTTCTTAAAATGGTCGTTTTTTACTTTTACCAACCTATACCGCATCTCCTTCTGAATCCCTTCATTGGGGTTGTTGGCATATCGTTCCATAAGCTTAATAGCCGTAGGTGTGCCGATTTCATAAAGGATCCAACTAAACCATTTTGCTATGGCATCAGAATCTGAACAGGTATAAAATAGGTAGTCAAAATTGGTGGCAAGCGCTTTTTCGACAAACGGGATGGTGCTCGGACTTTTGATGTCTTGCAGCGTTTTGGCGATGGCCTGGTGCCGGTGGTGGTGTGGGTCGATCAACAGATCATTCAGCAGGTCCGTAAAAGCTCCCGGATTGCCGGAAAGCCAGATGAGCAGGATCGTTCTGTCAATGGTCTCTGCATCCGTAGTTTGAATAGCTGCCCGAACCGCAGCAGCGACGTAGTGCAGGTCAGACTGGAGATCGGTGGGGAATTTTTCCAGCAGTATGTCCCGGGTTATTTTTCCGGCATCATAGGCCCGCAGGAGCTGTATTTCGAGTTCCGTCATAATCACCCCAAATATAATCTATCATAGCAGTAATTTTAAAGAAATTACCTACATTGGAACCATGAAATTAATGATAGAAGAAGAGTTGATTCTATCGGCTGTCGTTGCTAATAACCGTATGAATCGGGAGCGGAACGCTACTGGCGTCAATAGCTACGAAAAGGACCTTGACTTTCACCCAGTGCAATATTTGCAGGACTATATAGAGCGCTTTGGTCAGGTTAAATGGCTTGATTTATGTTGCGGAGAGGGAAGGGCTTTATTGCAGTGTGCCCTTAATTTGGACAGGAACAACTTGCAGCATCGGGCCACCCTGAAAGGAATTGACTTGATTGCCGGATTCCAGCCCATACCATCCAATCTAACCTGTTTACAATTGCAGGTGGGGTCCGTAGTCGATTGGACAGCCGATGATCGGTATGACTTCATCACCTGTGTCCATGGACTACATTATGTGGGCGATAAGTTGCTCATAGTGCAGAGCGCCTGCCGGGCATTGACAGCCCAGGGTGTTTTTATGGCTCACCTTGATTTGCAAAATATTAAGATATCCAATCAATTGGATAATAAATGGATAATTAGAAAATTCCGTGATAGCGGCCTGGAATATAACCCCCGCAAAAGGATATTATTCTGTAAAGGTCCACAGGAGTTAGACTTTGGACTTCGCTATCAAGGAGCTTGTGATAAGGCGGGGCCCAATTATACCAGACAGGACGCAGTAGCTTCTTATTATATACAACGAAGGAACGATGGAAAAATTATGGTGCTGGAGATGTAAAATGGAACTTGGCATGCTCAATGAGCAGGAATATCGGATCGCCTATGATTTATACGCAAAGGGGATGAATAACAGAACTGGAGATTCACAAATAGAACGATTTAAAGAATTGCTTGATTTTTACTATACAGTCACTGGGGAAGTGGAGACGGTGCCCAATGCCGTAATGCACCACAGAATAGCGCAGTACGGCCCCCCGTGTGAGAAATGCGGAAAGCCATATCGGACACCACTGGCATCTTTTTGTGCTGCCTGTGGCAACAAACGGGCAGAAATCAATGGGCCTATGCAATAGTAATTTGATTGGGAATCACTTCTGGTAAACCTTATTAAGGTTTTGATATTTTTCGTTTGTTATTTCACTGAAAGGGTCTATGGCTTCATTTTGTTAACAAACGACAGAAAGATGTTTGTCGGCACTTCGTAGTAGCCATTTTCCATTTCGTTATTTTCACCTGGGGTTGTGCAATCGTTAAAAGAAAATTGTTGAATTTCACTATTATACGAACCGACTAAAAACTGGAATTTGCTATTCTTCTTGTCTTCTCGACTTTGAATGCAGAAGTATCCACCCAGGCCCAGGCCATTTTCAAAATGGACAACAATGTCATTAGATATTTTCGCCCAAGTAGCCATATTAGACCCACTGAAAAATCCTGATTCAATTGTCCTATAAGTAGAGGCTTGAACGGACTCAACCTTACCAATAACGGTGTCCGTTCGTGATAAATCAAATAGCCAATAATCGACCGGATATTCCACATTTATTTTATTAAACCGGACATATTTACTTTTCATAAACTTGGCAACGCAAAACATTTTTTTTCCTTTATAGTTGACTTCTGCTAGATCGATTTTGAGGATTTGCTCGCAGGTAGGGAAAAATAATCATGGCTATATTTAGGCAAGCTGTTTATGGCACTAGACCATTTTCCTAGATCATTTTTCGTCCATCCTACCATGGTGGTCATAGTCGCAAGTTGATTAACTTTGGGACGTTCATCATCCTTCTGTAACCGGTGCGGCTGCAAAAGAGGGCATATACAGAGATAAATCAATATTCTTCTCATATTATGGTTTTGCCCAAACGTATTAAAGACGAAATACATATTACAATATAAATTACTCCGATTTCATTTTAATATCCTTGTCCTCATTTTCCTTTGGAATCTTACCGACCCTTAAGATGTACATACGTCGGAATCAAATCTAGCAGGGCCCCTGCGATACTTAAGACATGGGAAGGACTGGAGCTTAGAAGTCAGCAGGTGGCAAATCCCATTCTCCCGCGCGCATTTTCTCTACTGTCATAACAATCCTCTCTCTGAGTTTATATTCGAAATCATATACTTCAATTAGTTCTTTATTTTTCTTTTTAGGGTTCTTATCTCTTTCAGGGTTCTTATCTCTGCCTGGTATCATTGAACCAATGGCCTTATCAAAATCCGTTATATCCCTCCAGGTTCCAACATTTATGTAAGTGGTATAATGCTGGCTTTCGAAATCAAGTGTGTGATATTTTTCATTTGGTTCGTCAATGGGTTTTGAAAAAAATTCCCGAAATAAGCCATCTTTAAATTTGGGGTCCATTTCTTCCCAAGTCGTCACAAATTTGTCTTCTTGATCCTTTCGGATATACCATCTTACAACAACTATAACCAAAAATCAGTTTTTTATAAAGTAAAAATAAAAGGTTAATCTTAAAAGAGATAAGAACAGCGGAATACACTACTAACTAATTTTTATCACTTCAATATTTGATGATGAAACCGCGTTTGCTTTTTTAATGTCAACGCTATACTTTCTTAGAAATGCCTCAACAACTTCTTTTCCGCCGTTAGTACTTAATGGACTTCCGTATGAAGAAGGAAAATCGACACTCATTCCCTTTTCAAGCCTAACTCCATTTACAACTTTTGTTGATTTAATTGTTGCTCTGAAAAGTGCCATAGTTTTATTGTTTATTGATTTAAATTTTGTCCCTTTAGTTCTCCATGAGGAACCCGAAGGTTGCCGTTAGAAGACACGGCACGGATGAAATTCAATTATCATCTGCTTCTTCTTCTGCATCATCTACATCACTTTTCAAATCATCAGCGTCACTTTCTGCATCATCAATATTTTCTGAGCTTCGTCTTTCTTTGATCTCCTCAATCGAAGATTGTAATTCTTCCACCTTACTTTGCAAATCAACTAACTTATCATGCACAGATTCCAATTTATCTTTAGTATCTGTTAATTCCTGATCTTCTATATCTAATTTGGTACTCAAATTATTTGCCCTAATACTTTGTAATATTCCAAAAATTGCCAGGAAAGCAATAACAAGATATAGCCACTTCAATCTAGTCATATAGAAATCCTTCATCGTACGTTGAGGTAAAAACTTTTCTCTCTCCAATAAGTAAAAAATGGAAAATGTAGCACTTTTTATTGTTTAAGGCAACCGTGAAAACACCTGAAATGACGAAAACAATATAGCCACCCTATTTAGGGCGGCTATAGGGCGAAAACCACCCAATTGGGATGCAATAATGATGCAATTACTCATTGAGCCTATAGTTTAAAGGACAGGCTCGCCGGACGTTTCGGGCGTTTATCGGACGTTTCGGACGTTTATCGGACGTTTAATCCTTTCGGGTTCCTAAAATATATTTTGTGCTTCGACCCGTACTTCCTATTTTTTGAAGTAGTCCCTTATCCGTCAAATCTTGCAATTCTGTCGCGGAAACAGATTTACCAATATCATTTATCTTTTGATATTCAGAATTTGTAATCTGTCCCTTTTCTTTGACATATAGCACTCCCCTGACCTGTCTCTCGTTCAGAGCCAGCTTACGCAAATACTCTTCTGTATAAATATCCTTTAGAAAGGCAATGCTAATACCGCCTTGCTCTTCTTTAATTATTGGTTCCGGCAAGCCAACCTTTATACAGGCGTCAATCATTTCATTTGTTCCCCTTCCCCAGGCTTCAATATATCCTGCTTTGAAAAACACGTCGGCAATATTTTGGTTACGAGGATAGGAAGAATGTCGCCCTTTTAGTTCACCTATGCTCAACTCTTCAGGTAAATTGCCTGGATTCCAAAGGTATAGTTGGTCGTCATAAACACGCAGAAAAATGTAGGTGCTGGAATAATTCTTATGAATAATGGCATTTAATACAGCTTCGCGCAATGCCGGTTCAGGATATTCCAGTGGTTCCATTCTTTCCCCTCCTTTATAGGATATGGGACGGATAAGGTATTTCGCTTTCAAAGTTTCAATGACCTTTTCGTACATGTCGAAAATGTTCGTTTCAATGATATCCTGAAATAGTAAATCACTGCTTGATTTGCCGAACCTGCCGATTTTAAAACTAGCTGTAACGGATATCTTTGCCGGATTTTTCCCAAACAGTAACAAAGCTGCATTGGTTAGTTGCCTTTGTTCCGTCATAAGTTTAAGATTCTTCAAAAGGACTTCGGTATCGCTTTTCCTGGCATCAGGTGATATCCTTCCTTTTTCAATAGCCCTTTCAATAAATAGTTGGATAGTGGTTTCGTTGAGGTCTGCTAGAGTAGCTCCTTCTACGGGCAAGTCTTCCCACTTTTTGCCGATCTTCTTTAATAATAAGTTTTGCAAAGCAATACCCTTTAATTCCTGCTTGGTGCTGCCGCTGCGATAGTGATAGGCACCATGATAGGAGATAGGTACACTGCTCACCGGCACATCGATCTCTATATAATGCTTATTTTCTTTCTTATGCAGGTTGACATCTACTACCAACCCCAAATGGTTCATAGTTTTGTTAGGAATCTCATCCATTAACTTCTTATATTCATCCACACCAGCTACCTGGCCATGGTCATCGATCCCGATAAAAATTTTTCCTCCCTGTGCATTGGCAAAACCAGAAACCCATTTAAGATATTCGTCCCTCCATGATTCTTTATATTCTACATTTTGATGCTCGGTCATAAGTAGGTTTTAAAAATGCAAGTTATTTTAATCGGCAATAATATTTTTTTCTTTTTTAAACGTACTGGTTTACAATAGGCCCAAGTCGAGGTCCAAGATAAATTATTCAGCATCAAAATATTATGCAGGTTTAGGCTATAATAAGGCCCATGTTAAGGCCCAAGATAAAATTTTATGTCGCACATGCACCTGTAACAATTCTGTATAGGTGGAATGTAAAAAGATAATCTGCCCAAGAAATAAATATTAGCTTTATCCGGATGTTCATACCGAAATATATTTATTTGATCACTATAGCGGGATGTCTTTTTGGCAATAATTGCAAACACAAAGAGACTGTCAGGTCTGTGCTTCCCATTACAAGTAATTTATCATTTACCACTAACCCGGCCAACAACTGGCAGGTGGGGTATTCCCTTGGTGATACCTTGGATCCCGCGCAATTCCAGCTTTGTACTTTTGTTGACACTAGTAATAATCTCATAGGTTTGTGGCATCCTGCTGCCGGTTCGGGGGGTTACTATCCTTACACGGGACAAAACAGAGATTCGATATCGAGAACCGATAAAACCAATAGTTGGGCTCTAAGGCCTCATGAAATCGCTATGGAAGGCAGCAACAGCGGGCAGTACAGTATGCTGCGTTTCGTAGCACCTGCTTCAGGAAAATACCATATCAAGGTGATTTTTGAAGGAGTTCATTTTAGATTATCCACTACGGACGTACATATATTATTAAACTCCCGGCATTTATTCGATGATATCATCGATGGCTATGGCGGAGATTCCACATTTCATGCAATAACAGGCTCACATCCATCCGCTTTTTACGAGGAAAGTCTTTCATTGGGAAAAAATGACATCCTTACTTTCGCGGTAGGATACGGCGCTAATAAAAGCTTTTATAATGATACTACCGGGTTGCTGATTGTTATAGAGATGGTTTAAACCTGAATTATCCCCTACCCATTCAACACACCCGACCTTGACAAATACCGTTGCGAAGGATAATAAATAAAGAAGCAGGTTCCGTCCTTGATAGTGGGGATGATCTCATTGGTTAACTCCTCCGGGATGGCCGGGCAGCCGAAAGTCGTCCCCATCACGCCATATTTATGAAGGATCCGCTCGCTGACATAGGGCGCGCCATGGATCACGATATTCCGTTGATTGGCTCTGCTGTTGAAACCCCTGTCCATTCCATCGATCCGGAGGCTAAGGCCGTTGCTGCCATAATACGTTTCCCGGGTCACATAGAAACCCAGGCTGCTCTTGTGCGATTCCGGTACATTGGAAAAGGCGTTGGCATATTCTTCACCCGACCCGATGCCATGCGCCACATAGCTTCGATACAGCAGCTTCCTGTTGCACACGTCGATGACATACATTCTTTTCTGGCTGGACGACTGACTAAAATCACAGACAGATAATACATCCGTCCGGTGCAGGACCCCTTTTTTCAGCAACCGGTGATAGCCGATCAGCGCATATTCCAGGACCTTTTCGTTTAAGCCGGAGTCTTCCAGCTGCAGTTCCTGTGTCAGGCTGAAGGCTTCCAGACCGATCATCTTTAATTCGCCTTTCCGGGCAGCAGCCCTTGCCCTGGCCAATCGGACGGCAACAGCTTTGGCTGCGACAGCGCTGGCAGAAGATGTATTACTATTGGGGGGGACGGGAGGATAAAATGAATAAGATGCCGTCGGAATCAGAAAGAAGCACAGGCAGATGATCCTTCCGAAAGAAGAAGGCATAGAGAAGCCAATGAATGTTTTCATTTGAGGTACGTTTAAAGTAGTGTTACGAACTAAATAGGGCTTAATAGTTCATAGCTATTGGAGAGGGCGGCGGCGATTCAGAGGATTGAAGATGTAGTGGATGGCTGTAAAAGAAATCTAAAAAGAAGGGTTATTCGAGGAGATTGGGTACGTTGTGTCAAAAGAAAATGGATTAGTGTTCCATTGAATCTCAAAAGTAATACGCCATTGGGATTTGTGCAAGACCATAGGTGTTTATACCTGTATTTTTTCCGATTATTCCGGGTATCGAAGAACATATATATAACAATCTTCTTTCATGCTTCTGTGGCATTCCAAAAATTCGCCATGTGTGATTGGACTAGCGGTTCACGGGTGTCTGGGCTGGCAGTAATCGTACTCACAATAATTTTGTACATTGATCAGCATGAAAATAAAGTACACGCTATCAGTAGGATTCTTGCTTCTATCGCTGCTTTCATTTGCTCAGGAAGAAAACTGGGATGTATATATGGCGCAGTATGAAAAAGGACCAGGCTCTACCTTGATCAATATGTCTTTAAAGGCAACGGCTCCTATAAAAGAATACCCCTTTTTGCTTAAGACAGGTGTAAAGCTGATCAACTGCGGACAAGAAGGGCTGCCCTCCAGCGAAGAGTCGGATGCTATCTACGCCATGTCCGACAAAATGAAATCTGTCATCGATTTTACCCTGAAAAGCAAATCTGCCGGCACTTTCTCGTATCAATGTAAGCGGATGGACTACTATTATGTCAATGATACCGACAACATCCGCAGGTTACTGGAATCAGCCTACAAAAAATACTATCCTAAATATGAATATTCGATAGAAATAAAAAACGACCCCAAATGGGAGGCCTATCTTGATTTTTTATATCCCAATGAAGAGACGATGGAATATATGAGCAATTCCAAAGTGGTTTTAAAGTTGACCCAGGCCGGGGATGATTTAAGCAAGCCGAGACAGGTAGACCATTGGTTATATTTTAAAAATGAAGCGGACAGAGAATTATTCATAGCCTATGCCTCCAAAGAAAACTACAAGATGGAGGGGAAGAAATACATCGAGAAATCACCATTGCATTTTCAACTTCAAATTTCCCGAATGGACAAAGTAGATATGATTTCCATCACGGAAATCACGAAAAAACTCCGTAAAAAAGCAAAAGAGCTCAACGCCGATTATGACGGATGGGAGACATTCGTTATTAAGGACAAATGATAACGACCGGTTATGAGGGCTGGGCCGGCCCACCCCTTCCTCAAAATAGAAAAGCACCTACAACATTCCCGTCATAAGTGCTTGACAATCAGTGGACCCAGCTGGGCACGATCCAGCGACCCTCTGATTATGAGTCAGATGCTCTAACCAACTGAGCTATGGGTCCATGCCTTGCAGGCGCCACAAAAATAGAAAATTCAGGTTAAGGCAGAAAATATAAATCTTCATAATTCCGTTCAAAAGGCAGACAAGGAGGTCAGAAGCCGCTCGCAGGTGCGCATAAAAGCCTCCGCCCAAGCAGCATCGACTTAAAAGAAACTGTCCAATTTATGTAGTCTGCAAATTCTTCTTAATATTGCTAAATATTAAGCTAATAAGCAGGCTTAGCGCTCTTGCCAAATGATAACCGCTACCATCATTCAGGATTTACAGCTCCGGATCGCCCGTTTCGACGATCAGCAGGCATATAAGGAACTCTACACCTCCCTTTATTCCTACCTGTTCCAATTTGCAAAAACCCTCGTAAAAGCAAAAGAACCCGCCGAAGAGATCGTATCCGATGTATTCATCAGAGTTTGGGAAAGACGGAAGGAATTGGAGAAAATAGAGAACCTCAAGGTCTACTTATACGTTTCTACCAGGAATATCGCCTTTAATTACCTGGATAAGCAAAAACGCAGCGCCACCAATTCCATAGAAGATTATCACGCTGAATTCACCAGCGTCTATTTCAACCCCGAACAACTGCTCATCACCGCAGATATGCTGGCGCTCATCCAAAAAGCTATCGACGACCTGCCCCCCAAATGCAAAATAATCTTCAAACTGGCTAAGGAAGACGGACTCAAATACCGCGAAGTCGCCGAAATACTCAATATCTCCGCCAAAACCGTAGAAAATCAGCTCGCTATCGCCCTCCATAAAATTGGGAATACCGTTAGCTTCGACATCCAAAAGACCGTTACCTCCTCCATCCGCCACCCCCGCTAAACATAAATAATTTAAAATCAGCATTTTAAAGACCCCAATCATAGTATGTTAAAAAATATTTAACATTCCTTTGGGGGTATGGAACCCTTTTGTCTGTCCTACTGGTTTACTACTACACGTAATGGGACAAGAGCATAAAGAATATACCTGGAACCTGATTGCTAAAAAACTCGTCGGAGAAGCCACCCCCGAAGAACTCCGGGAATTGGAGGCGCTGCTGCGCAGCAATCCCGAACTGCACTATCCAATGCAGACCATTACAGACTTGTGGAATACAGCAAGCCGGCAAGACCGGAAAATGGCCGAACAGGCATTCAACAGCCATCTCGACCGCATGCGGGAACTAAAGATCGACTTCGAACCAGCCGAACCAACCGAACCCGTCGACCGGAACGCGCCAGCGATCCCCGCGTACAGTCAGTCGACCCCGGCGTATAACCCATCATTCCCGGCTAACCGTTCGTCAATTCCCCTGCACATCGCGTCAACCCGGCGGCAATCTAAAACGCTATTGATGGCGGCCACCTTTTGCGGCGGCATCATCCTGGCGATCGTATGGCTTTTTCCGGCCCAATCCCCTCAAAAAATCGTCGCTGCGACGCCTCCCCAGACCTACCAGTCCGGCGGCAGCGGCATCTTCACCGGTAGCGGTTCCCGGACGCATCTGGCCTTGCCCGACGGCACCATCGTATGGCTCAATGCAGGCAGCCGGATCAATTATGAAAAGAATTTCGGAACCAGCCTCCGCGAAGTGACCCTCACGGGAGAAGCTTTTTTTGACGTAGCCCCCAATGCCAACAAACCTTTCGTCATCCACACCGCCCGGATCGATATCAGGGTATTGGGAACCAGCTTCAATGTCAAATCCTATCCCACCGATAAGACAACCGAAGCTACCCTCATCCGGGGAAGCATCGAAGTATCCATAAAGAACAGGCCCCGGGAAAAGATCATTCTGAAGCCTAATGAAAAGATTACCGTGGCCAACGAGGAAGACACCCTTAAAGGACCGGCGCCTGCCGGCCGCCATGAAACCAATGAGGACGGCTCCCAGGTCAAGGTTGGTAAGCCTACCTACGAATCGACTTCCGGCGCCGTCATCGAGACCTCCTGGAAGGATAATAAGCTCATCTTCCAGGACGAAGAATTCAGTGATCTGGCCAAACTAATGGAACGCTGGTATGGAGTCGTCATCCGGTTCAGCAATCCTAAAGAAGAAGAATTGAGGTTCACCGGCATCTTTACCAATGAGACCATCCAGCAAGCCCTGGACGCCCTTAAACTGACCGGCGCTTCGTCATTTGATTATACGATCAACGAGAACACCATCACCATTCACGATAAATGATAAAAATAAAAATGTAAAAAAGGAACCAAAAACTAGCTGACAAAAAAAAGCGGGAAATGTTGGCGCATTCCCCGCAAGGTTAATTCGGAAACCTGTTCATACGCAGTGGATGCAGTGTTACAGGCTTCACATTTTCTATAACCCACAAGATTAAAAGTATGAAAAAAAATCTAACGATTGGGGGCTGGAGTCCCCATGCCGTAAAAAAAGCTCTTTTGATTATGAAACTAACTTTTCTATTGGTATTTGGAGCATTGCTGCAGGTATCGGCCAAGGTCAACGGCCAGGAAAAGGTCTCTCTCAAACTGAACCAGGTAGAAATTTCACGGGTGCTCAACACCATTGAAAGACAAGGTACGTATCGGTTTCTCTATAACAGCCGCCTGGACGAGATCCGCAAAAAGATCAACGTCAACGAGACCAATTCGGCAATCAGCGAAGTGCTGAACAAGATCCTCGCTGGTACGGCCCTTACCTATAAATTGCTGGACAACAACCTGATCGTAATATCATCCACCGTACAGACCATTCAGGATATCAAGATCATCGGAAAGATCACTGGGGATAACGGCACTCCTTTATCCGGAGTTTCTGTTTTTTTGAAAGGAAGTACCCGGGGTACCACCACCGATAATGACGGGAGCTTTACCCTCACCGTCCCGGAAAACGGAACCCTCATCATATCTTATATCGGCTACGAAAGCCAGCAGATCCCTGTCAATAGCCAGTCAGTTATCAATGTGAAATTAGCGGCATCGACGAAGGTAATGGACCAGGTCGTCGTCGTGGGATACGGCACTCAGCGTAAAATTGATATCACCGGCTCCGTCGCCCAGATTAAGGGGGATGAGATCTCTAAGCAAGCTTCCGTAAACCCAATCAGCGGATTACAGGGCAAAGTGGCCGGCGTGCAGATCACGAACACCGGCGCACCGGGATCTTCCCCCGACATTAAGATCCGGGGCCTGGGTACCTACTCTTCTTCCTCTACTCCTTTATATATCGTGGATGGCGTCTGGGTCTCCGACCTTTCCTTCCTCAACTCCGCCGACATAGATAACGTCAGCATTCTCAAAGATGCTTCCAGCGAAGCGATCTATGGAGTAAGAGGAGCTAACGGCGTCGTGCTGATCACCACCAAAAAGGGTTCTGGCAAAGGCAAGACCTTTGTCAATTACAATGGTTCCGTCGGCTACCAGGTAGCTAACAATATTCCCAAAATGGCCGATGCCTATCAATATTCGGTCTTATACAACGAGCTTACCCGGGCGAGCGGTGGTACCAGTTTCCTCGACTCCTCCCAGTTCGGCAAAGGCACCGACTGGTTCAGCCAGGCGCTCCGCAACGCGATTATCACCAACCACCAGGTATCTGTCAACGGGGGCAGTGAAAAGTCCACCTACAACTTATCTATTGGCTATCTGTCCCAACAGGGTATCTTAAAGACCAACAAATACGACCGCTATACCGCCAATTTCAAGAATGACGTACAGGTCTCCCGGTTTGTAAAGGCAGGTTATTCGGTCATCGGCACCTATAGCAAATCCAATGATGCGCCTGGCGGCATCTGGAGAGATCTCTATACGGCGCCCCCCGTCGTCCCCGTAAAATTCGCGGACGGCAGTTACGGCGACCCCGGCTATTATGGACTGGGACAGTCCGTCAGCAACCCCCAGGTCACCCTCGATTACAACAACGCCACTACCCAAAGCTATCACCTGAATGCCGGCGCCTATGTAGAGATCCGGTTTGCCAGCCATTTCACCCTGCGTAGCAGTGTGGGCGGCATCTACGATCAGAACCAGTTCAAGAATTTCACGCCCATCTACAAAGCTACTTCCACCCAGTCCAGCTCCCACAATACCCTACAGATTACGGACTTCTCGACCCGGAACTGGATCATAGAAAATACCCTGACCTATGCCAATACCTTCGGCGATCATAAGATCACCGCGCTCGTAGGTCAGACCGCTTACCGGAATTATTATGATGAAGTACATTCCACCGCACAAGACGGAGCACTTACTTCCGATCCCAGCACCTGGTATCTGGGCCTGGGGTCCGGCGGTACGGCCAATTATGTATACGATGTCACGCCAACTCAGCCGCAAACCTATCCGGCCCTGGAAAGGGTAAGCTCTTACTTTGCAAGGGTCACTTACTCTTATAAAGATCGTTATACCGTGACCGGCACGATCCGTTCGGACGCCAGCACCAAATTTACCAGTACCTACGGCCGGGCCTACCTTCCCTCCGTCGGCGCCGCCTGGATCCTCAGCAACGAGGCATTCATGAAAAACCAGACTATTTTCAACAGCCTGAAGCTGAAAGGTAGCTGGGGTGTAGTGGGCAATAGCGGCGTACCCGTCTATGTAGCCACCCAGACCACCACCACCGCCAATGGCGTCATCTACAACGGTTCAGGCACCATTTCCAGCAGCCAGAGCGTCGCTTCAGCCGTTCCGCCCATCCTGAAATGGGAAAAAGGCGAAGGTACGGATGCCGGTATCGAAGCCACCATTCTCAGCAATCACCTGACCATCGAAGCCGACTACTATAATAAGAACACCGTCAACTTCGTTTTCCCCCTGCAATTCGTCGCTTCCAACGGGTATTCTACGACCCAATTGCCGGAAAATATCGGCAAGCTCCGCAATCGCGGCGTTGAACTGTCGCTGTCCTGGAGAGACAATATAAACAAAGACTTCTCCTATAGCATCAGCGGCAACGTATCCTATAATAATAATAAGTTCACACAAAATGATATAGGAGGAAACCAAAAACTCTATAACGGCGGCGCCGCTTCGACCGGAGGTCAGCTGGCTACGCTTACTACTTTAGGACAACCGGTCGGTGAATTCTATGGCTATAAGGTGATCGGCATTTTCCAGACGGCTGCTGAAGTCGCCGCTTATGCCGATAAGAATGGTACTGTCTATCAACCCTCTGCCCAGCCCGGCGATTTCAAATATGCAAAAACGGCTAATAACGGCATCGGCGCCATCGGCGGTAATGACAGGGTGACCCTGGGAAATCCCAATCCCCGGTATATCTATGGGATCAATACCAACTGGGCCTATAAAGCATTCGATCTCTCCCTGGACTTCAACGGGATCGCAGGCGTAGAAGTCTACAACGCGAATAAGGGCCTCCGTTATGGGAATGAGAATTTCACCAAAGACTTCTATGACCACCGCTGGCATGGGGCCGGTACTTCCAACAGCACTCCTTCCGTCAACCTCGGCGGCGGACAAAACTATTATATCAATTCCTGGTATGTCGAAAGCGGCAGCTATTTCCGGATACGAAATATCCAGCTAGGCTATACCTTACCGGAGCTGCTCTCTTCCAAAGCCGGAATCCAGAAATTAAGGGTATACGTGAACGCACAGAATCCCGTGATCTTCACGAAATACAAAGGCTTCTCCCCCGAAGTCGGCGCCAGCGTCGAGAATGGCGGGGGCTCGCCCGGAACATTAGGGATCGACAATAATGTCTATCCCCTTTCCGCCATCTACAATGTTGGCGTAAACATTACCTTCTAATTTTAAACTCTTTCATATGCGACAAAAGAATAAATTAAGTCCGAAATATTTTTTATTCGGCTTTACCATATATATCACCGTTTTACTGACCGGCTGCTCGAAAACCTTTACCAGCTCAAAGGACGCGCTACTGGGACAGCCCGCTGCCACCCAGTTCTGGAAGACGGCCAGCGACGCCGCCAGCGCCGTCAACTCCATCTATGGCAATCTGCGCACCTGGAACAATACCGCTTTCGCCGCGATCGCCGTCGAGAGTATGGGCGCCGATGACGCCATAAAAGGCAGCACTTCCAACGATGCCACTTTCTTTAACCAATACGATAATTTTACCGTCGATGCTTCCGAAGGACAGCTGGACGGCTTTTGGACGGGACAGTACCAGAACATCAATTACTGCAACCAGGTCCTTGATCACGTAGATACGATGGCCGCCGTAGACGCCAGCCTCAAAGCCCGCTACCTCGCAGAAGCCAAATTCGTACGGGCCTATTCCTATTTCAGACTGGTCCGGGCATTCGGCAAAATTCCCCTGGTGCTGAAAGTGCCTCTCTCCGCCGCAGAACTCAATCCGAAACAAAGCACCGCCGCTGAAGTCTATGCCGCCATCGAACAGGATCTCACCGATGCCGCTTCTGTATTGCCCACCACCTACGGCGCCGCCGACATAGGCCGCGCTACCAAGGGCGCCGCCCTGGGCCTGCATGCCAAAGTGGCCATGTACCAGAAAAAATGGAGCGATGTACTGACCTATACGAACCAGGTGATCGGCCTGGGCGTCTATTCCCTCTTTTCCAATTATTACCAGCTATTCCGTTATGCCAATGAAAATAGCTCCGAATCCCTGTTCGAGATCCAATGCGATTATGTACCCGGCAACGACGACCTCAACAGCAGCCAGTATTCCCAGGTGCAGGGAGACAGAGATGCCAGCCCTTCGGCAGGCTGGGGCTTCAACATACCTACCGATAACCTGGCGAGCGAATTCGAGGCAAATGACCCCCGCCTCCAGGGAACGATTATGTACGCGGGAACTACCACTCCCAGCGGCGACGCAGTGCCACAGGCCGCAGCCGGCGCCCCGACCCGGTACAATATGAAGTCCTATGTTCCCTTTGCCATCGCTGTATTAAGCGGCAACCAGGGCTGTGGACAGAATGTCCGCGTATTACGCTACGCTGACGTATTGCTGATGAATGCCGAGGCGAATAATGAACTGGGCAATACCACTCCCGCCCTGGCTTCCCTGGAACTGGTAAGAGCAAGGGCCCGGGCCAACAGCTCCTCTCCCTCGACAGCATTGCCGGCCGTCTCCACCACCGACCAGACCTCTCTGCGCACCGCGATCTACCACGAAAGAAGGGTAGAGCTGGCCATGGAAAATGACCGCTATTTCGACGTGATTCGCCAGGGACGCGCCGCCGCAGTATTCGGATCGCTGGGCTGGACCGCCAACAAAAATGAAGTTTGGCCCATCCCGCAGACCGAGATCGATATCAGCGGAGGCGTATTGGTCCAAAATACCGGCTACTGATTCACCATTCATTAAAACTCATTATATATGCAACACCTGAAAATAAAGAGAAAGCCTGCCCTGACTTTTGTGCTCGTCTTCTCCCTGTTCATACTATCCTGCCAGAAGAAATTCGATCCTAAAAGCTATGCACCCGCCCAGACCTTCGGCGGATACTCAGCCTCCAATCAGATCGCCCCTTCGGACCTGGTAGCCCATTTCTCCTTTGAGAACGGCCTGACAGACAGCGTAAGCAAGACCTCCGCTACCGCGACGGGCACGACTTATAGCACCGGCATCAAAGGACAGGCCATGCAGATCGGCCTTAACAACTATGCCCTATTCACGCCCACCACCGCCATCAAAAATTTACAGAGCATGACCCTGACCTATTGGGTCAACACCTCCATCAATACGGCCGGCATACAGGAACCCATCTGCTTCGCCAACAGCACCCAGTTCTGGAGCAACCTGGACATGTTCTTCGACGGACAGACCACCACCACTTCCGTATTTAAGATCCATGCCTTCGGCAACTCCGGTAACTCGGAAGCCTGGCTGACAAGCTGGTCACTGGCCAGCCCCTGGAATACCTGGATCCACATCGCACTGACTTACGATGCCACCACCGGAACATTCTCATTCTACGCCAATGGCGCCCCGATAGGATCTTCCGTGCAAGCCGCCTTCGGCGCCCTGAACTTTGCCAATGTCCCTTCCATCGTTTTCGGGACCATCCAGTTCCAGACAACCCCCAGTCTCACCAGCGGAGCTACCTCCCAATCCTGGGCCAGTTACCTGCTGGGCGTGCTGGACGAAGTGCGGATCTATGACAAGGCCCTGGGTGCAAGCGACATCAAAGCCTTATACCAGTTGGAGAATTTAGGAAAATAATATAAAAGCAAGAGGGGTTGCGGAGCCCGGCAGAGGCCAACCAGCCTGAAGAGCGCATCGCCACCTCTCTTGTTTTCCATTCATGTCTATATCATCGTATGATCCCGATTCGTCCACTTTTTTTTTCGGTCGCCTGCCTGCTGCTGTTATCGCCTGCCTGTAAAAAAGGCAACAGCCCCACGCCCGTTACGCCGGTGACACCCGCTTCTTTTAGCTTTAATACGCTCAAGGTCAATGGCGCCTACAACGGCTTCACCTATTATAATGTCAATACCATCCCCGTTGTACAATTTTCTTTTTCGGCTCCCATCGATCACACTACCACAGCCGCCAATTTTTCCTTTTCGAGCAGCTCCGGCACAGTCATACCCTTCACCGCCTCCTATGCTAATAGCGACAGCACCGTGATCATACAACCTTCTTCCGCCTTACAACCCCTCAATAAATACGTGCTCGCCGTTTCCACCTCGCTGTTATCCAAGGCGGGCGGCAGCCTGCAATCCGCCGTCAGCGTCAACCTGACCACGGCTATCGATTCCTCGGATAAGTTCACCCGTATCCCGGATAGCGCCCTTTTGGACCTGGTAGAATCGCAGACCTTTAAATACTTCTGGGACCTCGGCCACCCCACCAGCGGCATGGCCCTGGAAAGGAATACATCCGGAGACGTTGTCACGACCGGGGGCACCGGCTTCGGCATCATGGCCATGCTGGCCGGCATCCAACGGAATTTCATCTCCCGTACCCAGGGCCTCTCCAGGATAAACACCATCGTTTCCTTTCTTACCGATAAGGTCACCCGCTATCATGGCGCTTTCCCCCACTGGATCAACGGCGCTACCGGCGCCACCGTTCCCTTCAGCACCCAGGACGATGGCGGCGATATCGTAGAGACAGCCTATATGATGCAGGGATTGCTGACCGCACGCCAGTATTTTTCCAGTTCCTCCGACAGCACCGAGATCAACCTGCGCAGCAGGATCAACAATCTATGGAGTGCCGTTGAATGGAACTGGTACCGCCGGAACAACCAGAATATCCTCTACTGGAACTGGAGCCCAGACTATAACTGGACGATCAACGTACCGGTCAAAGGCTGGAACGAAGCGCTCATTACCTATGTCCTGGCTGCTTCGGCGCCGGTGGACTCCATTCCGAAATCGACCTATGACAGCGGATGGGCCGGCAACGGATCGATCCGCAACGGCAATACCTACTTCAATACCGTACTTCCCCTGGGCCCGACACAGGGAGGCCCCCTGTTCTTTGCCCATTATTCTTTTCTGGGCATCAACCCCAATGGCCTCTCCGATGCATATGCCAATTACTGGACCCAGAATACAGCGCATTCCAGCATCAACTATAGCTATTGCATACAAAACCCGCTGGGCTACAACGGCTACAGCAGCCTGTGCTGGGGCCTCACCGCCAGCGATGAACAAAATGGCTATTCCGCCCATTCGCCCACCAACGATGATGGGGTGATCTCTCCGACAGCCGCCATTTCCTCCTTACCCTATACCCCGACGCAATCCATGAATGCGCTCCGGTTCTTTTATTATACATTGGGGGATAAGATCTGGGGAACCTACGGTTTTGTGGATGCATTTAACCTGACGAATATCTGGTTCGCCAGCTCCTACCTGGCCATCGACCAGGGACCGGAGATCGTAATGATCGAGAACTACCGCAGCGGCCTCTTGTGGAACCTGTTTATGAGCTGCCCGGAAGTAAAGACAGGCATGAAAAAGCTGGGCTTCCAAAGCCCCAATTTATAAACGACAACTATTTACGCAATGATCAACGTCCTGCAGCGCCAGCGCCCAACTATAAAAATTTTATTCGCCCTTTTTCTATGGGCAATCAGCCTCCACCTCCCCGCCTCAGCACAGCGCCCCAACCTCTCCGATTCCGCCCTGCTGGATCTCGTGCAAAAACAAACCTTCCGCTATTTCTGGGACTTTGCACACCCCGTCAGCGGCATGGCCCGTGAGCGTAGCAACGAAGTCTATAACTACGGTAATGAAGTAGTGACTACCGGCGGCACCGGCTTTGGAGCAATGGCCATTATCGTTGCCACGGACCGGAAATGGATCTCCCGGGATACCGCCGCCAGGCATTTGCTGAAGATGGTGAATTTCTTAGAGAAGGCGAACTCCTACCATGGCGTATTTCCCCACTGGATGGATGGAGCGACAGGCAAAACGATCCCCTTCAGCCGTAAGGATGATGGGGCCGACCTGGTGGAAACGTCCTATTTATTCGAGGGCTTGTTATGCGTCCGGCAATATTTCAACCAGGACAATCCGGTCGAACAGGAACTCCGCAACAGGATCGGCTGGTTATGGAACGATATTGAGTGGAACTGGTTTACCAAAGGAGGAGAAGAAGTATTATACTGGCATTGGAGCCCCAACAACGGCTGGGCCATGAATTTCCCCTTACGCGGGTACAACGAATGCCTGATCACCTATGTGCTGGCCGCTTCCGGCGAACGCTATCCCATCAGCCCTTCCGTATATCACCGGGGATGGGCACAAAGCATTTTCTTTAAGAATGGAAAAACATTTTATGGATATCAATTGCCATTAGGCTTCGATTATGGCGGCCCCCTGTTCTTCACACATTACTCTTTTTTAGGCCTGGACCCCCATGGGCTGAAAGACGAATATGCGGATTACTGGAAACAGAATAAGAACCATACCCTTATTAACAGGGCCTATTGTGTCGAAAATCCAAAAAAATTCAAAGGATATGGGGAAAACTGCTGGGGCCTGACGGCCGGGGATACCTATGATGGGTATGATGCCTATTCTCCCACGAATGATAAAGGAACCATTACCCCTACCGCGGCGCTCTCCGCCTTCCCATACACCCCGGAATATTCCATGCAGGCTTTAAAGCATTTTTATAAGGATCTGGGCGATAAGACCTGGGGGCCCTATGGCTTTACAGACGCCTTCAATGAAACGCAGAACTGGTACGCCGGATCCTACCTCGCCATCGATCAGGGGCCGGAAATCGTCATGATCGAAAATTATCGCTCCGGCCTGCTGTGGCGGCTTTTCATGAGCTGCCCCGAAATACAGGGCGGCCTGCAAAAACTAGGATTCGAAAGCCCCTGGCTCAAAACCGCCGGCACAAGAACCAATCAATGATTAACAAACAGACCATGCCAAAAAGGCCCTTTTTTCTATTGCTTTTTATCGCCGCCTTCGTCCTTTCATGGACGACTGCCGCCTTCGCACAAAAGAACAAACTGCATCCGCTGAGAGGATCCGCTGGTCATTCGTCTGCCTACCCGGATTCCATTGCTCCGGTAGGCATTATTAAAAATATCTCCGATTCTGAACTGCTGGACATCGTTCAGCGCCAGACTTTCCGCTATTTCTGGCATTTCGGTCACCCGGTGAGCGGCCTCGCCCGCGAAAGAGACAACACGGTAAAAGCCGAATATTACTGGGACTTTATCAACGAGGCCGAGAACGAACCCAATTTCAGTAAAAACAGTTTCGGGCCCGAAGCCTGCGCTATAGGCGGCACCGGCTTTGGCATTCTTTCTACGATCGTGGTCGTTCAACGTGGATGGATAAAAAAAGACACCGCCCTGAAGCGACTCGTCAAGATCGCCGATTTTTTAACCCGGGCAGATTGTTATCACGGCATCTATCCCCATTTTATGAATGGCGCTACGGGAAAGACCATCCCGTTCGGAAGACTGGACGACGGGGCCGACATAGTGGAGACCTCGTATTTGCTGATGGGCTTTCTGTGTGCGAAAGAGTATTTTAACGGCGCTACCCCCCTGGAAAAATATTTCCGCAACCGGGTCGAACAAATGTGGACAGTGGCCAACTGGAACTGGCACAGCCAGGGGGGCAATAAAACATTATTCTGGCACTGGAGCCCGTCCAATGATTTCGATATGAACTTCCCCGTCTTCGGATGGGATGAGGCTTTGATTACGTATATCCTGGCCGCTTCTTCACCTACTCATCCTATTTCAAAAGAGCTCTACGAGAACTCCTGGGTCAAAAGCCAGTCCTGGATGAATGGGAAATCGTACTATGGCATTAAACTTCCATTGGGAAATTTCGATTACGGCGGCCCGCTGTTCTTCGAACAATATACTTTCATGGGAATAGACCCCAACGGCCTCAAAGACGATCACAACATCGATTACGCGGAGCAGACACTTAATCACACGCTCATCAACCGGGCCTATTGCATCGAAAACCCGAAAAAGTTCAAAGGTTACGGGGCCAATTGCTGGGGCCTTACAGCCGGCGATAGCTATAAAGGATATGTGGCGCATTGCCCGCAGGACGACCGCAGTGTTATACAACCCACGGCTGCGCTCTCCTCCTTCCCTTATACTCCTGACTACAGCATGCAGGCTTTAAAACATTTTTACTACGACCTGGGCAATAAGATCTGGGGCCCGTATGGTTTTGCAGACGGCTTCAGCGAAACAAAGAACTGGTATGCGACCACGCACCTTGCCATCGATCAGGGCCCCATTGTCGTCATGATAGAAAATTATCGCAGCAGGCTAATCTGGAATCTATTCATGAAAATCCCGGATGTACAGAACGGACTAAAAAAGCTGGGTTTTCAAAGCCCCTGGATAAAAAACTAAAACATGAAAAAAAATCGGGTACTCCTATTCATCTGTTGGCTCCTCGCCGCCGGACTGCTGCCCCCGGTCACTGCCGCCGCACAACAAACTACCTATTGCAACCCTATCAATATCGATTACGGATATACTCCCATCCCGGACTTCACACGCTGGGGACGTCACCGGGCTACCGCCGACCCCGTGATCGTCAACTACAAAGGAGACTATTATTTATTCAGCACCAACCAATGGGGATATTGGTGGAGCCCGGACATGCTGAACTGGCATTTTATCCCCCGGAAATTCCTCCGGCCCTGGAACCAGGGCTATGACGAACTCTGCGCACCTGCCGTCGGTATCATCGGAGACACAATGATCGTATTCGGTTCGACCTATACCCGGAATTTCACGATCTGGATGAGCACCGACCCTAAAGCCAATCAGTGGAAACCGCTGGTGGACTCATTCGATATCGGCGGATGGGATCCCGCTTTCTTCACGGATGACGACGGGCGCTTATATATGTACAACGGCAGCAGCAATTCCTATCCACTCTATGGGATCGAGCTCAACCGGAAAACCCTGCAGCCCCTCGGCGCCCGGAAAGAATTATACCTGCTGCAGCCCCGGCGGTTCGGCTGGCAGCGGTTTGGAGAATACATGGATAATACGTTCCTGGACCCGTTTATCGAAGGCTCCTGGATGACCAAATACAAAGGGAAATATTATTTACAGTATGGGGCGCCCGGCACGGAGTTTAGCGGTTATGCCGATGGCGTCGTGGTGGGGGATAACCCGCTGGGCCCCTTCGACCAGCCACAGTCCGATCCTTTTTCTTTCAAACCGGGCGGTTTCGCCAAAGGCGCGGGCCATGGCAGCACCTTCACCGATAACAGGGATAATTACTGGCATATCTCCACGATCACGATCGCCTCGAAAAACAGCTTCGAGCGCAGGCTGGGTATCTGGCCCGCAGGTTTTGATAAAGACGGCATATTATATATGAATGCCGCCTTCGGCGACTATCCCCATTATCTCCCCTCCGAAAAAACGGCAGCATACAACGCCCCCGAAGGGAACGGAGGGTTTACGGGATGGATGCTGCTGAACTATAAAAAGCCGGTACTCGTATCCTCCACGCTCGGCGGACATCATGCCAACGATGCAGTAGACGAGGATATCAAAACATACTGGAGCGCCGCCACAGGAGAGAAAGGCGAATGGATCCAGACCGATCTGGGAACCCTTTCCACCGTGAATGCCATCCAGATCAACTATGCCGACCAGGACGCCCCCTTTCTGGGAAAACAGACGGATATTTATCATCAGTATATTTTATATTATTCCGTTGACGGACGGCGATGGACGACGCTGGTGGATAAAAAGAACAACCGGACCGATATCCCCCATGACTACTTCGAACTACCCGTCCCCGTACAGGCTCGCTACATTAAGCTGGAAAATATCCATATGGCGGGAGGTAAATTTGCCATCAGCGGCCTGCGTGTTTTCGGAAAAGGCCCGGGCCCCCTGCCGGATACCGCCAGGGATCTTATCGTACTCAGAACGGAAAAGGATAAACGCAGCGCCTGGATAAAATGGAGCCCGGTGGATAATGCTTATGGATACAATATTTATTTTGGCACGGCGCCCGATAAACTGTATAATAGTATCCTGGTTTACGATGCCAACGAATATTGGTTCAAAGTCATGGACCGCGAAAAGCCGTATTATTTTTCAATGGAAACCCTTAACGAGAACGGCGCCTCTGCAAGGACGCAACCGATAAAAGTCGAATAACGCATAAATTGTTCAAATATGAAACAAACAAAGGTCATCACCCTCCTCCTGCTCATCGTTCTTTCACAAGTACAGACCCAGGCGCAGACCCCCACCCGGACACCGGCCAGCTCCCAAACAGCGGCCCCCGCCCGGGAGGAGAAAATGCATGCATTCGTCAATGCCCTGCTGGGTAAAATGACACTCGACGAAAAGATAGGTCAGCTCAACCTGCCCGGCGCAGGTGATATCACTACCGGACAGGCCGGCAACTCGGATATCGCCAGGAAAATCGAAGAAGGAAAAGTAGGCGGCTTATTCAATATCAAGTCCCTGGCTAAGATCCGCGAGGTGCAGAAGATAGCCGTGGAGAAGAGCAGATTGAAGATCCCGCTGATCTTCGGCATGGATGTGATCCATGGATACGAAACGGTATTCCCCATCCCCCTGGCCCTGAGCTGCAGCTGGGACATGCAGGCAATCGAAAAAAGCGCCCGCGTCGCCGCTACCGAAGCCAGCGCGGATGGCATCTGCTGGACTTTCTCGCCAATGGTGGACATTGCCCGCGACCCCCGCTGGGGACGTATCGCCGAAGGTAACGGAGAAGACCCTTACCTGGGCTCCCGGATCGCAAAGGCAATGGTTAAAGGCTATCAGGGCGACCTGAACGGCAACAGCGATATCATGGCCTGCGTAAAACATTATGCATTGTATGGCGCGGCGGAAGCAGGCCGGGATTACAATACCACCGATATGAGCTACGTGAGAATGTTCAATGAATACCTGCCCCCCTACAAGGCAGCAGTGGATGCCGGCGCGGGAAGCATCATGGCCTCTTTCAACGACGTCAACGGGATACCCGCTACGGCCAATAAATTCCTGATGACCGATGTGCTGCGCAAACGCTGGGGCTTTGGCGGCTTTGTCGTTACCGATTATACAGGAATCAATGAAATGATCGCCCACGGGCTTGGCGACCTGCCCACGGTCTCCGCGCTGGCCCTCCAGGCAGGCATCGATATGGACATGGTAGGCGAAGGGTTCCTGACGACCCTGAAACAATCCCTTCGCGAAGGCAAAGTAACAGCCGCCCGCATCGACGAGGCCTGCCGGAAAATACTCGAAGCAAAATACAAGCTGGGACTGTTCGCAAATCCTTATAAATACTGCGACGAAAAAAGAGCGGCTACCGAAATCTTTACCGAAGCCAACCGGACAACGGCCCGTAAGATCGCCGCCGATTGCTTCGTCCTGCTGAAGAACCAGGGCAATATCCTCCCCCTTAAAAAAGGAGGAACGATCGCGCTGGTCGGCCCCCTGGCGGATAATAAGGAGAATATGACAGGTACATGGAGTGTCGCCGCAGATTTCTCCAAATCCATTTCCTTTTTACAGGGAGTAAAGGATGTGGCCGGCGACGGCGTAAAGATCCTGTACAGCAAGGGCTCCAACCTGGACGAAGACAGCCTCTTCGAGCAAAGAGCAGGCATGTTCGGTAAATCTCTGGACAGGGACCCCCGCCCCGCCGCAGACATTATCCGGGACGCGCTGAACACAGCCAGTCAGGCAGATGTCATCGTCGCCGCCCTGGGCGAATCCGCCGAGATGACCGGGGAATCCAGCAGCCGTAGCAATATTGAATTGCCGCAGGTCCAGCAGGACCTGCTGAAAGCCTTGCTGAAGACCGGCAAACCCATAGTACTGGTCTTATTTACAGGCCGCCCCCTGGCTATCAAATGGGAAAACGACCAGGTTCCGGCTATTTTAAATGGCTGGTTCGGCGGCAGCGAAGCAGGACATGCACTCGCCGACGTACTGTTTGGCGATACCAACCCCTCCGGCAAGCTGAGCACCACCTGGCCGCAGAATGTCGGACAGATCCCCCTTTACTACAACCATAAGAACACCGGCCGGCCGCTGCCGGAAGGCGCCTGGTTCCAGAAATTCCGCTCCAACTATCTCGATGTGTCCAACGACCCGGTCTACCCGTTTGGATATGGACTGAGCTATACCCACTTTACCTACGGCGAACTGACGCTGAGCAGCACTTCGCTGAAAGGAAACCAGCAGCTGACGGCGACGGTCATGGTCACGAACGACGGAACCCGGGACGGGAAGGAAGTCGTACAGCTTTATATCCACGACCTGGTTGGCAGCATCACCAGACCGGTCAAAGAATTAAAAGGGTTTCAGAAAATTGCCCTGAAAGCCGGAGAATCCCAAAAAGTAACCTTCACGATCACGCCGGAAGATCTGAAGTTCTATAACAATGAGTTGAAATATGATTGGGAGAGCGGCGATTTCGAGATCATGGCCGGTGGCAATTCCCGAGATGTAAAACCGGTGAAGATCACCTGGAACAAATAAAAGGGCTATAATTTTCTCTTTTCGATTTATTTTTAGGCCATGCAAGGCATTAAAAACATCATTTTCGACCTGGGTGGTGTAATCATCAACCTGGACAACCAATTGACGGAAGACGCATTTGTATCCCTGGGCGCCAGGCCCTTCCGGGAATATTTCGGGCATGGCCATGCGGCTTCTTTTTTCAGGGATTACGAAGTAGGAGGAATCAGCGACCGGCAGTTTATCGATTCTATCAGGGAGTTAACGGGCCTCTCGCCCTCGGACGAGGAGATTATTAAAGCATGGAATGCGCTGCTGCTCGACTTCCCCACGGAAAGGATCCAATTGCTGAAAGAGCTGGGCCGGCGCTACCGGATCTTTCTTTTCAGCAATACCAATGCCCTCCATTTGAGCGCATTACGGAAAATTTACCGGGATAGCATAGGCGATGGGGAATTAGAAGATCACTTCGAGCGGACCTATTACTCCCACCTGATGGGTATGCGCAAGCCCGACAAACCATCGTATGAGCATATTCTTCAGGAAAATCAGCTGATAGGAAGTGAAACTCTTTTCGTGGACGATGCCCTGATCAATATAGAAGGCGCAGAAGCCGCGGGGCTGAAAGGACTTTTTCTCCGGCCTGGCACGACCGTGCTGGACTTTCAATGGTAGCGCCCGTCACTCGGTCCGGCCCGGCGAACCATCATCCTGGCTCATCCTATTTGATCTCCTCGAAGTCGATATACTCCCCCATGCTGTTTTTCGGGGAGGAAGGCTCCGGCCTTTTCGGCTGCGGCTCGCTTTGCTGTGAATAGCTATGCTGAAAAGGACCGCTGGAGCCCTGCTGGTTCTCCTGCATATTCCGGAACTGCTGACGTACATGACGGGTAGTCCGGAAGATCGGCAGGAAAAAATTAAAAACGAACCTATATAAGAGGTATAATACAATACCTAAAAAGAATATCTCTGATAAAGCCATCACAATAAATTAATATAGCTAAGTTACTACAAAGGGCTATAAAGGGGTGTTAAAAGGTGCCCCGTAATAATCCTTCGAGCTATTATTTTCTGAAAACCCTGCTAACCAACCAGTTAAGGCCATCCCCCAACTTTTCCGCCGCACGGTCGGCCAACCGGATCAGAATCTTCTGAAGGCGCTCGTTCTGTAAAAAAGTATCCAGGATCTTATTGCCGGTGAGCGTTTCCCCCTCAATCTTGCGGGGGAGCAGCGACCGGATGAACATCGAACCGCTGTGTTCCTGGAAATAAGTAAAGTTTTCGTCGATCCGATCTTCCAGCCCCTTGGCCTTTTGTCGTAGCCGGCGGATATCCTCTTCCAGGGAGTACAGGCTGCGGGTAGCTTTTTTCATAATACACCCTCCTCTTCTTCCCGTGACCGTTGAATAATGCTGTGAATGACAGGTTCCACAAACAGGGATCTCCTGAAAACGGCCAGCAGAACGAATACGACCACCAGCAGCAGGATCACCAGCCCAAAGCCCCTCACATAGCTGTGCAGCAGGCTGGAAAACCAGAAGCCGAGAGCCATTCCACTGAAAAGCAGGATCAAAAACACCAGGAACAATGAAATAATGATCCAGGCAAAATAACCCGCCGATTTGGAAAAAATGCGAAGACTCTGCAGCCTGTAAATCTCCATCCGGGTTTCCACGTACTCCTTTAGTAAGGTTTTATTTTCCGCAATGAAAGAACCTAAATTGTCTGGCTGACTCATGCTTGTTCATTTATATTTAAAAGTACATTTTTTGGTGGAAATAAGATTTATCTTACCTTCGCGTAGGTAAATGAAGCAAAAGAAAGGGAACGAATCCGTTCCCTTCTTTATTTTTTAACCGGGCGAGGCCGGTCTTTTTCTATGGTTAATGAAACAGTTAAGACGGTGGAAGGCATGATGCAGGCCCTGATGGCAGGCGAGTCCCTTTATTTCCTGGTGGAAGTGAGGATCAAGCCCACCAATAATATAAAGGTCTTTTTAGACGGGGATCAGGGAATTTCGATTGAAAAATGCGTCCAATACAACAGGGCGTTGTACAAGCAACTGGAGGAATCGGGGCTTTTCCCGGGAGATGATTTTTCCCTGGAAGTCTCCTCGCCGGGGCTGGACGAACCCCTGAAATCCCTCCGCCAGTACAAAAAGAACATCGGCCGGCTGGTAGAGATCCTTCTGCAGGACGGGTCGAAAAAGGAAGGCCGCCTGGTAGAAGTGAGTGAAGACGGCATCATCGTAGAAGAGACCAAAGGAAAGAATAAGAAGAAAGAGGTGATCAGTCACGCTTTCTTATACGATAACATAAAAACAACAAAAATTCAAGTAGTTTTTTAATCCCCCGGCCCGGGCGCAGGGATCTTTAAAAATTAAGTGTTATGGCAAGTATCAATTTGATCGAAGCCTTCCAGGACTTCAAGGAAGCCGAAAATATCGACCGCCCTACCATGATGAAGGTGGTAGAAGATGTGTTCAAAACTTTGTTGCGTAAGAAGTACGGAAGCGATGAAAATTTTGACGTAATCGTAAATGCGGAAAAAGGTGACCTGGAAATCGTCCGTCGCCGCACGATCGTGGAAGACGGCAGTGTTAATGATCCCCTGGCGGAGATCGCCTATACGGATGCGACGAAGATCCAGCAGGACTACGAGGTCGGGGAAGAATTATATGAGGAGATCGAGATCCTGGATTTTGGTCGCCGCGCTATCCTGGCCGCCAAACAAACCCTGGCAAGCCGTATCGGGGACCTGAAAAAGAATGTCCTGGTAAAAAAATACAATGAGCGGGTCGGAGAGATCGTAAGTGCAGAAGTATACCAGGTCTGGAAGAAAGAGATCCTCTTACTGGATGAGGAAGGCAGCGAGCTGATCCTGCCCAAATCGGAGCAGATCCCCCAGGATTATTTCAAAAAAGGGGAAAATATCCGGGCCGTGGTTAAAAAAGTGGAATTGAAGAACAACTCCCCCGTAATCATTTTGTCCCGGACCAGCCCTTTATTCCTCTCTAAACTACTGGAAATCGAAGTTCCTGAGATCTTCGATGGGCTGATCGTCATAAAAAAGATCGTTCGCGAACCGGGAGAAAGGGCCAAAGTAGCCGTGGAATCATACGATGACCGGATCGATCCGGTCGGAGCCTGTGTGGGAATGAAAGGAAGCCGTATCCATGGGATCGTCCGGGAGCTTAAAAATGAGAATATCGACGTGATCAACTGGACCAACAATACACAACTGCTGATCCAGCGCTCTTTGACGCCGTCCAAAATTACCAATATGGAGCTGGACAGCGAAAAGGCGCACGCGAATGTCTATCTAAAGCCGGACCAGGTGTCCCTGGCCATCGGCCGTAAGGGCGTCAATATTAAACTGGCCCAGGAATTGACAGGTTATACCATCGATGTGTTCAGGGATAACGAGGGAGAACCCGAAGAATTCGATATCGACCTGGAAGAATTCAGCGATGAGATCGAAACATGGGTGATCGACGAATTGAAACGTATCGGTTGCGATACGGCCCGTAGCGTACTGGATCTGACGGCAGACGAGCTGGAAAGAAGGACCGACCTGGAAAAAGGAACGATCGATGAAGTTTTAAAAGTACTGAAAGAAGAGTTTCAAAAGGGATAGTCCCCCTTTATTTAATATATTTACAGACTATTTTTTAATTTTTTAAAAGGGACGATCCTGATCCCTTCCTTAGGGACCCAGGAAAGGCATATATGGCAGAAGTAATAACACCACGTTTGATGGCTGCGGCTAAAGAATTCAACATCGGTAAAGATACCCTGGTGGATTTTTTGGCAAGCAAAGGATTTAGCAAAGACGATCTGAAACCTACGTCTAAACTGACGGAGGATATGTATCGTTCTCTGCAGCAGGAGTTCCAGGGAGATAAGGTCGCTAAGATCAAGAGCGATCAGATCGATCTGCCTAAAGGCAGCCTGGAAGCTAAAAAGAAAAAAGAAGACGAGACGGTACTCTTTAAAAAGGAGATCGTTAAAAAGCCTGCCAAGGAAGAAACGCCCGTTGTGGAAGAGCCTCCGGTCGTTGTCCCGCCGGTAGTGGTAGTGGAAGAAAAACAGGAAGAACCGGAAATTATAAAGATCGAGGCCCCCGAATTGGAAGGGCCAAAGGTCATCAATAAGATCGACCTTTCTGCCATAGACTCCTCTACCCGGCCTAAGAAAGTGATCAAAAAGACGGAAGTAGAGAATGGTGTCGAACCAAAGGCGATACCGGAAGAACAACCGCTGGAAGTAGAAGCCGTATTGCCGGCCCCCCCCGAAAAGGAAATTCCCCAGGAGAAAGTGATACCGGAACCCGTAGTGGAAGAAATCCCGCAGGAAGTCCCCGTCATCGTGGAGAATACCCCCAGCCATCCCCCGGAAGAGGTAGCGGCGCCGGAACCTCCCGTAAAGGAGATCCTGCAGGAAGAGACCCCCGTCACAGAAGAGCACGAAGCTCCGCCCGTGATAGAAAATATCAAGGCAGAGAAGCTGGAAGGGCCAAAAATCCTGGGAAAAATTGAACTGCCCCTGAATAACGATACCCGTCCCAAACCCCCGTCCGAAGAGAAAAGAAAGCGGAAGAGAATTCCC
The DNA here is from genome assembly GCA_035555335.1 of Puia sp. Classification (GTDB taxonomy): domain Bacteria; phylum Bacteroidota; class Bacteroidia; order Chitinophagales; family Chitinophagaceae; genus Puia. The sequence continues at coordinate 115,380 of DATMGS010000028.1, forward strand.
ATCGAGAAAAAAGACAATGGCGGCGGTGGTGGAAGACCCAATAACGCTCCTGGCGGCCCTGGTGGCGGAACCGGACATGGTGGTGGAACCGGACACAGCGGCGGCGGCAATCAACGGCCTCCGGGACAAAGCCGGATCCCGATCCAACGGAACCCCCGCGGCGCCGGTGCGCCCGGTCAGGGCGGCGGCAATCGCCGGCCCGATCCCCGCAATACCCCCCGGGAAGTAAAAGAAATCGATAAGAAAGAAATTCAGGAAAAGATACGACAGACCCAGGCCAAACTGGCCGGGTCCGGCGGCCGGGGAAAAAGTCTGAAAGCTAAATACCGCCGCGCCAAACGCGACGAAGCAGCCGAAAACTCCGGCGGAGAAGAAATGCTGGATAGCAGGCTGCAGGTCACCGAATTCATCAGTGTCAGCGAACTGGCCAACCTGATGGACGTGAGCTATGCGGATGTGATCAGCAAATGTATGAGCCTGGGTATGATGGTGTCCATCAACCAGCGCCTGGAAGCAGATGTCATTGAACTGGTAGCCGGCGAGTTCGGCTATACCGTTGAATTCATAGGAATAGACGATGCGGCGGAAATGGAAGAGGACGAAGAAGAGGACGATCCGGAAGAAATGCTGCCCCGCACGCCGGTAGTGACGATCATGGGTCACGTCGACCATGGCAAGACCTCCTTGCTGGATTATATCCGGAGCGCCAATGTGGTAGCCGGTGAGGCCGGAGGGATCACCCAGCATATCGGAGCCTACCAGGTGACGACAGCCACCGGGAAAAAGATCACCTTCCTGGATACGCCGGGTCACGAAGCCTTCACCGCGATGCGTGCCCGTGGCGCCAAAGCCGCTGACGTAGCGGTGATCGTGGTCGCCGCCGATGACGCCGTCATGCCGCAGACAAAAGAAGCGATCTCCCATGCCCAGGCCGCAGGTCTTCCCATGGTCTTTGCCATCAATAAGATCGATCGGGACGGCGCTAACCCCGAAAAGATCAAGGAACAGCTGGCAGGCATGAATATTCTGGTAGAAGATTGGGGTGGAAAATTCCAGTCACAGGAAATATCCGCGAAGAAAGGACTGAACATAGACCTCTTACTGGAAAAAATAGGACTGGAGGCGGAATTGCTCGACCTGAAAGCCAATCCCGACCGCGAAGGTTCCGGCAGCGTCATAGAAGCCTCCCTCGACAAGGGAAGGGGTTATGTGGCCACCGTGCTGGTGCAGAACGGTACGCTGAATAGCGGCGACCTGGTCGTCTCCGGACAGTACTACGGCCGTGTAAAAGCGATGTTCAACGAGCGTAACAAACGCGTGGACACCGCTCCGCCGACAACTCCCGTCCTGCTCCTGGGCCTTAACGGCGCCCCGCAAGCCGGTGAGAAATTCAAGGTATATGCCGATGAGAGCGAAGCCAAGGAAGTAGCCAATAAACGGGCCCAGATCCTCCGCGAACAAGGTATCCGTACCAAGAAACATATTACACTGGACGAAATCGGCCGACGCCTCGCCCTGGGAAATTTCAAGGAATTGAACCTGATTATAAAAGGAGATGTGGACGGATCGGTAGAAGCCCTGAGCGACTCCCTGCAGAAACTTTCTACAGAAGAGATCGCCGTTCGCGTGGTCCATAAGGCGGTGGGCGCCATCACGGAAAGTGATGTACTGCTCGCTACCGCTTCAGACGCTGTAATCGTCGGCTTTAACGTCCGGCCTTCGTCACAGGCTTCCCGCCTGGCTGAAACCGAAGGAGTGGAAATCAAGACCTACTCGATCATTTACAATGCCATCGAAGAAGTCAAGAGCGCCATGGAAGGGATGCTGGAACCGAAAATACAGGAGAAAGTGGTGGCGAATGTGGAAGTACGCAATGTCTTCAAATTCGATAAGGCTACCGTGGCCGGGTGCTATGTCCTGGACGGAAAGATCTTCCGCAACGCGAAGGTCCGGCTGGTACGCGATGGCATCGTGATCTACCCGATCGGAGAAGGTGCCTCGGCCGAGCTGGCATCCCTCAAACGATTCAAAGATGACGTGAAAGAAGTGGCTTCCAGCATGGAATGCGGATTGACCATCAAGAATTTTAATGATCTCCGGGTGGGCGATATCGTAGAGGCCTATGAAGAAGAAGAAGTTAAACGCACACTCTAAACTTTTGTTAAATACCCCCGTAAGGGGGTATTTGCTATTTAATTTTACCCGTATAAAATTACTTTTGTCGGTGGACCCTGGTCCATATATACCTCTTTTGTATGATTAAAAGAATCCTCCTCTTAACCGCCCTTTCCTTCGTTCTGGCCAATGGCTTTGCCCAGCAGGCAAAAGTGGTGGCCGATAAGATTGCCGGTATCCTGGGCGATAAGATCATTCTGAAATCAGAATTAGCGACAGCCGTAGCGGATATCCAGCGTAACGGAGGCGCCGCCACGGACGAATGCAATATATTGGACAATATGTTCATCCAGAAAGCACTGGTATTGCAGTCCGAAAGAGACTCCCTTCCCGTAAGTGAAGAAGAAGTCGATGCGGAGCTGGATCAGAAGATCCGGTACTTTATAAACCTTTATGGCGGCAAAGACGCCCTGGAGCAGATCGCGCAAAGAACGGTCTACCAGCTCAAGCAGGACATGCGCCCCAGCATACGGGAGCAGCGTCAGGCACAGGCCATGCGCCAGAAGATCGTGGAAGACATCAAGATCACACCCACGGAAGTAAAAGAATACTACGACAAGATCCCGAAGGACAAACTTATATTTTACGAATCCGAATTGCAGCTGAGCCAGATCATTCTTTATCCCAAGCCCAGCCGCGATATCGAGAAGCTGGCTATCGACGAACTGAATGATTATAAGAGACAGGTGGAAGCAGGAACAAAAAAATTCGAGACCCTGGCCCAGTTCTACTCAGACGATCCCGGCAGCAAAGACAAAGGAGGACAGATCGAATTAAACCGCAATGACAGCAAAATGTGGGACCCGGTCTTTTTTGCCACCGCTTTCCGTCTGAAGGAAGGACAGGTGTCCCCCGTTATTAAAAGCAAATATGGCTACCATATCATCATGATGGTAAGCCGCAACGGAGACGATGCCGTGGTAAGACATATCTTACGAATCCCCCAGATCACCGCTCCGGAAATAAGCGAGGCTTCCGCCAAGCTGGACTCGATACGTACCCAGCTGATAGCCGGAGCTTTTGGTTTCGGAGAGGCTGTCGCCAAATGGAGCGATGATGACGTAGCCAAATCTACGGCCGGCCAGATCATGGGCCGGGACGGCTCTACCTTCCTTACCATCGATCAGCTGGATAAGGATATGGTGCTTCTACTGAAAAATTCCACTCTCAAACCGGGAGAATATTCCAAGCCTACCCCCTTTAAGGACGAAAGAGGAAAACAAGGCGTACGCATCGTACTGATGGTCTCCAAATCCGAACCTCATCGCGAGAACCTGAAAGACGATTACAACCGCGTATCCAGCCGCGCATTGGACGAAAAGAAATCAGCGGCCCTGGAAAAATGGTTCGGAACCAAAATTCCCACCTTTTACATAATGATCGACGGCGATTACAGGAATTGCGGTAATCTTAAAAAATGGGCGAACAACTCGGCAACAGCAGGTAATTAACTTAGGTATTAACCCTTATTTGCTCCGAAATACTGCCTTAATACGTCAAGCATACCCGCTTCTTTAGTAATTTGATACCGTAGTTTTACGAGATACTCGTAAAGTATTTATTGTGTCCGGAAAAATCTGACAATATTCAAATAGTATGCTAAGTAGCGCCCCAAAGTCCGTGCCTACGAGAGAGCAGTTTATACAACCTTATTTTATTGAAATTGCCTCTGATGGGGCCATCAAGGCGACCTGTGCCCGATTTGCCACCCTGCTTAAAAAATGGAATATCTACCCCTTCCTGGGAAAGAATGTCCTGGAAGTCTTTAACCAATCAGGTAAGCTAAGCCCCGGATTACCCTATCATTTCCCCGCAGAAACCCTGCCTAAAGTAATTGACCTGTCCATCGGCGGACCGGATATAAAACCCTATCTCATCCGCTGGATCACCACTCCGGTCAATACCCCGGAAGGTGAGACGGTAAGCTGGCAATTAAGTGGTATGAAAATCTATCCACATCACTGCGAAAAGGCTGCTACGGAGGACACCGGAGACGATACCCGCCCGGCGGCAGAATACGATCTTCAATACCAGGCCAATCTGGTTAAATACGTTTCCGATATCATCGTTACAACCGATCTCCAGGATCAGATCATCTATTGGAACAAGGCGGCGGAAAAATTCTACGGCATCCCTGCCGGCCAGGCGATCGGTCAGCATTTTCAGGACCTGGTCCGCTATGAATACGGACATACGACCGCGAAGGAAGTGAAAAACACCTTCCAGGAAACGGGTTTTTGGGATGGAGAAGCCATCTATATTTCAGGAGACGGAAAAAAATCGTACCTTATTAGTTCTATCCGATATATCAGGGACAATGAAGAGCGGATCACCGGGGTTATGGCCGTCAATAAGGACATCACAGAGAATAAGCTGGCACAACAGGACAGGAAAAATGCGGAGATGCAATTACGTCAATACTCCGAACAAATGACCAATATCCTGGAAAGTATAACGGATGGATTTTTTGTGCTGGACAAGGATTTTAAAGTCACACTCTGGAATCATGAGGCCGAAAGGATCACCAGCCTTTCGGCTGCGGAGATGGTGGGTCAGCCCATCTGGGAGAAGTTGCCGGAGCTTGTGGATACGGACACGTATCAATCCTTTCAGAAGGCCTTTTCAAAGAAAATGACGGTCACTCTGGAACAATATAATGAACGCTTTGATCGATGGCTGGAAATGAGCGTATATCCCTCAGCGCAGGGACTGTTTGCTTATTTCAAGGATGTGACCATACGCAAAAAACAGGAAACGCTCCTGGCTTTGGAGAAGAAAGTGCTGGAAATGAACTCCAATAAGAAAGCCTCTTTACGAACAATCCTGAATTACTTTCTCAAAGGCATACAAAAGATCTTCCCGGGCATGTATTGCTGTGTACTGACACTGGATGACGAGCACCTTTGTGTCAAGCTTCTTTCCGCACCCGGCTTGCCCGCTATCTATGCCCATGCCATTGACGGACTGCTGATCGGCCCCGATGCGGGAAGCTGCGGCACCGCTATCTACCGCAAAGAAAAAGTGATCGTATCCGATATTGAGTCAGACCCCTTATGGAAGGACCATAAAGAGCTGGCGCTGAAATTTGGCCTCCGGGCCTGCTGGGCATTTCCGATACTCGATGCAAAGGAGGATGTCCTGGCAGCTTTTGCCGTTTATTATACCACCTCCAAATCGCCCACTCCCGTCGAACTGGATATCATTGAACGGGCTGCCAACCTGATAACGATCATTATCGAAAGCAAGAGAGCGGAAGAAGAATTGAGTATCAGCAACGAACGCTATACCCTGGCTACCAAAGCGACCAACGATGCGATCTGGGACCTGGACATTCATACGGGATTGTATTTTTGGGGAGAAGGCTTTTATAACCAGTTCGGTCACAAGCCCGGACCTAAAGTCCGGACGAGGAAATTCTGGGAAATGCATATCCATCCTGAAGACAGGGCACAGGTCCTGAAAAATATGGAGAAATTTATCCGGCGCAAGGATAAAGACCTCTGGCTGGAAGAATACCGCTTTAAAAGATCCGATGGAAAATATGCCCTTGTATCCGACCGGGCATTCCTCATCTTCGGGAAAGAAGGGAAAGTGATCCGGATGGTGGGCTCCATGCAGGACATCACCGGCAAGAGAGAGATGGAAAAAAAGCTGTTAAAGCAGGAACTGAATAAACAGAAAATAGTGGCCCAGGCCATGGTGGATGCACAGGAAAAAGAAAGAGCGGAGATCGGGAAGGAATTACATGATAATATCAACCAGATCCTCTCCACTACCAAATTATACCTGGAGCTGGCCAAAAATGACCATAAAGAAAGGCTGAACCTGATCAGCCGCAGCGCCGAGAATATTCATGAGGCGATCCATGAGATCCGGAATATCTCCCGCTCCCTGGTGCCGGCCAGTATCGGCGATCTCGGCCTGCAGGACTCTATTGCCGACCTGGTGGAAAGTGTCAGGACCACCCGCGCTATTCACGTCGAATTCTATCCTGTCGGGAAATTCGACGAAAGGATCAGCGATAAGGAAAAGCTGATGTTGTTCCGGATCATTCAGGAACAGATCAACAATGTATTGAAACATTCCGGAGCCAGGAACCTTATCATCGAACTGATCCTTGAAGAAACGGAAAACAGGATCGAACTGAATATTACTGACGACGGAAAAGGATTTAACCCCGGTAAGGTAAAAGATAAGAAAGGGCTCGGTCTTTCCAATATCATGAGCAGAGCGGATTTGTTTGGAGGGAAGGTGACGATCATGTCCTCACCGGGACGAGGTTGCAAACTCAGAGTTCAAGTGCCTGTCCAAGGTGTCAATATATAATCTTTAAAACAATCCTATATGAGCAAGATCAATATTTTAATTGCCGACGACCACAAACTGATCAGAGAAACCTGGAGTTATATTTTAAACAGTGATTCCCGGTTCCAGGTCATAGCTGAATGTGGAGATGCGCAGGAAGCGGTCGAACTGGCAAAAGCCAAGCGCCCCCACGTTGTACTAATGGATATCAATATGACCCCTTTCTCCGGACTGGAAGCTACGCAAAGAATACGGAAAATATCTCCCGGATCCAAGGTGATCGGAGTCTCCATGCATTCCCAGCCTGCCTATGCCAAAAAGATGTTACAAATGGGGGCCAGGGGATATGTCACGAAGAATTCGTCCAAGGAAGAAATGATCAAAGCCATTCTGGAAGTCAATCATGGCAATAAATATATCTGTGACGAGATAAAGAATATCATTTCCGAACAATTGCTCGACGAAAAAGAGGACTCTCCCAACATAAATGCGCTGACCGAAAGGGAAATGCAGATCATCAATTTCATCAAGGAAGGGCTCTCCTCGAAAGAAATTGCCACCAGCCTGAATATTTCCCTGAAGACCGTTGAGGTACACCGGCACAATATTCTCAAAAAATTGAAGCTCAAGAACTCCGCATCCCTGGTAAATTTTATCAATACGAACGCGACCTACATTTAGGGTACGGAGAAATAGTTAACAATCAAGGGTTTTCCCTTAGAAACAGGAATTGAGTCCTGTTTTTTTTTATAAATAAGCCGCTTTACCGGAATTTTACCGCGTAAACCTGATCCTATGAAAAGCCAGGGGATTCCGGTTCCCAAAAAAAGAGTGTTCCAAAAAACCTGTTGAAACACCGCCCCCAAGCCTATGAAGACTGGGGGTTTTTTCTCGTCTCGTAACTTTTGCGGACACTTCCCTCACTTCCACGGCCTGCTTCTTTTCTTTTATTATCAATTTTATCGGTAACTTTGCGCTTCATTTTTCTTCATGAGCGATGACATTAAACATGAATGCGGTTTGGCATTCATCCGATTACGTAAGCCGTTCTCCTACTATTTGCAGCAATACGGCACCGTTTTGTATGGCCTGAACAAGCTGTACCTGCTGATGGAAAAGCAGCACAACCGCGGTCAGGACGGGGCAGGAGTAGCCGCCGTAAAGCTGAATACAGAGCCGGGACACCCCTTCCTGAATAGGATCCGAAGCAGTAACAATCAACCCATTGCGGATATTTTCTCCAAAATCCTGGGACAGGTAAAGGAACTGGAGCAATACCAGCCCGATATCACCAAACATCCCGGATTAATGAAGGGACATATCGATTTTCTGGGAGAAGCACTGCTTGGACACCTCCGCTACGGCACCCAGGGGAGAAATAATGCCGAATTCTGCCATCCTTTCATAAAACGGAATACCATCCCTGCCAGGAATCTTGCCCTGGCCGGTAATTTCAACCTGGTCAATACCGATGAACTTTTTGCCCTGATCGGGACAGATCCCGGAGAATTCCAAAAACAGAGCGATCTGGCGGCGATGATGGAAGTCATCCACCATTTCCAGGTCAAAGCCGATGAAGAAGCTCCCGGCAGCCTGGATATAGTCAGTCTGTTACGCAAGGCCGTATCCCTGTTCGACGGAGGATTTACGGTCGGAGGCCTGATGGGTAACGGGGACAGTTTTGTTTTCCGGGACGCCAATGGTATAAGACCCGCCTATTATTATATCAATGAGGATGTCGTAGTAGCCGCTTCCGAACGATCCGCCATCCGTACGGTCTTCAACGTAGGAGAGAACGAGGTAATGGAGTTGATGCCGGGCAAAGGCCTGATCGTCAAGGCCGATGGGAATGTCACGGTCGAACAGATCCTGGAACCTAAGGAGCGCAGGGCCTGTAGTTTTGAACGGATCTATTTTTCCAGGGGCAGCGATGAAAAAATTTACCGGGAACGGATCGCACTGGGATTCAATCTCAGCGAGCAGATCCTGAACGCAGTCAACCACGATCTGAAAAATACCATCCTGTCCTTTATTCCCAATACGGCCGAAGTGGCCTTCTATGGCTTGTGGAAAGGGCTGGACGATTACCTGGAAAAGGTAAAGATCCAGCGTATTCTCTCCTGGGGTAAGGATATTACGGAAGAGAAACTGGTAGAAATGATCAGCCGCAAAATAAGGGTGGAAAAAGTGGCGATTAAAGATGTGAAAATGCGCACTTTTATCACGGAGGATGTCAGCCGCAATGAAATGGTGCAGCACGTATATGATGTTACCTATGGGACCGTACTCAAAGGAGTAGATACCCTGGTGGTGATCGACGATTCCATCGTGCGGGGAACTACCCTCAAGGAGAGCATCGTGCGGATGCTGGCCCGCCTGGAACCTAAAAAGATCATTGTCGTCTCTTCCGCTCCGCAGATCCGCTACCCCGACTGTTATGGCATCGATATGAGTAAGCTGGGCGACTTCATCGCTTTTCGGGCAGCCGTGGAATTGATGAAAGAAAGAGGAAAAGAAGCCTGTCTGCAGGAGCTCTACGATAAGTGTAAAGAATTGCAGCGTACAGGCCAGCTGCATACCGAGAATGTGGTGAGAATGGTCTATAAACCTTTTACGACACAGGAGATCTCCGACAAGATCGCCCAGTTAATAACACCGCCGGAGATCCGGACTCCCGTTGAAGTCATTTACCAGACGATAGAATCCCTGCATAAAGCCTGTCCTACCAATACCGGTGACTGGTATTTTACGGGCAACTATCCCACCCCCGGCGGTAACAGAGTGGTGAATAAGGCCTTCATGAACTATATGGAAGGCAAAAATGTAAGAGGCTACTAGGACGCCACGGGTGTCCTATCTGGTATCCCCGGCAAACTTTAATTGATCATTTCAGTAAAAATCCTTAATATTATATAGCTGATTAGCTCTATAAAGACCCCCCCTTTTAAAAGACCTGCCGGTTAAGCTCAAGTTAGTAATCAATGAATCTATTGATTATTTCTCCTTTAGAAAAACTCAGGCATTATGAAGAAAGTCTCTATTATGATCGTTGATGATCATACGTTGATTCGGGAAACATGGAGCTTTTTATTGGGAAAGAATGAAAATTTTGATGTAGTAGCAGAATGTGGCGATGGCGAACGCGCCATCGAGCTGGCCAGAGATAAAAGGCCCGATGTAGTTCTGTTGGACATTAATATGGCTCCCATGAGCGGATTCGACGTGTTGAAAATGATCCGTAAATTTTCCCCGGGCTCAAAAATCATCGGTGTATCTATGCACTCCCAGCCGGCCTATGCCAAAAAAATGCTGCGTTTAGGCGCTAAGGGATATGTCACCAAGAACTCTCCCCGTCAGGAAATGCTGGAGGCAATTGCGGAAGTCAGCAACAACCATATCTATATCTGCCAGGAAGTAAAAAATATCCTTTCGGACCAGATGCTGAACGGCGACCAGGTGAACCCGGATATCAATAATCTTTCCGACCGGGAAATGCAGATCGTCAGGGCTTTAAAGGAAGGACTTTCATCAAAAGAGATCGCCTCGGAATTGAATATTTCCTTAAAGACTGTAGAAGTGCATCGTCATAATATACTGAAGAAGTTAAAATTAAAGAATACAGTCTCCCTCATTAATTTTATAAACTCACAAGCATTTGATATATAACTAGTTGACCATATTCCATCCTCTTTTCCCTCTCGGGGTTCTCCGGTATTGAAACCATGAATCTTCTCTTTCAGGCATAAAAATTCCGGTTAATTGAGTAGATTTATAGCCATTATCCTACAACGCAAAACCATTGTTTCCGGATGAAAACCCTACTACTAATACGACATGCCAAGAGCAGCTGGGATAATGCCCATATAACCGATATGGATCGCCCGCTGAACGATAGAGGCAAACATGATGCTCCCGTCATGGCACAACGCCTGATCAAAGCCAACATCAAGGTAGATCTGTTTGTATCCAGCCCGGCCAGAAGAGCCAAAAACACCGCAGAAATTTTTATCCGCGAATTCGGCCGAAAAGAGTCCGGAATCCTTTTCATCCCGGAACTATATCACGCCTCCGTACAAGCCTTTAAAGAGGTGGTTTCCGGCCTGGATGAATCCTATGGTTCCGCCGCCGTTTTCTCTCATAACCCGGGTATTACCGCCTTCGTCAATACGCTTACTTCCGTCCGGCTGGATAATATGCCTACCTGCGCCATCTTTGCCGTTACCAGCCTTGCCACGCAGTGGAGCGAATTTTTGACGGCAGGAACGACGTTCTGGTTCTTCGATTACCCCAAAAAGGAACTCTAAGAAGGATCGGCAACAGTCTCTAACAAAGAGCGCAGGGCATTCCGTAAAAGATCCCCCCCTGCATCCCTACCCCCTCCAATCCCGACAAAGGGAAAGTCCCTCGCTCCGGATAGAGCCTCGGCTAAAGAGAAGGTTGACTGCTCCCTGCAAAGCGCTATTCCCTTCCCCGAAAGATGCCTCCCCAGATATTCCTGCTCCGTCTGACCCGGAGTCGGAACCAGGATCGCTTTTTTCCCCAGCTTTAAAAGATCCATGATCGTGCTGTACCCCGCCCGGGAGAGGACGATACCCGCCTCATTGATAATCACATTTAAGGTTCTGGCCGGAAGGTGATTATAGACCCTTACTCCCGCCGGGATCTCCCCCGGTAAAATAGACAGGGCGCCGGATCCCGGCAACCCTCTTACCAGGACAACACTGCCGGAATAAGAAGCCAGCTGATCCAGGACCTTTTTCTCGAAGATCGTCCTTTGCGGCTCCGGCCCGGATAACAGGACAAGAAGATCACAGGAGGCAGGAGCGGCCATCGCCGCCGCCCTCTCGACCGCCGCCGGTCGCTCCAATCTCGATAAAAGACCAATAAAACGAGTAGGTATAGCCGGTAGTTTCCCCGGATGGGAAAGAATCCCCGCCAGGGACCCGGCTCCTTCCAGATCGGGCACCCAGCAAATAGAAAATCGCCGGATGGCCCGGTAATGAATTCGTTGCAGCAGCGTATCCGCCCAGGAGCCCCAAGGGGTCTGGATCCGGAGCTGATGAGTGATAAAAACGGAATAAAGCCCCGGAGCATAAAGTCCATACCGGTTGTCTGAAATGACGGCATCCGGCTTCCCGGTGGCCAGAAATCGCTTTAACCAGTCGTTTTCCCGCTTGATCCGGATCAATATCTTGGGGATAGCACCGAATATTTTAAACAGGGTAAAGGCACGATTTTTGCCATATTTGACGTCATACCCTGGCAATTCGACGAAACGTAAAAAAGGAAATTCTTCTATCAGAAGGGCTTTTTGGTCGCCCGAGGCGGCGATCCAGACCTCACATTCTTGGTTTATTAATTCTTTAATTATTGGAATACATCGTGTTGCGTGACCCAAACCCCAATCCAGCGGGGCTAAGAGGATTTTGGGCGTTTTCCTAGGTAAATTGTTAATTTTTGCAAGAGTTGTCAATCAAGTATACTTTTATCTTTATAAATCAGTTAAATTAGTAACCCCAAGTTATGAAAAGTACAAAGTTGATATTGATTCTGTTGGTAATATTTAGTAGCATTGTGCTGGTTAGCTGTAGTTCTGAACGTGGGATTGGCGGCAGTAGTAAGAAATGTGGCTGTGGAATCAGCAAAGGAATGTCTGGTTATTAAGGTATCTGGTTATGTAAAATCTAATAAAGTAATGAAAACTTGTAACAGAGATTTGCTTGTTCTTGTGAAAGATGAACACATGAATGAACAATCAATGGAGCAAGAACTGGAACAACTAAATGAACTCTTATTCCAGTTTGAGACCATTGAAAGTTTTTGTGTTGCTCATGAAGTGTTTGATATTAACAAACACAAAACTCTTTACAAGCGCGACACCATGCAAAAAATAATAAGAGAAAAAGAGTTGAAGCCTTTTGTTTTTATTTGCAATAAAAACTAACCCTCTTCCTATCCCCCCTTTAGGGTTGGGGTTTAGGGTTGGGATGACAATTTCTCCATAGCCTCGCGTAATTTTTTGATCATTTCTTCTATGTCCTGAAGATGACAAGTGCCCACACTGAGCCTGTACCAGGGAGAATTCTTAGAAGCTCCGAATGCAGAAAAAGGGACTACCGCCAATTGGGCCTCATCCAGCAGATAAGCCGTCACCGCAGCCTGATCCTCCAGTAATTTGCCCTCCCGGGTCTTTTTCCCCGCCAGATCGATCTTAATGGTAAGATAAATAGCAGCTTCCGGCGCCAGCACATCCACGCTGAACCCCTCTTTTTTTAATTGTATGAATCCCTGATAGATCTTTTGTAACCGCTCGGAAACAGCCGCCCGGAAATGGAGCAGGTACCGGTCGATATTTTCCTTTTGCAGCAGGAACCCCGCCGTGGCTTTTTGCTCCGCCATCGGCGCCCAGGCGCCGATATGCGTAAGGATCGCCTTCATTTTACCTATGATCGCCGCTGGCCCGAAAGACCAGCCTACGCGCACACCCGTCGCCGCAAAGACCTTACTGATGGCATCGATAAAAATGGTGTACTCCCGCATAGCCGGATAAAGGGACACTGGATTATAATGCTCGATATCCCCATAGGTCAGCTGCCAGTACATCTGGTCATAGAGCAGATATAATTTTTTCTCTCCGGCGCCACGGCGGGCATTTTCTTCCAGCACCATTTCGCAGATATCCCCCAGATCTTTCCGGGAGATCGTAGTACCGGTAGGATTTTGCGGAGAACATAAACAGATCAGGGCCGCTCCCTTACTATGGGGCCGGATGGCGTCCGCCGTAGGCATGAAGTTATTCTCTGCTCCGGCCTCGATCACAATATGTTCGCCTCCATTAAGATGAGTGTAGTGATTGTTGTTCCAGGATGGAACGGCATAAATTACCTTATCCCCCTTGTCGACCAGGGTCCTGAATAAAGAGTAGATAAGAGGGCGGCCGCCGCTGGCCACCAAAATTTCCCCGGGAGTATAAACCAAATCCTCCCTGTCTTTCAAAAAAAACGCAATGGATTCCCGGAGGTCCAGATTACCCTCGGCTGCAGGATAATTCGTAAAATGCCGGCGATAAGCGTCGATGATACCCTCCTCCAACTCTTTTGGGATGGGAAAGATGGCCGGATCAAAATCACCTACGGTAAAATTGTAGATTTTCTGCCCTTGCCTGATTTTTTCGCGGATGTCTCCGCCTAACTTGACAATTTCAGATCCGATCAGAGTTTCGGCAAGCTGGGATAATTTCATAAAATAAATTCCTCCCCCTTTACGGGGTGGGGTGAGCCAACTATCGGACTCGAACCGACGACCCTTTCATTACGAATGAAATGCTCTACCAGCTGAGCTAAGTTGGCTTTTGACGGGCCTGGTTTTCCCGTCTTTCGCCGCAAAAGTACTTATTGATTTTTATTTTCCGCATTGTATTTTTTCTCGGCATCCTTCGCCTTCTCGAAATCCAGGACGACCCCATTGATACAGTAACGCAGACCGGTAGGAGGAGGACCGTCATTGAAGACATGGCCTAAATGCGATTTGCAACGTCCGCATTCCACCTCTGTTCTTTCCATGCCCAGCGTATTGTCGGCCTTGTAGATGATGCTGCCTTTGCTGATAGGTTCATAAAAACTGGGCCAGCCGCAGCCGCTTTCAAATTTTGTATCGCTTTTGAACAACGCATTGCCGCATACGGCGCAATAGTAAGTTCCCACTTCACGGGAAGTCTCATAGGGGCTGGTCCAGGGTCTTTCGGTTCCTTTCTGCCTGGCTACCGCGTAAATGTCCGAAGGCAGGATCTTCTTCCACTGCTCGTCGGTCAGGTTTACCGGGGCACTATCTTTCCGGGAATACACGGGGTTGTCTTTTTTTGTTGTATCCATATTGTTCATTTTCAGTTGATTGGAGGTCTGGGAATACGTACATTGCTGGAACAGCAGCGCCAGTAGCACGAACCCGGTATTTCTGAGGAGATATAGCATATTTGTATTTTTATATTACAAATCTACGCGCGCTATGTTTGGCCGGATTGTCATTAAATCGACAATCTTTCCGACTTAACATTACTTTATCTTCGGATCCCCCCGTCCCCGGCCATCAATCCCTGACAAAACCACTTTTTTAAAGGAAACCGCAAAATGTTAAAGGATTTATAAGGTTCCTATATTATATTTGTCCTCATTCACAAGGGTAAGTAGTAAGTTCTATGTTCAATCTAATTTTATTTGGCCCGCCCGGGAGCGGAAAAGGAACGCAGTCAGAAAGGCTTATATCCAAATACGGATTGAAGCACCTCAGCACAGGGGACCTGCTGCGCAGTGAAATTGCCGGTCAGACGCCTTTAGGAATGGCCGCTAAAAGCTTTATGGATAAGGGCCAATTAGTGCCGGACGAGGTGGTGATCGAAATGATCAGCTCCGCGCTGGATAATAATCCCGGGGCCAATGGCTTCCTGTTCGATGGCTTTCCCCGCACGAACGCCCAGGCCGAGGCCCTCGACAAGCTGCTCACCCAGAAGGGGACGGAAATAGCCGTCGTCCTGGCGCTGGAAGTCAGCGAGAACGAACTGGTAAAAAGGCTGCTGAACCGGGGACTTACTTCCGGCCGCAGCGACGATGTCGATGAAAATGTCATCCGGGCCCGGTATGGCGAGTATCAGAAAAAAACCTCCGCTGTCGCAGATTACTACAAGAATTATAATAAGGTGATCCACATCGAAGGCGAAGGGGATGTCGACGGAATCTTCGACTCTCTGTGCAAAGAGATCGACAGCCGGCTGGCCGCTTAAAAGACCTTCCTGCATTCAACCCGGCTCATCAAGCCTCATGGTATCGCCTATCTTATTTCATCTCGCCCGGTATGGCATGAATGGTCTCTTTACGACCGCTCCTGAGAATATCCAGCTGCACCGACCGCCCGATCACTGCTTCTCCCAGCTGCTTATGTAACTCATCGACAGTGCCCACCGGCTTGCCGTTGAAAGCTACGATGATATCTCCCGTTCTTATTTCATTATTATAAACAGGCTGGTCCGGGACCACTTCATAAATATATACACCTGTATTCTTTTCCAGCCGGTTAGCCGCGATCATACGCCCTGTAAGATTGACCAGCTGACCCGCAATACCCAGATAAGCCCTTTTGACCTTCCCCTCCATGATCAGCTTGCCTGCCACAAAAGCAGCCAGGTTGGAAGACACGGCAAAGCAAAGTCCCTGCGCGGAAATGATGGTGGCTGTATTGACTCCGATCACCTGCCCCAGGGAATTGACCAGTGGCCCGCCGGAATTACCCGGATTCAAAGAGGCATCGGTCTGTATAATATCATCGATCAGGCGGCCATTACCAGCCCGGAGGGTTCTGCCAAGGGCGCTCACCACCCCCGCCGTGACCGTGTGCTGCAACCCCAGGGGATTACCGATCGCAATGGCGATCTGTCCCGGCTGCAGGGCTTCCGAGTTGGCAAAGGACAGGGCTTTTAACCCCGTTTCATAGATCTTTAGCACGGCTATATCCGTGGAGGGATCCGTTCCTTTCAATTCCGCATTCACCGTTCGCCCGTCGGCCAGGGCAACCTTTATATCACGGGCATTTTCGATCACATGATGATTGGTCACCACAAAGCCGTCCGTAGAAATAATAAATCCGGATCCGGAGCCCGGCGTCAGCTTTTGCTCCTTCGTCCTGCGGTCACTGACCGGCTTACTGACCTGTATATGCACCACGGCTTCCGCTACCTGACCTACCACCCCGGTGATAGTCCGGGAGTAGACGTCCAATAACTCCCCGTCCGTGCGGGGAGCATAATTTATCCGGGAATATTCATTTTCCATAAAAGAAGCTGTTCAAAATATTTACCAATCCGTTTTTAATGACAGAGTGGCACTTGCAGAGGGCTGAATCACCCGATTTCAAGCCATAAATTGTAAGAAGAGTCACAGGTTGAAGAAGATTAATTAATTTAGCTGGACGTTAAACGATTGAACTATGCCGAAGCTTGGAAATTACGTAACCGGGAATTGGATCACCGGAGAGGGGGAAGGACAGCCCTTATACAATGCCGTCAATGGAGAGACCATTGCGCATGCCAGCACAAAAGGGCTCGATTTCGCTTCCCTGCTGGACTATGGGAGGAAAGTCGGCAACCCGGCCTTACGTAAAATGACTTTTCCGGAGCGGGGCCGCATGCTGAGGGCCCTGGCAATCTACCTGCGGGAGCCCGGCCGGCTGGAAAAGTTCTACAAGGTCAGCTATCTTACCGGGGCCACCCGGGCCGATAGCTGGATAGACCTGGAAGGAGGGATCGGCAATTTATTCTCCTATGCATCGCTGCGAAGAAAATTACCCAATGAAACTTTTTGTATGGATGGCGAAGGCCTGAGCCTGGGAAAGGCCGGCACTTTTATGGGACAGCATATCCTGGTCCCTAAAGAAGGAGTCGCCATTCATATCAATGCTTTTAATTTCCCCGTCTGGGGCATGCTGGAAAAAATAGCGGTCAACTTACTGGCAGGAGTGCCTGCCGTAGTGAAGCCCGCCACCATAACGTCTTACCTGACAGAAGCCGTGGTAAGGGAGATCGTCGCTTCCGGGATCCTGCCCCCCGGCGCTCTGCAGCTGGTCTGCGGCAGCGCAGGCGATCTGCTGGATCATGTAACGGCACAGGATACGGTAACCTTCACCGGCTCGGCCACCACCGGGCTATTGTTAAAGTCCCATCCAAAGATCCTGCGGGAGAATACCCCCTTCACGATGGAAGCCGATTCCCTCAACTGCCTGGTGCTGGGAGAAGATGTAGATCCTTCCATGCCGGAGTGGGACCTTTTTATCAAAGAGCTGCGAAAGGAGATGACGATCAAGGCAGGTCAGAAGTGTACCGCCGTCCGAAGGATCTTCGTTCCGGAAAATAAAATGGAAGACGCCTGGAAAGCGCTGACAAAAGCCTTGTCCCAGACTACGATCGGCAACCCGGAAAATGAAAAAGTGCGCATGGGACCCCTGGCCGGAGCCTCGCAGCGGGAAGAAGTGCGATCACGGGTGCGGCAGCTGCTGGCCTCCTCACAGATCCTTTATGGCACGTTAGACACCGTGGAAGTTGTCGACGCCGATGCGGTGAAAGGGGCATTTATAAGTCCTTTATTACTTATGAATGAAAGGCCTTTTGACCATGAAGAGCCTCACACGGTAGAAGCCTTTGGCCCTGTAAGCACACTGATGCCCTACAAAGGCGCCGAAGAAGCCATCGCCCTGGCGAAAAAAGGGAAAGGCTCTCTCTGCAGCTCCATCGTTACGGCCGATCCGGCCATTGCCCGTCAATATGTACTGGGCGCCGCCACCCATCACGGAAGGATCCTGATCTTAAATAGCGAATGCGCCAAAGAGAGTACGGGCCATGGCAGCCCCCTCCCTTTATTAGTGCATGGCGGGCCCGGAAGGGCAGGCGGCGGGGAGGAAATGGGAGGACTGCGCGGCGTAAAACATTATATGCAGCGGGTGGCCATCCAGGGTTCGCCCTCCATGATCACGGCCCTCACCAATAACTATCAGCCGCAGGCCCGGCAGACCGTGGAGGACAAACACCCCTTCCGCAAATACTTTGAAGAGTTGAAAGTAGGCGATACGGTGATCACACACAAACGGACGGTCACGGAGGCGGATATCACCAATTTTGCCAACCTGAGCTGGGATCATTTCTATGCCCATACCGATCATACCTCCCTTGAAGGAACCCTATTCGAAAAGCCGGTGGCACATGGCTATTTTATTCTCAGCGCCGCCGCCGGCCTGTTCGTGGATGCCGCGAAAGGTCCCGTATTACTGAATTATGGACTGGAAGAATGCCGGTTCCTTAAGCCGGTATATGCAGGAAGCACCATCGGGGTAAGGCTTACCTGTAAAGAAAAAATAGAACAGGAAAAAAAGGAAGAAAAGGATCTGCCGAGAGGCATCGTAAAATGGTACGTAGATGTCTATGATGAAACAGGGGAGAGCGTAGCCGTCGCTACCATCCTTACGATGGTGCAGAAAAAATCCTGAGGAATGCACACCCGGACCATCCCGGAGAGCGCAGCATCCCGGCCCCATATAAAATAAAGACTATGACAAATGAGATCAAAGACGATTATGTAAAAGTGGAAAGGCATCAGGGCATCGCCACGATCGAATTTTTTCATCCCCAGAGCAATTCCCTGCCAGGCAGATTGCTGGAGGAACTGACCCATGCCGTTCATGGAGTGGGTAATGAAAAGGAAATAAGAGTGATCATCCTGCGCTCCGCCGGAGAGAAAGCCTTTTGCGCAGGTGCTTCTTTCGATGAGCTGCTTGCCATTGAAACGGCCGAACAGGGACTGGCCTTTTTCAGCGGTTTCGCCCACCTGATCAACGCCATGCGCAAATGCCCTCAATTCATCATCGCCCGTATACAAGGCAAATGCGTCGGAGGAGGAGTGGGGATCGCCGCCACCGCGGACTACGCTATTGCCCTGGAAGGCGCCGAGGTGAAATTGAGCGAGCTGACCGTGGGTATCGGTCCCTTTGTCGTCGGCCCTGCCGTTGAAAGAAAGATAGGGCTGGCCGCTTTCAGCAGCCTGTCCATCGATGCCTCGATGTGGCGTAATGCGGAGTGGGCAAGAAGAAGAGGGCTATATGCCGAACTGCATTCCACCAGGGAAGGCCTGGATGAATCCATACGCAGGCTGGCGGAGAACCTGGCGCATTCCAATCCCGACGCGATGACCCAGATGAAAGAGACCTTCTGGAAGGATACCGAACACTGGGACCGGCTCTTATTGGAAAGGGCCGCCATCAGCGGCCGGCTGATTTTGAGTGAATTCAGCAGGAATGCTATCCGTAAATTCAGGAAAAAGTAATACTTTGTACCTATGCCCCAAAAACCCGACGAAGAGGTTTTGCTCTGGTTGCAATTTAAAGGCGGCGACAGGGAGGCTTTTGCTACGCTTTATCAAAAGCATAGCATCCCCCTTATCGCCTACGGCATGAAGCTTTGCCCGGACCTGGACCTGCTCAAGGATCAGATCCAGGAGCTCTTCGTCGAATTATGGCATTCCCGGGAAGGGCTATCTCCCACGGACAACACACGATTTTACCTGCTGAAGGCGCTTAGGTATAAATTGATCCGCCAGGAGAAGAACAGAGTGGCCCGCGTTACGATGGCCCGGTTATCGGCAGACCTCAGTCTCCGGTTTTGCGAAGAACCGGTAGAGACGGCGCTGATCGAGAGAGAGGTCCATGAATCACAGATGGCCCTTTTGCGCCAAGCCCTTAAAGAACTACCTTTGCGACAACAAGAGATTATCCAGCTCCGGTTCTACCAGGGATTGACCAACGAACAGATTGCCGACCTGATGAATATGAACTACCAGTCGGCAAGTAATTTACTATACCGGGCGATTTGCCGCCTGAAAGACCTCGTCCAGATACCTGCTTTTAAGATTATTCTTCTCTTATTCTTCTTTGTCTGAAAAAAAGGCTCATTTTTTTGAGTATAAAAGGGGTGACAGAGTCATTTCCTTAGAGACGCCACGGTGTCTCCGAACACAGGGATACACGCATTTTTTATCATTATTAACGCAACTTTTTCCGTGAAAAATTTAGACAACGAGGTCTGGGAGTTTTTACAAGACGACCGGTTTATGAAATGGATCCATTCTCCCGACGAAGGAGTGATCGCTTATTGGGAGGCATGGATGGAAGAACATCCGGACAGGACAACGACTCTTTTCAAAGCCCGTGAAATAGCCCGTGACCTGGCTTATATAGAAAGGCCGGCGGGGGCGGAGCAGGTTTCGAAAGACATTTGGAACGGGGTGCTTAGCCAGTTGAAAGAGCGGGCCCCCGCCCCCTCAGTACCCCTGAACGAACCCCGTTCGGAGGCCCTGGTCCTGCTGCTGGAAGAGAAGAACCTCCATACCGGTCACAACAGAAAGGCCTGGTACTGGATAGCCGCTTGTTTGGCAGCGCTGCTGCTGGCGGGAGGAGGTCTCTCCTGGTATCGGTCTGCCAGCCACGTAGTCCCGCAAAGGCCGCAAGTGGCTAACCTGTTGGGGAAAGAAGGACTGCAACGAGCCAACCATACGACAGGCAACCAGGAGGTTTACCTGGTGGACGGTTCCAGGATCGTCCTGCAACCCGGCTCCAGTATCCGGCATGCCGCTTTTTTGCGGAAAGACAAACGGGAGATCTATCTGGAAGGCAATGCTTTTTTTGACGTAGCGAAGGATGCCCGCCGACCCTTCTATGTTTATACAAAGGACCTCGTGGTCCGGGTCCTGGGTACCAGCTTCAACGTCACCACGGACCAGCGTAATGGCGATGTGACCGTGCTCGTGCAGACGGGGAAAGTGGCTGTGTCTAAAATGATCAGCACGCAGCAGGAACTGGTGCTGGAGCCTAACCAACAGGTTTTATACAGAGCCGGGAAGGGAGACCTTGCTCAATTCGCTGCCATTAAGCAGGGAATGGGGCCCCTGCCGGTACCCGTTGCGCCTGCCATCCTTTTCAATTTCGAAGAGATGCCCGTGACGGAGATCTTTAAGATCCTGGAGAAGGCCTATGGCATCCCCCTGTTTTATGAAGAAAAGACCTTTTCCGCCTGTGTTGTAACTACCTCCCTGACGAATGAAACGTTCGAAGAAAAATTAAAAATTATTTGCGAAGCGATCGGCGCCACCTACCGCATCAATGACAACGGTGTCTCTATAGAAGGGAAACCCTGTACGAAATAGGCAATTTCGAATCGATCATTATAAAAACCAATTCAACTACACACATGAATACACGAAAGACCCTCACATAAAAACATCCGCGCATAAAAAATGGTGGTGCGGGAACACCACCATCCGATAATGCTCCCCTTTTCGCAGGTCAACAACTTTGATCAGGGGAATAATTTTGCCACGCTTTTTATAAACTGACAAAACTCACTAAAGTTATGAACAAAAACGGAAAACCAAAACAAGCTGTTTTATTCATTATGAGAGTAACACTACTACAACTCTTCCTGGTGCTAAGCTGCATCAGCTATTCATTTGCCGGCAAAGTGGATGGACAGGAGATATTAGATAAGAAAGTGTCTCTTAATCTTACTTCGAGGGAAATAAAAGCCGTCTTAAAGACCATCGCCGCTTCTACGGAGATCGGATTTACCTATAGCAGCAACGTGCTGCCGGGTCGCCAGAAGATCACCGTTATCGCCGAAGAGGAAAGATTGGGAGATGTGCTGGAAAAAATATTCAAACCCCTGCATATCTCTTTCGAAGTGATCGGCCGGCAGGTCATCCTGAAAAAGACGCCCGGAGCTACCGTCCGGCTTTTGTCCGCCGGCAGCTCCGACGATGCGTCTAAATTGATCAATGGAACGGTAACGGGCGCCGATGGCGCCCCCCTCCAGGGAGTCAGCGTCACGATCGCCGGCACCACCCATGGCACCGTCACCGATGACAAAGGCCATTTTCAGCTGCAGGCCAATGATGGCGATATCCTGGTATTTTCTTCCGTCGGCTATGGCATTGCCAGGATGACGGTTGGCGCTTCAGCCACTATGGACATATCCCTCAAAAAATCGGATAATTCCATGGGAGAGGTGGTCGTTACGGCCCTGGGCATCAAAAGAGAAGCCCGGTCCCTGGGTTATTCCGACCAGCAGGTGAGCGGCGGGGATATTACAAAAGTGGATCCCCCCAACATCGCACAAGGATTGATGGGAAAGGCCGCCGGCCTGAATATCTCCGTTCCGAATGGCGTAGAAGGAAGCTCTACCCGTATCGTCATTCGCGGCAATAACAGCTTACTGGGCAATAATCAGCCCCTGATCGTAGTGGATGGCGTCATGGTG
Source organism: Puia sp. (assembly GCA_035555335.1). Lineage (GTDB taxonomy): Bacteria > Bacteroidota > Bacteroidia > Chitinophagales > Chitinophagaceae > Puia. Next base: position 137,701 of record DATMGS010000028.1, read on the forward strand.
GACAACGAACCGATCCTGCCACAGGGACAGAACCTATCCACGCAGAACCTGTTAGGAAATAACACGGATGTCCGCTCTACCCAGGGTACGGACTATGGATCTTTTTTAAATACGATCAATGCCGACGATATCGAGAGCGTCAACGTGCTGAAAGGACCGACAGCCGCCGCCTTGTATGGCGCCCGCGGCGCTAATGGTGTTCTATTGATCACCATGAAAAAAGGCGGCAAAGAAAAAGGACTGGGCTTAAGCTATAATTTTTCCACCCGCTGGAATGATCCATACCGGAAGGTAAAACTGCAGCATGAATACGGCAGCGGCATGACCGAAACCCTGTATTCGGCCAACCCGGCCTTTTACAAAGACGGCAGCGGCAATGACCGGCAATTCAATGAAAATGACCAGTACGGTCCTCATTCCCAGGTCCCCGGCGGCGACAACTTCTACGGGATCATAGGATTTCCGGGCGACGGCGCTTCCTGGGGACCCAAGATGTCGGGACAGCCCCTGGCCTGGTGGGATGGAACCACCCGGCCCTATACCGCCAATCCGGATATCTTCAAGAGCTTTTATAAGACCGGACATACCTCCACCCACAACGTAGCTTTCTCCGGTGGCGGCGAAGCCGGTACGATCCGCGCTTCCTATACCCGGACGACCAACGACGCCATCACCTATAACAGCAATTCCTCGCAGAACGTCTTCAATATCGCCTCTGCGATCAATGTCAGCAAAAAAGTAAAAGTCGAAGCGACGGCCAGTTACTCGAACCTGAACCGGCTCAATGTACCCAATACCACCGGGTACGACCTGAACGGCAACTTTACCCCCAGTACCGGTTATATCACGATGTATGGCCTGCCGGCGGACTACAAGGCGATCGAAAGAGGCCTGTACCTGAATGCCGATGGCTCGAAAAATACCACCCTTACTACAAATGCTCCTTATCCGAGCATGGGCATGCAGGATTATTGGTGGAACACCTTACAGAACAATACCACGTTTACGCAAAACCAGTTGCTGGGATCCCTCAAGCTCAACGCGGAGATCCTTCCCTGGCTGACTGCCACCGGGCATGCGGGTATCGATTATTACACCAATCAGTTCGAGACGAAGAACAAACCTACGGATGCGGAAGGCCTGACAGGTGGTTCCTATTCCAACGACCTGTCGAAAGTCACGACGGTTAACCTGGATGGTCTGCTGACCGCCCATAAGACGGACCTGTTGCCTGACTTCGATGCCAGCCTGAGTGTGGGCGGCAGCTATTATCATAATAAATTGTATGATCTCTACGCCAGCAACCCCGGCCCCTTCCTGTATCCCTTTACGTACAACCTGACGAATTACAACAGCACGAACCCTTTTCCACGGCCTACCGAGAACCGCAATGAAGCGGAGATCCAGTCCGCCTACGGAATTTTAAACCTCTCGTATAAAAAATATCTTTTCCTGGAGTTGAGCGGCCGCAATGACTGGTCCTCTACCTTGCCCAAAGCGAACCTATCCTTTTTCTATCCTTCGGCCAACCTCAGCTTCGTCTTTACGGATGCCTTTAAAATGGATGCGGTCAGCAATTGGCTTAGCTATGGTAAAATACGTTTTGCCGCCTCCAAGAGCGCTAACGGAGCCGTGCCTTATCAGACCATCTTTACTTATTTACAACCTACGTTGGGTGGCTTTACGACCGGTTTGACCGTCCCCAACACGCTGCCTTCCTTATCAGCCCTGCTACCGCAAAAAGCAAGGTCCTACGAGGTTGGTACAGACCTGGGTTTTCTTAATAACAGGATCAACCTGAATTTTACTTATTACAATATTTATTCTTACGATCAGATCTTACCGGTTAATATCGCTACCTCTTCCGGCGCAGACCGGTTGACCATCAATACCGGTGCGTTACGGAATGCCGGGATCGAATTTATTATCAGCGCCAAGGTGATCAACCACAAGGACTTTGGCTGGGACATCTCTATCAACGGGGCGCATAATAAAAATAAAGTGGTCTCCATTGCACCCGGAGTGGACCAGATCCCGATCGGCTCCTGGTTCGGCGGCAACGGTGTCAACATGAATGCCAAGGTCGGCGATGATTATGGAACGATCTATGGATACGATTACCAGTATCTGAGCGGGCAAAAAGTGGTTAACCTGATCAAGGACGGCAGCGGCAATGTGATCGGTTCGCAATACGCCACGACCCCGGACCTGGTCAAGATCGGGAATGCCACGCCTAAGCTGACAGGCGGCATCTCCAATACCTTCCATTATAAGAGCTTCAGCCTGTATATTCTCACCGATTTCAAAGTAGGCGGCCAGATCTGGTCGGCTGACTATGCTTCCCTGATGGGACAGGGAGAAGCTCCCGAAACGGTACATGAAAGAGATGGTCATGGACTGCCTTTTACCTTTCCTGACGGCACGAAGGCCAATGTAGGCGTGATCCTGCCCGGCGTCGTAGCAGATGGTTCCACGAGTGGCAAACCTAATACGGCCGTCGTAAACTCCTGGTGGAAATATGCCGGCAATTACCAGTCCTGGAGTAATGTGCCCCTCGTAAGAAGCAATTCCATTTTTACCAATAGCTGGGGTAAGCTGCGCGAACTGGCGCTGACCTACCGGATACCCCCGAACCTGATCAGCAAGACCGGGATCTTCCAGAACCTGTCCGTTTCGCTGATCGGCCGGGACTTATTCTATTTATTTACCACCCTGCCCGACAGGCTTAATCCGGAAGGCATCAACGGCACCAGCAATACACAAGGCATCCAATGGGCCCAATTACCGGGCGTCCGTTCATTCGGCCTGTCCGTGAAAGCCGGGTTTTAAAGAGGGTGTCCTTTTTATTTTTTAAGATTAATAACTTCTTTATGAAATATAAAATAAACAAGCTGGGTTTAAAAATAGGGGCGGCCTTGTCGATCTTATGCGTATTGAATGCCTGTACTAAAAAATTCCAGGAGATCAATACTCCCTGGAACGGATCTCCTGTCGCCAGCCCGCAACAGTTATACATCGGATTTGTAAGCAATCTGCTCAATACCTACGGGGATCAGGGTACGATGAACGCCTACTGGTACCCCATCTCCCAGCAGGGGATCGTTTATACCAAGCCGGATTATACCTATGATGCCGGCCCCGCGAGCGAATGGTCTAACTTCTATCACAACCTGTCCAATTATAAGGCGATGATGACTACCATTGCCACCAGCCCGGATTCGACCATCTATACGAACCTGAAGGCGATGATGAAGACCTTGAAGGCCTACGAAGCGATCAAGCTGTCCAACTTCTATGGCGACATGCCTTATTCTCAGGCCGGTAATGCTACGGACGGGAATGCGGCATCTTATTCCCCTCCCTATGACAAACAGCAGAGCATCTACTCATCCTGCCTCACTGATCTGCAATGGGCCGTCAATAATTTCAGCGCCACCGATACCAAACAGCTTTCTTTAGGCAGCGGGGACCTGGTGTTGCTGAACGATATCGCCCAATGGATCAAATTCGCCAACTCGCTCCGGCTTCGCCTGGCGCTCACCATCTATGACAAGGATGCGACGGATGCTACCCCCCAGATAGCCGACGCGTTGTCCAAACCGCTCCTGACCGATTACACCACGGACAATATCGGCCTTTACCCCGCCAATATCCCCAACCTCGATCTGGGCGAACGTGAATTCGGCTTTGGTACGGAAACCCGGTTACGGATGGGTACCACCATGTGGGAGCTCATGTCGTCCAATAATAACGTGGATGGCAGCGGTATCTTCGATCCAAGGTGTAATATCTTTTTCGAACCCAATAATGCCGGCCAATGGAATCCCTTTCCTCAAAACCCTCCTTCTGGAACTATAGATGGCGGGGATCCTTACAACCATGGTAACAGAGATGTCGACTGGACCAATAAAAATGGGGGCGGCAATCCCCCCACCGTTAACCAATACGCGGATTTCAATTACTACTGGGGACGTGATAAGAATATTCCGGAACTGTTTATGACAGCGGCGGAAGTACATTTCCTGAAAGCGGAGGTCTATGCGCGTGGCATCGCAGGCGTTGCCGTCAATATGGCAACGGCCAAGACGGAATACGAGGCTGGGATCACCGCTTCCGTAAATTTCTGGACGACCCAGGCGATGAACTCGAAGGTTTGGGTGGTCAACAAGCCTACGGCATTACCCGACGCAGCTGCTATGACGGCGCTGCTCACCAATACGAAAGTGCTGTTCGATCCCACGCAGGCGGTAGAGCAGATCTATGCACAGGAATGGATCGACCTCTTCCGCCAACCCTGGGAGGCCTGGACCCTGCTGCGGCGCACAGGTGGCCAGACTCCGATGGAGGCCGTTAACGCCAGCTATTACGCACAGACCTACGGCGGCTACCAGCGGGTGCAATACCCCTCTACCGAACAAACCTATAATTACAAGAACTGGTTTGCCGAAACGAACGGAACGGACCTCATATCCACGAAAATTTGGATCACACAATAGAGAAAACAGCCGCCTTTTAGAGAAAAAAAGCCCCGGAATTCCGGGGCTTTTTTCTTTACAGGGTAGTTACTTAAGATCGTCATATTCATACAAAGGGTCCATCTTCGTATGGGAATCCATCCCGAAGACGGGTTTGATCAGACCGTCCTTTAATCCATAGACCCATCCATGGAGCTGGGGCCTTTGTTCCTGCTGCCAGGCACGCTGGATAATGGAAGTCTTGGCCAGATGGGTGACCTGCTCCTTCACGTTGAGCTCCGTCAGACGATCGGCACGCAGTTCCATGTCCGCAATGCCGTCCAGCTCCGCGCGATGATGCCGGTATACGTCCTTGATATTCCGTAACCACATATTCAGCACCTGTTTGTAATCATGGTTGGTCATAGCCGCCTTGATGCCTCCGCAGCCGTAATGGCCGCAAATAATGACGTGCTTTACCTTAAGATGGGCGACCGCGTATTCCAGCACGCTCAGCAGGTTTACATCCGTGTGGACGACCATATTGGCGATATTCCGGTGTACGAATATTTCACCCGGCTGTGTACCGGTGATCTCATTGGCGGGTACCCGGCTGTCGCTGCAGCCGATCCATAAGAACTCAGGCGTCTGCAAATGGGAAAGCCGCTCGAAATACTCGGGGTCATCCGCTTTTTTCTCCGATGCCCAGGCTTTATTTTCTAATAGTAATTTATCGATAGAATACATGTAATCGGGTTTTATTTTGGCAAAATTAAGGCTTTTAAGACGCTGCCGGCGTCTTAAAAGCAGGGCTACGCCGCCCGTTCATTTGACTCGGGTTGCTCGTTTACCAGCTGGTGCAAAGACTTAAAGCGGCTTTTCTTGAGCTCCACCTGTATATTCTTCAGATGGGCATGGAGCAGGAATTCGTTGACGACGTCTATTACGTCTTTGTCGATGAAATCGGCCCTTGTCATGTCGATCAGAACATAGGAATCGGCAGGCACCGCCTCCAGCTTCTCTTTTACAATGGGTTTGTTCAGGAAAGAGACGTCTTTACGGAAACGGACCAGGTATTTATTGTCATCATGTACGATCATAACCGCCGAGCGGAAATTGCTCCTTATCAGGAAGAACAACGATACCCCCATCCCTATGAGGATCCCGATCAGCAGGTCGGAGAGGAGGATGGCCAGGATCGTTACTACAAAGGGAACCAGCTGGTCCCATCCTTTCCGGTGGAACTCCCGGAATAAGGTCGGTTTCGCCAGTTTGTACCCGGTAGCGACCAGGATCGCGGCCAGCGCGCTCAAAGGGATCATATTCAGCAGCCCCGGGATGAAAAGAACGCTCAGCAAAAGGAAAAGCCCGTGAAAGATAGTGGCGAGCCGGCTCTTACCGCCGGCATTCACATTGGCCGAGCTGCGAACGATCACGGACGTGATGGGAAGACCGCCCAGTAATCCCGAGACCAGGTTGCCTACGCCTTGTGCTTTTAACTCCCGGTTGGTAGGAGTACGCCGGTTATAGGGGTCGAGCTTATCGACGGCTTCGATGCTCAGCAGGGTTTCCAGGCTGGCTACCAGGGCAATGGTGAGGCCGGTGACCCATACATCTGTACGGCCCAGGTATTCCCATTTGGGAAAACGCAATAGACCGGTGGCGGAAGAAAGCCCGTCGGTCACAGGCAGGTTGACCAGGTGATTGGGATCCAAGGCAAAGATGCCGCCCGTTCCGGCCAGCAGCAGGTTCAGCACGACCCCGGTGACTACGACCACGAGGGGGGCCGGAATATAGGTGAAGATCTTTTGGGTCTTGAAGAATTTGAGGTTCCATAATGCCAGCAGCCCGAGCGATACCACCCCGATGAGGATGGCGCCCGGGGAGAGATAATTCAGCGACCAGATCAGTTCCGAGAAAGTGTTCTTGCGGTCGATCTGTATAAAGGCCTCATCTCCCTGAAAGTTCTTATCGTACCCCACCAAATGAGGCAATTGCTTGAGAATGAGAATAATACCTATGGCGGCCAACATGCCCCGGATGACGGCATTGGGGACATAGTCACCCAGGATACCCGCCCGGAGGAAACCAAATAACACTTGTAAAAGACCGGCGATCACCACCGATAACAAGAATGCTTCAAAGACCGGCATCTTGCCGATGGCAACGGCTACCACCGCTGTGAGGCCGGCCGCAGGACCGCTCACGCTCAGGGAAGATCCGCTGAGGACGCCGATCACCAGGCCTCCGATGATACCGGCAATAATGCCAGAGAACAGGGGGGCATTGGAGCCCAGGGCCACTCCCAGACAGAGAGGTAAGGCTACCAGGAATACAACAATGGCAGCAGGAATATCCGTCGCTGCATTTTGAAATAGTTTTTTTTGCGAGGGCATGATTTTTCTTTTTAAGGAATTAGTCAATTTTCAGGCATACGCGGGCTCGGCATACGCAGGCTCGTGCATACACGGGCTCTCGGGGAATCACCGTCTTCGGAAGCATGCATAAGGATAGACAGGGTGCTCCGGTCTGCCACGAAAGTTAGGGGGCAAGCAATAAAAGCTGGTCCTGCATTAACGGCAGGCAGCTGAAGTTACCAGGGGATCAGCAATTGGGTGGGGGAGTGAGAATATCGTCCGCGTGTCTGCCTTCCAGACCTTCAGCCTGATCAGGCAGGTTTACCAGAAAGACCGGTAATATGGATGGTACCAGGGTAGGATAATAAACGGGCAAAAAATGTTTGCACAGGTCATCCCCGGAACGGTTTGATTTGCCCGTATCATCGGAATGCACCAGTTCTTCCGTTACCTGGTTGCCAAGCAGCCAGGCAATGGTCTGTTTCAACGGTAATAGCTGTATGCACAATACCAGGAGTAGAAAAACAGATATGATCTTACGAATCTTCAAGGATTACAAAAATAGCTTTAAAACGGCGAGACCGGAAACCAGTCCCGCCGTTTTAACAATTTATATATTCAACCCTCCACAGACGCTGATCACCTGTCCTGTAATATAAGAGCTCAGGTCACTGGCCAGAAAAAGGGTGGTATTGGCGATCTCTTCGGCGCCGCCGAAACGACCCAGAGGTATCTTTTCCAGGAATCCCTTGGATCCTTCCCCGTCTTTGAGATAATGGGTCATATCCGTCTCGACAAAACCGGGAGCGATGGCATTGCAACGGATATTGCGGCTACCCAGCTCATGAGCTACTGATTTGGTAAAGCCGATGATACCAGCCTTGGAAGCGGCATAGCTGCTTTGCCCGGCATTGCCCCGTATGCCTACGATAGAGCTCATATTGACAATGGAACCTTTTTTAGCTTTCATCATAGGGCGAATGACCTGCTTGGTCATATTATAAACACTCTTAAGATTAATATCGATTACATCATCCCATTGTTCGGGGGTCAGACGCAATAATAGATTATCCTTGGAGATACCGGCGTTATTTACACAGATGTCCACGGTCCCGAATTCTTTTAATACGTCGTTCACCAGGGTTTCACATTCAGCATAGATACCGGCATTGCTCTTATATGCTTTTGCCTTTACCCCCAGCCCTTTCAGCTTATCTTCGAGGACCTTTGCTTTTTCATCGCTGCTCAGGTAGGTAAAAGCGACATGTGCGCCCTGTTCGGCTAATTTAATGGCGATGGCTTCGCCAATCCCGCGGCTCGCACCCGTCACAATAGCAATTTTGTTTTCCAGTAGTTTGTTCACGTTCATAGTTGATTTTTCAATGGTGTTTTGCATGCGTAGCATGTCATTTTGAATTGGTTAGAATGTTAGCTATTTGTTCACTAAACCATTTGGTTTTTGAAAGCTCCGATTTGTTTATGTTTTGTCTCTCTTTTAACTGCGTAGCATAGTCCTTCATAGAAAATACTTTATAAAAAACATCGAAATCGGAACTGTTTAAATACTTTTCCAATTCTTCCACTTGTACTAGATTTTCTGATTCATTCCTGAAACGTTTTTGATTAGCCTTGCCGTTATATTCTGGTTCTTCAAAGAAAGGATAGCTCGTTCTGATTATAGCAAGCTTTCTTCTTATTTCATCAACAACCAAATTTTTTTCTCTGGCAATGTTCTGCTTATATCCTTCTTTATCGTAGGGAAGTTCTTTAAGCGAAAGATATTCCTCAAGATTATTCGGATGATATAAATAGTTTTCAATGGAATAAAGCCGCAAAACTTTTAGTTTAGCAAATTGCTTTTCTATTTCTTTTATATCATCATCAGTAAGATAATCTCTATCGATGATCCCATAAAACTCCCCATTCTTTGTTTTATGGTAAACAGCCTTTTTGTTATTGGCCTGAACAAAAAGGATATGAGGAACACTTATAGAACTGTAATAGTTTCTATCCTTGTTTTCAACGAAAAAGATAGTATAGTCTTTAAATAAAGAGGGTAAGACCTCTTTATTTACTGCTATTTCATATAAGTCCGGATTGTCCTTTGCTTCCGGCGTGAGTATTTTCGGCTGATCAAAATCATAATCATCAAAATCAAAAATTACAGCACGATCACTCTCTTTTGCATATTGAATAAAACCCAGGGAATGCGAAGCTGTCCATAACTGACAGTTAGCAGGAATCCAATTTTCTGTAATTTCCTTTAAGAGTGCCGCCTGCAATTTTGTATTTAAATGTGAGTCAATTTCGTCCATAAAATAGATAGTGTCCCCATAAACTCTATTTCTCACGAACAGATTGAAAAGCAAATTGACAACTTCTTTTTCTCCGGCACTCAGTAAATGATAATCCAACTCCGACATCCCTTTTTGAAAGATTAAACGGCTAGGATTTCCTTCAGCAGGGGGGACGAAGCTTTTAAAAAGTAATTTTGTTCCGTTACCAGTGCCAAAAATTCTTGGAAACGCGTCATTTATCTTGTTTAAGAAGAATCTGATTTCCAGCAATTGCTGATTACTTTCAGTATTAATACCTTTAAATATTTTTTCTACGACTTCTACTATTAAAAGGTCGATATCATTTTCAAATCTCTTGTCTTCATCTATAAGATATTGAGGCTTATCGACGTCTTTGAGAATGTCTATAGATTGTCCTATACTGGCTCTGGTTATTCTTGGCAAATAGCGAACAGCGCTTCTTCCATAAAATAAAGTCGGGAAGAATTTTTTACTGAAAGCCATTATACCACCCACAGTGGAATTAAATAAGCATTGAATAGTAGAATTATCCGAAAAAATTATGTTTAGTTCAAGAAGGTTCGGTCTTTTATGATAATAAGTATAATCTTTTCCGCCCGAAAAATTGAAGGAATAGGGCGAATTAGCCGGAGTACGGTGTATCATATCTGATACTAATTCAAATGCATCAAAAACAGACGATTTTCCACTTCCGTTGCTTCCAATCAACAAAACAAGCTTAGTATTGTCAGGAATATCCTGCAATGTCAGACCGGTAAACCGCTTGAAATGTTTTAATTGGAGGCTTTTGATTTTCATGCGACAAAATTCTGCATAATATTCCTTTTTTCCGGGAAAATGCGCCCAAATATATTAAACTCATTCTCTTGGCTGGAAATAAATCTTTTTATTTGTATTTATTTGCAGACATATGTCCCTCAAATATCTGAAATTCTGGCTTCTGATCGCTTTCACCCTGGAAACACTCAGCGTGACCTGGTGTCTGAAGATACCCGGGTGGGTGCCCCTTTTTTCCATCCTTTATTTTGGAGCTGGCATCGGTATTGCCGTGTTGCTATTGTTTTGCCCTGTGCTGAAACTTCCTCCCTTTGAAATGAAGGCGTGGAAGGACCCGGTTAACCATTACAGGTTGGTCATTGCGGGTTTAATATCCCTTGTTCTGTATTACTGGTGCCAATATTGGTTTGAGGAGATACCCCTGGATATCAGGAACGCTGACATGCTGCCGATCATAAAGGTGATGGGGGAGCGTTTCATAGCCGGACAGCACAGCCATATCTACGATGTCATACCCTGGATCTGGGGTGGCTCACAACCCATCTACCTGCCCGCTATGTGGCTGCCTTATGTTCCGGCCATAGCATTAGGCATCGATATGCGCTGGATTGCCATTGCCGGCCTGCTCTTTGCCTTTGGGGCCTTCCTCTTTGTCTACCGGCCCCATAGTCACAATTATTTGTCCTTCTTCCTTGGTGTCATTGCTTTCCTGCTGTTCTGGTGGGTAGTGGCGGATAATACGCCAGGAATTATCAGCGTGGCGGAAGAAGGCACGGTCATTGGCTATTACGTCCTGCTCGTCCTGTCGCTGGCATCCGGCAAGCCCTGGCTAACCGCTATTGCGGTCTCTCTCTGCATGTTGAGCCGGTATGCTCTCGTAGGGTGGGTTCCCGCTTATCTTTTGTACCTGATCCTTGAAAAGAATTGGAAACCGCTTTTCATTCTTATATTGACAGGGATGCTGTGTTTTATATTGCTTTTCCTGGTTCCCGTAGGCTGGACGACTTTTGTCAGGCTGGCTTTGTTGCCAGGAGATTATATAGCGTTTGCAGGCCGGGTCTGGAAGGATAGCCCAGAAGTATTCTCGACAGCGCCCGGTTTTGCCTGGTTTTTCGGCCCCAAAAGGATCGCTCAGCTGCATAGATTATTGATTATCCTTAGCTTCGGAGTTCCAGTGTTGTTTGTTGTGTTTTGTAAATGGAGTTCTGGCAAGAGGAAAATGGCCAATATTCCTTTGGCGGCGCTTAAGATCAGCCTGGTCGTATTCTATTGCTTTATCGATGTCCCCTACCTGTATTTATTTTATACATCCTCCTTTGTAAGCCTGATCGCTTTAACCCTGCTGCTGCGGGAAGATAGCACGGACAAAGAGCCGAACCTTCAACCGGCAGGCTGATGGCTGTTTCGGCCCCCCGATCCGGCTCCGCCTAATGCGTAACGGCGATCATCGCGCAGATCTCCTCGACATATTTCCGGTCATTGGACAACCGTGGCACTTTATGCTGACCACCTAATTTGCCCTTGCTTTTCAGCCAGGTAGTGAAGACGCCTTTCTCCAATACGTGAAGGATAGGCATGCCCAAGGCAATATCTTTATGCCGCTTGGCCTCATAGTCGCTATTGATGCTTTGTAAAGCCTTGTCCAGCTCATAGACAAATTGGGAGGGGCTGGTTGGCTCTTTTTCAAATTCCACCAGCCACTCATGAGCGCCATTCCCTTTATCGCTGAAATAAACGGGGGCCGCCGTATAGTCATTTACGATCGCTCCCGTTTTCTGAGCCGCAATGGCAATGGCCTTATCCGAATTGTCTACCATCACTTCCTCACCGAATGCATTGATAAAATGTTTGAGACGCCCGCTTACCTTGATACGGAAAGGATCCTTCGAGGTGAACCGGATCGTATCCCCCAGCAGGTAGCGCCACAACCCCCCATTGGTATTGATGACCAGGGCGTATTGCGGACCTATTTCCACGTCCTGCAGGCCGATGGTCTCGGGATTGGGCTTGCCATATTCTTCTATCGGCATAAACTCCATAAAAATGCCATGGTCGAGAAACAGCAGCATCCCATCGTCGTTGGGATTGGCTTGTGCTGCAAAAAAACCTTCACTGGCATTGTACATATCCAGGTAATGGATATCTTTTCCGATCAGTTTTCTGAATTGCGCCTGATAGGGCGTAAAGGAGACGCCTCCGTGAATATACAGTTCGAGGGAAGGCCATACCTCGGCCAGACAGCTCTTGCCGGTGATTTCCAGAATACGCCGCATCAGCACCAGGGTCCAGGTCGGCACTCCGGAGATGGACGTCACGTTTTCCGTAATCGTATTGCGGGCCAGCTTTTCAATTTTGTCCTCCCATTCATCCAGCAGGGCGATGCTCAGTTCCGGCGTCCTTATCCAATGCCCCCAGAAAGGAGTGTTTTGCAGGAGGACGGCGCTAAGATCTCCGTAATGGACATCCTCATTTACCTGGTGGATCGTATGACTTCCGCCAAGGACCAGCCCTTTGCCGGTCAGCAGATCGGATTCGGGATTGAAGTTGTAATAAAGGGACAACACGTCTTTCGCGCCCTGGTAATGGCAGTCCTGCAGACTTTCCTGACTTACCGGGATAAACTTGCTTTTATCGTTGGTAGTGCCGCTGCTCTTGGCGAACCAGTTGATGGGCGTATTCCATAATACATTCTGCTCCCCGTCCATGATGCGCTGGATATAAGGCTTCAGGTCATCATATTCATGGATGGGAACAGCCTGCTTGAACTCCCGGAGGGAGAAGATCCTGGAGAAATTATATTTCCGCCCGAATTCGGTGTATTGCGCGGAAGTGACCAGGTGTTGTAAAACCTCCCTTTGTACAGCGACAGGATTGTGCATCCATTGCTCTATACGCCACAGGCGGAATCTGGCAAGTCGTGATATGGCCGGGCTGAGAAGCTTCATTGGTAGCAAAATAAAGAATGATCGGGACATGACGAAATTGTTTGCCGGAGAGGGGTGGACTCACTTCGACAAAGGCGTCTGTGGCGTCTGAGCGATTGCCGGAACGGATGAACCGTCCGGCAATCGGGTCTAATTATGGCCCTTCGGGCAAAACGCCCGTGGCGTTTTGGGCCTGCTGTTTGGCTTCCTCGTAGAGATAGTCCTTCCTTTTTAGCTCGAAATTGCGTCCCAGGTAGAGGCGCCGGACCTGTTCGTCTTCGGCCAGCTCTTCGGCGGTGCCGTGCTTGAATATTTTACCGTCTATGAGCAGATAGGCCCGGTCGCAAATGGAGAGGGTCTCGTTTACATTATGGTCGGTGATCAGGATGCCGATATTTCTGAATTTCAAACGGGCCACAACAGTCTGGATATCCTCTACGGCAATTGGATCGACCCCGGCAAAAGGCTCGTCCAGTAAGATGAATTTCGGATCTACGGCCAGGGCCCTGGCTATCTCCGTCCGCCTTCTTTCCCCTCCGCTAAGCGAATCCCCGTTGTTCTTACGCACATGGTGCAGGTGAAATTCATCCAGCAAAGCTTCCAGCTTTTCCCTTTGCTCTTTCCGGCTCAGCTTGGTCATTTCCAGCACGGCCTTTATATTATCCTCCACGCTTAGCTTACGGAATACGGAGGCCTCCTGGGGCAGGTAGCCGATCCCCATCTGAGCCCTTTTATACATGGGCAGCCGGGTAATATTGATATCGTTCAGGAATACGTCCCCTTCATCCGGCTTGATCAACCCTACTACCATATAAAAAGTAGTGGTCTTGCCGGCTCCGTTGGGACCCAGCAATCCGACGATCTCCCCCTGTTCCAGCTTTACCGAAACATGATTTACCACAGTCCGGCTGCGATAGCTCTTAACAAGGTCTTGGGAATGAATGGTCAGGCTCAAATGAGAGTAATTTGCCGCAAATTTAAGCTTCCCCTTTCATGCGGCAAGGCGCCTGCGGGAAATTTATAGGTGTTTTAAGACTTATCTGCTATGTTTGCGCAATTATTAAGTTTATTAAGCCCTTATGAAGGTTATAGAGCATATACAACAGGCCAAAAGCACCCTGGTTTCGTTCGAAATACTACCTCCCCTGAAAGGTAAAACGATCAGTTCCATTTATGAGCACCTGGATCCTTTGATGGAATTCAAGCCCGCATTTATCAATGTCACCTACCATCGCAGCGAGACCATGTTCAAAAAGAAGACCGACGGCACTTTTGAAAAAGTGGAGGTCCGTAAAAGACCCGGCACCGTTGGTATCTGCGCGGCGATCATGAATCATTATCAGATCGATGCAGTGCCACACCTGATCTGCGGCGGTTTTGCCAAACGGGAGACGGAAGACGCCCTGATAGACCTGCACTTTCTGGGAGTAGACAACGTTCTCGTCCTCCGGGGAGATGCTGCCAAGAACGAGTCTTCCTTTGAGCCCGAGCCCGATGGCCACCGCTATGCCATCGACCTGCTTAAACAAGTAGCTTCGCTCAATCATGGCGTATATATCGAAGAGGATATTAAAAATGGCGGAAAGACCAATTTCTGTATCGGGGTCGCCGGATACCCCGAAAAACATTTTGAAGCGCCGAACCTGGACACAGACCTGATGTTTCTCAAGGCCAAGGTTGACGCCGGGGCTGAATATATCACCACCCAGATGTTTTTCGACAACCAGAAATATTTTGACTTTGTCAAATCCTGCCGGGATGCGGGCATCCATGTGCCGGTCATACCCGGTTTGAAACCCATCACCAACAGAAAGCAGCTTAGTATGCTGCCAAAGATCTTCCATGTAGACCTTCCCACCGATCTTTCCAATGAGGTCATGAAATGTAAAAATGACGAAGAGGTGGAGAAAGTCGGCACCGAATGGCTGATACAGCAGAGCCGGGAATTAAAAGCAGCCGGAGTGCCGGTATTGCACTATTACACGCTCGGCAAGCCCAAGGTCATCTGGAATGTGGTGAAAAGTGTCTTCTGATCCCTTTATTTCGGCAGGCTGGCTACCACCTTCTCCTCTACGTTGACAGGGTATTTCTTTTTGAGCTCTGCGATCCATTGGTCCTCCAGGTAAGCCTGGTAGTCATTGATCACGAAACCCCTGGCATCCTTATAGTTGCGGGGAGACCGCTCATTGTATACATTCAGGATATAAGCGAAACTGACCGTATTGTCGCTCTTATTGGTGATAATGGGCGTGAACGTCCCCGGCTGAAAAGAACGCTTGCCCTCCGTGGGTATCTGGGCCAGCTCGTAGCGGCCCGAATCGGCCTGCACGGCAGCTCCGACACTATCCGTCCACTTGCGCCAGTCATTCACATTCCCGCCAAGATTGCTCCTCATCGCTTGTGCCGTCTTCTCATTATTGCAGGTAAATAAAAGGGCATCCGCGCTGGAATCCCACCAGTATTTGTTTTTATGGGCCTCATAATAATTCCGGAGGCCGGCGCTGTCCGTAGAGGCTTTATCCCAGATCTTCCGTTGCATGATCTCGAAAAGCAGGTTGCCTTCTTTAAATTCCGTCAGCTGGAAGGCGAAATCCCTGTTGTACTCCTCCAGGTGGTTGCGGTAATATTCCAGCGCAACCCTTTCAAGATAGGAGTCAAATAGCTCCTTATCGGTCCTGCCCCCGCTGCCGGTCCTCGGCGCCTTCGCCGTTCGGGCATAGTCCAGCCACCCTTTTGCAGTATACTGCTGGCTGGAAAAAGAGAACAGGACGGAAGAATAGCTAAGGCTCCTGAAGGAAGAGAGACCTGTATTCAGCATTACACTATCCGTAAAGGCCCATAGGTCATCTTCGGAAAAAGTGCCGGATCTCCAACCGACCTGCTGAAGGACCTTTTTCAATAACGCCCGCCGGGCAAGCTCGATCCGCGGATCCGCTGTGATCTGTTGTCTTATGTAGGCCGCCGTCTCTTTATTGAATTGGGCGGGAAAAGGCTTCCTCGCTATCCGCTTGATGATATGATAACCAAAAAGGCTGGCGACGGGCCGGCTGATGGCGCCGTCCTGACCGAGGGCGAATGCCGCCGCTTCAAAAGCGGAATCATATTTGCCGACGCCGAACTCCGGTATCTCACCTCCATTCTGAAAAGATAAATTATCACCGCTGAGCGTTTGGGCTTTTGCGGCAAAATCGGCGCCTTTCACCAGGAGATCATAAACGGAATCCGCCCGTAGACGGGTGGCATTTCGGGCGGCCTCCGTTGCGCCGGGAGGAAAAGACAGGAGTATCTGGGCAACTTTTATCCTGCCCAGGGATTTTCTTTCTCCCACATTTCGGAAGATATGATACCCGGCCTTGCTCCGGTAAGGTTTTGAGAATTTACCCGGCGGGGTTGAATAGGCCAGGCTCTCCAGCTCATAAGGGAGAGTAAAAACGGTGATATAGCCGATGTCCCCCGCATTGTCCCTGGCGGATGGATCACTGGAGTATAGAAGAGCTGTTTTCCCGAATGACTGACCGCTTTTCAACGCATTGTAAGCTCCCATCGCTTTTTCATAGGCTCTGGCCGTATCATAAGGGGCTGCATTTTTAGGCAGGGGGATGAAAATATGGGCCAGGTGAATATCCCGCTGACCACGGGTGAAAGCCTCATTCACCATTTTATCAAGGCTTTCCTCGTCCTTCAGATAGTTGTCCGCTACCTGGGAGCGAAAGCTTTGCAATTCTGTCCGTTGACCAGGCAGGGTATCCAGCTGCATCTCATAGGCCGCTTTTACTTTTAATTTATAACGGATATAGAGTTCCAGGTAGTCCCGGTAGGACTTTTCCGTGGCTTTTTCACCCGTATTGTTCTTGTTATAAGCTTTCAGGAAATCCTCTTTGCTCACATTCATGCCGCCGCAGGTAAACAAGGTCTGGGCAGTAAGCCCGGTAAATAAAGACAAGGATAGGATCGGAATCAGGATCAGCTTTCGGACAAGTTGATTCATATCAATAGGATTTTGCATTCGTCAATTCAGGGTTATTTCAGGATTATTGCTTTTTCTTCAGTTTCAAATTAATGACTTCGTCCAGCTGCTGGTAAGAGAGTTTTTTTGCTATGATCCGTTTGTCCTTGTCCAACAGGTATAAGATAGGCGTCTGGTAAACATCATATAATTGCTTGTAACCGGGTCGCCCCGCAGCTTCATCGGCATCCTGCTGGGCCTTGGGCTCATAAACGTGGATCCAATCCTTTAAATTGTGATCCTTAATGAATTGCAACCAGGCTTCCTGGCCCCCATCGACCATTACCCCGTAGAGTTTGACCCCCTCCCGTTTCCATTTGGCCTGGAAGATGGAGTCCACTTTGGGTACCGTCTCCTTACAATGCCCGCAGGTCGCATCCCAGAAACAGATCACGACAAAGGGCGCTTGTTCCTCATATAAAGGCCGGGGCTTGCCGGTAGTGTCCACCATCTGCAGGTTGGCTGCGGGCTGGCCGATCAGGTTCGCCATCAGACTGTAAGCACGGTTGTTCAGGAATTGCCGGTATTTTTCTGTAAAAAATTCCGCTTCGCCAGTATTGATATACTTTTCGAAAAGGTGTACGAAAACGGCGTCCTGCCCCATATATTCCGGGTTTATATATTTCTGGACGAAATAGACCATCAGAAACTGGAACAACGGTTTGCTGACACGGGATTGCAACAGCATCATGTCCGCTTCCCGCTCGATAGAATCTGCATCCGGAGGGACCAGGTCCTTAAAATATTTATCCAGCCGGGGCTCGAAAACGGGAGTCCGGGTGAGCCGCTCGTCCGTAAAGGAAATACTGTCCCAATAATGGGCTTTAAAGTAATGATAGGCAAACAGGCTGTCCTTTTTCCCATCCGATTGTGGAGGCGCAGGAGGGACTACCGGCTCTTTCAGCGTATGGAACAAGGTGGTCAGTAAAGAGTTGGGATATTTGGCAGCCAGCCCCTCCCGGTAAGTCTGGATCTCGGCATTGGCTTTTTTGATCTTTTCCATGAGCCGGGCGGAGTCGGCCTTGCCATGTGCCTTGGCCAACTCTTTCTGGCTGGCGACGATCTCAGTTCCTCTCGTATTGGTAAAATTTGTATACGACTGGAAAACGGCATTGTCCGGAGATCCGGTGAAGGCCACGCTGCCGGGCAGGTTTGCCGTATCGGCCGCAACCAGGAAGTTTTGCTGGGTATCTATCAGCAACTCGAAAAGGATCGCTTTACGGGGAGAAACGATAAAATAGACCCCTCCCGGTAATTTTTCTTTCCCGGAAAAGGTAGCGACGCCATTACCGTCCAGCATAGCTGAGTCTGCCAGGGCTCTGATCTTTCCATAATAATACCCCAGATAAACCTTCCCTTCCTTATAAGGCTTCAGCGTAAGTTGAATATGATAGCCATTTGGAAGATAACCGGGTGACGTAGCCAAAACAACCGGGGAGAAACGAGGGCTCGCCATTCCGGCAAAGGCCCCCTGCAAAAGGAACAAACAGGTTGACAGGGACAAAAGGATTTTATTCATAACGCCACTAAATTAAATAAACTATTCGCTTCTTCTTATTTTTGCCACCGTGCGGAAAAAAAATAAAAATATAGAGCTCCGGCAGGTTCTGGTACAGGATTATGCTGCGGAAGGAAAATCCATCGCCCGGGTGGATGGGAAAGTGATATTCATTGAAAATGCCATACCAGGGGATATCGTAGATGTTAAACTTTCCAAAAATAAAAAGGACTGGGCCGAAGGCTTCATCACGGCCTATCATCAGTATTCACCAGACCGGGTGGAGCCTTTTTGTTCCCATTTCGGGGTATGCGGAGGGTGTCGCTGGCAGATGCTGCCGTATGAAAAGCAGCTGCAGTATAAGGAGAAACAAGTAGCCGATGTACTGGAACGCATAGGGAAAGTGACTTTACCTCCGCTGATGCCCATCCTGGGTGCGCCGCAGTCCACGCTGTACCGGAATAAGATGGAATATACTTTTTCCAACAAGCGGTTCTTACTGCCGGGGGAGCTGCATAATCCGGATATTACCTCCGAACAGAATGTGGCGGGATTTCATGCCAGGGGCCTGTTCGATAAAGTCGTGGATATCGATACCTGTCATCTGCAGGAAGAGCCTACCAATTTTCTCCGCAAGGAAGTAAGGGATTTCGCCCTTGAACGGCAGCTTTCTTTTTATGATATCAAAGCGCATCAGGGCTGGCTCCGGACTATGCAGGTGCGGATCTGCGCTACGGGAGAGATCATGGTCAATATTGTTCTCGGGTATGAAGATGCGGCTGCCTGGTCGGCCTTGCAGGAGCGGCTCCTGCAAAAGTTCCCCCAGCTTACCACTCTTTTGTATACGATCAACGTCAAATGGAATGACAGTATCTCGGACCTGGATCCCCAGGTCGTTTATGGGAAAGGATATGTAATAGAGAAGTTAGAAGATTTTCAGTTTAAAGTAGGGCCTAAGTCCTTTTTTCAGACCAATACCCGTCAGGGAGAGCGACTTTACCAGGTGACCCGGGAATTTGCGGAGCTCAGCGGCAAGGAGACGGTATATGATCTCTATTGCGGAACCGGCAGTATCGGGATCTTTTTGAGCCGTCAGGCGGCCCGGATCGTCGGCGTGGAAGTGATCGCCGAAGCAATTGACGATGCGCGGGAAAATGCCGCGCTCAATGGGATTCAGCATGCCCGGTTTTTCGACGGGGACGTGATCGATATCTGCAAGGAAGATTTCTTTACCAGGGAAGGAAGGCCCGATGTGATCATTACGGATCCCCCCCGGGCCGGAATGCACGAGAAGCTGGTGAACAAGATCCTGGAGACAGCCGCGCCGACTGTGGTATATGTGAGCTGTAATCCGGCCACTCAGGCCAGGGACCTCCACCTGCTGGACGAAAAATATACGGTTACGAAGGTCCGGCCCGTGGATATGTTCCCGCATACCCATCATATTGAGAATGTAGTACAGTTAAAATTGAGAGAATCCCGCTGATCCTGCCATCCGGAATACGGTAGGAGAGCGTTGGAACAGGTAAAATATAGTAATTTGCAGGACTTAACGGATAGAGTATGACAGAATTTCGCCCGAGTAGTTTTCAGATGATACCGCCAGTTATTAAGAACCTGATCATTATCAATGTATTGGTGTTTCTCGCCCAACAGGCCTTAGGACAGGGGATTGAGGAGAAGATGCTTAACCTCTTCGCCCTGCACGATCTGCATTCCAAACTTTTCCGCCCGCATCAATTGGTGACCTACCTGTTCCTTCACGGAGGCTGGCAACATATTATTTTTAATATGTTCGCCCTGTGGATGTTTGGCGCGATCCTGGAAAACTACTGGGGAGGCAAGCGCTTCCTGATCTTTTACGTGGTCTCCGGCATCGGCGCGGCTGTCTGCCACCTGGCTGTATTGTACCCTGAGATGTCACGGACCCTCGAGGGGCTTCAGCAGCAATATCCCCCGGAAGTGATCCAGGAAAACCTTTACGCATCCGGTTTCCCGATCAACGAGCCTACTTTAGGCGCTTCGGGCGCCGTATTCGGCTGCCTGGCCGCTTTTGGATATCTTTTTCCCAATAGTGAAATGTACATCATCCCTATTCCCTTTCCCGTTAAAGCCAAATGGCTGGTCCTGGGCTATGCCGGTATAGAACTGTTCTCCGGCATTCAGGGCTCGGCCGGCGATAACGTAGCCCACTGGGCCCATCTGGGGGGCGGTCTGGTCGGCCTTTTGCTGGTGATGTACTGGAACCGGAATAACCGGCGCAATTTTTACTAAACTCTTTATGGTATCCATGTGTTACAAGGTAGAGACAACCCAATTTTATGCGTGTAATGGAAGATAGCTATCGTAAAAAAATGACGTTGGGCGATGATGGCAATGCACTGATACAATTAGTGGTGATCAATGCCGTCTTATTCGTGATCCTGAAGTTTATCTATGTCATTTATTTGCTGGAGTCGCTTAATATGGATGCTTTTTACTCCAATATATTCAATTGGTTTGTCCTGCCTGCCAGCCTGGATAAGTTGTCTACCCGCCCCTGGACGATCCTGACCTATATGTTCTCTGATCAGCATGTGTTCCGGTTTATTGCAAATATGTTCTGGCTCTGGGGATTCGGCTATGTGCTGCAGGATCTTACCGGCAATCGCAAGCTGGTGCCTATCTATATTTACGGAGGAGTGGCCGGCGCCCTCTTTTTTATGTTAGTCTATGCCTTTCTTCCCGGGCTTCAGGGTCGGCTGCCGACCGCTTTTCTGGCAGGGGCCAACCCGGCGATAGTAGCGGTGGCGGTAGCAACTACGACGGTAGCCCCCGATTACCGGATTTTCCCCATGATCAACGGAGGCATCCCCCTTTGGATACTGACCCTCGTCTACCTGCTCATTAATTTCTCCAGCATCCCCTATGGTGATTCGGGCGCCTATGCTGCGAACCTGTCCGGCGCAGCTGCCGGCTTCTTTTTCATTTACCGGTTACGCAGGGGGCATGACGGAAGTATCTGGATGAATCAGTTTTTTGACTGGTGCAATAATCTCTTCAACCCCGACCGGAAAAAAAAAGGCCGCTTGCCCAAAGATGAATTTTACTACAAAGTCTCCGGTACCCAACCTTTCAAAAAGATCCCCAATGTAACCCAGCAGAGAATCGACGAGATTCTGGACAAGATCAACCAGCAGGGCTACCGTTTTCTCACCGATGAGGAAAAAGAAATCCTGAAACGGGCTGCAGACGAAGAAGATTTGTAACTTTAAGGTTATCCATGGCGACTCTCCGAAATTTAACCCGGCGCCTGTTCATCATTTTGAACATTGTTGCTGTCATCCTTTTCCTGCTGGCTTGCGCCAATGCCTTTCTGCACCCGGGAAGATGGTGGGTCATTTCTCTGTTAGGGCTCATTTTTCCTTTACTGTTGCTGATCGTCTTCATCTTTTTTGTATGCTGGTTATTCATCCCCAGCCGCCGGGCCTGGGCCTGGCTTTCCCTGGCCGCGCTCCTGGCCGGCTGGTCCAATATCCGAAGTTTCTTCGCTTTTCATCCGGGCCAGCATTTTACCGCTGAAAAACCACCTCATTCCCTCCGGGTATTGACCTGGAACGTACGCAGCTGGGATGAATTCATGACCAGGAAACCAGGAGCTTCGGGTCACCGTGCGGGGATGATGGCGTTCGTCCGGGAGCAGCAGGCCGACGTATTGTGTTTCCAGGAATTCTTTGAATCGCATAGCCCAAAGGATTTTGCCCCCAATATTTCCTATATCCAGCAGCAGCTGCATTATCCGTATTATTTCTTTTCGCGTGATTATCGCCGGTATGATGGCATGTATGAGGCCGGAGTGATCATCTTTTCCAGGTATCCCATTGTGGATACCTTTCTTTTGCGCTATCAGCATCCGGACGCCCCCCGGTCCACGGAAAGCCTTATCGGGACGGATATTGATGTCGCAGGCACCCGGATAAGAGTATTTACCACGCATCTGCAATCGGTCTTATTCCGGCATAAGGACTTCCATGATATCGAGATCATCAAAAATGTAGACGACAGCATCCTGCAGGCCAGCAGATCTATTGTAAAAAAACTGCGGATCGCCTACCGGCACCGCGGGGACCAGGCGGATGCTGTGAGGGCTCAGCTGGATAAGAGCCCCTATCCGGCCCTCATTTGCGGGGACTTCAATGATATTCCTAACTCCTATACCTATTTCACGATCCGGGGGGGATGGCAGGATGCGTTTATGCAGAAAGGCTTTGGCATCGGTCGTACTTATGTGAATTTATCCCCTACGCTGCGGATCGACTATATCCTTTCGGATCCACGGCTGGGAGTCCTGCAATGCCGGAAGTTTCCACTGCCTTACTCGGATCATAATCCGGTAGTGGCCGACCTGCAAATTCCCTAAAAGACACTCTTAGCATTCTATCTTATAGTATCTTAGCATCCTATCTTAGAATGTTAGAATATGAGCTCATTAAAAGTACATAATTCGTATACGCGGCAGAAGGAAGTTTTTACGTCTCTTACCCCCGGTCATGTCGGTATGTATGTGTGTGGCCCCACGGTAAGCGGGGAAAGTCATCTGGGCCATGCCCGCCCCTTTATAACGTTTGATTTTATCTATCGGTACCTGCTGCACCTGGGTTATAAAGTCAGGTATGTGCGCAATATCACCGATGCCGGCCATTTTGAGGAAGAAGGCAGGGATGCAGAAGATAAAATAGCAAAGAAAGCCCTGATCGAAAAGATGGAGCCCATGGAGCTGGTACAGAAATATACCAATCTCTTTCATTGGGCCATGAAACAATTCAATAACCTGGAGCCCAGTATCGAACCGACGGCGACGGGTCATATCGTCGAACAGATCGGCATGATCGAAAAAATAATTGCGGAAGGATATGCCTATGTGGTCGACGGCTCCGTCTATTTTGATGTAAAGAAATATGCCGGTAAATATCCTTATGGGAAGCTGAGCGGCAGGATCCTGGACGATCTGCTGGAGACCACCCGCGAACTCGATGGACAGGATGAGAAAAGGAACAGGCAGGATTTTGCCTTGTGGAAGGCCGCGCCGCCGGAACATATAATGCGCTGGAAAAGCCCCTGGGGAGAAGGATTCCCCGGATGGCATATCGAATGCTCTGCCATGAGCACCAAATATCTCGGGGAACAGTTTGACATACACGGCGGAGGGATGGACCTGCAATTTCCGCATCATGAGAGTGAGATCGCTCAGAGCACCATCTGCAATAAGCATATTCCTGCCCGCTACTGGCTGCATAATAATATGATCACCCTCAATGGAAAGAAGATGGGGAAAAGCTATGGCAACCAGATCCGGCTTACGGAAATGTTCACCGGCAGCCACCCGATATTGACACAGGCTTATTCACCCATGACGATCCGGTTCTTCATTCTTCAAACGCATTATCGGAGCACCCTCGACTTCAGTAACGAGGCGCTGCAGGCGGCGGAGAAAGGGCTCAAAAGATTGTGGGAAGCATACCAGGAATTAGGAAAGCTGGACTATGACCCGTCCAAAGAAAGGAGCGAAGAGACGGAGAATCTTTTTTATAAGTTATGCGGGGAGTTTGACGAGTTCATGAACGATGATTTTAATACGGCTAAGGTCCTGGCCAATATGTTCTCACTGGTGAATAATATCAATTCCTTAAAGATGGGGGCGCTGGAAAAATCCACCCTTTCGGCCGAATGTTATGTGTATGTAAAAAAGCAGTTTACCGAATATCTTGAAAATATCCTTGGGCTAAAAGGCGAATCCGCAGGGGATGATAATAAGCTGACCGGGGTAGTGGACCTGCTGATCGACATCCGCCGTGACGCCAAGACAAAGAAGGATTATACGACTTCGGATAAGATCCGCAACCAGCTGCTGCAATTAGGAATCATATTAAAAGATGAAAAGGACGGAGGCGTAAGTTACTCGTTTAGTTAAACCTGAGTCAATTATGTGCATAATGTGGCCCGGTTTGCCATCGAATAGGGAATGGATCCCCGCCGGCAAAAAAGACAGCCTCACCGGTAAAGAAGAAGTAGGGGGCAACCCTGGGTTTTATAATCACGTATCTTTATTTTTAACTAACCAATCTGTTAAAAGCACATAAACGCATTATTCATCTTAAAATTTAAAATCGTGAAAAATCTTGCACTGCTTTCTCTGCTGGCTTTGGCTACCGGAATTGTTTTGATGACGGGTTGTAAAAAGGGCGATACGGGCCCGGCTGGCGCTACAGGCCCAGACAGTGTCCAGTATTCTTCCTGGAAGACCCTGGCTATGTCTGCTATGGATGCCGGCGATACTTCCTTTTATGAGGATTTCACGGTCACAGCCTTGACACAAAATATTATAAGCCATGGGGCCGTACTGGGATATTTTGGATATCTGAACAGTGCAGGCGATACGATCGTGGAGAATGCCTCGGAAGTATTGTATTCCTTGTACACCGTGGGAACGATTGAAGTCCAGTCGTATTATAACGATTTGAGCGGGTATTTTTATCGTTATGTCCTCGTTCCGGGCAACATTTCTATCAGCAGCGTCTCCGGGTCGGCAAAGACCTATACGGTCGATGAGCTTAAGAAAATGAGTTATTTGCAGGTTACCCAGCTATTAGGAATCCCTGCCAAAAAGACCTCTCTGAAAGTGAACACTAACTGATCTTCTTCCAGCCAATATAAGAAGATCCGTCCCGTATCCAAAATACGGGACGGATCGCTCTTTATCTGCAGGGCCTTCTTTATTTAGCCGGCGTCATCGCCCTCACCAGCTTCAATTCATTGACGATATTGGGGGCTCCCCCCAGCTTGTCGATGCACCACAATACATAACGAATGTCCACACAGATCGTACGGTTATACTGGGCATCGAAAGCGATCTTATGACTAAGGGCTTCGTAGTTGCCATCAAAAGCCAGTCCGATCAACTCTCCGTTGGCATTCAGGACCGGGGAACCGGAATTCCCGCCGGTGATATCGTTGGTCGTAATAAAGCCAACGACCAGGTCATTACGCTGTTTATCGATATACTGCCCGAAATCTTTTTTCTTAGCCAGCTCGACCAGCCCGGGAGGCAGATCGAATTCATAATCTCCGGGAACATATTTTTCCAGCACCCCTTTCAGGGTCGTTACATAATCGTAATGTACCGCGTCGCGGGGATTATAAGATTTTACATTCCCATAGGATACACGCATCGTAAATGTAGCATCCGGGTAACGGACTTTTTTCGGGTCCATCTGCAGGATCCCTTTCAGGTATAGTCTGCCCAGCTCGTTATTCGTAGCCATAAATTGCTGGGAGAAAGATAGATATTTCCCTTGCCAGTTTCGCAGGAAAGCATTGGCGTGCTTGTAGGCAGGATCGCTTTGTAACACAGTGGCATCGGGCTGGGTGACAAAAGTCTGCCAGCGGGCATCATCGAATAGCAAGGTATTCCTGAACAGGGCCGCCGCATATTTTTTATAGGTATTTTCATCGTGCAGATCGCCGTAGCTACCCTTCAGCTCCTCATAGAACCCGATAGGATGCTGATTCTTGTCGATGTCGGTATAATAAAGCTGCGTGACGGCCGCCAGGATGTTCTGGTCGGAGGCTTTGTTCTCGTCCTTCAGGAAGTTCTTGCGGGCATCATCGGCTGCCTTGAGAGCTTTTTTAATATCCCCGCCGCCCGGTTTCACCAGGGCATTTTCTACTTCCTGCAAGGTAGAGGCAAAGGCTATGAGCGGACTTCCGAAGATACCTTCATTCAGGTATACCCGATGTTTGGAATAAGGGCGCCATTCTTCATAGGCTTTGGACCAGTCGCCGAACACGTGCTCGAATTCGGGTTTGTCCTGAGCCCATTGCTGAAAAGCAGCCTCCTGCCCTTTCTTTTGATCGTATATAGTATACTTTATCAATTGTTTGGATTCCCCGTCGAAGAACTTCCAGTAATTGGCGATACCGGCATAATTGGAGGCCAGCTGCAGCTTGACGGCAGGGTCTTTCTTCATCTCGGCGAACATATATTTCAGGCGCAGGTCCCGGAGCTTGACCAGGGTAGGATTGTCGATGTCGATCTTTTGTTTCACTCCATAAGAAGTCTCATACCGGTTGGTGCCGCCGGGATAGCCATAGATCATCGCATAATCCCCGTCTTTTAGCCCTTTCAGAGAGACGGGTAAAGAGTATTTGGGCTTCAAAGGGATATCATCGGGAGAATAATCGCAGGGTTGACCATTCCGGTTCATATATACCCGGAAGACGGAGAAATCCCCTGTATGGCGCGGCCATTCCCAGTTATCGGTATCACCGCCGAACTTGCCGACACTTTCCGGCGGGGCCCCTACCAAACGGATATCACTATAACGCTGATAGACAAAGACCAGGAACTGGTTGCCTTTGAATAAGGGACTTACCCTGCCTGTAACACTCTTCGAGCTATCTGAATAGCGGGTATTGATGGCTGCGAGAACAGTGCGTAATTTGGCGACCCTTTCTGCGCCGCTCAATCCCTTGGCGGAGTCCTCCACCTCTTTGGTCACATCGTCGATCTTAACCAGGAAGTCGACATACAGCCCACGGGCGGGTATCTCTTCCTGCTTGCTTTTGGCATAGAATCCATCGTGAAGATAGTTGTGCTCGATGGAGCTGGAAGAAGCGATCGCCTCATAACCACAGTGGTGATTGGTAAAGATCAGCCCTTCGCCGCTTACGATCTCCCCGGTACAGCCGCGCCCGAAGATGATAACGGCATCTTTGAGAGATGCTTTGTTAATACTATAGAGCTGCTCTCTGGTGAGCTTGAGCCCTTTTTTTACCATGTCATTATAGACCTGCTCGCCCAGCAGGAGCGGCAGCCACATGCCTTCATCGGCAAAGCCACGAAGCAGCACAGCGGACAAGACCATCGTCAGGAGAAGCTTTTTTGGATTCATTGGTTACTTTTTTAGCAGGAACAAACCTCTGCAAAAAAAGTAACATCCCAAAATACCCGGGACAGTCAGCCCACTACAACGGACCGCAGGCCACAATTCCGGGACGGGCGCCCCTCAATTCCGGACGGACTGGCTTTATTTGACTTCTTTGACCTCTACATCCTCTACCATGCGGTCGACGGAGTTGATCTCAAAGCTCTGTACGGAGTTGTCCTGGAAATTCCGGATAATAAACGTCAGTTTACCGTAATTCTGCGCATCGGTCACTTTGAATTTCTTGTCGAATTTCCGGTCGGTATAGACTCCCTGGAAGAGCTGGTGCCCTTCATTGTCCAATACTTTTACGCTGAACCGGGCCCCAGCGCTGTTAGTATACAATACATTGAATAAGGGATCGCCTTCATGGGTGCCGACATACCGGACTTCTGCTGTGCTGGCACTGCCGGGGTGGTTTTCAATGGGCTCATTGCCGGCTGCACGGGTGAGCAGCGTAGCAGGGATCAATACAAGGAGAAGGATGGACAGTCTGAGCGCTTTTTGTGTGTTCAAGATGAGCTGGTTCATAAAAATGGTTTTTGCGTGTTATGGAAATGAGTGGATTAATTGAGTTTTTTTACGGCTATATCCTGGACATAACGGCTATTGACATTGATCTCGAAGGTCTTTACGATGGCAGCCTCTTTACCGTTGCGGATGATAAAGGTGATCCTGCTTCTGTCTGCTTTCGGTAGCCGGAACTGCCGGGAAAAGTTTTTTTCGGACCAGGCATTCTTGTATAATTCAGTGCCGTCCTGATCTTTAACAACAAGGCTGAATGGGGCGCCCTGGGGATTTTTGTATGCTACGTTAAATAATATCAGATCGTCCTGTGTTCCAAGGTATTTCACCAGGGAGGAGTCTTCTTTTGGCAGAGTCGTCGCAGAGACAGACTGAGCCTGGGTTGTAGCGGCAACAAGGAGGAACAGGATTGCGGGGATCAACTTGCCGGGGAAGCCCGACTTGCCGGCGGGGATGATAAATGGGTTCTTCATATAAATGTATTTTAATAACTGGTGAACAGTAGACATTATATGACGGAACAATCGGATCTTAATCAGGTGGAAGCAATCCGGATGGCAGCGGGCGGAGCCCGGTTATGGAATATTTTGCGACGGGGGCAATAGAGGCGACAGGACAATCGGGAAGGCGGCAATGTCAGATAACAGGTTAATCGGGGCAGCAGCAACAAGGCAGTTAGCAATTGAAAAGGGCAGTAAGGGCGGGCGGGAGACAATCGTAGTATGGCAGGCTGCTGAAAGGGAGAACGTAGAAAAACGTAGCGTTATTATAAAGATACGATGTATTTTGTTAAAATGCAATGACGGAACGTGAAATTTGTGTTAAGAAGCACACATGTGTTTTGTTATAATGTGAATGTCGACTCGATTGAAGGCGATTTTATGCCTGATCTTCATTCAGTACTTTCCAAAGAAGATCTTTTAAGGGGATAAGACCCTGTTGGGTGACCGAAGAAATGAACAGGTGAGGAATATCCGGGGGAAGTTCTTTTGCAATGGCTTCTTTCAGCTCTTCATCCAGCATATCACTTTTACTGACGGCGATTATAAAACGCTTATGCAGCAGTTCGGGATTATATTTCTCCAGCTCTTTTTTCAGGATATCGAATTCCTCTCCATGGTCTTTACTATCAGCGGGGATGAGAAAAAGCAGGATAGGGTTGCGTTCGATATGCCGGAGGAAGCGATGTCCAAGACCTTTGCCTTCCGCGGCTCCTTCGATGATACCCGGCAGGTCGGCCATGCAAAAAGAACGGCCATCCCGGTATTCCACCATCCCGAGCTGCGGGGTTATGGTAGTAAATGCATAGTCGGCGATCTTGGGAGTAGCGGCCGTCATGACCGATAATAAGGTGGACTTGCCGGCATTGGGAAAGCCTACCAGCCCCACGTCGGCCAGAACCTTCAGTTCCAACACTTTCCAGCCTTCCGTGCCCTCCTCGCCCGGTTGGGCATGTTCAGGGGCCCGGTTCGTGGGAGTAGCGAACTGAGCATTGCCTAAGCCGCCTCGTCCTCCTTTCACCCAGATCATTTCCTGCCCATCTTCCAGTATTTCGACCTCTGTCTTACCCGTCTCTTCATCCCGGGCGATCGTACCTAGCGGTACTTCTATGATAATATCTTTTCCGGAACGGCCGCTACAGTTGTTACCGCTGCCATTCTCGCCATTTTCCGCCAGGACGTTCTTATAATATCGTAAGTGCAGGAGGGTCCACAAATGTTTGCTTCCCCGTAAAATAATATGCGCCCCGCGGCCTCCATCGCCACCATCCGGCCCGGCCATATCGTTGAACTTAGTATGCGCAAAATGTTTGCTCCCGGCTCCGCCGTGCCCGCTTCTGCAAAAAACCCGTATCTGATCGACAAAATTTGATTTCTCCACTCCCGGTACAATTTCAATTGAGCGTCAAAGGTAGTCTTTTAATTTATTCTTCCTGAAGAGGCCGTGTTCCGGCGCCACTCCAGGGCTGATAGGCCCTTGGCGGGCTATCCGGGGGCCCGGAGCGGGTTTGCTCCACCGGCAAAGGCTCACAGACAGCCCAGCTCTTCCGCATTTCCCCGGGAAGCGCCTGGTACAGGGCCGTGCCTTCCGTTTTCCACCGGATCATTTCATCGCTGACGGTTTTTATTATTTTGGCAGGATTGCCGACGACCATGCTCCGGCCGGGGATCTTTTCGCCGGTCCGGACGAGGCTGAGCGCCCCGATAATACATTCGTCCCCGATCTCGGCATTGTCCAGGATGACACTATTCATGCCTATCAGGCAATTGCGGCCGATGACAGCCCCGTGTATAATGGCCCCATGCCCTATATGGGCTCCTTTCTTCAGCCATACCGTGGTGCCGGGAAATAGATGAATAGTGCAGTTCTCCTGTACATTGCAGCCATCTTCAATGAGGATCTGCCCCCAATCTCCCCGGATAGCGGCTCCCGGGCCTATATATACATTCTTACCGATATGGACATCTCCCGTCACTGCCGCCTGGGGATGAACGAAGGAAGAAGGATCTATCACGGGTTTGATACCCTTGAATTCGTATATCATAAAGACTTAGTTTATTAAAACGCCTCCGGCGTTTTATTCCCCACGGAAATCGGGTTTTCTTTTCTCCAGGAAGGACTGCACCCCTTCCGCATAATCTTTCGTGGCTGCCGCCGCCTGCTGCAATTTGTCTTCCAGCAACAGTTGCTCCTCCAAAGAATGAACGGAGGACTGATTCAGGGCCTGTTTGGTTAAAGCCAGGGCCCGCGTGGGTAATAGAGACAATTTTACCGCCAGGGCTTTGGAGGCGGCCGGGAATTCCGCGTCTTCATAAACGGTATAGATCATGCCCATCCTCTCCGCTTCAACGGCACTTATTTTATCTCCCAGCATAGACAAGGCGGATGCCCGCTGCCAGCCGACCAGCCGGGGCAGGAAGTAGGTTCCTCCGCTGTCCGGGATGAGACCGATCTTTGAAAAAGCCTGTATGAAAGAAGCGGATTGTGCCGCTACGACGATGTCGCAGCAAAGGGCGATATTGGCGCCCGCGCCCGCCGCCACGCCTCCTACTGCCGCTATCACGGGCTTGGGAAGCTGGCGTATCCGGGTCACGATAGGATTATAATGTTCGCTCAGGATCTTGTCCATGCCCGGACCATTAGGGTCCGTGACTTCAGCCAGGTCCTGTCCTGCGCAGAAACCTTTCCCCGCCCCGGTCAGATAAACGGCTCTTATTTCAGAAAGACGGGCGCATTCATCCAGCCTGCTCTGCAGCAGCAGGGCCATTTCACGGTTGAAGGCATTCAGCTTATCGGGCCGGTTGAGAGTGATAAAGGCGATCTGGTCATGTATCTCAAATAGTATGGAAGACATCGGTATATGATTCAAGCGTACAATAATTTAAACTACTCACAACTCAACGACACTTAAACAGCCTAATGACACTTAAAGTAATCGAAAGGCTCTTTGCAGTCTTCGCAGCGGTAGAGCGCCTTGCAGGCAGTACTACCGAATTGACTGATCAGGCTGGTATGATGCGACTGGCAGCGGGGACAGGGGATCCCTTCTTCCCGGGAAAAAAGTCCCGGATGGCAGACCTGTTGTACAGGTGTCGGCGCTGCAATGCCAAAAGCCCTTAATTTGTCCTTTCCCTTTTCGCTCATCCAGTCCGTGGTCCAGGCAGGGGAGAGAATGCTCCGGATATCGACAGACTCATATCCTTGCTGCAGTAAGGTCATCTTTATTTGCATCCGGATAACGTCCATGGCCGGGCAGCCACTATAGGTGGGGGTAATGACGACGACTACCTTGCCCTCCTCTACTTTCACATCCCGTACAATACCCAGATCGAGAATGGAAAGGACCGGGACCTCCGGATCATTGACTTCCTCTAATAAGGACCATATTTTTTCATAATCTACCATTCGCAGCCCGGATAAGCCCTTTGAAGAAATTGCATTTCCGCGAGAATATAACCCAGCTGTTCGGTATGCCGCCCTTCTTTACCGCCGGCTAACAGGCCACCCTTCTTCCCTGCCGGTGCGCCGGGATAGGACAGCCCCGCTTCGGAAAATATTTCTCTTACTTTCACTTCCCATTTAGGTTGCAGCGACGAAAGCTCTACGGCTATACCTTCCAGAACCAATGGCTCTTCATAAGCAGCGGGGATAAAAAGCTCGCCGGTGAATTTCCACAGATCCCCCAGCGCGGTCTCCATACGGGCACGGCTTTCAGCCGTTCCATCTCCCAAACGGATCACCCATTCGCTGCTCCAGCGAAGATGATAGATGACCTCTTTAAAGGCCTTTTCGCTGATGGCGGCCAGCTCGGCGTCCTTGCTATACCGAAGACCTTCGTACAAATAATATTGTGCGGCGCTGAAGAAGAATTGCCTTAAAATAGTTTTGGCCCAGTCCCCATTGGTCTGCTCTGCCAGTAAGCAGTTCCTGAAATCCCAGCCATCGCGCAGGTAAGCCAGTGAGTCTTCAGTGATGTCCGCTCCGGGGGCCTCTTGTCCGGATCGATTAATGAGCCGGGCGGCATATTGATAGAAGTACCTTGCCTGGCCGACCAGATCCAGTGCGATATTGGAGAGGGCGATATCCTGCTCCAGGACCGGGCCATGGCCTGTCCATTCACTGTTGCGGTGACCCAGGATCAGGGCATTGTCCGCCAGCTGTAAGGTAAAATCGATGAGGGCTTGCTGATAGGCCATTGTTACATATACTTTAATTCGTCCGGTAGATCATAAAAAGTCGGATGACGATAGACCTTATCGTTGGCGGGATCGAAGAAGGAGGATGCTTCATCGGGGTTAGAGGCATGAATGTGTCTACTTTCCACGACCCAGATACTGATGCCTTCCATGCGGCGGGTGTATACGTCCCTTGCATTTTCGATAGCCATCTGCGCATCTGCGGCATGAAGGCTGCCGGCATGTTTGTGATCCAGACCTTGCTTGCTGCGGATGAATATCTCCCATAAGGGCCATTGCTGTTCCGACATATCGTTAAATATTTATTTTCTCTTTTCCGCGTGTGCCAGGGCTGCCTCTCTTACCCAGGCTCCCTCCTCATGTGCTTTTACGCGGGCCGCCAGCCTTTCTTTATTACAGGGACCATTGCCATTGATCACCTCCCGGAACTCTTCCCAGTCGATGGGCCCGAAATCATAGTGTTTCTTTTCTTCATTCCAGACCAGATCCCGATCGGGAAGGGTCATGCCCAGTATTTTCACCTGTTCTGCACAGACATCTACAAATCGCTGGCGCAGCTCGTCATTCGTAAAACGCTTGATCTTCCATTGCATGCTTTGTGCCGTATGGGGAGAGGCATCGTCGTTGGGGCCGAACATCATGACCGAGGGCCACCACCAACGGTCGATAGCATCCTGGCACATCCTTCGCTGGGCCTGGCTTCCCCGGCTCAGGACCAGTAATATTTCGAACCCCTGCCGCTGGTGGAAACTTTCTTCCTTGCAGATGCGCACCATCGCCCTCGCATAAGGACCATAGGAGGCCCGGCATAAAGGCACCTGGTTCATAATAGCAGCTCCGTCGACCAGCCAGCCGATGGCGCCCATGTCCGCCCAGGTCAGCGTGGGATAATTGAATATAGAGGAGTATTTGGCTTTTCCGCTGTGCAGTTGCCCGATCAGCTCATCGCGGCTGGTGCCCATGGTCTCTGCCGCGGAATAGAGATATAATCCATGTCCCGCTTCATCCTGTACTTTCGCGAGCAAAATCGCTTTTCTTTTTAGGGTAGGGGCGCGGGTGATCCAGTTACTCTCCGGCAGCATTCCCACGATCTCGCTATGTGCATGCTGGGAGATCTGCCGGATCAGGGTCTTCCGGTAGGCATCGGGCATCCAGTCTTTCGGCTCGATCCGGATGTCCTGGTCCACTTTGTCCTGAAATGTTTTTTCGAATTCCTGCAGGGACATCGTTAAAAATTTAAATAGTAAAGGTACTTTTTTTTCGGGAAAATACTAACAAGTGTTAGTTGGAGGTGTTTTTTGGCGCCAATTTATAATAAGCGACAACAGCATACCGTTTTTTAAAAAGGATTGAATAATTTTGAGGTCTGAATAATTTTGGAGGATCGGAGAACGAGCGCACCACACATGGAAAAAGAACATCCTTTTTTGGGGGATTACCCTTTGGCTTTCCTGCAGCAGATCGCAGCAGGAGATGAAGGCGCGTTCAGACAGGTATACCTCTCTTACTATAAACGTCTTTACCAGTTCGCCCTGGCGATCATGAAGACCCGGGAACCGGCGGAAGAGATCGTAGAAGATGTATTTATCAGAATATGGCAGCAAAGAGAAGAACTTCCCACCATCCGGAACCTGCGGGTTTATTTATATACGGCAACCAAGAATACCGCGCTCAATTATTTATCTAAGAAGGCCAGGGAGAGTATCACCGAGCCCTTCGATCATATCCAGATCGAACTGAACGGGTCCGCTGTCAACCCCGAACAGATCCTTATCACGGCGGAAATGTACAAAAAAATACAAAAGGCCGTGGAAGCCCTGCCCCCCCGCTGCAAAATGATCTTTAAGCTGGTAAGGGAAGACGGACTCCGGTATAAGGAGATCGCCGAGATCTTAAATATATCCGTTAACACGATCGATGTCCAAATGGCTATTGCCGTCAAACGTATCGCTTCCGCCCTGGAAGCCGAATTCGGCTTCCCCCTGCAGAAAAGCACCCCCCACAAATAGCTTCTGCCCAAAAATATTTTTAACTTTCCTTTAGTAGATGCTTCTTATTTGCTTGTCTTACGAGTATAAGACGCCCCTCGGCGTCCGGAAAATAAGGCTTGCTGTATGATACAAAACAATCGCTTATGGGTATTGATGTCCCGGCTTCTGTCGGGCGAAGCTGCTCCGGCTGAAGCGGAAGAATTGCAGCAATTATTGGAAGAATCCCCCCAAAAGCAATATCTGCTCGATATCCTCCACTCTTATTTTACTGTCCTTCCTGCCAATATAGCCGGGCCGGGCCTTGAAGATACCGATCTGGAAGCACGGTTTCGGAAGATCGTAGACCTGGAAAAACAGGAGCCTTCCCCGATAGAAGAAGAACCCACACCCGTGATCCGGCGGCCTTTCCGGAAGATATTAGGGTATGCCGCTGCGGTTGCTGCGGCCGTCCTGCTGGGATGGGGACTGTATACGATCCGTCCCTCGACACCCGGCCCTCTCCAACAGGTCAGGGGCGGAGAAGTGCTGTCCAGGGCGGGAGCCAGGACAAAACTGGTATTACCCGACGGTACCCAGGTATGGCTGAATTCAAGCAGCCGGTTAAAATATACCCACAATTTTGATGGCCCTTCCCGGGAAGTAGAGCTGGAAGGCGAGGCCTATTTCGATGTCGTAAAAGATATGCAGCGCCCATTTATAGTGCATACTTCCGCGCTCGACGTAAAGGTGCTCGGTACGGCCTTCACCGTCAAATCCTACCCGCAGGACGCGACCATCGAAGCGACCCTGCTGAAGGGCGCGATCGAGGTCTCCCGGCAGAACAATCCCGACGCCCCAAGGGTGATCCTCAAACCGAATGAAAAGCTCGTATTCAATAAACAATTGGCTGTAACACCCTTGCCGGCGCTGTCTCCGGACGTCCGGAGCGCCGCAGCGCGGACGGCGCCGCCGGATATAGCCGTTAACAGCCTCCCCCGGAATATACCGGACAGCAATAAGGAAGAAACAGCGTGGCTGTATAACAGACTTGTCTTTAACGGTGATTCTTTTGAGGAATTAGCAGAAAAAATGGAACGATGGTATAATGTCAAAATCTTTTTTAAAGACAAGGCATTGTACAATTACCATTTTGGGGGCGCTTTTGCCAATGAAACCGTACAGGATGCACTGAATGCCCTCCAGCTTACCGCGGATTTCAGCTATAAAATAAACGGGAACGAAATTGAACTATATGGAAAATAATGGCAACAGCCGGTGACAATCCTGTTAACAGCCGTTGTATAAAATGAAAAACGGGAAATGTTAGCACATTCCCCGTTCAGATTGAACGGAAACCAACAACCAACTTGGCGGGAGGTGAGAGGTTTCCTATTTATTCATCCTTAATCATAAATGTATGAAAATTTCACAACCCCACATAGGGAGGGGTAAGTTACGATTGCTCTTTAAATTCCTCGTCATTATGAAGCTTTCCTTTCTGTTAATTCTGATGAGCATCCTGCAGGCAAGGGCAGATGTTCATGCACAAGGCTCCATCACATTGACCATGCAGCAGACGGAGATCGCCAAAGTCCTGAATAAGATCGAGAAGCGGGGCGAATTCCGCTTCCTTTACAACTACGATCTGGCGTCCCTGCGGAAAAAAGTAAATGTCAATTTTCTCAACTCGGACCTTAAAGCTGCTTTGCAACACCTTTTTTCAGGTACGGATCTTACCTATAAGATCCTGAACAATAACCTGGTAGTCATTATGTCCAGCGGACCGGAAAAACAGGCCATCCGTATTACAGGTATCGTAACCGGGGCGGCGGGTGAACCCCTTCCCGGGGTATCGGTACGGGTAAAAGGGGCCGCTATCGGCACTTCGACCGGTAATAAAGGAGAATATACGCTTACTGCCGAGGAAAATGCCACTCTGGTATTCTCTTATATCGGATATGCGGACAAGGAAGTGGCTGTTAACGGTCAGAATGTTGTAAACGCACAGTTGGCGCCCTCGGATAAAAAATTGGATGAAGTCGTAGTGATAGGCTATGGAAGCCAGCGGAGAAAAGATCTCACGGGCGCCGTATCCACCGTTACCGCCGCCGATATCGCCAACCGCCCCATCGTGGATGCCGGAGAAGCCCTGCAGGGTAAGGCGGCAGGGGTACAGGTAGTGTCCAACTCCGGTAAGCCGGGGGCGGGCCTGACCATCCGGGTACGAGGCGCCTCTTCCATCAGTGCCGGGAATGATCCCCTATATGTAGTGGACGGTATCCCCATGACGGATATCTCAGCCTTTAGCCCCAGCGATATAGAAACCATTTCTATCCTGAAGGATGCGGCCTCCGCGTCCATCTATGGTACCCGTGCCGCCAATGGGGTAGTGGTCATCACTACTAAGAAAGGCGTGGCCGGTAAATCAAAAATTAATTTCAGCACTTATGTTGGTACCT
The DNA here is from genome assembly GCA_035555335.1 of Puia sp. Classification (GTDB taxonomy): domain Bacteria; phylum Bacteroidota; class Bacteroidia; order Chitinophagales; family Chitinophagaceae; genus Puia. Next base: position 174,649 of record DATMGS010000028.1, read on the forward strand.
CCTCGGCAACAAAGATGTTATCCGTTCTAAATGGCAAGCAGTACCAGGATTATGCCAATGAGCTGAACTACCCGGTAGTAGCGGTTACCGATTCGATGGTGAATGCCAATAATGTCAACTGGCCGAAAGAAGTTTTTCAAAATGGCAACCAGGAAAATTATCAATTGTCCATTGCCGGAGGCTCTGAGAAGACCCAGCATTACATTTCTATAAATTACCTGAATCAAAAAGGTATTGTGAAGCCCGCCACCTTCGACAGGTTGACGGGCAGGGTAAACCTGACAACGAAGGCAAATGACTGGCTGACTTTTATTACCAGTACGGTACTTTCCCGTTCGCGTAATAATGGAGTAACGGATAATGTAGGAGTCGCCAATGGCGGGGTCGTATTGTCCGCTCTTGAAACGCCTTTTACCGTGCCGAAATTTATGCCGGACGGACGAATCGGCTATAATACGTTGAAAGGGTGGTCCAATCCTTATGGCGCTATTCTGGGAAGGTACACCCACTTCTTAAATGATCGTTTATTATCCAACCTGGGCGCAGATGTAAAATTGCTTAAAGGGCTGGCGTTCCAGACCCGGTTTGGTCTCGACTACCAGAATGATCAGGCCCGGTCTTTCGTCGACCCCTTCCTCACCTCGAACATTGCCACTACCAATCCCAGCGACCATTCGCAGACCACCACCACCATACTTACTTGGCTCAGCGAACAGACTTTGACCTATAATACCACCTTTGGCAGAAGTCATTTATCGGCTTTGGCAGGATGGACGGCACAGGATGCGCATACAAACAGCATTACGATCGGCGGCTCCCATTTAGCGAACGCATACCGGCTTCTGCCCTGGGACGCCAGCCTCGCGCGGGATTCCATTCATAAGCCGACAACGACAGCGATCGATGAGTGGGCCCTGATCTCCTACCTGGGCAGGATTTCCTATGATTTTGACGGCAAATATTTATTCCAGGCCAACCTGCGCTCGGATAATTCTTCCAAATTCGCTCCCGGTAACCGAACGGCGGTCTTCCCTTCGTTCTCTGCAGGATGGAGGATTTCCAGCGAGGAATTCATGAAGAAACAGAATTTTATCAGCGAGTTGAAATTGAGAGCAGGCTGGGGGCAGAATGGTAACCAGGAAGGGATTGGCAGCTATGCTTATTTACCCCTATCCAATGTGACGGTCAGTAATGATTCCGCTACCAATGGAAGTGTAACCCCCTCCACCACGGCGCCGGCCAACCTGACCTGGGAGACCAGCACGCAAACCAATATAGGGGTCGATGCCAGCTTTTTAAATGGAAGGATTTCCTTCTCGGGGGACTTTTATATCAAGAAAACAAAAGACATTTTATACGATGTCCCATTACCGGCTCAATCGGGCTATAACTCCGCACCGGTGAACGGGGCAAGCATGCAGAATATCGGGGAAGAGTTCCTGATATCCACCCGGAACGTCGTAACTGGCGATTTCAGATGGAGCACTGACTTCACCATTTCCTTCAACCAGAATAAGGTGACCGGCCTGCTATACGGAATTACGGCTTCACCCACTTATGGAGATGTTTCCTTAAATGGCGCCGGTACGCCCCAGCATGCTATTTCCCTGGCGACAGGATACGGACTAGGCGAATTTTACGGCTATGTCGCCAAAGGCGTCAACCCGGCGAACGGACACGAAATGTACCTGACCCGTGCCGATACGTTATCGGACAACCCTTCGCCGACCTCCCGTCGCTTCATTGGGAATGCCCAGCCGAAATTCACCTATGGAATGACTAATAATGTCTCTTATAAGAATTTTGACCTCACGGTATTTATACAAGGCTCACAGGGAAATAAAATTTATAACGTGGGAAGGATGGAAGCGGAATCCATGCTGAATTCAGCTAACCAGAGCTCGGCTATCCTGAGAAGATGGAAGACGAAAGGTGATGTCACGGATATACCCGCCGTAGGAATTCCCAACAACTCGCTGATCTCTACCCGTTTTTTGGAGAACGGTTCCTATCTGCGATTCAAGACGATTACCCTGTCTTACCGGTTTAACCAGAAATTGATTGACAAAATAGGATTGGGCGCAGCTTCCATTTACGTATCGGCCAATAACCTGCTTACTATCACACAATACAAAGGGTTTGATCCGGAAGTCAATTCCAGCGGTAATCCGATCGTAGTGAATCCTAATGGAAGCGCCAGCAACAATAACGACGCAAGGAACATTTCCCTGGGCCTGGATAGCGGCGCTTACCCCCAATCTAAAATATTCCTTGTCGGCTTAAACATTAGTTTGAAATAGATCTCAGGTCTTTTTTTGGAAAAATGTTTAACTAAAAATGTTTAAAAATGAAAAATAAATTATTATATAAAACAGCCTTTTTAGGGGCATTTACAGCACTTATATTATCGGGTTGTACCAAGCTGCTGGACCAAAAACCTGTCACCCAGGTGGTGACTTCCAAAGCCTCCGACTCCTCTATCTCGGCTACAACTGCAGAGAGTTTAATACAGGGGGTCTATGGTAAATTCAAAGGGGCGGGATATGGGCCCGGGATTGAATTTAATGTGCTCGATAGGATCACAAACGGGGATGTGAAATCAGATAATTGTTATGCGGGTGGCGATAACCCTGATAATACGGCCATCGACCTGTTTACGCTCACTGGGTTGAATGGTAATGTTGCCCGGGACTGGAGTGATTGTTATTCTGTGATCGGAGTAGCCAATAGCGCTATTGCGCAGATCGGGGCCTGCACGGATCCCGCCTTAACGGCTGCCCGTAAAAGCCAGATTTTAGGGGAGGCCCGGTTTATGCGCGCTTTCGAATATTTCGATGCCGTGAGGCTCTGGGGAAAAATACCGGTAGTGCTGATCCCTATCGACCCGACCAATTCAGAAACATTGATCAAGACATCCGGGGGATTGCCTTCTCCTATTGATACGGTATACGCCGCCATTCTGAATGATTGCTGGTTTGCTAAATCAACGGTGGGGGATCCCGGGGCAAATCCTTCCAAATTCATCGTCTCCAAAGGCGCTGTAAATGCCTTACTGGCTAAGATCTATGCTACGCAATCTCCTGCCAACTGGGACTCCGTGGCCTATTATTGTGACCAGGCGATCCCCCATTATACGCTGCTGACGAATTATGCCGATCTCTGGGATATCAACCATAAGAACAATAGTGAGTCTATCTGGGAGATTCAGTACGATGGATATAGCAGCAGCGTGGGTAACTGGATCCCATCTCAATTCATCGGAGCCGGCTGGAAAAAATTCGAGACGCCCACCAACGACCTGGTAAACGTCTTTACTGCGGAAGGTGACAACGTCCGTTTTAATGCTTCCATAACCTTTGTCACCTACGGATGGCCCGATAAGTATTGGACAACTCCGACCAATTATCCCGTACTTTCCAAATATACAGATCCGAACAATGGCCTTAACAATATGTATATGATTCGCCTGGCTGATATCCTGCTACTGAGAGCGGAGGCCTATAATGCAAAATCGGATATTGCCAATGCCGCCGTGATGGTGAATACGGTTCGTGCCCGTGTCGGACTGGCTGCTACAACCGCCGCCAATCAAAATGATATGGCCCTTGCCATTGAGAAGGAGCGGAGGCTGGAATTAGCATTTGAGGGACAGCGCTGGTTCGACCTGGTAAGAACCGGAAGGGCCCTGGCTGTCATGAATGCTCAAAAAGATGGTAGCGGGAATAGCCTTAACTACAATGTTCAAACCTATCAGCTCTTATATCCTATTCCCCAGACCCAATTGGATCTGAACCCCTTGTTGACGCAGAACGAAGGGTATTGATCAAAAGACCTTTTCACAGCCCGGAGCCGAAGGCTCCGGGCTGTTTATTTGGAATCGAAATCGACGATCACCCTTTCCGTTCGGGGATGGGATTGGCAGGTAAGGATAAACCCGGCCGCCATTTCGTCTTTCTCCAGGGCATAGTTGACTTCCATCTCTACTTTTCCTTCCGTAAGCCTTGCCCGGCAGGTGCAGCAGACTCCTCCCTTGCAGGCGAAGGGCAGGTCGGCACCCTGCTCCAGCGCAGCATCCAGGATCGCCTCCCCGTCGTAAGGCAGGTCGAAGTCATAGCTGATCCCGTCCAGCTTGATGGTAACCTTACTGGTCTTGCCCCGGAGAGCTGCCGCTTCTCCCGGTCTTTCCTCCTTCAGGCCCTGCCTTTTCCCCGGCAGTTCGCCCGTCCCTTTCTCCACGGGATTGAATAATTCAAAATGGATCTTTCGGGGATCGGTTCCGTTTTGTTCCAGCCAGTCTTTCACCGCGAAGATCATTTCTCCCGGTCCGCAGAGGAAGATCTCATCCATTGCCGGCAGATCGATCAGTTTGCCGCATAGCTCCCCGCATTTTTGAGAAGTGATCCTTCCCTGATTCAGCGGCGTGTCCATTTTTTCCCGGCTGAGAATATGATGGAGGGCCATCCGCTGCATATAGCGGTTTTTAAGAGATTCCAACTCTTCTCTGAAGATGATGGAGGACCGGTGGCGATTTCCGTAGACCAGGGTGAAATGGCTGCGGGGCTCTGTGGCCAAGGTGGTTTTGATCAAAGACAAAATGGGTGTTATGCCGCTGCCGGCCGCAAAAGCCAGGTAGTTCTTCTGCTGACCGGCATTCAGTTCCGTATAGAATTTACCGGTCGGCGGCAGTATTTCCAATAAGGTTCCTTTACGGAGCTGATCATTGGCATAGGTGGAGAACAGGCCTCCCGGCACTTTCTTTACGGCAATCCGTAATTCGTCTTCCAACGGACTGCTGCAGATCGAATAGGAGCGGCGGATCTCTTTTCCCTCTACCAGGGACCTGATCGTGATATTTTGGCCTTGTCTGAAGCTAAATGCTGACCGGAGTTCCGGCGGAATGGAAAAAGAAATAGAAACGCAATCAGCTGTTTCACGCCGGATATCCTCTACCTGTAATGATTGGAAATGACTGGCCACGGTATATTTAATTAATTGGATATTATTTTTTCAACCCCTCGATGAGGTATTTCACCATATTCGATTCCAGGTCTTCTGCACTGGTGCTTTTACGGGAGCGCTGCCAGGAGTCGATGCCGCTGATCGCAGACAGGATCGTCAGGACGGCAACATAAGGATCGATGTCTTTCATCTCCCCCCTCGTTATGCCATCTTCGATGATATTGCCCAACCGCTTCCGGTAGCTTCTGCGCTGGCTGAGAAAATTGGAAAGGTAGGGCTCGGGCAGATGCCTCCATTCATGATCGGCGATATATACGAACTCATATTGATCGAGCATCATGCGGATATGCAGGCGGATGATATCGTCCATTTTTTTCAGAGTGGATTGCGGACTGGACTCCACCGTCTCCAGGTTAGTCATGAATTTATTGGCGACCCGGAAACAAATGGTCTGGAGTATCTCTGATTTGGATTGAATATGATTGTACAGGCTGGCCGCCTCGACACCCACATGTTCTGCCAGGTCACGCATGGAAGCCGCCCCGAAACCTTTTTCGCGGAATAGCTTAGACGCCTTTTCTATGATGACCTCTTTTTTGGTGCCGTTCTTTTTGCTCTGAATTTTTGCCATAAGAAGCTATAAAGATATAGGAAACTAACAACCGTTAGCACGTTTTTGTGGGAAAATTCGTGTAGGTTTGCACGGCTTTTCCCTAAATATTAATATTATGTCACTAATTGTTGTTGGATCAATGGCTTATGACGCTATCGAAACTCCCTTCGGAAAGACCGATTGGATCGTAGGCGGAGCCGCAACGTATATCGCTTATGCGGCCAGTAATTTCGTCAAGCCTATTAACCAGGTATCCATCGTAGGGTATGATTTTGCAAAGGAAGAAATGGATCAATTGAAGAGCCGGGGGGTAAACCTGGAGGCGGTAGAAACAGTGCCCGATAAAAAATCCTTTTTCTGGAGCGGGAAATATCATTTGGATATGAACACCCGCGATACCCTGGTGACGGATCTGAACGTGCTGGGGGATTTCAAGCCGGTTGTGCCTGAAAGCTACCAGGGCAGCGAGTTCCTGATGCTGGGCAACCTGGCGCCTGCTGTACAGATCAGCGTGATCCAACAGATGAAGAAACGGCCGAAGCTGATCGCCATGGATACGATGAACTTCTGGATGGACATTGCTTTGCCCGAACTGACGGAGTTACTGGGCATGGTAGACGTATTGACGGTGAATGATAGCGAGGCCCGCCAGCTCAGCGGAGAGTTTTCCCTGGTGCGGGCGGCGAAGGCAATCATGAAGATGGGCCCTAAATATGTAATTATTAAGAAAGGAGAACATGGCGCCCTGCTTTTCCATGGCGACCAGGTCTTTTTTGCACCGGCCCTGCCGCTGGAAGAAGTCTTCGATCCTACCGGCGCCGGCGATACTTTTGCAGGCGGCTTTATCGGTTATCTTGCCGGCACCAAAGACATTTCTTTTGAAAATATGAAGACGGCCATTATCGTGGGCTCTGCCATGGCCTCCTTCTGCGTGGAAAAATTCGGACCTTCCCGCTTAAAAGAGATCACCCGGGCGGATATAGATGCCCGGATCCGCCAGTTCGTAGATCTGGTGAACTTTGAGATCGAGCTGACAAAATAAAACGAGCTGACAAAATAAAATTTGGAATTTTTTGTTTTATAGTTACTTTTGGGCCCGTTATATATATGACAATGACAATGAAACATACAAAGCAAATTAAGAAGCAGCTTCCACAGCGGGAAGGGGTTTGATTGTTTTGTATGCCAAGATAATAAGAGCCTTCCCCGATCGGGAAGGCTTTTTAGTTCCCGCCCCGCAGGGGCCGCACATTATTTATTAACTAAAAAAAACAAAAATCTTCCGTCCCCGCACGGAAGATCCAGGAGGGTACAACAATGAAAGTTGCAGTCGTAGGCGCCACCGGCTTAGTAGGCACCAAAATGTTAGAAGTATTGGCAGAAAGGAATTTTCCCGTCACGGAACTGATCCCTGTCGCTTCGGAAAGATCTATCGGCAAGGAAGTGGAATTCAAGGGTAAAAAATATAAGATCGTGAGCGCCGACGATGCCATTGCAGCTAAGCCGAACGTGGCTATATTCTCGGCAGGCGGCAGCACCTCCCTGGAATGGGCTCCCAAATTTGCAGCGGCCGGCATTACGGTAGTCGACAACTCTTCCGCCTGGAGGATGGACCCTTCTAAAAAACTGGTAGTACCGGAACTGAATGCGGATGCCCTGACAAAAGATGATAAGATCATTGCCAATCCCAACTGCTCGACGATCCAGATGGTGGTGGCCTTGAATCTCCTCCATAAACAATACCAGGTAAAGAGAATCGTGGTCTCTACCTACCAGAGCGTGACTGGCACAGGCGTTAAAGCCGTGACCCAGCTGATGAATGAAAGAAAGGGCGTCCAGGGAGAAATGGCCTATAAGTACCCTATCGATCTGAACGCTATCCCCCAAATCGACTCATTCCTCGATAATGGATATACGAAAGAAGAGATGAAGATGGTGAATGAGACCAGAAAGATCATGCGGGATGATTCGATCCGGGTAACGGCAACGACCGTACGCATACCGGTAATGGGAGGACATAGCGAATCCGTGAATGTGGAGTTCGAAAAAGAATTCGACCTGGAAGAGGTGAAAGACCTGCTGCGCAAAACGCCGGGAGTCATCGTAACGGATGATCCCGCTAAGCAACAATATCCCATGCCCAAGGATGCCCATGAGAAAGACGAGGTGTTCGTAGGAAGGCTGAGAAGGGATGAGACCCAGCCCAAGACCCTCAACATGTGGGTAGTAAGCGATAATCTCCGGAAAGGAGCGGCTACCAATGCCGTTCAGATCGCGGAATATCTTCTGCAGAAAGATCTTTTATAAAGAAATAAGCCCGGTCCGGCCGGACCGGGCTTATTTCTTTATTTCGTCGGAAGTTATTTCGGCTGGAAGACCACAGGTCTTCCTATTCCATAGAACGATTAAGGAAATCAATGAACGGTTTCATCGCTTCAAAAGTCTTCAATACTTCTTTGAGGAGGGACTTGGATTGTAGCTCCGCGTCGGTGAACGAGCGGCTGACAATGAAACTTTTCATTTTCAGAAATTCAATAGCCGGGTTCTCCGCTTCATAGCCTTTGGGTGGCCTTGCTAAAAGGTCGATCCCTTCCACGCCTGCAGAAAAGACCTTTTTAAAATTACGATGGCTGATGATCTTTTTCCATTCTTCAAAATTATAGTCGATCTCCTGCCGGACCTTGCTGAGCTCAGGAGACAGGGGCATCCATAAGCCTCCGCCTGCCATGTTGGAGCCGGGTTCGCAATGAAAATAGTAGCCGGCTGTCGGCACTTTTTTGCCCCCTTTATTAAAGGAAGCTCCCATATTTGTTTTGTAAGGGGTCTTATCCTTGGAGAACCTTACATCCCTATAGATACGGAAAAGGCAATCCCTGGGGGTCAGCGACGCAATGTCTGCATCTATTTTCCCCAATCCGTCGATCACCTGCTGCGTAAATTGATCAATATCTTCTTTTGCATTCAGGTATGCGGCTTTGTTCTTTTCAAACCAGGGCTTATTGTTATTTTTCTTGAGGTCTTTGAGAAACTTGATCGTAGCACCTTGCAACATAACTATATTTTCCTTTCGGTTATTCATTTCTCCATTGGCGGAAGACAGGCTATTTGATCCTTCCCCAGTTTTCGCCGCTCTTGATGCGATACATCGTCATCTCGCTGACATTGTATTTCTCTGCCAGCTTCTTGATGGTGAGTTGCCTGTTCTTGCTGGAAAGCGTTTTCTTAATGGTCTTTACCTGCGAGGCCGTTAGCTTCAGTCCAACGGTACGGTTGGCCTGTACTTTTTTGTAAGCGATCTTCGCAGGGCTCTTCTGCTGATGAGCGATCATCTCTTCGAGCGTAGCCCACTTTAAATTTTTGGATGCATTGTCCAGCTTGTTGTGATTTACATGGATCACGTACTTGTGTTTCGCTGAAGCTTTGGCCAGGAACAGACGGGCAATCTCACGATGAATGTAGAGCGTGCCATTGTTTCCGGGTCGATGCAGGTTGAGGGTCTTATAGCCGGTTGTGAGACTACCGTTGAGCAATTTGCCATCGGTTAAGACATCATCTGAGTAACTGGCTACACGACCCAGTGATGAAAGTGCGTATTTTTTTCGGAGTTGTTTCCAGCCGGGAAACTGCAAAGGTTTCCACACTTCGCCGGTGAGTTTTCTAATCATGCCTACAATTTTCTTAAAGTTACGGAAAAGATTTTCGATTTACCAGTAACGTAAGAAAATATTCTTATATGTTTAGGAGCTTAATAAACTCGTCTTCTGTGAGTATTCGGACCGAGGGGATTTTTTTTGCCTTTTCAAGTTTACTACCGGCATCCTCCCCTACCACCAGGTAGTTGAGCTTGCTGCTTACCCCGCCCAGTAGCTTCCCCCCGTTCTTTTCCACCGTCTCTTCGGCATCGGATCTTTTCAGCCGGCTTAGGGTGCCCGTGAATAAGAACGTTTGGCCATCCAGGTTGCCGCCCGGCGTTCCGGTCGATTTAAGGCTTTTCAGGTTAAGTCCCAGGTCTTCCAGTTCGCTCAATATCTCCAGATTAATAGGGGTGCGGAAGAACTCATACACGCTGGTGGCGACTTTGGGACCTACATCTTCCAGGTTTAGCAGGTCTTCCAGGGACCGGTCGGCAAGATCGGTCAGATGGCTGACCGAAGCCGCCAGGATCTTCGCCGTGGTCTCGCCGACATAACGGATGCCCAACCCGAAGATAAGCCGGTGAAGCGGTTGTTTCTTGGACGCCTCAATGGCCGATTGCAGGTTGTTTACTTTTTTTTCCCCGAAGCCCTTCAGCTCACGGATCTCCTCATAGGGAAGCCGGTAAATGCCCGGTATGCTCTTCAGATATTCCCGTTTAAATAGTTCCCGAACGATGGCATCCCCGAGACTGCGGATATCCATGGCATCCTTGCTGGCAAAATGAATGATCCGCTCCACTACCTGGGCCTCGCATAAGATATTCGGACAACGCCATACGGCTTCCCCTTCCGGCTTTTCCAGTTTGGTATGGCAGACAGGACAGTGGGTGGGAAAAATGATCGCCGTTTCAGTACCGGTACGCAGGTCCGTCAGCGGCTTTACAATATAGGGTATAACGTCTCCGGCCCGTTCCACCAATACCCGGTCCCCGATCCGCAGGTCTTTTTCCCGGACTACCTCTTCATTGAATAAGGAAGCAGAGCTAACGGTAACCCCACTGAGTGGCACAGGGTCGATCTTGGCCACCGGGGTGATACTGCCGGTGCGACCTACCTGGAATTCCACATCCAATAAGGTACTGGTAGCCTGCCGGGCAGTAAATTTAAACGCAATGGCCCAGCGGGGATGGTGGGTCGTCATGCCCATCTGATCCTGCAGGGCGATAGAGTTTACCTTGATCACCATGCCGTCGATCTCATAAGGCAGCTCATCCCGCTGCTTCTCGAACTCCTGGCAATAGTCGATGACGCCCTGGATCCCTTTTACAAGCCGTTTTTCCTTTTGCGGACTCCGGAAACCCAGGTCCCAGAGCATTTTCAGACAACCGCTATGGGTCTTTAAGGCCTGGTGTACCGGGGCTTCAATCCTTCCTGAAGAAGCTGTAGCCGCAGGCGTCTGACCTTCCGGACCAATAATATGCCCATCCACCATCTGCCAGCCCTCGATCGTGGTAAAGTAGCTTACATGATAGAGGAAGGCTTCCAGGTTGCGGCGGCTCACCTCTTTGGGGTCTTTTATTCTCAGGGAGCCGGCGGCGGCATTGCGCGGGTTTGCCAGAGGAGGAATATTCTGCTCGGCCAGCTGGTCGTTATATTTCTTAAAATTGTCCTTGTTCATCAGCACTTCCCCCCGGATCTCAATCTGTTGCAAGCCATAATGGGAGAAGGCAGCGGAGAGGGGAACGGAACGGATCTGCCGGATATTGGAGGTGATTTCATCCCCGACGACCCCATCCCCCCGGGTTACCCCACGAAGCAGCTGGTCGTTTTCGTAGATCAGGGAAATACTGGCGCCGTCGAATTTAGGTTCGACGCAATATTCCAGCTCCTCCAGTCCCGTGAGCTCCCGGGCCTTCCGGTCCCAATCCAGCAGGTCTTCTGCATCATAGGAGTTTTCCAGGGACAGCATGGGTACGAGATGCTGGACATTGGGAAAATCTTTCGTGAGACCCTTGGCTACCCGTTGGGTAGGGGAGTCCTGCGTTATCAATGCCGGGTGTTCGGCCTCGATCCTCTCCAGGGCCTTATACAAAGTATCGTATTCAAAATCCGAGATCAGCGGCTCGTTTAGGATGGCATACCGGTATTCATGGAAGCGCAGGCTCTCCCTCAGCTCTTCTAGCTTGGCCTTTTCCAGGGAATGCCCCTGGGCTGCCGCTAACAAGTCCGTGGTCTTTTTTTGTAGTCGATGGGTCTGTTCGGAGGAATACATACAAGGAATTTGAAGACGTAAAATTAAGTGAATCGGGCGGCTAAAGATGAATTTTCGGAAGGGGAAAAACAGGCATATCGGAAAAGGGATTAAATTCGTAGATCTATGAGCCCTACCACGCCTTCTAACCAAGCTTCCGAATCGACTGCCAGTGCCAGCCAAATGGATATTAAGACTATTCTGAAGCAACTGGAAAATGACGGTATCATTGGCATTTCCGTGGATTGTGTGATTTTTGGCTTTGACGATAATGAACTGAAAGTATTGCTGATCAAATCCGACTTTGAAAAATTTGATAATAAATGGTCGCTGCTGGGGGACCTGGTGCATAACCATGAAGACCTGGACCAGGCTGCTTACCGGATCTTAAAAGCACGTACCGGGATGGACGATGTGTACCTGGAGCAGGTAAAGGCTTTTGGGCAGGTAGGCCGTCACCCCGCCGCCAGGGTGGTCACGATCGCCTATTGCTCCCTGATCAATATCGAACATCATAAATTGAAAATCCTCGACAACGAGCTGCACTGGCACCGGGTCACAACCCTGTCTGAAATGGCGTTCGATCACCGGCTGATCCTCAATGTCTGTTATGAATGGCTGCAGAAAAGAATACAGGAGCATCCGCTGGGCTTCAGCCTTTTGCCAAAACAGTTTTCCTTAAGGGAGCTGCAGAATCTCTATGAAGCCATCCTGGATGTCAAGCTTGACCGGCGCAATTTCCGGAAGAAGTTCTTTTCCATGGAACTGCTGGAAGATACCGGCGAGCTGGAGTCGGACGTCCCCCACCGTCCTGGCAAATTGTATAAGTTCAACTACGATAAATACCAGAAAAAAGAGCGGAAGAAATGGTTTGGCATTGATTTTTAACCCCCGGGTGCAACGGGACTCTCCGCAGCCGCGGGGGAACCTGGCAATACGTGCCGACTCCATAAGGATCGCCCGAATCATTGAATATCCTTCTGATGATCGATAATAAACTGAATGATCTCTTCCAGGGGTATATCGATGCGGGAGATGGCGTCACTGATATCGTCGCGGCTTACCTGGGCGGCAAAGGACGCAGTCTTCAACCTCTTTAAAATGCCCTTGACATCCATACCTTCATAGCGGGTGGGACGGATCAGGGCGGCGGCATGGATGAAGCCGGCCAGCTCGTCGAATACATAGATCATTTTGTCCATGCTATTCTCCGGCTCTACCCCGAAATACTTCGGGCCGTGCGAGGCGATACAATGAATGACCTCCGGGTCGATCTTCCATTCTTCCAGCTTTTCGATGATGACCCGGCAATGGGCTTCGGGATGTTTTTCCCAGTCGGCATCGTGGAGGAGACCGGCCAGTTCCCATTTAAGGGCTGTTTGTTCGTCGGCCCCTTCTTTTTCCAGGGCCCAGGCTTTCATGACACCGCCGACCTGGCGCATGTGCAAACGGAGACGCTCATTGGGCACCCATTCGTTGAGCAGGGCATGGGCTTCCTCCAGGGATAATAAATGGCCTTTATTGGCGGGGTCGCCGAACTGGCTGCGGCCGAGGTTGAGAATGGGAGAGGTCATAAGAATGTCTTTTTTGTGAAGATATTCGTTCGGATAGATATTTTTGACGCTGCGGATATTTTTAGTGGGAGGCAGGGTAGCCGAATTCTTTGCTTCGGATTTGGTTCAGCTCAACCGGATCTATAAAAGGCATTTTCCAGTCCCGCTCTTCATATTGATTAATGAGAAGAGCTAACGATAGTCTTTCCTTTTGTTTATGAGAGTCTTTAGTCGCGTTACGAATTTTTTCATATCGGGCAACTGTTTTTTGATAGTCAGTTTCATCTTTTATGGATAAATAGGTTTTCATATAGATAAGTTCTAAGTATATGTTAAGCGATGGATTGATTGTCTCCGGTAATAGCTCCTTTTACAGTGATCTTTAATCCGACGGCATGAAGAATTTTCAAAAGATTTTTAAACGAAATACTTTTAAAGTTCTCGGCTTCGTAACGTTGAAGTTGTTGTTCTTTTATACCTACTTTTTCCGAGAATTCCTTTTGGGTCATGCCGGAATGGATTTTAAATTCAATGAGCAGGTTTGGCAGGTCGTCAATACTTCTTTCTTCAAGTAGAGCAGAACCCTTTGTTTTCAAAAGGTCATAGGTCGCTATTTCGGTTTCTAATTGATCCTGCATGGTCATCAGGGAAACCAGGATAAGCCGTTCCTTTGCAGGGAGATGCTCACTGGTACCATGTATTTGTTTTATCTCGTCATAAATGGCGAGCAGCTTTTTCTTTGTTATTTTATATTGTTTTTCATTTTTGATCATAATAAGTAAGAAGGTCTTTCAGGTTTAATTTTACAAACCCCTTCGGGTTGCCATCCCGGTCTTCTGAAAGAAGATTGAACAGTCGTTTGTAGTTTTCATCAAAGTGAAAAATATGGCATTGTAAATCTCTATGTATCCTGCCTATTTAATTTGCTCCATCCTTCGCGGATTCGTGCCGAAATGTTGTTTAAATTCTTCATACGTCAGGTCGATCGTCTGGTAGAGATTCCCTTTCGTGTTGAAACTCAAATTCATAGACTGCCGTTTTGATGTTTGGACGCATTACGGTACATTTTGTACCATAAATACAGTTGCTGTTACTCTTAAACATGGGGTGTGATTTGCTTCAGGTAAAGGTAAAAAATTTTCTAACAACACAACATATTTGTTGTATTTGTTTCGGCAGAGTGATTTCAGCCAAACCTAAGAGAAATAGTCAAATTCCATATAAAACCTATGTTTTTCTCACATAGATTTAAAATAGATCAAAATTTTTATTGAAAATCAGCACATTACAAAGGGTGCCCCCAAAATACTTCCCCTTTTTCTTGGAACTTCCCCTGCATTCGACCTACCTTTGCGGTCCAATTTTAAAAGCGAACCATAGGTTTAAAGTGAACCAAGGGTTCGCAAAACAATTTTAGTGTCGCTGGGATAGCAGCGGCTTCAATTAAAAAAACAAGACAATGAGCAAATTACATTTCACCACCAAACATGCGAACGAGGCTACCGTTAAACGCGACTGGTATGTTGTGGACGGTACTAATCAAACCGTTGGCCGCGTGTGTTCCAGGATTGCCGCTATTTTACGCGGTAAAAACAAACCGTATTATACCCCCCACGTAGATTGCGGCGATTTCATCGTATTTATCAATGCCGATAAGGTAGTCTTCTCCGGAGACAAGCTGGAGGACAAGATCTACATCAATTTCTCCGGATATCCCGGCGGTAAAAAAGAAGAATCTGCAAAGAGCCTTCTGAAACGCCGTCCCGATGCTGTGATCGAAAGGGCTGTCAAGGGCATGCTGCCTAAGAATCGCCTGGGCCGTAAGATGTACAAGAAATTATTCGTGTATGCCGGTGCTCAGCATCCGCACGCTGCACAGCAACCTAAAACATTAACCTTCTAATTTTTCTGATAAATGGAAAAGCAAAAAAATGCAGTTGGTCGCCGTAAACAGGCTGTAACCCGGGTGTTCCTGAGCAAGGGTGAAGGCAAGATCACGATCAACGATAAGGATTACAAACAATATTTTTCCCTGATCTACCTGCAGAACCAGGTCGAACTGCCTTTGAAAACGGTGGAGCTGACTGACAAGTATGATGTGAAGATCAACGCTACCGGCGGTGGTATGAAAGGACAGGCTGAAGCTGCCAAGCTGGGGATTGCTCGTGCGTTGCTGGAAGTAAATGCTGAATTCCGTCCGGCCCTCAAAGCTGCCGGTCTCTTACGCCGCGATCCAAGATCGGTTGAACGTAAAAAACCAGGTCGTAAGAAAGCAAGAAGAGGCTACCAGTTCAGTAAACGTTAACAGTAATCCTTCAAAAATTATTAAAATAATACAATGGAAAATAACACTTCATTACAGCAACAACTACTTGAAGCCGGTGTCCACTTCGGTCACCTGCGTAAGAAGTGGAACCCCAAGATGCTGCCTTACATCTTTGCTGAAAAGAAAGGCATCCATATCATCGATCTGAACAAGACCACCGAAAGCCTGCAGGAAGCGGCTTCGGCGCTGAAGCAGATCGCCAAGAGCGGTAAAAAGATCATGTTTGTAGGGACTAAGAAGCAGGCGAAAGAGATCGTTACCGAATGCGCTAAGAAAGTCAACATGCCTTTCGTTACCGAGCGCTGGCTGGGTGGCATGCTCACGAATTTCAATACCGTCCGTAAGAGCGTCAAGAAAATGCAGAATATCGACAAGATGCTGAATGACGGTTCTTTCGACAGCATTACGAAAAAAGAAAGGCTGACCCTTTCCCGCGATAAGGATAAGAAAGAAAAAGTATTGGGTGGTATCGCACAGCTGGGCCGTGTACCTGCCGCTCTTTTCATCGTGGATATCGGTCATGAACATATTGCTTTGGCAGAAGCCAAACGCCTGGGAGTTACCACTTTCGGCATGGTAGATACCAATTGCGATCCTAATAAAGTGGATTTTGCGATCCCTTCCAATGATGATGCTACCAAATCCATCGCCATCATTGCTAACTATGTCACCGCTGCTATCGCCGAAGGCCTGGCAGAAAGACAAGCCGCTAAGGAAGATGACGTAGAAGATACGGGCACTGATGAGAATGAAAAGAAAGCAGCCCGTTTACAGGCTGAGGCCGAAGGGGAAGCAGCACGCTCCCGCGGAGACAAGGTGAAAGGAACCAGCCAGCCCAAACGTCGCGTACCGAATTCCGGACCCCGTCGTCCGGGAGGTCCGCGCTAAGGGATAGGCTTCGGCATTGCTAAATCAGGTTCCGCCCGGTTTAGCAATGCCGGGCCGTATTTTTGAATTCAAAACTTCAATTTATATTTTATGTCAACTGCAACTATAACAGCAGCCGATATTAATAAGCTGCGCCAGACTACTGGCGCTGGCATGATGGACTGCCGGAAGGCATTGGTGGAAAGTGATGGGGATTTCGAAAAAGCGATCGACTACCTGCGCAAAAAGGGCCAGAAAGTTGCTGCCCTGCGTAGTGACCGTGAAGCAAAGGAAGGAGTTATCATCGCGATCACTACCCCCGATAACAAGACGGGCTTTATCGTTACGGTAGCCTGTGAAACGGATTTTGTGGCCAAGAACGCGGATTTCGTTGCCTTTGCCCAAAGCATCGCGAACGTAGCGCTCGCCGGGAACCTGAAAAGCCAGGAAGAACTGCTGGCTGCGCCCCTGGATGGAGCTACCGTATCCGATAAGATCAATGACCAGGTCGCCAGGATCGGTGAAAAGATCCAGCTGGCCCGGTTCGAAAGGTTGGATGCCGAAGGGGTATCTGCTTACATCCATGGCGCCTACCGCATGGGCGTCCTCGTAGGGCTCAGCAAGAATACTCCGGCCGTATTGGAAGCCGGTAAAGACCTGGCCATGCAGATCGCTGCTATGAACCCGGTAGCCGTTGATCCTGATGCCGTTCCCGCTGAAGTTGTGGCAAGGGAAAAAGCGATCGTTACCGAACAGATCAAGAACGACCCTAAGATGGCCGGTAAACCCGATGAGATGATCGATAAGATCGCTGTCGGCAAGCTGAATGCCTTCTTTAAAGAAAATACACTGACAGCACAGGCGTATGTGAAAGATGCTTCCAAGACAGTAGGGGATTACCTCAAAAGTGTGGATGCATCCGTAAAAGTGACGCAATTCAAGCGCGTGCAATTAGGATAAAAGACTCAAAAAAAAACAGGTGAATCAATCACCTGTTTTTTTTTACCTTCGCCCAGCTAATTCGCCCAATTAATAAGAATCATATATCTGAACATGGTGCCTAAGTACAAGCGCGTTTTACTCAAACTGTCCGGTGAAGCTTTGATGGGAGATAAAAGTTTCGGTTTTGACAATGCCGTTATTGCTCAATACGCGAAAGATATCAAGAGTATCGCGGAGTTAGGAGTACAAGTAGCGATCGTTATCGGAGGCGGTAATATTTACCGGGGTATGAATGAGGCGGAGACAGGTATTGAAAGGGCGCATGGAGATTATATGGGTATGCTTGCCACCGTGATCAATGGCATGGCCATGCAGGCCGGTTTAGAAAAGATCGGGGTATATACCCGTCTGCAGAGCGCCATCAAAATGGAGCAGATCGCAGAACCCTACATCCGCCGCAGGGCCATCCGGCACGTGGAAAAAGGCCGTGTGGTCATCTTTGGAGCGGGAACCGGAAACCCTTATTTTACGACGGATACCGCCGGTTCGCTGCGCGCTATCGAGATCAATGCGGAAGTAATCCTGAAAGGCACCCGGGTAGATGGCATCTACACCGCAGACCCTGAAAAAGATCCTACTGCTAAAAAGTTCGAGACCATCACTTTCCAGGAATGCATCTCCAAGAACCTCCGGGTAATGGACATGACCGCCTTCACTCTCTGTATGGAAAATCAGCTGCCCATTATTGTTTTCGACATGAATAAACCGGGCAACCTGCTGCGTGTAGTAAGGGGAGAAAAAGTCGGCACGTTGGTAGGAGATTGATTATGAGATATTTATATGAGAATGTGAAACAATTTGTATATCTGCCCAAAGCATAGTAATTTAATGGCTTGATTAGCCATTCACCCTTTGGGTGTTTTTTTGTTGCTGCCTTCCCACCTTTCAATATTCCCTTGGAAAACGGCGTTTTTAGTTGATCATCCCTGAAAGCCTAAGTTCCTATAAACTAGTATTTAGTTGTAGTTAGTTTGATAACCATTAGCTCCGAACCGTTATGAACACCTTAAACAACCTGGACGTAATATTAGGATTTCAGTTGGTCATGGGCCTTCCAGAGATCATCATTGGTGTGCTGGGAGCGCTTATCCTGGGCTTCACCATCCATTTTTTCTGGAACTCTAAAAAGAGCCTGCGCATCAGCGATCCCAGCGCTTCGACCGGCATCAGCGAAAATGATAACTGGAAGTTGAAGTATTATAATGATATGGATATGCAGGAGCGTGCCCAGCAGCTGCTGCGTGACCGGCTGAGCCAGGCACAGGAAAGCGAGCAGATCCTGACCCTCGAGCTGGAAGAGACCCGCCGGGAACTGGAAGAAACCCAGAAAGAGCTCGAAAATACACGACTGGACCTGCAGGACGTCGGATACCAGCTCACTGCCGCCGTACAGGCAAACGAATCATTCTCCGCTCCGCTCCAGGCCGAACCGGCTTCCGATTACCTGTCTCAATTGAAGGCGGCACAGGAGAAATTAGTCGAGCATAATAACAGCATCTACCGTCTGCTGGAACATACACAATTATTAGGAGAGGCCGAGAAAAAGAACCAGGACCTGCAACGGCAGAATGAGCAGTTGAACGAAGAGATTAGAAGCTCCGGACAAATGCTCGTAGAAAAAGAAAACGAAGTCAGCTATCTGCGGCATCAGCAGAAACTGGCTGAAGAAATGAGCCTGCGCCTGGATAAAGCCTATGAAGAATATAATTCCCTGCAGGAGAAATTACAAAAGCTGCAGGGTTATCTGACACAACCCCACAAGAAGAGCGCCGATTTCGAAGAAATAAAAGACTCCTATTTCAAGTTAAGCAAAGAGCATGATGAAATGAAATTGCGGCATATCTCGCTGCGGGAAGAGAACCAGCGCCTGTCGAGGATACTGGCAGATACGGAAGAAAAGCTGAAAGAGTCGAATTTCCAGCGTCAGCAATTTCAGAAGAGATCTGTTTTCCTGGAAGAACTGAATCATGATCTGCAGGAAATATCCGAGCACAATAAAAAGATTGAAAGCCAATTGCGAAGGGTGAGCGATATGGAGACCCTTCTGGCGAAGATCACAGGATCCGCTAATGACGATATGCATAACGGCTAACCCGCACCGCCCAAGGCCGCAGATGAGCTATAAATTGATTAAACGACCCGTCACGAACCTTTCATGACGGGTCGTTGTGCTCTCCGGCACATTTTTGGTAAATTTGTCCCATGGACAGTATCGCTAATATCCGAAAGGATTACAAATTGCAATCCTTCTCCGAAACAGATGCGCTGAACGACCCCTTGGGCCAATTCGGAAAATGGTGGAAGGAAGCGCTCGACGCAGGCGCCGATGAAGTAAACGCCATGACCCTGGCTACCTCTTCCGCAGATGGAATGCCCGATGCCCGGATCGTTCTGCTAAAAGGATTCGATGAGAGAGGATTTACTTTCTTTACCAATTATCATAGTACCAAAGGCCAGGAATTGCTGGAAAATCCCCGGGCCTGCCTGGTATTCTTCTGGAAAGAGCTGGAACGGCAGGTTCGTATCAGCGGCCTTGTGACGCTGGTCAGTGAGCGGGAGAGTGATGAATACTTCGATAGCCGCCCGGAAGGTAGTCGCATAGGAGCCTGGGCTTCGCCCCAGAGCGAAGTGATCAGTGATCGCGCCTGGCTGGAACAAAATGAACAAAAAATCCGGGAGGAATTTTCTGCCGCTAAGATAAGCCGCCCGGCCCATTGGGGGGGCTATCGGGTCAGACCCACCCGCATCGAATTCTGGCAGGGAAGACCCAGCCGCTTACACGACAGGATCCTATATAGCCTGCAGGGAAGTGGAAGCTGGAAGATCGAGCGCCTTGCACCCTAAATAGAATGAAGTTCTGGCTTTGGATTTCCAAAACCAGAACGGCGAATTTACTTCGTCTCCTTCTTGTCTGCTGCCGGCGCTGCTTTTTTAGCAGGTCTGGCAGGACGGCTTTTGCCGAAAGAAGCCTTGAATATTTTCCCTTTTTTGGTTTTCTTATCTCCGCGTCCCATAAAGATGTTTTTGTGTTGTTTGCTGTAAAGTTACAAAAAGCTCCGGTACCAACGTACGAATGCTGGTAGCGGAGCCCTAAAAACCCGCATCGGGCTGATTAAACGTAGCCCGGTGCGGGTTTTTAAATAATTGGCCTTCGGCCGGAATGCCTCAGGCATTCCGGCTACTATAGGCAGCATTATAATTTTGCAGACAGTTCTTTACCTGCTTTGAACTTAGCTACTTTCTTGGCTTTGATCTTGATAACAGCACCTGTCTGAGGATTGCGTCCGTTACGGGCAGCTCTCTTAGATACAGAAAAAGTACCGAAGCCAACCAGAGTAACTTTACCGCCACCTTTCAGTGTTTTGGTAACTGCTTCAACAAAAGAATCCAGGGAAGTATTTGCCTGCGTTTTTGTAATGCCAGCATCGTCGGCAATCTTTGCGATTAATTCAGCTTTGTTCATAGTGTAATTTTTTTTTATTAGCTGCAACAAATATACCCGCTTTTTGAATTCAACAAAATTTTTTTAGTTTTTTAACGAGCCCTTGTAATTTGCTCTAAACCGCATTGGGCAAGGATTAGACGATATATGTATTCGTAAATATCCGATGCAAAACTTACGTGATATGGCTGAAAGGCAATACAGCACAGTGTTTCACGCGATGTGACCTGAAATGCTTGCCAGTGAAGGCTTTGGAAAGAATTTACAACAAAATTTAATTCAACAAAATTTTTTTAATTCTTTTCCACAATTAGTGCACAAGTTGCGCCAGTCCTCAGTCCACCAGTCTAAGAGCCCGTATTCACCAAACTCATTAGCGTACGGAACGCGATGAATCCATCTCCCCATTTATTCCGGCCACTCTCCTGCCGGACCGGAGCGGATTCTACCATATATTTCTCATAATTTTCCAGGGAGCCGGTGAAATACTGAACGACAAAAGTGGGCCCTTCGGTCTCATCCTGTTCCAGCAGGCGAAAAAATTTATAATCGTAGAATAACCCGGTAGCCAGGACAGCCGGGATGTCTTCGTCTAACTCCCAGGCAAGCCATTCTTCCAAAATATTCCAATTAACCTTCACCGTAACGTTATAGACGATCATCTTTACTTCGTTTTTAATGTTTCTTCACTGATTCTTCACTTGTCGTTAGCCCTTATCTTTTTTAACGGTGGCTTTCACCAGCTTAAAGCTAAGAGATACCAGCAAGACCAGCACCAGCAGGATAATACTCCACAGGATAATGCCGGAATGGTCTTTAACAGCCGGCTCCCCCGGTTTGCTAACGGAGAGACTATTTATTTGCAGCGGCCCCATCAGGATCCCTTCAGGATCCCTGGTCAGGCTGTCGACAAAATATTTAAGGTCATAATCCGGGGGACCAACGGATGGGCTGCCCGCCAACAATTGATACGCTCCGCCTGGCTGCAGGTATATCAGCAGATATTGGTCCAGCTGTGCTGTCGCCGCCCTGCTGATGACAAGAGGGGCATTATCCGCATTGGTAATATCCAGCAGCAAACTATGGGTCTTCAATGA
The DNA here is from genome assembly GCA_035555335.1 of Puia sp. Classification (GTDB taxonomy): domain Bacteria; phylum Bacteroidota; class Bacteroidia; order Chitinophagales; family Chitinophagaceae; genus Puia. Next base: position 196,394 of record DATMGS010000028.1, read on the forward strand.
CGGAATCGCAAAAGAAGTATGGACGGGATCGATATCGATCGCCGCTATGGGCCAACCGTTGATCTTATCATTGTCATAAAGCTGCGCCCGCCTTTTGTATAGCCGGGGACCCTGTATTTCAAGCGTCAGCTTATCGATCCGGTAAGATTCGGGATATTTTAGCGTGATATAAGAATGCCGGTCGCTGCTGTCCTTTTGCCGGATCACCGGGTCTGGAATGTCCTGGTAAGCGTCCGGACCGGGCTCCACGCTCCTCAATACGTATGGAACAAATTTGTTGTCCCGGTCCCGGATACGCAGATCACCAAGATCCGGCCTGCATTTGGCTATCAGCTCCGGAGGCAGGGTGATCCTGTAGAAGGCTGCCTGTTTTACCGTGTCAAGATCCGCATGCCATGCGAAGGGCGCCTGCGCTTCACCACAGGCACAGGAGAGAAGGACCCAGCTCCCTGTCAGGATAATGTTGCTAAACAGTCTTTTTTTCTTCATCCTCGATGATGATTTTTTTCAGCCGTTGGTACATAAAGGACACTACTAATAACAATACTCCAAGGCAGAAGAAAGCTGCAATCTTCCCGGCGACCGGAATATTACGAATATCGAACAGAAAAAGTTTGAGCAGGGTGATGGAAAATAATACCAGGGATATGATGCGCAGGGGTTTAAACTTGTGACGCATCCCCAGCCACATAAAGGCAAAAGAGCAAAGCCCCCATAAGATGGGCAGCCCCGTTTTATAATAGACCCGTTGGATCTCCGCCAGGGAGTAAGCCTTGCTGAAGAACAGCGTATTCAGGAATAAATGTATTTCTGCACTGAGAAAGATCACGACTACCGCGCACGATAACCAGGGCGTAGCAGGATTAGCCGCCACTGCTGGCATCTTTCCCGACCTCAGCCAGCCGATCAATGATATCAATAACAGGACGACGAACCCGTCACTGATCCAATGGGCGATATAATGCGCCTGATGATGGCCCGATCCGAGCAGGTCGCTTTGTATGGAAAAGGTTTCCGGTATCAGCGCCAGGTACGCGATCAGGCAGACCAGGGAAAGCACACCCGGATAAATATAACTGCTAAACAATTTCCACCGGTTGCCGGCGTAGGCAATCAAAGATGCCAGGGAAAAGCCGTACAATGCCAGGTAAAGGACGAAGATCTCCGTGCCAGGGTAGTAATAGCTAAACTGGTAAATGATCTCCAGTGAGCCGTCGGCAAAGAGCAAAAGACAACAGGCCAGCAAGGTCACATTAGCCCACCGCCTGCCCCGGCGAAGTCGGAAGAGGATGCCGCAGGATAACGCACAATACAGGCCCGTAATAAAGCCCTTGTTGAATACAATAGGCAGGGCATGCGTATGATCAGGCGAGGTAATATCAATATTGTTATACAGATAAATATGCCCCCAGTCCATCAGCAGGCTTATCAGCATAGCGAACCAGATCAGAGAGGAGGCGACCCCGATGATCCGGATCTTCGACTTGCCGTAAAGCCAATACAACAGCACGGATTCGGAGGCCCAGAACAGGGTGATATAATGGCCATGCAATTGCAGGGGGGCGGTCAGAGAAATAAAACTAAGCGTAACGCCGATGAGTAAATAGAGAATATTGCTGTCCACCTTTTTCTTCCGGAAGAGAAAATAAGAAGTGGTAAGGTTAAAAGCTCCCATCGATGCGCTGAATAAACCCTGGTACTTCGTCATTCCCATGGCTGCGATCAGGTAAAGACCCGCTGCAAAATAAAGACAGGTATTGGCCAGTAAGATCCCGAAATCGGAAGCGATGAATTTTTTATTCTCTTTGATATTATGGGCGATATTGATCAGGAAGAAGAGGATATAGAAGACCGTTGCGAATAAAAAGCCACCCTGGTAAGTGGAGACCGACTCATTATAAGGCAAGGTAAGCAGCCAGGAGGTGAATAAGACCACTGTGAGGCCGAAGGCCAGCCCATTCAGCAGTCGCCACGCTTTATTATAGGCGATAGCCAGCAGGCCCAGGTTAAGGATCAGCAGATAGCCGAAGAGTATTTTATAATTGCCGCTGCCATTACTGACCAGGAAGGGGGCGACAAAGCCTCCTGCCAGGGCAATGATAGCCAGCTCCTGGCGATCGTACAACAGGGAAAGAGCAACGGCAAAAGCCGTTACGACCAGCATAATGATAAAGGAAACGGCCTGACTGAACAAATGGTACTGGTGATAAGCCAGGGCAATGGTAAAGTAAAAAATGGCCAGTCCGCCGCCTACCAGGATCGAGCTGAAAGCTGCATAGTTACTTCGCAGACGATGTGCCAGGCCAATCAGGATGCCTCCGCACAACAAGCCTACACCTACCCGGCCTGCCGGCCCGATCCAATCGTTATCGATGGCATATTTTACAAAAAAACCGATCGCCAGGACCAGAACGGCTATCCCGATCTTGCTGACCAGGTTCTCCCCGATGAATTTTTCCATGTCAGGATGACGTTCGAAGAATCCCGGCTCCGGGGGCGCGGGGGCTGGTTCCGGAATCGACAGCCCCGCAGGAGTGCCAGGCTTCGCTTCTTTGTGCGTCGGGGTTATCGGCATGACCGGCCTTTCCGATCCTGCCTGGCTTACAGGTGCCGCGGGACCTTCCGGTGTTGCCGATCTGGCCGATCCTGCCGGCCTTTCCGCCGGCTGACTGGCGGGTCGGCTCAGTTCCTGCCTCAACCGGTGGATCTGCTCTTCCAGGTGGTCAATACGCCGGAGGGCAGTATTGCGGAAAGATAGGATCAGCACCGCAAGGAGGATGAAAAAAAATATGACAAGTACTTCCATATTCCGGTAAGGCTGGTTAGCCGATAAAGATAGAAGGCAAAATCGGTAAGTGGAAGCGCCGACCCGCTATATTTCTGGAAAGCGGGTCTACTGCACATCCAGCTCCAGGTAGATAGGACAGTGGTCGCTCTGTTTGACGTCAGGGTATATTTCGGCCTTCAGCAGGCTGCCTTTCAGGGGATCCGTCACATTAATATAATCGATCCGCCACCCCTTATTCTCCAGCCGGACCGAGGGGAAACGCTGGCTCCACCAGCTATAATGATGAGGACCCTCATGAAAGTGACGGAAGCTGTCGACCCAGCCACCCGTGATGAACTTATCCATCCAGGCCCGCTCTTCAGGCAGGAACCCGGAGGATTTTTTATTGCCTTTCGGATCATGGATATCGATCTCTTTATGCGCGATATTATAATCCCCGCAAAGAATGAGTTTGGGATGCGTCTCCCTCAGCTTTTCCAGATAGGTGAAAAATTCATCCAGCCATTGGTACTTAAAACCCTGCCTTTCATCCCCCGAAGTTCCGGATGGAAAATAGGCATTGATCAGCCGAATATCCCCGAAGTCCAGTTGAATGACCCGCCCCTCGTCGTCGCTCACCTTATGCCCGGTGCCATATTCCACCTTATCGGGCGGGATCTTCGTGAATACAGCCACGCCGCTATAACCCTTCTTCTGTGCGGAGAACCAATAGTCATGATAGCCCAGGTCGGTAAATAATTTATGATTTACATTATCCTTCAGGGCCTTTGTCTCCTGTATGCAAATGATGTCCGCCGGATCTGTCCGGAGCCATTCGATAAGACCTTTGTTCATGGCAGCCCGGATGCCGTTAACATTATAACTGATAATTCGGAGTGATGACATAATTTCTTTGCATTAAATTTGAAGATTCGAGCGAGAGCCTGGAAGATGAACTTCCAGGCTCTCGGGTCTAATAATGGCCCTTCGGGCAGAGCGCCCGTGGCGCTCTTAGTAGCCGCAATTTACTATTTGTCATTATACGGCAGGCTTAATTATGGAAAATTTAGAAAGGATCATCCCCGCCCAGGACTCAGTATTTCTGGAAGGCCCCAAAAGCCGCACCTATGAGCTGGGTTTTGCCTGGAAAGTATTCCGGGAGTTCATCAAAGGATTCAGGACCCTGCATTTTGTGGGCCCCTGTATTACAGTTTTCGGTTCGGCCCGGTTTGCCGAAGATCATCCGCATTATCAGTCCGCCCGGGAATTTGGCAGGCAGATTGCGGGGATGGGCTTTACCACGCTGACAGGCGGCGGGCCCGGCACGATGGAAGCAGCTAACCGCGGAGCCTTCGAGCAGGGAGGACATTCCGTCGGTTGTAATATCAAATTGCCCTTCGAGCAAAAACCGAACCCCTACGTGCAGACCTCGATCACGTTTGCCCATTTTTTTGTGCGCAAAGTGATCATGGTAAAATATTCTTATGCCTTTGTCATTATGCCCGGAGGATTCGGGACGATGGATGAATTCTTCGAGACGCTGACCTTGATACAGACCAAAACGCTCGTGCAATTCCCTATCGTGCTTTTCGGCAGGGAATATTACCGGGAATTGTGGGATTATATGGAATACATGAGCGGGCAGGGCACCATCTCGAAAGAAGACCTGTCCCTGGTACTCTTAACCGACAGCATCCCTTCTGCCATGCAGCACATCGACAATTTTATCAAAAAGAATTATCGGATCAGGCCCCGCAAGCGTCTTTGGTGGTTATTCGAAAAAAGAGCCCCGGCTCCGCCGCAGAAAGAGTGACCTTTTATTTTTTAGGACCCGTCGGAAGAACGAAGCCCAGGCTCAGGATCATCTCGTAAGTGCCGAACGCCTGCTTGGCCTTCCCTTCATATACATTCAGACCGGAGTACCGTGCATAGTCGTACTTGTTGGAATATTCCAGGTATACATGTTTAAAGAAGGTTGCCCGCAGGGATCCTTCGGCGCCCGTATTCCAGCCCCCGAATTGAAAACCCTGTTTATTGGCCTGGCCGAACAAGCTGTTTTGTGTATGAGGAATGACAGGACCGACTCCGAACTTGCCCAGGAAATCCACTTTTACTTTTTCATCGTGGGTTTTCAGGAGATGCCATTTTTTCGTCACATTGAAGAGCAGGAAATTGGCCCCGTTATTCAGGTAGTAATAGAACCCGTTGGCTTCGTTAAAAGCTATGGTGGTATCTACCTGACGATGGTTCAGCGTGCCCTTGAGATGCGCATTCTGATCGGAGAAAATAAATTTCGTATGATCGAAATTGATCTCGAAACCCCAGCCCCTTTTTTCGTCTAAAAGAAACCCGAGACGGTAATTATATTGAGGGATGCTGATCGCTTCATGAAATAAGCCGTCATCCCACCCCTTATGGTCATGTCCGCTGATATTTTTAAAAGTATAGTCATTCCCCAGGGAAGGCTGGGACACATGCACATTACTACGGGTATACCATTCTGTGTTGTATCCCCAGGAAACATACACTTCCTTAATAAAATGCTTTTTTTTCTTTGGTTTCTCTTGTGCGAAGCTAAAGAAGGGAAGGGCGGCGGTCAATAAGAGCGCCACTGTACGAAGGCCGATCATTTTTTTCCTCATAATCTCAAAGATGCCAATTCTGTAAATAAAACCTGTTTGCGTCTGCAAAGCTACATAAAATCGAATAAATACACCCTTGTTAACAATTGATTATCGCTCCTGCCAGGCCGGGATCTATCAGGCATCCTCTGTTCCCCATCAGGCAGCGTGTATCAGGCATCTCTGCCTTTTCGTCAGGAAGCGCGTGCCCGGGCCCCATCAGGCATCATACTCCAGCACAGGCCGCAACCACCGCTCGATTTCCTCCAGCGGCATCCCCTTCCGGGCCGTATAATCTTCTACCTGGTCTTTTTCGATCTTGCCTACTCCGAAATATTTGCTTTCCGGATGGGCAAAATACCAGCCGCTAACAGAAGAGGCCGGATACATGGCCAGGGATTCCGTCAGGATAATACCCGTCTGGCGGGTCGCGTCCAACATCTCGAACAACTTCCACTTTTCCGTATGATCGGGACAGGCAGGATAGCCGGGCGCCGGGCGGATGCCCATATATTCTTCCTGGATAAGCTGTTCGTTGGTAAGGTGCTCTTCGGTAACATAACCCCAGAACTCTTTGCGCACTTTTTCATGCAGCAGTTCCGTAAATGCTTCGGCCAGCCTGTCGGCCAGGGCTTGCAGGATTATCTTGTTATAATCGTCATAAGCGGCTTCAAAACGTTTGATATGAGGCTCGATACCTTCGATCGTGACGGCGAAAGCGCCGATATGATCCGTCTCCCCGGCCTGCGGTCCGGAGCCATTACCCGTTCCGGGCTTACTGCCATCACCCGGCTTACCGGCGCCGGCTGGTTTTATAAAATCAGCTAAGGAGATATTGGGCTGACCGGGAGCTTTCTTGATCTGCTGCCGAAGGAATTCGAGGTGAACTTCACCTGCCTTGGCTCCGGATGTGCCAGGGGTTGCCTGTGTCTGCACCACTACGGTATCCTTCCCGTCCGAATTGGCAGGCCAGAATCCGAGTACGCCCCGGGCTTTCAGCCATTTTTCTTCCACGATCTGTTTGAGCAGGGCCCGGGCATCATTATATAATTTCGTGGCTTCGGCGCCTACCTTTTCATCCTGGAGGATCTGCGGAAACTTGCCATGCAATTCCCAGGCGATAAAGAAAGGACCCCAGTCTATATAAGGTACGATCTCACCCAGGTCATACCCGTCAAAGGCCTTGGTGCCCGTGAACGTAGGGGCTACCGGTGTAAATTTATCCCAGTCGATCTTTACTTTATTTTGTTGCGCCGCGGCAAAGGGCAGGTATTGTTTCGCCGATTTCTTATTGCCGAAATCTTCTTTGAGCTTGCGGTATTCCTCGCCTATCGAGTGAAGAAAAGCGGGTTTTTGTTCTTTATTCAGCAAGGCCCCTGCCACCGTCACGCTGCGGGAGGCGTCCAGCACATGCACGACTCCCCGGTCGAATTCCGGGGCAATCTTCACCGCGGTATGCATACGGGAGGTGGTAGCTCCCCCGATCAGCAAGGGCAGGTCGATCCCCTGTCTTTTCATTTCCCGGGCCACATGGACCATTTCATCCAGGCTAGGCGTGATAAGACCACTTAGACCAATGATCGCCACCTTTTCTCTTTTGGCGGTTTCCAGGATCTTATCGGCGGGCACCATTACGCCCAGGTCGATGATATCATAGCCATTACAGCCCAATACCACCCCTACGATATTCTTTCCGATATCATGTACGTCCCCTTTTACAGTGGCCAGTAATATTTTAGCGGCTCCTGCCCCCTCTTCATTCTGGGTGCCGGCCTTGAGATGTGCAAGACGCCGTTCTTCTTTTTCGGCTTCAATGTAAGGTGTCAGCACGGCTACCGATTTTTTCATCACACGCGCGCTCTTGACCACCTGCGGAAGGAACATCTTGCCGCTGCCAAACAGGTCGCCGACGACATTCATACCCGCCATCAGCGGACCTTCGATGACGTCCAGCGGTTTGGGATATTTTTGCCGGGCTTCTTCCGTATCTGCATCTATATAATCCGTGATACCATTTACAAGGGCATGTTTCAGGCGTTCTTCAACCGCAGTGCCTCTCCAGGCTTCATCCTTTACCTCCACCTTGTCCTTTGCCTTGACCGTCTCCGCAAAAGCAAGCAGCTTGTCCGTTCCTTCCGGATCGCGGTTGAGGATCACATCCTCGCATAAGTTCCTGAAATTCGGTTCGATCTCATCATATACGACCAATTGTCCTGCATTTACGATACCCATATCCATCCCGGCCTTGATGGCATAGTAGAGGAATACGCTGTGCATGGCCTCCCGGACCGTATCATTGCCCCGGAAGGAGAAGGACATATTGCTGACCCCTCCGCTGATGCGTGTCAGCGGCATTTTTTGTTTGATCTCTTTGATGGATTCGATAAAGTCCACCGCATAATTATTGTGTTCTTCGATGCCCGTGGCTATCGCGAATATATTGGGATCGAAAATGATGTCCTGGGGATCATAACCGACTCTTTCCGTCAGGATCTTATAAGCTCTTTCGCTAATATCTACCTTTTTACGAAGGGTATCGGCCTGTCCGTTCTCATCGAAGGCCATCACGATTACGGCGGCCCCATAGCTTTTACAGATAATAGCCTGTTCGATGAATTTCTCTTCCCCTTCTTTCAGGGAGATGGAGTTGACGATACACTTACCCTGAACGCATTTCAGCCCCGCCTCGATGATAGCGAACTTCGATGAGTCGATCATGATGGGGATCTTCGCAATATCCGGCTCGGCCTGGAGGAGGTTCAAAAACGTCTGCATAGCTTTTTCCCCGTCCAGCAGGGCGTCATCCATATTTACATCCAGTACCTGTGCGCCGCTCTCCACCTGTTGGCGCGCTACGCTCAGGGCTTCTTCGTATTTGTTTTCCCGGATGAGGCGGGCGAATTTTTTCGAACCGGTCACATTGGTGCGCTCCCCGACGTTGACAAAGTTCGTTTCCGGGCGAATGATCAAGGGTTCGAGCCCGGCTAATCGTAAAAAGGGTCTTATGGTAGTGCTTGCTGACATCTTTATTAAATAGCTTTTTAAACCAATTCTTTTTCCACTATAGGCAACTGCCTCGGTACGATAGTAGAAACATGTTCCGCAATATGGCGGATATGATCGGGAGTGGTGCCGCAGCATCCTCCTACGATATTCACCCAACCGTTAGCGGCCCATTCTTCGATGAAATGAGCGGTCTGTTCGGGCTGTTCGTCATACTCTCCCATAGCATTCGGCAGGCCTGCATTGGGGTAAGCGGAGGTAAAACAGGCGGAGATCTGGCTCAGCTCCTCGATATGGGAACGCATTTCCTGGGCTCCCAGCGCGCAATTCAGGCCGATGCTCAAAGGGCGGGCATGCATAACGGAGACATAGAAGGCTTCCAGTGTCTGTCCGCTGAGCGTCCGTCCGCTGGCATCGGTGATGGTGCCGCTGATCAGGATAGGCAGCTCATTTTGCCGGCTATCCCGGAAATATTTTTTAATGGCGAAGATGGCTGCTTTGGCATTCAGGGTATCGAAGATGGTCTCGATCAGCAGCAGATCTACGCCGCCTTCCACCAGCGCCTGTACCTGTTCATAATAAGCGGAGGATACCTCATCAAAGCTGACGGCCCTGAATCCGGGATTATTCACATCCGGGGACAGAGAGAGCGTCTTGCTCATCGGGCCAATGGCGCCGGCTACGAAGCGAGGCTTGTCAGGGTTGCGGCTGGTAAAATCAACGGCCGCTTTCTTAGCGATCTTTGCGGCGGCCACATTGAGCTCAAAAGCCAGCTCTTCCATCTGGTAATCCGCCATGCTTATCCGCTGGGAATTGAACGTATTGGTCTCGATGATATCGGCTCCTGCTTCCAGGTATTCCCGATGGATACCTTCTATGACTTCCGGTTTGGTAAGGCATAACAGGTCGTTATTACCCTTGACATCTATTGGCCAGGCGGCAAACCGCTGTCCGCGATAATCTTTTTCTTCCAGCTTATGCCGCTGGATCATAGTGCCCATCGCCCCATCGATGACGAGTATGCGTTCTTTCAGGCAGTCTTGTATTGTCTTCATGTTACCCCCTTCCCCTGTTGAGGAATTTAGTTTTACAAATAAACGCCGCCAGCGTGAATTAAATTTTCTGAAGGAATAATAACGAGGGAAATAACCGATAGGAGTCGTAGAGAGAAGATTATTTCAAACGTTTATTAGTTCAGTTTTTATTTCCATTCCGCGGAAGCGACTGGCCGGTACAGGCTGAACAATAAACAAATCCGCCTGTATCCGGGTTGCAAATATACACAAAAATAGTAGATTGACAATCATCGATAGCTTTCTACCGGGAGACGGTTGGTAATGGAACGGGCCAGGGTCATCTCATCGGCATATTCCAGCTCGCCGCCAAAGGCGATGCCCCGGGCGATGGTGGTTATTTTAACTCCCGAGCCCTGTAGCTTTTTTTGAATGTAATAGATGGTGGTATCACCCTGAATGGTGGGATTCAGGGCAAAGATCAGTTCCTGTGTATGCTCTTTCTGGACACGGCCGATCAGGGCCTCGATGTTCAACTGATCGGGACCGATTCCATCGAGGGGCGAAATATTCCCTCCCAGGACGTGATAGGTACCATTATATTGCTGGGTGCTCTCGATGGCGATCACTTCGCGGATACTTTCCACCACACAGATCAGTTCCTGCTTGCGAAGGGAGTTGGAGCAGATGGAACAGATATCCGCATCGGCTATATTATAGCAGCGCTGGCAGAATTTGATCTCCTGCCGCATCCTGATCAGGGCCTCTCCAAAGCCCTGTACGTTGGATGTATCCGTCTTCAACAGGTGTAATACCAGCCTTAGCGCCGTCTTTTTCCCAATACCCGGCAGTTTGGCAAATTCATTGACGGCGCTCTCTAGTAAGGCAGAGGAGAATTGCATGGTGTAAAGATAACAATTCAGCGGCAGTTACCGGCTATCCTGCGAAGTACAAACGCCATCCGGGCGGGGGCTACGGTCACTCCGGCAGGGCTAAAGGCTTACTGGCGGTATTACAGGCCGTAATCCGTCTCATTGTCCCAGTTGGCCTTTACGATGAATTTCTTTTTGGAGGAGCCAAGGGGAACGACCTTTTCAGGCTGCCGCCGTTTTCCCCCGAAGAATCGCCCCGCATCCCATTTCCCGTTCTTATTGTCGTCATACAGGAGCCGTAGTTCGTATTCGCCGGGCGGGAACAGCAGTACCTTGAACTGTCTGCTGTTGACGAAAGGATAGGAGAATTTTACCGCATCCCCTTGTATAAACTGCAGGACCGGGTTTTTAGCAAGGTTCAGGTTGGGGATCCGTATCCGCACTTCGCCATATTCTATATCCTTTTTAGTATGGAAAGAGATCGTGTCGATCTTCAGCAGCCTTCTTCCCGCCGAATCCTGGGCGAAGTCTTTGGCGGCGATCAGGTGATATTTGGTATCCGTAGGCCAGTGATAGAAGAGGTAGAAGACCTTATTGGTGGTATCCCGCTGGAAATGGTAATCCTTCGTGGGGATCGTAACATATTTGTCGTTTGTGAATCTTATTTTGGAAGAATCGAAGACCTTCAGGGCATTGGCAAACTGGAGACGGAAGGTATCCAATACGTCGAACTCCCCGTTGGTGGTATTGTTCTGGAATTGCAGCCTTTTGTCTTTCTCCTTATCTTTCTGCGACTGTTTGGGCGGAGCGGCCTTCGCTCCCCCGCCGGAGCTATTCTTGGCGGCGGATTTGGTATCGGTCTCTTCGGCATAGGCATACAGGTTTACGGAAGGCGTACTCTTGCCGACGACGACAGGAGAATCGGCAAAAGCAAACAGCTGGGATTTCGACAGGTACTTATGGGAACCGCTTTCATCCTTCATGGCGTACAAGGCATAAGAGCCGGGCTGAATATACCGGAAGACGAACCGGCCGGTGCTGTCCACCCTGGTTATATAACGGGGGCGGTTCTTGATGACGGCCGAATCATCGAACCGCAGGTGCAGCATTGCGATCATGCTCGTGTCAACCTTGCCGGTGACGGCCACGTATATATTCCCGGACAACTCCCCGGCGTCGATATGATCTCCGGTGGTAAAGACATAGGTGAAATTTTTCAGGATATTGCCCTCGTTGACATCGCGGATGGCCTTGCCGAAATTGAGGGAATAAGTGGTATTGTCTTCCAGGGTGTCTTTTAAGCGTACGGTCAGGGTACGTAGTTTGGCGTCAACGATAGGTTCTATCTTGGGCACGGGGGAGACGATGAGTTCGGTCCTCACATCCTTTGGATCGATATATTCATCAAAAGTGAATATGATCTTATTGGTCTTGAACTGTTTGCTTGAGTCATGGGGGGCGGCGAGCACCAGCTTAGGGGGAAGCGTATCCCTCGGGCCACCCAGGGGCGGGACAATATTGGCGCAGCCGGTATTGCTCAGTACGCTGATAATAGCGAAGGTTAGGGTAATGAAAAAAAACAGGCCATTCTTGATCTTCATGCGCTTCCAGCGTTTTAGTATTGGCAAACTTAGGGCGTTTTTAATGATAGCGGCTCGGGGATCTCCTAATAATCCCTTAAATCTCCTCCTCCTCCTCATTTATTTCATGCAGGGCAATAGCCAGATTGTTGGTTTTTACAAAATTGCACCAATGGCAGTCTGCTTTCCCGCAACCGGTATAGAATTCCCGGTTCTGTATCTTTTCCCAGGTCGTGGTGATCTGGTGAATGACTGTTGTAATATCTTCGGGAGCGATGAGGATCTTTACTTTTCGATACTCCTTTTTCTTGTCTGGTTCGACGAAGTCGAATTCTGTACTGGTGACCCTCCAGCCTTTTTGTTCATAGTTGTCCACTAAGATCTTGTAAAAGACGGCCTGTCTCCAATAATCTCCCCCATTCGGGTCTTTGGGGCCGGGAGGAGCTAACTTATCCTTTGCCTTTTCCACGTCGCCGGTCTTGTAGTCCACTACATTGACCTCATTTCCCTGGAATTCCAGCTTGTCCAGCTTACCCTTGATCGGCACCCCTTTTACGATCACATTCCGTATATTCCTTTCTACGGCGACGATCTTACTCCATTGATGCAGGTACTTATCATAGTAATTCCCCAATACCTCCAGCCCGTATTCCATCCGGCGGGCAAAAGCCTCTTTAATGAAGCTTTCCCGGTGGCGATGCATGTACCAGTTAAAATCCTGCAACAGCTCTTCTTTCGAAGGAAATTGTTCGGCTGCATGGATCTTCATCTTTTCGAATAGCCTTTGTATGGCAAAATGGACGGCGCTCCCGAACTCGGTGGCTTCATTTTTCGGGGAAGGGATGCGGACCAGGTTTTTATAGTAGAACTCCAGGGGACATTTGAGATAGTTGTTCAAAGCCGTGACGTTCATCACGAACTTTTCCAGCATGCGGCTGATGAACCCTTCCTCTGCCGTTTCTATTTCCGGGGCGATCGTCTCGCTGAAGGGTAGCGCATCGAACTCCGCCAGTGTTTCTTCCGGAATCGTGATCCTTTCGACCGGTAACGGATGCTGATCCAATATCTCCGCAATGAATACGGAAGGCTCCAGCTCTTTGCCATCGGGGCGGTAGCGGGCATAGGAAATGGATAAATGCTGCTCCGCCCGGGTAAGCGCTACATAGAAAAGACGACGTAGCTCCTCTTCTTCCCTGGATCCGGAACGGGTAGGGGCCTCCACTTCGGCACGGGAGGCGAACAGGGTATCAGGATATTTATAGCCGCTGCCGGGTTTGCGTTTCTTTTCCCAGGTCGAGGCATTACAGCCGGCAAAAAATACGTATTCGAATTCCAGGCCCTTGGAGCCATGAGCAGTGAGCAGATTGACCGCCTTGTCGCTGCCGGCGACCTTTACCAGCGGAATAGGGATGCCATTGTCCTTCATCAGGTCGATCACCTGCACCAGCCTTTCCAGGCCCAGATCCGGATCGCGGCGGGCTTCCTCTTTTACGAAATCGAATAGGGCGGTGAGTACCTGCATCAGCCAGATCTTATCCGGGCTTTTCATGACGGCCCCCAGGATACCAGTATCCCGTATACAGTTTTCGAAAAGGGTCGTCAGCGTCACGTTCGGGGTGTCGCCGATCAGCTTTTCCAGGACCCGGCTTGCTTTCTTCAGATTTTCCGGCAGGCCGTTGTCAAAAAGGTCCCGGGGAGGCCGGGTGGCCTTTTCATAGAGCAGCCGCCGGATGGAAGTGCGTTGATCGCCGAACTGCCGCTCGGCTACTTCTACCGATAGCTTGGCGATTTCGATAGGAGGGATGGCAAAGAAATCGAAATGCAGGATCTCGAACAGCATTTCATCTCCGCCATAAGGAGTATCATGTTCGGCCGCCAGGTAGCGAAAGAGCAGAATGATCTTTTGTGCAAAGGGGATCTCGAATAAATTCAAGCTGCGCTTGCTGAATACAGGGATCTTTTTCAGCCGGAGGAAAAGGGCCAGCTCCTCCCCGTATTTATTTTCCTTATAGATAACGGCGATCCTTCCAGGGGCGACCCCGCTGAGGACCAGTTTTTCTATCTGCAGGGCAATATCCGTCATTTCCTGCCGGGCGCTATCGTATTCCAGGAGGCGGGGAGGATATTTGAACTGGCTGATGACCGGGTGGCTGGACACCAGGTTTTTTGAAAGCCCGGGCATTTGCCGGGCCAGCCTTTCTTCGTTCTTGCCGATCAGGGTCATGGAGATGTCCAGGATCGGCTGGGTAGAGCGGTAGTTATGGGTCAGCACGACGGTGAGCAGGTCCTTCTGATAGCTGTCGGCAAACTCGCGCATATTCTCCACATTGGCTCCCTGGAAACGGTAGATGCTTTGGTCGTCGTCACCTACTACAAAGACATTAGGCTGGTCCCAATAGCTGATGAGCAGGCTGACCAGCCGGTTTTGGGTACCACTGGTATCCTGATATTCATCGACCAGGATATATTGGTACCGCTCCTGGTAGCTTGCCAGGAGCGGGCGGTTCTCTTCAAAGGCCCGGATCACCCAATTGATCATATCATCAAAATCATAACGGTTGTGCTGGCGCATCAACTCCTGGAAATTAGCGAATTCATTTACGGCGGCCCGTAGTTTATTCATCTTCTCCGTCTCTTCTTCGATCTTGTCGGTGCGGAGATCTCCTTTCTTAAATTCTTTCGTGGCCCTTTTGGCAGTATATTCTTCCCGGAGGGGAAGACCGGCCAGGTATTCGTCTATTTTCCCGTTGATAAAAGCAGGAGACCATCCTTCCCGTTTCATGGTGGAGAAAAGATTCTGCAGATTGCTCATCTCGAAATAGACATCTCCCCGGTACCTTTTGAGGGGATGGTTTTTCGGAAATTTATCGATCAGGATCTTAAAGAACTGGATCCTTTCCAGTTCGGAAATGGGGTCGAGGGACGTCTTTTCGAACAGCGACAGGTTCTCCTGGATGATATCGTTGCAAAAGGAGTGGAAAGTATGGATATGGACCTTATAAGCATCAGGGCCGATAAAGGACAATAGCCGGCGGCGCATGGCGATAGCCCCCGCATCGGTATAAGTGAGACAAAGGATATTTTCGGGAAACACGTCCGTCTCCAGGAGTATTTTCCCGATCCGGGCCGCCAGGATCTGGGTTTTGCCGGTACCAGGCCCTGCGATCACCATGACGGGACCTTCTGTGGTATCTACGGCCAATCGTTGCTGTTCATTCAATTTCCGGTATTCTTCACGGAAATGCTGCTGGAGTTTCTCCCGGTTAATGGACATATAGTGCAAAGATAACTACCAACAGCAAGCTGTCAGCTCCGGGTTGCCTTTTTGTACGGCTAAAATCCCTACCTATTTAT
The DNA here is from genome assembly GCA_035555335.1 of Puia sp. Classification (GTDB taxonomy): domain Bacteria; phylum Bacteroidota; class Bacteroidia; order Chitinophagales; family Chitinophagaceae; genus Puia. The sequence goes on from DATMGS010000028.1 coordinate 211,604, forward strand.
AAACGGCTATGGTTGGGGAACAACCCGGCAGGAGCACAAAAATATAGGTGTAAACACCTAGTTTCGGTCAGGATAAATCTCTATTTCAGAAAAAGATGGAAGTTAAATTGGAAAATGTCTTAATATGGGAATAAATTCGTCAATTCGACGTTAGATTCATATCCCTATATAAACGTAATTATGAAAAACCATCATTCTTTTAAAGTCTTTATCGTCGAAGATGATGTTTGGTATGGCTCCATGCTGCAACATTATCTCTCGCTTAACCCTGAATACGAGGTCAAACGATTCGAATCTCCCCGTGACTTTTTCGCTCAGCTTCATGAAAATCCCGATGTGGTAACACTGGATTATTCTTTGCCGGACTGTGATGGGGCAGAGGTTCTGAAGAAGATAAAGGAACATAACCCGGATATCCGGGTTATCGTGATTTCAGGACAAGAGGATGTTGCAACGGCGATTAATTTATTAAAGAATGGGGCCTTCGATTACATTGTAAAGGATGATGACACCAAAGACCGGCTCTGGAATAGCATTCTGCATTTGCGGGAGATCAGCAATCTTAAGCAGGAAGTAGAGACCCTGAAAAGCCAGGTAAGCCGCCGCTACGACTTTTCCCAAATGATCCTTGGCAAGAGCGAGTCGATACAGAAGGTATTCTCCCTTATCGAAAAAGCGGCGAAGACCAATATCACCGTATCTGTTACGGGGGAGACGGGATCGGGAAAAGAAATGATCGCCAAGGCCATTCATTATAATTCAGAACGTCATAAACTGCCCTTTGTTGCCGTAAACGTTGCGGCTATCCCCAGGGAGCTGATCGAAAGCGAATTATTCGGACATGAGAAAGGAGCCTTTACAGGGGCTGTTACCCGGCGCATCGGGAAATTCGAAGAGGCGGACAAAGGCACTCTTTTTCTGGATGAGATCGGAGAACTGGATATCAATCTCCAGGCAAAGCTGCTCCGGGTATTGCAGGAGAAGGAGATCACCCGTATCGGCGCCAACGGAGTGACCAAGATAGACGCCCGTATTGTGGTGGCCACCCATAAGAATCTGCTGGAAGAGGTGAAAAATAAGACTTTCCGGGAAGATCTTTATTACCGCCTCATCGGTCTGCCAATCTTTTTGCCTCCGCTGCGTGAAAGAGGAAATGATATTCTGATCCTCAGTAAACATTTTATCGATGGTTTTTGTAAAGAAAACAAGCTGGATAAGAAGACACTCTCCCCGGAGGCTCAGCAGAAACTGCTGCAATATCCATTCCCGGGAAATGTGCGGGAGCTGAAATCGGTCGTAGAGCTGGCCGTCGTTATGGCGGATGAAGAGTTGATTCAATCCGAACACATTACACTGAACACTACAGCCAGCATTGCGGACCTTCTTAATAAAGAAATGACCCTTAAAGAATTCGAAATACAAATCCTGCAGCATTATCTGGACAAATACGAAAAAGACGTTCTGCTCGTGGCGAAGAAACTGGATGTTGGCAAATCCACTCTCTATCGTATGATTCAGAACGGGGAATTGAAGATGAAGTAAACCCTATTCCAATAAGACGCCGGATGCGTTTTAGTCCGAAGGACCGACATTAGCCATTTGCCGAAGATGCGCTAAATTTCTAAAAGCGGATCTTCGGCAAATCTTATAATCACTGTCTGCATGAACTTGTCAGAAGAGTTGGCCCTGTTGAAGGAACAGCTGGAGGCTGAGAGGGCTGCCCGGAGACGGGCTGAGGGGCAAAGCAAATTTTTTGAAGAGATCCTGAATAAGGTTCCGGCAGAGATCATTATCGCCGATAAGGATTACCGTTACCTGTACGTGAACCCGATCGCCGTACCGGATATGCACCTGCGGGAGTGGATGATCGGCAAGACCAATGAGGAGTTCTGCCAGCATGCCGGCCGGCCGGAAGCAACCGCCAGGGCCCGGAGGCAGGTATTTGCAAAGGTATTGCGCACGCGCCGGATGATAGAATGGGGGGAGGAGACCCGGGATGAAACAGGAGCCATTCAACATATCCTTTTCCAGGTCTATCCGGTGCCGGATGAGAAGGGCGACCTGCAATGCGTGATCATTTATGCCGTAAGGATCACGGAAAGGAAAGAATTCGAAGAGCAGATCCGCCGGAGTGAAAAGAGGTACAGGGATCTGTTCAATTATAGCCAGGCCCTGATCTGTACACACGATCTGACCGGGAGATTACTGGCGATCAACCCGGAAATAAGCCGGGTTCTCGGGTATACGGAGGAAGAGATGATCGGCCGGAAGATCCAGGATTTCATTCCCAATGAACATAAGCCGAAGTTTGAAGAAGAGTATATCAATGCCATCCGGAATAATAGCAATGCGGTGAGCGGGGTATTCTGCGCACTCAGTAAGAAGAAGGAAAAGATCTATCTTTTGTACAAGAATTACCGGATGGAGGAGTCGGGGCTGGAACCCTATGTGATAGGATTCTCCCAGGATATTACGGAGAGGATCAAGATAGAGAAAGAACTGCGTTTTGCCAAGGAAGTGACCGATGAGGGCGCCCGGGCTAAAGAATCTTTCCTGGCCCACATGAGCCATGAGATCCGGACTCCTATGAGCGGCATCATGGGGATTGCCAGCCTCCTGCGAAAGACAAAGCTGGACAATCAGCAGCGAAACTATCTGCAGCTGATCCAGGAGGCTGCAAGTAGCCTGCTGGTGATCGTCAACGATATCCTGGACCTGGAAAAGATCATCGCAGGCAAATTACAGCTCGAAAAGATTGCATTTAAGATCGTTGACAAAATAGCCACGACGATCCAGTCGTTTATATATAAGGCAGAAGAGAAGGAGTTAGGGCTGGTCTTTCAGAATTCCATCCCGGCGGACATGGTAGTGAAAGGGGATCCGTATCGTCTGAGCCAGGTATTGAATAATGTTTTGAGCAATGCGTTGAAATTCACGAACGCAGGGCATATTACGATAACAACAGGGGTTTCGGAACGAAATGGAGATTGGGTGGTCATAGAAGTGACGATCAGCGATACCGGGATCGGCATCAGTAAGGACAGGATCCGCACGATTTTTGAGCCCTTCGAACAGGCCGATGCCGCGACTTCCCGGAAATATGGGGGAACGGGGCTGGGGCTGACCATCAGCAAGAATATGATCGAAATGCAGGACGGGGAATTATTGGTCCGGAGTGAGGAAGGCAAGGGTTCGTCCTTTATTATCCGGATTCCATATCACTTAAGTATTGAAGCTATGCAGGAAAATGAATCAAATCAGGAAATAGATTATAAGAGTCTGGGACATAAGAAGGTGCTGGTTGCCGAAGATGTGGAGCTCAATCAATATCTTGCCAGGCATATATTAGAGTCCTGGGATTTCGAGGTCGTTATCGCAGGAAATGGCAAGGAAGCCCTGGATGTGATGAAGCAGGAGTCATTCGATTGTATTCTTATGGATGTACAGATGCCCGAGATGGATGGGATAGAGGCGACACAGCATATCCGGAAATTACCCGACCCGGTTAAAGCCGGGATCCCCATTATCGCGTTAACGGCCAATGCCCTGAAAGGGGATAGCGAGAAATACATCGCCGCCGGAATGAACGATTACCTGGCCAAGCCCTTTGATGAAGAAAGACTGTTCCGGGTAATATCCAGGAACCTGGCGAAATACGCTGCTCCCGTAGGGGCATCAGGTATAGCCGCCGCTTCCGGGCCGGTGGTAGCCCCTCTGTCACATCCGGTTGCCGCCACAGACACTGATTTATCCTTAAAAAACCATACAGGCATGTTACACGTAAATACGAGATTATATGACCTCTCCATGGTACAATCCGTATCAGGGGGAGATGAAGGCTTTATTAAAAAAATGGTGGCCCTTTTTATCGAGACGGTGCCTCAAAACGTAGAAGAGCTGAATAAAGCCACTCAGTCGGAGAACTGGGAGCAGGTGGGGAAGACATCCCATAAATTGAAATCCACGGTGGATTCGATGGGGATTAAATCCATCCGGCAGGAGATCCGGGCGGTAGAGGCCAATGCCAAGCAGAAACAAGGGTTGGAAGAGATTCCCGGGTTGGTGGCGAAAATATCGGCCGTGATCAGCGAATGCATCGAGCAGCTGCGGGAAGAGATCATGAAATAGCGGGTAACCCTTCCGACAGCAGCCATTTGAGGTAAGTGCCTCAATGGCTTCGATCGGTTAGCTCGTTCCAAAAGCTCGTTCCAGGTATATTTTATTCCCAAATTAAAGGGCTGAATTCCCAAACAGGGAGTACTCCTCCGCCAGAACTACCCCTTAATCGCTAGTAGTCAAATAGTTAAACCGATTTCATTTTTGGCACTATTTTCCGGGCTTAGGGTTGCACTACTAGCAAATATTATGGAATTCAGACAACAGCCCGTCATTTTTGTGGTCGAGGATAACTTGATCTATCAAAACCTTATCGCTAAAGAACTCGAATCTATTAGCACAAACCTTCATTTTTACACCACAGGAGAAGCCTGCGTGGATGAGCTGGATAAACAGCCTTCCGTTATTGTATTGGATTATAATCTGGATGGCCAGATGAATGGCCTGGATACGCTGGCGCGGGTAAGGGACGTCAACCCCGAGGTCTATGTAATCCTGTTCTCCAGTCAGAAAGGACTGAATACGAAAGAGGTCTTTTTACAATACGGCAGTTTTGATTTCCTGGAAAAGAATAGTTTGTCTTTACGGACGCTGCAGCAGATGGTCAATTGTGTTGTCACCAGCGACAAACCCCTCGGTAATTAAGCTCCCCGGTCATTAAGAAAGGATTAGCCTCTCCCGGCAAGACCCCGCCAAATAGGCTGCCGGAATAAATCAGCCCATTTTCCCAACACTTATACTGCAGCAGGCCGACTCCCGATTTAACCAGGGATGCGGGAAATATACTTTTCGATTTGCTTGATCTGGTCGACGATCTGGGGGGTGGTAGGCTTGAGCGCCTTGGCTTTCCGGAAGAAATCCTTGGCGGCGCGGAATTCCCTTTTAGTCATCATAATGGAGCAGAGCTGGAGGAAGGCTGCAGCCTGATTTTCTTTATCGGGAAGCCCCTTGCGGAGAGCCTGGCGGATATAGCTTTCTGCCTGGCGGATATCGTTCCTCTGCATGGACAGCATTCCCATTTGCAGCAGGCTGGCGCCTTCTGCCTCTTTCATGGGCATTCCCAGGTCCAGGCCCTTTTTCATATTCTTTTCAGCCCCGTCGAAGTCCTGTTTCATCATGGCGATATTGCCTTTCAGGGTGTAATAGACAGAACGGATGGGTTTATAGAGCAGGTTGGGATACTTGACGGACGCCAGCACTTTTTCAGCGGCTTCCAGGTTGCCATTTTCCATATGCTCCTGGATCAGGCGCAAGGGGCCGAAAAAGAAATAGCCGAACAAAAGAATGACGGCGATCAGGTACAGCAAAAAGGCAGGCCAGAAACCTGCGTATACGTTTACGAAAATGCCGAGAGCCAGTAAACCGATGGCTATAGCGAGGCGATATTTGATGACGATATTATAAAACTTCATAAGGAGTGCAAAGATAGGGCTCTGCTATGAATTAATACGTATCATCATTGATCTCGATCCAGTAGCCGTCCGGATCCTGCAGGTAGACCTGTTTGACGTTGTCAGGCCTCAGCTGGGGGGTGGTGCTGTTCTGGGCCCAGTTGCCATACTTGACATGGGCCTGGTCCAGGTGCTTCAGGAATGGCTCGATGGCAGGGACGCTAAAGGCCAGATGGATGTTAATGTCATGGGGAATATCCTCTTTGGCGCCCGAAACGACATGCAGCTGGCTATGTTCGGCAACCTGGAACCAGACATGCTTGCCGTCATGAAAAGGTTCGGCTATCTTCTTCAGTTGCAGGACATTCTCATAGAAACTGGCGCTTTTTTCCAGGTCCACCACAAAAATAGTGGTATGGCTGAGATGGATGCTTTGTGAGTGGGCGGACAGGGCGACCAGGAGGGGGGTAGCCAGGGCAATAAGCGTGCGGCGTATCAGGCCGGGCGAGATCAATCGGTTCATAATGAATATTTTCAGCAACCAAAGTAAGCAATTGGGGACAGCTAAAAAACAGAAATCGCTTGTAGCAGCGGCCGATCGGCACAAATTATATTATTAGCTGGTATTTAATAGGGTAAAAAGGCAGGAATGTATTATTTTTGCGCCCCAAACTACAGGTCCCGTAGTTCAATGGATAGAATAGAAGTTTCCTAAACTTTAGATACAGGTTCGATTCCTGTCGGGACCACTTTCAGATTTCTTTCAGCCTTGTATGTCAAATGACTGCAAGGCTTTTTATTTTTTATTACCTTCCAAAAATCAAACCTCGCTAACGTATCATGATAAACTGTTCCTTCCTTTCGGTGTTTTATGAGCATCATCAGTGTATAAAGGCTGGCAAACCTTCAACTTATGTTAAAGATTTTGTCACTATTGAAAATATATGGATGAGTTATTATGGGTTGGGGAAATTTGAAACGTATCAGTTCATATATGAACAATGCACCAGCATAAAAGGGTTAGAGGAATGGATGATTAGCCTGAAAGGTGAAAAACAAATCCGGGAATCTGCCGCTGCCTTTGATCAATGGACGAAGGAAAAAATAATCAATGCGGATAATGCTAAGCCTGATTTCTCTATACTTAGTGAAGGACAATTGCAAAGCTGGAAAGAGCAAGGGTACATTAAAGTAAGTAACCTGGTGGGTGAGCAGTTATGTGATGCTGTTTCCCGGCTTATCTGTACACGGTTAGGTGCTGATCTTTCCAGATCGGACACCTGGTATAACAGTCATTCCGAGTGGCATGGATTAATGTTGCAGTTATACCAGGATGAGAGCATCAATGCTATCAAAATACTCCCGGATATTCTACAGTTATTCACTGAGCTATACGGCACTTCCGAAATCATTGCCAACACCGAAAAACTAAGCTTTAACCCACCGGAATCATCTACGTGGAAATTCCGTCACAATAAACTTCACTGGGACATAGACTTTACAAAACCGGATTTACAATACATTCAGGGCCTGGTTTATCTCAACGATGTTCCGGAAAACAGAGGGCCATTAACATTGGTGCCTGGATTTCATCATCAATTTGAAGACTGGATAAAAATATACCCTGATCCTAACGAGGCACAACAGGTAATGCAAAACACACTTACCGGCATACCTGTACCTGGGAAGAAAGGCGATATTGTTCTCTGGCTGCAAACCTTGCCTCATGCGGCCAGCGCTAATTATTCTGATCTGCCCAGATTTGTTCAATATATTAGTTTTTCCAAATGCTGAGGTCTCCTACTTCTGATAATGCACGATGTATTCATTCAGGAATGACTATCACTGCCGGAAGCAGATGTCTCTACCCTCGTAATAAATTGCGTACAGGTGCCCTGTCTTGCCAGTGATACCTCATTAAAACCCATCCCTTTCAAATCATTTGCCCAAAGGACTTTTCCGTCTGAGGCGCTGAGCGCATAGATTCGTCCGCAACAACCTGCAAAGATATCGTTGCCGTCGATCAATACACAGACGTCGTCGCCTCGCGAGCCGCCAAAAACGCTATCACGTAGTTTTGTGCGCCAAAGTTCCTCACCGGTGTCGGTATGGATACCTGATACGTATCCGTTACAGCCAAAAATTGACCGGGAATACTTTTATGTTCGATATCTATTGCTTTAAAAGTTCTTGCATCAAATTCGGTAAAGAAATCGCTGTAATATCTTCGCCCATGGGAAAGCTATCGCTGCCTGAGTAAACGACAAAACGCTTGTCGGGCTTAATATCCTCACATCCGCTATAAAATCCTTTTGATATGGATGGTGCTGAATTGCGCTTGATCTCTATAGCCCACTTCGTACCGCCGGGAAACTCGAGCACTAAATCTATTTCAGCACCGCGGGGTGTGCCATAGTAATAGGGTTGTACCCTTGAAGGAGTTACAGCCATGATATTTTCAATGACAAATCCCTCCCAACTTCCTCCTACGACAGGATGACCAAGTAGGTTGTTATAATCCGGAATGTTGAGCAGGGCATGGGTAATACCGCTGTCACGTACATAGATTTTAGGGGATTTGATCAGGCGTTTACCGACGTTCGCTGTCCAGGGCTTCAACCGTCTGACCAGCAGTAGATCGGTCATCAGATCAAGGTAGCGTCCGATCGTTACACCAGATACATCCAGGTTTCTGGCAAGATGCGCAGCGTTCAATACAGAGCCTTGATTATGTGCTAACATGGTCCAAAACCGTTCCAGTGTTTCGGCAGGAATACGAGGTCCCAATTGTGGTATGTCTCGTTCCAAATAAGTTTTGATAAAATCATGGCGCCAATCCAGGCTGTTCTGATCGGATTCTGATAATAAACTTTCGGGAAAGCCACCCCGCACCCATAGGGTGTTTAATTTGTCCAAACTAGTGTCTGCATATTCTAATGCGTCTACCGGGTGTAGCTCCAAGTACGCAATACGGCCTGCCAGCGATTCACTGGATTGTTGCAACAGATCAATGGATGCGGAACCTAAAAACAGGAATTGCCCGGCCCTATTCCCTTTACGGCGCTCCCTGTCAATAATGCCTCTTAAAGAAGCGAATACCTCAGGGAGCCGTTGGACTTCGTCAAGTACGATCAATTTATCGCTATTTTCTCTATGAAAGGCTTCAATATCCTGCACTTTCTGTAAATCTGTACGGCTTTCAAGATCCAGGTAAACAGAAGGTGTTGTTTCAGAAATATTTAGGGCAATGGTTGTTTTACCCACCTGACGCGGCCCCATCAAAGCTACAGAAGGGCTGCGCTTCAAGGCTTCCTTTATTTGGGCTTCGAGTCGTCGCTGGATCATGTGCAAATCTAACATAAAATGTAATATTTGCACAAGTGTATAATAAACAACACATTTTCAACTAATTATCAATAACTTAATTGAGTTGGAATACTCAATCTTCTACTAGCTCGCTGTAAGTCAGCGAGTTTTTTATTTTATCAAGCTCTATGCAGTTGTACTAATCCTTGATTTGCAATCTCAATTGGTTCGATTGCTTTATTAAGAGTCCTTGAGAGTTTGAGCCGAAGAGTTAGGTTCTTGGTTGTTATCAGATCTACGTGCTTTAGACCAAAATTGATACAACATAGCATTGTTTTCCATCATTTGCCTGAGCCGCTGCATTGGGGGTTTCGAAAGCCAAATTTTTAGCTGCAGATCTTTAATATTTTGTGGTGTGTCATTCATGATTCAAAAGACTAAAGGTATTTAAATTGAGTTTTCCTATCCACAAATTGATATACTCCCAATCAAGATTCTCGGATATAACAAGATTTTTAATATCACCCATTTGAACCGCTGATTGAAGTTCTTGTATCCAAATCAATTTGGAGATAATAAGATCTTCCGGAGAAACCACATAGATTGTCTTTCCAAAAAATTCCATTGGGATTCTACGGGTGAACTCATTTTGCCGGAACGGTTCACTTTTCAAAACGACAAAATCTGCTTTAAAGCCAGTGGCATGGTCAATGATGTTGAACATACTTCGATTTTGCACTGCATCTTCGATAGCATCTTTATCACAGTAATATCCCTCTTTAAAATTTTCTACAAAGCGATCAATGTCTTGAGGTCTCAAATGAACAATGAAGTCAAAATCTTGCGTAGCTCGAGGGACAATGTATAAACTCATAGCAACACTTCCTGACAACATGTAAGGAATCTCGCAACTATTAAGCACATCAATGATTTTTTGAAAAAATCCCTCCATTTTGGAGTCAATTTACTTCAACTAGGCTTACCTATCAAATTAGACTTAAGAAAAGCTCGTATTTTGCTGATAATCAACTGTTAATAATTTAATAAGAATATAGAAAAATGAGAGGCATTTATAAGATTTAAAAAATCTGTTGTTTTTTATCTAGAGAAGCGATGTTGGCTTTTATCAACCGGCAAAAAGTCAACCTGGCAGACTCCCTAAAGCCAGGAAATCCGCTAATAGCTGGTTAGATAATTCTCGTGTTAGCACCACCACCTAAAAAACTAAAGCCCTGTAAATACTCTATCACAGGGCTTTCTTGTGCCCGGAGGGTAAACAATGGTTAGCGCGATAAATATTCTCTTCGAAAATGAAGGGCATTAAGTAAACGTTCATATAACATTCCTCAAATAGAAGTAATATTATTCGACGTAGGTTGACATAATTAAATTTGTCTATATGTGTCATAAAAAGCACAGTATTTTTTTCGCCCGATATACGACCGATTGACCTCCACCGTTATTGATATGGTAACTTTCGCAATGCTTAGCGGCATAGGACGCTCTTAAAAGCCGTCAAATGTTCTAAATTGCAAACGACTTTTTTCTTATAATATATTCGAGCTTAACTCCTAATCAATGAAACGTACCATTTACACTTTACTTTTTCTGCTACTTACCTTTACCGGCTTTTCTCAGTTCAAACACCTTGCCGAGAGTGCCCCTTTCGAAGAACCGGAAACCGGATTTGCGAAGGTGCTTCAGATGAAAAATGGCAACACGATCTACCTGCACATCAACATTAAAGAAGGAATTGAAGTGAAAATATTCGATTCCCTGCACCGGTCGAAGGTCAGTAAGATGATTGAACCGAAATACAATCGAAGCAAAAACAAATCCATAGAGTCCGTATTCGAGATCAACGGGAATGTGGTGCTGATGGTGAACGAAGCTGACGATAGGATTCCCGTATTATACCGGATCATCATCGATGGCACAACCGGCAGCATCCTGCAGGATGAAAAAATAGCTGAACTGAAAAAAGTTACCATGGGGCAGGGATATGCGATGGTATTCGGCCGTGTTCCCAAACCGGATTTCTTTGTCCGGAAGGACCCTGACTCCGACTATTATGGACTCATATTGCTGAACAGCTTTGAGAGCGACCGCAACAAGCGTTTGGAAGTCGTATGGTATGGCCCGGATAATAAAGAGATCAGCCGCGCCTTTTATCTTTCCCCCGATGATCGATATAAATATCTCAACTATATCGATATGGCCGTGATCGGCAATCAAAAGATCAGTGTCCTGGCTTATGCCTATAATACGGCTGCCAGCGGTGGCAAAGAGAGCGAACTCGTGATTGGCAATCTGGATGCAGGCGCCAAGGCAGTGACACTGGCTGAATTGCCGTTCAGTGTAGATCTTATTTTCAATTACGGGCGTATCCGTTATAACCCTGTCACTAAAGATTTACTTCTTTTGGCAGCGGTACAGGTTGGCAAAAAATCAAATCAATATGGTACGATACTCGCTTTCATCGACCCTGTGGAAAGGAAAGTAATCCGTAGCCGTTCTATTTTTCCGGAAAAGGTGAGTGCCCAAAGTGAAGAGCTGTTTGGGCGTAAGCATGGATACAATGGCGTGCCGCAAAATATTTTTGTAAATACCGATGGCAGCTTCACCATCGTATACGAGGAGATCGTAAATGTAACGCAGTCGGGGTCCGACTATTCCATGTCCTACAATGAACTCGGAAATGTTGCTGTTTGCAAGTATGATCCGGAGGGCAAAGAGCTGCAGAGCTACCTGATGCCTAAGAACCATCGCGTATATGGATATCACCTGCAGCCATTCTATCATTCCGAACGCGAGGGATCGGCGACGCAGTTATTATCAGGCAACCAATACAAATCGTTCGCCTACCTGGACGGAAAGAAGGATGGCTACCTGCTTTTTAATGATATAGAAAAGAATGGAGAGACGATGCAGAAAGGTAGGATAACAACCATCCAGAGCGTCAAAGAGTGCGATGGATTTTATTTTCCATTGAATGGGAAGGGGCTCCTTCCCGAGCGAAAATTTGTCTTCGGCAGGCCGGATAGCAAAAAAGAACACCAACTGGCTTTGTTCGCCATATCCGACTATGACCGGGAACGGAACATTTACAGTACGATTGAGCTGGATAAAGAAGGCCGGTCTAAGGACGTGAAAGTTGTCTGGCTTCGGCCGGAGTAAGTCTGATTCCGGCATATTATAAATTTACATACAGAATTTCATACGAAGGGAACTATATCTACTATTTGAGATTAACTTGTTTTATATAATCAGGAAACAAAATCACCCTTTTTGCATCTGCCGGGTTAAATAAAAATGGCTGCACATCTTTAGCCATCGTTTCCATATTAATTTGGCTGCATTTTTCCAGGATTCTTTCTTTCAATTGCTTTGCATTTGAAATATTGACTTTAAGGTTTAGATAATCATAATTCGGGGAATCGATCTTAGATAAAATAAAAACGACATCAAAAAAATCCCGCCCCTTATTTCTTTGCCTGTTTAATATAGCATAAAATTTTTGGGCGAGCAAAATATCAAGGGGGGTATTGAATATTTGTGTAAATACATCGAAGCGGTTAAGTATATATTTCTCAGGTGTAAAGTCAAAGTGCTGGGGCTCTGTGTCGAGTTGAATCAGGATCTTTTCTTCCAGATGACCGGAAAGCCCTTCCTGATAAAGCAATTTCGGAAATCGGATATAACAATGATAGGCTCCCCGGTAGACGGTTTTCATTTCGACGGTATAACCTTCCTGGGAAAGCTTATTTTTTATATGTGTAGCAATATCTTCAAAAATATCTTCCTTGAGACTGAAGTTATCAAAGTCCAAATCTTCTGAGAACCTGGTGTTGCCATGAACAATACGCAGACAGGTACCCCCTAAGAAAGAGAGGTACGCTGCATATTTACTGTCAAATATGATCTGAAGTATTTTATGCTGCAGGTACTCTCGTAGGATAAAAGGCTTATACGATTTTAAATTATCCGGATAATTCTTTTCTATTTCAGATAGTGTCAGCATGTTCAAGTTGTTTTTTCAGATCCTTTATTCGTTTATCCAATGTCTTACTTTCAAATGCTATCTGGTATTTTTCCAGTTTATCCCAATTAAGATTATTATGTATTTCAACGTAGTTGAATCGCAGTTGTTCAATGTCCTTGGCAGACCTTAGTGAAGCGGTAAGATATAAATAATCCAGTATGGCTTTTTCCATTTCTGCCATCATTACCGGTAAGTTATCTTTATGAAGGACGGCATACCCAAAGAATAAACCTGGCTTTAGACTATGATAGTCAAATGTCCCAACAGGGTTTGTATAGCGTATAGTTTTCCTCGTGGATATTGCTTTCTGGGTATACACTGCTTCAGGTATCAGGTGATAATAAGCCAATGCTGACTCTAATGAAATATAAGAGGGTCTGTAAATACAATTACTGATTCTAAACAGTAACTGCTCATCCACCACACATTCACTAAACAGATACCATTTGTTAACGAGTTTGCGGATATATCCTTTGTGTTGCCACTCAACCAGCCTCCGGGAATCAAAATCAGGAAAGTATTTTTCAATATCCCGGATCGAGAAAACTTGAAATGGTAACAACAGCTCCCTAAACTCAAGATATGTCATTTTGTTTCTTATTTTTGTTATTCATAACAAATTTAGGAAATAAAATGATCTAGAGGACTATATTAATCTGTGATACAAAGAAGTCCATCCGAATCCATCTGTTTCACCCTAACCATATCCCGAAAGCTCACAGCCTATTGTATATGAATAATTTATACTTGTATTGTCCTAAATGCCCCCTCAAAATGTCGTATATGCCAGCCTGATTTAATAAATTTCTGCTTAACCTTGTACCGCGCACGCAAAACACACCATTTTCGCAGCTTCGTTTAAATTCAAGGTCATGAAAGAAAATCGCCAGGCAGCTATAGGCTTCATTTTTATTACGCTTCTCATCGATATAATGGGGTGGGGATTGATCATACCGGTAATGCCGGATCTCATTTCACAGCTGAAGGGCATTCCCATAAACGAAGCCAGCCGCTACGGCGCCTGGCTCCTCTCTGCCTTCGCACTGACAGCGTTTATCTGTGCTCCGATCGTTGGCAACCTGAGCGATAAATATGGCCGTCGCCCCGTTCTGTTATTTTCTCTTTTAGGCTTTGGCATCGATTATTGTTTTCTGGCATTGGCACCTACCTATAGTTTGTTATTTGTGGGGAGGGTCATTGCCGGTCTTACTGGCGCTAGTTTTACAACGGCTACCGCCTATATCGCGGATATCAGCACTGAAGAGAACAGGGCCAAGAATTTTGGAATGATCGGCGCAGCCTTCGGGCTTGGCTTTATCATCGGCCCGGCTCTGGGTGGTTTAATAGCAGGCTGGGGGACCCGCGCCCCTTTCTATGCCGCCGCCATTTTATGTCTGTTAAACTGCTTGTACGGATATTTTTTATTGCCTGAATCGCTAAGTAAGGAAAACCGCCGGGCCTTTGATTGGAAAAGAGCGAATCCGTTTGGGGCACTCCGTTTTTTAACAAAGCATCCGGAGATCGGCGGTCTTGCCATCTGCTTTTTTCTTATTTACATGGGAGCGCAAGCCGTACAAGGCAACTGGAGCTTTTTTACCATGTATCGCTTTAAATGGAACGAAAAGATGGTCGGGATTTCTCTGGCAATCGTAGGTTTATTGATAGGGTTAGTGCAGGCAGTCCTTACCCGCGTGATTAACCCCAGGATCGGAAATGAAAAAAGCGTTTACCTGGGATTGGCCTTATATACGCTGGGGCTCGTCTTATTTGCATTTGCCAATCAGGGATGGATGATGTTCGCTTTTCTTGTTCCCTATTGCCTCGGCGGCATTGCAGGTCCATCGTTGCAAGCTATTTTGGCCGGTCATGTACCGTCGAATGAACAGGGTGAATTACAGGGCGCGTTGTCGAGCCTGATGAGCCTTACTACCATCATCGGACCGCTTATCATGAACCATTTATTTTCTTATTTCACCACCAAATCAGCCATTTATTTTCCCGGTGTTTCTTTTTTACTCGGTTCGGTATTTATGTTTTCGGGCATACTGATAGCGTGGATGGTGTTGAAAAAAGAGAAAGTTATTGCTGGCGAATTTAATTGAAGAGCACGTCCATTTGCGACGCTAGTTTTGTTCAACTATGTCAACTGAAACCAATCTTCACGCAGGACGGAGAGAATGGATCGGCCTCCTTATATTGGTCGTGCCTACCTTACTCATTTCGATGGATATGACCGTTACCTACCTTGCCTTACCGGTCTTAAGCGCTTCCTTAAAGCCTTCCAGTGCGGAGTTGCTCTGGATCACCGATATTTTTGGTTTTATGGAAGCTGGATTGCTGATCGTAATGGGTTCCCTGGGCGATAGGATCGGTTTGCGGAGAATACTTTTGTACGGCGCTTTTGCCTTTACAGCAGCGTCCGCATTCGCCGCATTTTCTCCATCGGCATTCTGGCTGATTGTGGCCCGCGCGATAATGGGTATAGCCGGAGCTACCCTATTGCCAACAGTGCTTTCGCTCATACGTAATATGTTTGTAAATGACAAAGAGCGCACTTTTGCTATGGGCCTATATACCACCTGCTTTTCTGCCGGCACCATCCTGGGCCCTGTTATCGGGGGCTTTCTTTTGAGTCATTTCTGGTGGGGTTCCATATTTCTGATGCCAGTACCGCTAATAATCCTGTTATTGATCACAGCACCCGCCCTATTGCCGGAATTTAAAGATCCTCATTCCAAAGCCATCGATCTGCTCAGCTCCGCATTGTTGATTGCCGCTACTCTACTGATCATTTACGGGTTAAAACAGCTCGCACAGAGTGGAATGTCATGGACCTCCTTATTACTTATGTTGATAGGACTGAGTTTTGCAAAACTATTCCTCGATCGTCAGAAGGTTACAGCGAACCCGCTGATCGATCTGCAGCTGTTTGCCAGTGCAAAATTTAACGCGGCGCTGATGGCGCTTTTTGTGGCTTTGTTTAGCTGGTCCGGTATTTTTTTATTTATTGGACAATACCTTCAATCCGTTTTGGGCCTTCCTTCATTTAAAGCCGGGTTATGGATGCTGCCCGGGGCAACCGGAAGTATTTTATTTTGCATGATGGCCCCTGTTGCATTGAAATATTTTAAACGAAGCAGCATAATGGCCACAGGCTTGGCTGTGTTGGCTGTCGGTACAGGCTTACTGAGCTTGCTTACTCCTTACTCGCTGGCCTTGCTCGTCGCGGCTACTTTCCTGATGTCGTCCGGTTGTGGAATTACGGTGACACTCGGAATTGATAGGGTGGTGGCGTCGGCGCCGCCACAAAAAGCCGGAGCGGCGGCCGGAGTTTCGGAAACCAGCACTGCCTTTGGAAGTTCTTTCGGTATAGCTTTGCTGGGCTGCCTTTGGACTTTCATTTATAGACGGGATATGAATAATAGCAACATCCCGGGAACAGTGCCTGGCCGCTCCGCTGAATTGGCGCAAGGCACCATAGGAAATACGGTAGCCGCGGCAGGCAAGCTGCATAATATGGAATTGATAAAGTATGTTCGCGGCGCATTTGTCCATTCCCTGCACATCACGGCCATTGTTTGTGCCCTTATTATTTTCGCTACGGCCGTATTGGTAGCCGTAAAATTTTCGGATGCAACGCCCCGCCCCATTTAATTGTCAAATGAGAAAACGAGCGTCATGAAACCTCTCCTGCTGGCAATGATCCTGGGCATTTTGATAACTTTTGGGGGAAGCTGTAAGAAGAGCGGGAGCGACAACACCGCCACGCTTCCCGGCTATTGGGAATTGCGGTTTGTAGAAGGCGGTTACCAGACGAGCAATGCCAGTGGGAGTTTTTCCCCGGGTAATGGAAATATCCTGAAATTTAAAGATGATAACTATTGGTCCTATTCGGACGGACAAGCCCGGGATAGCGGGCAATATCAGATAACGAAGGATACATTGACCATCCTTCATCCAACCTATAAAACAGACTACTCTTTTCAGCTCTCCAATAACACCCTTACCCTATACTTCGGCACGATCGCTGCCGACGGTACCGTATCTACCTATATAAGGCTGGACCCTTCCCAGGTCGATCCTTCCCTGCGATAACCTTCCCCCTATATATTGAAAAGCGTATAATCAAAATGCCCTATATTTGGGGCAAAGGTTATTGCTAATTAGTAAAAAGGCTTTAATTTCTTGCTTCCCAACGATTGCCATAATGAAAAAGAGTTAGCCTGCCGCCTCATCACAGGGGACATCGGGGCTTTCAATGAAATTTATCAGAAATATTTTCAGCCTGTTTATTATAATGCCCTGAAGATCACCGGGGAGGTGCCCATCGCCGAGGATGTGATCCAGGAAGTCTTTATCACCCTTTGGGAAAAAAGACACACGATCGACCCCGAAAAATCGCTGGCAGGATGGCTCTTCATTCTTTCCTACCATAAATCCGTCAATATACTCCGGAAGAAGCTGCGGGAATCCCTCTTGTACAAAGAATTACAGGCGCCCGAAGACAACACCCTGGAAGAAGAAATAAAATACAGCGCCCAATGGAAAATAGTAGAGAACGCTTTATCCTGCCTTTCGCCACAACGGAGAAGAGTCTTTGAGCTCTGTAAACTACAAGGCAAAACGTATGAAGAGGCCGCCATAGAACTCCGGATCTCCAAGTATACCGTGAAAGAATATCTGTCTGCCGCCATCGTCTCCATAAAAGAATATAGCCACGATCATCCCGTCTCTTCCGCCGCCCTGCTCCCTGTTATTTTACTCTGCCAGGAAATTCCTCAACTTTTTCAATAAGTCATCCCCCCTTTTGAGAATTCGGTTTGTATTTATTAGGTATAGTCCCCTATTCATACTAAAATATAAACTTGGAAAGCTCCAACAATAACGAAGAAAGGGTAAGGAATCTTTTTGAAAGCGGACATTGGTCGGAAGAAGACCGCCGTTGGCTGCTGGAATACCTGGAAGGCCAGGACCAGGAAGAAATGCGTCAGCTGATGGAAGACCATTTTCGGGTCAAAATGACAACTCCTCAGATCCACCCCGAAGCAGGCCGCCTGCTGGCTTTGATCCATGAGAAGATCAAACCGGAAAAAGTAAGGGCCCCGATTTTTTCTCTGCGTGCAAAAGGTTGGAAAAAACTGGCCGTGGCAGCCCTGGTCCTGCTTATAGCCGGGAAATTCCTATTGTTCTTTTTCCCTTCGCATCCGGCGGTAAAACAACCTGTGGCCTCCGGCCTGCCTGCTCCCGATAGCCATGAACTCCCTCCCGGAAGGAATAATGCCACCCTCACCCTGGCAGACGGGCACACCATTACCCTCGATAGCGCAGCCAACGGGGGGCTGGCTCAGCAGGGTAACACGAAGGTGATAAAACTCAACGGACAGATTGCTTACAGGAATACGGGAACCCCGCATGGAGAAGAGACTATTTTGCTCAATACCGTTGCAACGGCAAGAGGCAATCAATACCGGCTTATATTATCCGATGGTTCCAAAGTCTGGCTGAACGCGGCCTCTTCTCTACGGTTCCCCACTTCTTTTAAAGGAAAAGAACGGAGGGTAGAGGTCACCGGAGAAGCCTATTTTGAAATAGCGAAGAATCCGTCGATGCCCTTTAAAGTAATCATTGCCCCCAGCCCCCGGCTCCCTGAAGGTGGAGAGATCGACGTGCTGGGTACTCATTTTAACATCAATGCCTATGCGGACGAATCTTCTGTAAAAACAACCCTGCTGGAGGGAGCGGTGGCGGTAAAAAAAGAAAAGGAAGTACAAATGCTTTCGCCTGGACAGCAGGCTGAGTTCGCCTCCAAAGGAGGGATCTCCCTTGCCACAAATGTGGATGTTACACAGGAGACAGCCTGGAAAGACGGGTTCTTCTGGTTTAATAATACGGATATCTATACCCTTATGCGGCAGGTCTCAAGGTGGTATGATGTGGAAGTAGCCTTTGAAGGAAAAATAACGGATGATGGATTTACCGGGAAAGTGTCCCGCAATGTCCCTTTATCAAAACTATTAAACGTTCTCGAGCAATATGAAATACATTTTAAAGTAGAAGGGAAAAAGATTACTGTACTGCCATGATCTAAAAAAAGCCAGTAGTGCGGCAACACTGCTGGCTGGTAATTTAGGTCTTTTTCTGCCTGTTACCAGGCATTTACAAACAAGCGGGTAACTACTGCTTATTATTCAACCTAAACGTAACAAAGTTATGCATTTACGACTGCTTTCCAAAGCCCCTTCTTTTAGGAGGACGGGCTTCGTCAAAACCCTGCTGATTATGAAGCTGACAACGATTCTCCTGCTTGCTGCCTGCCTGCAGGTTACCGCCAAGGAAGGGTATTCGCAAAAGATCACCCTTGCCAGAAACAATGTTTCTTTAAAAGCTATTTTTAAAGAAATAGAAAAGCAGAGTGACTATCAATTCTTTTATAAAGAAAAGCTGCTTAAGCAAACAAAGAATGTGAATATAAGAGTTGCCAATGCTTCTATCGAAGAGGTACTGGCCATCTGCTTAAGTGATCAGCCATTGACCTATTCGCTGGTCGACCGCATCATTGTGATAAAGAAACAGCTTCCCGTCCTCAACAAACCGGAAGAAGCCATTCAGCCGCCCCTGTTTGCCGTGATCAGCGGCCTTGTCGTTTCAGACAGTACCGGTCAGCCTCTGTCAGGCGTTTCCGTGAAGCTGAAGGGTACCAGCGTAGGAACCTATACAGATGTCAATGGAAATTTCTCCCTGCAGGCGCCGGATGGAAAAGGCGTATTGGTGATCTCTTCGGTCGGATACGAGCCCCAGGAAATAAGGGTGTCAAAAGGCGGAATAGTCAGGGTCAGTTTGAAAGTATCCGTTACCAAATTGGCTGAGGTGGTCATCGTCGGTTATGCCACCCAGGAAAAACGAAAGCTCACCAGCGCGGTAGTGACCGTATCCGGAGAGGATATCAACCGGCGCGTCGCCACCGACCCTACCTCCCTGCTGCAAGGACAATTACCGGGCCTGTCGGTCGTCCAAAATTCAGCGGAGCCGGGTAATGAAGATCTTCAATTGCGTATCCGGGGGGTAGGAACTTTCAGCGGAGCCGGGAATAATCCCCTGATTATCATAGACGGACTGCCGGGCAATCTGTCTGTCATTAACCCGAACGATATTGAATCCGTCACCGTTCTGAAGGACGCCGCTTCGGCAGCGATCTACGGTTCCAGGGGAGCCAACGGAGTCGTCGTAGTCAAGACGAAGAGAGGAAGGAGCGGCGTTTTCGCGCTCTCCTATAATTATAATGCTGGTCTTGCCACACCCAACAGACTGCCCCACCTGATCACGAATTCTGCCGAGTATATGGAGTTATCCAACGAGGCTGAGACTAATTCGGGCAACGCGCCTCTTTATACACAGGCTGAGATCGACCTGTATAAAAATGCCACGGATCGTGTCAAATATCCCAATCATAACTGGATGGACGATATGTTCAAAACAGTCACCGTTCAAAATCATTACCTGAGTCTGAGCGGAGGAAAAGAAGGCACCAGTTATAGCCTGGGACTTGGTTTCACGGATCAGCCGGGTACGATGCTGGGATTTAATTATAAAAAATACACGGTGGATCTGGGACTGACTTCCAGGATCAACAAAAGAGTAACGCTGGGTACGAATATTCAATTACGCTATGCCAACCGTATCTATCCGTTTGACAACAGCACGGACCTGTATATTGCGGCGCTCGCTCAGTCTCCGCTCTATCCAGCCCAGACAGCCGATGGTTTATGGATCTTTAAAGCCTATAGCCAGGAACTGGGGAACAAGAACCCCGTGCTGACGGCCAAACTGGGCCCTACAAAGAACCCTGATTATTATGGACAGGGCAATATTTCCCTGGATGTGGATATCCTGAAAGGTTTAAAATGGGAGAACAGGGCGGGCCTTAGTTTTGACGTCAACAAAAGTAAATACCTGATACCGACCGTGCCCGTGTACTTTTATAGCGATCTGTCTTCTGCCGGTAATTATAATGGGGGCAGCCCGGGCCTGAACCAAAGCGAAAATGATGAGATCCATACCACGATTTACAGCCAGCTGAGCTACAAAAGAAGTTTCAGGGCCCATAACCTCTCCATCCTGGGAGGAGCCCAGGAGGAAGTAGATAACTATAGCCAGCTAAATGCTTTCCGGACCGGATACCCTACTAATAGTCTTACTGAGCTGAACGCAGGTTCCGCCAATGGGCAAACGAATGGGGGTACTTCTTCAGAATGGGCGATCCAATCCCTGTATGGTAATATCAATTATGATTTCGACGACAAATACCTGTTAGGAGCCAGTGTCCGGTATGATGGCACTTCACGTCTGCCGAAAGATACCCGCTGGGGCTTGTTCTATTCTTTTTCCGGTGGCTGGCGTGTTTCCAGGGAATCTTTTTTGAAAGATGTCAGTTGGCTGAATGATCTTAAGATCCGGGGCTCCTGGGGACAGCTGGGCAATCAAAATATAGGTACCTATCCCTATCAATCCATTTTGTCGCAGAACAATTATGCGTTTGCCGGCAATGTCAACACGGGCTTCACGGCCAATACGCTCGTGGACCCCAGCCTGACCTGGGAAACAACCCGTGTGCTGGACCTGGGTATCGACATGGCGGCCTTGAACAACAAGCTCAGCTTTTCAGCCGATTGGTTTAACAAATACACCTTCAATATTTTAAGAGGGTCCCAGGTGCCTCTCTGGTTAGGATTAAATGCTCCGACCATTAATAACGGGGCGGTCAGGAATAAGGGATTTGAGTTCAGCCTGAGATACCAGGACCATGTCGGGAAAGATTTCAACTTTTATGGAGTTGCCAACTTCCAAATGTACCGGAACAAGCTGGAGTCCTTCGGCAGCCCGGAATATGGAGGGCCCGATGGCCAGACGATCATGAAGAACGGACAACCGATCAACTCCTTTTATTTATATGTCGCAGATGGTATTTTTCAAAGTCAGGATGAGATCAATAAATCACCCGATCAGTCCTCTTTGGGTGGCGTTCCCACTCCCGGTGACATAAAATACAAGGATATCAATGGGGATGGTAAAGTAGATGTCAACGACCGGACGGTAGTGCCCGGCCAATACCCAAAATTCGAATACTCTTATACGATGGGAGCCAGTTATAAAGGTTTTGACGCCAGCGTACAATTATATGGGTCACAAGGTAACAAGATCTTTTTATATAAGTGGGGCACGGATCCCTTCGCACAAGGCGCACCGCCTACAACCGATTGGCGGGACAGATGGACGCCGGCCAATCCTTCCAAAACGATGCCCAAGATCTATATGGGCTATTATGGCTATCCAAAAATAACAGGGGTCCAGTCCACTTTCCATTTATACGATGCCAGCTTCATGCGGATCAAGAACATCATGGTTGGATATACTATCCCTTCCCGGATCTTTAAAGGGAGTATAAAATCACTCCGGATCTATTTCTCGGTAGACAATGCAGCGCTTTTCACCCCGTTGAAACAGGGGACAGATCCGGAAAGGCTGGACATTAACAACAAACCTGACGCCTGGTATGGATTCGCCAACTACCCGCAGAACAGAACGTATACCTTCGGCGCATCCATTCAATTCTAATTTTAAAAAGTAAAAGAAATGCAAGCAACCAATAAATATATAGCGCAACTATTCCTGGCAGGAATGGTGTGCCTGGTATCCTGTAAAAAATTAGACCTGACCCCCACTGACCAACTGTCCACTACTATTTTCTGGAAGACAGCAAGCGACGCCGATCTGGCATTGACCGGCTTATATAATACTTTATATGCTTCTTCGGGTGGGGTAGATCAGAATGCACCGTATTGGTGGGATTGTTTTAGTGATAACGCCTATAGCCAGCATAGCCTGGGCGGATCGCAAAATGCATTGATCGCAGGTCTTACGCCAACCAGTGGCGCCTATCAGCTCCTTTATTATCAGAATGGCTATATTGCTATTGCAGCCGTCAATTCTTTTCTAGCCAATGTTGGCAAAGTGCTCTCCGGGGATAAACTGAACCAATACAAAGGGGAAGCCTTTTTCCTGCGGGGCTTTAATTATTTCTGGCTTGCTCAATTATACGGCAATGTTCCCATTGTCACCGCCGACCCTTTTACGATCAGCTATCAGAGCAAAATGGCAAAATCTCCCCGGGCGGATGTGTTGAAACAGGCGGAGAATGATTTTGATTCGGCGATTGCGTATCTTCCAGATACGAAATATGCTACAGGCCATGCCGTCAAAGCCGCGGCAGAAGGTTTCCTGGCCAGATTGTACTTATTTGAACAAAGATTCGCCGAGGCGGCGGCCCTGGCCCAGAATATCATAACCGGTAATTTGTTCTCGCTCAACCCGAATTACCCTTCTAATTTTTATAAGCCCGATCAGAAATCCAGTCCGGAGATCATTTTTTCTGTACAATATCAATTGCCTGCGGTACCACATCCATATTCCCTTGGTATGTTGCTGATCGGTCCCGGATGGAAGGATTGTCAGGGAACACAAGATATGATCAATGAATATGAAACCGGCGATCCCCGGAAAACCATGACCTTTTTCTTCCCTGGCGATGGAACGGCGCAAGGATGGCCCTATCCGGCCACGGTAGGGACACCCGGGGTAGCTGAATGGGTGGTCGGATTTTATCCTTCGAAAAAAGGAGTGGACCCGGCCGTGGTCAACCCGACATTGGGGTTACTGGACGACCAGGATTACGTATTACTTCGCTATGCCGATATAAAACTAATGTATGCCGAGGCACAGAATGAAGCAGTGGGCCCCGACGCCAGTGTTTACCAGCAGGTAAATGAGGTGCGGGCCAGACCGGGTGTCAATATGCCTCCCTTGCCGGCCGGTCTTTCACAGGATAGTATGCGACAGAAGATCCGGCATGAAAGAAGGGTGGAGCTTGCCCTGGAAGGATTGAGATATTATGATCTGAGAAGATGGGGTATCGCCACACAGAAACTAAGTGGGTTTGTTCAGAATCCGACCACCCCGGCTGTAAAAACAATGTATAAGGATAATTATGAATTCTGGCCCATACCACAAACAGAAATAGATCGCAACCAGCCGGTTTTGATACAAAATGACGGCTATTGAGGTTCGAATGCTTCCAATTAATTCGATTTTAATTCATTAATCGAGGGATTAATAGATTATTAATCCTTTATTAAGCCCATCGCCCTTACTTGCAGGTAATCTTTAAAGGTTACCTGCATTTTTCATTTACATAACAACCCACGATGACTTGCCAAATCAAAAGCTATCTACGGAAGTTTTTATTCTTCATTTCTTACCTGCCTTTCTCAGGGATTATGCATCTTAACGGGCAGGATCTGCCTGCTTCTTTCGGGAATGAAAAGACGGTCTGGCATGAAGGCTTTGACCGGTATGACTTCCTGATGGATACAGCCACCCTGTCTATCGATCCCATGAAAGCTCCCGAAGGCGAAAAATTCGGGGTAGGGGAACCGGCAAAAGGCAAACGACGGTGTGTCCTGATCGTTCCAAAGAAGGCCGCTCCCGGCAACCCCTGGTCCTGGCGGGGTTGCTATTGGGATCATCAGCCGCAGACAGAAATCGAACTGCTCAGACGTGGATTTTATATCGCCTATATCTCTGCCGGCGCTACCCTTAAGCCGGGCCCCGAATGGGATGCCTGGTATACTTTTCTTACGCAGAAACACGGGCTCTCCGCGAAACCTGCTTTTGTAGGCATGAGCCGGGGCGGAGAATACGCCTATATCTGGGGTACCACCCATCCGGATAAAGTATCCTGTATCTATGCCGATAATCCGGGCATGAACCGGACGACGCTGATGAAATTAGGAGAGCTGGCCAGCAGTGATGTGCCTCTGCTGCATGTTTGTGGTAGTATCGATCCGATCTTCGGAGATAATGCCCTGTTCATTGAGGCCCTTTATCAACAGCTGGGCGGTCGCATATCCACACTGATCAAGGACGGCTATGCTCATCATCCGCATAGTCTGCCCGACCCCGGGCCGATAGCCGACTGGATCGAACAGAACAGTGTTCCGGCGACGGGCAGCGCCCCTCCGGCTTTTGCCGGTGAGTCCTTTAAAAAGACCTACTATTACAGCACCCGGAACGACTACCGTTATTTCCCGAAAGAAAACGCCTATCTCACCAGTCGCGGAGCCTCGTTCTCTCCCTGCTATGACCGCTATGCTTTCAATATTAAAGGAGTGCAGGGGCCCGTAGTGGTCATCGTACCGAAAAAAGCGGCGCCGGGCAGGCCCTGGGTCTTCCGGGCAGGCTTTGGCGGCCGGGATGCGGAAATGGATCTGGCCTTGCTGGCCCGGGGGTTTCATATTGTCACGGGGCCTGTGTCTTTTAATTCAGACAGTCTGCTGTTAAAAGATTGGAATGCGACATACGAGTGGCTGGTCTCGAATGGATTTTCTAAAAGACCTGTTATGGAAGGCGCCGGAGGGGCTGCCGGAGAAGTCGTCGGCTGGGCTATAGAGAACCCTGACAAGGTTTCGGGGATCTATGCGGAGAACCCTCTTTTGCGAAGCACTTTTTCAAAGACTCCTCCCTTAGAGAACCTGGTTCCTTTAGCCAGGGCCGGTGTACCCCTGTTGCTGGTCTGCGGCAGCCTTGACCCGGCCCTGAAAGACAATGCTCTTTTAATGGAGAAGCGATACAGGCAACTCGGGGGAAAGGAGCGGATTATCTTACGGGCAGGCAAGGGGCACTACCCCCTCGCGCCGGAAGATCCTGAACCTATCGCAGAACTGATCGCCGGTTGGCAGTCGAAATAGTTTGAGAATTAATGATCTGTTAAGCGATTATTATCGGTCTTGTTAATGTGCTTAACCGTATTTAGAGAATATATTTTTCACCATCAAACGATTGCAGAAATATGGATAACAATGTCAACAATTCGGGCCATAACCGACGGGATGCCCTGAAACTGATGGGCATGGGATCTGCGGCAGGATTATTCGGGATGTTGGGCGGCAGCTCTGCAAAAGCTGCTCCTGCAAAGGACGCTCATGCGACGGGCAACGCTGCGACAGCCGACCATCCCGGGGGGGGCTACTCGAATAAAGGCCTCCCCCCGCTGAAGATCAAAAGTGTAAAAGCTATCGGAACGGCGCCGGAAGGAGCCAACCTGGTAGTCGTGAAAGTAGAGACTACCGAGCCCGGACTCTACGGTATAGGCTGCGCGACCTTTACCCAACGGGCCGAAGCCGTGGTGACCGCTATTAATAGTTATATGGGTGATTTCTGTATCGGGAGGGATGTGGATAACATAGAAGATATGTGGCAAGCCTTCTTCGTCAGCTCTTACTGGAGGAACGGGCCGGTACTGAACAATGCCTTGAGCGGGCTGGACCAGGCTTTATGGGATATAAAAGGCAAGCGGGCCAATATGCCTGTATACCAGTTACTGGGAGGTAAAGCCCGGTTTGCCGTTGATGCGTATGCGCATGCGGACGGGAAAACTCCGGAAGAAGTGGCGGATAATGTTCAGAAGTATATGGATCAGGGGTTCCGGTATGTGCGGATCCAGCAGGGGGGCTATGGTTCTTTATACCTGGCCCAGCAACCTGATTTTAAAGATGCCGGCTTTGGCAAAGCCACCGACGATTTTATGGACCCGGTCGCTTATGTGCATGCCGTGCCGAAAATGTTCCGGGAGGTTCGCCGGCGTTGCGGGGAAGAAGTCGATCTGCTGCATGATACGCATGAGCGTGTACAGCCGGTGGATATGATCAACATGTGTAAAAGGATCGAGGAGTTCAATCCTTATTTTATCGAAGATCCGGTCTCTCCTGAAAATATGGGATGGTTCAAACAGCTCCGGGAAAGTACGACCGTTCCCTTTGCCATGGGCGAGCTTTTCAATAACCCCAATGAGTTCGTGGGCGCCATTTCGAATCACTACATGGATTATATACGTTGTCACGTTTCCCAGATCGGAGGTATTACCCCTGCTATGAAAGTGGCCCGGCTGGGAGAATTCTTCAACGTAAAAACGGCCTGGCATGGCCCGGGCGATGTGTCCCCGGTAGGTCATGCGGCACATTGTCATGTTGATCTGGCCATCTGGAATTTCGGGATCCAGGAATCTGTCTTCTTTTCCGATAAGCTCCGGGAAGTTTTCCCGGGCAGCCCCGAAATGAAGAAAGGATACCTGTATGTCAATGAAGCTCCCGGACTGGGCGTGGATATCGACGAAAAGCTGGCCGCCAAATACCCGATCACGAACAAGGCCGGCAAATGGACGATACGCAAAAGGGACGGTACGATCATTCGGCCATAGGCCAGCCTGTAATCAATAATCCCGGCGATTCTGCCAACCTAACCCGGAATAGTATGAAAAAGATCGTCTTTCTGTCAACAATCTTATTATCCTTTGGAGAGGTACCTGAATTCCCCCAGGCGGAGATCAGTAACGGTATCCTGCATGCGCGCCTGTACCTGCCGGACACCGAGAAAGGATATTACCGGGGAACCCGCTTCGATTGGTCAGGGGTCATACCCTCCCTGGAATATAAGGGACATAGTTATTGCGGACAATGGTTCGAAAAATATAACCCTACGACCCATGACGCGATCATGGGACCCGTAGAGTCATTCGCTCCATTGGGTTATGAGGAGGCAGCTCCGGGCAGCGGCTTCGTTCAGATTGGAGTAGGTTCTTTGGCCAGAACGGATGCGGCTTCTTATTCTCCGTTTAAATATTACCCAATACTGAATCCGGGCATCTGGCAGGTGAAGAGATCGCCGGCTACGGTCGAATTCCGCCACCGGCTGAATGACACGGCTTATTCCTATGACTATATCAAAAGCGTAAGCTTGCTGAAAGGCAGGCCGGAACTGGTCCTGTCCCATAGCCTGAAGAATACGGGTAAGAAGACGATTGAAACAGATGTGTATGATCATAATTTTTTCCTGCCTGATAGTCTTTCCACCGGACTTGGTTCCGTCCTGAAGTTTTCCTTCCCCCTGACCAGCGAAGAGGCCCGGGGACTCGATGGCCTGGCGGCGATCCGCGGGGATTCCATCGTAATCCTCCGGCAGCTGACCGGCAAAGAGTCGGTATATGCCGTCCTGCATGGTTATGGCGATCAGGTAAGCGACTATGATATCCGCGTGGAGAATCATATAGCGGGGACGGGTATCCGCATCAGGGCCGACAGACCCTTATCGCGATTAGTATACTGGGGTTCCGTGAAAGCCTTATGCCCCGAACCTTATATACATATTAAAGTGCTGCCGGGAGCAACATTTACCTGGACCATCCGGTATGAATTCTATACCACTGATATTTCAAATGGACAATAATAGTAAACACACCACGCGCCTTCTTACCGTCGCCTTTCTCGCCGCGGGCCTGTCTATACTGGAAGGCTGTTCCGGACGGCATGGAACCTCCACGGACTGGCCTGCTTATGGAGGTAATAAGGAAGGCAACCGCTATGCCGCCCTGACCCAGATCAACGGCTCGAATGTACAGAACCTGCGGGTGGCCTGGACCTATAACGCTACGGATACGGGACATGCCGGCGGGTCCAGGCACAGACAGGAACATGAGATCCAATGTCAGCCTATCGTGATAAACGGGATCCTGTACGGGACCAACGCCACGTTGCAACTTTTTGCCCTACGGGCGGCTACCGGTGAGGAGCTATGGAAATTCGATCCATTCAAAGATGCCACGCCGCGCTATAATCAATGCAGGGGTGTCGCCTATTGGGAAAACGGAGATGACAAACGACTGTTCTATACGGCTGGCTCTAACCTCTATGCCGTGAATGCACTCACCGGTAAACCGGTGAACAGCTTCGGCGCCAATGGAATCGTGAGCCTGTATGCCGGATTGGATATAAATCATGACGTGAAAAACCTGTATGTAACGGCTACTTCTCCCGGGATCATTTATAAGAACACCCTCATCCTCGGATCGGCCGTATCCGAATCCGGGGATGCGGCGCCGGGTTATGTACGCGGCTTTGATGTGGTCACCGGGAAGATCAGCTGGACTTTTCATACCATTCCCCAACCGGGAGAATTCGGGTATGACACCTGGCCGAAGGATGCTTATAAATGGGCAGGAGGTACGAATAACTGGGGCGGCCTGGCCCTGGATGAGAAAAGAGGATTGGTCTATTTCGGTACGGGTTCTCCTTCCTCGGACTTCTATGGCGGTGATCGTGCCGGTATCAACTTATTTTCAGATTGTATCCTCGCGCTCGACGCAGCATCCGGCAAGATGCGATGGTATTACCAGACCATACACCACGACCTATGGGACCGGGATATCCCCTGTCCCCCCAACCTGGTTACTGTTAAACACGAAGGGAAAACAGTAGACGTGGTGGTACAGGTTACCAAGGACGGATGTGTGTATGTATTAGACCGGGACAGCGGCCATTCCATCTTCCCGGTGGAAGAACGGCCGGTACCGACACAGGGATTGACAGGAGAGCATGCCTGGCCCGTACAGAAATTTCCAGAAAGGCCCCTGCCGTTTTCCAAACAGTCGGTTTCCGATAGCGATATCACAACGCTCTCACCGCAGGCACATGCCTACGTACAATCGATTTTCAGGCAGAGTGAATATGGCGGGAAATTCCTGCCGCCAACTACAAAAGGCACTTTGCTGGTTGGTTACAGTGGGGGGGCGGAATGGGGTGGCAATGCGATCGACAGCAATGGCATCCTTTATCAGAATACTAATAATGCTCCCTGGCTGCTAAAAATGATATCGATGGGCGACCGGCAGAAAGAGATCGCGGCCCTTTCCAAAGGACAAGGTCTGTATATAGCCAACTGTTCTTCCTGTCAT
Source organism: Puia sp. (assembly GCA_035555335.1). Taxonomy (GTDB): domain Bacteria; phylum Bacteroidota; class Bacteroidia; order Chitinophagales; family Chitinophagaceae; genus Puia. The sequence goes on from DATMGS010000028.1 coordinate 241,296, forward strand.
GGGGTGGAACGGAAAGGCAACGGGCTGGAAGTCCCCAGTCTGCTGGGTATCGGCAGCCGCCTTAAAAAGGACGAAATCGCCCATATCGTAAAGACCGGGCAGAACAGGATGCCTTCTTTCCAGACAATTCCCGAAGCGGATCGAAATGCGATCATTGACTTTCTGGTCAACTGGGGCCATGGAGGCCGGATCGCTGCTGAGCATCGAGACACCCGTGATACGGCCGCTTCCGCCACAAAAAAGAAACCGGACTTCCCCTACACGCCCCCCTATATCAGTAAGGTGTGGGAAAAACTGGTGGATTCGAATGGTTATCCCGGCATCAAACCACCCTGGGGCACCCTGAATGCCATTGACTTGAACACGGGCGACTATCTGTGGAAGGTGCCGCTGGGTGAATATCCGGAGCTGACAAAGAAAGGGATACCGATCACGGGTACGGAAAGTTATGGGGGGCCATTGGCAACAGCGGGCGGCCTTATTTTCATCGCGGGTACCCGGGATGAGAAGATCCGCGCTTTCGACTGCCGGACGGGCAGGCAGGTCTGGGAATACCAGCTTCCCGCAGGAGGCTTTGCCACCCCGATCACCTATATGGCGGAGGGGAAGCAATATGTCGTCATAGCGGCCGGTGGATCAAGGGGGCTGAAGCCGGGCGGCTCCTACATCGCCTTTGCACTGCCGGATAGAGACCGGTGATCGCATCATCCGAATCAACCGGACCAGGCCCGTCAACAAAAAAGATCCCGGTTAATTTTCGAATTAATCGATAATTGGCCTCTTTGTTAATACGCTGCGGCTTTATTTGCATAATAATTAACTCACAAAATCAATTGCTTGTGTATGAAAAAAGTTCTGTTACTGCTATTAATGGCATTTGGTCTCATTGGGGCCAATGCCCAGGGACAGTTAGTAAAGGGGAAAATAACGGACGAAAATAACAAACCCCTTGCCGGAGCTACTGTCACCCTAAAAGGCACCACCGTTACTACCACGACGGATGAGTCCGGAAGTTTCCAGATCAATACGGGTACCCAGGTATCACCAGTCCTGGTCGTCAGTTTTGTCGGATATCTCAACCAGGAATATCCGGTGAAGGGTCGTACCGATTTTACGATCAGCCTGCAACAGGATGCCCGTACCTTGGGTGACATTGTGGTCGTCGGATATGGCACCCAGAAAAAAAGTGATATTACCGGGTCGAGTAGCTCGGTGAAAGCCACCGAGATCGCCAAACGGCCCCTGGTCAGGCTGGAACAGGCCTTACAGGGCACTACCTCCGGGGTAGCCGTCACCAGCCCGAACGGCCAGCCGGGTGCGGGCCTACGGGTTAAGATCCGGGGCGCCAACTCCATAACCGGCACCACCGACCCGCTGTATGTCATCGATGGCAATATCGGCTCCGGTTCCGATGTCAATGTGAATGACGTCGAATCCATAGAGATCCTGAAAGATGCCGCCTCCACGGCCATTTATGGATCGAGGGGTTCCAACGGGGTCGTGCTGATCACAACCAAATCGGGCCAGACCGGCAAACCCCGGGTCGGCGTCAGCGCATGGGCCAGCAAGAATAAGATCCCCAAGGAATTGTCCCTGATGGGCCCTTATGACTTTGCCCGTTCGGTCAATGCCCAGTACATAGCAACCGGAAGCACTGCCGCTTTTACCGATGCGCAGCTGGCGGATTTTAAATCGGGCGCCGTCAAAGGCACGGACTGGCAGGGGGCCCTCCATACTCAGCCCTGGGTGCAGAATTACCAGATGGACCTCAGCGGAGGCTCGGATAATGTGAAATACTATTTTTCCGGAGCTTACCTCAGCCAGCCGGGAATCATCCTCAACCAATGGTTCAGAAGAAGCTCCTTCCGGGGTAATGTCGATGTGAAGGTGAATAACAGGCTGAACGTGAAATTTCTTATCACCGCCCTCATCCCGCAAAATCACAATACGAACTATGGCGGAGGATTGGGCGATCCTTTCAACCAGGCAGTGGAATGGGATCCCACTTCGCCGATCCGTGACGCCAACGGCAACTACATCACCCATTCGCAATACGCCTCAATCCAGTTCAACCCTATTGCACAGGCGAAGAGTCAGCAGCATGACAATTTTTTTGATGGCACCACTGCCCTTAATAATAGCTATTCCGGGTCGGCTATTCTGACCTACCGGCTTTTCAAAGATATTACTTTCACCTCCACGAATGTGTATAACCTTGGTTACGGATATGCCCAGTCTCTGGATGGTCCGGGCACGAGCGCGTACGACAATCAAGTAGGCAATGCCTCCACCGTTTCCCAGCGCGGACACGGGTTTTTAAGCAGCAATTTTTTGACCTACAAACATAGTTTTGGAGACCATTCGATAACGGCCACGGCCCTTTATGAGTTGCAGAACGGCCAGAATATGTCCACCACGGCCACCTCCAGGAACTTATCGACCTATACGCTTGGTTATTACAACCTGGGCCTGGGCGCTACGCAGCAGACCACTTCCTCCTATTCGGCAGATGCACTGGTGTCCTGGATGGGAAGGGTCTACTATACCTATAAGGATAAATACACCCTTTCTGCCAGCTTACGGGCAGACGGCTCCTCCCATCTGACGAATAAATGGAGTTCCTTTCCTTCCGTTGGTGCAGCCTGGAACCTGAAGAGAGAGAAATTCCTGGAGGATTCGAAAGTGTTCTCTGACCTGAAGGTTCGCGCTTCCTACGGCCAGACGGGCAACCAGGCGGTGCCGGCCTATTCCTCTATTCCCCTGATCACCGTCGGCGGCGGCAACAATCAGAATAGTTATTATTTTGGCGGAGGAACCCCCGGCCAATCGGGGACCGGCAGCGTCGCCACCAGCATCGGGGCGCCGACATCGAAATTTCTGAAATGGGAAATCAAGACGACCTATGATGCCGGCTTCGATATGGCTTTCCTGAAGGGACGACTGACATTTACGGTCGACGCCTATACAGGAAAAGTAACCAATCTTTTATACAATGTACCTTCCCCTCAGTATGACGGCGGTGCGAACTACCAGACCAATATCGGCAGCCTTTCCAATAAGGGCGTCGAATTCGCCATTGGGGGAACTCCCGTCAACTCCGGGGATTTCAGATGGAACACAAACATAACGGTTTCGGTCAACCGCAATAAGGTGATTAGCCTGGGTGGATTGGATAATTTATATGCTATCGGCGGTAACAATACCTTTAACGCCATGTTGAAAGTGGGACAGCCTCTGGGAGAGTTTGCCGGGTATAAATTCCTGGGCACCTGGAAGACCAGTGAAGCTGCGGAAGCCCTCCTATTTAACAACAAACCAGGTGATGCCAAATACCAGGACCTGAACGGTGATCACACTTTTACTGCCGCTGACTATCAGCCATTGGGCAATGCCACTCCCAAATATTCCTATGGCTTCATCAATGATATAAGCTACAAAGCCTTTACGTTGAGCTTTATGTTCCAGGGACAGCAGGGCAGCCAGGTGTTCTCTCAAACACTAGCCTACCTCTGGGGCGGGCTGGGGGATATGAAGAATGCCACTACGACGGATGCCGAGCCGGAGAAACTGTGGACACCCGGCAATCAGACGAACAACCCCGCCTGGAGCAGCACCGGCCATAATTATAATGGCAGCAGCCGGTATGTTTACAACTCCAGCTACACCAAGCTGAAGAATCTCTCCCTTACATATCGTATACCTGCAAGCGCTATCAGAAGACTGAAGATCAACAGCGTGGAAGTATATGTAAGCGGACAGAACCTCTGGGTGATCACCCCTTACAAAGGATATGACCCCGAAGTGGACAACCAGCCCACGGGCAACGCCATTTCCCAGGGGCAGGAATTCGGTGTCATCCCCAATCCTAAATCCTATACGATGGGACTCAGGGTCTCTTTATAATACAATGAGTTAGCCGAAAAAATTATTTCAGCAATCTGAAAAAATACAAACAACATGAAATCAAGATATTCCACGCTCTCGATCGTTGCTGTCAGCCTGCTCTTTGGAGGGCTTTTAGCAGGGGTCATTACCGGATGCCAGAAACTTTCCGAAGACCCGAAAGGCAGCCTGACCGTTGCCAGTTACTTCAAAACGCAAAACGACCTGAATGCAGCCGTGGCCGGAATGTATATTCAGCTGGCCAGGGACGGGGCCTGGGGGTTTACCAGTAAAGAGACTTCTTATTTCGGCTCGGACGATCTGACAACGGATCCTGCCCTCAACAAAGGAGATCAACGTGAATTTGACGAATTGTCCGGCAGCGCCACTAATGGAAGCCTGCCGGCTGAATGGAATGGCCCCTGGCAGACCATCTATAATGCCAATTATATTATCGCCAATTATGCAGGGGTGACGAATACCTCCGACTCGTTGAAAAATGGTGCTGCCGGTCAGGCTTATTTTTTAAGAGGACTGTGTTATTATTACCTCGTGCGGACTTTCGGCCCCCTGCCGCTCGTGATCACCCCCCAGGATGTAACAGTACGTCCTCCCAGGCTCCCGGCAGATTCCATCTATGCACAGATCATCAGTGACCTGCAAAAAGCAAAATCCATGCTGGGAACGGTCAAGGTCCAGGGGCAGCCCAGTGTCTATTCCGCCAGCGCCATCCTGGCCGATGTATACCTGACCATGGCGGGCTGGCCTCTGAATGACGCCAGCAAATACGCTTTATCTGCCGCCGAAGCACAGATCGTAATGAACTCAGGTGCATACAGCACCAATATACCCTATGACCAGTTGTTCACTACCCGGAATGGTGCCGAAACCATTTTTGCGCTGGAATATAGCGTCAGTGGCAACCTTCCCAATCGCCGGTTCGGATCTTCGAACGTACCCCTCGATGAAGTGGCTGTTGATGGCTCCAGCGGCTGGGACGATGTGTATCCCGAGGTCCAGTTCTACCTGAACAGGCCTACCTGTACACGCAGCGATCTCACCTTTTATGATGTGCTGAAACTGAGGAATGCAGATAAAGTGACTTTTACACTGACTCCCTGGAACTCCCCCACGACCCATGCCCAACACCCTTACTACAAAAAGTTCCGGGCCGGGCTTAAAACAGGCGGAGTGGGAGACGGGGTGAATGAAACGGCTACCCAGATCCTTTCCATTCAGCCCAGCACCAATGAGGAGACCATTATCAGCCGTTATGCAGGTGTGCTGCTGGATTATGCGGAAGCCTCCGCTATGGCGGCAAGTGGTCCGACGGCAGCCAGTTACGCCGCTATCAACCAGGTAAGGTCACGCGCGGGTGAGCAGCCGCTGACACCCGGATTGACCGCCACCGCATTCAGGGATTCCGTAGTATTCGAACGGGCTTATGAATTTGCGGAGGAGTTCGGCGTACGCTGGTTCGATATCGTCCGCCTGCAAATGCTGCCGCAGATAGTGGCTGCCAGGAATGCCTCCGCATATCCGGAAAACCCTATTCCCGGCGGAACCAACCTCAGCCAGAAATATTTAGCGCCCATTCCCTTTGCTGAGATGACATTGAATTCGTCATGGAAACAAAATGACGGCTATTAGTTCTATAGTTTAAAAGATAGTTTAGTTTAACCATGCATGCTGCATGCATGGTTAAACTATTTTTTGCCCGGCTTTATAAGCAACCTGCTTTAATGGATTTGCAGCGTATGTGTTTTTGCATTTTCTAAAATGTTTTCAGATGAAGAAATATTTATTGAATAAGGAGGCTATTGCAGTATTGCTTATACAGTCCTTGTTTATCGTTAGCAGTTTTGCCCATTCGTATCTCCCGAAAGATACGCTGGCGCCGAAAAGAAGTATTGACTATATCGATCCTACGATCGGCAATATCGGCCTGCTGCTGGAACCGACACGTCCGACCATCTTTCTGCCCAACCAGCTGATAAGAGTATATCCGATCCGGAAGGACTATCTCGACGACCGCATCTCCAGCTTCCCGTTAACGATGGTTTCTCATCGCCTGGGAGAGGTCTTTTCCATTAAACCTTACACGAAAGAGCTCCGTATCGAAGGATGGGACCAGCGCATGCCCTACGATCATAATCTGGAGATCACCAGACCCTGGTATTATTCCACCTACCTGATCGACGAAGATATCACTACTGAATTTACCCCCGGAAAAAAAACAGGGTACTTCCGGTTCTCCTTTCCCAAAGGAGAAAATAATGCCGTTTTATTCAATGTCTATAATGAGGGAGAATCCTTCTGGCAGTTTGTTTCCGGCAATGAAGTCGCCGGCATGGAAACCTGGCAGGGGGGTATAAAAATTTATATGTACGGGCATTTTAATACTCCCGGAATTCCGGGTGTCGTAGAAAATGATCGGTTAACGAATGACAAAGAGGTTTCCGGTAAATCGGTAAAAGCCTATATCCGGTTCCCGGCAGGCACCCGGACCGTTGAGTTCAGCTATGCCATTAGCTTCGTCAGCGCCCTGCAGGCAAAAAAGAATTTCGATGAAGAGATCAGGAATAAATCTTTTGCAGCCATGCGAAAGAACGCCGAAAAAATCTGGGCCGGCGTGACAGCCCAGATAAAAGTGGAAGGCGGCACGGAGGCGCAGCGTCGTTCATTTTATACGGCACTATACCGGTGTCAGGAACGAATGGTCAATATCAGTGAAGACACTTCCTATTACAGCGGCTATAACAAACAAATCAATAAAGACACCCGGCCTTTTTATGTGGACGACTGGTCCTGGGATACTTATCTGGCCTTGCACCCGCTGCGGATGATCCTGCATCCGGCACAGGAAGAAGACATGTTACAATCCTATGTCCGAATGTACGAGCAAAGTAAATGGATGCCGACCTTCCCCGTCCTGTACGGGGATTATGCCTGTATGAACGGGTTTCATTCTTCCGTTATTTTTTTAGATGCCTACCGGAAAGGCTTACGAAATTTCGATATCGCAAAGGCGTATGAGGGAATGCGAAAAAACGCTACCGATGCGACCCTGCTTCCCTGGCGAAACGGCGGGAAGACGGCGCTGGATGATTTTTATCATACGCATGGATATTTCCCGGCCCTGCACCCGGGAGAAAAAGAAACGGTAGAACAGGTGCATCCTTTTGAAAAGCGGCAGGCTGTAGCCGTGACCCTGGGCGCCAGCTTCGATGACTGGGCCCTGGCGCAATTTGCCAAAGACCTGGGGAAAACGGATGATTTCGAACTGTTTTCCGGGAGAGCGTCGAATTATAAAAACCTTTGGAACAAGGAAAAGCAGTTTTTCCTGCCCAGGGACGATAAAGGAGATTGGATCGATATCGACCCTAAATTCGATGGGGGACCCGGAGGCCGCGATTATTATGATGAGAACAACGGCTGGACCTATTTGTGGCAGGTGCAGCAAGATATACCGGCTCTGATAGGATTAATGGGAGGAAAGAAAGGGATGGAAACAAGGCTGGACCAGCTGTTCCGCGAGGGGCTGGACCGCTCCAAACAGGAGTTCTGGAATAAATTCCCGGATGCTACCGCCCTGCTGGGACAGTATTCGATGGGCAATGAACCAAGTTTTCATATCCCCTATCTCTATAATTATGCCGGAGCGCCCTGGAAAACACAAAAGATGGTACGCCTGCTGCTGTCCCTTTGGTTTAAGGACAATGTCTTCGGTATACCCGGCGATGAAGATGGCGGCGGCATGTCGGCCTTCGTGGTGTTCTCTTCCCTGGGATTTTATCCCGTAACGCCGGGCCTGCCCGTTTATACGATCGGCAGTCCGGTATTCAGCAGGTCTACCCTCGCCCTGGAGAACGGGAAACAATTTACGGTCATCGCCAAAAACTGTTCCGAAGTAAATAAGTACATTCAACGCGCAAGATTCAACGGGAAGCCGCTGAATACGCCCTGGTTCACCCATACACAGCTGATGAACGGAGGATCCCTTGAACTGGAGATGGGCCCCCGGCCGAATAAAACCTGGGGAACAGGAGAATAAGAGACAAGGAACCAGGGAACATACTCAAAATAAAACAAATAAATTCAGCTGCGATCGGGAAGAGTAAAACCTTAAATTAGCAGAATGAAAAAGGCTCAATGGATTTGTTATTGCGCGATCATTTTATTTATAGCCACCGGTTGTAACTCGCGCTCCGGTAAGCCGCGGGTACTCTTGTTCACCAGAATAGCCGGCACTGACCATGTTTCGCCTCCTGCCGGCATACAGGCTATCCTTACATTAGGCAGCGGACATAATTTTGACGTGGATACGACATCCGATGCAAGCCGGTTCCAAGAGGACAGCCTGCAAAAGTATTGCGCGGTCGTTTTTTTAAATACGAACGGGAGTCTGCTGAATCATTACCAGCGGGCCGATTTTGAACGCTATATACAGGCCGGCGGAGGATATGCAGGCATTCATGCTGCGCCGGACGCAAAGTATGACTGGGGCTGGTACGGCCGCCTCACCGGCGGGACGGATAGCTCAGGACGTCATGATTTTGACGGAGGCAGGGCCTGGTATACTGCCTCGGGTTATAAGGACAGCTCCTATGCCGATACCGCTTATTTGAGACAGCTGACTGATGGGATCGAATATGCCATTGGGGATAATAAAAACCTGAATTATAGTAAGGCTACTTCTCTGCGTGCTCCCGAGGAAGACCGGTTCACCAAAACACCGGTGACGATGGGCGAATTTTTCGAGCCTACGGAAATGACCATTCTTCCTAACCTGGATATCCTGGTGGCCCAGCGGCGCGGAGAGATCATGTTGTATAAGAGCTCGACCAAAACGGTGAAGCAGGCCGGATATCTCGATGTTTACTGGAAGACAAAACATACTCCCGGCGTCAATGCAGAGGAAGGCCTGCTGGGTATACAAATGGATCCGGGGTTTAAAACAAATCATTTTGTCTATATCTATTACAGCCCTGCGGATACCTCCGTCAACCGCCTGTCACGTTTTACCCTGACTGGGGACAGTATAGACACGAAGTCGGAGAAAATAATTTTACAGCTCTATTCACAGCGGGAAATATGCTGCCATACCGGCGGCTCCATTGCGTTCGGACAGGACAATACCTTGTTTGTATCCACCGGGGATAACTCCACTCCATTCGACGAACCGAATACGCCTTATCCCAGTCATGGCTACGCTCCCCTGGACGACCGTCCCGGGCATCTCCAATATGATTCGCGCAGGGGCGCCGGCAATACCAATGATCTCCGGGGCAAAATATTGCGGATTAAATTGAACCCGGATGGAAGCTATAATATACCCGAAGGCAACCTCTTCCCTAAAGGCGAGCCTAAGACCCGCCCTGAAATATATATAATGGGCGATCGTAATCCGTATCGTATCTCCGTCGATAAGAAGAATGGTTACCTCTATTGGGGAGAAGTGGGACCGGATGCCAACCAGGATAGCCTGGAGACCCGCGGTCCCAGAGGATATGATGAGGTAAACCAGGCAAGAAAAGCAGGTTTTTTCGGATGGCCTTATTTCGTGGGGAATAATTACGCCTACCATGTGCATGACTATGCGACCGACGCCAACGGACCTGCATTCGATCCGGCCCACCCGGTCAATGACTCGCGCAATAATACGGGTTTGAGAGAGCTGCCGTCCGCACAGCCCGCGTTCATCTGGTATCCATATGCCGAATCCCCAGACTTCCCGGCAGTTGGGAGCGGCGGCCGGTGTGCGATGGCCGGTCCTGTATTCTATTCGGATCTGTACCCGCAGGAGACAAGGATGCCGGATTATTATAATGGCAAATTTATCATGTATGACTTTACGCGTTGCTGGTTTAAAGCCGTGACACTGCTGCCCAATGGCGATTTTGATAAGATGGAGCCTTTTATGGAACATACAAAATTCAATTCGCCTATCGATGCGGAAATGGGACCCGACGGTAAACTTTATATTTTAGAATATGGCAACGGCTGGTTCAGCAAAAATGCGGATGCCGGTATTTCACGCATCGACTTCAACGGCGGCAACCGGTCACCGAAGATCAGTGAAATAACGATCGATAAGACTTCGGGAGATCTGCCTTTAAAAATTACCGTGACGGTGGAGGCAAAGGACCCTGAAAATGACAAACTGAGATATATCTGGGACCTGGGCAATGGCGTCAAAAAAGAAACGGACGGACCGAAACTGGAGTATACACTTACCACCGCCGGAGACTATGCTATTTCCGTAGAAGTGAAAGACGACAAGAGCGAACCGGCCATCAGTAGTAAAGTAAATGTATATGCGGGTAACGAAGCTCCTTCCGTAAGCATAGCGCTCAAAGGGAATAAGACTTTTTATTTCCCGGGAACACCCGTAGCATATAAGATCGACATCGAAGACAAGGACGATACCGCCAAAAACAAGGATATGAACGACCTGGTCGTATCTGCTGATTATACGGAAGGAAGTGATAAAGCAGCCGTACCCCAGGGACATCAGACCTTGAGCGCAGCGGCCGTCGGAAAAAACCTCACGCAATCACTGGATTGTAAGTCCTGCCACAAGCCCAATGAGAAATCGATAGGACCAGCTTTCCAGGATGTCGCCGAACGATATGCAAAAGATCCTGACATGGTGCCTTACCTTGTGCAGAAGATCACTAAAGGCGGCAGCGGCAAATGGGGCGAAGTAGCTATGCCCGCCCATCCTGCTTTGAAAGAAGAGGATATCCGGCAGATTATCGGATGGATCCAGACTTTGTCCGGCGCGAATAAGACGATCAAATCCCTGCCGCCTGCCGGCTCCGTCAATGCTACCCTGGACAAGCCGGAAAAAGATAAGGGGATTCTTACGATCACTGCTTCCTACACGGATAAGGGCGGTAACAATATTAAACCGTTAACAGGCAGTCATTCGCTTTCCCTGCAGAACAGCAAAATGTCTTTTAGCCGGATAAGCGGCAAACATGGCTATTCCAGTTATCATGATAACGGAACTACTTATTTGAAAGTGCCGAAAGATACAGGCTGGTGCAGCACGGATAGCATCGACCTTTCGACCATCCGGACGGCCTCTCTGATGGTCAACTGGACCAAAGGACCCGTAGGCGCGTATACATTCGAACTCCATCTGGATAGCCCCGGTGGGGAAAAGATCGGCTCTTTTATCTTTAAAGGAGATGCGACGGGCGCTCAGGCAAAACCCAAACAATATTTCAATGCCCTGTTATCCTCCAAGCTGGAGCAGGTGAAAGACGGTCAATACCATAAATTGTTTATCACCAGCCGCGCCGCGACAGCAGGTGGAGAGCAATTGGCATTGTCATTTTTACAGTTTAACAATAAATAATCAGGTCGTCCCTTTCATGTTAAAATATATCCTATTCCTTTTTTTATTCCTGGGCATCTATTCAGCGCAGGCGCAATCCGGCGGCAGCTTATCCGGCACAGTCACAGACAGCAGATCGGAGGCTATCGCGGGGGCCACGGTAATGATCCTGAACACCAATTATTCCGCTGTTGCAGATAGTAAGGGCGGCTTCCGGATCCCTGCCATCGCGCCCGGCACTTACACCCTGGTGGTCAGCGCTACGGGTTTTGCCACTGTCAATAGATCCGTTACGATAGCCGATCATAAAAACGTGTCTTTTCAACTGGCGCCGTCCAGCGCGCAATTAGACGCCGTGGTGGTGACGGCCCAAAAAAAGCAGGAATTGCTGCAGGAGGTTCCCATCAGCATTACAGCGATTAGCTCCCGGCAGGTCAAGGATTATCGTTTATGGAACAGCAAGGATATTACGGCGATTGTTCCCAACTTATTTTCTTCCGATCCTGGAGATGGGAGGAATGCGACGGGCATACGGGGCATTGCCACTACTTCCTACGACCCGGCGGTGGCCACCTATATTGACGGGGTCAACCAGTTCGGCCTGGATACCTATATTTCCCAGCTGCTGGATGTGGAGCGTATCGAAGTATTACGGGGCCCCCAGGGCACCTTATACGGCCGCAATGCAATGGGCGGCGTTATCAATATTATCACCCGGCAGCCCTCGAATACCAGCAGCGGCTTTGCGGAAGTAAGTGTGGGAAATTATGGCCAGCAGCGCTATACGGCGGGTTTCAGGGCTCCGCTGGTGAAGGATAAGCTATTCCTGGGAGTGGCGGGGGTATATGACCGACGTAATGGATATTATACGAATCAGTTTACCAACCATTCCTATGATGACCAGCATAGCTTTACCGGTAATTATTACCTGAAATATCTGCCGGCAAAAGCCTGGGATCTTACCCTTAACGTAAAGCATAATAATAACCGAAATCATGGCGCCTTCCCTTTAGTGGCTACCGATCCTTTTACAAACCCCTTCGTGCTCAGCCAGAATGCGCTCACGGAAATGGTCGATAACACCTTGAATGCTTCTTTGTCAGTGAACTATAAAGGACCTTCCTTTAATTTCAGCTCCCAAACAGCCTATCAGCAGAATTACCGGTATTATACACAGCCTATCGACGGAGATTTCTCTGCCCTCGATGCCATCACGGTCATCAATAACTATGGCAAGGACTGGAACAATGTGAAGACCTGGACGCAGGAATTTAAATTTACATCCCCTGCCAATACCTCGTCTCCATTCACCTGGACGACGGGTTCTTATCTGTTTTATAACAGCAGCCCTAATAAACAGGCGACACATTATGGTAAAGATGCCGGATTACTGGGGTCGCCCGCTATCGATTTTTCAACGATCAATACCACCCGAAGCAAAAATAAAGGGCTGGCTTTTTATGGACAGGCGTCTTATGCGGTATCAAAAAAGCTGGAGCTAACCGGCGGGATACGATATGATTATGAGCAGCAAAACGAAAACGTCCTGGGAGAGCTGCAACAGGACGGTCAGGCTTCCATGGTGACCACCCCCGACACCAGCGGGAAAACTTCTTTTCACTCCTTCTCCCCCAAGCTGGCGCTTAACTATACCTTATCAAAGAACGAAATGCTGTATGGCGTCTATAGCCGGGGATTTCGGACGGGCGGCCTGACCCAGCTTTCTTCCGACCCATCCCAACCCCCACTGTATGCTTATAAACCCGAATACAGCAATAATTTTGAAGTAGGTCTGAAAAGCGGCCTTTTCGGGAACCTGGTGCAATTGAACCTGGCGGCTTTCTATTCGACTATCCGGAATGCACAGGTACCTACGCTCATTCTTCCGGATGCCATCACCGTGACAAAGAATGCCGGTAAACTTACCAGTAAGGGCGTGGAAGCGGAATTGGCCGCGACACCTGTCAGAGGGCTGGAACTGAACTATAGTTTCGGTTATACGAATGCCCGGTTTAAGGACCTGAAGCTGTCGCAAAACGGCAGTGTCGCCGATCTGTCCGGGAATCGCCAGGTATTTACGCCTGAAGTGACCTCTATGCTGGCGGCTCAATACAGCTATCCATTGGGGAGCTTGTTTTGGGGTGGCCATTCTTCCCATCACCTTGCGCAACAGCGAATAAGGCTGGTTGCCCGTGGGGAATGGCGCTATCTGGGAAATACCTGGTTTGACCTGGCGAACACGATCAGGCAGTCTTCTTACAGCTTATTCAACATGAGCGCAGGAATAAAGACCCGCAACTTTAGCATCCTGTTCTGGGAGAGAAATATTACAAACAAAAAATATATCGCCTACGCCTATGATTTCGGCGCCGCGCATTTGGGCAATCCCCGAACCTATGGTGTGACCCTGGGTGTTGAGTTGCAATAAAATGCCATATGCCCAATTTGTACTATTTTTACCGGGCTTATGTGGAGGTACATTCATAGCATCATAATTGCCTTATTATTAACGGTTAGTGGTCTTGCCCAGTCTTATGGTCTGGCCTTTTCCAGTCATGAGGTCGTCCAGGAAAAAAGGACCAGCCTGGACCTTTCTCCGGATGATTCCCTCTGTTTTTCAAAAAACTTCGAGCTTGGCTTTGATATTTCTTTCATTCCCGCCCGGGAGATCTATTTCGGCTATGTGGTCCGCATTATCGCCAACAACCAGAATATCGACCTGATCTATAACCAGCGGTCCAGCTCCTTTAAAGTGATCATTGGGGAAAATTTTTCCGGTATCGGTTTTACCATTGATAGTGTCCGGCTGCATAAAGAGTGGAACCGGCTTACGATCCAGTGTGATCTTGTCAGCCATACGATGAAGTTCGGGGTAAATGGAAAAAACGTCGGTATCAGCCCTATCCCGTCAATCGGCAACTGCTTCCGGTTTCTATGGGGAGCCAATGATTTTCCGAAATTCAAAACAAGGGATATCCCCCCCATGAAAATCCGGGATATTAAGCTGGAAGAGAATGGATCGTTGAAATATTTTTTCCCGCTGAATGAGATCGCGGCCGATAGCTGTTATGACAGTGTGAACAGGCGGGTAGCGAAGGTAAAGAACCCGGTATGGCTAAAGCCTAAATATCAGAAATGGGATCTCGTCAGTTCCTTTACGATCAATGGATATGCAGCAGTCGCCTGCGACACCAGGCACGATAAGCTGTTTGTCACCGGCTCCGACTCCCTGGCTGTCTGCTCTTTCCGGAATGAACAGCACCCTGTTGACTGGATCCCCTGCCGCCATGAAGAGCTATTACTGGGACACCAGGCTATCTATGATACGATATATGATAAATTATACGATATCTACGTAGATCGTAAAAGCATTATCTCTTTCGATTTTGGCCGCAGTCAATGGGATATGGGTCAGAACTATGGGCCTGTTACGGAGTTCTGGCATGCGAATAAGTTTGTTTCTGCCGCGGATACCTCCCTGTATATCATTGGGGGCTATGGACAATTAAAATATAAGAATCTGGTACAACGCTACCGCTTAGACACCCATAAGTGGGATACGCTGAAAGCAGAGGGGGATTATTTCCCTCCCCGTTACCTGGCTGCTCTCGGGACGGATTCCGGAGGAGGATCCGCCTATATCATCGGCGGCTATGGCAGCCAGACGGGCGACCAGATGCTGGACCCCCGCAATTATTACGATCTTTTCCGGTATGATATAAAGCAGAATGCTTTTTCAAGGATTTATTCGCTGAAGACCCTGAACACTCCTTTTACTTTTGCCAATAGCCTGGTAATCGGTGCGAAGCCCGGCGCCTGGTATGGCATGATCTTCCCTAATGACAGCTATAATTCGAACCTCCAGTTGATACAGGGCTCCCTGACGGATTCATCTTATCAGCCTGTCGGAAACCTTATCCCCTATAGCTTTCATGACGTGCAGTCCTTTGCCGATCTGTATTATTCACCGCTCAGCAATAAGCTGATCGCCGTGACCCTCCTGTATTCAAAACCGGATGCCCGGGAAAAGAATACGGAAGTAAAAATCTATTCGCTCAATTTCCCCCCGGAAGCGGCAGGGGCTGACACGGTTTTATCAGGTACAAAAGATCGTAGCAACTATCCGTATATTATCATACTGGTCATACTTATCTTTCTGGCCGCAGCCGTCTTTATTCTCCGAAAGAAATTCCGTAAAGAGCCGGCCCGGGAGGCAGAGAATAATTCCTCTCCGCCTGTCCCGGCTGAACCTGCTCCCGTTCCTCTACCTGCCTCTTTCCATGCTGAAAAAGAGCACCGGTCTGCTATCTATCTTTTTGGCCAGTTCCAGGTATTCGATAAAGAAGGGAACGATATTACCAGGCTCTTCACCCCCTTGCTGAAAGAACTATTCCTGATCATCGCCCTTTATACTATCCGTAACGGAAGAGGCATTTCTTCGGAAGGGCTGAACGAGATCCTCTGGCATGATAAGCCGGAGAAGGATGCCAAGAATAACCGGTCCGTCAACCTGGCTAAACTGAAAGCGATCCTGGAAAAAATGGGGAACGGCATTATCAGCAAAGAGTCGGCTTACTGGCAGTTCGCTATTCCCGACGATGATATCTATGTGGACTATAAAAAATTCGTTTCTTTATTGCAGGGCGCGTCCGACGCGGGTAAGGACTATATACACCCGCTGGTAGAGATCATTAAAAGAGGCGCCTTTTTGTCGCAGACGGAATATAACTGGCTGGATGATATCAAATCTGATATCTCTAATTCAGTACTGGATCTTTGCCTGGGGTATATTAAAAATAAAGATATATCAAAAGACCCTGAGTTCATCATCGAGATCACCAATTGCATTTTTTACTTCGACCAGGTAAATGAAGATGCCCTGACCTACAAATGCAAAAGTCTTATTTTGCTCAAGCGCCATACCCTGGCCAATAACACGTATTTGAAATTCCTCAAGGAATATAAGGATATCTATGGGACGGATCTGGGCAAGTCCTTTCAGGAAATCATCTCATTTATATGAACGAGCCAAAGCCATATGATGACCGACCTTCCTCCGGGGTAACGCCCCCATCCACCACCGGGCGTTCCAAAACAAGAACGCGCTTGTTTACCTTTATCAGCCTGCTGTTACCTTTGCTTATTTTGTTCTTGCTGGAGATGTCATTGAGACTGTTTCATTATGGGCATGACCTTAGCCTTTTTATCGAATACCCGGCCGACAAGGATTTCCTGGTATTAAACCCCGATGCTTCCAGGAAATATTTTGCCAACCAGGAGAATGCCACGACCGGAAACCTGGAATTATTCAGGAAGAAAAAAGAGGCAAACACCTTCAGGGTCTTTGTTCTGGGCGAATCGACCACGATCGGGTATCCCTATTTTCATAATGGATCCTTTCATCGGTGGCTGCAATACCGCCTGATGCATGAGTATCCGGATAAGAATTTCGAAATCATCAACCTATCTTTAACAGCTGTTAATTCGTATACGGTCTGCGGCTTTGCAAAAGATGTAGTCAACTATGAACCGGATGCCATCCTCATCTACACGGGACATAATGAATATTATGGGGCTATGGGCGTAGGATCTACGGATCGGATAGGAGGCAATGCCGCGGTCATCAATGGGGTGCTTGCGCTCCGCCGGTTCCGGCTTACGCAATTGCTGACCAATGTAATTGAAAAGATAACCAGGGTATTTGGCAGCCACACCGCAAAGGCCGGGAAGACACGTATGGAGGCCATGGCCGGCGATCAGCAGATCACTTATGGATCTCCTTTGTTCAACAGGGGGATCGATCAGTTCCGGTCGAATATGGAAGAAACCCTGCGCCTTTTGGAGAAAAGACAGGTTCCTGTTTTTTTCAGCAACCTGGTTTCGAATGAAAGAGATCTCCCCCCTTTTATCAGCATTCCTCCTGACAGCGGCAAGTTTCCGGGCTTTGCAAAGAACTATGCTAATGGTCTTACGGCCTGGGAAAACAAGGACACGGCAGCAGCCGGACGGTTCTTCGAAGAGGCCGGCCGGGAGTACCAGTCACATGCGGGCTGTAACTATTATTTAGGCTGTCTGGCCTATCGCCGGGGAGATTCCGTGCAGGCAAAAGAATATTTTTCCAAAGCCAAAGAGCTGGATGCGCTGCGATTCCGGGCCCCGGATTCGATCAATGCCATTATCCTGCAGCTGTGCCATAAATATAAGAATACGCATTGGGTAGATACAAGGACGGCTTTTGAAGCCCGATCGAAATATGCCATCATCGGAGACGAACTGCTGCTGGAACATGTTCACCCAAATCTGATGGGGTATGCTCTGCTCTCGGATGTTTTTTACGAGACAATGAAAAAGCAAGGGCTTCTTTCTTTTCATCCCGAAAAAGAAATGAGCTTCCGGCAATTGCTGCAGGATATGCCCATCACCAAAGTAGATTCACTGGCAGGGGCCTATAGAGTTTTTAATTTAAAGAGAAGCTGGCCTTTTCGGGATGAGAAATCCGGGAACGGAGGACCCCTCGATTCTGCATTGCCAGCCCGCAGTCTCGGGGATTCCCTGAACCCCCGATCGGAGGAAGAGCGGCTGGCCTATGAGCTTATGCTCAAAGAAACGAATTGGCCGGCAGCCACCGATAGTCTGTATGACTATTATATCAGCCGGCAGGACTGGTCGGATGCCAGAAAGGTAATAGAGGGCCTGGTATTGGAACATCCGACAGAAGAGCCTTTTTATGAAAAAACCGCTAATTTATGCGGGAAGCTAAAGGAGCAGGAGAATGCCGTGTTTTATTTTAAAAAATCTTTTTCCTTATCTCCGTCTTTTGAGAAAGCCAGAAAAATTTTCGTGCTTTTTCTCCAATTAGACAGGCCGGGCGATGCGATGCCCTACCTGGACTATGCGATTCAAAACAATAGCTCGGGGATGAACCTGATTCCGGTCAGGAAGTTTGCCGCGGAGATCCTTCAGTTGCAGCAAATATCCGGAAAGGATACGGCTAATTTACCGGTCCTGAATCAGATCGCCGACAAGTATTTTAAGATGGGTAACAGGGAAGGGGCGCTCAAATACCTTGAAAAGGTCTTAAAGGCCGATCCCGGAAATAAGGAGGCGCTGGCCTTACAGAACCGGTTAAGTGGTCCTAAATAAGGACCGGTTCCCTCTCCTTGCCTATCCGTTAGGGAGACATGCCGTGATTCGACAGGTCCTGGATAATCGGTTTGTCAGCGGAGGTTTTCTTAAAGACGGCGGATATCAGCACTCCATTGGCAAAGCCGTAGCATAAATGCGGATCAGTATAAATTTCCATGATCTCGACCCCTCTCAGGTGAAAGTAAAACAGGATAGTGCAGCAAGAATCTTTTCCGGGATAATACCGGGCGGTGCTGTCATCATAGGCCAATGTGTCCATAAAAGATCCCGACTCATAAGCGGGATAACCTTTAGTAATGTAAAAGCATAGCGCTATTTGATGGCTGCCTAAAAGTTGAACCCTTATTTCCCCGGAATGACCCGTGATCCTGTTGTTCTTTATAGTGCCGGTCAAAATATAAGTCCCTGTCGGGTCGATAAAACCAGGAACGGCATCGATAAAAGAGAAGGATTGGTTGAGAAAAAAGGCGGATAAGAGGAACAGACTTCTCATAAGTTTTTTGATTTACCGCATTAGAAAATGAGGTTTTCTCATGTCTGTTATCATTAGTAATATACTGAATAAAAAAAATACTTTCCAGAAAAGTTGGCAGGATTGAAAAAATAATTACATCTTTGCACTGTCAAAGTAATTCTAAAAAACAATATGCGACACATGCAGCTACATATATCGACAAAAAATTGGTTTAGTCCTGAAAGGATTAATACCGGTCGCGGGGCATGTTATGCTAACAGAATAAGTTAAATGTACTAATTCGATATAACACAGGCCCCGCAAGAGATTGCGGGGTTTTTTGTTTTGGTCGGCCATCGGCGCGGGACTACGATCCTTGCCACGGGGGTTTTTAATAAATCAGAAGAAATATGTTGAACAAAATTTGGACTATACGATTTAGGCAGCTGAATGAGCAATCATTATCAGAATGCCATTGGTATGAGCAGGAGCGGAGTAGTATAGATCCAACAGGCATCGGGTATAAAAATAATCATAAACGACCGGGGTATAAGCGGGCACAGGATTAAACTGTGTTTGAGCAACAAAAAAGCCCGGTCGAAGTACGACCGGGCTTTTTTTATTTATCCCGGAGAAACTGATCTGTTCTTCTAATGGCCAGGAAACAAGATTTTCATTCTTATAATATGGGTTCGATTCCCATACAGATCACGGAGATTGTTGAGTAGTGTAATGGTTTAGCATATCAGTCTTTGACACTGATGGTGTTGGTTCGAGCCCAGCCTCAACAACGAATGTTGTCTTTAGCTTAATTGGTAAAGCGCCTCTCTGTGAATGAGGAGTACAGGGTTCGAATCCCGGAGACAACCGAAAGACATAGAAAGAATTGACTTATAGTTTAATGGAAGAATACTGCGCTACGAACGCAGGGGTAGAAGTTCGACTCTTCTTAAGTCAACGATTAATGGCTCGTAGCTCAATTGGCTGAGAGTATCCGGCTTTTAACCGGAGGGTTGTGAGTTCGAATCTCACCGGGCCAACAAACGGACGAATAGCTCCAATGGTAGAGCGACGGCTTGAAGCGCCGAAGGTACAGGTTCGAATCCTGTTTCGTCCGCAAATGAGATAAAAAACAAACAGCTATGGAAAAGCAACAACAATGGAGAAAGCTGGACGGCACCAGGATAGCAAGACCTCTCGAAGACGAGATCCGGTCTGTGCTGGTAAGAGAAAAAGAAATGGGACATGAATTGAAAGTATGTATCGGTACTGACAGCCAGGTAAAAGGAAAGGAAACGGAGTGGGCTACGGTGATCGTATTCATCCGCAAGGGGCGGGGCGGTTTCATGTACATACACAATGAGGTTACCCAAAAGAAGCTGAGTGTTAAAGAACGTATGTTAACCGAAGTGTCCAAAAGCATTGAAGTAGCATATGCGCTGTGCCGGTTGTTTACAATTTACAATGTAGACATGGAAGTGCACGCGGACATCAACACCAATCCCAGCTTTAAGAGCAACGATGCCCTCAAAGACGCCATGGGCTATATTATGGGAATGGGTTTCGTCTTCAAAGCAAAACCACATGCTTTCGCCAGCTCCAGCTGTGCGAATAAGGTAGTACAATAAATTTAAAATATTGTTGATACAGAGAGATCAACGCAAATAATCCCTTAACGGGAGAACTAGGTAGATGCCTGTTGACGACAAACCAGGCCGGGGTGTCAAATCCCCGCAGTGCAGTAGTAATAACGACCTGTATGCTTTTGTCGCGATGGTGCATATATCTCCAACACGCTGTGAATGAAGGTTCGACTCCTTCTCTCTCCTTAGGAGGGATAGCTTAGCCGGAAAAGCAACAGCCTCGGCGTGGGTTCGAATCCCACTCTGACTAAAAATCAGATAGTTCAGTTGGTAGAACGCTACAGTGAAAACGTAGAGGAAGGAAGTACACCGCTTCCCTAAAAAGGGTGATCTAAATTCAAAGCCAGGGTTATTTGCCAGCGGCGTTTCAGCCCTGACAAAGGACTGACGAAGCCGCAGTTCGGTAAACACCTGCAGGCAGTCGTAGAAGTTGCTATAGAGATTATCACTTGTCTCCTTTTTGCCTGGCCGCCCAGGTAGGAAGAAACAGACAACTGGCAGGATCTAAAGAATGGAAGATTGCTTCCGTGAATACGGAATGGAAAATAATACTGGCTTTTCTCTTAAAAATTAAAATGGATGAAATGAAAAAAGTAATGATTAATGCATACCAAATAGGTTTGGTATTTAAGAAAGGAACTTACGACCGTATGGTAAAAGAAGGTAGTTATTGGCTCTGGCCTTCCGAGAGTATAGAGATTTATGATTTGACCAAGCCATTCAATCCCTCCTTTGAATTGAATATCCTGTTACAGGATGCTTCATTAATGGAATCTTTGCATGTCATTGAAGTCAAGGATCATGAAATTGTTTTGCAATACGAGAATGGTCTTTTAAAGCAGGTGCTGACTGCCGGTCGGTATGCTTACTGGAAAAGTGTTATAAAATACGAGTTTGTCCGGGCCGATATCAGCAAAATGGAGATCACTGAAAATATAGACCGGCCAACTTTGTTAAGCAGGCAGGTGGCTCCTTATGTTCGCAGTTATAGCGTAGAGAGTTATGAAAAAGCCGTATTGTTTGTAGATGGAAACTACATGCAGACTTTACAGAGTGGTGTATACTACTGGTGGAAGAATAATATCGTTATTAATATCGGAAAGGTGGATACCCGTCAGCAACAAATCGAGATCAATGGACAGGAGATCCTGACGAAAGATAAAGCTGCTTTGCGTATCAATGCATGGGCGCAGTATAAAGTCATCGATATCGAAAAAGCCTTGTTGGAAAATAAAGAGTATGAACGTCAATTATATGTCGCATTTCAGTTGGCATTACGCGAGTACATCGGTGGAATGGCTTTTGACGAATTGTTGGAGAAGAAGGAGGCAATCGTTCCGTATATCCTGCAGAAGGTAAGTGAAAGTGTAGAAACTTTGGGTGTCCAGGTAAGGAGCTTTGGTATCCGGGATATTATTCTACCGGGTGATGTAAAGGAGATCATGAATCAGGTATTGATCGCTGAAAAGAAAGCGCAGGCCAATATCATTATGAGGCGGGAGGAAACTGCCAGCACCCGTAGTTTGCTGAATACTGCAAAATTGATGGAGGATAACCCTATGTTATTCAAGTTGAAGGAAATGGAATATGTAGAGAAGATTGCTGAGAAGATCAACAATATCAGTGTAAGTGGCAATGGCGCTCTGATCGACCAATTAAGGCAGATTTTCGTAGCGCAAAAGTAACCGTCTCCGGGGTTGGCAATTTTTGAAAATTGTCAACCCTTTATTACTTCGCTATAGCCCCACACTTATCCAACATCTCCCTAATAGCCGCACAGATCCTGTCTCTTTCATTAAAGGCAATCAGATGCCCTCTCCCGGGAATCATCCGGATATCCAAAGATGGGACATTGGTCAAATGGGTCCTGGCAAAACCGGCATTGGACGGAGATACAAGGCTGTCTTCCATCCCCTGAAGATAAATTACCGGCGCACGAATACGACCCCAAAGGGGAAGCATCTTAGTCAGCTCTTCCCGATGATGCACCTTTTCGCGATTGGCCGACTTCAGCATCGGAGGAACCACCCACTGAATCAGGGGATTCTCCACCAGATAAGTAAACCAGAAATATCTTTCCCGGTCAGGACCCAGGGGCGGAGCCACTAAAATAAGACCATCTACCAGTTCCGGATAATCCATCGCCAGACGGCTGGCGATAGGCGCCCCATAAGAAACCCCAACGACCACAATGGGATGATGAGCCTTGTGCAGACTGTCCAGGACCAATTTTAAGATGGAAGCCTGCGTGGCAATATCCGGCAGCGGATCCCCCAGCCCCGAATAGCCATAACCCGGTCTGTCTACCGCATACAGGCTGGCTCTTTCCAGCAAACTGCTATCCGTCAGATACCCTTTCCAATAGCTAAGCGAACTGGGAGCGCCATGAATGAACAGGACCGTCGCCTTTGACTGATCTCCTACCTCCAGGTACCGGACCGTACGTCCTTTGGATTGATAGTAACTGATATGGGGCTCCAGCTTCTTTGCATGAAAAAACGCCTCAAGCCCCGCATCATCCATCCTGAACTCTATCAGCCGACCTAAAATAAGGGTAATAATAATCAGGAGCAGCAATATAAAGATGAATATCCTGAGAGTGATCCGGCCGATTTTTGCGATCATATATTAAATGTAGGAAAACCACCCGTTCTGACAAAGATAAACCTGTTAATTTCCCAATACAATATGACCCAGTTTCTCCCACAAGAGCTTCTTCTCCGCCAGAGATGTAGTAAGCTCATGCGCTTTTAGCAGATGGCGCCTTGCTTCCCCGGCATTCCCCGCCTTGCCATAAAGATCTCCCAGGACAGCACTGAAAATATAATGGTGTTTTAACAACTCTTCAATGCCGGGAATATCGAGTATGGTATCGATCGCTGTAGGCAGATCCTTCAACTGCGCTAACAGGATGGCCCGGTTGAGCTGTACCACGGGAATAGGCTTCTGTTCCAGCAGACAATCATACAGTCGTAACAGGGATGACCAGTTGGTGGATTCGAAATCGGGCGCCAGACAATGCACCGCCGCAATAGCGGATTCAATATGATAGACAGATAGCACATTGCCGCTGGAAGAGCGGTTGAGATAATAATAACCCATACGGATCAATTCCTGATCCCATTTACTCCTGTCCTGCTGCTGTAATAAAATGATCGTATTATCGTCCCCTATCCTGCTATTGAAACGGGAGGCCTGGAAGCACATCAGCGACAGAAGGGCAAAGGTCGGGGGAACGCTGCCTACACGATGCTCTTCCAATAACTTGCACAGGCGCATAGCTTCCGCGCACAGATCATACCGTATCAGCTCGTCGGCCTTCACGGAATTATAACCTTCATTGAATAAGAGGTAGAGCACGGTATAGACCGAATCAAGCCGGTCCTGCAGCGATAGCCCAACAGGAATCTCAAAACGGATCGAATGTTTTTTGATGTATTCTTTCGCCCGGTATAATCTTTTTTGTATGGTGGTCTCATTGGATACCAGCGCTTTGGCGATCTCCTGTACGCCTAAGCCCGATACGGTCTTAAGGGTCAGGGCTATCTGGTCTTCCGGATTGAGCGCCGGATGGCAGCAAGTGAAGATCATGCGTAACTGGCTATCGGCTATTTCCGTGTCTAGAAAAAACTGCTCGATCGTATGCTCCGCATCGGATTGCAGACGAAAAGCCAGCTCTTCCGAAATGCCGGACAATTTCTGCCGGCGGCGAATGAGATCGATTGTTTTATTCCGGGCTACCTGCATAAGCCAGCCGGATGGATTGTCGGGAATCTGGTGATATTTCCATGCCTGCAGCGCTTTCAGGAATGTCTCCTGTACCGTATCTTCTACCAGCTCCAGGTTATGGATGCCGAAGATACGCGTCAACACGGCGATCATCTTTCCCGCTTCATGGCGGAAAAGATGATCGACCAATTGTTGGGGAGACTCACCGGTAGGCGCGTTCATGAGGGCATCGGTATTTTCATGATCTCCCGGACTTCTACCGATCCCTGTACGTCAAAGTCTGGGAAGCCAAAGGCAAGCTCTGTAGCTTCTTCCAGAGACTCGGCTTTGATGATGAAATACCCCCCCAGCAACTCCTTGCCTTCTGCAAAGGGACCGTCCGTCGCCACGGGCTTTTTCCCCTGTATCAGCTTCCCTTCTTTTAAAAGAGGATCGCCTCCTACATAACGGCCTTTGGCGCTCAGCTCGCCGATCCATTCAAACCATTTTTGCATAGATGCCTGTGATTCTTCAGGTGTCAATTTCAGATCTTCAGGCGTGGGTCCCCGGAAAATGAACATAAAATCTTTCATGGCTGCTGTTTTAAACGATTAAAAATTGATTTTCGGAACTATGACGAACGGAAAGAAACGAATCGGACAAAATCCAGGAAAAAAAGTGGCCCCGCCCTTACTGCCTTGTTATATCGTTGATAATCACAGGAGGATCGAAGGATTGATTGTTTTCCGGACGGGCATAGATATTTCGTACGATATCCAACCCCCTCACCACTTTCCCGAATGCAGCATATCCCTGTCCGTCGGGGTTGTTGTCCCCACCATAATCAAACCCGGGCTGATCGCCTACACAAATGAAAAATTCAGTCCCGGCGGTTCCCGGAGCCGTCCGCGCCAGGGAAATCACCCCATCTTTATGAAGAATATGCGTCTGCTGCGTCGTTTCATGGGGAATGGACTGGTGCGCTACAGCCTTCTTATAATCACTCCTCCAGATCCCACCCTGTATCAGCTCTGATTTAGGTGCATCGGAGGACTGGTTGTCATCATTCAGTACCCTGTAAAACGAGCTGTTTCGATAGAACCCCGAATCGACATAAGACAGAAAAGCCGTCACGGTCTTAGGCGCCTGACGTGGATAAAGCTCTATCTCGATGTCTCCCGCCTGGGTCCGGATAAGGATATGCGGGGTGGTCGGATTGGGCGAAGAACAGCCGGACAAAAAACCGGTAAGAACGATTAGGGCGATCCGAAAATAGTTCCTGCGCATAGATGACTTTATGAAGCACAAATTAGCTAATATTGTTCATGCAATTTGACTTACCGTTCCTACATCTTATTTTCATCGGCTTCCTTTCTCTTTTTCCCGCCGTCAACCCGGTAGGATCGGCGTTTATCATAGACCCCCTTCTCAGCGGTCTCAACCTCCAGGAAAGAAAAAAAGCGGCCAAAAAAGTAGCGTTTTATTGCCTGGCTATCTGCACGGTATCCGCCCTGATGGGAAGCTGGATCCTGAAACTGTTCGGCATCTCCATCCCCATCGTTCAGCTGGCTGGCGGGATCATGATCTGCCGGATGGGCTGGCAATTGCTCACTTCGGATGACGACATCAAAGGAAAAAAAGAGACCGCACAGCCCGACCGCAGCGCGGGGGATATCGAAAACTTTTTATTCTATCCTGTGGCATTTCCCATGACCACGGGAGCCGGCACGATCTCGGTACTCCTTACCCTCAGCGCCCATGAAAATGAGCAAGGCCTCATGGATCATATCCTGAACCTGGGCGCCCTTTTTATCGCCATCGTGCTGATGTGCCTGCTGATCTATATCTGTTATGCCAATACCCCCCGCATCATTCACCGCCTGGGCCCCCGGGGCGAACAGATCGTCAACCGGCTCAGCGCCTTCCTCGTCTTTTGTATCGGCATGCAAATCGCTTCGACCGGCATCCGGGCGCTGCTGAAAGCGTGATTTCACAGACAATCTTTTATTTCCCGGATCGTATCTGTGAAAGCCTTCATCTGCCGTACGTCCTTTTCCCAGGCCAGCCCCCGATCGATCAGGTCGATTTCCCTGACAAGGGTCGATCCCTCCTGTCCGGTCATTTTTCCCAGGATAAATACAGTATCGGAAATGGCCACTGCCGTGGCAATATCGTGCGAAACGATGATCAGCGTCTTTAGCTCATCGGATAAAGAGACTTGTAACAATAGCTCCACCACCTTGTCCAGTACGCAAATATCCAGACCGGAGAAAGGCTCGTCCAATAAAAGAAAATCAGATCCTTTCAGCAATTGCTGAATGATGCTTACCCGCTGCTGCTGCCCCCCCGATAGCTGGGAAGGATACCGTTGCAGCATGCCGCTCAGCTCGAACTGTTCGGTATACCGGCCGATAGCATCTTCTTCCTTTCCGGCCAGGGCCTTGTTCTGGCGGGCTGCCAATAGCAGGGACTGACCCACCGTCCTCCATCCGAACTGATAATAGTTCTGGAAAATGACACCCATGTCCCCGGGCTCTACCATCCGTTCATGGTACACTTGTATCGATCCATTGCTATTCTCGACCGGCCTGCGCTCGCGGATCGTAATACTGCCCTGGGAAGGTTTTTGCAACCCGGACAGAAGACGGAACAGCTGCGTCTTCCCAATACCGCTCCGCCCGATCAGGGAGACGACCTGCCCCTGTTGCAGCCCCGGCCGGACAATATCGTGAATGCAGAAATTGATGTCCTGTAAAATACATTTGTCTCCGTAGGTAAGAGATACGTTCCTCGCTTGCAAAAGGATCTCCTTTTTAGTATAGGCTGTCATGGTCTGAAAAATTTAAAGTTTGGTATAAGGGAACAACCATTTTCTCAGCGTTCCCAATAAATAGTCGAAGCACAGCCCAAGCCCGAAGATGACTCCCTGCAGGGCCAATACATTGGTAAGGTCATTATACTTATTGTATTTGATCAGCAAGGCGCCGATACCTCCTTCGCTCATGCTCAATCCCTCGACCATCGTGATCATCATCCAGGCAATGGCAAAGTTCTGTCGCACGATCTCGAATACCTGGTCGGCCTTCCCTACAATGACCACTTCATATAGGGTCTGCCACCGGTTGTATCCCAGTGTCTGGCAGAGTTCGTATTCCTGCTTGTTGATATGAAGGATCACGGAAAGGAACGAGGTAGTGAAAAAAGGGACGATGCCGAATATCAGCAGGGATAATTTCAGCTGGCTTCCATCCTTCGTAAGCAGCGTGAAAATAAAGATCAGCCCTGTCAGGGTCAGATACCTGCATTTCACGATGAATTGCGCAAGGGAGGAGAAAAATGGAATGACCGACAGATAGGTAAATGCCAGCGTAGCCAGAACGGAATAGACCAGGGCCTTCAGGGTCAGCAGCAGGCTTACCAGCACATTGTCCAGCAGCAGTCTTGTCGTAAGCAGATGTCCGAAGGCGGCTATGATCCTCAGGGGCTGTGGGATCAGCCCTCCCGAACCCGATTGCCATAATACCAGCGTCACTATGACCTGCAACAGGACCATGATCATAAAGGTCCGGTGGCTGATCTTTTCAAATGGTTTGAACATGGTGTAGGTGTTTTAAGAAGGAGGAGCCGGCAAGACCTCCGGCAAAGGGCTGCACGCCACTCGCTCCGGCCCCTCCTTATGTGTTATAAATCTTACTCTCCCAATACGATCTCTACCCGGCGGTTGCGTCGGCGGCCGGCTTCGGTGTCATTGTCGGCTATCGGCTTGGAAGAGCCGAAACCCTTGGCTTCGATCCGCCCGCTGGTAAGCCCTTTGCGGGTCAGGTAGTCCTTTACGGCAGCGGCTCTCTTCTCCGACAGCGGGATGTTCTGAGCATCTGCACCGCTGTTGTCCGTATGCCCGTAAATACCCAGCTTCAGGCCTTCGGCCACGACCGCCGATTCGAAGATCTCGTCCAGCATCCTATAAGAGGTGGGCCTGATGGTGGCAGAGCCTGTCTCGAATTCAATGCTGTAGGATTTGGAAGAAACGGCTTCCGTGATCTGGTCGGCATATTTGGTCTCGATGGCTTTCCCCTCCAGTAATTCCGGGTGATTGGAAATCACACTCAGCAAAAAGGATTTATCCACCGCTTTTTCATAGGGCATGAAGCTGGGCATGAGAGAAGGATACATTTTTACCATCAGGTTACCGAAGGTGTTGTACACCGCTTTATACCGGTCGATCTTGTCATTGCCCAGCCCATAGGTATTGGCCATATCCGAAAGGTTGAATACTGCAGAGCCACCCAGGTTTACTTTCAGACCCCTGACATCCTTCTCTTCCACGCCGTTATAGTATTTCAGCCAATAACCTGCGCTCTGTTCCTGGTATACTTTTGCGCTGACTTCCGCAGCAAATTGTTTTGCCTCGTTGAAGGAACGCACCTGGTCGCCGGCTTCGGCCAGGGCAATGATCATGTTCTCTACATCGGTACGATGGTCATAGGCCCATTTCTTAATGACGATCGTCTGGTTCGGCATCTGGGAAGCATATTGCCGGGTATTGGCAATCGTGGTCAACCCTCCCTTTTTGGTGGCCACATTCACGTCGCCGGGTGTCCAGGTGGCTACGGCATCTACACCTACGGTAGTATCGCGGCCCGTGGTCTTCCCGTTGGCTATGACCTTTCTGTTCTCCGTATAACCGGTGATATACTTATTCGGCGCATCCAGGAAATCGCTGGCGGCGATGAGGTTAATAGCTGCCGGATCATAAGTGGTCTCATCGGGGTTGACTTTTATACCATTGTCGCCGGCCCATTTAAGCAGGATGTTTACGTCTCCGTCCCGCAGCACCCCGGCTACGCATTTGCCGATGGCATTATGAGGATCCTGCTTCCAGGATTCGGGACCCATTACCTGGTCTTCCCCAAACGATTTACCGTGCGCGACCGGTATAATGATGGGCTGGTACTCTGCACCGAGGGGCTCCAGCTCTTTTGACAAGGAGGTCATAAAGGCAGGCATCCCATCACCCATGAAAGTGATCAGCACACCGGCTGTATTCGGATTCGTCTTATACTCCCCTGCGAATTTCACCAGGTCGGCCATTTGTTTGTTACAATCGTCCTGACGGAGATAGGTGACGTCAAGGTGCGCTTTATCGAATAAAGAACCTTTCGCGGTGCGCACTCCTCCGTTTGCATACATACCGGAGAACTGAGCGTTCCACGCCATCCTCTCCCAGGTGATCTGCGCACCCCCATTTACGGCAGGAGCATCAACAGGCAAAGTCAACAGAACGGCATTCTTATTCAGGGATGCCTCGGGTGCATCGGGGAGGATCACCTTTCCCAGTTCAACGGCCTGCCCGGCTTCTTTCGGACGGGCCTGATACCATTTCACACTCAGGATGCCTGCCGTTACGACGGCAGCGATGATGAGAATTTTTCCAGCAGGTTTTACTTTGATAGACATATATTTAAGTTTTATGTGGGTTTAAAAAAATAATTCAGGTCATTTAATCCAGCAGCCCTTTATAGCGGTCGGGAGGGTTGACGCCTTTCAGCCTTCCTGTGTCCTGGTTGTCCTTCAGCGCCGTATTGGCATAATGAAAATCTTTCCCCAGATCGAATTGACCGATCAATTCGAGGGCTTGCGCGGACTTCGCCTTATCTTCCAGCACTTTGTCATCCATGAAGCGCGAGGTGACATCGATAGCGGACTTGATGTGTCCGATCTTCTCCCCGATCCTCACTTTCAATAAGGCGAGGGCTTTTTCCGCATCCTGGTTCAGTTCGTCGTCCCCCTTAAAGGCTTTCATAGCGCTCGTTACGGCTGACAGCCCGGTGGTGACGGAATAATAGAGGTCTTTCTTGGCCTCAAGGTCCAGCTTGGCGTCTTCCAGCATGATCCCGCTCTCTTCATAGGCGGCGTCGGCAAAGCTGATCAGCTTATTCAGGTCGCCTACGATCGGGGTGACATTGTCGATATACTCACGGCAACGAATAACATTATTGGCGTATAAGTCGACCTGCCGGTTATTGCCCTTTTCGGATTGCAGGATCTTTACTTTCCGGATATTCAATCCCAGCTCCTTTTCTTTATCGCCCAGTTTATCCATCAACTCGCTTTGCTTCCCTTTCAGACGGGCGGATTGCTTATACAAGGTGTTCCTGTCCTTGTAACCCTGGTCGATCTTTGCCTGCAGGATATTGAAAGGATTCAGTTCGATGGCCAGGCCAATGGAATAGTTGGCGATGAATTCTGAAAAATATTTCAGGGCTCTCCAGAATTTCCTGCTGGAGACGATCATCAACAGGAAGCCCATGACTACTCCGCCGATCACCAGGTTCACGAGGTTCCAGGTCACCGTTACCAGCCAGGGCAGCACATAGGTGAGAAATCCATAAGTGAGCCCGGCCAGCAGGGACAGGACGATAATAGCGGTGGCAATGTTTTTCGGTTCGCCCCACCACCCCGGGGTTTTTGTTTTTTGGATGAGATTGCTCATGATTTGGTCGGTTTTTAGTGTTAGTGTAAATAATGGTTGATCTTTTCTATGTCGGCCTGTATCCGGGCTGCCCTTCGTGCGTTCTCCGCCATATAGCCCCCGGTGCTGGCTTCTATCTTTTCCTCGTTTTCTTTTATCTCTTTCTGCAGGGAGACGATCTGGTTTTGCAGATCGCTGATCTCCTGCGAGAGAGCCTGGATACGTTCGCTTTTTTCATGCTCTTCCGTTTTCCTGCTTTGCACTTTTTCCTGCATGGCGGTGTCCACGGTCGTATGGAACTGTTGCGCATCTGCCTCCAGGATACGCAGATATTCGCCTGCAGTGGACAACAGTTTGTCCTTATCTACTCCCTGGGCAGACAGCCCCGCATAGGCGGCATAATATCTCGATTGTTCGTTGGCGATAGCTTGCATCGCTTCGATCATTTTCGAGAATTCATAGTAGTCCGGTCCCGGAATATTCGCTTCGCTGAACAGCTTATCAAAGTATTCCGCGAAACGGCTGTCTGCTGCCGGCGCTGGGTTGGGACCCTGGTTAATACTTGCCGGGCGTGCCGGCATGCCGGGATTCCCTGTCCCGGATCTGCTTTCGGATGTTTCTGTCGTTTTGGGGGGCGTAGGAGACACCTCCAAAAAAGCAGACAGAATTTTTCTGCCTAGTCCTGCCATAGTTGTATGTTTTAAAGCGGGCCACGGGCCCACTGCCCGAAGGCCCATTATGAGAGATATTTCTCGGCGTGGCGAAGCCAGGCAGAGAAATCCGGGCATAGCCCGGCCATATACGATAACGAATATCTGTTACCGTTATATAACTTACACAAAAGCCTCCTGGATTATTGGAATAGCATAGCGCTCAGCATCAGGTTCTCCTGCATGACTGCGGGAACGTATTCCTTTGGCTGACCAGCCCTGGTTGGTCCATGCGTCAGCTGACGATAAAGGAAGAATAGGGCAACGGATAGCATAATTGCTATCACACCTATTATTTTTTTCATTTTATAAATGATTAAAAAAAGTACAACTACTGATTAATGTGAGAATCTTTTTCCGGGGATTTCAGTGATTGGAGATTTCCGGTGGTCTTACCCTATGTAGTTGGCGGGTCGACAAAAACTCCATATATGTGTTCATTTTGGTTGGGAGACTAGCTCCTGTTTGATTTGATAGAGTAAAGATATAGCGGGTTTTGCCCGGCCGCCAGAAGATCCGGCATGGACGGTATTTTTCATTTCATGGTCGGCAAAGTATGTGTGATAAGCGGCAAAATAGCTCTCTAAGTGTGAATATGAGAGGATAATCGGTGTGTTTTGACTTACGAGTGGTTGCGGGGCCGTATGAGTGGCGGAGAAAAAAAGCTATCGGTGTTAGATTGTTACGGCGTTGCAATTAGTAGCCCTGCTAACAAACCTCTTAGTGGCATCTTCCCGAAAGCCATCCGGTAAAAAATAGTAACATTGTAATGCATCGATGCTGCGATTTTAAAATAGTAATATGACAGTACATACAACGACCCGCAAACGCCTTGCCTTTTGGCTTGTCTCCCTTCTTATAAGCATGGGAAGCTTTGCCCAGGACAGCTCCCGCATCGTACATCTCTGGCCCAACGGGGCGCCGGGTTATGAGAACAGGCGCAACGAACCGGAGGAAGCAAAAGATTACTGGGTAAAGAATATCCATAATCCTTCAGTCGCCGTTTATCTCCCCGCTAAGGATCTGGCGACAGGCGCCGCCGTTATCATCTGCCCCGGAGGCGGACACCGGCTGCTCGTTTATAATGCGGAAGGACGGGACGCCGCCCTCTTCCTGAATAGTATCGGTGTGGCCGCCTTCGTATTGAAATACCGCTTGTTTCGGGAAGACCATTCCCCCTACACCCTGGAAAAAGAAGTCCGGCAGGATGCCTATCGTGCGCTGCGACTGGTCCGTAGCAGGGCCAGAGAATGGAATGTAGATACAAGCCGCCTGGGCATCATGGGATTTTCGGCGGGAGGAGAAGTGGTAGCGCAGGTGGCTTACTCATCCGGCAAAGGAGATCCCAACGCTCCTGATCCCATCGACCGGCTGAATGGCCGGCCGGATTTCCAGGTGCTGGTCTATCCCGGTCCTCTCGGCATACCGGACGTAGTTCCCCGAGACGCGCCTCCGGCTTTCCTGATCGCGGCCAATGATGACGAATGCTGTTCGGTTCCTATCGTTAAACTGTTGGAAAAATACCGGGAAGCCCAGGTTCCGGTAGAGGCACATATCCTGGCACAGGGAAATCATGCTTTCAATATGGGCTACCGGTCCAATCTGCAGTCGATCAAAGCATGGCCACAACGCCTTGCTGATTGGCTGAGTGATATGAATATTTTAAAACCCAAAAACTGACCCCGGCCCAAAAACAAATCCCCGGTAAGAATACCGGGGACTTACTAATCAAAGTGTCTTTAACCATTAAACCTTATCCTATGAAAAGATAAAATTACGACGGCAACAGGGTATATAAGAATTCCTGTGCCTGATAATTAATATTTTAGGATCAAACTTTAAATAAACATGAGTAATACACTTAAAAATCACTTCTTTTTGGAAGTCGATTTTTTGCTGGCAGCGGCAGCTTCCGCCTGTTGCTGCGCAATCTCATCCTGCTCCGAAAGGACAGTAGGTTCGGGAATAGCCATATCTCCGAAAACTTCAGGGAAGATATAGATGATATTAGCTATTTTATTAAAGCTTAAGTCAAAGATTTTCCAGGTCTCTCCTTCATCTTTGGACTGACCGAGAAAATAAGTGACCTGGTGGAATTTCTTATCGTCTTTGTGGAAGAAACGGGATATCCGGACCAGGCCCTGCCATTGATCATTCTCTGTCATCAGGCTCACCACCTTTATTGCAGGATAATCCTCGTCTTTAGTACTGAGCGTACGCAGCCTGGTTTTTTTGACATGCTCGATATAACCATCTTTTCCTCCATAGAACCGGATAACAGGAAGAGGAGCGAGATCTGCATAGGTCGACCAGCTTTGATAGGCATCTGTTTTAACAAGACTGTCTGCATAGGACAGGACTTTTTGGCTGATCTTTGCGGAATCCGGCTGAGCGTAAGCAGCGGAATGGGTCAAAAGAAGAACGAATCCGACCAAAAGAGGCATAAGGATTTTCATTGGGGTATAGATTTGGTTGCCAATATAATACAAAAAATCTCCCGCTGCAAGCTCCTGGAATTCATCAGCTGCCGGCAACAAGCTGCCGGCAAACAGTTATAGATAACTTAAATTTATAAGTTTCTGGCTTTAAGGGAATAGCTTGCAGCTTTTAGCTGGACCCCCAGGCCCGGGAATGCCTTTTTTTTAGTACCTTGACCCGCCATAATAGCTCATAATAACATCTATGTCACAGAAAACTGATTTCATTTACTCAACCAAGCAGGAGCCCCACCGTTTACGTACCCGGCAGATCCTCCAGCAACACCCGGAAGTCCGGAAACTGATAGGAAAAAACAAATATACTCTATTCGCTATATTGGGTATCGTTAGCTTCCAGGTTGTACTTTCCTGGCTGGTAAGTGGTCAGCCCTGGTGGCTGGTAATCGGCGCCGCTTATTTATTGGGCGCTTTTGCCGATCATGCGCTCTTCGTGATGATCCATGAATGTGCCCATCATTTGTTATTCAAGAACCGGGCGGCTAACCGCTTGGCAGGAATCCTGGCCAATCTGCCTCAGCTCTTTCCAAGCTCAGTATCTTTCGAGCGTTATCATATCAAACATCACTCCTTCCAGGGAGTGCATGAACTGGATGCGGATCTGCCCAATCGCTGGGAAGCCCGTCTTATCAATAACTATTTTGTCGGCAAAGTCCTCTGGTTATTATTTTATCCTGTATTCCAGGTGTTCCGTATCTCCCGGCTCCGGGAGATTAAGCCTTTTGACAAATGGGTGGCGCTGAATTTTGCCGCAGAAGCGCTCTTTATTACTGCTATCTGGATGATCTTTGGCCCGAAAGCAATCGTATATCTCCTGCTTAGCTTTTTCTTTTCCGTGGGATTGCATCCCCTGGGCGCCCGTTGGATCCAGGAACATTATCTTACCCATGATGAAGAACAGGAGACGTTCAGCTACTATGGCGTATTGAATGTCGTTGCGTTCAATGTGGGGTATCATAACGAGCATCATGATTTTCCTTCTATTCCCTGGAATAAGCTGCCTCAGATAAAGAAGACGGCTCCGGCTTATTATGATAATTTATTATCTCACAAGTCCTGGACGAAATTGTTCTTCCGCTTCCTGTTCGACCGGGAAATATCTTTGTTCTCCCGTATCGTCCGCAAAGAGAGAGGCAAAGTGAAATTGACGGATGAGTCAAGACCAGACATGGACCTCATCTCTGCCGAGCACGCCGGGAAAAAGCCGGATCTCGTAGTCTGATTAAATAAAAACCCGCGTTCCTAAATTGAAATTCTCTCTAAACTCCTTGGGAGTACAGGTCTTTTTCTTTTTAAAGATCCTGTTGAAGTTGGAGATATTATTAAACCCGCAATTGTAAGAGATCTCCGCAATGGAATGCGTGGTGTCGATCAACATTCTGGACGCGTGCCCCAGCCTTATTTCATTTAAACTGTCGATAAAAGTATTTCCCGTTCTCTTTTTTATAAACCGGCTAAAGGACACTTCCGTCATATTCACCAGCTTCGCCACCTCGCCGAGACTGACCGCCTTGTCGTAATTATTATTCATGTATTCGAATGCCTTCTCGATGCGCCGGCTATTATACGTGAAATGCTCATTGGTGAAAGATACATCCGATAAAGTTCGCATATTGCGCGAGATAGACAGGTCATGCAAAATAGACATCAGCTCCAGCACAGAGTCAAACCCGCTTTTCTGATTGAGGGATAGGATGCGGGGCGCCAGCGCTGCGGCTGTTTCCACCGAGAAGAGAATCCCTTTCTGAGACCTTTCTACCATACTGCGTATAAAACTCAATTGATTCCTGCGAAGTAATTTATCGTCAAAAAGATCTTTATGCCACTGGATCGTCACTTCGCGGATCTCTTCACTTTTACATTGATGCGTGAACCATGCATGGTAAAGGTTGGGACCGACCAGCACCAGCTCCAGCTCGTTGATCGATTCGATATGATCGCCGACGATTCTTCTGGCGCCCTTGGCATTGATAATTAAATTTAATTCCAATTCTTCGTGGTAATGAAGCGGGAAACTGAACTCCTTTTTTACGCGGGAAAAAATAGTGAAACAATCATTCTGAGTCAGGGGGGTAATCTCCCTAATAATATTCGTACTCATATGGCAGCTATTTTATGGTATTATAAATGTACACCAAAAACAGTCTATTTATCACAAAGACAAGATAAAAAAGTATAACCGGTATGTCTGATGGTGGAAAATGTCTAACGTGTTGATATAGTGTTATTTAAATTGCTTAAAGAGCTGATGATGATCTTCATGGGTAATTTAAAATCAATTTTGAGATAAAATATCACTAGTATTTTGGTAAGGGGTGGACATATATTTGACCTGAAATAACGGAATACTTTTACTGCTTCTCATCTTTAATCAGGGCGCACGGGCCCGGGAAGAAAAACTGTATTTTTAAACATGAGATTGCAATTACCGGATTTAGCCATCATTCTCGCCTACCTCATCACCATGGTGGTGCTGGGTTGGTCCTTACGCAAGAAAGCCAGTCTGAATAAGGACAATTACCTGATGGGCGGGAAATCACTGCCCTGGTATATGCTGGGCCTGAGCGATGCCTCGGATATGTTCGATATATCCGGTACGATGTGGATGGTAAGTCTGTGTTTTGTATATGGCATGAAGAGCATTTGGATACCCTGGTTATGGCCGGTATTCAACCAGGTCTTCATGATGATGTACCTCTCTCGCTGGCTGAGAAGATCCAATGCCACGACGGGCGCGGAATGGCTGGCGAGCCGTTTCGGCAAGTCCGGACCCGGCGTACGCGCTTCGCATAATATAGTCGTAGCCTTTGCGCTGCTGAGCTGTCTGGGATTTATGGCATACGGGTTCGTGGGATTGGGTAAGTTCATGCAGATCTTTATCCCCTGGGACATGGTACAGCCTTTTATCCCTTTCCATGTCCCGGCTGCTTATGTCCCGCATTTTTACGGCATTGTCTTTACGCTGTTCGCCATGTTCTATTCCATCCTGGGAGGCATGCACAGTATTGTGCTGGGAGACGTGATCAAGTATGTGATCATGTCCGTGGCCT
Organism: Puia sp.; assembly: GCA_035555335.1. Lineage (GTDB taxonomy): Bacteria > Bacteroidota > Bacteroidia > Chitinophagales > Chitinophagaceae > Puia. The sequence goes on from DATMGS010000028.1 coordinate 278,201, forward strand.
GTATCAGTATCGGCGTCATTGCCATGGTGCACCTCAGACAGCGGGGCCACTCTCTTTCCGTACCGGAAGGCTGGCTCAACCCTTTTTTTGGATGGCGGCTGGACCTGAGCTGGCAGGGTATCCTGGGAGATGCCAATAAAAAAATACAGGAAGATGGATTCTCCCTGTTCGGGATATTCTTTATGATGATGTTATTCAAGGGCGTATTTGCCAGTCTGGCCGGCCCCGCGCCGAATTATGATATGCAGAAGGTGCTGAGTACCCGTTCTCCCCAGGACGCCAGTAAGATGAGCGGGTTCGTCTCTATTATTCTATTGCCGATCCGGTATTCCATGATCATCGGCCTGACGGTACTGGCCTTGCTGTATTATGATCAGATCCATGGGGATCTGCAGACGGGCAGCGGTACGGATTTTGAAAAAATACTACCGGCTACGATCAATAATTTCCTGCCTGTGGGACTGATGGGGCTCGTATTGACGGGATTGCTGGGCGCCTTCATGGGCACTTTTTCCGGAACGCTGAATGCTGCCCAGGCTTACCTCGTGAATGATGTCTATCTGAAATATGTAAACCCCCGGGCATCTACCCATAAGATCATTTCGATGAACTACCTCGCAGGTCTGGTCGTAGTCATCACCGGGATAGTGTTGGGGTTATTCGTAAAAGATGTCAATACCATCCTTCAATGGATCGTATCGGGTTTGTATGGAGGCTATGTCGCGGCCAATATGCTGAAATGGCATTGGTGGCGATTCAATGCCAGCGGGTTCTTTTGGGGAATGCTGGCGGGCATCGTTCCCGCCATTGCACTGGCTGTATTGAAATCATTCGGGGTATTGAAAGGCCTGGATCTTTATTACTGGCCCCTTTTATTTCTGCTGTCAATGGCCGGCTCCGTGATCGGCTCTTTTGCAACCCCTCCAACGGATGAGGAGACCCTCAAATCTTTTTATAAGAACGTACGCCCATGGGGATTCTGGAAGCCTGTGCATCAGAAGGTGATGGATGAAGATCCATCCTTCCAGGGGAATAAGAATTTCCGACGTAATATTTTCAACGTGGCGCTGGGGATCATCGGACAGTTATGCCTGACTATCTTACCCATGTACATCGTATTATGGTTAAAGTTGCCTCTCCTGATCACGGCAACCATATTATTAATAATTATATTGATCCTTAAAAAGACATGGTGGGATCGGCTGAACGAGTATTGAATCGGACCACGGGTCCGCCGCAGGTGTCTTGCCCCTAATTCATATAAATAAAAACGCTGACGATGAAGAACTTGTTTAGTAAGAGACTGACAAAGCTAACCGAGAAATACGGTGAATTGATCAGTAAACCCAATGAGACGAATGATATTGGAAATGGAATCTTTGACAGGTACAAATACCCGGTATTGACTGCGGAACATGCCCCCTTGTTCTGGCGTTATGACCTGAATGAAAAGTCCAACCCTTTCCTCATGGAACGGTTTGGCATCAATGGGGTCTTTAATGCCGGCGCCATCAAATGGGGAGATAAATACCTGTTGATGGCCAGAGTAGAGGGCGCCGACCGTAAATCTTTTTTTGCTATCGCAGAAAGCCCTAACGGCATCGATCACTTTCGATTCTGGGACTCACCGGTGCATATGCCTGGCTCGGGACAGGTGGAAACGAATATTTATGATATCCGGTTGACCCGGCATGAGGACGGCTGGGTCTATGGATTGTTCTGTACGGAAAGAAAAGATCCTGCCGCTCCGCCTGCCGATCAGTCAGCTGCTATCGCTCAGTGTGGTATTGCCCGAACGAAGGACCTGCTGAACTGGGAAAGACTGGCTGATCTGCAAACACACTCCCCGCAACAACGGAATGTCGTTCTTCATCCTGAATTTGTCGATGGGAAATATGCCTTTTACACCAGGCCTCAAGACGGATTTATCAATACCGGCAGCGGAGGTGGCGTAGGGTTTGGCCTTTCAGCTTCCATAACGAATGCCGTTGTCGACAACGAAGTCATTCTCGACCCCAGGATCTATCATACCATCAATGAAGCGAAGAATGGACTGGGTCCTGCGCCGATCCGAACGAAACTTGGCTGGTTACACCTGGCCCATGGGGTAAGAAATACGGCTGCAGGCCTACGCTATACCCTTTATCTTTTTATGACCGATCTGCAGGATCTTACCCGGGTGATCTACAAGCCCGGTGGCTATTTTATTGCCCCTCAGGGAGACGAAAGGGTAGGAGATGTATCGAATGTCGTATTCTCCAACGGATGGATCGCCGATGAGGACGGGAAAGTATTTATTTATTATGCTTCTTCCGATACCCGCATGCACGTAGCTACCACTACGATCGATCAACTGGTCGATTATGTGGTCAATACGCCGCAGGATGGCGGACATTCCGCCAGCTCCGTAACTGCCTTGCAACAGATCATCGATGAGAATAAGGCCTATATACCCCGCCCCCTGCCCCCTGAAGGGGGTGCCCTAAAAGGGGAATCAGCCATGAAAAGTATAAAATGAACCTGACCCAATACAAAGAGGAATTAAAAGAGGAATTGGGATCCATCCTCCGTTACTGGATGCAGTTCACCCCCGATTATAAAGAGGGCGGATTTTACGGCAGGGTAGACGGGGAAAATAAGGTGGTCCCAGATTCGCCCAAGGGAGTGGTTTTGAATAGCCGCATTCTCTGGACCTTCAGCGCCGCCTTCTCCCATATGAAAGAGCCCGCCTACCGGCCCGTTGCGCAAAGGGCTTATGAATACCTGCTCGCCCATTTTATCGACAGGGAATATGGAGGAGTATATTGGAGTGTCGATCACCAGGGCAACACAGAGAATGACCGGAAGCAGATCTATGGCCTCGCATTTTGCCTGTACGGACTGAGCGAATATTACCTGGCTACCGGGGAACCGACTGCCCTGGATGAGTCGATCGCTTTATTCCGGCTGATCGAGCAGCATAGCTATGACCCGGAGCACAAGGGATATTTTGAAGCTTTTACCCGGGATTGGAAACCCCTGGAAGACCTGCGCTTGAGCGAGAAGGATGAGAATGTGCAAAAGACGACGAATACCCAACTCCATATCCTGGAGGCCTATGCCAATCTTCATCGGGCCTGGCCGGACGCTCTTCTGCAAAGGCGCATCGCCGGCCTGCTGGGAATATTTTTTAACAGCATGGTACGCAGCAGGCGTATGTTTCTGTTCTTCGACAAGGACTGGACGCCCAGGTCCTCCCTGGTCTCCTATGGCCATGATATCGAAGCGTCCTGGCTATTACAGGATGCGGCCGGGAAACTGGGAGCCATTGGCTGGATGGAATATACCCCGGGACTGGCAATGGTCCTGGCAGAATCCGCGGCGGAAGGATTGGACGACGATGGCGGCCTTTGGTACGAACGGGAAGGGGATCAGCTGGTACGGGAAAAACACTGGTGGCCGCAGGCGGAAGCCATGCTCGGCTTCTTTAATGCCTGGCAGATAAGCGGAGACCCCGTTTGGCTGGAACGATCGATGGCCAGCTGGGACTTCGTCAAACGCTTTATCCGGGATCGGGAGTGGGGAGAATGGTGGTGGGGAGTGGACAAAGACCATTCGCCGATGCCGGGACAGGACAAGGCCGGCTTCTGGAAATGCCCCTATCATAATAGCCGGGCATGCCTGGAAATTATACGACGTTTGGACATTTTAATGTAGGTTTGGCGGAAGAAAATCTTTAAAGAATATGCGACTCCTCTCACGATCTGCCTTTATACTTATCTTGTTTACAGCTGTTACTTCAATGGTCTCCATCAAATCCAAAACCACCCGTGTGGTATTCTTCGGGGATTCCATCACACAAGCCGGCGCTAAGCCGGGCGGCTATATCGTGAAGATGAAAGACGCGCTGACACAAAAAGGCCTGGGGTCCCAATATGATCTGGTCGGCGCCGGTATCGGCGGCAACAAAATATATGACCTTTACCTGCGTATGGAAGATGATGTGCTGGCGCTGAACCCGGATGTGGTGTTCATCTGGGTCGGTGTCAATGACGTATGGCACAAGCAGTCTTTTGGCACAGGAACGGATCCGGATAAGTTTGAAAAATTTTATACGGCTATCATCAATAAATTACTGGACAAGCATATTCGGGTTATCCTTTGCACTCCGGCCGTGATCGGTGAAAAAGCCGATTTTACCAACCAGCAGGACGGAGATCTCAACGCCTATTCACAGATCATCCGCAACCTTGCCCAGAAATGGCATACCGGCCTGGTGGATCTTCGGGAGGTCTTTCATAATTACGAACAGAAGAACAACCCCGGAAATAAGGACTCAGGTATACTCACCCTGGACAAAGTACATCTGAATGATGCAGGTAACCAGCTGGTGGCGGAAAAGATGCTGGAAGCGCTGACGGTAACAAAATAAGATACCTTCTTTCATCAATTACCCAAAACGATCACCTATGCCCAAAACAATTATAATTACCGGAGCAAATGGCAACCTGGGAGTTGCTACCGTGAAGAAATTCCTGGACGAGGGATATAAAGTGATCGCCGTCAGTCATTCGGGAGAACATCTGGGATTTGCAGCCGCTCATGATAACTTCTACTTGAGAGAAGTAGATCTGGCCGATGAAGCAGCAACGACGGCTTTTGCGGAGGAACTGATCAGCCTGGAAGGGAGGATTGACGGAGCCCTGCTCCTGGCAGGGGGCTTTGCCATGGGAGATATCGGGGTTACAGACGGAGAGGCGCTTTCCAAAATGATCTCCCTAAACTTCGAAACAGCCTACTTTATAGCACGGCCTTTATTCCGGCATATGTTACAGAACGGTTATGGCCGCCTGGTCTTCATCGGCGCCCGTCCTGCCCTAAAACCAGAACAGGGCAAGGGAGTCCTGGCCTATTCTTTGAGTAAATCGTTGCTTTTCCAACTGGCAGAACTGCTCAATGCGGAAGCAAAAGGTAAGAATGTAGTGGCTGCCGTGGTCGTGCCCAGTACGATCGATACGCCAATCAACCGGAAAAGTATGCCGGATGCTGATTTCTCCAATTGGGTAAAGCCGGAAGCAGTTGCCGGTGTGCTGGAGTTTATCTGCAGTGAAAAAGGAGATGCGGTCAGAGAACCAGTCTATAAGTTGTATAATAATAGTTAAAAACTTAGCGTTACTGCCTGGTAACGCTAAGCTAAGTTTTAGCCTTTTAAACCGTCAGCACGCTATTCCACCCGGTCACCCCGTCCGGCTCGCGCAGCGGATTCTCGATGTCTTCCATCCACATCTTGTCGTCAATAAAGAATTTGTAATAATACTTCCCATGCGGCAACATGGGAATCGTAATTTTCCAGCACCCGCCATTCTTTTTTTCCGGCGACATCTTCAATTCATCCGGCGCCCAGTGGTTGAATGTACCTGCCAAAGAAATATGCGAACAAGCGGCAGCCGTCAGGTGGTGGACGTAAAACTCGATCGTTTTTTTTCGCCTGTTGACATAAGGCGATTCATGAGATTTCATAGCAACCCCCTTTTTTAGATTTTAAATGGCTTTCAAGGATAGCTTCAAATGGCAGCATCCATACTATCAGTAATTCTTGATTTAGGGGGGAGTCAGGCTTTTGCCGGCAATGCGCTAATTTTTCAAAAGCGTATCGCAGGCCTATTAATTTACGATTTTTTTCGGCATCTTGCAGGAAGATGAGAGAATTATTTGCTAAAACGGTTTAATACGGTTTTAATGAGGCATTCGGTGGGAAGACCGGGCGATTGAATAAATTTAGGGCCCGAGACACTGGAAGTGTCTCGTTCATTCTAAGAAGTATACTATGCCAGAAACAAAAATATTGTTGGTAGAAGATGAAAAGAAGATCGCGGAAACCTTGCGTAAAGGATTGACGGAACAGCATTATGAGGTGGATGTGGCTTATGACGGAGCCGCCGGCAAAAAGTTATTCGACGCTAATTCCTATGACCTTGCCATCCTGGATATCAACCTGCCTCTCATGAATGGGTATGAGCTGGCGCGTCATATACGCAGCGTTAATGAAGAGATCCTGGTCATCATGCTGACGGCCATGAACACGACGGAGGATAAAATCGAAGGATTTGAGGCGGGAGCCGACGATTATATTGTAAAACCTTTTGATTTCCAGGAGCTGCTGGTCCGTATCCGGGCTTTGCTCAAGCGGCTTCACCACCAACCGGGCACCGGGACCAACATACTGAAAGTGGGCGATCTTGTCATGAACCTGGACAGTAAAGAGGTGACCCGGGAAGGAAAGACGATCCCCCTGACGGCTAAGGAATTCCAGCTGCTGGAATATTTTATCCGGAATAAGAACAAAGTGGTGTCCCGGATAGATATCGCCATGAATGTATGGGATATTGATTTTGACACCAAGACGAATGTGATAGATGTGTACGTCAATTTTCTGCGAAAGAAAATAGAGAAAGATTTTTCTTCCAAGCTCATTTATACGCAGGTAGGAATGGGTTATGTCCTAAAAGAAAACGCCTGACTGGTGGTGCGCCCAAGGTGAAAACTGTAAATTAAACCCCCAACTTGAAGATCCGCTACAAAATAATGCTGTTATTTACCCTGCTCGTGACAGCGATCATTTCCGTATTGACCTATTCCGTCTATTACTTTGCCCGGCTGGAGAGGAAGCAGGTGTTTGACAAGCGCCTGATGGCCCGGGCGAATTACAATACCCAGCTATATGCCCTGATGGGAGATAGCGCCCTTACGCTGCTGCGGAGGATGGATACCACGTCTACGGTGGGATTGTTGCAGTCCCGGAGTATTGCTATTTATTCGGATGAAGGGCAGGTATTATACAAATTCGATATGCCGGGCAGCATACCCCTGTCCGTGTCGGCAGATATGCTGCAGGAGATCAAGACCCGGGGCGAGAAGTACTTTTCCATTGACAGCCGCGATGCGATAGCCATCCGGCGGGTAGCGAACCGCAGGCCTTTTATCGTAGTCGTGGCGGGGCATGACGACGATGGCCTGGAAAGGGTTGCGAAGCTGAACAGGATCCTTTTCTTCAGCCTCATCGTAGGCGTATTTCTCACCGCCGTGGTCAGCTATCTTTTTGCCGGTCAGCTATTGAGGCCCGTGGCGCAGATCATCCGGGAAGTAAAAGATATATCCTCCTATAACCTCTCTCACCGCATCCAGGCGGGCACCGGCCAGGACGAGCTGAGCCAGCTGGCGAATACCTTCAATGAGCTGCTGGGGCGGTTGCAGGAATCTTTTGCTATTCAGCGGAGATTTATCTCCAATGCGTCGCATGAACTCTCGACCCCGCTTACCTCCGTCTCCAGCCAGGTAGAAGTGGCTTTGCAGAAGGAAAGAAGCGCACAGGAATACGAACAGGTATTGTCTTCTATCCGGGAAGATGTGCAACAGATGACCCTATTGACCAAAAGCCTGTTGGAGATTGCCAAAACCGGCTCACAGGGAGGCATCGAGCTGAATGAAGTTCGGGTAGACGAGGTCCTGCTCAAGGTCATGGCCGATGTAAAAAAGCTCAATGCCGATTATGAGGTGGAATTGAATTTCGGCGAATTTCCGGAAGACGAAAAAGATTTCGTAGTCTTCGGGAACAATGAGCTGCTCTATATCGCTATAAAGAATATCGTAGAGAATGGATGTAAATATGCATCCGATAAAAAATCACGGGTCGATCTCTCTTTTGCCCATCACAAGGTCTATGTGCAGGTGGTGAACCAGGGAGAAACCATTCCAGCAGGGGAGATCGATCAGATCTTTCAGCCTTTCTACCGCGGCTCCGGAACGGGTAATTCCAGAGGATTCGGGCTCGGACTGGCTCTTGCTCAACGTATCATCTCCCTCCATAAGGGCACGATCCTCGTGGAGTCGGATATCCATCGCGGCAATGCATTTACCGTGCAGCTTCCCGCTATAAAGATCTTCAACTAACCTTTTCTGGGCATAAGGAGTTTGCTGATCAGGCCAGTCCACCCCGTCTGGTGAGAGGCGCCAACCCCTCTGCCATTATCGCCATGGAAATATTCAAAGAAAAGCAGGTAATCCTTAAAGTGAGGGTCATGCTGCATTTTATCATTGGAACCGAATACAGGACGGCGGCCTTTATCATCCCGGAGGAAGAGCTTTGCCAGCCTCTTGGATAATTCGATGCTGATCTCATTGAGAGTAGAATACTTGCCGGAATTCGTCGGGTACTCTACTTTGAAATCATCGCCATAATAGTGGTGGAATCGCTGCAGGGACTCGATGAGGAGGAAGTTTACCGGCATCCAGATCGGGCCTCTCCAGTTGGAGTTGCCGCCGAATAAGGGTACATCGGATTCTCCGGGCGTATATTTGACGCTCAGCACCTGCCCGTCGATATGGAGCTGATAAGGATGTTGCTCATAAATCTTGGAGAGCGCGCGGATGCCATGGTCGCTGAGAAATTCCGTCTCGTCCAACATGCGGTGGAGCATCCTTTTGATGCGATGGCCCCGTAGTAACGACAGCAAGTGCTTCTCGTCCGAACCTTTTTCATGCCAGCGCGATACCAGCGAGGCCAGGTCAGGTCTGTTGTCCAATAGGTAATTAAGACGCTTGGCGAATTCGGGCAGGGACTGCAAGAGCTTGTCGTCGATCACTTCCACCGCAAAGAGAGGGATCAATCCCACCATCGAGCGGACCTTCACTTTGACGCTGACTTCGCCGGGCAGACGCATGGTGTCGTAAAAGAATTCGTCTTCATTGTCCCAAAGACCGTCCGTACCTGTTCCCATGTTGGCCATCGCCCCGGCGATATGAAGGAAATGTTCGAAGAACTTATTGGCCATGTCCTGGTAGATAGGATTGGTCATGGACAATTCCAGGGCTATCCGCATCATATTCAGGGAATAGGTCGCCATCCAGCTGGTGCCGTCGGCCTGCTCCAGGCGACCGCCATCCGGCAGATGGGTATTGCTGCGGTCGAAAAGACCGATATTGTCCATCCCTAAGAATCCACCTTCGAAAATATTATTGCCTTCTGCATCTTTTCGGTTGACCCACCAGGTGAAATTGAGCAGGAGCTTGTGAAAGACGGTTTCCAGAAAAGCGGTATCGGGCTGCCCCCCGTTATTATGCTTATCGATCTCATAGACCCGGTACGCGGCCCATGCATGCACCGGAGGATTGGTATCGCTGAATGACCATTCATAAGCGGGTAGCTGGCCATTCGGGTGCATATACCAGTCATGCGTCAGCAGCAGCAGCTGGTGCTTGGCGAAATCAGAATCTATCAGCGAGAAAGTAATACAATGGAAAGCCAGATCCCAGGCCGCATACCAGGGGTATTCCCATTTGTCCGGCATGGAAACGATATTGCTGTTGTTGAGATGCCTCCATTCCTTGTTCCTTCCCTTCAGGCGTTCAGGAGGAGGCGCTGGCTGATGCGGATCCCCCTTCAGCCATTGGTCCACATTATAGTAGTAAAGCTGTTTGCTCCACAACATGCCGGCAAAGGCCTGTCGCTGCACCAGCTTTTCATCCTCATCGGTCACATCTTCCTGAAATTCCTTATAGAAGTCATCCGTCTCCTGTATCCGGGTGGCAAAGATCTCATCGAAATCCCTGAAAGGCGCAATATTATTATGAGGCTCCAGCCGGAGACGGATAGTGGCAGACCCGCCGGCAGGTATCGTCCGCTCATAATTCAACGCCGCCTTGGTACCCTGCTGGTAATTCACGGCCTGCAGATTGCCCTTGACCAGGTATTCCTGGATACCATCTTTAAAATAACCCGCTTTGTCGACTCCGTATAACCTTTTCACATTGGTCTCATTGTCACAAAAGAGATGCAGGTCCGTCTCCTCACCATGCAGGGTGAACTCTCCCACCAGCTTATGCTCGATGCTGATATTCCCCTGATTGGACGTCATCATGAGGGGTTTATAATCGTCATACCCCCAGCTCCAGGTATTGCGGAACCAGAGCGTAGGCAGAATATGTATCGGCGCGTCTTCCGGCCCCCGGTTGTGTACCGTGATCCGGATAAGGAAATCTTCCGTATCCGCCTTGGCATATTCCATGAATACATCGAAGTATTTGTTCTCGGAAAAGATGCCTGTATCTATTAGCTCATATTCCGGCTCCAGGCGGGTCCTCCGCTTATTCTCCTCCAATAGCTCTAAATAGGGATATTTTGATTGAGGATACTTATACAGCATCTTCATATAAGAATGGGTGGGCGAGGAGTCGAGATAATAGTAAAGCTCTTTTACGTCTTCCCCATGATTGCCTTCATTGCCATTGAGGCCGAACATCCGCTCTTTCAGGATCGGATCTTTTTTGTTCCAAAGGCCGACGGAGAAACATAACAATTGTTTCTTATCGGAAAAACCCCCGATGCCATCTTCTCCCCAGCGCCAGGCCATGCTGCGCGCCATATCATGGGTAGTATAGTTCCAGGCGTCTCCGTTAGCGCTATAATCCTCACGTACAGTGCCCCATTGGCGTTCGGAGAGATAAGGCCCCCATTTTTTCCAGTCCGCATTTTTTAACCGTTCTTTTTCCGTCATAAAGTAACTTCTTCCCTGATTAGATAAACGTATATTCCTTCCCCACTAAATGTACTTATTTAATCCCGGTTGACCCAGTCTTCCGTCACTTTGTATCCCATCCGGCCCTGATTGGCTAGGGCGACAAAGAGATCTGGATCTGTATGCCGGCCTTGGTAGTAGTGGTTGGATAAGAAGAGGATAATCTTGGGATCGTATGGCTCCGGTCGAAGTACAATTTACAGCTTATCTTTTTGTTCAGCACCACATCCACGGAAGGCGCCACCCGGATAATTCGCTGACCCGCCGTAGGGGTAGAGCTGGTCTGATCCAGGTAAGTGTTTGTGCTGATGTCATCACGGATACTTACGTCGAGCCGGAAAGTGACATCATTGCCCTGGTTCGTTGGGCTGCTGCCGTTGCCGGTGCCACCCTTGCCGGTGCTACCCTTCCCCTGAACATTACTACCGCTGCCGTCGCCGCCTCCTTTCCCCGGCAGGGTAATGTTGAAAGGAAGCCGCAATCCCTTTTTCTTCCAGCCGGCGCCGATAGTCAGTTCCGAAGACCTGGCTTCCGTCATCTGGTAGTCCGTAAGGCTCAGGCTTAACTGACGGGATTTACTATACCCGATCTTCACGGACGCCTGGTTTCTGAACGTCATATCCACATCGATCAGGGGAGAAAACTGCTCCGTCATCGTGATATTCGGCACCTGGAAATAAGGCACAAAATTCCCCGTCAGCGTATCGATGAACCCGGCCTGCCCATAACCCATCGGGTCTTTGTAATTGGTATTGGAATTGAAGCTGCCCATGCTCAGAAGACCCGTGTATGCATTGGTGATAATAAAACTCGTAAAGAGCTTATCGAAGAAAGGGAGCTTGCTGAGCCCGCTATAGGTAAGATGCCAGTTCGGCTTGGGGATATACCCCGAAAATGGATTGCTCCGCACACCCGAGCCCCCCTCGTTGACCAGGGCTATTTTGTAAGGGTCTTTATGCGTATACGCCGCTATGAATGCAGGGATCAGCACATCCTGCGAATATTTGCCGTAGCCGGCCGCATAGCCGTCTGTACCTGTCAGCCCTGCCGAATAGGGATTCTCCTGTCCCAGCCGGTTTGAAATGACGGCCCGGTTGTTCTCAAATTGCTGAAAAGTTCCGGATATCGCCGTGGGCCTGAATTTTTCAAACAGGGTCTGGAAAGAAATAAAGCTGACGCTGAAAGTCCCCGTCGAATAAGGATTCAGTCTCGACAACCCCGCTCCTCCTGCCGTATCCTTATACAATTCAGAATAGTTCTTCCCGAAACTCTTGTCCAGGCTGAGCTGTATATCCAATCCCGGGATCGGCTGCAACGTTGCTGACAGGCTGAATTTCTGGGTAAAGGTCAATTGGTTCTGCGAATTGAAAGAAGTATCCGTGCTCAACAAGCCCTTTTTCCCCAGCCGGTTGATGAAATTGGTGTCCGGCTGCTGCCCGAAAATATACCCCCACCCCGGCTCCTTCGAATGAAGATCCATTCCGATTATTTGTGTACTGTCCATATACCCATAGATCGTCGAGGACGAATTCTCCGAATAGCTAAGGTTGATATGCTTCACTGAAGTGACAATCCTGCCCAACAAAGTGACAAAGCCCCCCAGCTTGGGCAGCGATTTTTCCGGATTTTTGGTAACGGGCTCCAAAGCCCGCAGCCACCGGGATTTCTTATAGAGCCGGGTAAAATCAAGGTCCACTATAGCGGATTCCGACTGAGTGTTCTGCAGCTCATTGCCCAGGCTGGTAGCCGTCGTAGAGGCCGCCGTCCAGCCATAGGTAGCCGTATAGGATAGTCTTGCCTGCGTCCAGTCCGTCACGGGAAAATAAGAAGTAGGCAAAGAATAGGTAGCCGTAGCCGTCTGGGTATAAGACGTCGTTCTCCCCCCTTTCAGGAAGTTATTCCACATCCTGCGCCTACCCGATTGGTCGAGGCGACCGCTGTCCTCATCTACCCAGGCCTTGTTCAACGCCGTAAAATCGATGTTTAAGGATTTGGTAAGGTCCCACCGCAACGTATACGACCTGTTAAAAGTAAAATACTTGTTATAGCTCTCCGGCAACGCATCCTTGGCGCCCCCGTCGACATTACGGGAACGAAAGGCCGCAAATTGCCTCGCGATATCCGTCTGGAACCCCAACACCGTCGGGGTGAAATTGAGATTGAATGCCTTGAGGAGACCCAGCCAGGACGATTTGGACCGTATGACCTTTTTCCAGGGCGCCCAATAGACAGGCGTATGCGCATAGTTATAGGCCAGAGACCCTTTATAATTGATCGTCTCATCCTCCAACGTCGTCGGGTTGTGATGCTGCGAACTCGTATAGGAATAATTGAGCGTAAGGTTTTCCAGGCTCCAGATCTTCAGCTTCTTGCTGGCGGCAGGGATCTTCCGCACATTGGTGAAGTTGATTGTGCTTACCGTCGTGACTTCTGAGGCATAATCCCGGATGGAATCCCTGGCCGCTTTTGAGGCGGCCATCTTCAATTTGTCTTTCAGCTTAATGTCCAGATCATAGGGATCATATTCGGGATTGCTGATCGTTTTGGCAAGACTGCCATAGAAGGGAATGGAAAGCGACGCTTTCTTAGGCAGCAGCTTGCCCAGCTCTAAGGAAGCTGCCATATTGTACTGTATATCGTCTTCCGTCGACCGCTCGTTGATCCGCTGGTCGATCGTACCCCATCCTGCCGTCTTCATACTCCCGGCCAGGGATACGGTCCCCAGGTCCGCCAGCTTGACATCGACTTTTCCCACCGTCGCCCAGGCGCCTTTCTCATCCAGGTCCGACAGGCGCAGCTCGTTGAACCATACTTCCGTGCAGATGGTCGGCTGGTTCACGTTCTCTACCCCCAGAAAGAGCTGGTCGACCTCCCCCAGGCTTGGATTCCCCAGGATAGCATACTGCCTGCCATCAGTATCCGTTTCTTTATAATACACATTGTTCTGACCCACGCTGTTCCGTTTTTCCTTCAGCTGCACCAGGCGGCTAAGGGTCAGGTTTAGATTATTCGCAGTGGGCCAGACCGTTTCGGACGTCGTGGCCCCCCACCGCGTAATCTGCAGCGGCATCCTGATTTCGTAATAATTGTCGGTAAGATCGCTGCCCAGACGCAGGACAGCCGACAGATCTCCATTGCTCAGATTATCCGTCGCAGCCGCTGACTCCGCATGGATAAACATATCCAGCTTGCCGTATTTCCGCAGGTCCAGGGTAGTGGTCTTATAGACGCCCCTCGAATCCTTGTTCACCAAATTGCATATCTGCAGGCTAAGGGCTTGTTCATTCAATAATAAATTGACATTGTTATTGCTCAGCTCCTGCTGCCGCTCGACACCCGGCGGCGATATATAGGCCACAGGCGTACGGGAACTATTCTGCTCTATATTCACCGCCGTCACGGCGAAAGTGGTAGAGCTGGTCGTGGACAAAGCGGTATAATTACCCGTCGTGTCCAGCACATAGTTGAAGGTCCTCCAGGAATCCCTGACCAGGTCGAATTTGGCGAAACGACAGACGACGGAATCCGCAAAGCCTGTCAGGAAAAGCCGGATGAACTGGATGGACTTAAAGTCCGTTATACCCCCGACCGCTTGGGTATAAGCGGTGATCGGGATGCGGAACTGGTACCAGTTTTGGGTAACACCCCCGCTGGGGGTGAACGAACGCTTGTCCGTTATGAAATTCTTGTCGACCACCAGGCTGTCCGGTGACAGGTTGACCTTGTACTCGAAATAGGATTCCAGCTCGTTCATGGTATTGTCCCGGTTGATGTCCTCCTCGTCGGGATACATGGTAAATGCCTGCACCGTCGAAGAAGTGGCAACGGGCGAATTCCCTTCCGGACCATTGTAGTTTTTGTACCGGCCAAGTATACCTGTTTTTGAGTTGTCATAGTCGCTATTGCGGTAATACTTAAAATCATCGCTGGAAGGATCCTTTTCCGCCTGCTGGTAGATAGTAGAGTTGACGCCGTAGCTGATCTTCAGCTTATTCAGGTAGTAGGCGAACTGTCTCTCTTCCGCGGTGTCGCTTAACCCGTCATATCCTATATCCTGGTAAGGCCGGTCCGATGCGTCCGAGCTGAAGGCGTTGGTTACTTGCGTATTGTTGGCGGGCATTTTTCCCCAGGCCGACGTATCCACGGCTGCCGATATATTGGGAGTGGGCATTCCGTTCTCATACATCCTCTTGCCATCTCTTAGTATATCCTCCGAGACGCTGCCCAGGTCGAAATATAGCTGCCCCCCTTTGCCGGAAGGATTGAGGATAAAAGGATCCTGCATCCAGAATTCGATATACTGTATATTGGCCGACTCGAAATCACTCTGGTCGATCGAGCGCATGATCCCTCCCCAACGCTGTTTCGGGTTCAGCAGTTTCCCATCGGAACTTACGCTGCCGGTCCGGCTGTCATAGTTGTAGGGGCCCCGGTCGCTGGGGTAATAGGCCAGGTCGAAGGTTGTCAGCTGGGTGGATGTCCCGGTCGCCGTCGTTAGCTCCGGGAAGAGCTCCTGGGTAGTGATAGCCATGATACGGGGATCGGAAAAATTCTCATAGCTTCTCACGGGGTTGCTGGAGCTGCTCTTGTCCTGTAACGTGGTCTCGATGTTATACCAGGCGATCCTCGCCCTGTTGAATCCATAATCGATCGAATCCTTCAGGCTTCCTTCCGGGAAAAGCCCGTTACTCTGTGGCGTAGAGGCCAGCGCCCAGTTGATTACCGGATATTCCAGATCGATAGCACTGGTAGACCCTTCGAAATCGTCGACATATACCGTTCCGCTGCTGCCACTGCCGATCTGTTTGGCATGTCCCGGTTTCAGGTAGGCCGCCTCGCCATAAGCCGTCACCGTGCTCACCTCGTGGCTGGAATAAAAAGGGAGCTTGTTTAACAGGCGTGTTAACCCGGGCGCTTGGGTCCGGTAATTGATATCCAGACCGTACATCGTATTGCGGATCGGGTCTTCTCCATAGGATGTTTTAGTAAAATAAGGTCGCTCGCTCAGCCGCTCGATCGTCGCACCAAGAGAAAGGGACCGGCTGGCGGTGTTGAAGGCCTCGTAATCGAGCCGCAGCGCCATGAAGCCCTTGGATTGCAGGCCGGACGTTGCATTGTTCTCAAAGGACACATTTACGGCCACCCCCGAATTAATGATCGCCTGGTTAATGACCTGTACCGTACCATTGGGATAGTCCACCACATAGTCGACATTTTCCTTCAAGGTCTGCCCTCCGGCCGTCACGACCACCGACCCCTGGGGTACATTGACCGCTCCCAGGGAGAGATTGCCGGACGCAGCCTGACCCTTGGCGGTCCCACTGAGGTAATACCGGTCTGTATTGGCATAGGTCTTGGCGACCTCCTTGATCGTATCGTATAAATGATAAAATACATACTTGTCCTTCAACGTCTGTGAAGCATTGGAAAAAGCCAGCGAGTCGAGGTCCTTGCCAAAGGGCTCCAGCACGGGAAAGATCACCACCCCCTGCGTCGATAAGACCGTGAAACCTTCCTCGTAGTCGAAGATCCCATCCGGAGAAGCATCGTTATTACTGTTGAGCCGGTCCAGGTTCAGCACGGAGAGCAGCGCTGTCCCTGCTTTTGGCCCCTCCGGCAGATATCTTTTCGTGCCTTTACTGGCTTCGTTATATAGTACGTTCAGGACAAACCCTGTTTTTTGCAAACCGGTGAGCACGCTGCCGGCAGAAGTCTTCAGGGAATATATGTTCTTCATCATCAACCCCCATATCGGTAACCGGGTCCGCTGGGCGGTCGCTTTAAGCAGCTTCAGATACAATATTTTCTGCGCTCCGGGATTATAGCCCTGGCTCGTGTCCGGCGGCACATCCTGCGAAAACTCCCCCACCTGGTACGTTGTCCCGTTATAACTATACTGATAAGCGACAGCCAGCACATCATCCGAACGCAGCGTGGTATTGATGGAAATGAATCCGATCTGCGGATTATAATAAAAATCACTGCCGTTGAGCTTCCGGGCATATACCTTTTCATAGTCCTGCACCTGGGAGAGACCCAGCCCATTCAGCATCGTGGCGACGGACGAAGACTGCCGGCTGCCGGCGCCATTGATGACACTCCGGTATTCGGTATTGGCATCATTATAGGGATAAGCGACGGAAGCCTGCCCCTTGATATGCGAATTATAAGGAGATGCTTCTCCCAGATCCATCAGCCCTACCACATCCCGCGCCCCGGAGACCACACCGTTGCGATTGGTCACCCATACTTCGATCTTCAGGATCTGCACCTGGGAATTGACGACAGGTATTTTCGATAACGCCTTGCTGAAATTGGAGCGGAAATATTGTGATAGCAAAAAATGACGGTTCTCGTCATAGTCATCCGCCTTGAAAGAAAAGGAAGTGGTGGTCGCCCCGCCCTGTGATCCGGATGATTGAGTAGATGAACGCTGGCTGGCCAGCACACCGGTAATATACAATTTTCCGAATTGCAGCTGCGTCTTGAGACCGAATAAGGATTGGGCCCCCGTTATCAGCGTGCTCTTCGTGCTAAAGGATACATTGCCGGCTTCTATCTTTTTGATGATATCATCCGTACCTCCCGTATATTCCAGCTTCAGCTGGTTCTCGAAGCTGGAGTTGGCCTGCGTATTATAGCTGATAGGAAGCTTGAGCCGGTTGCCTATATTGCCAAGCACGCTCAGGTTGGCATTCATATTGAAATCAAATCCCCCCGTATTCCGGGAGCTTTCAGGGAGGGTGGGGTTCTGAATGCTCTGCCCCTGGTAACCTGCCGCAATGCTCACCGTACCCTGTGGTTTGACATCCACCTTGCCATTGCCGAAGAGCCGGTTGAAAAGATCATCTGTCACGGACAGCTTCGGCCGGAGTAATTTCTTGTTGAGAGCTGCCAGCGCATCCGCCCGCGCCCGGAAATAGTCGCCTTCATCCTTGCTGATCTGCCAGCGCATCATTTCGTCAAAAGTCAAATAAGTAGGCTCCCGGTAATAATGATCGCCGATCTTTTCGAAGATATAATAGCGCTTTGTTTGCGGATCATAGACGATAGAATCCTTTATGTTGAAAGGATCCTTCAGATCGAAAGGGTTTTTCGACGGAGCGGAAATAGGATCGCTTCGCCGGTCACTAAGAGGGAAACGCAGGCTGTCCTTCCCTAATCCCGGGAGGGTATCATTTTTCGATAGGGTATCGGCACAGAACTCCTTAGACATGGGCATCCCGATCACCGGAAAGCAGTTAAAAAGTCCGATGGCAATCACCCATAGTGCTGGTGACCGGAGCAATATTCCAATAAATTAGTGAGGTAGAAAAGGTCGGATAGGCACGAGCGTATTTGTGGTTATTTTATAGTAACCGATACGTTGCCTTAGAGAGGGGAGTTGCCTGCCTGTAAAATATTTATACCTTATCCGTTCGTGCTGAATCCGGGATAGAGCGTCATGCCGCCATCGACGAATAAAGTGATGCCTGTTATATAATCGGAGTCGTCGCTGGCCAGCCATACGGCAGCAGCGCCGATGTCTTCCACTACGCCTACCCGATCGTAAGGGATGAGTTCGAGTAATTTCTTTTCTGCGTCGGGCGTATCCCATGCCTGATGGTTGATGGGCGTTTTGATGGCTCCGGGCCCGATGCTGTTGACACGGATCTTGTGAGGAGCGAATTCCTGGGCGATACTCTTCATAAGGAGCATAATGCCGCCTTTGCTGCTGGCATAATTCGCATGGCCGGCCCAGGGGATGACTTCATGTACGCTGCTCATGCAAATGATCTTGCCGGCGGCCTTGGATCTTTCCAGCACGATACCTCTTCGCAGAAATTCCCGGATAGCTTCCCGGGCACAGAGGAACTGACCGGTCAGATTGACTCCCAGGACAAAATTCCATTGTTCAAGGGTCATATCCTGGAAAGGCGAATCCCGCTGCAACCCTGCATTATTCACCAGGATGTCCACCGTTCCGAATTGAGCGATCACATCGGCAAACATTTTTTGTACTTCCGCTTCTTTACTGACATCGCATTGATAGGTGATGCCGGCGCCGCCGGCGCTTTTAATCTCTGTCAGTACAGCTTCTGCGGGAGCCAGGGTCGCTGCCACCGGATGGTTGACGACAACGGTGGCCCCTGCTGCTGCCAATGCCTTGGATACCCCGGCCCCAATGCCTGAACTGGCGCCGGTAATAATGGCGATCTGCCCCTGTAGTTTTTTCTCCATGATGATGTTATGCGATTATTTATCCAAATAAAACGCCGGAACTGTATTCCAGGCGCATAACAATATACCGATTAAATCCAGGTCGGGACATGTCCCCGCATTATTTTTTACTCAAATCTTGCTCATACGATAAAATTCCATCCATACGGATCAGGCTCGCAGCCATATCGGATATTCTCCAACGCTGTCCTGAGCAGAGTCGCCATACTCTCCTGACCGGCCGCGGGCAGATCATAGTCTGCTCCCTCGATACCGATCGTTCCAATAGGGGAGATGACGGCCGCAGTCCCTGACCCAAAGGCCTCCCGGATCTTCCCTTTTTCAAAGGCCAGCCTCAATTCTTCTACAGACACCGGCCTTTCTGCCACCCGGATGCCGGCCCTGCCAGCCAGGGTGATCAGGCTATCCCGTGTAATCCCATCCAGGATGGAGTCGGAAAGAGGAGGCGTGACCAGGGTATCGTCGATGACAAAAAATACGTTCATGGCGCCCGACTCTTCGATATATTTATTTTCGATGCCATCCGTCCATAGAACCTGGTCATAACCCTGCTCTTTCGCTTTCTGAGCCGGATAAAGAGATCCTCCGTAATTGCCGCCGCACTTGGCATAACCCGTACCTCCTTTGACCGCCCTTACAAAATTCGTTTCCACTTTTACACGCAGAGGCTGCTGGTAATAAGGCCCCGTAGGAGTCGTAATGACGGAAAACCGGTAGGTCTCCGATACTTTCACCCGCAGTCTCGCCTCCGTGGCAATCATAAAGGGCCTGAGATAGAGGGCGCTGCCCGGTTGGCCGGGCACCCAGCTCTTATCTATTTCCACCAGCCTGCGCAATCCTTCCAGAAAGACTTCCGGCGATATAACAGGCATGCACAATCTTTCTGCTGACAAGACGAACCTTTTATAATGCCGTTGCGGCCGGAAAATATTGATCCTCCCGTCCTCCATCCGGAATGCCTTCATCCCTTCAAAAATCGTTTGCCCATAATGAAAAGACAGCGTCGCAGGACTGAGGGCGAAATTTCCGAAAGGAAGGACCTGCGGTGTTTGCCATTTACCGTCTGCATAATCACAGATCAGCATATGGTCGCTGTTATATCGGCCGAATTCCAGGTTGTCCCAGTCCACTTCGGGGAGTCGGGAATAAGTAGCCCGGTGGGCGGGAATGTAAAGCGAGACGGTATGTGCCATGTTTTTTGATTTCTCTACAAATTTCAGGAATCTATTTTGTAAAAAACAGATGCAGATTTGTTACTTTTGACTAGATCAGATGCGCGGCCGAAACCGAAACACTACCGCGGCAGATCGTAATGAAGACAGACCGGCCCGTCCGGGTTTAAATAAATGCGTATGAATAAAAAGAAATTCAACGACCAGGATCATATTTACCTGCAGGTAGCCGAAGGCCTGGAGAAAATGATCGGAGAGGAGATCCTGAAGATCGGGGACAAACTACCTTCCGTGAGAATGCTGAGCGAAGAATATGGGATCAGCATGGGCACCGCTTTTCAGGCCTATTATCACCTGGAAGGAAAAGGACTCATTGAAGCCAGGCCGAAATCGGGCTATTATGTACGATTTAATTTGCGGCGGATGCCAGGCCTGCCCCGTATCTCAGAACCTGAACCGATGACCAGTGAGGTCAGTGTGCAGGAAATGATCACGGCCGTTTTCAATAATATCTCTTCCAGTGACCTGATCAATTTCTCCATAGCGGCCCCGCCTACCAGCTTACTGCCGACGGCCAAGCTGAATAAGTCGCTGATGCATGCTATGCGGGCCTCCAGTCATCACGGGACCCAATACGAACATATACAGGGCAACCGGGAATTGCGCAGGCAGATAGCCAAACAGGCGTTCAACTGGGGCGGCAAAATTTCGGAAGAAGAGATAGTCGTGACGGCCGGTTGCATGGAGGCGTTAGTGATGTGCCTGAAAGCGGTGACTCAGCCGGGAGATACCGTAGCCATCGAGAATCCCACTTATTTCGGTATTTTCCAGGTGGCCGAGCTGCTGGGCCTGAAAGTGCTGGAAATCGCGGCCGATCCGCTGACAGGGGTAGATCCCGGACATCTGGAAACCCTGCTCGACCAGTTCCCTGTCAAGGCCTGCGTATTCGTGCCCAATTTCAGCAACCCCCTGGGAAGCTGTATGCCCGAAGACAAGAAGCAGGCCCTGGTAGAATTGATCACCCGAAGGCAGATCCCCCTGATCGAGGATGATATCTATGGCGAGTTATATTTTGGCCGCCACCGCCCGAAGACCTGTAAGACCTTTGATAAAGAAGGCTGGGTCCTGCATTGCAGCTCCCTGTCCAAATCCCTGGCGCCCGGCTACCGGATCGGTTGGATCCTCCCCGGCCGGTTCACCGAAAAAGTCGTCCGTACCAAAATGATGCATACGGTCACCGGCACGACGATCACTCAACAGGCGATCGCCCATTTTTTAAGTATCGGCCGTTATGAATACCATTTGAAGAAATTGCGCAAGGCGCTGCATACGCAATGCCTCCGGTATCTGCAGGGGATCATGCAGCACTTTCCGGCTAATACCAAGGTCTCCCGGCCACAGGGCGGTTTTGTGCTCTGGGTCGAACTGGATAAGAAATTGAATGCCTATCATCTGTACCAGGAAGCTTTAAAGCATCAGATCTCGGTAGCTCCCGGGCAGCTATTCTCCGCAAGAGCCCAGTTTGGGAACTGCCTGCGGATCAGTTACGCACGGCCCTGGGACGAAGAAGTAGAGGAGGGGCTGAAGACGTTGGGAAAATTAATTAAGAAGATGATCTGAGTGAAGTATGGGCAAAAATTCGTATATTTAGTTGAGTTCTTTTTTCTCACCTAAAACGATGTCATATGAACCTCGTACAACGTGTGGAACACTGGGGTGACACCCATCACCCTCAGTGGCTCGATATCCTCCGTATCGTCCTGGGCGTATTTCTTTGCTATAAAGGAATTGAATTCCTCACGAATATGGGCGGCATGCTGTCCCTGATGACCAGTAAGATGTCATTCGGGTCCTTTACGTCTGTCCTGATGAGCAATTATATTTCCTTTGCCCATATATTGGGAGGGATTTTGCTGATACTGGGAGTGCTAACCCGGTTCGCCTGTATTCTACAGATACCGATCCTGATCGGGGCCATCTTTTTTATCAATGCTTCTCCGGATCTGTACCGGCCCTTTTCCCAATTGCTGCTTACGATCGTCGTGCTCCTTTTGCTGGTGTTATTTTTGATCGTGGGCAACGGACGCCTATCGTTTCTCAAATTTTCGGATAACAATCCATAGTACCGGCTTTTGACACCCTCTTCCGGCTTTGGACTAACCCTCCGCATAGATTTTTTCGATTGCGTTGCTGTATTTCTCGGTAATTACCTTGCGTTTGAGGCTGAGCTTGGGTGTCATTTCACCCGTCTCGACAGTCCAAAGCGTAGGCAGCAGCTGAAATCTTTTGATCTGTTCCACATGGCTGAAATACTTATTATAGCTCTCCACGATCTCCTGGTAGTGCCCGATGACTCCGGGATGAAGGATCAGCTCCTCATTTGTACCTGCCGCGATATTCGCGACATTGTTTTGCCGGCACCAATCCCGGAGGTAAGCGAAAGCCGGCACGATCAGGGCGCCGACAAATTTCCGCTCCGGACCGACGATGATGATCTGTTCGATAAAAGGGGATTCCTGTAATTTACTTTCAATCATCAGGGGGGCTACGTATTTTCCGCCGCTGGTCTTGAACATTTCTTTTTTACGATCGGTGATCTTCAGGTACTTACCTTCCACCAGCACGCCGATATCGCCTGTATGAAACCATCCCCCTTCCAGGGCTTCCGCCGTGAGATCGGGGCGTTTATAGTAGCCGAGCATCACATTGGGACCTTTGCAGAGGATCTCTCCGTCTTCGGCGATTTTGACCTCCACATCGGGGATAATAGGACCTACGGTACCGAACATACGATCCTCCACCTGGAGACGATTGACACTGATCACCGGAGATGTCTCCGTAAGACCATAACCTTCCAGGATAGGGATCCGGGCGGCAGTGAAAATACGGATCAGCCTTACCTGGCAAGCGGCTCCCCCGCTGGCGACACAGGTCAGATTGTTTCCCAGGGCTTCCCTCCATTTGCTGAAGATGAGCTTGTTGGCCAGGGATAATTGCAGGTTATACCAGGCCCCCTGGGACTTATTGATCTCATACCGGGCAGCCAGTCCATGCGCCCAGAAAAACAGCTTTTTTTTCACCCCCGTTAGTTCGGACCCCTTCTGCATGATCCGATCGTAGACCTTCTCCAACAGCCGGGGAACGGTAACGAACATCTGCGGTTTTACCTCTTTCAGGTTTTCTCCGATCGTGTCCATGTTTTCCGCATAATAAATAGAGCTGCCGCTCAAAAGGTAGACATAGGTCAGCATACGCTCATAGATATGATTGAGCGGCAGAAAGCTGAGGGCCCGGATAGGTCCCCTGGGAAGACAGGGAATGCAGGACACCACGTTACTGAGAATGTTCTTGTGAGAGAGCATAACCCCTTTGGGGGTGCCGGTAGTGCCCGAAGTATAAATAATGGTGGCCAGGTCTTCATGTCGTATTTGATCCCGGATAGCAGGAAGGCGGTCCAGGTTTGCCTGGGTCGCACTCACTGGTAACTCTTTCCAATGCCTGGCATTGGCTACATGCTCAAAGGTATAGATCTCCTGCAGGCTGGCGACTTTATCCCGGATGCTCAATACCTTATGGAAGAGCTCTTCGTCGTTGACAAAAATGAGCTTTACCTGCGCCTCATTCAGGATAAATTCCAGCTCGGCAACGGTAATAGTGGGATAAATGGGCGTCAGTATGGCGCCGATCTGTTGCACAGCCAGGTCGACCATCACCCATTCCGGGCGGTTCTTGGCTACAATGGCGACTTTGTCCATACCCTCTATAGTCCGGTCCCCCCCGGAAATGCCCAGTCCCAACAAGGCTGCACTGAGTTTATTCACGGTATCCGTTACTTCTGTCGAGCTATAGGTCTTCCACTTGCCGTTTTCCTTAGCTGCCAGCATATCCGGCAGAACTGCTTTCTCCTGTTGAATTCGAAGGCAATCGAACAATCGTGTTGGTTCGGTCATAGTTATTATTTAAACAGGCGGTTATTTCGGCCTTAAAAACGCTGGAAACGGCTTAATTATTGGCTATTTACCGGAGCCAAATTAGACAAAAAACAAAAAAGGACAAATTAAAACCGGTAATATTGCCCTTCCGGCAACTTGAAGATCCTGCCTTTCTGGAAATTGGTGAAGCGGCTGTAGTCATCGCCATGCGCGGTACTCCAGGTCTGGAAAGCCGGGAGGTTTTCCGCAGCCCCGAAGATCCACTCATTGTAAGCGTCGAAGAGCCCATCCTTTAAAAGCTGGCGCTGGTAGTCGAACAGACGGAACGGGAAACCCGCCGGGTATTTTTCGAACCAGGCAAGAATGAACTTAGTCCGCAATACGGTGAGGGATTCCGATGTAACCCCCTGGGCGATGGCAGATGAGACATTGCTGAGTATACCCAGATAAGCGGCGACAAACGGGGATTTGGTATTTTGATTTTTAAGTATATCTCCTTCGGCAAAAAGTTTTTTATAGCTTTCCAGGAGCAGGTCCTTGATCTCGGCAGTACGCTTGCTATAACTTTCCAGGTTTACGAAGATCTCTCCATAGATAATGCTCCAGACTTTATCATAGGTGAGAAAATAATACCTGGCGGCGTTATAATAGTTGGAGGAGTAATTAGGGTCTATTTCGATCCCCTTTTCCCATTGCTTGATGGCCGAATTGTCCTGCCGGGCCCAGAGCATCTCTCCATATTCGTTATACAAAACGCCGCTGCGGGGAAATCTTTTGATCCCCGCCCTATACAGCCTTTCGCACTCCTTGGGATCGTCGATCGCCTTGTAAAAAAGCCCTGTCATCTGGTAGCATTGCACATCCGCATCGGGTCGCTCCGTCAGGGGGCGTGCAATATTCAATCCCTTGGCATACTCGCGCTGCAGGTAATAGTTAAAGGACAGATCCTTGAGTAATTCGATATTCTGGGGATCCTTCTGCACGGCTCCGCTCAATACCACGATAGCATTTGCATAATCGCCCTGGCGGGTAAACGTCCTGGCGGTCTCCTGTAGTGTTTTTGCGTCGGGTTGTTGGGCGAGAGTAGCAAGACTGGCCAAGACCAGTATGAAGGGTAAAAGAAGGATCCTGTTCATGCTTTTCGTCTTTTCTTATCGGCCAAAGGTAATGTATTCCAATAATATCAGGCTCCATCCGGTAGTTAATGCTCAAATAAGATGCGTTAACAATCCGTCTCTCAGCTTAGGCTCGAACCAAGTGCTCTTGGGTGGCATTACCTGTCCGCTGTCCGCAATGTCAAATAGCTGCTGGATACTTACGGGATAAAGGCTGAAAGCGATTTTCATTTCGCCGCTGTCCACTCTTTTCTCCAGTTCGCCCAGCCCGCGGATTCCACCTACGAAATCAATGCGTTTATCCGTACGGGGATCTTTGATACCCAGTAGGTGGCCCAGGACATTCTTCTGGAGGATCGTAACATCGAGCACACCGATCGGATCGCTGGTAAAGCTACCTTCTTTCGCTACTAACTGATACCAGTTGCCCTGAAGGTACATGCCGAATTCGTGCAGCTGACCGGGTAGGAAGGCCTTATCTACTTTTCCTACGAGGAAGCTCTTCTGCAGATTATCCAGGAATTCCTCCACGCTGGCGCCATTGAGATCCTTCACCATACGGTTGTAATCCAATATATGCAGCTCCGCGGAAGGAAAAAGGGTAGTAAGGAAATAATCGGCTTCCGTGCTGGATGATGCGCCTGATTCCTTCCTCACTTTGGCGGCGGAAGCTGCCCGGTGATGACCATCTGCAATATAGGTAAAGGGAACTTTCTCCGCGAAGGACCGGGTAATAGCCCCGATGGTCTCTTCTTTGTCAACAGCCCAGATCGTATGCTGAATACCATCCTCTGCTGTAAAATCATAAAGAGGATCCTGGTTGTTTTTCCAGCTTTCGATCAGCTCGTCGATAGCGGCTACGTTTTTATAAGCAAGAAAGACATTGCCGGTCTGTGCGTGGATCGTCTTCATATGATTGATCCGGTCGGCCTCTTTTTCGGGCCGGGTGAACTCATGTTTCTTAATAATGTCATTCTCATAATCGTCTACCGAACTGCCGCATACCAGACCGGTCTGGCTCCTGCCGTTCATGATCAACCGGTAGATATAATAGGTCGGCTTATCCTCTTCGATCAAAATCCCCCTTTCTATAAAAGATTGCAAATTTTCTTTGGCCTTATCATATACTTCCTGGGAATGAATATCCACATTCAATGGCATATCTATCTCCGCCTTGGTGATATGGAGGAAAGAGTTGGGATTGTCGGCGGCTTCCTCCCTGGCTTCATGACTGTTCAATACATCATAAGGCCTGGAAGCTACCTGCCCGGCCAGTTGCGGGATAGGACGTAATGCCTGGAAGGGTCTGATCGTTGCCATTTTATTTAAGCTTTTTTATTTGCGAAATCTTTCATAAGGTCCGTGAGGGTCCGGACGCTTTCTATCGGAAGGGCATTATACAGCGAAGCCCTGAACCCGCCTACGGTCCGGTATCCTTTAATGCCTACCATTCCGTTCTCCTTACAAATGGAAAGGAACTCTTTTTCCAGTTCGGGATTGTCCATAGCCCAAACCACATTCATCTTACTGCGGTCTTCCTTTGCTACAGTCGGCCGGAAGAGAGGCAGGCTGTCCAGGGTATCGTATAAGAGCGCGGACTTCTGGTCATTGATCTTTTCCATGGCCGGGATACCGCCTTGCTGTTTCAGCCAGCGGAGCGTGAGCATACAAACATAGACCGCAAAAACAGGAGGCGTATTCAGTAAGCTGCCTGCTTCGATATGCAGGCGGTAGTCCATCATGGAAGGGAGCTTGCGGCTCACCTTACCCAAAAGGTCTTTTTTGACGATCACCAGGTTGACCCCCGCGGCCCCGATATTTTTCTGTGCGCCGGCATAAATGAGGTCATACCGGTTAAAATCGATTACCCGGCTGAGAATATCGCTGCTCATATCGGCAACCAACGGAATATCCGTATCCGGAAGAGAATGCATCTGCGTCCCTTCAACCGTATTGTTGGACGTACAATGAAAAAAACTGGCCCCGGCAGGAACGGTATAGCCCTTGGGAATATACGTGTAGTTCTTGTCTTTGGAAGAGGCGACCACTTCTACGTTGCCGAAGAGTCTGGCCTCTTTGATCGCCTTGGTGCCCCAGATGCCGCAGTCCAGGTAAGCGGCGGTTTCATTCTCATTCAATAAGTTCATGGGCACCTGGAAGAATTGAGTGGAAGCTCCTCCATGCAGAAACAATATTTCGTGCTCGGAGTCCAGTTGCATCAGCTCCCTGGCGGTAGCCATGGCTTCATCGACAACTGCCTGGAACAAAGGGGTCCGGTGACCGATCTCCAGGATGGAGAGACCTGTATCATTGAAGTTCAGGATAGACTGGCTGGCCTGTTCAAATACTTCTTTCGGCAGGATGCTGGGACCGGAATTGAAATTATGAACCACAGAATGATATTTAACATGTTATAAATGAGATGCAAATATAGTCTTTTTTAATAGGGAGGGCGTGTAGGGCCATCTTAATTGCCGGGTTTGCAAGTATGTGAAATATTTACTATTATTCTGAAAATTTTCTATACCAGGTAATCCAGCAACTCCGGCCCTGGTTTCCGGGAAACGTACCTGCCTGCGTGGTAAAAGGAATGGCCGGGAAATACA
This sequence comes from Puia sp., assembly GCA_035555335.1. GTDB lineage: Bacteria > Bacteroidota > Bacteroidia > Chitinophagales > Chitinophagaceae > Puia. The sequence goes on from DATMGS010000028.1 coordinate 305,799, forward strand.
TTACTCACCATGTTGTAGTTTGCTTAGTAGGTGGTTAATCAGGTGAAGATATTGTTCAAAATCGCGGTGAGCGCTGGCCATTCCTTCCTGATGGTGTATAAATTACAACATTAAATAAATTTTCATGGATTATAAAAAAACAGCATCTTTAAGGTTTATACCATTAACCTAGCAACGCTTTCTGTATGCCGCACAGACCAACCTCGTCCGATTCCAAGGAACTTTGGAATATTATTCATAAGTGGCTCACACTATGCGGCAAACGGATCAATAAGAATTATTGTAAACAAGAAATAGGCACACATCCTGATTATCCGGCTCTTACAGCTGTATTGGCCAACAAGACGGCTGTTGTTCAGGATTAAAATGTGTGCATTGGGCTGCACCTCCCGGCGGCGTGGCTTATAACCAATGTGTTGCACCTTGATAACCAGAAAATGATTCCATGTCTTTAATGAAAAGGTATACGATCTTTATTTTTTTAGGCTTAAATCACTTAATGCCTTATAGTTGTTCAGGTCAACAAGATAGTAGAACCAAAGGATTTCACGTTTTCGGCAAACTTACAGGCCGGAAAAGCGGATTGGTTTTCTTCTATTATCGAGAAAGTAAAGATAAATATGTAAGGGATAGCTGTGCCCTGAAAGATGGATATTTTAGTTTTACAGGGATAGTAAGTGAGCCTACGACGGCAGACTTTGCATTGAAAGACAAGGACAATGATGGTAATCGTTTTGGTGGACCCAATTTTTCCACTTTTTTTATCGAGCCGGGCAAACTGATAATAACTGCGGCTGAAAATAATATCAGTCATTCTGAAATGAGAGGATCTAATTCCCAACTGGAACTAGAACGGGTTAAAAGGAAGAAGGATTCTATTATAGTAAGGGAATTAGATCCTCTAAATGAAGTATATAAAAAAAATAACGCACAATATCTAACAGCTCAAAAAGATAGTTCCAGGCAAGGCGATTTATCAATTATTCAGGGAAGGTTTGATTCCATCTCTCTCATTAAAGAGCAAATCTTCTTAAAATTAACGGATGCCGATATCGAATATGTTATCCATCACCCTGAATCATATATTTCTTCCTATTTATTGGCTAATAATATAAGATATGTATCCTTCGATTCATTGAAATTGCTATACAACACGCTTTCTCCCGACATTCAAAAAAGCTATTACGGTCTTGAAGTAGCGACGGAGATCCAAAAAACTCAAGAGATAATAGCCGATACAGCAGTAAAAAGTTTTATCCGTCGTGATGTTAAAGGGGGCTTGATCGATCTCGACGAAGAAAGAAAGGATAAATATATCCTCCTTGATTTCTGGGCATCGTGGTGCATCCCTTGCCGGCAGCAAAGTCCTCATTTAAAATTGCTATACAATAAATATAAAAAAAGTGGCTTCGAGATTATTGGCGTCGCCGATGACAATAAGACACCTGATGCTTGGCGCAAAGCCATTCTACAAGACGGATTAGAGATATGGAAGCAAATATTGATAAATCCCGATACGACAATAAACCGCAATGAGACGTCAGCATCTATTGGTGACATATATAACGTCGCCTCCTATCCAACCCAAGTGCTCATCAATAAGAACGGGAATATCCTCGAAAGGTACGGAGATAAGGGAGTTTCTTTTGAATCTTTGGATAAAAGATTAATGTCAATATTCGGATATTGAGCAGATCCATGGGCGGCTGCCTGGCAAGCAGATTTGCTTTTCTTTTGTTCAGGGGCTTTTATTATTGTTGCCATTATTTTAAATTAAGAATATGCAAAAATAAATAAAAAAGATAAACGGAATGAAGCCGATTGACTTGGTCATAATATGAATAAATGCATTTCCTGCTCGATTCGAGAATAGGTCTGTTCAATGCGGATGACTATTTGCTGAAGGCCTTCGAATTTTTGAGAAACCTGTTCCCACTAACGGGTAAGAGAAGCTGCCTCAGTTCTGCTCCCGGTCCTGACGGACCTTTAGAGGTTTGGGGCCGGATGCTCTTCGACTTCTGCAACGCCTCCGGAAATAGCGAACTTCATCGCATCGGCGGAACTGATATCCGTGAGGACCCTTACCCGATCTCTTTTCACAAAATACAGGTGGCCCGCAAAGGCGTAAGATTGGGGGATATATACGGCAACATACTCCTGTAATCCGAATTCATGCAGCTCCTCCTGCGTGATGAACCCCACTCTCCATACATCCGGCGCTTCGATGCTGACCAGCACAGCCTTATCGAATTTCCTTTTGTTCCCTGCGAAGGCTTCGAAGAAGTCTTTTATAGTAGAGTAAATAAGTTTGATGCCGGGAGTCCGTTCCAGAAGCCGGTCTGCGAGGTCGACTAAACGGCTAACGATGAACGAAGGAGAAATATAACCGACAAACAGCGCAATGCCGATAAAGACGATAAAACCGAGACCGGGGATCCGTCTGGGGCTGCCAAACTGGTCTAAGCTGATCAGGTTAGGCATCAGACCATGAACCAAATTCGGAAGGATGCCGTCTATCCAGGTGAAAAGGGAAAATACCGTCCAGATCGTGATAGAAGTAGGAGCTAGAATGAGCAGACCCTGTAAGAAAAGCTGGAATAATTTACGGGGTATTTTTCGAAGCTTCATGTGCCGGCTGTTTAAATGAATTTTTGCCATGTTCACTACCGGCTCGCCGGTTAAGGCCAAAATTAGTCATTATAAGGGAGCGCAGAATTAATTAAATGATTCCGCTCCGCTCGTAATCTTCGTCAAAAGCGTCGTTCCTCGCTTTCTCCTCGGTTACCTCGGTTATCTCGGTTATCCATGGGGCTTGTTCACAACCGGACGAAGTCCGGTTATAGAGATGCCTAGGGGAATATGGGTAAAAATGCTAAAAAACCACAGGAAACTTTGGTTACAAAAAAAGTTTCCGTAGTTTTGGCCCCGACGCATCATGGAAGCAAAAGAAAGAATATTAAACAAAGCCGCCGACCTCTTCATGCGGTATGGGATCCGGTCCATCACCATGGATGAAATCGCAGCACAGCTGGGCATTTCCAAGAAGACCATTTACCAGTTTTTTACGGATAAGGATGATATGGTGACCGCCGTTATCGACCAGGAGATAAAGAAAAGCCAAATGGATTGCATCGGGTTCCATAAGCAGTCCGAGAATGCCGTACACGAGATCTTCCTCGCCCTCGAATCCCACGAAGAACTGCTGAAGTCCACGAACCCCCTCATGCTTTATGACCTGGAAAAACATCATCCCCGCTCTTACAGAAAATTAAAAGAGTTCAAATACGAATTCCTTTACGGGGTGATCATGGACAACCTGCAATGGGGCATAGCAGAAGAATTGTACCGACCTGATATTCAATTGGATATAACGACCAAAAGCCGCATAGAAGCTGCTTTCCTCATCTTCAACCTGGATCTTTTCCCCCATAGCCGGTACAAGATACTGGAAGTGAGCTATGAACTGTCCATGCTCTTCATCCATAGCGTCGTTACCGCAAAAGGCAAGACGCTGATTGAGAAATACACCAATGAACGAAACAAAAAATTATCTCATGAACAAAAGGTTTAAGCAATTGAGAAGGTTGATACCCGGGCTGCTGATCCTGATGGCTTTGAATGCCTCCGCACAGCAAGCTTCGCCGGGACAGACTTCATCGTCGCCGGCCATCCATACCCTTTCCCTTAAAGAGGCCATCGATTACTCCGTTAAGAACAACGTGAATGTTAAGAATGCCATATTGGACCTCAGAATCCAGGAACAAAGTAACCGTGCCACCACCTCGCAGGCACTGCCACAGGTAACGGGCACCCTGGGATTGACCGATTATTTCCAGATCCCGACCACCCTGATCCCCGCCGAATTAAACGGCGGGCCGGCCGGTACCTTTCTCCCCCTGAAGTTCGGCACCAAGTGGAGCGCCAGCGGAGGAGCTACCCTGAAACAGGTCCTCTTCGACGGACAGGTATTCGTAGGGCTGCAGGCCCGTCAGGCCTCCCTGGATTTTTATAGCAAGAAACAGGAGATAACGGAACAAACGCTGCGTGTCAATATTTATAAAATATATTATCAGCTCCTGTTAAGTCATACCCAGGTGGAGCAGAGTGATGCAAATATTGCCAAACAGAAAGATTTGCTGCATAGCTCTACGGAAATGTTTAAGAACGGGTTCTCCGAAAAACTGGACGTAGATAAGGCGAATGTACAGCTGGCCAACCTGGAGTCAGACAGCATACAGCTCAGCTATAATATTGCCAATGGCTACCTGGGATTAAAGGTATTGCTGGGCATGCCCATCAGCGACTCCCTGGTGCTCACCGATACGCTCACTTACGAGATGATCCGGGACGCCGCCCTGGGCGACGATTATAAATATACCGACCGTCACGAATACCAACTCCTGGAGATCAATAGAAGATTGAACGAATATGATGTCAAACGGTATAAGCAAACGTATATACCCACTGCCAGCCTGACGGCAAACTACGCGCAAAACCAGTATTCGAGCCAATTCGATCTGGGCAAGAGGAATAGCTGGTTCCCTTCCTCTTATATCGGACTCAATATCAACGTTCCCATCTTCGATGGCTTCTACAAAGACGCCAATATCAAACAGGCAAAATACAAGCTGGAGCAGACCCGGAACAATATGGACTCCCTTAAGATCCGTATTGACAACGACGTAAAAACGGCACAGCTGCGGTTTACCGCCGCCCTGGCTTCCCTCGATTATCAGAAAAAGAACATGGACCTGGCGGCAAGCGTCTATGATCAGACCCGGAAAAAATATGAACAGGGCCTTGGCTCCAATACGGAGATCACTTCGGCCCTGACAGACCTGAAATCGGCACAGGCCAATTATTTCAATGCACTCTACAACGCGGTGGTAGCCAAAGTGGATTACCAGAATGCAATCGGCAAACTCTAAAATTTAAAAATCATTGATATGCATAAGATACTAAATCTAACTATAGTGGTGATCAGCTCCTCCCTTCTGCTGTCCTCCTGCGGCAACAGCGCGGCAAACAACGATACGCTGGAAGGAAAGAAAACTCAGCTGACTGCCCTCAAAGATCAGCAGGAGAAACTGGGCAAACAGATAACGACGCTCGAAGCAGAGATCGTCAAAGCCGATCCCACCGCCAGCATTGCCGAAAAGGCGAAACTGGTCACACTGACACAATTAGCGCCTACCGGCTTCATCCATTACATCGACCTGCAGGGTAATGTAGACGCAGAAAATAACTCCTATATTTCTCCCCGCGGCGGTACCGGCGGCGTGGTAAGAGCCGTATATGTCAAACAAGGCGACCCGGTCAGACAGGGACAGCCATTGCTGAAACTGGACGATGTCATTCAACGCCAGCAGCTGGCTACCGATCAGAGCAAACTGGCTCATGCACAGGATATCTATCAACGTCGCAAAAACCTCTGGGACGAAAAAATCGGCGCGGAAGTAGATCTCATCAATGCAAAAAATGATGTCGACCAGGCAGAAAATCAGGTAAAGCTGGACCAGGAACAACTGGGCTTTACGAATGTAACGGCCGATATCGGCGGGGTGGTGGATGTGATCTCTGTAAAAGTTGGCGAAACTTTCACTACGGGCGGCCAGCAATTGCATATTATCAACACCGGCAACCTGAAAGTAGTGGTGCAGGTACCTGAAGATTACCAGGCGCGGGTGAAGGTAGGCACACCGGTGAAGATCGGCTTCCCCGGACTGAATAATAAAGAGATCACGGGCACCGTCCACGTAACCGGAAAAGTGATCAGCGCCAGCCGGTCCTTCCAGGTGGAAGTCAGGATCCCGAATGAAACAGATATCCGCGCGAACCAGATAGCGCTCATCAAACTGCAGGATTATGCTGCTAACAAAGTCATTACCGCTCCCGTCAATACCCTGCAGACGGATGAAAAAGGAAAATACGTCATGGTTGGCGTTGCCGATAAAGGTAAGCTGACCGCCCATAAGCGCTCCGTTACCATCGGCCAGCCTTATGCCGACAAGATAGAAATCAAGTCGGGCCTCCAGGCCGGCGACCAATTGATCACGGACGGTTTTCAGGGCTTATATGAAGGACAGTTGATCACAACTCAATAGAAGATAGGAAGGCTATTGCTTAATTCATTTCAAAATCAATCTATGAGTGCTTTAGAAAATCTTACCGATAAATTCAAACACTTCGGACCCACCACCTGGAGTATCAAAAATAAGACGGCCATCTACCTGCTCATGCTGATCGTGAGCGGATGGGGCGTTTATAAGTTCATTACCCTACCGAAGGAACAGTTCCCGGATATCGTGATACCGACGATCTATGTATCTACGATCTATACCGGTAACTCCCCCAAGGATATGGAAAACCTGGTCACCAGGCCCATCGAAAAACAGATCAAAGGTATCACCGGCGCCAAGATCAAGAAGTTCACCAGCACTTCCCAGCAGGATTATTCGGCCATCGTGGTCGAATTCGAAACAGATGTCCAGGTGGATGTAGCGCTGCAGAAGGTAAAGGACGCCGTCGATAAGTCTAAACAAGACCTGCCTACCGATCTCACCCAGGAGCCCACCGCCCTGGAAGTAAGCTTCTCCGACCAGCCGATCATGTACGTAAATATCAGCGGCGACTATGACCAGCAACGGCTCAAGAAATTTGCGGACGATATGAAGGACAAACTGGAAGAGCTTCCCCAGCTCAACCGGGTGGATATCGTCGGCGCGCCCGAAAGAGAGTTCCAGATCAACGTGGATAATTATAAGATGCGGAGCTCCAATGTCACTTTCGACGATATCGACAATGCCGTGAAAGGCGAGAACCTCGATATCTCCGGCGGCCTGCTGGATGTAGGTAATATGAAGCGTAACCTGCAGCTGAAAGGACAGTTCCACACGGCGGAAGATATCGCCCAGATCATCGTACGTAGCCCGAATGGCGGCGGCGCCGTATACCTCAAGGACATCGCCACCATCAAGGATACGATCAGGGATCGGGAAAGCTATGCCCGCCTGGACGGTAAGAACGTAGTCACCCTGAATATTATCAAACGCTCGGGAGAGAACCTCATCGAGACTTCGGACCTCATCAACAAGACCGTTGCCGAGATGAAAGGCGGCCTCCCCAAAGATCTTACTATCGCTATCACCGGGGATTTGAGCTCCAAGACCCGCACCTCTTTCAACGACCTGGTAAATTCCATCATCATTGGTTTCGTGCTGGTGCTGATCATCCTTATGTTCTTCATGGGCGTGGTCAATGCCTTCTTCGTCGCCCTGTCCGTGCCATTGAGCATGTTCGTAGCCTTTTGTTTCTTACCGGCGGCAGATCTTATCATCGGTACCCACGTAACCCTTAACTTCATCGTGCTCTTCGCCCTCCTGTTCGGACTGGGTATCATCGTGGATGATGCTATCGTGGTCATCGAGAATACGCACCGCATTTTCACACAGGGCAAAGGCAAGATCGATACCTCCCGTTCAGCCATGATGGCTGCCGGCGAAGTATTCATCCCGGTATTCGCCGGAACCCTAACGACCCTGGCGCCCTTCTTCCCCCTGCTGTTCTGGCCGGGTATCATCGGTAAGTTCATGGTCTATCTGCCGGCCATGCTGATCTTTACCCTCACCGCTTCCCTGATCGTGGCCTTCATTATGAACCCGGTATTCGCGGTGGATTTTATGAACCACCCGGAAGAAGAAGGAAAGAAATCGAAATTCGGTATCTTCAGGACGCCGGGATTCTGGATCGCCCTGATCCTGGGCATCCTGCTGGACCTGGGAAAACAGACTTTCTTAGGTAACCTCCTCATATTCCTCGTCATTCTGGCCATCCTCAATAAATTTGTATTCGACGGGATGATCCACGCCTTCCAAAACAGGATCCTGCCCTGGATCATGGGCCACTACGAGAGCCTGCTGCGCTGGGCGCTGAATGGCTGGCGGCCGGCCTGGCTACTCCTCAGCACTTTCATCCTGCTGATACTTTCTTTTGTATTTTTCAACATACGAGGTCCACAAGTGGTGTTCTTCCCCAAGGGAGATCCCAATCAGGTCTATGTCTACCTGAAATTACCAGTCGGTACCAATGTAGACTATACGGACTCCGTTACGAAAGTATTGGAAGAGCGGGTGTATAAAGTACTGGGGATGGAAGACGGGAAAAAGAACCCCGTAGTGGAAAGCGTGATCAGCAACGTGGCTATCGGAGCCAGTGACCCCACCAGCGGCGATCAGAGCACCCATCCTGAGCTCGGGCGCGTACAGGTATCCTTTGTCGAATTCGGAAAACGAAAGGGCGTGGTCACGGCCCGTTACCTGGACTCGATCCGGGCTGTCATGAAGGGGATTCCCGGAGCCGAAATCTCCGTCGACCAGGAACAGGGTGGACCACCTACGGACCCTCCCGTGAATATAGAAGTGGCCAGTGAGAACTTTGACGACCTGACCAAGACGGCGGTTTCCCTGAAGAACTACCTGGACTCCATCCAGACGCCCGGTGTGGAAGAATTAAAAATGGATATTGACCTCACTAACCCCGAGATCACGTTGACAGTTGACCGCCAGCGCGCTATGACCGAAGGGGTTACTTCGAGCCAGATCGGCCAGCAGCTCAGGACCGCCTTATTCGGGAAAGAAGCCTCGAAGATCAAAGAAGGCAAAGATGAATACAAGATCTATATAAGGAACCTGGTCTCCCAGCGCAAGAACCTGTCCGACCTCCTGAACATGAATATCACCTTCCGGGATATCGCCGGCGGCGGCGCCATGAAAAGCGTGCCGATCAGCTCCCTGGTGAAAATAGATTATACCAGCACCCTGGGCAGCGTAAAACGCAAGAACCAGAAGAGGGTCATTACCCTTAAATCGAATGTACTGAATGGATATACACCCACAGCAGTCAACCAGGTACTGACCGCGCATCTTGCGGATTTCAAAAAGAGACCGGATGGGGTGACGATCAAACAGACCGGAGAAGGAGAGCAGCAGGCCGAGACGGGCGCCTTCCTCTTTTCAGCCCTGATCATCGCCCTGGCGGCCATCCTGATCATCCTGGTATTGCAGTTCAATTCCGTAGCTAAATCCGTGATCATCCTCACGGAGATCCTGTTCAGCGTGATCGGGGTTATTTTGGGATTCGCCATCACGAAAATGGAAGTCTCCGTGATCATGACAGGCCTTGGTATCGTAGGTCTGGCAGGTATCGTGGTCAAGAACGGGATCCTGGTGATCGAGTTCACCGACGAATTGAGAGCAAGGGGTATGAAGACCCGGGAAGCCGTCATCGAAGCAGGAAAGACCCGCATCATTCCCGTACTGCTGACCGCCCTGGCCGCCATCCTGGCCCTGATTCCCCTGGCGGTAGGATTCAATATCAATTTCGTCAGCCTGTTTGCCGAACTGAACCCGCATATTTATTTCGGAGGTGACAATGCCGTATTCTGGAAACCCCTGTCCTGGACCATCATATTCGGGCTGGCTTTTGCCTTCTTCATGACCCTGTTCATGGTGCCGAGCATGTACCTGATCGCAGAAAGATTGAAGAGACCCATGCGCCGGCATTTTGGCGGGAAATGGATATCCTTTTTGGGTATACCGCCCTTTACGTTTTTATTTATCTTTTTGGTATTCTGGACAATGATCTCGCATAGCGTTGAAGTTGCCAAAAGAAGAAGAAGGGCGCGCAACAGAGTGGATGAGACCTGGATCAGAAGCTGGTTTTAAAAGATAAACGATTTTATTTCAAAATCTTATAGCAAGGATATATGAACGCAAGGACCTGACAGATAGCACGGAATTGATCCCAAAAGAGGTCGTCTCCCGGTTTCCCCGGAGGCGACTTTTTTTTATGCTCCGCTCATGGCTCCGGAAATTTCAGGCCGTCCACCTGACTTCCATCCGCGGAATAAAAAAGCCTTTGATACAGTTGGGGTTTCTTATGCAGATCTGAACATGATTCTTTTCATGAAAGCCGGCGCCTTCATAAATGGGGTCGCCTTCGACGAAGAGGCCTCGCACTGAATCGAAGACTTTTTCATTATCCAGTTTTCGCTCCTTATGAAGATTTTCGATGACGGCACAGTCCAGCTCCCGCAATAATAGATCTCTTGAATTGCCTATTTTTTTATTAGCAGGAAGATCTTTATTAGCCACATTTGCCAATTTTCTTAAATTATCATAGGATTCTTTCACCAGACGTATAAATTCCGTATCCATCAGATCTAGACAAAATTGCAGATCAATCACGGCCCCAAGAACTGCGGGTGTTTTGTATTGTTTTTTTCCCGGGCGATTGGTTGCAAAATCCAATGCACGCTCGTAATTATTTTCCCAGAAATAAAAACCATGGCCCAGCCAGTCATAGCCATTTTGACTGGCGCGCAGCATAGCATTGCTGTCGACAATAGCATTTCGAATGGACTCATCACAGCCATGGAAACCGATGAGCAACCCCGGTCTGGAGGGATACATTTCAATAAATTTTTGTAGAAGAAAAAAAACAACTGGTACTTACTTGCCAGCAGAATCTAATTCGTCTGTTTGGCCAGACTTGCCTGTTTCTTTGTCGACAAGCAGGTGCCAGATGCCGAGGTCTCTTAAGACTTCTTCGGCCTGTTCTTTCGTAGTGATGCGTTCCCGCTGCTCGCGCAACATTTCATGCATCTCTTTTATAACCTGCTGTCTTTCGTAGCTGTCCATGATATCCTAAAGGTAATAACTTTCCCAAATGAAAAAATAAAAAAAAGTCCCGGGATCCCGGGACTTTTTAAGTATAAGAATATCAATAAATTATTTCCTGCTGGCGACTTTCGACAGCAAACGAAGGATTTCCATATACAACCAAACGATGGTTACCAGGAGACCAAATGCACAATACCATTCCATGTATTTTGGCGCACCCATGGCGGCGCCCTGTTCGATCATGTCAAAATCGAGGATCAGGTTCATCGCAGCAATAGCGACGATCACCAGTGAAAAAAGAATACCCATATTGCTGCCTTCATGGATAAAAGGCATATCGATACCGAACATACGTAGCACAACGGCGATCAGGTAAAAGATTGCTACACCTGCCGTCGCGGTGAATACTATGGATCTGAATCTCTCCGTGGCCTTGATGACGCGGAAATTATAGAGCAGGTACATGGCGATCACCACGCCAAAAGTGAGGCCGACCGCCTGCATCACGATGCCCGGCGCTACCTTTTCAAATGCATTATTATAGATAGCAGAAATGCCTCCGACGAAAACACCTTCCAGCAAACCATAGGCCGGCGCCAGATAAGGAGCCCATTCCTTTTTGAAGATGATGGCAAAAGCAACGATCAGTCCGCCGATGGCAGAGCCGATCATCCAGGGCATAACATTTACATTCCTATAGAAAGCTCCCCAGGTGAAGGAGGCGGATGCCATTACCATGATGAATAAAAAGAAAAATTTATTCAGCGCACCTCGCTGGGTCATTGCATCCTGCCCAGGGATAATGATAGTGTTTTGAAACATTTTTTCCTGTAGGGCAGGATTACCGGATTTAAAAATTGCCATAGTTTATAGAGTTTTAAGAGTCACCAAATTACAAATTGTCTGAATAAATAACAAGGAAACCCCCAGGGGGTTGAAACACCTTATAATTTTAACAAAACGCTGAATTTCAGCAAAGAATTCCTTTTATCTGCGCCTGGGCCGTTGTGAAGGGGGCGGTAGTGGTTTCTTCGGATCCTGGTTGTCGCCTTTGTTTTCGCCGCCACCCCGGTTCTCTCCTCCGCCGCGGTTTTCCCCTCCTCCCCGGTTGCTGCCTCCACTCCGGTTTTCCCGGCCCCTGTTCTCTCCGCCGCCGCGATTTTCACCGCCACCCCGGTTATCCCGGCCTTCGCCGCCGCCCCGGCCCTGATGGCCATGTCTCTTCTTGCGGTCGGCTTTTTCCAGGGTCTTCAGGCTAATCTGACCAACCAGGTCTACAAAGCCACCTTCTTCCTCTTTGGGTTTACCCGTACTTACTTCCACCGGTTCCAGGCCATCCGGGATAACATTCTGGGCATTTAACTGCCGTATCTTTCTGACCCGCTCAATGGTAAGGGGAAACTGCTTATTGCTATCCGGCAATACATACCATAGGAGGTTTTTGAATATATCTTTCTTGATGAGAATGGCGGTCCCTTTGGCGACCTGCAGGGTCTCAACATTATCCGGGAAGTTTTGCAGGGCATCCAGGTAAGTGTCCAACTCATAATTCAGACAGCATTTGAGCCGTCCGCACTGACCGCTCAGCTTGCTTTGATTGATGGACAGGTTCTGATAACGGGCTGCCGTCGTATTGACCGACTTGAAATCCGTCAACCAGGTACTGCAGCAAAGCTCCCTTCCGCAACTCCCGATGCCCCCTACTTTAGCAGCTTCCTGCCGGGCGCCGATCTGCCGCATTTCCACTTTCAGACGGAATTCGCCGGCAAATAGCTTAATCAGCTCCCGGAAATCCACCCGGTCATCTGCAATATAATAGAAAGTAGCTTTGCGTCCGTCGGCCTGGATCTCCACCTCGCTCATTTTCATATCCAGCTTCAACTGGCGGGCGATGGCCCGTGATCTCACCAGGGCCTCTTTTTCCCGGGCCTTGTTCTGCTGCATGATTTCCAGGTCTTTATCAGTGGCCCGGCGTAGGACTTTCTTAATATCGGGATTGTTCTCCTCAATGCCTTTTTTCTTCATTTGCAAACGCACCACCTCGCCGGTGATGGTCACTTCCCCTACGTCGAATCCGCTGACCCCCTCCACGCTGACCATGTCACCCTTGTCAAAAAACTGAGTAGTGGTATTACGATAAAGATCCTTTCTGCTGCCATTGTTAAAGCTGACTTCCACCACCCTGCACCCGCTCTCGGGGTCGCTGAAAGGTAAATTAGCCAGCCAGTCATGTACATTTAGCCGGTTACATCCCCCCGTGCTACATCCACCATTACTTTTACAGCCGGAAGGTTTGCCTCCTGTGGCCGTTCCACAATTACTACATCCCATATCCCAAAAAAATTAATAGTTAGTAATAAATGGTAAAAAGAAGTAAAAACGGTACAGGCAGAAGAATTCTACTGACTACTGAGCATGCAAAGCCACTATGAGAGATATATTTATGCTAGATGACTCTGTTCGAACGGCCCAAATCATTGCTCACTCCTCCTTTATTGCCCCTGGCGGCCTGGTCCGGATACCTTCTTTTCACAGGCCCGATAAAGGGCCATTTTCAAATATACTACGAAACGGTCATAAAACATGTAAAATACCCCTTCCACTAAAAAGGCGCCCGACGGGCCATCATTAGACCTAATTGACCTCCACTACCGTCCGATCGGCTATAATATGATATAATTTGATGGTCAGGGCATGAAATAGCATTTTGGCATGGGCATTTCGCTCAATATAATAAGCCGCCCGGTCCAGTTCTTCGATAATAGCCTTTTGCTGACCTATATCGGCGATCTTATTCAGGCGCAGGGCAATATCTTTTTCATTGTCCGGGATCACCAGCTGGGTGGTATCCATAAACCGCAACCGGATCGCCTGTTCCAATAAATGATTAAAATAGCGGAGGAATTGCTTCTGCCTTTCCCGCCCGGATTTGCTGATCTCATCGATCCATTTGACCTGGGCGATAGGGCCCGTCTTCAGGATCGCATTCAGCCATTCCCTCAGTACACTTTGCCAGTCATCTTCAGCATTGTGTATCAATTGCAGGGCTTCATGATAATTCCCCTCACAAATGGCCGCCACCTGCCGGGCCTGTTCTGCCCCGACACCGGCGCGTTCCACCAACGCCTTTTCTATATCCCGGGTTTCCGGGGCAGGGATCCGGACCAGCTGGGTCCTGGAAAGGATCGTCTGAAGGATCAGGGACTCGTTTTCGGCTACTAATAGAAACAAGGTGTTGGCAGGAGGTTCCTCGATGAGTTTCAGCAGCTTATTGCCTTCATTACCAAGGTATTCGGGCATCCACATAATCAGGATCTTATAGCCGCTCTCGAAGCTCTTGAGGTTTAATTTGTGGATGATATCGTTACATTCATGGGCGGTAATATTACCCTGTTTGTTCTCCGCCCCGATGAATTGCAGCCAGTCATAAGCATTGCCATAGGGATGTTTACCCATAAATTCCCGCCATTCGGAAATATAATCCGTACTTACAGGCTTGTCGCCGGCCTTTTTAGGGATGACGGGATAGGAGAAGTGGATATCCGGGTGGATAAGCTGCCTGGCCTTGACGCAGGCAGGACAGACCCCGCAGGCATCGGTAAGCAGGGGCTGACCGGAACCCTGCTCCGGCCCCGAACTGTTTATTTTCTCACAAACGGTATACTGGGCAAATGCCAGCGCCAGAGGTAAGGCGCCGCTGCCTTCATTGCCTAGAAAAAGCAGGGCATGACTTAAGCGGTTGAATTGTACCAGTTCAACCAGGCTTTGCCGGATGCGCGCCTGCCCGATGACATTATTAAAAGACATAGCCGCAAAGATAAATAAAAGGCCCGGGACGATCGTCCCGGGCCTTTTATTTATAATAAGCCTGCATTAATTCAGGTATTTCGTGATCTGGTCATCCATCGGTTTGACCTTGCTGGGGAATACGGCTACTAATTTGCCATTCTCGTCTATCAGGAATTTGGTAAAATTCCACTTGATGACAGGATCTGCTACACCCAGTTTTTTGGCTTCTTCCGTCAAATATTTAAAAAGTGGAGCGGTATTGTCGCCGACCACATCTACTTTTTCGGCCATAGGGAAGGTTACCCCATAATTTTTGGTGCAGAATTCGCTGATTTCTTTATTCGAGCCGGGCTCCTGCTGCGCGAAGTTATTGGCAGGAAATCCGACAATCACCAATTTATCCTGGTATTTCATATATAGTTTTTCCAGGTCGGCGTATTGGGGGGTGAACCCGCACTTGCTGGCGGTATTGACAATCAGGATTTTCTTGCCTTTGAATTTGGCAAGATCAATGGTATTTCCATCGAGGCCCGGCACTTTGAAATCATGGACGCTCGTTATACCGGCGAAAAATAGCGAAAGAAGCAGGACTCGTAACATAAAATAATGATTTTGATTAAAGGTATTTAGATTCGGAATAGTACTACAAAGTTCGAACGCTAAAGTTTAGATTAGAGTCGAATTTGAATGATGAGTGGTATATGGAAGGGGTGAATGGTTGTCGTCCTCCGGGGTGAATGGTTGGCAGAAAGATCACTGCCTTTCGTAACATCCCAGATCCGGCAGACCGACAGGACGGGGATTGCCATCGAGATCCTGGGTAAGGACCGTGCTCGCTCCTTTATCTATGGCCGGCGATCCTGCCTTCAGGTGAAAGTCATAATATCTCCGCGAGGTGTTAACGCTATCGAATAAGGGATCATTATTGGCAATGATGTTGGCTGAACCAATGCCTGCCGGGGTATTTTTTACTTTCCAGAGGCAATTGGTAAAATTTACAGAGAAAGAACTGGAGCCTTGCCGGGATACCACTATCTCATCATCTACATTGCCGTTATTCCCCCAGAAAATGCAATTGATGAAATTCGCCGTCAGATCGGCCGTTACCGGAGTGGCGCCCTGCAGGACATAATTGCTGACGGATAATACGGGCGAAACGTGCGCAATAAGATCATTGGAAAAGCTGGCGGCTGTACAATGGGTAAACTGGTAATCGCCTCCATATCCCAAAACGATATTTTTTCCGCAATTACTGATCAGGCAATTGGAAGCCTGTATGCTGCTCTGGGCTCCCATGACACCGGCGTCATAACTATTATCGATGATGCATTGATTCAATATGACCTTGGGCGCTGCATTCAGAGAAGGGGCTTCCGCTACGATGCCCTGGTAAGCATTTTTGATGACGGCGAATTGAAGGCTATTGTTTATGCTGGTCCCGCGGAAATAAATACCCGGCCAGCTTCCGGGAAACTCACGATAAGGCTCATCCAGCCGGTCTCCCTGGAAATATACTTTTGTGCTGTCGTATTTATTCCCGGACACCTGCAGCGTGCCATCCACCAGCAAGGGGGCATCGGCATGCAGATAGACCCTGCATCCCTGGGGGATCGTGAGGATGACATTCGTATCTACCTGTAACCCGCCCAATATTACATAGGGCAATGTGTTATCCCAGACAGTATTTGTTTTGATCGTCTGGTTGCGCAGGAAATGAGCATTCTGACCCCAGGCCTGTAATTGAATATATCTCTGATTCCCGTTAAAGGAAACCTGTATGCTATCCTGTACGATAAAGGGCAGGTTGGAGGCGCCGGGCTTGACAGTAACGGCTACGAACAGGTAAAGACTGTCATTGGCTTCCAATTCGAGGCCCGTCTGTTCCGGGCCCGGCGAACCGTCTATCGTAATAGAGAAATAAGAGCCGGCCCCGCCCATTAGCTTTACGTCGGACAAACGGAGCTTCTGATTATTATTATTGATGATCTTGACGGCTTCTGTAATGGAGCCGGAGGTGGTGAAGACCGTATCGAAGAACAGGGTATCCGAAGAGAATTGAACGACTGCATCCTTGCCGGTGATAAAAGTATCTTTCCGGCAGGAAAGTATAACGAGGGCAGTGAACGATAGTATGAGCAGCAGGAGCTTGTTCATCGGGTTCAAAAGTAATCTTTTAAAATAAATATTGGTATACTTCCTCTACCCGTCCTACCGGTATGATCTCAATACCTGATTTCTGATTAGTGAGTCCTTTCAGATTGTATTTAGAGATATAGATCTTTTCAAAACCCAGCTTTTCGGCTTCTGCTATGCGTTGTTCGATGCGGTGGACTGCACGGATCTCCCCGCTTAACCCTACTTCCCCTGCAAAACAGACATGGGAGGAGAGGGGAGTGTCTTCATAGGAACTTAGCAGGGCGCATAAAACGGCCAGGTCGATAGAAGGGTCCTCTACCTTCAGCCCGCCGGCAATATTGAGGAACACGTCTTTTACGCCAAAATGAAAGCCCCCTCTTTTTTCCAAAACGGCCAGCAGCAATTGCAGCCTGCGCAGATCGAAGCCGCTCACGGTTCTTTGAGGAGTCCCATATACAGATTGGGTTACCAGCGCCTGCACCTCTATCAGCAGAGGTCTTAGCCCTTCGATGGTCGAGGATATTGCTATACCGCTCAGCTGATCTTCTTTCTGGGTGATAAGAAGCTCGCTGGGATTGCTGACGCCCCGCATGCCTTGTGCCGTCATTTCATAAATGCCCAGTTCGGCCGTGCTGCCGAAACGGTTTTTCAGCGTGCGGAGAATACGATAAGCATAATGCTGGTCTCCTTCGAACTGCAGGACCGTATCTACCATATGCTCCAGCATTTTGGGACCGGCAATGCTTCCATCTTTGGTAATATGACCTATCAGAAAGACAGGCGTATTGGTCTCTTTGGCAAATCGCTGGAATTCGGCGGTACATTCCCGGATCTGGGAAATGCTCCCGGGTGAAGATTCAATATAAGGCGATTGCAGGGTTTGAATGGAGTCAACAATCACCAGCTGGGGCTGTAATTTTTTAATCTCCTGGAAAATGATTTGTGTGGAAGTCGCCGTTAAAAGATAAAAATTCTCATTTTGGATATTCAGACGATCGGCACGCATTTTAATCTGTTGCTCGCTCTCCTCTCCACTTATATATAATGTCGTGATGCTTTTTAAACGCAGACCGATCTGGAGGAACAAAGTACTCTTCCCGATACCGGGCTCACCTGCTACCAGCACAAGACTTCCTGCAACAATGCCTGATCCCAGCACTCTGTTCAGTTCAGCGTCCGGGGTGACGATCCTTTTTTCTTCCGCACTGACCACTTCATTCAATGAGATCGTCCGGATTTCTTTTTTGTCGTTGGAGAATTTTTTCCATTCGGATTCCGACAGCCGGTTGTCTTTTGTAATGACTTCTTCCACGAAGGTATTCCATTGTTCACAGGACGGACATTTCCCTAACCATTTGGCGCTTTCGTATCCGCAATTGCTGCAAAAAAATGCAGTTTTTATTTTGCTGGTGATCTTACTCATGCGGTAAAGTTAGTGTCTATTGATTTTTTAAGGGGAACAAATCGAAGGGAAGGAATAAATAGCAGGGTTATGATAGTTGGAGTGACTAAAAAGTAAAAGGGCCAGCTAAATCGCCGGCCCCTTACTTACTAACCCATTAAATTCTTGCACTAAATTACAAATTAGCGCCACATAACAAAATAATTTTTTGGGGTGTGAATAACTTTAAAAGGGGTAAGAGCCCTTTTTTCTCAGCCGGCAGACCCTGTCTTGTATGTTGAAGATCAATATGTTGTGAGAATAAAAGTCCAAACCTCCCTTGGAGTTAAACAGATCTTCATCCCTTTAAAGTATTGAAAATTAACACTGGGACCCGAGCCAGGACAGCCTCCTGAATTTAGCTCTTTTGGGAGCAGCAGGGAAGCTCCTGAAGGTGAATTCCCTTCACCGGTAAACAAATTAAAATTAGTAATATATGTGGGTAAGTGGTCGTTTTTGGTCGATAATTGGTAAATTAGATAATTGAATGTAACATTGCGGTTATTTAATATATAATATTGGATTATGTATTAACCGTTTAAGGGTCGATTCATCCTTCTGTCAACTTTTGAACTAGCACACTATCGATTGCTCTTCTGTATGAGGAGATTTTTTGTATTTAAACCAAACTACTACACATGAGAAAACTTCATCAATCGATGTTGTGCCTGCTTATGCTCTTTACGCTGGGTGTACAGGCTCAAACAAAGGAAATTACAGGTAAAATCACTGACGCCTCCGGCGCTCCCATCCCTTCCGCCACCATCCGCATCAAAGGCACCCGCACCGGTACCAGCTCAGAAATGGATGGCACCTTCAAAATTAACGCCTCCAGCAATGCCATTCTGGTCATCAGCGGAGTAGGTTATGAACCCAAAGAATTTAAAACCACTGGGTTATCAACCATTTCGGCCCAATTAAGCATAGATTCCAAATCCCTGAGCGAAGTGGTAGTCACCGGGGTCGGTACCGCCACCAGCAAAAAGAGACTGGGTATTGCGGTTCAGTCGGTTTCCGCCGACAAACTCCCTCCCGCCCCTACAGCCTCCATCGACCAGGCCCTGGTCGGTAAGATCCCCGGCGCGCAGATCTCTTCCGTCAGCGGTAACCCCGGAGACCCGGTCAATATAGTGCTCAGAGGGATCAATACGGTACAGAATGGCACAAAGCCACTGATTATGGTGGATGGTATCCAGGTTTCCGCTACCGATATCAATTCCCTTGACCTGAGTAATGTGGAAAGGGTAGAAGTAGTACAAGGCGCCGCTTCCGCTTCCCTTTATGGGGCTCAGGGAGCCAATGGCGTCATCCAGATTTTTACCAAAAAGGGCAGACATGGCCCGGCAGTCATCAATTATTCGACCAGCTACTCCGGCAATCAGTATATCAACCAGGGAAAAGTGCATAAAGCCCAATTGCACCCCTACCTGACCGATGCCAGTAACAACATAGTAGATGCGTCTGGAAATATATTGGCTTATGACCAATATGGCTCTATCTCCGGTATCTCTTACACTTATGGCGGCGCCACCCGCTATGCGATACTGAATACCAAAAATGTCTCCAACAAGGCTTACAATGCCAATCTGAAATACTATGACCACTTCAAAGAAGTATTTCAGACAGGCAGCACCTTAAATAACGCAATCAATATTTCCGGAGCATCGGACAAGAGCGATTACGCGATTTCAGTGGCTAATAATCATACTGTCAGCCCCGTGATGAAGAACGGGTATGTGGACAGAAGTAACCTGACAGCTAACCTGGGAACGGAGCTTTTTAAAGGCTTTAAAATAAGGTCGATCACGCAGTTGGTATATACCCGGAACACGCTGCACCCCGGCCTGGGAGCTGCAGGCGGTTATCTCTACGGTAAGGGAAATCAGATTGGAAATGTGGGCAATATTTACGGATTCTTAAACACTTCTCCCTTCTTTAGTCTGAAAGCCAAACTGGCCGATGGAACTTCCCCGAATTATCAAACGGCCGACTTCGTAAGTATAAATGCCACCAACCCGTACTATGTGCAGGAATACAATTCCGGCCTGGACAATAAAATAGATATCATTCAGAATTTTGACGCGGATTATAAGGTCAACAAGTTTGTAGAGCTGGACGCGAAATATGGCATCAATTACCGGACGGAGAATGCCAAGTGGACCTATTTTAACCAGTCGCAAAATATCAATTCCAATTATTATGGAGCCTATACCAGTTATTTTGCTCCCGACAATACCGGTGAAATAGACAACTGGCAATATAATACCACCTTCCAGAATTTTCTCGCCAGTGCGTACATTAAAACTGATTTTCAAAAGGATTTCAATTCAAAATTGCCCATCCAGACAAGTACCCAAATCTCCTTTGACTATCGGAAGAATAACTATAAGGAATACGATACTTATGGTTTAGGGTTACCCCTGGCGCCGCCCATTAATATGGCATCTACTTCGACGCAGGGAGTTGCACCTTATAATGCTACGACTAATACGAATGGAGATTATGTAGAACCTTTTATTACTTATGGCTTTCTGGTCAATCAAAAAATCGATTTCGGTGATTATGCCGGTGTTTCGGGCGGTTTCAGAAGCGATTGGTCTTCGGCTTTCGGCGGTGGCTCCAAACCCTTTACCTTCCCTCACGTAGATGGTTATATACTGCCCCTTTCCTTAGGTTCTTTGAAAGACAGCAAAGCTTCCGACATACTGCCTTACTTCAAGCTGAGGGCAGGTTATGGCGAAGCAGGTATTCAGCCCGGCCCTTTTGACAGATACCCTGTCATAAGCCAGGGCAATCTTGGTTCTTCGTTATCCTATTCTAATCCTATCATTAGCCAAAACCCCAATTTGCAGGTGGAAGTCTCCAAGGAATTTGAAGCCGGTACCGACTTTAGCATTACTACCAATAAAGGGGGGACCTGGTTCAGCGCCATCAATGGCCAGTTCACCTATTGGAAACGAAAAAGCAAAAATGTAATTTATACAGTCCCTACGCCTCTTTCCAGCGGGGCGACCGGCATCCTGAACAATGCGATCGATATGTCTTCCAAGGGATTCGAATTCCAGGTAAGTATACCGGTGCTGCAATCCAAAAACTTTACCTGGAACTTTACCACCAACTTCGGCCACCAGGTTTCTATGATCGACAAGATTGCCGGCGGCGTTGATATTCCCACAGGTACGGAGGATAATACCGGAAGCACCTTCGAGATATTAAGCGCAGGACATAAGATCGGACAGATCTATGGCTATAAAACCATCCGGAACGTCAACCAGACCTATCAGGATGGCACGCCTTATATTGCCAAGGCCGATGCAGGCAAGTACCAGGTAGTAAACAACACCCTCGTGGATACGGCCACCAAAGGAATCATGTTCACCAATGAAAAATATTCGCTGGGCGACCCCAATCCCAAATTCAACGTTTCGTTCATCAATGAAATCACTTATAAGGATTTCCTCACCTTCTCCTTCCAGTTCGACTGGGTATACGGCAGTCATCTGTACAATCAAACCAAAGAATGGTTATACAGAGATGGGATCAGCGGTGATTTCACAAAACCCGTGACCATTAATGGACAAACCGGAGCTTACACCGCGTATTGGGCCAGCGCTTACTACGGCCTCTGGGGTAGTGCGCATGGCTCCGGCAATGATGCCACCAAGGACTATTTTTATGAAGACGCTTCTTTTTTAAGGTTGAGGAATGTTTCCCTTGCCTTGGATATTGCAAAAGTTGCAAAAGTTAAATATTTCAAGAAACTGCAATTAGTGCTTACCGGTAGAAATATTCTCACGGTTACCAAATACACCGGCTTTGATCCCGAGATCAACTCGAGTAATGCCAACTCCTCCTTTGTTAGAGGTATTGACGGCAATACAATACCGAATATAAAATCATACCAGGTCGGATTGAATGTAGGGTTTTAAATTTTTAACGTTAAACAATGAAAATTATGTATAAAAATAAATTTGTTCATGCGGTCTTTTTTATGGGATTTATTGCCCTGGGGACCGCTTCCTGCAAAAAGCAGTTAAATGTTGGCAATCCCAACTCGCCCAGTTTATTGGTGAATGTGACTACGGAAGCGGGCCTTATATCGCAGGCGCAGGGCGGCGTTTATACAAACGGTTTTTATAATGGAGATGGCTGGCTGGGCAACAGTTATTTTTCCCTGCCTTATGGCTATATTGAGCTGATGGGCGATGTAGTTGGCGCAGATGCCTCCAACAACCAGATTACGACCATCGGCTATCCGGATTATTTTATCCTGGACGACGGCACCAAAACTACGAACGGGTCCCCTCAGATCTCCCTTATAAGGACCTATAATATCTTCGGTGGCAGCGCCAACAATCCTTTATACTACCAATGGCTGAATATGTATGCCCTTAACGCAGCCTGCAATACGGTGTTGAGCCTCGTTGACGGAATCCGCTTCTCGGGCGATTCTGTAAGCAGGGTCAATACCCTTAAAGCCTGGTGCTACTGGTGGAAGGGTTATGCTTATGCTTCTATCGGCACTATGTATTACTCCGGGCTTATCATTGACTCGGTGAACAAGAGCAATAGTACAATAAGCGCGGTCAATAATAATTATTTAATTAAAGATTCAATAATCGCCCGTTCCAATTATTACCTAAATCTGGCTGCAACTACCTTGTCGGGCATTTCCAGCAGCAGTGATTATGCCACCGTACTTGGACAACTGATCCCCTCTTTTTGCCAGGTGGGCAACGGAGGTGTTCTTACTACGGCTATGTGGACCCGGAATATCAATACGATGCTGGCGCGGAATGTCTTGTTGAATAAACTATCGCCATTCGTAAACAACGACCCGAATGCCACTATTACCAAGTCTTCCACGACTGCCATGACCACCGCTGACTGGAACAGTGTATTGACCTATGCTACCAACGGTATTCAAAATGGCGACTACGTATTTACAGGGAGATCACTGGCTTCCAATGGCTTTTTCACCGCTACCGGAGGTACGGCCGCGGCTTTGACAACAGGACCGAACACCTCAACCACCTTCAAGATAAGCGAGCGGTATATACAGAATTTTAATACCGGCGACAAAAGGCTTGCTACGGATTTCAGAATGGCCAGCCTTTATAAAAATAACTTTTTCGGCACGCGCTACAGTATCATAGACAGCCTTCAGCAAAGCACTACCGGCGTATATGTGATCGGAAACAAGCTGGTAGGAGAGTATGAAGTCTATATAGCCGGCAGCTACGAAGAGAACGCCCTGATGCTGGCCGAAGCCAATATAAGGCTGGGTAATATAGATGCAGGACTGGCTTATGTCGACGCCGTAAGAACCTATCAGGGCGCAAGTGTTGCCGTCGTCTCGGGTACAGGATTAACAACAGCTTTGGCTCTCAAGGAATTGACAAAGGAAAGAAGGATTTCACTGGTGTTCAGAGGGATATCCTTTTATGATAACAGGAGATGGGGCTGGACCTATGATATTGCCAACGGCGGCGGTAGCTATGGAAACCATCTGTACACGGTGGCAGGAAGCCTGAATACCAATGTTACCATAAATTATAACTTTTTGGATTATTGGGATGTCCCTGCCGATGAGACGACATTGAATGTTCCATCAGCCACGAGCGCCAAGGTCATTAACCCGAATTTTTAATATAACCTCTACCCAGGCGGCCACCTACATTTTTGGAGGCGGCCGCCTTCCTCTTATGAAAAAAAAGATCGTTTTGGGAGCTTTGTTGACAGGTCTTGCCGGATCGCTTTCCGCCCAAAGCGGCTTTAATCCGGTTACCGCGGCACATTCTATCGAAGTTTTCGACCCGAACGGCAGACGCTTCGTCAATCCTACGCTGGATGTGGAGGGCTCCCCCTTTTTCAAGGATGAATGGGTAGAGGGGACGGTGATATCAGCTAACGACAAAAAATATGACCATATCAAATTACGCCTGAACCTGCAAACCCAGGAATGGCACTTTCTTGCTAAAGACAATACGGAAATGACCGTACCGAAAGGTACCATCAAAGAGATCCTGCTATATGATTCCGCCGGAAACAACAAAAAAGGCACAACATTTCAATGCGGTTTCCCCGCCATTGACGCCCAGGATAAAGATAATTTTTACCAGGTCCTCTCTCAGGGAAAGGTCTGGCTGCTCCGCTCCCTTCGCAAAACCATTTCACAACGAAAGGACGACCTGTCGGGAGATGTAAGAAAAGAGTTTGTGACTTACGAAGTATATTATCTGTTCGCAGGAGGCACCCTGCAACGGGTAAAAAAAGATAAATCCTTTTTTCTAACCTTGCTGGCCGATAAAAAGAATAGGCTGGAAGATTTTATTAATGAGAATAAATTAAAATTTAAATCAGCTGATGACTTTGTACGTGTCATCGATTATTATAATTCCCTTTCGGAATAACTCTAAAAGACAAACCAGTTCATATTATCAAAAGCTTTATTTAAAAAAAGTTTAAAAAATTGTTAAAGAAAATTAATATTCAATTAAAAAAGTTCGTATTTTAAATTTCCAAAGCTGACCTGCTTATCGGTTAAATGGCCCTGAATTACATAAGTGGTTACCATCCAACCAGTAAAATGCCCTCTCGTCATATTTTGGACCTTACTCCCATTGAAGAAAATAGTTTTTCTTAGTTTCTAACATAACACACTACTACACATGAGAAAACTTCACTGTTTACTAATGGGCATGCCATTGCCTGTTGGTCATGGGCTCTTCGCCCAAAGCACAGAGGCGCTTGCTCCTAAGCTCTCTTCTTTCAAATTTGCTTTTATAGCGCTCACTTCTATTCGGGGAAGCGCTATTTTTTTAAGGGGTGCCTACAAGTTTCGGGTATAATCCCTGTGGCCGCTTCTGAGAGCGGCAGGAGACCTGTATACCCAGGCAATCACCTTATTCCTCGAATAGTCGGATTTTTAGTATTTAATAAACACACTAACTACACATGAGAAAACTACACTGTTTACTGTTGGGCATCATATTGCTCATCGGCGAGGGGCTCTTCGCCCAGAACGTTGAGGTTACCGGTAAGGTTACCGACCCGACCGGTTCTCCTATTCCAAATGCAACTATTAAAATTAAAGGCATCAAGGCCGGCACCAGTGCAGACCTTAATGGCGCCTTTAAGATCAAAGCACCCGGCAACGCCGTCCTGATCATTAGCGGCATTGGATATGAAAACAAAGAAGTGAAGATAGGAGGCGTTACTTCTCTTTCCATTCAATTGAATACGGATTCAAAATCTTTGAGTGAAGTAGTGGTTACCGGTGTCGGCGTCGCTACTAACAAAAAGAAGCTTGGTATTTCCGTAGAATCGGTTACAGCGGATAAAATGCCCGCTGCGCCATCCGCTTCCGTTGACCAGGCACTGGTCGGTAAGATCCCCGGAGCTCAGATATCCAGCGTTAGCGGCGTCCCGGGACAAAACGTCAACATCCTTTTGAGGGGCATTAATACCCTGCAAAACGGTACCTCCCCGATGATTCTCCTGGATGGCATTCAGTTGGCTGCCACTAATTTAAACACGATCGACCTCAGCACGATCGAAAGGGTCGAAGTAGTACAAGGTGCGGCTTCTGCAGCGCTGTATGGGGCGCAAGGCGCCAATGGCGTTATTCAGCTCTTCTCTAAAAAAGGGAAACCCGGTAAGATCAATATCGATGTTTCTTCTAATGCTACCCGAAACTCTTACCTGAATATCGGTCATGTTCATAAGGCGGCCTTTCACAGTTTGGTTACGGATGCAAACAATAATGTGCTAAATCCATCGGGAGGCATACTGGAGCAGGATCCCGCTACCGGCCTGTATAACGGCAATGTGGTATGGAACAGTACAGATCCTACCAATATCAACAACAAAGCCTACAATGCGAATTTGAAATACTATGATCATTTCAAACAGTTTTTTGTAGCGGCCAACACGATAAATAATTCCATTGCTCTTTCCGGATCAAAAGATAAATCAGACTTTTTCGTTTCTGCTTCCAATAACTACCAGGAAAGCAATTTTAAAAACAACGGATATTATACCAGGAATAATTTTCTGGTAAATGTCGGAATGGAACTGGCTAAGGGGCTTAGGTTCAGGACGATCACCCAATTGGCGTATACGCGCAATACGCTTTTATCCGACCAGGGTTTTATCTATGAGTTGAATAATAGTCGGCCCTTTGCCAATTATAATTTCCTGGATCAGCAGGGCAATCATGCCAAAAGCTATGGTAGCGCAGTCGGCGTGAACGGCAGTAATCCGAATTATGATATTCAATACGAACATTATGTGGAGAATAAACTAGATGCTTTTCAAACATTGGACCTCGCCTATAAATTTCCAAAATTCGTAGATCTGGATGTAAAGTATGGTCTGAACTATGAGAATGACCCCTCTACCAGGACCTATGATAATCAATCAACCAATGCCAATGCTGTAGCCAAGGGTCAGGCAGGAGGCGGGGTTCGTTACTACAACAGTGTAGATTTGAATGGAGAAATTCAGAAGTATCAATTTGATGATGTATTCCAGAATTTGTTAGCCACCGCCAATATTCATTTTGATCTTCAAAACGATTTCAAATTGAATATTCCCCTTCGTTCCAACACCCAGGTGTCATTTGACTGGAGGCACGATAAAGAGAATTATTATGATGCTTATACGGTCGGATTACCCGCCTATACTCCGGTTACTCCGGCAGAGGGAGAATCTTACCAGGTGTTCCAGGCAGGATCAGTTCCCTTCATAACGTATGGGTACCTTGTAAATGAAAGGATTGAATATGGCGATATCGCAGGAGTTGCCGGTGGATTCAGAACGGATTATTCATCCGCTTTCGGTGCTGGTCATACACCATTCACCTTCCCCAATGTCAATGGATATTTTAGAATAGGGGCTTTACCCTTCTGGCAAGACGGTAAAATAGGATCTATCATTTCTGAATTTAAGGTCAGGGGCGCCTATGGTGAGGCCGGTATACAACCTAAACCATTTGACCGTTATATAACCTTGAGTACGGCTAACCTGGGAAATAATAACGCTTTTTATTTTGGCTCACAGCAACCCAATCCTAATCTGAGCGTGGAGGTTTCGGAGGAAAAGGAAGTCGGTGCGGATCTGGTATTCAATGTGTTGAAAGGCAACTGGTTGAAAACTATATCGCTGAATTCCACCTATTGGAGTCGGAAGACCAAAAATGCCATCTGGGCCGTCGATGTGGCTCCTACTACCGGGATAGGCACGGAAAAGAACAACGCGTTCTCGTTAGGGTCCAATGGTATACAGTTTAGCCTGAATCTCGGGTTATTATCCTCGAAGAATCTGAGCTGGAATTTCACGACAAATTTCGGGCATCAGTCTTCAAAAATTTTATCAACGGATGGCCCTCCCGTAGTACTAACAGCGGCCGCGGGATCTACCGGATATGTATTGCAGGCGGGTGAGAAGGTAGGGCAGCTTTTCGGTTATTACACCCTGCATAGTGTAGACGCAATCGATAAGACCACCGGTCAGCCGTTTATCGCCAAGGCTAACCAGGCGGCGTACTCCGTAGCCAGTAACGGAATTGTAGTGAATACGGCTAGCAAACAGCCTTATGTAACGCCTAATCTGTACAGCTTTGGTGATCCTAATCCCAAATTCAATGCCTCCTTTATTAATGAATTTGCCTATAAAGGCTACCTCACTTTAGCCTTCCAGTTCGACTGGCTCTATGGCAGCCATATATACAATCAAACCAAGGAGTGGATGTACAGGGATGGCATCAGCGGAGATTATGATAAGCCTGTTTCTATTGGTGGCGGAACTCCGGAAGCATGGACCGCTTTTTACAGGGGCATGTATGCGCAGGTTTCCAGGAACGGGACCAAGAATTATTTTTATGAAGACGCCTCTTTCCTGCGCTTGCGCAACCTGGCTGTGGGATTTGATTTTGCAAAAGCGTTCAATCTGAAAGGCTTTAGAAAATTGCAATTAGTGGTAGGTGGCCGGAATCTGTGGACCAAGACGAAATATACGGGCATGGATCCTGAAGTCAGTTCAGTATCAACTACGGCATCGAGCGCATACCCCGTATCGAGCGGAGCATCTTCATCAGTAACCAGTTCTGCCTGGGACAGGGGAACAGACCACAATACGTTGCCTAACTATAAATCCTATCAGATAGGATTAAATGTCGGTTTATAGGTTATACATATAAATCACTAAAAATTTTCAATATGCGAAATATAAAATCTTTATGGCTTTTAATAGGGTTTTCTTTCATTTATGGTTCCTGTAAAAAGCAGCTCGATGTTAAGAACCCCAATTCTCCCACTCCTGAAAGCGCTGCTACCCCTGTGGGAGTCATTAATCTGGCACAGGGCGGAGTTTATTTGAATGGATTTCATAATACCAAATATTCCGGCGATCAGCTTTTTTCGGGATTCTTTGGGGAGACGATCGCGTATCATTCCATTATGGGCGATGAGACTTGGGCCGAGGCTGCCAATGAATATATGAACCAGCTTGGGGCGCCTTACACCGTTACTCTGGATGATGGCACGGTCGTAAAAAACCCGAATTCCCCTCAGAGCGAAATCGACCTCATCAGGCAGATCAATCAGAATAGTTATGGTTATGCCAATCCGTTATATTATGAGTGGGCATATATGTACGCCATGAATAACGCGATGAATAATGTATTGAGCATCGCACCTACGGTAAAGTTCGCAACCAGCGGAACTACAGAGTTGAATACGATCAAAGCATGGGCCTATTTTTGGAAAGGATATGTCTATTCGCGTGTCGGCTCCATGTATTATGCGGGAATTGTTAACAACGCTATCAACCCCGCGGCCCTGGCAGGTTCGCCCACGAATGGAAATTACCTTTCCCACCAGGCCATGATCGCTGCCGCGAGTGCCTGTTTTGATACGGCTACCACGCTCATAAGTTCTGTGACAGACTCATCAACCCTGGAGTCCACTTTAGGATTGCTAATACCAGGTATTTTCCAGACAGGATTGGGCGGAGTAATGACGCCTTCCATGTGGGTAAGGAACATAAACACTTACCGGGCCCGTAACATTTTAGTAAATAATACGGTGGCCACTATGACGGCAGGCCAATGGGATTCTGTGTTAAATTATGCAAATAATGGCATCCGGAAAGGAGATAATGTATTAACCGCCCGTTCTGACAATAACTCCACTTTTATGTCGGCAAGTGGCAATCTTGCCGCTGAAGCCGTAGGTGATCCTAATAATACGGCTTCTCTCCCTATCATGGAAAGGTTGATACAGGATTTCAAACCCGGGGACTATCGGTTTAACAACAATTTTGCCCTGTCAACAACGGGCATATTCACTTACCCTGACAGAAGCCAGGCGGGGGGCACAAGGTGGCAATTGCTCAATGGGGATCCGGCAGCTTCCGCAGGAGATTCGGCGCTGGTATTATTCCCGGACAGTGCAGCTAAATATTCAAGTACCATTGTTTATGCGAATACCGCCGTGGGTGCCTATGAATTGTATTTGGCATGCACCTATGAGGAAAATGAGCTCATGAAGGCTGAAGCGAAAATTTATACTGCGGACATTACAGGTGGTTTGGCAAGTGTCGATATTATACGTGCCTACCAGGGTGCAGGCTTGTCGCCAGTAGCCGGCCTGGGATTGTCGCTCGCACAGGCAAAAGAGGAGTTGAGAAAAGAAAGGAGGATTGCGCTAATGTTCAGGGGATTGGCATTTTATGATGCCCGGCGATGGGGTGTGATCACCAACGCAACTAATGGAGGAGGAAGAACAGGTTGCGTGCTGATCGATAATAGCGGCAATCTTAATACAAACGTTTCTATCAACTATAACTATCTGGATTTTTGGGACGTTCCGGATAACGAATTGGCCTATAACCCGGCCGCAGCAGGAAGTGCGCCTGTAAAAAATCCACAACAATAAATTAGTGCTGAACATGTCCGAGGCATTCGGACTGTAATAAAATCTGTGTGACTCAATGTTGACAGTGAAAGACGGCCCCGGTTTCTACCGGGGCTTCCTATTTATAGGAAACTTCTGATTAACGTCTGGTTACTACTAACGCCTCCCCTATTGCATACGACAGCAGGGGAGGCGTTAATGATAAAGAAATGGGCTACTTATAATTTTATCTCATCTTCCTGCTTATCGAAGAAGTGGAATTCCGTCAGGTGATAATTGGTATTAGAACGTATCCGGACCTTTTGCTTGTATTTCCATCTCCAGTTCCATTGCCTGGAACCAAAGCCCAGGATCTTACCTTTCGTGAGATAGGCATGCATGATCGGATGTACGGCAAGGATGAGGTCCTTGTGCTGATGGTTAAGAAGGTAACTGAGGTTCTTTTCAATTTCGTCCTCCAGGATCAGCGCGGAAGAGATCTTGCCGGTACCATTACAGGTAGGACAGATTTCCTGGGTATTAATGGTCACTTCGGGCTTCATGCGCTGCCGGGTGATCTGCATGAGGCCGAATTTGGAAATAGGAAGTACGGCATGTTTCGCCCTGTCCGTACGCATGAACGACTCCATGGCTTCCATCAGCCTTCTTTTATTGTCAGGCAGCTTCATGTCGATAAAATCGACCACGATAATGCCGCCCAGGTCCCGGAGGCGCAGCTGGCGGGCTATCTCTTCGGCTGCTTCCAGGTTAGTCTCCAGGGCATTCTGTTCCTGGTTATTACTAACACTCTTATAGCCGCTATTGACATCGATAACATGAAGAGCCTCCGTGTGTTCGAGGATCAGATAGGCGCCACTGGGCAAATTCACCGTTTTACCGAAAGCGGCCTTCACTTGTTTAGTCACGCTGAACTGGTCAAAGATGGGAGAACCGTTGTGGTAATAAGAGACAATATCTATTTTGTCCGGTGCGATCCGCTGAATATAGCTCTTGGTGTCGTTGAAGATATTCCGGTCATTAATAACGATCTTGTTGAAATCTTCATTCAGCAGGTCCCGGAGCATGCTCGTAGTCTTCGTCTGTTCACTGAGGATCTTGGCCGGCGCCACCGCGCCTTTCAGATTATGCTGGATCGTCTTCCAGGTCGCCACCAGCTCTGTGAGGTCTTCATGAAGCTCTGCGGTATTCTTCCCCTCGGCCGCAGTACGGACGATAACCCCAAAGTTTTTGGGTTTGATCGCTTCCACGATCTTCTGCAGCCGCTTACGCTCGTCCGATGAATGGATCTTACGGGAGACGGCAACGATATCATTAAAAGGAGTGATGACGACAAATCTGCCAGGTAAGGAGATTTCGCAGCTGAGGCGGGGGCCTTTCGCAGCGATGGGCTCTTTCAGGATCTGAACGAGGATATGGGGTTTGCCATTGAGCACCTCGTTGATCTTACCGGTCTTGATAATTTCCGGCTCTACCTGAAAACTCCCGAATTCAAACCCGTCCGGGCTCGAATCGTTCATCGCCTGCTGCGTAAACTTCAACAGGGAACGGGCATAGGGACTTAGATCCGTATAATGCAGAAACGCATCCTTTTCGAACCCTACATCTACAAATGCAGCATTCAGTCCCGGGATCAGCTTTTTCACCTTCCCCAGGTACAAATCTCCTACCGCAAAGCTGGCATCAGTCTTTTCATGGTGTAGCTCCACCAGCTTTTTATCCTCTAATAGGGCTATCTCTACACCCTGCGGGGTCGCATTTATGATCAGTTCCTTATTCAAACATACTAGCGTTTGTCGTTAAAAACGACTTTTTTTCAATCGAGTCATAGTTGCTGAAGAGGATTTATTTAACCGGTATCTGGTAGGACGAGCAATCAATAAGGATAACGGCAAATAAAGAATTCAGCTCCGAAAAGGAATTACCGGGCCTGAGACAGGCCCGGTCCTACAGAAGAAAATTACTTATTCTTTTTCTTATGGCGGTTTTTTCTCAGTCTTTTCTTACGCTTATGCGTCGCAATTTTATGACGCTTACGCTTTTTACCACAAGGCATACTCAATTCTTTTTTAGTTAATAAATAATTTCCCCAATAAACTCTGGCATACTTACCTAGTGCAAAGACTGGATCCGCTGATCAATTTCTTTAATTAATTCCTGATTCCCATTGCCGACCAGCTTTTTGACGGCCTCATACCCTTTAATGGCATCCGCTTTATCGCCCCTTTGCTGGTGGACTTCGGCTAGCAGGAGTATCGCTTCGATGTTGGCAGGTTGATGTCGAACAACTGTTGTCAAACGCTCAATAGCTTTATCAAATTGCCCTGATTCTATCCCACCCACGCCCAGCATGAACTGCGCATACATATTGGTAGAATCACGGCGGGCTACTTCCAAAATCCGCTGAATTCCCTGCATGACCTCTGTCGGATTGCCGGCCGCGCTACCGAAAATGTAGCTGGCGCCCAGGCCCACCTTGGAAGAATCATTGCCAGGATTCAGTTCTAAAGCCTTTTCAAACAACTCTTTGGCGTTGGTGGCCATCCAGCTTTTAAGGGCTGGATTATCTTGTCCACGCAAGTTCTGCAAAAATAATTGGGCAGCAAAGGTGAGACTTTTTTCAGAATTTTCCAATTTAGCTGCTTCTCCCGTATAATAAGCATAGGGAAGGAAGCCTTCCCGCACCGAATCCTGCCAGAAATCAGCCAGCTGGCGGTAAGCATTTAACTGCTGCATTTTCACATCCCCCCGGACGACGGAATTCTGTAATCTGTTGACGTAGGACAATTGAGCAGGAGTCAAACGCGATTGCGCTCCCTGTAGAATATCCTGTGAACCAATGGATTTTACCATAGGCCCCCCTTGAGCCCCCCTCGCGGAGGCCTCCTGTTTCTTTTGAGTAGGAAGCGTTTGTCCAAAAAAATACAGAGCGAGTAGTAAGAGCACCCCGGTGCCGGCTACGAGATATTGCTGTCTCTTCATTAAAGATAATTAGAGCGCGAAATTACATCTCTTCTACATCTCTTCGTCAGGATTTGGCTGATCTTCTTTAACTGACTGCAATTTTTTTACTTCTGCCACGAATTCTTTGGCGGGTTTAAAAGCAGGGATGAAGTGCTCAGGGATATGAACAGCTACATTCTTCTTTATATTGCGCCCGATCTTAGCGGCCCTTTTTTTGGTAATGAAACTACCAAATCCCCGGATGTAAATATTCTCACCTTGGGATAGTGTCTCTTTGACCTCTTTAAACATGGTTTCCAACGTCACGAGGACGTCAACCTTAGGTATACCTGTTTTTTCCGATATTTGGTTAACAAGGTCTGCCTTTCTCATGGGGATTAAGTTTTATAAGTTTCTGATTTTAAATATATAACAAATTTTTTAATTCACAACTCCCTGTCCTAAATTCCTTAATTGGTATCAAAATAATGGATTTGGTTTATTTCTGCAAGAATTCTCTAAAATATTGATTGTGAATTTTAAATGAGACACCAGGCCCAAAATAAATTTATCTCTCATGGCGGCAAAAAAGCCTGATTTTACCCGACAGCTGTTAAAATGGCATAAAAAGGAAAATACCCGGTCTATGCCCTGGAAAGGAGAAAAAGACCCCTATAAGATATGGCTGAGCGAGGTGATCCTCCAGCAAACCCGGGTCGAACAGGGCTGGGCCTATTACGAAAAATTCCTGGAGGCCTTCCCCACCATCCAGGAACTGGCCCGGGCCCCGGAACAAAAAATTTTTAAACTTTGGGAAGGGCTTGGGTATTATAGCCGCTGCCGTAACCTGATCGCAACTGCCAAAAAAGTCGTTTCGGACCACGGAGGCAAATTCCCGTCCCTTTATGCGGATATCCGGGAATTGAAGGGCATAGGCCCTTATACGGCGGCAGCCATCGCTTCCTTTGCCTTCAATCTGCCCTATGCCGTCGTAGACGGGAATGTGGTCCGGGTACTTTCCCGGTACCTCGGGCTCTTTACCCCTATCGATACCACGGCCGGGAAAAAAGAATACGCAGAGCTGGCTGACTCCTTACTGGATAAGGAGCAGCCCGGTATCTATAACCAGGCTATTATGGACTTTGGGGCAGTAATATGCAAGCCGCAGAACCCTCTTTGCGCTATCTGTGTACAACAGGCCGGTTGCCGGGCCTTCCAGGAAGGATGGGTGACCCAACTGCCCGTAAAAGAAAAGACCATTCAGAAAAAAAACCGCTGGTTTACCTACTTTATCGCCGAAACCCCGGATGAAAAAGTCTATATCAGACAGCGGACAGAAAAAGATATCTGGGAAGACCTTTTTGAATTTGTATGCTGGGAAACGGATAAGGAAGTCTATCCGGAAGAGATCCTCCGATCGGATTTTGCCCGGCAACTCTTCGGAAAGCAGTCGCTCACAGTCAGGTATATATCCAGAATCTATCGCCAGGAACTGAGTCACCAGACCATACGGGGGCAATTCATTACGATCCGCCTGGAAAAACCCTTACCCGCCTCAAAAGGCTATTTAGCCGTAGCTAAACAGAATCTGAGCGAATATGCCTTCCCCAAATTCATCAATGCCTGGCTTCAGGACCCAACTCCGGTCCAGAACCTGTTTTAGCTAGAAAAAATTTATCTTTTTGGCCGAAAAAATTTAATTTTAGTTGGACTTTGTCCAAAGGCCCCCAGGGCACGTAACAGGAATCCGGCGGGGTCTTAGACCCTTAACAGGAATTAAGTTCCGAAAGACGATTTGTAAACTTCAAACTTTGTCGTATGAGAGGCGTAAATAGGGTGATGTTAATTGGAAATTTAGGAAAAGACCCGGATGTGCAGTTCCTGGAAGGCAATATTGCTGTTGCCAAATTCTCTTTAGCAACGACAGAGACCTTCAAAGACAGAGCGGGAAAGCTGATCTCTCAAACGGAATGGCATACGGTCGTCCTGTGGCGCGGCCTTGCCGAGCTCGCACAAAAATATTTACACAAGGGCAGCCTGGTCTATATAGAAGGAAGATTGAGGACAAGGAGCTGGGAAGACAAGGAAGGAAATAAGAAATTTGCTACCGAAGTGGTAGGAGATAATCTTATCATGCTGGACAAACGTTCGGATACAGGCTCTCACCCCCCCATTCATCATGAAGGGATCGAAGGCCTGGGTAATACAGATACCCCTCCTATCGGAGAGCCTTCTGAAGATTTGCCTTTTTAGTCCACCCCCACTTATAAAAGAAATTGTTAAATTTGCTTATTATTTTGGATCACCCTTTAACGAAAATGTTCCTTTTTGATAGCTTCTCACCGGTATTCCTCGTCATCAATCCGCAGGCTACTACAATCCTGGCCATTATTATCCTGTTCCTGCTGATCATCTCTTTTGTGCTGGCAGGATCGGAAGTGGCTTTCTTTTCCCTTACCTACAAGGATATCAATATCCTGAAAACCAAGCAGGATAGTTCCTGGAAACGGATCGTCACCCTCCTGGAGGAACCCAAGGCGGTCCATGCCTCCCTATTGATAGCCAATAGTGTCATCAATATCGCCATTATCATTCTGGCCAATTTTCTGATCGATGAAATGGTGCTGCTCAAACAAAGCTTCTGGCTTTTTGAATTCCTTATAAAAGTCATCTTGGTCGCCTTCGTAGTAGTACTGTTCGGAGAGGTGATGCCCAAGGTCTGGGCTACCCAGAATAACCTCCAGTTCGCTTATTATACCTCGGGTATCGTGGAGATCATTCACCTGCTCTTCCGCCGGATCAGCGTCTGGACCGTTCAGAAATCAGAAGGGCTGGAAAGGTTCTTCGGCAGCCGGAAATCCGGTTTTAGCCTGGAAAAACTGGACTATGAGATAGACCGATCCACCGATAATGAAGCTTCCGAGGAGGAAAAAAATATCCTGAAAGGCATTGTCAAGTTCGGCAGCATTACGGTGAAACAGATCATGAGAACGAGACTGGACGTGAACGGAATCGAATACAATTGCTCTTTTGCAGAGCTTAAGCGGAAAGTGGACGAACTGCATTATTCCCGTCTGCCCGTTTATAAGAACAGCCTGGATGAATTGGCGGGGATCGTTCATAGCAAGGACCTGATTGTTTACCTGAATGAAGCGGACGATTTTGACTGGCATAAGCTGCTGCGACCGCCCTTTTTTGTACATGAACATAAGCTGATCGAGGACCTGCTGCAGGAATTTCAGCAGAAAAGGATCCATTTCGCCGTGGTGGTGGATGAATTTGGAGGAACCAGCGGGATCGTAACCCTGGAAGATATCCTGGAAGAGATCATTGGAGATATCAGGGACGAGTTCGATGAAGAGGAAAGCGTCAACCGGCAACTGGAAGATGGCAGCTATGTCTTCGAAGGAAGAACGATGCTCAATGACGTTTGTAAGGCAATGAACCTGTCCGTAGATACTTTTGATAAGGTCAAAGGCGACAGCGATTCCCTGGCCGGACTGATCCTGGAATTATCAGGGGAAATACCCAAAGTGAATGACGTGATCCCCTGCGGGGATTTTGAATTTACCATCCTGGACGCGGAGAGCAGCCGAATCAAAAAAGTGAAGGTCGCGATCCGGATGCAGGTCCCGGAGAAGGGAAGTAAGTAAAAAAAAATAAAAATATTCCTGTTGAAGCTGAATAAGATCAAGTTGTTGTCCGGGGCCAGTCTGTTGACACTGCTATCCGTGCTGTTATTCTCCTGTAATAGTGTATACACCGTCAAGCCAAAGGGGTATTTTAAAATAGATTTCCCCGCTCACCAATACCAGTCCTTCGATCAGAAAGACTACCCCTACTCCTTTGAATATCCGGTATATGCCACTGTTGTCCGGGATACCAGCTTTTTTGAAGCGACGCCGGAAAACCCCTATTGGATCAATATCGATTTCCCCCGGTTTGATGCCAGGATCTATATCAGCTATAAGGAAATCGGCCCCAAAGGGTCTAGCTTTGACAAGCTGCGGGAAGACACTTATAAAATGACATTCAAACACGCCTACAAAGCCTCTTCTATTGACCAGACACCCATAAGGACGTCCAATGGGGTCGGAGGCGTCTTCTTCGATGTGGGAGGGAATGCCGCTACAGCCAACCAGTTCTACCTGACGGATACGACCAGGAATTTCCTCCGGGGCGCCCTCTATTTTAATGTAGCTCCCAATGAGGACAGCCTGGGTATCGTCAACCGGTTTTTACAGGAAGATATGGTGCATCTGATCAATTCCTTCCGCTGGAAACCCCCTAGCCCCCTAAAGGGGGAATAATAATTCCTTAGATTTGTATATAGAATGAAAGACGTAATAAATTTTTTTTACATAAAACACCCCCTTTAGGGGGTAAGGGGGTACTTTGATAGCTATCGATAATGTCCTGGTAAGTGATCTCATCATAGAGGAGCAATTTGTCTGCGATCTGCTGAAATGCAAAGGAGGTTGCTGTGAAGACGGAGATGCAGGGGCACCTCTTGAAAAGGAGGAGATGGACCGGATCAATGAGGTATATGAGACCGTGAAACCTTATCTGACGCCGGCAGGAGTCAAAGAGATCGAGAAGAATGGCCGGTATAACTATGACCGGGAATTCGGCTGGGTTACCCCCACCATCGAAGGAAAGATGTGCGCTTATGGGTTCAGGGACGCAAAGGGGATCATCAAATGCGGCATCGAACAGGCCTATTACGACGGGAAGACCACCTGGAAAAAACCTATCAGCTGCCATTTATACCCCATTAAGATCAACAAGACAAAAACACATGAGGTAGTGAACTATGAGCCGCGCGATACGATGTGCAAACCTGCCTGTGTCCTGGGAAAAAAACTAAAAGTGCCGGCTTATGTATTCCTGAAAGAGTCGCTGATCCGCAAATATGGAGAGGAGTTCTACCAGGCTTTGGACCAGGTGGCCCAAAAATACTTTTCGGCCAAATCGGGCGAAGCCCCGGTTGTCAACAAGGCTAAATAAATCAGTTAAACTTCCATCGTCCCATGACAGATACTGGAGCTAACTTTATTGCCCGGAGCACCATTAAGGCGGAGGATATGGATCACCGCCGGAAGATCAATTTTAATATTGGCCGGTACAATACAGTGGTACCGCAGGGTAAGCAGCAATTCGGAGAACTCAACCTGGCCCGGGAGCGGGCAAAAAATATTAAGTGGAAGGCCATCGAAAACCTGGACAAGCAGCTGGAAGAGTTCGAGGCTCTCTTTACGCAGCGGGGCGGGAAAGTGATCTGGGCAGAAGATTCGGAGGCAGCCCTGGCGGAGATATTGACCATTTGCAAGGAAAAGAATTGCCGCACGATCGTGAAGAGCAAGAGTATGGTCACCGAAGAGATCAAACTGAACGACTTCCTGGAAGAGAAGGGGATCGAGAGCGTGGAGACCGATCTGGGCGAATATATCCAGCAGCTGGACGGAGAGCCTCCCTATCATATCGTAACGCCGGCCATGCACAAGAGTAAAGAGGATGTGGCAAAGCTATTTTATGAGAAATTGGGTACACGGCCCGGACTTACACCCGAACAGCTCACCCTGGTAGCCCGTGAAAAATTGCGAAAGAAGTACGTACAGGCGGAAATCGGCATCACGGGAGCGAATTTTATTATTTCTGACACAGGCGGCATTGCCCTCACCGAAAATGAAGGCAATGCCCGTTTGAGCTGCGCATTTCCCAAAACGCATATCGTGATCGTCGGATTGGAGAAGGTGATTCCTTCCCTGACAGACCTGGGTCTGTTCTGGCCCCTGCTCGCCACCTATGGCACCGGTCAACGACTTACTGTCTATAATACGATCGTCACAGGCCCCCGGCAGCCCGGGGAGACGGATGGCCCGGAAGAAATGATCGTGATCCTGCTGGATAATGGCAGGACGAAGATCCTCGCCAACGAGAAGGCCCGGGAGAGCCTCTATTGCATCCGCTGCGGCGCCTGCCTGAACGCCTGCCCTATCTATAAGAATATCGGGGGTCATAGTTACGGGACGACCTATAGCGGTCCCATCGGCGCTGTCATTACTCCTCATCTTAAGGACATGGGCGAGTGGAAACATCTCAGCTATGCCTCCTCGCTATGCGGCAACTGTACCGAGGTCTGCGCCGTGAAGATAAATCTGCATGAATTATTGCTGGACAATCGCTCAGAAGCCGTAAAGGAAGGGTACGCCAGCTGGTCGGAAAAAGTCGCCTGGAAAGTATGGAAGAAGGCAAGCCTGAACCGCCCCCTGATGAATATGGGCAACCGCCGGATGAAGAACTGGCTGGTAAACAAGGTATTCAAAGCCTGGACAACTCATCGGGACGAGCTGGATTTCTCTCCCAGGACCTTTAATGAAAGATGGAAGGCGGAGCGGGAAGGATGATCCATTATTATGCTTTTATACTCCTCCCATATCACTGCCCGTCTGCGCTATATTGTCGGTTTCATCAGTAAGGAATTATTCGATGAGCCGATCGTACTCACCACGGATAAAGAAGAATATGCCCGTTATACGCGGGCCAGGCTGAATTATTCGGAAGAACCCTTCCGCGAGGACGACTTCTTTATCCGGAGCACCCCTCTTCTTTTCGAGACTGGCCTGGCGCCCCGGAAGATCGAATGTTTTGAACTGAATTATCACAAGGCTTTTTTCGAAACAGAGGGCGACTTCCCTTTCGATATTTTTGCCGCTTCTTTCTACCTGCTGAGCCGGTACGAGGAGTATCTGCCCCATGAGAAAGACGAATACGGCCGGTATGCGCATAGTGGATCCCTGGCCTGCCGGGAAGGATTCCTGGACATACCACTGGTCAATATCTGGCTCCAGGAGTTCAAAATGGCGCTCTCCCGCAAGTACCCTGCACTGGCATTCCGCTATCCCTCCTTTAAGTTTATTCCTACCTATGATATCGATATGGCGTATTCCTATCTTCATAAAGGATGGAAAAGGAATATCGGTGGCTTGTTCCGGTCCGTTATAAAAGGGGAATGGCGCCTTGCAGCCGAGCGGGTCCAGGTACTGCGGCGTAAGCAGACCGATCCTTTCGATGCATATGAATGGCTGGATTCCCTGCATCTGTATTGCCGGATGAGAGCCTGTTATTTTTTCCTGGTGGCGGCCAGGCAGCAAGGAGTGGACAAGAATATCTCTCCTTCCGGAACGGTCATGCAGGAACTGATCCGTTATCACGCCTATGGATACAAGGTGGGAGTACACCCTTCCTGGCAGAGCGGGGACCAGGAGACACTGCTCAGGGAAGAGATCGAATGGATGGAATGTATGACGGAGCAACCGATTGTCCGTAGCCGGCAGCACTATATACGATTTACCTTACCACAGACATACCGCAACCTGCTGAAATACGGCATCCGGCAGGATTTTTCCATGGGCTATGGAAGTATCAATGGCTTCCGGGCTTCCGTTGCCTCGTCTTTTTACTGGTATGACCTGGAAAAAGAAACCACCACGGAATTGCGGATCTTTCCTTTCTGTTTTATGGATGCCAA
Source organism: Puia sp. (assembly GCA_035555335.1). GTDB lineage: Bacteria > Bacteroidota > Bacteroidia > Chitinophagales > Chitinophagaceae > Puia. Next base: position 346,233 of record DATMGS010000028.1, read on the forward strand.
TTCCTTCTACGAGCAGAAATATACAACCGGACAGGCTATGAATGAGCTGATGCACTATTATCGCCTGATCCGGAAAGTGAAGGGATTAATGGTAACGATCTGGCATAACTCCTTCCTGGGCTCCGACCCGCAATATGCAGGCTGGAGGGAGGTTTATGAGACGTTCCTGAAAGAAGAGGTTTATTGGGATGCTTAACTCCCCCGCCAATGCCTAGTGTTTAAAGTGTCTCATCCCCGTTATCACCATCGCCAGCTTATTCTCCACGCAATAATCAATGGAGTCCTTGTCACGGATCGAGCCGCCAGGCTGGATAAAAGCCGTGATGCCCGCCGCATGAGCGATCTGCACGCAATCATTAAAAGGGAAAAAAGCATCCGAAGCCAGTACCGCCCCTTCGAGGTCGAAATGGAATTGTTCGGATTTGGCGATCGACTGGCGCAGAGAGTCGATCCGGCTGGTCTGCCCGCAGCCTTTGCCAACCAGCTGTTTATTCTTCACCAGGGCAATGGCATTCGATTTCAAATGTTTGCAAACGATATTGGCAAATTCCAGGTCCTCTTTTTCCGAAGCGGTGCTGGGACGGCCGCCAGCTTCCTTCCAGTCGGTATAATTCCCTTCATCTTTCTGCTGTAGCAATACCCCGTTCAGAAGACTCCGGTATTGACTGCCTGCATTCAAAGGCGCTTTCTGTAACAGGAGAATACGATTTCTCCTCGAGCGCAGGACTTCCAGGGCATCCTTGTCAAAAGCCGGTGCGATCAGCACTTCGAAGAAGATCTCATTGATAGCTTCGGCAGTGGCTTTATCCACGGGGTGATTGCAGGCTAATACGCCTCCGAAAGCACTCTCGGGGTCGCCGGCCAGGGCCGCATCCCAGGCTTCTTTCAGTTTGGGACGGAGGGCAATGCCACAGGGGTTGGTATGTTTAATGATGGCAAAGACGGCCATTTCCGCCAGGGAGCCGCTGAATTCCTGTATCAGCTGTACGGCCGCATCCACATCTACCAGGTTATTATAGGACAATTCCTTGCCGTTGAGCTGTTCAAAAAGTTCGTCCAGCTTGCCATAGAAACGGGCGGACTGGTGAGGGTTCTCCCCATAACGGAGACTTTTGGGAGCAGGCACGGACTCCAGGAAATAGCCAGGCTCGGTAGGGTTGAAATACCTGGCAATGACCACGTCATAATGGGCGCATACTTCGAAAGCTTTTGCTGCCAGGGCACGACGTTGTTCGAGAGTAGTCTCTCCCTTTTGTTCATCCAGGAGTTGTTCGAGGTAGGCATATTCCTGTTTGGAAGCAATAACGACTACATCTTTATGGTTCTTGGCCGCTCCACGGATCATGGAAGGACCCCCTACATCGATCTTTTCGATGATGGCCTTGTCGTCGCTGGTGTTGGCAAGGGTTTCTTCGAAGGGATACAGATCGACGATCACCAGGTCGATCTCGGGAATATGATAACGGGCCATTTCTTCCAGGTCGGTAGGCTGATCTCTTCTACCCAGTATGCCGCCGAAGACGGAGGGATGCAGGGTTTTCACCCGGCCACCCAGGATAGAAGGGTAGGAGGTAAGGCTCTCCACGGGTACACAGGGCAGGTCAAGTGCCTCAATAAACTGCTGGGTCCCGCCGGTAGAATAGATCGTTATACCTTGATTATGTAGTTTTTTTACTATATTGTCCAAGCCGTCTTTGTAGAAGACGGAGATGAGCGCTGACTTTATTTTCTTATTCATGAGGCGCAAAAATACAAAAGGACGTTCAAACAGCAAGATGCAAACTTCCGAAATTACCCCCTGCCTGGTGCAGAAGGTAACCGGAAACTTGAATGGTCACAGTGGTAAGCGCGAAAAGAGGTGTAGAATTAAGCCTTATACGGGCTGATTGAATTTTCTCATGCGTACTGAATATTGTAGTAACTACGTTGTAGATTGGATTTAGAAAGCATCAGCATACATACCCATACACGCTCAAAGATAAAAACAGGATAAGGTGTTAATGGTTATGTATGCTGTTGCTGACGAAATTTAGAATTGAACGATCGATAATTTGCTGGTCAGTCCGGTCAGTAGCATAACACACCCTGCCTTCTTGTTCACCTAAGGATATTAAATAGTAAAAACGGGACACTGCCGACATCCTTGTCTAATGTCAGATAAAATATCCGATTCGGTAGAAAACGGCAAAAAAAAAAGAGACGGTATTTTTTTGCGGGTTATACGTGCTTTTTGACCCCGTCTTTTTACGTGTCTTTTCTTCGTTTATTTACTGTTTTTTTATTGACAAAAAAACGTTTTTTTTGTAATTATTATCCCCTGATCCTTTGATCCCCTTTACTTTATAAATAATACTAATTTATAATTACTTGATTAGTATTTTATTGTGCCTAGTCTCGTCGAGACTTGGGGAATACTTTTACGTCAGCAAATTATTCTTCAAAATTCTAAATCGACAAAACAATGAGCACAGTAACTGCAATTGAAAAAAAAGTGGTAAGGGTTGGAAAGTACGTAAACACCGAACATGTGGATTCCCTTATCAGGAACTATAAAAAGGAAAGATGGATGCAGAATTCCGAGCGGATCGGGAAAAATGACACTTTAGGTGTCTGGTTAACTGTGGACGAAATGGAAGAGTTTATCCAAACGGCAAAAACGTATGGCGCCGACGGGATCCGTCTTTATTTCGGTGTTTATGGCGAAGGAGCCAACAGACCTGAAATGAACGGCAAACAGACCATAGCTTTAGTGGCAACTTGTAGCGAACAAAATAAGGAAGGAGACCTGGTGCAGAAAGATCTTTACGTCAACAGGAATGGCGAAAACGGTTTATTGGCGTACAACTGGCTTTATCCTTTTCCGCCAACGACCACTCCCGTGACAGCTATGCTGAACAGCAACCAGTTAGGTTCGCTCATGATTTCCGACAAAGAACAGGGACTGAAAGTGATATAACCGGATAATCCTTATACTTACAAACCTAAAAGGGCTGAATTTTCAGCCCTTTTATAGTTTCGGCCACCCTTCACCATATCAACAAATTCCGGTACTTTAGTGTCGTATGAACTTTTGGATCTTTATTATCATCCTCGGAATTAGTTTTGTAACCAGTCTTACGGCCTTTTTTCAGCGGGATACCAGGGGCTATCTGCGGCTATTCCCATTTTTCCTGCTGCTGACCATGAGCATGGAAACCTTTGCTTTCACCAACTTACAAACCCGGGGAATGCGAAAGATCATCGTCATCCTGTATAATTTTTTTACCTCCTTTGAATTCTTATTTTATATGTATGTCTTGAGGGAGATCATACAGAATACAAGAGCGAAGAAAGTGGTTTTCCATATTTCCTGGCTTTTTCTTCTACTGGTAATTTTAAATTTCCTTTTTGTCCAGAAAATTACTTCTTCTACCTCGATCACCTATGGGTTGGGCTGCCTGCTGATCGTCGCTATCTGTATATACTATTTTTATGAACTGTTCCAACTTTCTCACTCTGTCAACCTCGTCCGACAGCCGGCTTTTTGGATATGCTCAGGCCTTTTATTTTTTTATTGCTGCAGTTTTCCCATTTATGGCCTTATTAATTTTCTGAAGGGCGCCCCTCCGATCGTGCAGAAAAATTTCGGAGTTATCCTGTTCTTACTGAATGTTTTCTTATATTCATCCTTTACTATAGCCTTTTTATGCCGGCTCAGAACCAGGAAATCTACATCTTGATCTTAATAGGGATCGCCCTGGCCCTCCTTCTAGTCGGCTTTATTGTTACTATGTTATTCCTCTACCAGCGAAGGCAGCACAAGCAGGAACAGCAATTGGTGCATCTGAAGGACCAATATGAAAAAGAAGCCCTCCGCTCACAATTGGAAATGCAGGAAGCTACTTTTAAAACCATCGCCCAGGAATTACATGATAATATCGGGCAGGTGCTATCGGTTGTCAAGCTCTCTTTGTCCATTTTACCCCTGGATGGCCAGCATCCGGCTTATGAGAGTGTGCAGAACAGCCGGCAGATGCTGAATAAGGTCATTTACGACATGGCGGACCTGACCAAGAGCCTCCATAGCGATCGCATTTCCCAGATCGGGTTGGTGGAAGCCATCCGCTTTGATGTGGAAAGTATCCGGAAGACGGGGTTGCTGAAAATCGAATTCTCCGTATCGGGAAATGAGTATTCGTTTGATAGTCAACGCGCTATCTTTTTATTTCGCATGTTTCAGGAAATGCTCAATAATATTTTGAAGCATTCTAAAGCCACCCAAGTAAATATTGCGGTTATTTACACAATTGATAATAAATTTGTTTTGAAAGTAGCGGATAACGGGGTAGGCTTTGATCCGGATAAAAAAAGAACGCAGGCATCCTCTTCCAGCGGCATTGGACTGAAAAGTATGACAAACCGCGCCAAGCTCATCAATGCGGCGATCTCGATTCAGAGCCAGCCGGGTAAGGGGACTACTATAACAGTGGAATTGCCTTTGGAAATGGAAGCATTATAATTTATCTATGGCAGCATCACTTAAGAAAATACAGGTAGGTATTGTTGATGATCACAATCTCTTGCGTAAGGCATTGGCTAAACTGATCGGTTCTTTCGAAAACTATGCGGTTTTATTCGAAGGCGATAATGGAAAGGATATCAAAGTAAAGATTACGCAGCAGGTGATCCCGGATATTATCCTGCTGGACGTCAATATGCCGGATATGGACGGCTATGAGACGGTCCGCTGGCTGCATAAAAACTATCCCCAGGTGAAAGTGCTGGCCCTGTCCATGTCCAGCGATGAAAATACCATCATACGCATGCTCCGGCTGGGCGCCAAAGGGTATATCATGAAGAATATTGAGCCGGAAGAGCTCCAGCTGGCCCTGGATTCCATCATGAAAAAGGACTTTTATCTTTCTGAATACATTTCGGGCAAGATCATCAGCGGACTGCATAAAGACCTGGGCAACCCGGAAGATCCCGTCGTTCTCAGCGACAAGGAAAAGGAATTCCTCCACCTGATCTGTTCTGAAATGACCTATAAGGATATTGCTGACAAGATGTTTATCAGTCCCCGGACCGTAGACAATTACCGCAATACGCTCTTCGAGAAGCTTAAAGTGAGGACCCGGGTCGGCCTGGTCATGTTTGCCATCAAAAACTCCCTGGTAGAGATATAAGGCCCGTTCATCGCTTCTTTCCGGTCAGCAAACAACAGGATCAATAAATATAACCGGAATTTCAGAATCAGACGGGCAAAGGATTCCCACATGATATAAATTTTACCCTGCAAAGAAACGTATTTTTACGGGAACATGCAGTTGTATAAGACGAAAGGAATTGTATTGAGGACGGTAAAATATGGGGAGACCAGCCTCATTGCCACCTTATACACGGAATTATTCGGCCTCCAGTCCTACCTGGTCAACGGAGTCCGGACACCCTCCAAAAAGGGCGCCGGTAAAGCGAATTTATTCCAGCCGGCCGCTATCCTGGACCTCGTGGTCTACCACAGCGATCTGAAAAACCTGCAGCGGATCAAAGAATTTAGATGGGGGCACCTGTACCGGCATATTTTTTTTAATGTTATGAAAAACGGAGTCGCCCTGTTCATGGTGGAACTATTACAGAAATGCCTGAAACAGCCCGAACCGAACCCGGATCTCTTTTATTTCGTGGAAGACGCCTTTATGCACCTGGATGAAAGCGAGGGCGCCGTGCTGGCAAACTATCCCTTGTTCTTCACCTTACACCTCGCAGGGTTTTTCGGGTTTCGCATCGAAGATGCCTATTCGGAACAGCAGAATATCCTGGACTTACAGGAAGGTGTATTCGTAGCCGAACATCCCAGCCATCCCAATACGCTCGAAGGGACCTATAGCTATATCACTTCACAGCTGTTGCGGGTCCGGCGGCCGGATGAATTGCAGGGACTGCCGCTCAACCAGGAGACGCGCAGGGCCCTGTTGCAGGCCTACCAGTCTTTTTATGCGCTGCATGTACCCGATTTTGGGGAAATGAGGACCCTCATCGTATTGCAAACGATCCTGGGTTGACCTGCCGCCGGCGGCAGCCACCCGAACCCGGCAGCACCCACTCAAATCTACAGCAGCCTCCTCGCGGCAGCCTCCGGGGTAAATTTCCAGTCTCCCGCTCCTTCTTTCCCGTCCTCCAAACCTTCGATCAGTACAAGACCCGGCCGTTTACCGGGGGTGAAACTTCCCAACAGACTGTCCACCCGCAATGCCTTCGCACCATTGGAGGTCGCCCATTGCAGCAAGACAGGCGTGGAAAGCTGCGGCCACTGCCGTTGCAGGGTCTTTAACTCTTCCAGGATACTGAGCTGGTGATTGGATGCAAGGCTGTCGGTCCCGATCACGATAGCGCAGTGATGACGCATCATCCCTTCCACATCGGGCAGCTCTCCGCTGATATATAGATTTGCGTTAGGACAAAGACAGAAGAAAAGCGCCGGACCGGTGCCCGCTTCCTGTTGCGCACCGGATAATATCCCGCTCGTTTGCACCCCGCCCAGCGCGAATTGAAGGTCTTCTTCGTTGGTAGCCACATTGTGTACCAGGATGAGCGATCGCCGGCTGTCGCCTCCGGTCGGACCGCCCGGCCCCTGGCTGGATTTTTTATAAAAAAAAGGAAGATAACTTTCCAGGCTTCGTTTGCCGGTTCCGGTGAAAAAAGAAGTATCCAGGGCCATTGCCCGGTACAAACGGAGGAAATCTCCCCCACCTGACCGGTAGAACTCGTTCTCGGCTTCGCTCTCCTGGTTATGAATGGTCAGCAGGTCATTCCCCGGGAAGTCGGCGATCAGCCCGAATAAGCGGGGAGATACAGAATAAGGGGCATGCGGCACCAGCGAATTCCGGGAGATGCCCCCCCCTGCTCCATCCTCCTGCCTTCCCATCCGCCCCGCTCCATCCGGATAACCGGCCCGGGCAAAAGCTTCGAAGGTCCTGCGGCTATTTTCAAAACGATCGGGGGCCGTCTGCTCTATAAACCCCATCGTCTCGATGAAATTGTGGTAATAAAGACGGCCTTCCGTTTTCCGGGCCAACGTGTGCGTGGTATTGCAGATATCTCCCACGGCCACAATGCCATTGTGCAGCATGGATTCTTCCGCATCGTCTATGGACGCCCCGATAAATTCCGGCGAAGCGCCCCGTTGCTGCATCACGGCCAGCAGAAAGTCTACCATCCCCGTCCTTTCCGGCAATACCTCCTTAAGGTGGGATAGCTCCAGATGACAATGGCAGTTGATAAAGCCCGGGCTCAGAGCCCCCCTGAGCTGTTCTATGCCTTCCCCTGCCTCCGCGGCCGGCAGGATGGCCTGGACCGTACCGTCTTCCGTAGTGATCAGGACTGCGTCCTTTTCGGCCATTTCCCGGCCCGTGAATAAATAGTCTGCCTTGAATTTTCTATAAGTCATGTAAGCTCTGAAAGGATTAACTAACTTTGCGCACCTTTTTTCCCGCCGACCTTTTCCTGCCGACCGGAAGGACGGCATCCTAAAAGTAGTATAAGTAAAAGAAGTAGAAACCATGTTAGATAAATTAGAAGCCATAAAAGCAAGATTCGAAGATCTGGGAGTGGCCCTGAGCAATCCGGAGATCGTAAGTGATAACCGGAAATTCAGCGCTATGAGCAAGGAATACCGCAGCGTTGAAAAGATCGTGCAGGCCTATGAAGCGTACAAGAAACTGCTCGACGACATTGAATTCTATAAAGAAGCCCTGAACGGAGACGATGCGGAGCTGCGGGAGCTGGCCAAAGCCGAAACGCCAGGCCTGGACGGGAAAAAGGAAAAGATGGAAAATGATATCCGCCAGCTGCTGATCCCCAAAGAACCTCAGGACGAGAAGAATGCCATCCTTGAGATCCGTGCCGGCACGGGAGGGGATGAGGCCAGCTTATTTGCCGGAGACCTGTTGCGCATGTACATCAAATACTGTGAAAAGAGAGGATGGAAGACGGCCATTCTCAGCGAGAGCGAAGGAACCGTAGGAGGTTATAAGGAGGTCCAGGTAGAAGTCGTAGGAGAAGATGTATATGGTATCCTGAAGTTTGAAAGCGGGGTACACCGGGTACAAAGGGTGCCCGATACGGAGACCAGCGGCCGGGTACATACCAGTGCGGCTACCGTAGCCGTGATGCCGGAGGCGGAAGAAGTGGATTTCGAATTGAAGGAGAGCGATGTCAAGATGGAGACGGCCCGTAGCGGCGGCGCCGGCGGCCAGAACGTCAACAAAGTGGAAACAAAGGTATTTCTAACCCATATACCTACCGGAGTGGTCGTCGTCTGTCAGACGGAACGAAGCCAGCTGGGCAACCGGGAGAAAGCGATGCAGATGTTACGGACCAAGCTATACGAAGAACAGGTGCGTAAACAGGAAGAAGAGATCGCCCGCCATCGTAAAAGCCTGGTAAGCACCGGGGACCGGAGCGCCAAGATCCGGACCTATAACTTCCCCCAGGGACGGGTTACCGACCACCGTATCGGCCTGACCGTATATAACCTCGATGATGTCCTGAATGGTAATATCCAGGAGTTTATCGATGCCCTGCAGTTCGCGGAAAATGCGGAGAAAATGGCGCGGCAGAATTAAGCCGGCCCTCATCTTTGCAAGAGCCGCCACAGGTGGCTGGCCCAACCGGGCGGAGCGAAGGTACCCGAGGAACGAGCGAAGGCTCGGACGAAGGGTACGAGCGAAGCTCAACAAGGAGGAGCGAGGAATGAGGCTCCGACGAAGTTCCCCATCATTAGCTGTTTACGGGAGACGGGATATATTATTTCGGACCACGATGTCTTTCAATGGACTCAATGAACCGCTGAAGGCGGTTTCCGGGAATCCCGTCCATTCGTAACAAACCTTTAACGGACTCCCCTTAAACTTACTACTCCGTTATTTGTCTTATATAAAGTAGTTCTTTAAAAAAAAACCGCTAAAATTTGCTATAGATCAGGAAATTTTCTATCTTAAAAGAGCGAATGCTAAATAAATGTTATTACTCTTTCAATAGAATCCGGCAGATTGATTTGGTACGTAATTTTGACAGGTGATAAAGAAGAGTGAAGAAGTGTGGTGAGAAAGTGGATAATATTGGCACCTGTTTTGCGTTGTTAGTATGTAATTAGTCTTTTCTATTTGACTCACATAAAGCAGTCAATTTTCTCATAAGCAGTTAGTTTTGGTTACGACCCCTGTTTCCACAGGGGTCTATTTTTTTGCATACACCACTAAAAAAATATTGCTGATCCCATAGGCAATGCCAGCTCCTATCATATCGGCTATGATATCGGCCTCATCGAAATCACGGCCAGGGATATAGTATTTCTGCACGTATTCCATTCCAATTCCATAAGCTTCAGCAAGAAGGAAGATAAAAAAGAACAGGCCCAACAACCTGGAGAGAGGGATGGACCGGCCACTCAGATACAGGTTCCAGAGAAAAACAAAACCTCCGAACAGACTGATGTGAACAACCTTATCGAACTGGGGAATGGAAAAATGACTTTCGCTGGGCAGCATGGAACCAGGCATAGCCAGCAGGATTCCAATGATCAGCGTCCAGAGGATAGGGAAAAAGATGTTTCCGAAGTATTTTTTCAAAAAAGGGATCATAGTATTACAAAGGGTCTATAATAAAAAAAGTCCCTAAAAATGGGACTTTTTTTGCTATATCTGTAGATTTTTTTTCCCTGTGGGGGATTGGGGGGGATCGCTCGGGCTCAGATTCAGTCTACTCTTATTTCCTGAAGCTGACTGAAGTCAGCTTCAGGTCTGCTCTAATGATGGCGCTTCGCGCAAAACGCCTGTGGCGTTTTATTGCGACTGACGTGTTTTACCCAGTGACTGCATTTTTTGAAGGGTAGGAGAAGGGCTTCCGCCTTTTTGCTCGATCGTGATGGCAAAAGCCTGGGCCTTCTGGGTATTCTTCATTTTTAAAATCACCTTATCGTCAGTGGCGTCAAAAACACCCAGATCCTTAGGTTTATTGTCGATCAGGGCCCATAGCTGATACTGCTGATCAGAAGGCAGCTTAGGCATATTTTTCACGACCAGGAATACGTTGGAAGAAGTGGAATCCCAATAAATATTGGCGGAAGACTTAGGAGCGGTCTGTGTTCCGACCATGTTAACCACCGTTACATTGGGGTTGCTGACCACATCTTTCTGCTCCGCAACGATCTTATTCAGGATATTCTGGGTAGTATCCAGCTTTTCCTTGAGAGCCAGGTTGGTATTCTTCAACTCTTGCAGCGCTTCATCCTGCTTATTATGGGACTGGTAGCTAAACCAGGCCAGGCCGATCAAAAGAATAACGGAAGCCGCGGCTACGAACCGCAGCCCGCCTGAACTACGAACGGGGGCTTTTGAATTTTCCATGTTGATTATTTTTGGTGAAATTGAATCCATCACTTTCACCTTAACCATCGACGGTGGAGGCACAGCGTTTTCAAACGCATGATGCTCCAGCCTTTCCTCAAATTCCCGGCGAGCTGCTACTAATTCGGGATATTGAGTACAAAGTTGCTCAAATTCAGTCCTTTCCGACTCATTGGCCAGGCCCATTACATAGCTTTCAATGATGCCACTCGATATGTATTCTTTTACGTTCACTTTACTGTAAATATTCTCTTAATTGTAATAACGCATTTCTGATCCGGGTCTTTACGGTACCAAGAGGGATACTCATCATTTCTGCGATCTCCTCATGCGTAAAGCCCTTAAAATAAGCCAATTCCACCAAAATCCGATGTTCCGCCTTTAATTTCTCCAGTACCTTTTTTAAGCCGATATTATCGACGTTCATCAGGGTGGTTTGGCTGGCTACGCTCTTATATACGTTATCCGGTAATTCCTGGTTTTTTTGAGAGTTCTGATAACTTTTAGATCGAAGGGTATCAATAGAGGCATTCCGGGCTATATTCAGCATCCAGGTGAATAAACGACCCTTTGTCTGATCATAGGTTTCGATCTTACGCCAGATATTGATAAAGACTTCCTGCAAGACGTCGCTGGCCAGCTCCGCATTATCCGTAATTATCTGTTTTATAATGCTATAAAGTGCCCCTGCGTAGTTGTCATATAGGAAATTAAAGGCTTGATTATCCCTTTCTTTCAAGGCCAGCACTAATTCCCGCTCTGTATAGGTAATAGGTATTCCCAATGGCTTCTTAAATGGTTACACTAAAGTAAAGAAAAAAAAATCAGTGCACAATGTTACCGTATGCGGCAGCATCCATTAATTTGTCCAGGTCGGCAGGGTTATCCAGGGTGATTTTGACCATCCAGCCCGCACCATAAGGGTCTGTATTCACCAGTTCCGGAGAGGCGGCGAGTGCGGGGTTGACTTCCGTGATGGTGCCGGCCAGGGGTAAGAACAGGTCGGAAACGGTCTTTACAGCTTCCACCGTCCCAAATACTGTCTCTGCTGCCAGCGGCTTCCCCACTGTCTCGATCTCTACATATACAATGTCTCCCAATTCCTGTTGGGCAAACTCCGTGATGCCGATAACTGCTTCATTACCAGCCTCCAATCTTATCCATTCATGATCTTTCGTGTAACGTAAATTTTCAGGGAAGTTCATGGTATCTGTTTTTTTATGCTGCAAAGATTACAAAAAAGAGAGCGAATTAAGACGGCCCCCCCGTTAATTATTTACTTCCGCCGTCTTACCAGTTTCGCCTTCAGAATGCGGATATCTTTCAATGGCCGGTCAGAAGGCGGCCCGCTGGTAGGAGAGGCCGCAATGGAATCCACCACATCCATGCCTTTTATCACTTCCCCAAACACCGTATAGTTCTGATCGAGATGGGGCGCGCCCCCGATCGTCTTATAAACCGCTCTTTGTTCTGGTGGTATTTTTCGCCCCTTTAGACGGTAAGTCTCCACGGAGTCCAGTGACCGGTCTGTAAATACCCGGCCTTGTACAAAGGCGGACCACAGGTCCGCCGGCCGAAGGCCCATCATTAATGGGTTGGCGCCAGGAGGCTAAATTTCAGTGAGACTTCGGCGCCAACCGTTAAAACTGGCTCCCGCTACTGGCTTTCAGGGGATTGACGTCATCCCCGGTCCTGGCGGCTGCCAGCACCCCTCTCTTATGGAAAAGGGAAGAACGGAATTCGGCCGGAATCGTATAGCCAGGTCCGCCGGAGCCTCCCTGGCTCAGGGGCTTGCCCGGATGGCCCTGCCGGCTATCCGGATCGCCTCCCTGGATCATAAAACGTTGAATGACACGATGGAATAAGACACTATCATAATACCCTTTCTTCATCATAATACCCTTTCTTCACGAGGAGCAGGAAATTATCGCGGTGCAGAGGGGTGGAATCCGAAAGACGGAGCAGCAGGATCCCCCTGGTAGTCGTTATCTCCATATCCTTATGAAGATCGTTTTTCCGAAGGCCATTAGTCAGCCGGGGGTTACAGGAAAAAGTAAGGGCCAGCATACCAGCGGCCAACAGCCATTTTAGCATATTCACTCCGGTTGAAGATCCGCCTGTTCAAAATACAATAAGATATGGTCTTTCATGAAGTTCTCCTGCTCACGGAGGTCCATTTCCGGCAGGGCTTTGAGCTGACGGAAATGGGGCCAGCCATCTTCATCCACTGCCTCCAGCTCATAATACCCGCTTTGACGGAACAGGGAACAGACGGCAATATGCATGAGGTCCTGCTTCTGTTCTTTGGAGAATTTCTTCCGGATATCACCGAACTCCTGAACCCCGATGAGAAATAAAATGGTTTCCATATCGGGCTTCTTCCCAAATCGCTCGACCAAACTGGCTTCCAGGTTCCACCACCGGGTTTGCAGATCATCTTGTGCTTGTTGCATGGGGCAAAGATAGGCTTCTCTACAAATTATGGATATAGGAAAGCATCAGCCCTGCGGAGAACCGGGACGCCCTCACAGGGTGGGGATCTCCCAGTAATGTGTTCACTTCGCTGGGATTGTCGAAATTTACCGGCTGCATGTATTTACTGGTGGTCCCATAAGACAAGAGCAGGCCGGGCCGCAAATTGAATTTCCTTTTCTTGAAATTGGCTCCCAGCTGCAGATGCCAGTTGTTCCAATAAGAAGTATTGGCGGCAAATCCATCCTCGTTATTAGACAATGTTCTATCGGCATAGCTAAAATCCGTCCGGAACGAACAATAACCCAGGACGGCAGGAGTAACGGGAAAACTAAGCCCTATCGCAAAATTGACCAGCGCCTTATGGGCATCCCTGAGTTTAAGCAGGGCGGTGGTGTTGCTGTTATTATCACCGGTGTCCGGCCGCAGAAAATAATCACTTCTGGGGGTAATGATATTATAGTTGCTTACCCTGGCGAAATATTCGGCTACAAAATAGATCTGCCCGCTGCTGCTGTAATCATAGGCATATCCCAGCGCCAGACTTACCGGGGATTTCCATCGGGCGCCCAGGCCGGTCTGCCGGGTATTGGCCAGCAGGTTGAGGTTTAAATTATCCGCTATTCTCAGGTCATTTACCTCGTTATCAGCATAGAGGGTGCTCCTTCCCAGTATATGCAGGAGGGGTGAAGAGATCAGCAGACCTGCATGATGACCGGCAGCATTATAAGAGAGCCCTCCCTTGAATCTCACGCCGATATGCGTATAGGTCGCCAGGTAATTATAGGTGGCGCTGGCTACGGGAGGAAAGAGGGTGTCCGTTCCCGTATTGTATAAGGCCCTTGAACTAAAGTCCTCCGAATAGGTCTGTTTACGTATCTGCCCTTCCACAGAAAGCCCGACAGATAAGGCGGACGTAAGCTTGAGCCCGGCGCTCAGGATCCCGGAGGTTTCGGTAATGGAATTGGCTAAGGAATACTGCCCTACATAATATTCCGGTCCGGGACTATACGAGTCGTTCAGGACATTCTGCTTCGCATCTTTTCGTTGCGTCGCCTGGAAGGAGGATACGGGGTTGCGGATAAGGGCATACCCGATGACAAAAGGCTTGCTGCCATGGATGGCGATACTGCCGGCCCCCATTTGCGGGATAATGCTTCCGCCGGTCGATGAAAGGGGCAGGCCGGCGCCGACCGCGTCTTTGATCCGGATAGATTCATACTGGTAAATGTTACCGGTGATGCTGGCGCTGCTCTTATTGGTGTAAGCCAGCAAGGCAGGGTTGAAGAACAGCACCCCGCTGTCCCTGTTATAGGCGATGACGGCGCCCGGTGTCAGAAAACCGCCCGGGCCATAATCAGATGACCAGTAGTTGGCGTCTTGGGCGATCAGGGACAGGCCATGGGAAAAGGCCAGCAGGAATAAGGAGATAAATCGCTGCTTCATGGGAATGGTTTTGGAAATTCAAATTACTTTTAAAATATATAAGAAACAGGAATAATCCAATTTTTTTCCTTTATCATTTTTCAATAAATTAAGGATATAATTTTTTCGATATGAAAAGAGTGCTCTACCAGCTGGCGCTCCCGTTGCTGCTCCTTTCGGGCGGTTACCCATTCCCGAAAGATGCAGCGGCCCAGAGCCTGAGCTTTACTGCCCCCCGGATCCTGCTTCCGGATGCCGGTACGGACAAAGCGATCGATATCACTAATTTTAAAGGAGGGTACTTTGTCACCTGGAAAGAGCCCGGTAAGCCAGGGAGGGTACATGTTTGCTACCTGGGCAGGCACTATGATACTTCTTATTCGCATCCGGAAGGCATCATTGAACAGGAACATACGGCTTTTGCCCCGGTATTGCGGGTATTGAACGACCGGCTGTACCTATTCTGGATCGGGGGGGATGGAACGCTGAAATATATACTCAACCGGTCGGATACGGCATTCGATCTTACGGAGATCCATACCCTTTCTTTTGCGAACCAGTCGAAACTGGCCCTCGGCATCACTTCGGCGGCCATCGGAGGAAAAGTGTTGCTGGCTTCTCATGCGGCCGATAAACAACACCTCGTATATGCGCTCCTTGAACCCGGAGAAGATGGCCTTTTCCCGGCCTGCCCTCTTCTCCTCGTCAAGGCCGGGAGTTCCGCCGATTATCCATTTGTCGTAAACCTGAATGATACGGTAGCGAGGTTCTGCTGGCGGGGATATAAGGAGCAGGGCGTGTACTGCACGGATTATAATATCCGGACGAATACCTGGAAGGCCTCTCTACCGCTGGGACCGGCAAAATCAGGGGCGGCTCCCGCCGTTTACCAGGTATGGAACCAGTCAAGGCTATTTTACATCTGGAAAGGCCCGGACAAGGATAAAAGAATCTATTATACGACCGGGGGAAGTTCGGTTATTCCGGAAAAGCAAACGGCCTTGCCAGGCTATTTTACGACCAACGATCCCGTCTCCATTTGCATCGTGGATGAAAATAATTTTGCCCTGGCTTATACCGGGGAAAATAAAAAATTATACCTGAGTTATTTCTCGAATTATAATCCTGCCTCCTGGATGAAGGATCTGCTATTGCCTTCAAAAGGCGGGTATACGCTCCGGGACATCGTGGTGCCCGGCTCGCACGATGCGGGCATGTCGGTGTTGAGTGGCGCCGGCGGCTCGCAGAGCGGCACGATCAATGATTGTAATACATTGACCCAGACCCTTCCCGTCGCGGGCCAGCTGAACGCGGGTATTCGCATGTTCGATCTGCGGGTGGGCCGCTACCGGGACACACTCTATACCAAACATTGCTCCTCGGATTGTATGGCCGATGCCATCGGAGGAGGATATGGGGAGAAATTGCAGACCCTGCTGGATGCGATCCGGAATTTCCTCCGGAAGAATAAGGGGGAAGTGGTGCTGCTGACTTTTAGTCATTTTTGCGAAAGAGAGACGCCCGTGAACAAGCTGGCCGATCAGATCCTCAATGGCCTGGGGAAGGACCTTGTCTACAAAAGGGATAGCCGGGAGATCGATGCCGTCCCTTTGAAAGAGCTGGCGGGCAAAGTGATCATTACTTTTGAGCATTATTCCCGGCCGGACGGGCTGATCGATTCCTGTACCATCGGGGATAAGAGCGGGGCTTTTGTCAATTTCAGAAGGGAATATGCGGCGACCGATCAGATCGGTAAATTTTTAGCCCGGCAGGAATCTTTCTTTCATACCCTTGCTGAAGGAACGAATAAAAATGATCTCGTGCGACTGGATTGGCAGCTGACACAGAGCAGCGATGAGGCTGCCATGATCTGCAACGATTTCCAGGATGAAAAGACCAACGCGTTGGTTAACGGAGCCATGTTATTGACGAATGTTATCCGCAAACACCAGAGTATTGTAAACCTGTCTCTGGATGGGAACAAATATTTGCCTGTAAAGCTGAATGAATGGATCGGCAAGGGTCTGGTGAATAGCAGGAACAAGCCCAATATCATCTATGTGGATGTTGCAGGGGAATGGGTCACTGATTATTGTATCGATCTGAATAAGACCAGCCTTTACCAGAAATAAGAGGGCCCGGCAACTCCCTGTACCTCTGGCCGCCTAAATTTTCTCTACTACTACCGCCGTCCCATAAGCCAGCACTTCCGTTACGCCGTTCATGACCTCGTTGGCATCGTACCTCATGTTGATAATGGCATTGGCGCCCCGCTCGGCAGCGTGCTGCATCATATACTGAAAAGCTTCTTCCCGGGTCTTCTCGCAGAGTTCCACATAAATGGAGATCTGGCCTCCCAGCAAGGTCTGCAGCCCTCCGGCTAAATTTCCCAGCAGGCTGCGGGAGCGTACGGTAATTCCCCGTACAACGCCCAGGCTCCGGGTGATGCGGTATCCTTCCAATACAGTGCTGGTGGTGATCATAGTAGGGTCTATCATATAGCAGTTTTGTGGTGAAATTACACTTTTACATTGTTACCTTTGCCAAAAATCAGCAAGATGTTACAAGTGGCATTTATCCGTCAAAATGTGGAGTTCGTAAAGGAGAGATTGACCGTCCGGAATTTTAAGGAGACAGACCTGGTAGATACGATCGTCGGCCTGGACGATCAGCGTAAGAAGCTACAACTGGAATCCGATACCATCCAATCCAAGATAAATGCCCATTCCAAAGAGATCGGTCAGCTGATGGGCAAGGGCCAGAAAGAACAGGCGGAGGAGAAGAAACTGGAGGTGGCTGTTCTAAAAGCATCCCTGACGCCTATCGCTGAACAGCTGGCTGCAGTGGAAGAGCAGTTGAATACCACCCTGATCAGGCTGCCCAACCTTCCGGCGGCGGCCGTGCCTCCCGGTAAGACACCCGAGGATAATGTTACGATCCGGGAAGGGGGCAGGAAACCTGCCTTACCGGCAGGAGCCCAGCCTCATTGGGATCTGGCCAAAAAATACAACCTGATCGATTTCGAATTAGGCAATAAGATCACCGGCAGCGGCTTTCCGGTGTATATCGGAAAAGGAGCCAGACTGCAAAGAGCCCTGATCCAGTACTTTCTCGACTTTAATACGGCTGCGGGTTATACGGAGATCCAGCCCCCTGTTATGGTCAATGAAGCTTCCGCCAGAGGCACGGGCCAATTGCCGGATAAAGAAGGACAAATGTATTATGTAGGGGAAGATAATTTATACCTGATCCCGACGGCGGAAGTGCCGGTGACGAATATCTACCGGGATGAAATCGTAAAGGAGACCCAGCTCCCTATCCGGATGACCGCTTATACTCCCTGCTTCCGCAGGGAAGCGGGCAGCTATGGAAAAGACGTACGCGGGCTCAACCGCCTGCACCAGTTCGATAAAGTCGAGCTGGTACAGCTCGTATATCCGGAAAAGAGTTACGATATACTGGAAGAAATGGTGCAGCATGTGGAAAGACTATTGATATCCCTGGATCTTCCCTATCGTATTCTTCGGTTATGCGGTGGAGATATGGGCTTTACCTCTGCTATGACTTATGATTTCGAAGTATACAGCGCAGCGCAGGAGAAATGGCTGGAAGTAAGCTCCGTCAGCAATTTCGAGGCTTTCCAGACGAATCGTATGAAGATCCGGTTTAAAGATACCACAGGAAAAACGCAGCTGCTGCATTCCCTGAACGGCAGCTCTCTCGCGCTGCCCCGGATCGTCGCCTGCCTGCTGGAAAATCATCAGCGGGAAAATTCCATTGAATTGCCTGCAGCCTTGCATGCTTATTTCGGAGCATCGCAGATTTAAGGAGCGGCGCAGATTTAAGACGCATCGCGGATTTAAGGAGCGGCGCAGATTTCAAAGATTAAACACACATTAAAAAATTAAAGCGGCATTAAAATTTCGCTCCCGGGTGACCGGGAGTTTTCTTTATTGGCGGAGCCTTAACATAAATGTTTGTGAAAGAGCTCAATGCCATTAGGAGAGTTGGTTTTTTGTCATTGCTTATGCCAGCCAGGCCCAGATCAAAAAAGGGGATATCCTGTTGGGAGGCACGCTGAGTTTCAATACGCAAAAGACAACGACCGACAATAATAATCTCAATCCTGCGTATAAACAGACTTATTTCAACATTACCCCTTCTATCGGCAAAGCAATAAAAGATAATCTGCTGGCCGGCTTCGATCTGAACTTTACGGGTTCGAAAAGTACCCAGGGTTCCGGCACAGGCAGCTATACAAATAAAATATACAGTTACGGAGCGGGTGTTTTCCTCCGCAAGTACAAGCCCCTGGGCAGCGGCTTTGCTATCTTTATGCAGACCCGGCTGAGCGGAAGTTACAACACGCAGAAAAACCAGATGGATGGAGCTCCATACCCCTATAACGACATCAAAGGCTATTCTTTCGACCTGAGCTTCTATCCCGGCATTGCCTATGCCATCACCAAACGGGTGCAATTGGAAACGGGATTTGCCAACCTGGTGGACGTCAATTATGTTCATTCAAAGAACGCCAGTACCACAGGCGCTAATAATGACGTGCTTTCGACAGCCAGGTCAAATAACTTTGCCATATCGACCAGCCTTAGCAATAACTTTGGTTTTGCCGTGGGCATCAAGGTATTGCTGGGTTCTTAATTCGGCGACGCCGTTAAACTTTCAACCGGCTTCGGGGTCCAACCGGCAAATGGCAAGCATGGACCTTTCTAATCAACGGAAGAATCAACATTTATTCTGGCGGGCAGGGTTCGGACCTATGGCTGAAGATCTGACTGCATTGACCTCCCGGACACAAGAATCCTTTACAGAGGCGTTGTGGAAGGCTGCTGAGCGACCTGTGGCTTACCTGGATGTAGCGGACAATACCCTGAAAGGCCTGGTCATGGGTGCGGGCGATACATCCTCTATGCAGCGTAAAGAATTGTCGCCGGAGGAGAAGACGCAATTCCGCAAGCAATCGCAGCAGGATATCAAGAGCCTGAACCTGGCCTGGTTGAATGAAATGGTCAATAGCGATGCACAGTTGAGAGAGAAGATGGCTTTATTCTGGCACGGGCATTTTGCTTCCCGCAACCTGAATATTTTTTATCAGCAGCTATTGCTGGATACGATCCGCAAGGGTGCCCTGGGAAATTTCGGGGATCTCCTGAAGGAGGTCTCCAAGAGTGCAGCCATGCTTAATTTTCTGAACAATAACCAAAATAAAAAAGATCATCCGAATGAAAATTTCGCCCGGGAGGTGATGGAGCTTTTCACGATGGGCCGGGGTCATTATACGGAAGAGGATGTCAAGGAGTCCGCCCGTGCTTTTACAGGCTGGGGCGCCGGCCTGAACGGAGAATTCATTTTTCGGAGGGGCCAGCATGACGATAGACAAAAGACGGTGTTGGGTAAGACGGGCCGGTTTGACGGCGACGATGTGCTGAACCTGTTGCTGGAACAAAGGCAGACCGCTATTTATATTACCCGTAAGCTCTATCGCTACCTGGTGAATGAAGAGGTGGATGAGACAAGAGTGCAGGGCCTGGCTGAGCGATGGTACCAAAGTAACTACGATATCCCTTCTTTGTTGCAGGACATTTTTCATAGCGACTGGTGGTATGATGCTCGTAATGTCGGGAGCCGGATCAAATCACCGGTAGACCTTTTAGCGGGAATCCGCCGGCTGCTGCCTATGAAGATCGAAAACGAAGATGTGCAAATATCGTTGCAGCGTCTGCTGGGACAGTTGTTATTCTATCCTCCCAATGTAGCGGGATGGCCTGGCGGCACTAATTGGATCGACAGCTCTACGCTGATGTTCAGACTGCGGATCCCGGAGCTCATTTATGCATCCGGTGAATTCCATTTGAAGCCGAAGGACGACGATGACCAGATGATGGGCATGCATGAGCCGCCCGAAGGATCTCGCCGTCTCGCGGAATCCGTCCGCTCTGAAGAGTCCGTCCGACCCGATCGCCCCCGTGGCCAGGTGATCCGGGCTCAGATCGATTGGGCGCCTTACCTGAAGCGCTTTGAGCAGGTGCCGGCAGAGCAGCTCTTTGCAACGATCGGCAGCGTCGTATTGCAAACGCCTTCCGATACCGGAGAGGCCCTGGTGAAAAAATATGCTAATGGGGATAACCGCGAGGAGTTTATCAAGGCGGCGACAATCCGGCTGATGAGTACGCCGGAGTATCAATTGTGTTAGGGCCGCCCCCATTTTATTCACGATCTGCCGGGTGTTCGGCTGGGGCGGGCTCATCGCCCGCTGGTCCATCGATCCGCCGGCTCCAAAAATCAATCCATGAATCGGAAAAAATTTCTTCAGGCAGGATCATTGGCTACGGCTTCTTTGTTTCTGCCCCGGTTTTTAAAGGCTTTTGAGCGGCCTATGGTCGTGCCGCCGGGCAATAAGGTGTTGATCATACTCCAGCTCAGCGGTGGGAATGACGGCCTCAATACGGTGATCCCGGTACGGAATGACATTTATTACCGTTCCCGCCCCCACCTGGGCATCGAAAAAGCAAAGACCGCCCTGATAACGGAGGAAGTGGGGCTGCATCCTGCGCTTGCCGGACTGAAAGGGTTATATGATGACGGCAGCCTGGGTATTCTCAGCAGTGTGGGATATCCTAATCCCGACCGTTCGCATTTCCGGAGCATGGATATCTGGCAGACGGCCAGCGATAGCCGCCAGTTTCTGTCGACAGGCTGGCTGGGGCGTTATCTGGATGCTCAATGCAGCGGTTGTGAAAAACCCACGCAGGTGCTGGAGATCGATGATGTGGTGAGCCTGGCTTTAAAAGGAGAGCAGATCAAGGGGATGGCGCTCAAAGATCCCCGCCGGTTGTATACAGCCAGTCATGAAAATTATTTCAGGGACATCGTTGCGGCGCATCAGGGCGCGGCGACAGGGAGATCAGCTGCAGGCGTACATACGGCAGAGCAGCCGGTGGATTACCTGTACAAGACGATGGCGGAGACTTTGTCCGGCGCCGACTATATTTTTGAACAAAGTAAATTACGCCCTTCTTCAGCAGCCTATCCGGCTACGGAATTGGGCAGGAACCTGCATACCATTGCTTCGCTGATCCTATCCGATATCAATACCCGGGTATATTATCTTTCCCTGGGGAGTTTTGATACGCATGTAAACCAGGCTGCACAGCAGCAACGTCTATTTACGGAATTGAATGATGCGGTCTCGGCTTTTGCGGCTGATATGAAGGCCAATCACCGGTTTGAGGACAGTCTCCTGGTGACCTTCTCCGAATTCGGACGGCGAGTGGCACAAAATGCCAGCGGCGGTACAGACCATGGTACAGCCAATACGATGTTTATGATCGGTGGAGGGTTACAGCAGAAAGGACTGATCAATAGCTTACCTGACCTGGATAACCTGGCAGAGGGGGATTTAAAATACCAGGTCGATTTTAAAGACGTCTATGCCACTCTCTTACATAAATGGCTCGGAGCTGACGATAAAAGCATTTTAGGCAGGCAGTCTGCTTACCTGGACTTTATCTGATCAGGAACGCCCTTTCGGGACATTAGAGCCGGGACATTAGAACTTTGTCGGAGATGCGCTGAATTTTTAAAAGCGCATCTCCGGCATATTTTACCAGCCTTGTTTTGCGATACCGGCCTTGATGGCTGCCAGCGCTTTTTCTTCTCCCAGCAAGGTAGTCAGCTTGTTGCCTTTACCGTCATTTCCCTGGGCCATATAGGCGCCTTTAGCAGTCTTTGTGATAACCGCATCCTTTATAGGTACGTTTTTTTCTTTCGTCTTTACATTGTAGGCCGTAAGTGTTACCTCTGACATAATTAATTGATTTAATGCTTGCTAATTGCAATTCTGGTTAGTACGAAATATTGTAATATTACTGATTTTGCCTGATTTTGCCGGAAAAAGTTTTTGGCCCTCCGGCACATAAGACGCTGGAAGCGTCTTGTCCGAAGGACCGACATTAGCCCTTTGCCGGAGATGCGCTAAATTTCTAAAAGCGCATCTCCGGCACATTCCTATACGTCCAACTTCGCATATTTCGCATGGGATTCAATGAAATCACGTCTTGGCGCTACTTCATCTCCCATCAGCATGCTGAAGATCCGGTCGGCTTCCGCAGCACTTTCGATGGTTACCTGTTTCAAAGTGCGGGTATCGGGATTCATCGTGGTATCCCATAGCTGATTGGCATTCATTTCCCCCAATCCTTTGTATCGCTGAACAGTGACGCTGTCTTCTTTTCCTCCACCCAGCTTCTCCACCCAGAATTTCCGCTGCTCTTCATTCCAGGCGTAGGATTGCTCTTTCCCTTTTTTAACGAGGTACAGTGGCGGCTGGGCGATGTAAATATAACCCTGCTCTACCAGTTCCTTCATATAACGATATATAAAGGTGAGGATCAGGGTGGCGATATGACTGCCATCCACATCGGCATCGGTCATGATGATGAGCTTGTGGTAGCGTACTTTGACAATATTGAGGGCCTTGGGGTCATCGGCTGTTCCTACCGTTACGCCCAGCGCCGTATACATATTCCGGATTTCCTCGTTTTCGTAGATTTTGTGCTCCATCGCTTTCTCCACGTTGAGGATCTTACCCCTTAAAGGCAGGATGGCCTGAAAGCTGCGGTCGCGGCCCTGTTTGGCCGTACCACCTGCCGAATCTCCTTCGACCAGGTACAATTCGCATTTTTCAGGGTCCCTTTCGGAGCAATCCGCCAGTTTACCGGGCAATCCACCTCCGCTGAGCACGCTTTTTCTTTGAACCAGTTCCCTGGCCTTTTTGGCAGCGGACCTTGCCTGGGCGGCAAGGATCACTTTCTGAATGATGTTCTTGGCCTCCCGGGGATTTTCTTCCAGGTAGTCATTCAATGCTTTTGAAACGGTGGAGTCAACCACGCCACTCACTTCATTGTTCCCCAGCTTGGTCTTGGTCTGTCCCTCGAACTGAGGTTCCGGCACCTTTACGGAAATGATCGTGCTCAGGCCTTCCCGGAAGTCATCTCCTTCGATCTCCACCTTGGCTCTTTCGAAAAGGCCCTGTTTGTCCCCATAGGATTTGAATACCCGGGTAAGGGCGCGACGGAAGCCTGCCACATGGGTTCCGCCTTCGATCGTATTGATGTTATTGACGTAGGAGTAAATGTGTTCGCTATAGCTGTCATTGTAGGTGAGGGCTACTTCAACGACCACATTCGTAGTTTCATCCCGGCCTTCCACGAAGATCACCGTGGGGATCAGGGGGCTCCGGCCGGCATTCTTATCCAGCATCTCCACGAATTCGACAATCCCCCCTTCGCTATAGAAGGTCTTGACGTAAGTGCTTCCATCTTCTTCTACTTCACGCAGATCGTTCAGGATGATACGGACTCCCCGGTTAAGGAAAGACAGTTCCCGCAGACGGCCTTCCAGGATATCCTTGTTATAGATCGTTGTGATGAAGATGCTGTTATCGGGCCAGAATTGAACGCTGGTGCCTGTTTTATCACTGACACCTATTTCCCGGACCGGGTATTGAGGGACACCGATCTTATATTCCTGTTCGAATACCTTTCCTTCCCGCTGAACGATCACTTTCAGGTCGCTGCTCAGGGCGTTTACGCAACTTACCCCCACCCCATGGAGACCGCCGGAAACCTTGTAGGTGTTCTTATCGAATTTACCCCCCGCATGCAGGACGGTCATAACCACTTCCAGGGCGCTCTTTTTTTCCTTGGTGTTCATGCCGGTAGGGATACCTCGGCCATCATCCTCCACCCGTACGGAATTGTCTTCGAAAATGGTGACGTTGATGTTCTTACAATAGCCGGCAAGGGCCTCGTCAATGGAGTTATCCACTACCTCGTATACCAGGTGATGAAGGCCTTTCACACCGATATCCCCGATGTACATCGCAGGGCGTTTACGAACGGCTTCCAAACCTTCCAGAACCTGGATACTGTCTGCGTCATATCCGTTGCTGGCGGGAGTCAGGATTTCCGGTGTTATTTCACTCATATTTATAATGGAATCTTCTAGTTAACAATAAATTAATAAGGTGGGCAAATGTACGAAAAATAAGGGGTTCCACCGGTTTTAATATCCCCATTTACCAGGGTGCCTGTGTGAATTTTGGGGATAGTTTTTCCCTTTGCCGGACCCTCCTTTTTCGTCCGTGCGGATCGGGAGGTTTTGACAGCGATTTTGGGGCGTCAGCGTCATCATTTTGTCAAAATTTCGGGTATTGGGCCTTTGCAGGAGGCAGAAGGCCCAATATTCAAGTTGAATTCCGGATAATTCACGTTTCTCACCTAAATTTGCGGAATTATGTACCAGGCCCCGGATATATTGATGATGGCTTATAAGCAACCTGTCATGCAGGATGAACTGGCCTTATTGGATGAAAGAGAGCGTCATATACCCGGTTCTGTGCAATATACCATCAAAAGATATGACCGGCACCCGCAATGGAGCCTGGATGATATGGGGATGATGATCTATCATTACAAAAAGGACGATCCGGGGCAGAACTACCTGGAGCTGCGGTTTTGTATTGCCGGAAACGTATACTGCCGGAAAAAAGAGATCGAATGCAATGCCTGCAAGCTCAATGCCTCTCCCGGCTGTTCCGAACGCATCGATACGGTAGATGTTCTTAGTTTCCGGTTCCTCGCCGTACATCTTTCACAATTCGGCAAGCCCCGTAAACTGGATAATACGCTTAGCGACGATATCCTGAACTTTAAACACATCTCTTCCTTTTCCAAGATCCTGTCCCTTTGCGGAAGGACCCGGATGGTATTGGAGACCCTGCTCAATCATAGCTATACGGACAGCCTGGAAAATATCTTTATCAATGCCCAGAGCCAGATGCTCCTGCTCTACAGCCTGGAATGCATGCTGGGAGAAAAAGAGGTAGAAGGATTCCAGTGTAAGTTCCTGGCGAATGAGTCCGACCGGGAAAAGATCATCAAAGCCAGGGAAGTGCTGTTGCAACATATCGGCGAACCTCTCACTATTAAAGAACTCAGCCGGAAAGTAGCGATCAACGAATGTTATTTGAAAAAAGGGTTTAAAGAGATGTTCGGGACGACTATTTTCGATTTCTACCAAAGCCAGCGCATGGAACATGCCCGCTACCTGCTCTATGAGAAAGGATTGAGTGTGACGGAGGTTTCTGTCATGCTGGGCTATTCCTCCATCTCGCATTTCTCCACTGCTTTTAAAAAGCATACGGGATTGAAGCCTTGTGAGTTGTTATTGCACTGAGGTCCGCGTTGATCCTGCCGGCTGTCACAGCCATGTTAATCGTTACAGCCATTTCGCCCTGATCGCACAAGCTATATTTCCTCCAGACTTTCCTTCACCGCCTTTACCGTCGCATCCAGGTCTTCCTGCTGCAGGGCATTGTTCAGGAACCAGCTTTCAAAGGCGGAAGGCGGCAGGTAAACGCCTCTTCTCAGCATAGCATGGAAGAAGGTGGAGAACCGGGCGTTATTCGCGGCGGAGGCGGAGGCAAAATCTGTCACGGGGCGGTCGCTGAAATGAATACTGATCATAGAGCCCAGTTGGTTGATCTGGTAAGGCTGCCCCCAGGCCCGCAGGACTTTGTCCAGACCGTTGCGCAGGTAAAGGGCTTTCTCATCCAGCTCCCGGTAGATAGCCGGATTGCTCTTTAGCTCTTTTAAGAGGGTATAACCGGCGATCATAGCAATGGGATTGCCGCTGAGGGTACCTGCCTGGTAGACATTGCCAAGCGGAGCGATATGCTGCATGATCTCTTTGCGGCCGCCAAAAGCTCCTACAGGCATTCCTCCTCCGATCACTTTACCATAAGTGAGCAGGTCGGCGCGGATACCCAGTCTTTCCTGGGCGCCTCCGGGCGCCAGGCGGAACCCGGTCATCACCTCATCCAGTATGAATACGATCCCTTCCACATCGCAAAGCGCCCTGAGCCCTTCCAGGAACCCCGGCTGAGGCAGGATACAGCCCATATTCCCGGCAACGGGCTCTACGATGATGGCTGCGATCTCTCCCTTATGGGCAACTGTCAGCTTTTTCACGGCGTCCAGGTCATTATAGGCGGCGGTGAGCGTGTCCTGCGCTACGCCGGGCGTCACGCCGGGCACCGTCTGAATATTGAAAGTCGCCACGCCGCTGCCAGCTTTTACCAGGAAGGGGTCGGCATGACCATGATAATGTCCTTCGAACTTAATGATCTTATTGCGACCGGTATATCCCCGGGCCAGCCGGATAGCGCTCATACAGGCTTCGGTGCCGCTGCTGACCATTCTGATGAGGTCTACATTCGGTGTCATACTACGGATAAGCTCAGCCATTTCCACTTCGAGCCGGGTGGGAGCGCCATAAGACGTGGAGTACGCCGCATATTCCCGTATCGCCGCCACCACCGGTTCCCAGGCATGTCCCAGGATCATAGGACCCCAGGAGGCGATATAATCGATATAGCGATTGCCATCCACGTCATAGAGATAAGCCCCTTTGGCTTTCTGCATAAAAAGAGGTGTTCCCCCTACACTTTTGAACGCGCGGACGGGAGAGTTGACGCCGCCGGGAATGCTTTGCTGGGCTCTTTCGAAAAGTTGCTGGCTTTTTTCGTACATGTGTATGATTTATTTATTTAACAGTTTCGCGGCGTCTTTGGCAAAATAAGTAGCGATCAGGTCGGCCCCGGCTCTTTTGAAGGAAGTCAGCGTCTCTAAAATTGCTTTTTCTTCGTTGATCCAGCCCATTTTCGCCGCGGCTTTGATCATCGCATACTCCCCGCTGATATTATAAGCGCTTACCGGCACATCCACGGCATTCTTTATTTCGCGGATGATATCGAGATATGGAAGGCCTGGTTTGACCATGACGATATCGGCTCCTTCTTCAATATCTGCGAGTGCTTCTTTGATCGCTTCCCGGCGATTGGCATAATCCATCTGGTAGGTCTTTTTGTCACCGAATCCCGGCGCCGAATCCAGCGCATCGCGGAAAGGGCCGTAGAAACAGGAAGCATATTTGGCGCTATAAGCCATGATACCGGTCTTCGTAAAATTATTTTCCTCCAGCCCTTTGCGGATGGCGCCGATGCGGCCATCCATCATATCGCTGGGGGCTACCCAGTCTGCCCCCGCCGCTGCATGGCTCAGGCTCATTTTTACCAGGGCCTCCACCGTGGGATCGTTCACGATCTCCCCATTCTCTACAATGCCATCATGCCCATAGGAGGAATAGGGGTCCAACGCCACATCCGTCATGACGACGATCTCCGGGACGGCCGCTTTGATCGCCTTGATGCTTCTTTGCATCAGGCCATCGGCATTCCAGGCTTCTTTTCCTGTATTGTCTTTCAGCTCATCGCTGCACTTTATAAAGAGCAGGACGCTTTTAATACCCAGGCTCCATAGTTCCTTCACTTCCTTCACGGTCCCGTCGATGCTCCTGCGATAATATCCGGGCATGGAAGGGATCTCATATTCCAGGCCCGTTCCTTCGTCAATGAACAGGGGAACAATAAAATCATTGGGGGTCAGGACCGTCTCGGCCACCATCGAGCGGATGGCCGGAGACTGACGTAAGATGCGGTTGCGGCGTTGCAGATACATATTTTTAAAAATTTTATTTTATCCATTCGCTATATCAGCGGGCTTCCCGCTCCCCCTTTAGGGGGCGGGGGGTAGGGCTATCCATTCCTTCGGATGCAGGCAGGCATCTAACAACGCGGCCTCCGGTGTTCCGGCCGCCGGCTGGTAGTTATAACCCCAGCGGGCCCGCGGCGGAAGGCTCATCAGGATGCTTTCCGTACGCCCCTGTGTCTTCAGCCCGAAGAGGGTCCCCCGATCATGGATCAGGTTGAACTCCACATAACGGCCTCTCCGGATCTCCTGCCATTCTTTTTCCCGCTCTCCATAAGGAGTATCTTTCCTCTTCTCCACGATGGGAACATAGGCGGGCAGAAAAGCATTTCCATTTGCCTGCTGGAAGGCAAATAGCCGATCGGCCTCCGTTGCATCCGCCGGCCGAAGATGATCGTAGAAGACGCCGCCGATGCCCCGCATCTCATTATCACGGTGGCGGTTGACGAAATATTCATCACACCATGCCTTATAGCGGGGATACTTTTCCTTTCCAAAAGGATCCATGGCATCCCGGAAAGCCTGGTGAAAATGCCGGGCATCTTCTTCAAAGAGATAATAGGGCGTAAGATCAGCGCCTCCCCCAAACCAACGGTCGGTCAGCTTTCCATCTGCTCCATATACTTCAAAATAACGCCAGTTGGCATGCGTGGTAGGAACATAGGGATTGACCGGATGGAGCACCAGGGAGAGACCGCCCGCAAACCACTCACTCCCCTCGATTTTTAATTGCGCGCGCATGGGCTCGGTGACGTCTCCCCAGACAACGGAAGTGTTGACGCCTCCTTTTTCAATGACAGCGCCATCTGCTATTACTTTTGTCAGGCCTCCGCCGCCGCCTTCCCTTTTCCATTCGTCCGCCGCAAATAGAGCTCTTCCATCCAGCTCTTCCAACCTCTTACAGATCTGATCCTGCAAGGCAGTAATGAATTGGATCCATTTCTCCCGGAAGGGATCCTGTCCGGGCTTGTTAAATATAGTCGAAGGTTGCTCCATTATGATAGCTTAGGCCTATGGGCGATAATTTTTCACGGTATCTACAAATGCTCTTGCGTGATCCACAGGGACATCGGGCAAAATACCATGCCCCAGGTTAGCGATATGCGGCGACCCTTTAAAGGCATCCAGCATAGCAGTGACTTCCTTTCGGATCACGGGAATGGGCGACAATAATTTAGCAGGGTCAAAATTTCCCTGCAGGACAACCTTCGGTCCGGCCAGTTGCCTGGCCATGGACGGACGGATGCACCAGTCGATGCCAAGACCATGTGCGCCGGTCGCCGCCATACTATCCAGGGAATGCCAGGCGCCTTTGGCAAAAACGATCGTGAGCGCTTCCTCTTTCAGGGCGGCTACGATCTGGCGGATATAACGCAGGGAAATGTTCTCAAAGTCTTCCGGTCCCAACAGTCCCCCCCAGGAGTCAAAGATCTGTACTACGTCTGCGCCGGCTTTGGCTTGTCCCTTCAGGTAAGCGATCGTAGTGTCGGTGATCATCTGGAGCAGCCGGTGGGCAGTCTCCGGTTGTGTATAACAGAAAGCCTTGGCCTCATCGAATGTTTTAGAACCCTTGCCTTGTACCATATAACAAAGCAGGGTCCAGGGCGCTCCGGCGAAACCGATCAACGGCACTCGCCCGTCGAGGGTCTTCTTAGTCAGGCGAAGCGCATCGAATACATAGCCTAACTTTTCTTCTACGTCCGGTAAATGAAGCTTATCGAGATCTTTTATCTGTCTCACCGGGTCCGGTAAAAACGGGCCCTTACCTTCCACCATTTGCACTTCCATGCCCATGGCCTGCGGCACTACAAGAATATCCGAGAAGATGATGGCGGCATCTACCCCTACCTGTTCTACCGGCTGGATGGTGATCGCTGTAGCCAGCTCAGGGGTCTGACAACGCTCGAAAAAAGAATATTTCTCTTTTAGCTTCATATAGTCGGGCAGGTAACGGCCAGCCTGGCGCATCATCCAGACGGGAGTGCGTTCTGTGGGTTCTCCTCTTAAAGTTCTTAATAACAGATCGTTCTTGAATGTATTCATAATAATATGCCGGTTCCAGGTCCCGGTTTTATAGGTTGTTATAATAATCGATCACCTGCCGGATCAACACCTCTTTTTCGGGAGACCCGCTAAGAATCGTATGATTATCCGGGGCGTAGCCCCGGATCGTATCGGCCGTAGTCTGTCCGATGGCAAATAATATAGTTCCGGACGAGACGCTGTTCTTTGCAAAGAAGCTATGCACGGCACTGGGGCTGAAAAAAGCAATCCCTTCATAGACGGGCTCCACTTTATGAGAGGTCTGTATCGTTCTGTACACGACCACTTCATTCACCGGGATGGCCTGTTCCCGTAGTTTTTCCGGTAATTCCTCTCTGCGCTGGTCGCCGCAAAAAAAAGTGACTCCCGGAGCCCGCTGACGAATGATCGTGTCGGCGAGGGCTGCGGCGGAGGCTGCAGTACCGGCGATGCAAGCCGGCCCCCAATGTTGCAGGACGAGCTGCTGTGTGGCATAACCGATGGCATAGACCCGCCAGGGGAGCATACCGTGCGCTGCAACTTCGGATTGATTTTCCAGGAGGCCCGCTACTGCCTCCACGGCATTCATGCTCGTGAATACGACGACAAGCGGTTGCCGGCCAAGTTGCCGGATATGGCTTTGCAGCGTTATGTCTACGATGGGCTCCGTCACAATGAAGGGAAGGGTATCTATTATAACGCCCTTTCCGGCCGCCTGTTCGAGGAGAGCCGCCTCTATGGGCCTGGTAGATAATATGTGTGGTTTATGATCGGCCATTCCTCGTCATTGTCTTTTGCGCTGGATTTATTTTACGTCGGGCTTGCTGGTTGCGCTGCGTATGCTGTCAGCGATCTCTTTGCCACCCCTTTCCAGCAATTCCTCCGCTGCCACCCTTCCTAATCCGTCCGCTCTTTCCAGGGGAAGGATCTTCTCTACCTCAACTTTCCGGGAACCATCCAGGGACAACAGCTGCCCTCTGAAATAGATCTCATCGTCTTCCACCTCTGCCAGGGCGCTGATCGGGGTGGAGCAGCCTCCCAGCAGCGTTCGCAGGAATTCCCTTTCTATCCGGGTGCAAAGAGCCGTATCGGGGTGGTTAAGGGGCTGGCAGGCTTTGACAACACCCTCGTCTTCCTGTCTGCATACGATCAGGATGGCGCCCTGTGCGGGAGCCGGTAACATCCAGTCCAGGACCAGGCTATTGGCAGGACGCAGGTGAATACGTTCCAGTCCGGCCTGTGCAAAGATTGCGGCATCCCAGTTTTCTGTTTCCAGTTTCTTCAGCCGGGTATTTACATTGCCCCGGAGATTGAGCAGCTGATGGGTAGGGTACTTATGCAGCCATTGCGCCTTGCGGCGGATGCTGCTGGTGGCGATCTGTGCGATATGCTCCTTCCGCGTCAGGAAATCAATATCTTTTTTGTATACGAGCAGATCGTTGACGGGACCTCTTTTCAGTATGGCTGCCTCTTGCAGGCCCTCTGGTAATTGGGTGGGCACATCTTTCATGGAATGAACGGCAATGTCTATCCGTTGATTCAGAAGGGCGCTGTCGAGGCTGCGGGTGAATACTCCCTGTACGCCCATTTCATAGAGCGGCGTCTTCAGATCGATATCCCCTTCACTTTTGATATAGATCAGTTCTGAGCCGACTCCCTGTTCGGCCAATAATTCTTTTACCTGTGTGGCCTGCCAGACAGCCAACTGACTTTCCCTGGTGCCTATCCGGATCATTTTTTGCATGATGAGAATTAGTAGTTCTTAGTATTCGCAGGGCTGGCGATATACTCGTTGATCGCTTCTATATAGTGGCAACCGCCCTGGTTATGCTGGCGCATTTTGGTAGCCATTCCGTTAATTACGCGCTGGATTTGCTGATCCGTATGGGTGGTGAACGGAAAGGATTCACCGGAGAGCCGGCTAAATATGGGGCAGGTATGGAGTTCTTTTAATTTGGTTTTGGCCGCTCTCAACACGGGTACATGCTTGCGCATCTCCTGCCATTCCATGAATTCGGAGATATGTTCCGCTATGATGGTCTTCGCTTTAGGCACTTCCGCTTCTCTCTTCTGCAGCGTCTCATCTTTCAGCCTGGATAGTTCGTCCACATTTACCAGGGTGATGCCTGGCAGGCTGCCGGCGGATTTCTCCACATTGCAGGGAATAGAGAGGTCGACGATCAGCTTATCTCCCTTGTTTTCCAGGTGAGAGCAAAGCAGGATCGGCTGTTCGGCATTGGTTGCTACGATGATGATGTCGGAAGAGGCGACATACGCTTCGGTATGCTCCGGCGCGGCATAATGAACGCCCATTTCCCCGGCCAGACCGGCGGCTTTGTCTTCCGTGCGGTTGATCAGCGTAATATCCCGGGTATCCAGGTAATCTATGATGTTCCGGCAGGTATTGCGACCGATCTTGCCGACGCCGATCAGCAGGATCTTTTTGCCGGCAACATCTTGCATCTTTTCTTTTATAAATTGAATGGCGGCGAAAGACACAGAGACGGTACCCCCGCTCAGGGTCGTCTGATTCTTGATACTCTTCGAGGATTGCAGTACGCAATTGACCAGTCTTTCGGTAAAAGCCCCGATGGAATTATGTTCGCGGGCAATACGTACAGCTTGTTTGATCTGGCCTACGATCTCATAATCACCCAGTATCTGCGAGTCGAGACCGGCGGATACCTGGAAAAGATGATCGATGGCATTCAGGCCCTTCTTTATATAAGCGAGTTCCGTAAAAGTGGTGGAATTGCCGATAGTCTGACTACAGAGAAGCCCGATCAGCTGAGAGGCATCTTCTGCAAACCCGTATATTTCAGTCCGGTTACAGGTAGATAAAATGAATAATTCGTTCAGATTGTAAGCGGGAGCCAGTGCCAGGATCTTTTCATATTGCTCATTGCTGACAGCGAACTGACCCCTGATAGAAGCATCTGTTTTTTTATAATTGATCCCAGCGACGAAAAATCCGGAAATATCAGAGGTCTTATTACCCATTGTTATTCAGCTTATGGAATAGATACGCAAAAGTACTTGCAGGAGTTCCTATAAAACGAATTTTTCTGTC
Organism: Puia sp.; assembly: GCA_035555335.1. Lineage (GTDB taxonomy): Bacteria > Bacteroidota > Bacteroidia > Chitinophagales > Chitinophagaceae > Puia. The sequence goes on from DATMGS010000028.1 coordinate 379,235, forward strand.
ATTAGAATGTCATTTATACAATTGATCTTTGAGTCTGCCTATATTTGCAAATTATTCTTATATGAAAGCATCCTCTCCCAAAAGAGCCATCCTTTTAATGAATCTTGGATCACCGGATTCCGTCTCCGTACCGGATGTACGAAATTATTTAATGGAATTCCTGATGGACGGGAGGGTTATCGATTATCCTTATCTCTTCCGTAAGGTACTGGTGGGCGGCCTTATCGTGCCTTTCCGGGCAGCCAAATCAGCGGAGGCCTATGAGACGATCTGGACAAAGGAGGGATCTCCTTTAATTGTGCTGACCCGGCAATTACAGGAGGCGCTGCAGCAAAAAATAGAGGAGCCGGTGGAGATTGCCATGCGTTATGGCAACCCGTCGATGGAAGAAGCTTATGAGCGCCTGCTAAAAAAAATGCCGGATCTGGAAGAGGTGATAGCAGTCCCCCTGTACCCGCATTATGCGATGGCCTCTTATGAGACTGCCGTGGAATATGCCAAAGAGGTCTACCGTCGCAAAAAATATTCTTTCCGCCTGAATTTTATCAAGCCGTTCTATAATGAGCCGTCTTACCTGCGGGCTTTGAGTGAGCGGATCCGCCCTTATCTTTCACAGGGCTACGATCACATTCTTTTTAGCTATCACGGGATCCCTGCCCGGCATATAAAAAAAACAGACCCTACGGGTTCGCATTGCCTGCAGTCGGCGAATTGTTGTGACGCCGCCTCTCCTGCCCATACCCGTTGTTACCGGCACCAGTGTTTTACCACTACCCGTGAAGTAGTGCGTCTCCTGGATATTCCGGCGGAAAAATACAGCAATTCCTTCCAGTCCCGTCTGGGCAAAGGCTGGCTGGAACCCTTTACCGATATACGTTTGGAAGAGATGCCGAAAGAGGGGATTAAAAAACTGCTGATCCTTTGCCCTGCCTTTGTGAGTGATTGCCTGGAGACCCTGGAAGAGATTGCTATAAGAGGAAAAGAGTCGTTCCTGGGAGCCGGTGGAGAGGAATATACGATGATCCCTTGTCTGAATACCGATCCGTTGTGGGTGGAAGCCCTGACGGGATGGGTGAAGGAACTGGAGAACGGGCAGACAAGAATGATATTGGATTAATTTACTGCCATGTATAACTACGTCAAAGCACTGCACATCATTTTTATCGTCACCTGGTTCAGCGGACTATTTTATATAGTGCGTCTTTTCATTTATAATGCGGAGGCTGCCCAAAAGCCGGAGCCGGAAAGGACGATCCTTTTGCAGCAGCTGCGCATGATGACCCGGCTGCTATGGCGGGTCATCACCTGGCCGTCGGCGATCCTGACCCTTATTTTTGGTCCCTGGATGATGATCCTCATGGGATCGATGCCCACCTGGCTGCTGATCAAGCTATGCTTTGTCCTTGGACTGTATGCCTATCATTTTTCCCTGCAGATGATCTATCGCCAGCAGATGAAGGGGGAGTTCCGGTATTCCTCCCAGCAGCTCCGTATCTGGAATGAGGTGGCTACTATTTTCCTGGTGGCGATCGTGATGCTGGCGGTGGTCAAGCAAAATATGAGCTGGGCCTGGGGATTGACAGGACTTTTCGGCTTCGTAATTATATTGATGAGCGCTGTGCGGATCTATAAGACAGTGCGGACAAAGAACTAATGAACTAAAAAAGAAAACCCTCCCGACGATGAGGTCGGGAGGGTTTTTTTTCTATCCGGGGTAAAAAGGTAGTTTTTCCGGAGAACTGAATTCTAGATGGTCATTCAGGAATTGGGATAATTTGGCCTGTTGCTTGTCGATCGGGTTCTTCTAAAGGTAATATCAGAGATTAAAAACGGGTAGGTTACGGATCTCAATGAATAAGGTGACACGGAATAAGGTAAAAGGTAAGATGGTATACGGAGGGGAAAGATAAAAAGGAAGGGGAGTAGGAATACCCCCCTTTTTAACCCCTAAACCCTAAACCGTAGAAAGAGTTGTCCAGTTAATGTGCTTGTAGTCAATACAATACATTAAGGGATTTGAATTACTTTATTTATATGAGCTTCAGGGTGTTTAAACCCTATTTTTTGTCGTTTATTGAAAAGATAATAACCACAAATTATGCCAAAGCTCGACAATGTGGATAACTACGATTCCCAAATGGGGAAAAAACGGCACCCTTAATTCGATTTTAACTAATTGGGATGGATATTGGCCTCGGGGGTAGCCCCGGTGGGGTGGCTTTGGGGTCCCCGCACCTCATTCCCCAGTCTCACCCCGGGCTTCGTCGAAGCTTTATTCCCCACTTCAGTCCCGACCTTCGGCTTGTTCAGTCCCGACCTTCGGCTTGCTACGGTCCGGACTGTCAGGGCTTCGCCCTTGATCGGAGTTTCGTTCCTGGGGCGGTCGGGTTTAGGGACGGGCTACTCTTATTTCCGGGGGTAGGCTGAAGCCTATCCCCGGTTGGCTCTAATGATGGCCCTTCGGGCGAGACGCCTGTGGCGTCTCTTGTGGCGTTTTTTTTCGTAACTTTGCAGCCCTTTTCAGCTCCTGCGTTTGCGGCTTTTTGCCGGACAGACCCTGGGTTTGGCATTAATACACAATAGTTTATAATATATGCTCCAAAAATATAAAGAATATCAACAATTGAACCTGCCCGCTATCAGCCAGGAGATACTGGCTAAGTGGGAAGCAGGACGGGCTTTTGAAAAGAGCGTGGAATTAAGGGAAGGCGCTACCCCATTTGTTTTTTATGAAGGCCCCCCCAGCGCCAATGGATTACCGGGCATTCATCACGTGATCAGCCGTACCCTCAAAGACCTGGTATGCCGCTACAAGACCATGAAAGGCTTCCAGGTCCGGCGCAAAGGAGGCTGGGATACACATGGACTGCCCGTAGAGCTGGGCGTAGAAAAAATGCTGGGTATCACGAAAGAAGATATCGGTAAGAAGATCTCCATAGCGGAATATAACGAGACCTGCCGTCGCGAAGTCCTGAAATACAAGGATAAATGGGATGACCTGACTCGTAAGATGGGCTATTGGGTAGATCTGAAAGACCCATATATCACTTTTGAAAATAAGTATATCGAAACGCTCTGGTGGATTCTCAGCGAGCTATATAAAAAAGGTCTTTTGTACGAGAGCGTAAGCATTCAGCCTTATTCTCCCGCCGCGGGAACCGGCCTCAGCTCCCATGAGCTCAACCAGCCAGGCACTTATAAAGATGTAAAGGATACTTCCGCCGTTGTCATGTTCCGGCTGGCAGCTCCCGCCGTTGAAAAAAGGGGGGGTAATAAGGCCGTTGATACGCTGGTGAAGATCCATGAGTTGCAGAAGAAGGACAACAATCACAATGATGTCTTTTTCCTGGCATGGACGACCACTCCCTGGACCCTGCCCTCCAATCTGGGTTTGACAGTCGGTCCCCGCATCCAATATGTGCTGGTAAAAACGTTCAATCCGTATACGCACCTGCCATGCAACCTCATTCTGGCAAAAGCGCTCCTGGGCAAATATTTCAAGCCGGAAGGAGAGAATGGGGATTTCAGCGGATACAAGGAAGGAGATAAGCTCCTGCCCTGGGCCATCCTGGGCGAATTCCAAGGCAGCGAACTGGAAGAACTCCGATACGAACAGCTCCTACCCTATGAGGCCAACAGTCCCGAAGAAGCCGGGGGAGACCCCTTCCGGGTGATCCTGGGCGATTTTGTTACCACGGAAGACGGTACCGGGATCGTACATACCGCTCCAGCCTTTGGCGCGGATGACTATAAAGTGGGAAAGAAGTACAATATAGGCATCCTGGTCATGGTTGACAAGCAGGGGAAGTTTGTGGACGGGCTGGGTGAATTCAGCCACCGCTATGTGAAGAACTATAAAGACGATCCGGATTACGTAGACGTGAACGTCGATATCTGCGTAAAGCTGAAGAAAGAGAACCGCGCCTTTAAGATCGAGAAATACGAACATAATTACCCCCATTGCTGGAGGACGGATAAACCGATCCTCTATTATCCGCTCGATGCCTGGTTTATCAGGACTACGGCCCTGAAAGACAGGATGGTAGAACTGAATAAGACCATCAACTGGAAACCTAAGTCGACCGGGGAAGGCCGTTTTGGCAACTGGCTGGAAAATATGGTGGACTGGAATCTCAGCCGCAGCCGGTATTGGGGCACTCCCCTCCCGATATGGCGGACAGAAATCGATGAACAAAATAAAGACGAAGCCTGCGAAGAGATCTGCATCGGCTCCGTTGCCGGGCTCCGGGACGCTATCCGTAAGTCTATCGCCGCAGGCTTCATGAAACCCACAGCCAGCGACAAAGATGTGGATGCCTACATAGCCAGGCTGACCGGCGACCTGCACAAACCCGTGGTAGACGAAATCATTTTGGTCAGCGATAAGGGCGAACCGATGAAAAGGGTCCCGGACCTGATCGATGTCTGGTTTGACAGCGGGGCCATGCCCTATGCGCAATGGCATTTTCCTTTTGAAAATATAGAGACATTCGCACAGAATTATCCGGCCGACTTTATCGCAGAAGGCGTCGACCAGACCCGTGGATGGTTTTATACCCTGCACGCACTGGGATCCCTGCTGAAAGAATCCGTGCATGAGACCCTTCGGAAAGCCTTTCCCGGCCTGTCGGAGGCCGACCTGGAAACCCGCTATCCGGGCATCGCCTATAAGGCTGTAGTATCCAATGGATTAGTGCTGGATAAGAACGGCAATAAGATGAGTAAAAGCAAGGGAAATGTCGTAGACCCCTTTCAGACCATCGGGCAATTCGGGGCGGATGCCACCCGCTGGTACCTGATTACCAATGCCTCTCCCTGGGAAAGCATGAAATTCGATATCGAAGGGATCCGGGAAGCACAACGCAAATTCTTCGGGACACTCTATAATACCTACCAGTTCTATGCTTTATATGCGAATGTGGATGGGTTTGTCTTCAGGGAGGCTTATGTTCCGCTGGACCAAAGACCGGAAATAGACCGCTGGATCCTTTCCTCACTCAATACACTGGCGGAAAAAGTAGGGGCAAGCCTCGATGACTATGAGCCGACCCTGGCCGGCCGGCTGATCGAGGATTTTGTGGACGCCCATCTCAGTAACTGGTATGTGCGTCTTTGCCGGCGCCGCTTCTGGAAAGGAGAATATGAACATGATAAGATCTGTGCTTACCAGACCCTCTATGAGTGCCTGGAGACCGTAGCCCGGCTGATGGCCCCCGTGTCGCCCTTTTTTGCGGACTGGCTCTTCTCCAACCTGGATGAAGTGACCGGCCGGGTAGGGGTGGCTTCCGTACATCATGCCGATTTCCCCGTTGCGGATGCTGCCGTAATAGATAAGTCGTTGGAAGAGAGGATGCAATTGGCACAGGATGCCTCTTCCCTCGTACTCTCCCTGCGGAAAAAAGCCAATATCAAAGTGCGTCAGCCTTTGCAGAAAGTACTGATCCCGGTATTGAATCCCTCGATGAAACAACAGCTGGGACAGGTGGAAGAATTGATCAAGGCGGAAGTGAATGTCAAGGAAGTTCAATATCTCTCGGATACCGATGGGTTTATCAAGAAGAAGATCAAACCCAACTTTGTTGCGCTGGGGAAGAGACTGGGCCCTAAAATGAAGGCAGTCAGCACTGCCCTGGGGGACTTTTCACAAGAGGATATCTCGAAATTGCAAAAAGACGGTCAATATAATTTGTTAATTCCCAATGAAACATTATTATTGTTAATTAATGAAGTAGAGATTACCAGTGAAGACATCCCGGGCTGGGTAGTGGCAGGTAAAGATACCCTCACCGTAGCCCTGGACGTAACAGTAACTCCCGAACTGGCCCAGGAAGGCAATGCCCGCGAGTTCGTTAATCGTATCCAGAAGATCCGTAAAGATAACGGCTATGACTTGACAGACAGGATACTCGTCAAAGTAGTCGATTCTCCCGCCCTAAAGGAATCCTTGACCCAATTTAATGAGTATATTTGCACGGAAATTTTGGCAGATTCTATTGAATTGGTTGAGGAACTAGCTAATGGCACTGAAATTGAAGTGAATGATATTCTTTTAAAAGTGTTTGTTACTAAAAAAGCCTAACTGTATGGCAACCAAGAAGAAAGCGGCAAAGCCTGCTAAAAAACCTACTAATGTCAAGAAAATAGTGCCAGCAAAAAAAGCGGTTGCGAAGCCTGCCCACTCGTCAGGTGCAGCTAAACCTGCCAAGAAAGCTCCGGTATCTAAGAGTATTGCCAAACCGGTAGCGAAGAAGGTTGCCCCAGCCAGCCCGGCCAAAAAAACGATAAACATTCCCCTTAAAAAATCTGTTGTATCCAATATGCCCAATTCCTCAAAGTCTACCCAGAAATCACAACCCGCTCATCCGCCTGTATCCGGCGCTGCTAAATCAGCAGTTCCTGTCGCTGCCGGTAAGCCCGTCCCTAAAGAAGAACCTAAAAAACCCGTATTGAAAACTCCCGAAAAGAAAGAAGAGCCCAAACCGATACCTGCTCCGCCCCCTGTGTCTGTCAAACCCGAGCCTAAAAAGCCGGTTGCTCCAGCTAAGCCGGTCAAGGTGGTAATTCCGGAAATAAAAACAAAAACGGTTCGCAAATACGAACCGGAGTTCACTAAATCAGTATTAGATTCACATCAAGAAGAACAAACTGGACCCACTATGAGATATAGCGATACGGAACTCGGCGAATTCCGAGAGTTGATCAACAGGAAACTGGATGCGGCAAAAAAAGAATTAGCTTACCTGCAGGGATTAATTACCCGTAAGGATGAAATGGGTGGTGATAATGACGATGCGCGGTACATGACCATGGAAGACGGAAGTATGAGCATGGAACGGGAGCAGTTGAGCCAGATGGCCAGCCGCCAGATCACTTTTATCGACCACCTTGAGAAGGCTATTATGCGTATTGAAAACAAAACCTATGGTATTTGCCGGGTAACCGGTAAATTGATCGATAAAGCGAGACTGAGAGCTGTGCCCCATGCTACGTTGAGCATCGAAGCCAAGCAGATGATGAATAAATAAGGAATTTTCCCTGTTCAGGCCTCCGTTCATCCCGAATTCAGGCCGTGCGTGGATATGAGTAAGGGAAGCCGAATAAGTCGGCTTCCAATAATTTATTTTGAGGCATCATTCAACTCAAACTCATATGCCCCGGATCTTCCTCTGCTTACTCCTATCTCTTCCCTTTATAGCCCATACGCAATCAACGCCCGCCATTAAAGCCAATTACCAGGCAGCTGCGCGATACTCCCCTAAGAAACTCGAAAAACTGATCTTTACCACCAATGTAGACCCGCATTGGCTGAAGAAGAACGACCGTTTCTGGTATATGTATGAGACTACGGAAGGGAAAAAATGGTATATCGTCGATCCGGCAAAAGGAGAAAAGAAAGCGTTGTTCGATAATGAAAAACTGGCGGCGGCTATTACCCGGATCGTAAAGGATCCATTCGATGCGCTGCACCTGGGACTGGATAGCATGCGTTTCATCAAAGACGAGAACTGGATACAGTTCGAAGTCAAAAGCACGCAGGATGCTGATAAGCAGGACTCGGTTAAAACCAGGGCAGGCGCCCCGCCCCCCAAAGAAAAAAAGATCTTTTACTTCGAATATAACCTGCTGGACGGCACGCTGAATGAACTGACCGGTTTTAAAAAACCTAAACACAAACCCGGCTGGGCCAGTATTTCTCCCGATAGCAATACCATCGTCTTCGGGCGCCATTATAATTTATACTGGATGGATAAAGCCAATTATCAAAAGGCTTTGAAGAACGAGGACGATAGCACCATCGTAGATCAGGCACTGACGACGGATGGCGTCGAATATTTCAGTTATCATGGCAACGGCATCCAGGGCGGCGGGGGAGAGACGAATGTGGATAAGGAAAAGAATAAGAACAAACGAAAACCTGCCTCTGTTCTCTGGAGCCCCGATTCCAAACATTTTGCTATAGCGCATACTGATAACCGCAAAGTAAAAGACCTTTGGGTAATCAATTCCCTGGCAGAACCCCGCCCTACTTTAGAGACCTATAAATATACCATGCCCGGTGAGAAGGATGCGCCGGTAGATGAATTGCTGGTATTCGATATGGTTTCCAAAACGAATAAAATTATTCATTCCTCCCAGTTCAAAGACCAGGCACTCTCCTTATGGGCGAAGCCGGCATTATCCAATACCCAGGATGACGAGTTCAAACCCCAGGTATGGTTGGGCACCAATACACGTTTCTATTTCACCCGTACCAGCCGGGATCTGAAACGGATCGATGTCTGTGTCGCCGGTGTGAATGACAGCACGGCCCAAACCCTGATCCCTGAAAGATTGAACACCTATGTGGAAATACGCCGCCTGGGCCTGGTAAATGACGGGAAGGAATTGATCGGGTGGAGCGAACGGGATGGATGGGCCCATTTTTATTTGTACGATGAAAAAGGCAAACTGAAGAACCAGATCACCAGCGGAGCCTTCCATTGTGAGGATATTGTCGGCATCGATGAAAAGAAAAGGGTCCTGTATTTTTCGGCCAATGGCCGGGAGCCGGGCGAAGACCCTTATTACCTGCATTTATACAAAGTGAACCTGGACGGCACCGGCCTGACTTTACTGGATCCGGGAGACTTCGATCACGGGATGGATATGAATGATGACCAGCAATTTTTTGTTGATAATTTTTCCAGGGTGAACACCGTCCCCCAATCCATCCTGTATAACGGGACCGGAAAAAAGATCATGGATCTGGAGACGGCCGACCTGCGCTCCTTACTGGCGACAGGATATAAGTTCCCGCAGCCTTTTAAAGTAAAAGCCGATGATGGCGTCACGGATCTATACGGCGTTCTGTACAAGCCTTTCAATTTTGACTCGACAAAGAAGTATCCGATTATGGAATATGTTTACCCGGGCCCGCAGACAGAGGCTGTCAACAAATCCTTCGGCCGGGGCATGGATAGGACGGACCGCCTGGCCCAGCTGGGTATGATCGTGATCACCATCGGCAATCGCGGAGGCAATCCCTCGCGCAGCAAGTGGTACCATAACTATGGGTATGGCAATCTGAGAGACTATGGCCTGGCGGATAAAAAGGCGGCGATGGAACAGCTGGCGGACCGCTATCCCTTTATCGATATCAACCGGGTAGGCATACATGGACATAGCGGCGGCGGATTTATGAGTACGGCGGCCATGCTGGTATATCCTGACTTCTTCAAGGTCGCGGTGTCATCCTCGGGCAATCACGACAATGCGATCTATAACCGGTGGTGGAGCGAGAAGCATCAGGGGATAAAGGAGGTCGTTAGTGACAAAGGCGATACGTCCTTTGTGTATGCCATCGAGAAAAATCCCGAGCTGGCTAAAAACCTCAAGGGACATCTGCTCTTGTCCACGGGAGATATCGATAACAATGTACATCCCGGTAATACGATCCGGGTAGCCAATGCCCTGATAAAAGCGAACAAGCGATTTGACCTGCTCTTGCTCCCGGGACAAAGACATGGATACGGGGAGATGACAGAATATTTCTTTTGGCGGATGGCGGATTATTTTGCCCGGTACCTGATAGGCGACGAGACGGAAAGACCCGTCGATCTGGAGGAGATGAACCGGGAAGTGCAGCAAAGCGGGAATAAGGGAACTTCCGGTAGTAGCCTGGCGCCGGATGAGGAAGAGGATCGCGAGGACAACTAAAATATGAACACATGGATTTATTTATAGATATTTAAAAAAATAATCTTACTTTTTCATTACTGAAAAAGGTTACTTCCATACTATTGATTGTCCTGCTGCTGTTTAATGGGGTCGGATCCCGGTTATTGGCATATTATTGGCAGGAACGGGCTGAGCTGCGGTTGGAGCAGCAGTTGGATAACGATGAGTATGATGACTCCGGATTAATCTCGATCAAAGTTCCTGCAACGCATCTGGCCTATTCTTCCAGCTCCAGTCAATATGAGCGGGTGGATGGAAGGATGCAAATCGGCAGCACTCCTTATAAGTTTGTAAAGCGACGGTTGTTTAATGACACGTTGGAATTAATATGTATTCCCGATTATAAGGTCCTGAGACCGGAGACCGCCAAACGGGATAGCCACCCGGCTATTTCTAAAAGTTTTTCAATAGATTATTATACGGTCAACGATCTTTTTAAATTGAATAATCAGGTTCCTCCCGTTTCAAAAGGGGCATCCGGTTATCTGGCCTGTCTTACCTTTATCTTCCTGTTTACGGCCGAACACCCTCCGCAATTGATTTCCTGAACACCACTTTTTCCCCATCTCCTGAATACAGGGGGCCGCATGCCTGTACTCCTGGCGGCAAGAAATCATTTTATTAACGAATTAATTTTTTTTATGACAATTCTCACAGAACCTATTGGAAGTGTTCCGCGTCCGGCTGAATTGGTGGAAGGTATGAAGGCACACGCTGCCGGCCAGTTAAATGACAACGATCTTACTAAATTATTTGAAGCAGCCATAGCCAACACCATCAGCCGTTTTGAAGCCACCGGATCACCGGTGATCACGGATGGAGAGCAGACCAAGCCTAGTTTCGCCACTTACCCTATCAATGGCATGAAGCAGCTTGACCCGGCCGGGGTGGTGATCCCCTTTGCCGACGGTCACACCCGTCAATTGCCCACGATCACAGGGGGCCCCTTTCGCTATAAAACCTATGCGAATAGTTATCTTGAGACAGCGAAACGACTGACTTCTTTGCCCGTCAAGCAAGCCGTGATTTCCGCTTCCGCATTAAGTTTGTTGTACCCAGCGGAAAGTATTGACGGATATACCCGGGATCAGTTTATCGGAGATCTGGTGAATGAAGCAGAAGCCGATATTCGAAGGAGCCTGAATAGCGGCGCCTACAACGTGCAAATTGATTTTACGGAAGCGAGATTATCGCTGAAATTAGATCCAAGCGGAGGTCTGTTGCAAGCTTTCATCGATTTGAATAACCAGGTACTGAGTCGTTTTACGGAGACGGAACGGAAAAAAATAGGCGTTCATTCATGCCCGGGAGGAGACCATGACTCGACACATAGCGCAGATATTTCCTATGCGGATCTGCTGCCCCTGCTATTTCAATTGAAGGCGGGAAATTTTTATCTGGAATATGCGGGAGAAAAAGACAAGCGTTCCGTGCTGGATTCCATCAAGAATAATATACTCCCCTCTCAACGGGTCTTTTTAGGAGTTACCAATGTACTTGATCCCAGAATAGAGACCCCTGAAGAAATAAGGGATACCATTCTCACGGCTGCGGCTATTATTCCTGTTGCACAGTTTGGTACAACGGACGACTGCGGTTTTTCTCCTTTTGCAGATGATACTTCTACTTCCCGGGATATTGCGTTTGCAAAAATAAAAGCTCGTATTGATGGCACCCGGTTGGCGGAAGCGGCTTTGGGCAAAACAGTTTTTGCAGTATCCGGGAGTTGAGGATTTGCTGTCGGGGCCGACAGCTCAATTCAGCTGCGCCAGGCTTATGGCCTTGCCCGAAAGCTCCTTCCATAATACCAGCATTTTCCGGGCAACTTCTTTGGCGGAAGCCGGATTTTGACCGGTAATGAGATTGCCATCCGTTACGGTATGACTGGTATAATCGGCGCTCTTGCTATAGAGGGCGCCGGCGGCAACGAGATTTGACTCCAATAAGAAAGGCACGACTTCAGTCAGTCCCGAGGCCTGCTCTTCCGTATTGCTGAAAGCAGTGAGCTGCCGGCCTTTTACCAACGCGATTCCGAATTCGGCTTTGGGGGACAGCAGGGCAGCCACGCCATGACAGACCGCTCCGATAACCTTCTGTTGCCGGGAAAAGTCTTCCGTTAATTGTTGCAGAAGAGGATTGTCCGGAAAGTCCCACATCGGGCCATGACCCCCGGTGATAAAGAGCATGTCGAAATCTTCTGCTTTCAGGATAGTATCCAGGGAGATCGAATGCTCTATAAGGGCGATGGCTTCCAGATCTTTTTGAAAACGCCGGATGGTAGAAGTAGAGGCAATGATGGATTCACTTTTCGGATCCAAAGGAATCGGCCCTCCTTTGGGAGAGGCGAGGGTGATGTCAGCTCCGCCATCCTTGAAAATATAATAAGGGTTCGCTAACTCCTCCAGCCAAAGACCAGTCTTACGACCGGTGTCCCCCAATTGCTCATGCGATGTCGCTATTATTAAAATTTTCATATACCCTGTTGTCCTCCGGCGCGGCGCATAATCCATCGTTTATTCTTCTCGCGTTCCGCAACCTTGCCCTTTTCACACCCCGCGACCTTCCTGGAAGTTATTCTCATAGTCGATGGTCGTACGCAGGATCTTGATCCGGCCGGCGATCTTTTCCCCGAATTTGTTATTTATATTCAGCTTCCGGGTTTCATTCAGTGCGTCTTCGTAATTGCGTAAAGCCTGTTTGTAGAGCCCGTTGTTTTCATTGCGCACTCCCTCGCTGTATAATTCGGTATGACTGTTCTTTTTGCGAAGAATAAAAAGAATGATCGTCAGACCGATAGCAAGTAGGGAGATAAATAGCAGCAAATACTGGGAGGATGACATTTTAACTGATTTTGAGGTTTACCATCCTATGTAAGCTAGGACTAATAATCTGAACACCTGGGTTTATTTTACTTCCTGCATTTCTACCAGGCGATTGTAGAATCCCTGAAGGCGGATCAGTTCATCATGTGTCCCCCTTTCTACAATGCGGCCTTTCTGCAGTACGATGATCTCGTCGGCATGGCGGATAGTGCTGAGCCGGTGAGCAATGACGATGCTGGTGCGGTGTTGCATCATTTTATTGATGGCGTCCTGGACGAGGCGCTCGCTCTCCGTGTCCAGGGAAGACGTAGCTTCGTCGAGGATCAGGATAGGGGGGTTCTTCAGCAGGGCCCTGGCGATGGTAAGTCGCTGTCTTTCACCCCCGCTGAGCTTGCTTCCCCGGTCCCCGATATTGGTCTGGTAGCCTTCTTCCTTGCGGGTGATGAAATCATGGGCATTGGCGATCTTAGCGGCTTCGACGATCTCCTCCTGGGTGGCATCGGGTTTCCCCAGCGCAATATTGGCGGCAATCGTATCATTGAATAAAATGGGCTCTTGTGTGACGATACTCATTTGCGCACGCACGGTCCGCAGGGAGTAATCCTTTATATTAACCCCATCGATCAGTAATTCTCCGGAACTGGCGTCATGAAACCGGGGCACCAGGTCGGCCAGGGTCGATTTACCGGCGCCGGAACTGCCGACCAGGGCGATGGTTTTCCCTTTTTCGACGACCAGGTTGATATTTTCCAGGATGCCCGCATCCTCATAGGAAAAGTTGACATTCCGGAATTCGATCTTATCCCGGAAGCTGTCCAGTTTTTTGGCATGGGGGTCATCCAGGATGGTGACGGGAGCTTTTAACAGCTCTTCCACTCTATCCATGGCGGCGGCGCCCCGCCGGATATTGAAGAAGGAGGTGGAGAGGTTCTTGGCAGGATTGATGATCAGGGCGAATACGGAAATATAAGTGATAAGGTCACCCGCCGTGAAGCTTTTTCCGCCTGTCTGCAGGATCATGCGCCCTCCATAAAAAAGGATGACGGAAAGAATGGCGACGCCCAGGACCTCGGTAAGCGGAGACGCGAGGTCCCGCCGGAAATTCATCTTATTACGGGTATGGTATAGGTCGTCATTAATGCCCACGAATTTTTTCCGCAACAGGGATTCCGCGCCAAAACCCTTGATGATGCGGATGCCGCTCAGGGTCTCATCCAGCACCGACAGGCTCTCTCCCAGTTTGATGGCGGCATCCTGGGATTGACGCTTTAGGCTCCGGCTGATGCGGCCGATCAGAAAACCGGTAACAGGCAACAGGATCAGCAGGAACAGCGACAGGGCCGGATTGAGGTAGACAATATAAGCGAGATAGCCGATGATTGTCAGCGGATCTTTGATCAGGCCCTCCAGGGTGCTGACCACCGACGATTCGATCTCATAAATATCATTGGTCATCCGGGAGATAAGATCCCCCTTCCTTCTTTCCGTGAAATAGCCGATGGGCAGGGCCAGTATTTTTTCATAGACGTCATTGCGCAGGAAAATAATGGTGGCGCTGCGGATAGGAGAGGAGATATAGGAAGACCAGTAATAAAAGACATTTTTGAGAATGGTGCTCACCAGGATGAACAGGCAAATGGCTACCAGCCCCCAGATCGCACCGTAAGTATTGATGATGTCTGAGATGACGTTCTTCAGCGATCCGACGGAATTGGAATTGATGGTAAACCCCTTTTGTGCGGAATTCTCACCGCTCTTGAAAAGGATCGCCAGAAACGGGCTCAGCATGCCGAGGGAAATGATCCCGAATAAGGTGGATAACAGGGTGAAGATCAGGTATACGACTAATTTGGCCTTGTATTTCGACAGGTATTGCAGAATGCGGGAGAATTTCTTCATATTGTGACTGACAAAAATGTGCCGGAAATGCGTTTAAAGAATTTAGCGCATTTCCGGCAAATGGCTAATGTCTGTCCTACGGACTAAGATGCTTCCAGCATCTTATCGGAATAAGCTGTAAATTTACATCCATTTTAGGGATAAATTATGCAAGAAGGAAAAAGACAGAAACAAGTGGCGGCTCTTTTATTACAGGAGATTAGCGATATCTTCCAGCGCCTGAGCCTGGGAATGGTAGAAGGCGGCCTGGTGTCCCTCACTGCCGTGAAAGTAACGCCCGATCTGCTGGAAGCGAGGGTCTACCTCAGTTTTTTCCAGGTGAAGGATGCCGCTGCGGCCCTGAAAAAGATAGAAGAGAGAAGCTGGGAGATCAAGCGGGAACTGGCCACTCGTGTCAAACACCAGTTACGACGGATACCCATCCTGCAATATTTCCAGGATGATACCCTGGAACACGCGTCCAAAATGGAAGAATTATTTCGGAAACTCAACGCGGAAAAGCCGCCGGAAGAATAACTACCGCTCCATGAACTTTCTCTTCGCCTGGCGCTATTTCAGGGCCAAAAAATCCACCAACGCTATCAATATTATCGCCTGGGTGAGCATGGCTGCTATTGTGGTAGGCGCTGCTTCCCTGATCCTGGTATTAAGTGTGTTCAACGGTTTCGAGGACCTGGTAAAATCGCTGTACACCAGCTTCTATCCCGATCTGAGAATTACTCCCTCCGCTGGCAAAACGCTGACCCTTAGCCCGGAACAATTGAGGCAGCTGGCCGGCGTGAAAGGAGTGAAGGACCTGTCACTGGTCGCAGAGGATAAGGCCTTGCTGGAGAACGGGGAGTCAAGGGCCATCGCATATCTCAAAGGTGTCGACGAAAAATATACCCGGGTGACGGGAGTAGCGGGAAAATTAAGGACCGGCAAGTTCGAATTGGGAACGGCAGACCATCCGCTGGCTGTTCTGGGCACAGGCATCGAAAGTATCCTGGGACTGGAAGCAGACAGGGCCGTGCTTCCCCTATCCGTCTATCTTTTTAAGAAAGGTGGGGCGGATTATACGGCAGACCCCCTGGCTTCTATGAGTAATGAAAATATAGGCGCCTCCGGGACCTTCCTTATCCAGCAGGACTTCGACGATCATTATGTGATTACGAACCTGGGTTTTGTCAAACGCATGCTGGGATTGAAGCCCGATGAATACAGCGGAGCCGAGCTGGCTCTTGACGATAACCGGCAGGCGCCCTTGCTGAAGCCCGCCCTGCAGCAGTTATTGGGGAAAGACTACCAGGTACAGACACGCTATGAGCAGAACCAGAGCCTTTATAATGTGATGGGTACGGAGAAATGGGTGATCTATGTGGTGCTGACCCTGATCCTGGTAGTGGCCGCCTTTAATATGGTGGGCGCTTTGACGATGCTGGTCTGGGAAAAGCAAAAGGATATTCACGTATTGAAGGCCCTTGGAGCCAATGATGGGATGATCCAGAAAATATTCCTGAGCGAAGGTCTCCTGCTGGCCTTGCTGGGTGGTGGCTTTGGCGTGCTGTTGGCGGTATTCATCTGCTGGCTGCAGTCGAAATACCATTTGGTACCCTTGCAGGGCGGCTCTTTTCTCATCGATTATTACCCGGTAAAACTGGTGGCAACAGATTTCCTCCTCGTTCTTTCTACCATTCTGGTGGTGGCTTTACTGGCCTCCTGGCTGCCTTCGAAGAAGGCCGCCGCCCAGCCGATAGAGTTGAGTTAAAAAAATCCCGGGCGAACCCGGGATCTCAGAATTTATTTAAAAAGGACCGCAAAACCCAAATTCCCGAACGCGGAACGCAGGCCCCTGAAATTTAATAATCCCCTAATGTTTCGGGAAGCTGCGCGAGCGCCTTTGCCAGCTGCTCATCATTGGGCGCTACTCCATGCCAGTGGTGGTCATTTTCCATGAAGTCAACCCCTTTCCCCATGATCGTATGCATCATGATAGCGATCGGCTTACCTTGTCCTGTCATCCCCTTGGCCTTATCGAGCGTGGCGACGACCTCGTCCATATCGTTGCCATTCATTTCCAGGGTGACCCAGCCGAATGCATCGAATTTCTTGTGAATATCGCCCAGATCCATTACCGATTTCGTGGTGCCATCGATCTGCTGACCATTCCAGTCAACGGTGGAGATGAGGTGGTCTACCTTGTTGGCAGCTGCAAACATAATAGCTTCCCAGTTCTGCCCTTCATCCAATTCACCATCTCCATGGAGAGAGAATACAATATTTTTATCGTTATTGAGTTTTTTAGCTAAGGCAGCACCGATAGCAACGCTCATACCTTGACCCAGCGAGCCGCTGGCGACCCGAATACCCGGAAGGTGTTCATGGGTGGTCGGATGGCCCTGCAGACGGGAGTTGATCTTACGGAAAGTTGCCAGTTCTTTGATGTCAAAATAGCCTGATCTCGCCAATGCCGAGTAAAATACGGGAGAAATATGACCGTTCGATAGGAAAAAAAGATCCTCGTTCTTGCCATCCATGTGAAAATGGGGATCGTGTTGCAGCACTTTAAAATAGAGGGCGGTAAAGAATTCCGTACATCCCAGGGATCCACCCGGATGCCCGCTTGCGGAGCCATGTACCATTCGAACGATATCTCTTCTAATCTGTGTAGCAATTGCTTTCAAATCGGCCATAAAAATGATAATTTTTGAATTCGGTAGGCAAATCTAATGGTTTTTTACAAAAAAAGCTCCGCCACAATTCCGCCACAATATTATCACGAATAGTTTGATGCATTAAACTTTTTTACTAACTTACCGTCCTATCTCCCTTATTGACCGAATACGAATAAATACCTGTCAACAGATTAGTAGCTATTAGACATCCCCAAATTGACCTGATCGTGTTTCCATTTATTAGTTAGAAATATGGAAAAAGAATTCATATTTTTGTTCACCATTTCAAACCTTGGCTGATGTTCGACGTCCTACTTTCGATAGCTATTTCATTTTCGATCACATTTCTTGCCATCCCTGCCATCATTAATGTGGCTGAAATGAAAAAGTTATTCGATATGCCTGATGAGCGTAAGGTGCATCATTCACCGATTACTCCACTAGGGGGATTGGGGATATTCGCCGGATTCGTATTTGGCTGCCTTCTCACGCTCCACTTTAATCAATACGCTGATCTTCAATATTTTATGGCTTCAGCCTTTGTTATTTTTTTCCTGGGCCTGAAAGACGATATCCTCGTTATTTCCCCCGTAAAGAAATTCATCGGCCAGGTACTGGCCGCCTTTATTATCATCTACTACGGAGGTATCCAGATCCGCAGCATGCATGGTTTTCTGGGGGTTTACCAGCTTCCCGAGATGTTCAGCCTCTTATTGACTTATTTCGCGGTTATTGTCGTGATCAATTCCTTTAACCTCATCGATGGGGTGGATGGGCTGGCCGGCAGCCTGGGACTTTTATCTACCGTCGTATTCGGGGTTTATTTTTTGTATGTCAATATGCTGCCTTATGCCGTGATCGCCTTTTCGCTGGCCGGCAGCCTCCTGGCATTCCTGATCTTTAATTTTCAGCCCGCTAAGATATTTATGGGTGATACGGGATCACTGCTGGTAGGTACGATTAACTCGATACTGGTCATTAAATTCATTAATGTAGCCAATACGGAAGATGTAAGATTCCCTATTCTTGCTTCGCCTGCCGTCGGCTTTACGATCCTCATGATCCCATTACTGGATACCCTACGGGTATTCGGTATCCGGATCCTGCACCGGCGCTCGCCTTTCAGCCCGGACAGGAATCATATCCACCATTTGCTGCTGGACAGAGGCTTTTCCCATAGGGCGATCACCTTGACCCTGGTGTCTATCAACTTCGTGATGATTGCCCTGGTCTTTTTGGGAAGGTCGCTGAATTGTACCCTGCTTATCTTCTCCGTCTTTGGCATATTCTTTAGCATCATCGCGGCGATCTATTACCTGCGTCCGGCGCCCCGTCTCTTTGTTGCGAAGAGCGCTATGGAAGAAAGCGCCCAGCTGACCCAGGCGTCTAAATTCGTATCCCTTACAAAGGATAAGATGCTGGAACAGAATAATTAACTCCGGGGCTATAGAAAATTCGTCTATCTCTTTGTGCATTTTCCCTTTTAATGTAGGTTTGCACCATTGTCCGATGCAGTTCGGCAGCATCCAATAAGAATTTAGTTAATTTGTTGCCCTAAAGCCGGGCGATAGTAATAATTTATATATGTCAGACGATCTAACGTTCATCCTGGAAGAGGCACAGGAAAGTATGCAAAAAGCGGTCAATCACCTTGAATCTGAACTTGTTAGAATAAGAGCTGGAAAGGCCAACCCTCAAATGCTCGAGGGACTCACCGTCGATTATTACGGCAGCCCCACTATTTTGAACCAGGTAGGCAATGTCTCCGTCATGGATGCCCGGACCCTCACTATTCAACCCTGGGAAAAAAATATGCTCCAGCCCATCGAAAGGGCTATCATCAATGCCAATCTGGGCGTAACCCCGCAAAATGACGGAAATATCATCCGGCTCTTTTTGCCCCCGCTGACGGAAGAACGCAGAAAGGAATTTGTAAAAAGAGCCAATGGCGAGGGCGAACAGTCTAAAGTGGCCGTCCGCAGTATCCGACGGGACGCTATCGAGCAAATCAAGAAACTGCAGAAAGACGGGATGAGCGAAGACGAGGCCAAGGACGCTGAGAAAAATATGCAGGAAATGACGGATAAATATATTTCCCTGGTGGAAAAGCACCTGGCTGCAAAGGAAAAAGATATCATGTCCGTATAGCCCTCCCTGAAATCCCCCTATAACCAAGACCCGGTTTTACGCTGTTTCCCGACCCGGAAACGGGTAACACCCAACACCTTCCTGCATCCTGTCGCAAGGATCACCTTCCCCGCTATCATTTAGCCAGGGAATGCACGTCTATTGTACACCGGTAATTGGGTATTTATACTATTATAGGCCTATGGCTTCGCATCGCCATAGAAAAATAATTAATACATTCGACTAAATTAAGTGGGGATCATGGGAAAATATACATTGAAAGAGATCAGTACCAGGGCCCCGGAAGGATGGGACAAGAAAGAGACGAAGGAGAAACTGGAGGAGATCTTACAGGAGCTGGATGAATTGCAGAACCTTCTCTATGCGGAGTCGAAGAACTCTCTTTTGGTCGTTCTTCAGGGCATGGATGCCAGTGGCAAGGATGGTGTCGTCAGAAATGTATTCGGCAAACTGAATCCACAGGGTGTGCTGGTGAAATCTTTCAAGACTCCCACCGCCGAAGAACTGGCCCATGATTTTTTATGGAGGGTGCATGCACATGTGCCGGCCAAAGGAGTACTGCAGCTCTTCAACCGCTCCCACTATGAAGACATCCTCATCACCCGGGTTCATAAATGGATCGACGACAAGACTGCCAAAAAACGGATGGATGCCATCAATGATTTCGAGAATTTACTGGAGGAACATAACGATACCCGTATCCTGAAATTCTATCTGCATATCTCCCCGGAAGAGCAAAAGACAAGGCTGGACGAACGTATCCACAACCCGGCTAAACGATGGAAATATAATGCGGATGATTTCAAGGAAGCCAAATTATGGGATGATTACAGGAAGATGTATGAGGACTGCTTTGAAAACTGCAATAAAGTACCCTGGACCATCGTGCCGGCGGATCAGAACTGGTATAAAGAGTATCTTATAGCCGCCACGGTGAGGGATACGTTGAAAGCGCTGAAGATGCAATACCCGGGGCTGAAGAAGTGATCGGCCAGCTACCAGGAGCAAAAAGACGAGAGTTGATTACATTTAAACAATAACTAAAAACGGTCTATTATGGGAATGCTTAAAGAATTCAAAGACTTCATATTGCGGGGCAACGTGCTCGATCTTGCCGTGGCAGTAGTTATCGGCGCAGCTTTCAACGCCATCGTTTCCTCCCTGGTTGAGAGCGTGATCACCCCGCTCTTACTGGCGCCGGCCCTTAAAGCAGCCAATTTACAAGACATCGATAAGCTTGCCTGGGGCGCCGTTAAATACGGCAGTTTTTTAGCCGCCATTATTAAGTTTATCATTATAGCGTTTATCCTCTTCCTGATAGTGAAAGCTTTTAAGGCCATTGAAAAGAAAGCCGTACCGCCGGCCGTTGCTCCTACTGCTACAGAACAATTGCTGACAGAGATCCGGGACGAGCTGAAGAAAAAGGCCTGATTGTTTTGATCATTATGAAGCAATAGTCTTCGGCTGACGGCCGGAGAAGTAGAAGTATTGCCGTCCGGTCTGTGAAGTATTTTAAAATAATATAGCCGAAACCAAGGCTTGGCAGCTTTTTTGTTGAGTTCCCTTTTTTAATCAAACTAATGTGATATGAAGAATCTTTTTTTTGTGAAGTCGCCAGCGAAGCCACTGTTAGTATTGTTGCTCACGGTAGGGAGCATCTCCTTTTCATATGCTCAAAATAAAATAAAGCAGCTACGGGATGACGCCAGTAACGTCGCGGTCGTCAAAGATCCCAACGATACAGTGAAGATGACCTGGAAGACCGGGGGAATCTATAATCTGAACTTCAACCAGGCTGCTCTCAGTAATTGGGCGGCCGGCGGCGACAATTCCGCTCTTTCCTTATCGACCCTGCTGAGCGTATATGCGTTTTATGCCGATGGCAGACGGTCCTGGGATAACAGCCTGGATCTGGCTTATGGGATCGTAAACACTACCAGCCTGGGTACCCGCAAATCGGATGACCGGATCGACCTGGTATCCAAATATGGTTATGACCTGGGTAAAAAATGGTACCTGAGCGGATTGGTCCAGTTCAGGAGCCAGTTCGCCGCAGGGTACAATTACCCCAGTACCAATACAAAGGTGTTGACGTCCAACTTCCTTGCCCCGGCCTATATCCTTCAATCAATAGGTATGGATTATAAGCCGAATGATCATTTCTCCCTTTTCCTGTCCCCTATCACTGCCCGTGAGCTGCTGGTCCGTAATGACAGTCTGGCTGCGGTAGGCGCCTTCGGGGTAGACTCCGGTAAAAAATTCCGTTTCGAGCTGGGCGCCTTCGTCTCCGTCAATTATACCGCCAATATCAGCAAGACGGCTATCTATAAGACCAAGCTCGATCTCTTCTCGAATTATCTGCACAATCCCCAGAATATCGCCGTCAACTGGACGAATATTCTGGCTGTCAAAGTCAACCGCCTGATCAGCATGAACCTTACGCTGAATATGATCTATGACAATGATGTCAAATCCACCAGGAGCGACGGTACGGCCGGAGGCCCGAAAGTACAGATCCAGGAAGTGATGGGCATTGGCCTGGCCTATAAATTCGATAATAAGAAGAGGCTTCCTCCTCCTCCCAAACCGGCGAGCTAAGGCTAAAATGCTGAGAATTTGGGGAAAACCGGGGTATAAGGTCTCGGACAGGCAATGAGATTTTGAGGTATTTTCGCTTGATCGCGGCAGGAAGGATCTGCCGGCGTCAATCAGGGAGTACTATGTCAACAGCAATCAGTTACCAGATCAAATTACCTCAGTTCGAAGGGCCTTTCGACCTATTGTTATTCTTTATAGAGCGGGATGAGCTGGATATCTATAATATTCCGATCAACCGGCTTATCCAGGACTTTCTTACCTATATCCATTCCGGGGAAAAGCTGAACATCGAGCTATCCAGTGAATTCATCCTTTTTGTCTCCACCCTGATGCGGATCAAGGCAAAAATGCTGCTGCCCCGTAAGGAGGTGGATGAGCAGGGGAATGAGATCGATCCCCGCCAGGAACTGATCGACAAGCTGCTGGAATACAAACGATATAAGGAAGCCGCCTCCACCCTGGCTGAAATGGAAGCCATCCGCCACCTGATGGTCCGCAGGGGCAACCTGCAAAAAGAGCTTTCCCATATCGGGGAGGAATCGGGCGAGGGCACGGAAATCCAGGCGATCACCCTCTTCAAGCTGATGAAGACTTTCGAGCGGCTGATGCTGCGCATCCAGCAGCGGCAGAACAAGCCAGTCCATACGGTAGTGAAATACAACTATACGATGGATGATAGCCGGGAGCATATCCTGACCTTCGTTCAGCGGGAGAAGACTCTGTCTTTCGAACGGCTCTTCGATATCTGCGAGAACCGCCTCCATGCTATTTTTCTTTTCCTGTCCATGCTGGAGCTTGTACAGCAGAACTATATGAACATCCTGATTGGTGAAGGCCGCAATAATTTCATCGTTGAATTCAATCCGGATCGTCCGGAAGATGAAGACCAGTCCATCTTCAATGAGGATGGATCGTTCAGGGAAGTCATCCGGAAAGAAGTTCCTCCGGAAGACAGACAAGGAGACCTGTTCCATTTAAACTGATTGTATGCAAACGGTATATTATCCAGCTTCTGAGAGAGGGCATGTTAACTTTGGGTGGCTGGAAAGCCATCATTCTTTCAGCTTTGGCAACTGGTATGATCCCGAAAAGGTACATTTTGGCGCCTTGCGGGTACTGAATGACGATATAGTCAAAGGCGGAAAGGGATTCGATACACACCCTCACGAGAATATGGAAATCATCTCCATTCCCCTGAAAGGGGCGTTGGCGCATAAAGACAGTACGGGCACAGAGGGCATTATTTACAGTGGAGACGTACAGATCATGAGTGCGGGCAGCGGGATCCGCCATTCGGAATACAATGCCTCCCATTATGACCCAGTGAACTTCCTGCAGATCTGGGTCTTCCCCAAACAACAGAATATTAAACCCCGGCATGACCAGAAGACCTTTGACCAGACTGCCCGAAAGGGGAAATGGCAGGTCGTCGTTAGTCCTAAGGCAGAGGAAGGAGGTGTCTGGATCAACCAGGATGCCCGTATGGCCATGACAAAACTGGCAGCAGGAAATGAAATCACGTTCAGCCCCGCCTTTGCCGGCAACGGAGTCTTTCTGTTCGTGCTGGAAGGAGAAGTCGACATCGACGGGAAGAAATTAGAAAGGCGCGACGGCCTGGGCATCTCTGCCACCAGCCAGTTCACGATCAAGGCCGGCCCGGACTCGGAATTACTGGCTATCGAAGTACCGATGTTCGCCTAGGTCCGCCAAAAGACCGCCACGGGCGGTCTGCCCGAAGGGCCATCATGAGACTCGATTGCCGGAGACAGCATGTCTCCGACAATCGCTAAAAAACACCGGCATCCCGCAACAACCAGTCGTTCCGAAATTCTCTTCTCAATCAAAAATCCACAACAACACCGGCCTCTTCGACTTGTCGATCAGCGGCTGCAATTGTTTCAAAAAACCAGGCGCCACCATGGCGCATCCCCGGCTATTACAAATAGGCAAGGGGTCTGTCTCGCCTTCCGGTACCTGGGAATAGGAGTGGAGCACGACATCCCGGTTATAGGCCTGATCATTGGTGCTGTCCATACCATAAAGTTTATAGGCCCACCCGAATTGCCCCTGATAAGGTGACCCGATACGGTATTTTCCCAGCGAGGTACAACTACTGCCATTGACATTGGAGAAAGAAGGAGTAAGGCTAAATTTATTATTACCGCAGCCATGGGCGACCAGCCCCGACAGGAGGATCGAGTCCTTGTTGAGATCATAGACGAAGAACCGGTTCTTTCCCGACGGAAGTTGCATGTCCACCAGAAAACACAGGCTGGTATTGAAACCCTGTCGTTTCAGGAAAGATTTTTGAACAACTGCTTTCTGACGAAGCCGCTCCTGCGTGGCAGTCGTCAGTGAGGAAGGTTCGGTAAAAAGGCCGGGCCGGTGATGGATGGGCTTGTAAAACCCCCTGTAGTAATAATTGCCCGCCACGGCGAGCGCTACTGCGATCAATATTCCGATTGATAGGGCGATCCGGCGAAGCCATCTCATAAAAAAAGGCGTTTAGGTCAGATAAAGATGAATCTAAACGCTTTTTCCATATAAATACAGGATCTATCCCTGTTAAAGATTTCTGAAATCGCCGGACACCTACCCCATCAACTGGCTAACACTCACCTTATCCTTCATCATTTCCCGGACAGCGGCGGCGATGGCCGGAGCGTCATAGCCACATTCATGTATCAGCTCTTTAGGTGTTCCATGCTCGACGTACCGGTCGGGAATACCCAGGATCCTGATGGTAGCGGTATAATGGTGTGCTGCCTGGAATTCCAGGATCGCCGACCCGAACCCGCCAACGACGGTGCCATCTTCTACTGTCAGGATTCGGTCGTATCGGCTGAATACTTCCTTCAGCAGCTCCTCATCCAGGGGTTTGGCGAACCGCATATCATAGTGGGCGGGATTAAGCCCTTCGACCTTTAATTCACGGATAGCCGTCGTAACGAAATTGCCGGGATGTCCCAGACTGAGGATGGCGATCCCCTCCCCATCTTTTATTTTCCGGCCTTTGCCTATCGGGATCTCCTGTAAAGGGGTCCTCCATTCCGGCATGACCCCTTCTCCCCGGGGATAACGGATGACAAATGGGTATTGATTAGTATCCAGCTGGGCCGTATATAGCAGGTTGCGCAGTTCGCTTTCGTTCATGGGAGCGCTCACGACCATATTCGGTACGCAGCGCATATAAGGGATATCGTAGGCGCCATGATGGGTGGGCCCGTCTTCTCCTACCAGCCCCGCTCTGTCCAGGCAGAAGACAACGGGCAATTGCTGGATAGCCACGTCGTGTATCACCTGGTCGTAAGCCCTTTGCATGAAAGAAGAGTAAATATTGCAGAAGACCCGCATTCCCTGGGTGGCCATACCCGCTGAGAGGGTAACGGCATGCTGCTCGCAAATACCTACGTCAAAAGCCCGGTCGGGCATTTTGTCCATCATGAACTTCAGGGAAGATCCGCTCGGCATAGCAGGGGTGATACCCAGGATCTTAGGGTTTTTCTCTGCCAGCTCGATCAGCGTAAGCCCGAATACATCCTGGTATTTCGGCGGCTGGGGTGTTTCGTATCTTTTCTTATAAATTTCACCGGTGATCTTATCGAAGAGACCGGGAGCATGCCATTTGGTCTGGTCTTTTTCCGCCAGCGCATAGCCCTTGCCCTTTACAGTCATGATATGGAGCAATTTGGGACCGGGGATCTGCTGAAGATCCTTAAGGGTGTCTACCAGCTTGGTGATATTATGTCCGTCGATAGGGCCGAAATAACGAAGGTTCAGCGACTCGAATAAATTGCTGCTCCGGCTGATAAAGCCCTTGATGCTATGTTCTATTTTGCTGGCTATCTCCCGGCTGAAATGGCTGCCGATAGGCAGTTTGCCGAGGGCCTTCCAGATATCGTCCTTCAGGCGATTGTAGGTCGCGGAGGTGGTGATATCGGTGAGATATTCTTTCAGGGCGCCGACGTTGGGGTCGATGCTCATGCAATTGTCATTCAGGATGATCAGCAGGTCGGTATCCGCTACGCCGGCATGATTCATGCCTTCGAAGGCCAGGCCTGCCGTCATCGCCCCGTCCCCGATAATGGCTACGGCTTTACGGTCCGTCTCCCCTTTGTATTTGGCCGCCATTGCCATGCCCAGGGCTGCGCTGATGGAAGTGGAGGAGTGCCCTACGCCAAAGCTGTCATACTCGCTCTCGCTGCGTTTGGGAAAACCGCTCAGTCCGTTATATTTACGATTGGTGCTGAAATCATCGCGGCGTCCCGTCAGGATCTTATGCCCATAAGCCTGATGGCCTACATCCCATACCAACTGGTCATAAGGGGTATTGAAGACGTAATGGAGGGCCACCGAGAGTTCGACCACTCCCAGACTGGCTGCGAAATGGCCTCCATGAACGCTGACGGTGTCAATGATATATTGACGCAGTTCGGTAGACACCTGGTGTAACTGTTCCCTGCTAAGTTTTTTAAGGTCAGCGGGGGAATTGATGGTCTGTAATAAAGGCCCTGGGGTAATTTCCATTCGAGTTCTTTAACAACGTAAAAATACACTTTTATAACGTAGATTTAGCCTTGGACAGTGTTTCCCCCTGGCAAAAGGTCCAAATCACCCTTTTACCTCCTGAAAACCACCCTGCAGCCCCGGAAAGCTACGCTGTACCCCCGGAAGCTTTGGGAGGCTTTTGGTGGATAATACTGGACCGATGGCCTACCAAATTTGGCCATTAGTACAAAATAAGGGTTATCGGCAGGAGGAAAAGGCTAGTTTTGAATAATTCAACCGTGAGTATGCCTAAAAATGTAAGCAAATATTATTGGTGGTGCCAGATTGGAGGCTGGGGTTTTTTGGCATTGGTCCTGGTTCTTTCTTCTCCGACGATCAATAACCAACCGATCACCGATAAGCTGATCGGCCTGATGGCAGTCTCTGTGCTTTCCGGTATTTTTATCACGCATATCTTCCGGGAAGTGATCCGGAGATCGGGCTGGCTCCTGTTGCCGGTGGAAAAGGCCCTGCCTAAATTCCTTATTGGGATCCTGTTTACCTGTATCGGCGCCGCTCTGGTACGGATCCTGGTAGTGGATGCCCTAAACCTGGTGTCCCTCGCTGCCCGGAATAAGGTGAATTTCATGCCCCGTCTGCTGACCACATCGCTGGATAGCGGCCTGCTGATCGTTCCCTGGACCCTGATCTACTATTTCTATCACTATATCGAGAATAGCCGTAAGCAGCAGCTGGATACCCTGAAGCTGGAAGCCCTGGTGAAAGAGCTGGAATTAAAGACCATCAAAGCCCATATCAATCCTCATTTTATCTTCAACGCCCTGAACAGCATCCGGGCCCTGGTGGACGAAAACCCCGCCCGGGCAAGGACGGCGATCACGGAATTAAGCAATATCCTTCGCAGCAGCATGCAGGCGGAGAAACTGGAGACGGTGACCTTTGAAAAAGAATTGAATATCGTCAAGGATTACCTGGCCCTGGAGCATATCCGCTTCGAAGACCGCCTGCAGATCGAATACGATATTGACGAGGATACCCTGGATCAGCCCATCCCCCCAATGATGCTGCAGACACTGGTGGAGAATGCCATTAAACACGGGATCAGCAAACAGGTGGATGGAGGCCTGGTCAAGATCGTCTCCGATTTTAAGGATGATTATCATGAGCTGATGATCACCAATACAGGCTATCTGAACGGCTCGCGTAACGGGGACGGTTTCGGACTGGCCAGTACGAAGAACAGGCTGCAGATCCTCTTCGGACAAAGAGCGCATTTCGATATCCGGGAAGTGAACGGCAATACCGTGCAGGCACGGGTATTGATACCGGCCGACCTGAGTAAATAATATAGAACTTTATGATTCGAGCTATTATCATCGACGACGAACGCCTTGCCAGAAACGAACTGAAGAAATTACTGCTGGATTTCCCTGAGATCGAGGTGATCGCTGAAGCAGCCAATGCCAGCGAAGGGGTGGAAAAGATCGACACGCTTAGCCCGGACCTGATCTTTCTGGACATACAGATGCCGGGAAAGACAGGATTCGACATGCTGTCTGAATTGGAGAGAGCGCCCAATGTCATCTTTACCACCGCCTACGATGAATATGCCCTGAAGGCTTTCGAGGTCAATGCGCTTGATTACCTCTTGAAACCGGTCGAACCCAAAAGACTGGCAGACGCCCTTCAGAAATTACAGCTGGAAGAAGATAAAGAACCGATCTCTGATCATTCGATCTCTGTTAACCGGAGTATCCTGAACGAGCATGACCAGGTCTTCGTCAAGGACGGTGAACGCTGCTGGTTCGTAAAATTGTCGGATATAAGGCTATTTGAAAGCGTAGGCAACTATGCCAAAGTTTATTTCGGACCGAACAAACCCCTGATCCTGAAATCGCTGAATGCACTGGAAGAAAGGCTGGATGAGAAAGTGTTCTTCCGGGCCAACCGCAAACATATCGTGAACCTGCGCCTGATCGAAAAGATAGAGCCTTATTTTAACGGAGGCCTGTTGCTGGAAATGAAAGGAGGCGAAAAGATTGAAGTCAGCCGCCGGCAGACGGTGAAATTTAAAGAGATGATGAGCCTGTGAGCGGCCCCCATCGAAATAATTGCTAAAACTTATCCTGTTATGAGGCAAATACTATTCGC
This sequence comes from Puia sp., assembly GCA_035555335.1. Lineage (GTDB taxonomy): Bacteria > Bacteroidota > Bacteroidia > Chitinophagales > Chitinophagaceae > Puia. The sequence goes on from DATMGS010000028.1 coordinate 407,733, forward strand.
AGGCAGCCTTTTTTTGACGGCTCTCCACCTGCAGGCGCAGAATATCGACAAAATAATCAACCCGGTTGCCGTAGAACGCATCGAAAAAGTATTGTCAGCCGACAATATGCGCGGAAGGGCCAGCTTTACTCCCGACATCGAGCGGGCGGCCGATTTCATCGAAATAAAGTTTAAAGAGGCGGGACTGAAGACCTGGAATGGCAGCAGCAGCTATCGCCAGCCCTTCTCCCTGATCCGGGCAAAGACCTTGTCTGCCAATGGAAGTCTTGACAGCAATCCACTGCCGGACGGAACGGTCGTCGCCTTTTCTTCGGAGGCACACCTGGCGGTTACCGAACAGAGCGGATATGAAAAAGCCTATATTAAAGCAGGCTCCGAATTCATGCCGGAAGCGTTTAAATATATCACTCAGGACCGCAAGAGTTATTTGGTATTGGTGGATACCAGCTTTTCGAAGTATTTTTCCCGGCTGACAAATTTCGGAAGCCAGCAATTCAAATCCGGACGCAGCGTAGTCTTTGTCCTTACGACCGTAGACCCGGCGCATTACTCGATCGGGGTGGACCAGGAGATCAAGGAGTCGAAGCTGGCAAATGTGGTAGGCATCCTGCCGGGGAAATCGAAGAAAAATGAATACGTGATCTTTTCGGGCCACTATGATCACTTAGGCGTAGGCAGGCCGGATAACAAAGGCGATTCGATCTTCAACGGCGCCAATGACGATGCCAGCGGAACCACGGCCGTACTCATGCTGGCAAAATATTTCGGCCTGCGGCATAACAATCAACGCACGCTCGTTTTTGCCGCCTTCACCGCCGAAGAGATCGGAGAATACGGATCCCAGTATTTTTCCAGCCGGTTCGAGCCGGATTCCGTGATGGCCATGTTCAATATTGAAATGATCGGCACAGAAAGTAAGTGGGGTACGAATTCAGCCTTTATCACCGGATACGAAAGAACGGATATGGGCAAGATCCTGGAAAAGAACCTGGCCGGAAGCCAGTTTACTTTTTATCCCGATCCTTATCCCGATCAGCAATTGTTTTACCGGTCTGATAATGCAAGCCTGGCCAGGCACGGCGTTCCTGCGCATACGATCTCCACGTCCAAGATGGATTCCGAAAAGTATTACCATACACAGGGAGATGAGATCGGTACATTGGATATGAATAATATGGCCCGGATCATTAAGTCCATTGCCCTCAGCTCGCGTACGATCGTAGCGGGAACGGATACTCCTTCCAGGGTGGATGCTACACAAATGCGATAAGCCAATCCGGTCGGTACTCACCGGCCCGGTTCGCCAATCCGGCTATCCGGTCGGAGCTGCCCGTCTATTGTTATCACGGCGCCGGGTATTTATGGATCTCTAAGATTATGCCCTGTTCGTCCCTGGTCTCCTGCCAGCCAAAGCCCAGCTTTTCCAATAGTCTGCGGGAAGCCTGGTTCTCTTTTTCAAAGAGGCCATACACCGTCTTTAGTCCGGCCTCCTTCATCCCGAAATCCCGTATGCGCCTGGTCAGCTCGGAGGCAAACCCCTGGTGCCAGTAGTCTTTCTTCAGCTGACAGCCTACCTGCATCATGGGAGTGCCGGCAACAGGATTGAGATTGACGGCGCCGATAAAAGTGCGCGGGGCCTCGCCCGCTGCATCGACCGGACCGGCCTCGCCGCTTACGTCTTTAAGCCAGACGGCCCAATGAAAACCCCTTTTATCACGGATCTGCTCCAGTTTGCCCCGCAGGAACGCTGCATACTCCGGCTCTGTCATGATACGCAGTTTCTTTAGATATTTAAAGGTATCCGCCTCCCTGGCCATCTCCATCATGGCCGGCAGGTCCTCTTCCGTCAATAAGGTCAGCAAAGCCCTTTCGGTCTCCAGCGTTTTTTCAGTCTCCATGATTTTTCCGCAATAATATAAACGCAATAATATAAAATTAATACCGGTTTCAGAACCAGCGCATCACTACAGACGATCAGGGAAATGCATCGGGGCTCTAGGGCCAATCTTCCAGTTTCGCCTGCACCCCCCATCCGCCAAAGTCCTCCGACAAGGCCATCCATATTTCATTGCGGCCTTTTTGCAGGTTCAGGTACAGGGCATCCCAATAGCCCACCGTTCCTAAAAAGCGGTAGTCTCTGGACATGAAATTATCTTCTCCCGCGTATAACAATTTGGCATTCAGATAAACGCGGACCCTGTCTGAAAACCCAAAGGAAAATTTTTTGAGCTGCGGCCGGTCCGATTCGATGACCTGCCGGACGAATACCGTATTCTTTCCGGGCGCAGTGCCTGCCAGTATGGAAAGATCGGCCACGCCCCGCTCGTCTGCCGGCAGCGACTGCCAGTGGAAGGAAGATCTGTCCTCTGGCGCGAGGGAGGGCTTGTCCAGTAACCATTTCTCGTCGAAAGGCGCGGACACCAGCCAGCTTCTGAAGACTGTTGCCGGCAGGACAGGTTCCGGCTCCGGCTGGTTCATAAGGGGTACGGTGTCCAGGACAGTATAGGAAAAATCGGCATAGCGCGCCGGGACAGGGCCGCCATTATCGAGGGAGATCATTCCTTCTGTAAGCGGTCTTTTCAATTTGTTAATGTAGAGTACAGGGGCTTTCTCGTCGTCAAAATAAACTTCTGCCCGGGTACCGCTTACCAGGATCTTAATATGAAGCCACCGCCCGAAGGGTAATTTATGCGCATTATTGAAACCCTTGCCATAATACAATTGCCAGCTCCCGGCTCCATTGTATTCAGGATAATACTGCATGGCATCCGGGTTGCCCGACTGATGCGGGCGCAGATAATAGCTTTCCCCGTTGCCCGCATCCTGAACGCGGAACCGGATACCCGGAAAATAGCGGTCTTGCTGCAGGGATATATTAAACTCAATGATCCCATTGGTGAAATGGGCGTCTTCCAGCAAGGCAGACCCATTGATCAGCTTCAAACAGGCGTGTCCAAGATATTCCTCGCGAATAGCCGAGTCCGCTTTCAGCGTCCACCGGGGAGAGTCAAAAGGGATCGTTGTTTGGGCAGGACTATTTATCCCGCCGAAAGCCAGTAGGCAACAGAGTGCAAGAAAAAGATGGAGCTTCATGGTAAAGAAATTAAATTTGAGTGAAAGACAGGTTCCGTTCCTCTCAGGATCGTTTGGCTCAAAGTTGATTTTTTGCGGGGGAAGTGACCGTTCAAATCCTGTTCAAGAATATTCAAAACCTAATTCATTCATTTCCAGTGATAAAAAATGAACATTCCCTAGAAAAATGCCGACAGCTGATCGAATCCTCCCTCAATTGGGGAGATGCTGCGGGCTGGACGAATGAAGATTTTGAAGATCTTAGTGAAAGGATATTTGACAGAACGGAGTTGAGACTAAGTGTTTCTACCTTGAAAAGGATCTGGGGAAAAGTGCGCTATGAGAATTCTCCGACAGCAGCCACCCTGAATGCACTGGCCCGGTTTGCCGGCTATTCAGGCTGGCGTGAATTCCTGCAGCAGCACCCGGAACAGTCTTCCGCCGAGCCCCCGGAACAAGCGCCCGCTATTAGCATAGCACAGACGCCCACCGCCGGCACGGAACCGCCCCCGCCTCCCTCCTTCGCGCCGGTTCGCGTAAGCAAGCCCGGTATTACGCGCCGCCGCCTGCTCCTCACTTCCATCCTGGTGTCAGCAGTTCTTCTTCTTGGACTGATCTCGCTGTTGGGATTAAGACGCCATTCAGCCCTCCCCTCTCCGATACCTGCCGACCTGACATTCAGCAGCAGGAAAACGTCCGAAGACCTGCCTAATTCCGTCGTCTTCAATTATGACGCGTCTTCCCTGCATCCGCATACTGTGATCATACAGCAATCCTGGGATACCACCAGAAGGGAGAAGATCCCGGCTAACGGCAAAGAATACACTTCCATCTATTATTATCCCGGTTATTTCGCCGCTAAGCTCATCGTGGATGGGACGATCCGGAAAGAGTGCCCGGTATTTATTAAAACCAAAGGATGGAGGGGTATCGTTCACAGGAAACCTTTACCTATCTACCTGACCTCCGCAGAGATCGGGATTGACGAAGACAGCGTCGCCCCGGATGCATCCCGGGAAAAGCCGGCGAACCGGAGAAAGGCGTCGAGGAGAAAGGTGTCGATGGGTATCTCTTCCGCCATTCTGACGGAGAAGACAGGCTCGGCTATCTTCAATAATACCTGGGTCGATTTTGACAATGTCAGGGAGTTCGAAGAAATCCCCGCCGACCATTTTACGTTGTCGACGACCTTACGAAATACCAGCACGGTAGAGCAATGTCTTTGCCGGAAAATAAAAATTACTGTGTTGGGAACGGAGAGCGCCATTATCATACCGCTTGCCGACAAGGGATGTATCTCGGACCTCGGCCTGTTGACAGGTGATCGTATGATCAACGGGAAAAACAATGATCTCAGCGCGTTCGGATGCGATTTCAGGGACTTTGCCCAACTGAGCTGTACCGTGGAAGACCATCGTTTGAAGATCCTGTTGAATCAAAACCTGATCTTTAATACGGAGCAGCGGCATTCCATTGGCGGGATCGTAGGCATCCGCATAGCCTTTGAAGGGGCCGGTGAGATCCGGAGCCTCTCTTTACAGGGGCCCCGGCAGTATATCGATTTATTGGCCGGCCCTCCCATGAAACCATGATTTCCCGGACGATCACCGATGCCACGATTTCCGACACGCAATCTTCTTTCCCGCCTCTTAGAGGCTGTCCTTTATCAGGATCTTATAAAAGCTTATTGCCCGTTGAAAATCTTTAATGGGCAGCCTTTCATCGATGCCATGAAATCCTTTGCTGTCTGTCAGCGGGCAGAAATTGATCACCCCATCGCTGATAGCCCGGTAGGCTCTGGAATCTGTCGCACCCAGCATGATAAAAGGGGCGGGAATGATATCGTCCATCACAGCGGAGGCGGCCTGTTCTACTTTTTTAAAGGCGATGCCGCCGGCATCCGTAGTAGCCGAAGGGTCATTGGCAAAATCTCCGGCTATCCGGATCTTTACCCGGTCGTCTCCGATAGCATGGCGTACAAAAGCCTCCACCTCCTGGTAGGTCTCTCCCGGCAGAATACGCGAGTTTACAATGGCTTTGGCATTGGAGGGAACTACATTTTCCCGGACGCCGCTCTCTATGATCGTCGGAACGATGGTCGTGCTGATCATCGCCCTGCTGTCCGGTTCGGCCGCCAGCTGGGATTTCACCCTTCCTTCGAAAAGCCAGAGATTGTTAAGCATGATCTTATTCACCGTATTGTCGGAACTGCCGCTGATCCGTAACAGGAGTTCCTTAATAGGAGGGGTGATATGCCGGGGTGTTGGCACGCTTCGCAGCTTTACGAGCGCCTTGGCCAGAATATCGATGGACGTCTCCGCATCGGGCTTGGAAGAATGACCCCCCGGCTTCTCTACCGTCAGATCAAAGGTTACGTATCCTTTCTCTCCCACACCGATCATGGCAATGGGCCTTTTGACGTCTTTGAACCGGTTGGTGGTGATCTCTCCGCCCTCGTCGATTACCAGCTCCGCCCGAAGCCGCTGCTGTTGCAGCCACGCGACAATCGCTTTCGCTCCTGAACCGGAAGATTCTTCATTATGACCGAAGCAGAGCAGGATCGTCCGACGGGGAGTAAAGCCCTGCTGCAAAAGGGATTCCGCCGCTTCCAGGATGGAGATCATGCTCGCTTTATCGTCGATGGCCCCCCTTCCCCAAATGGCGCTGTCTTTTATTTCTCCCCCGAATGGCTGGGCTGTCCACAACCGGACAGCCGATGCTTCTACCGGGACAACATCGTAATGCGCTACCAGGATAATAGGGGATAGAGAAGAATCCGTTCCTTTCCAGGTATAGGCATAACTATAATTTTCATGGCTCGTCCGGACGAGATGCTGATGGAGGAGGGGATAAGATCGTTGCATAAAAGACCGGTATGCCAGAAACGGAGCGCTGTCGATCTGGTTGCCTTCCGGTGAAACGGTTGGGATACGGATGGCCTCGCTCATATGCGAAAGGGCCGAATCCGGCAACGGCGCCAGTGGCGCTGCCTTCGTGGAAGGCCAGGGCTTTACCCCGAAAGCATTGAACAGGACAATACCTGCCAGCAGCAGTAACAGCACGAAGACTGCGAGGAATAACTTTCTCATGTATAGTAGCAGTTTTTATTTCGGCTGCAATCGCGTAACGCGCCAGGCATATCGGCCCGTTTAATCCCTGTAATTCAGGGCCGGTTTCCGGTCTCCCAAAAGCGCTTTGTATTGATAGTCTCCTTTATTCTTGGTGAATTCTTCCTTTGCCCTGGCAATCAGGGAAGGGTCGGTATACAGGTCGATGGCAGTGAGGGCCATGGTCTTGGCAGCGACCATCATTCCCTTGGTGCCGATCTCCGTTCCCCCGCAGGCCGTGGCCTGCCAGCTATGGGCTGGTGTGCCGGGAACCCAGGTAGCAGCTTCCATGCCCACGGTGGGGACTGCATAGCTGACATCACCTACATCGGTGGAGCCGCCGCCTGCATCATTCTTTTCTTTCAGCGGCCCGACCATCGCAGCGGTCTCGATGGCCGGCACTTTATAGGTAAAGGAGGATTGCAATTTTTTAGCGAATTCGGATTCGGCTGCCGTATAGCTGACCCCTCCGATACGTTCCAGGTTTTTTTGCATGTCATCGGCGAGGGCCCTGTTCAGTAAGAGGTCGTGCGTTCCCCCGATGACCTCATAGTCGACGGTAGTCTGTGTTCCCATGGCCGCACCCTCGGCTGCTTTCGTCACCCAGTCGAATATGCGGACCACCTCCTCTTTTTTGGGATGCCGCACATAGTAGTAGACTTCGGCAAAATCCGGCACTACATTCGGCGCCTTCCCTCCGTTGGTGATGACATAGTGGATCCTTGTCTCCTGGGGGATATGTTCCCGCATCATGTTGACCATATTATCCATGGCTTCCACGCCATCCAGGGCGGAGCGACCCCGATCCGGAGAGGCCGCTGCATGCGCGGCCAATCCATGAAAGCGGAATTTAGCAGATTTGTTGGCCAGGGCGCTGGTAAGGGTTACCCCGTTTTCGGACCCGGGATGCCAGTGAATGACGATATCCACGTCGTTGAACAGTCCTGCTCTCACCAGGTAGACCTTGCCGGATCCCCCCTCTTCTGCCGGGCATCCAAAGACACGGATGGTCCCGCTGAGCTTTTTTTCTTCGAGCAGTTTTTTGATCTCGATACCGGCAGCCACGGAAGCAGTGCCAAATAAATGATGACCGCAGCCATGCCCGGAATTCTTTCCTTCGATAGTCGCTTTCTCGGGGATAGCCTGTTGAGCCAGGCCCGGCAGCGCGTCATATTCAGCCAATATGCCGATCACCGGCTTACCGGATCCGTACTCCGCTACAAAGGCCGTAGGGATGTCCGCTACGCCGGCCCGTACCGAAAATCCATTGGCGCTAAGGGTCTTTTGCAGCAGCGAGGAGCTCTTCACTTCTTTATACCCTACTTCCGCATAGTCCCAGATCTGCAGGGCTATCTTTTTGTACTCCTCATAATGAGATTGTATGTCCTTGATGGCTTGTGCTTTCGAACTCGTGTCCGGGGAGGGTGGCGATTGGAATGTTGGATCCTTCAGGGCCGGTTGTGCAATGCTGATAATGCCCAATAACAGGGCCGGAATTGTCAGATAAACTATTTTCATAATGTAGTAGCTTGGTCTGACAATTTAAGATTTAATCGCTAAGTATTGAAAAAAGGCCGGGAATTTTATTCCTTCCCGAATTTCTGTAGCACCTTCTTCATCTCCTCCCCGATCTTATCATTGGACAGGTTGCCAATGCTGCCTTCATGGGTATGGTGGAGCTGTTTTTTATAATCGAAGTTGAATTCGCCCTTGTCGATCTGGTTACCTACCTGCTTGTATGCTTCACGGAAGGGAACGCCTTTATTCACCAGCTCATTGACGGCCTCCACGCTGAAAAGGTATTTATATTTTACGTCTTCCAGGATGCCGTCTTTCACCTGGATATTCGACAACATAAGGCGGGTCATCTGCAGACAGGCTTTTATTTCTCCGATCGCGGGAAAGAGGATCTCTTTGGTCAGCTGCAGGTCCCGGTGATAGCCGGAAGGGAGGTTATTGATAAGCAGGGTCAGTTCATTAGGAGTGGCCTGGATACGGTTGCACTTAGCCCGGATCAGTTCGAATACGTCGGGATTCTTCTTATGGGGCATGATGCTGCTGCCGGTAGTCAGCTCATTGGGAAAAGAAATAAAGCCAAAATTCTGATTGATATAGAGGCAGCAGTCCATGGCGAGTTTGCTAAGGGTGGCTCCCACGGATGCCAGGCCAATGGCTACAATCTTTTCCGTCTTACCCCGGCTCATCTGGGCATATACGGAATTATGGTTCAGGGTGGCAAAATGCAGGTCGCGGGTAGTCTGCTCCCTGTTCAGGGGAAAGGACGATCCATAACCGGCGCCGCTGCCCAAAGGATTTTTATTGGTGATATGATAAGCTGCCGCCAGCAGTTCGAGGTCATCGACCAGGCTCTCCGCATAGGCGCCGAACCAGAGGCCAAAGGAAGAAGGCATGGCGATCTGCAAGTGCGTATAGCCGGGTAGTAATTGCCCTTTGTATTGTTCGCTGAGCGCAAGGAGCAGGTCGAATAGCTCCCGGGTCTCTTCTTTTACCGCCAGCACCTGCGCCTTTAAAAATAGCTTGATGTCCACCGCCACCTGGTCGTTCCGGCTGCGCCCGCTGTGGATCTTCTTTCCGGCCTCACCTATGCGGTTGGTGAGCAGCCACTCCACTTGTGAATGGACGTCTTCGATGTCCTTGTCTATGGAGAACTGCCCGTTGCGGATCTCGGACAGGATATTATTGAGCTCCTTATGAATGAGGACCCTTTCTTCTGCGGTAAGCAATCCGGCCCCTTCCAGCATCGCCGTGTGCGCCAGCGAGCCCAGTACATCGTATTCCGCCAGCAGGATATCGAATTCCTTGTCGCGCCCTACGGTAAAGGACTCGATCAGTTGAGAGGTGCTGGTATTTTCTTTACTCCAGAGTTTGCTTGCGGCCATAATAAATTTTTATTTAGCGGTTTTCAGGATCGGATCGATCAGCTGAATATACGATTCAATTCCTTCTTTTATTTCCTGCAAAAAAATATATTCATCGGCAGTATGGCTCCTGGCTGAATCCCCTGGCCCCGTCTTCAACGTAGGGAAGGGCATGAGGGCTTTGTCGGAGGTGGTAGGGCTGCCATAGCAGGTCCTTCCTGCCCGGATGCCGGATTGCACGACCGGATGGTCCAGGGGAATGGAAGAAGAACGCATGCGCAGGCTCCTGGGAGTTACCTCGCAGGAGACGGACTCCCGGATTATAGCCAGGATCTCTTCAAAAGTATAGAGCTCATTCACACGCACATCTACCACAAAATGACATTGGGAAGGCACTACATTATGGGCTTTGTTATCGGTCTGGATCACGGTGACGCTCATCTTTACGGGGCCCAGAAGCTCCGATACTTTGGGATACCGGTATGTGCGGAACCATTCCATGTCCGGGATCGCCTTATAGATCGCATTCTCTCCCTCTTCCCGGGCCGCGTGGCCGGCTTTTCCTTGTGTAATACAGTCCAGTACCAGCAATCCTTTTTCTGCAACGGCCAGCTGTAATTTAGTCGGTTCGCCGACGATACCCCAATCGATCCTGCCCAGCGCGGGCAACAGCAGCTCGATGCCATTGTGACCAGAGATCTCTTCTTCCGCCGTGACCGCCAGAACGATGTTATAGGCCAGTCCCGGCTGATCGTAGAAATAGATAAAGGTGGCGATAAGGGATACCAGGGGACCCCCTGCGTCATTGCTCCCCAGCCCGAATAATTTCCCGTCTTTCTCGATAGGGGAGAAAGGATCGAGGGTATAGGCCTTGTTGGGTTTTACCGTGTCGTGATGAGAGTTGAGCAGGAGGGTGGGCCTGGTGGCATCATAATGCTTGTTCTTTGCCCATATATTGTTCTGCAGCCGCTCAGCGGGAATACCCTTGGAATGCAGATAGTCCGCGATCAGCGTCGCCGTCTTTTCTTCTTCTTTGCTGAAAGAGGGGAGGGCGATCAGTTGTCGTAAGAGGTGGAGGGCTTCCGCCTGTAGTGTATGGATAGTTGGATGGATCATTGTACGATGGTTGTTCCGGATTGTCCGGCTAATAATTGCGGCAGCTCTTCTGCCCGTCCGATAATGACTTTGCCTACGCCGCTCCGCAGGGCGGCAAAGGCGTTGTCCAGCTTGGGGATCATACCGGCAAAGATCACCTGCCGCTGCTTCAGCTCCTGGTAGTAGGAGGGGTCGATCCTGCCGATCACGGAGCTTTCGTCTTCTGCATGCAGAAGTACGCCACTCTTCTCGAAAGAGTAGACCAGGCTGGTCTCAAAGGAGCCGCTCAGTCCACGGGCTATCTCCTGGGCGATGGTATCGGCATTGGTATTGAGCAATTGGCCCTTGCCGTCATGGGTGATGGGAGCGAATACCAGGACCTTGTCCTGTTCCAGGAGGCTGGTGAGGAAGGGCGCATTGACGGCATCCACATCGCCTACATAACCATAATCGATCGCGGGAGTCGCTCCCCCGCTGCCCGGGGCCTCACTGCCCAATGCTGCGTTCCCGCCGCCGGGTGCGCCGGCGACCCCTCTCTTATGGGCGAGGATAGCATTGCCATCCGCTCCGGTGAGGCCCAGGGCATTACAGCCGCGGGCCTGCAATTGGGCCACGATATTCTTATTGATCGTTCCCGCATAGACCATGGTGACGATCCGGAGGGTTTCCGCGTCCGTGATGCGGCGGCCATCGACCAGCTGTTGGCGGATGCCCAGCCCATCGGCGAGCTTTGTAGCCAGCTTGCCTCCTCCGTGTACCAAAATTTTTTTGCCTTTCACGGCGGCAAAGGCATCGAGAAAGGCGCCGAGCTTAGTCTCGTCGTCTATGATATTGCCGCCTATTTTAATGATCGAAAGTTCCATGTTGCAATTTCTTGTTTCAAACGCGGGGCCTACAACTATTTTTTCAGCAACTCTGCCAGTACTGCCTGTGCGGCCCAGACCCTGTTCGATGCTTCCTGTGTCACGATGCTGGCAGGGTTGTCCAATACTTCATCGCTCAGCTCCACATTCCTGCGTACCGGCAGGCAATGCATGACTTTCGCGTTATTGGTAAGCTGGAGTTTCTCGTTCGTCAGCATCCATTCAGGGTCATTGCAATAGATCTTGCCATAGTCATTATAGGTACTCCAGTTCTTCACGTATACGAAATCGGCGTCTTTTAAAGCTTCTTCCTGGTTATGAGTGATAGTGGCTCCTTTGGTAAATTGCTCACCCAGCTCATAGTCTTCCGGGTGCGTAATGACGAAGTCGGCTTGTCCCCAGGCATTGATCCATTGGGAGAAGCTATTGGCCACGCATTGGGGAAGGGCTTTTACATGAGGCGCCCAGGTGAGCACGATCTTTGGGCGACGGCCGGCCGTGCCCGCTAAACCAGAAGTTCCCGAAGCACCTGCCAAAGTAAAGCTTCCCGACCCAACGGACGAAGTCTGTACTTTAGACTGGGCCTGCAGGCTCTCCGTGATGGTGATCACATCCGTGAGGCTTTGCAGCGGGTGCAGGGTGGCGCTCTCCAGGCTTACTACCGGGATACCGGAATATTTAATGAATTGTTTGATATATAATTCGCTGTAGTCATCCTCCTTATTCTTCAGGGAGGGAAAAGTGCGGATGCAAAGGATATCGAAATAGTTGCCCATGATGGGAGCCGCGTCCTTCACATGCTCTACCGTATTGCCGCTCATGATGGCTTCTTCTTCGAATTCCAGGGCCCAGCCTTCCTTGTCTACGTTGAAGACGATGGCTTCCGCGCCCAGGTTCTGTGCCGCGATCTGGGTACTCAGCCGGGTACGCATGCTGGGGTTGAGGAATAGCATGCCCACTCTTTTGTTGGCTCCCAGGCTCTTGTCTTTAAGAGGGTTGGCCTTATAAGCCAGGGCTGACTGTACGAGGGCGTTGATGTCGGTTACATCCTGAACGGAAATGAAATTTTTCATGTTGTTGTTAATTAACGGGCTTTGCAGCGCCGGCCATTGCATTGATTTCTTCTTGGATCGCTTCCAGGAACTCATCGGCGTCCTTCTTCCGCAGAGCCAGGGAAGGCAGCAGGCGGATGGTATTAGGCTTGGCTTCGCCGGTGAAGATCCGTTGCTGGAACAAAAGATTTTTCCGCAGGTCTTTCAGCTTTTCGGGGACATCGAATCCGATCATCAGTCCTTTGCCCCGGATATTCTGCAGCTGGGGTATTTTCTTTAATTGTTCCATCAGGTAATTTCCCGTTTCCGTGGCATTGTTTAGCAGTTTCTCCTGTTCGATCACTTCCAGCACGGCCAGTGCGGCGGCGCAGGCCAGGTGGTTGCCTCCAAAAGTAGTGCCCAGCATACCATGTTTGGGTTGCAGGTGCGGAGCGATGATGATGCCGCCTATCGGAAACCCATTGCCCATTCCCTTGGCCATGGTATAGATATCCGCGTCTACGCCGGCGTAATCGTGGGAAAAGAATTTTCCGCTGCGTCCGTATCCGCATTGTACGCTGTCAGCGATGAATACGGCATTGTATTTTTTACAAAGCTGGCTGATCTTCTGTAAGAAAGGGGTTGAGGCTTCCTTGATGCCCCCTACTCCCTGTATGCCTTCTACGATGACGGAGGAGATTTCCTCTCCCTGTGCCTTGAAGCAGGCTTCAAGGGCCGCCTCATCATTGAAGGGCAAAAAGATGACATTGTCCGTCTGGTTGACCGGCGCCTGGATGGCGGGATTGTCCGTGACGGCTACTGCCAGAGACGTCCTGCCATGAAACGATTTGGTAAAGGCGATGATCTTTTTGCGGCCGTTGTGGAAGGAGGCCAGCTTCAGGGCATTCTCATTGGCTTCCGCACCGGAATTGCAGAGGAACAGCTGGTAGTCCGGTCTGCCGGATACTTTACCCAGCTTGTCGGCCAATTGCTCCTGCAAAGGGATGTGAATCGAATTGGAGTAAAACCCTACCTTATTCAGCTGGTCGGTAATACGCTGTACATAATGCGGATGGGTATGTCCAATAGATATGACTGCGTGGCCGCCGTAGAGGTCGAGGTATTGTTGCCCTTCCTGGTCCCATACATAGGAACCTTTGGCTTTCACGATAGTGATGTCATTGATAGGATAAACGTCAAATAATTTCATATTCTTTCTGTTTAGGGAGAATTCCGCCCGGTCCAGACGGACCGGGCGGAATTCCTCTGTTTTAAAATGCGTTTGCTTTCAGATGCAGTCCGGCTGTTTCGTCGAGGCCGAACAGCAGGTTCATATTCTGAACGGCCTGTCCGGAAGCTCCTTTTACCAGGTTGTCGATGGCTGAATGGATGACGAGCTGTTGCCCCTGCTTTTCCAGCTGGACCAGGCATTTATTGGTATTGACCACTTGCTTCAGCGAGATAGCCGACCGGCTAACGATGGTGAAGGGATGACCGTGATAGAAATCTTCATAGAGGGCCGTCAGCTCTTCTATCGTCCGGTCACAGCGAAGCTGGGAACTGACGAAGATGCCGCGGGTGAAGTCGCCCCGCCAGGGAACAAAATGAATGGCCCCACCGGCCGCTGCCTTGGGCCCGGTCTGGCCGGCCGCGGCCGGTTCCAATTGTTGCAGGGACTGGCCGATCTCTTTCAGGTGTTGATGTGTCAGGGTCTTATACGCCTGGATATTATTGGCTCTCCAGGAGAAGTGGGACGTGGCCGACAGGCTCTGTCCTGCTCCTGTGGAGCCGGTGATGCCGGTAGTATAGATGTCTGCATCCCGGAGAAGGCCGGCTTTGGCCAGGGGCAGCAGCCCCAGCTGGATCGTCGTCGCGAAGCAGCCGGGATTGGCGATATACCGGGCAGAGCGGATGGCTTCCCTGTTAAGTTCGGGAAGACCGTATATAAAACTTCGGTCATCGGAAGAGGATCCGGAAGTGGAAGCTGTGGCGGAAGCGGATGCTGATGCAGGCAGACCGGGCCTTACCCCATTCTTATGCAGGCGATAGTCCTGGGAGAGATCGATGATCCGGGCCTTACCCAGGCGGGAAAGCTGCTCTTCCAGGAATTTCTTTGCTTCCCCATGGCCTACGCAAAGGAATAATACATCCACATCGCTATGCCAATCGGCGGAAAATTGCTGATCGGTGTCGCCGGCAAGGTCTTCGTGTACTTCATAAAGGTATTTACCGGCATTGCTCTTGCTATGCACAAAGCTCATTTTCACATTCGGGTGATTGATCAATATCCGGATCATCTCCCCGCCGGTATATCCGGCGCCTCCGATAATGCCTGCGCTGATGGTTGCCATAATGCTATTTTATATTGGTCCTGTCTCCCGCCGTAGACGGCTGTGAGCAAAGTATGAATTCCAGGTCTTCTTCGCTTTCATTGGCAATGCGGTGTGGAAGCCCCGGCCTGATTTCCAGGCCCTCCTGTTCTTTCACTTCTATTGACCCCTCGGGAGTATAAAAGACGGCCACCCCTTTCAGGATAAAGAAGAACTGACAGGCATGCTGATGAAAATGCTCCTGCTCGGCCGTATGAGGCGGCATTCTTTCCATTTTCACCGACAGCTCCGGGTTATCTACCAGGTTCCATCCGTCACAGCGTTCCCCCCATACATAATGTTTCAGGGGATGCAGCCTGGAGACGGTATTCATGAGGCCGGCTCGTTTACTTTATGATAGATGGCGGATTGGTTACCGAATATCCTGGCAAAGCCTTTGACGTCATCTCCCGTAAAACCTTTGTTCATTTCCCCATAGCTGCCGAATTTGCTGCTCATGAGATCATGGGCGCTTTCAATGCCTGTGACGGTAAAACGATAGGGCTGCAGGGTGACAAAAGCCTTGCCGGTGACGGTAACCTGGGTGTCTTCCAGGAATTTTTCGATATTACGCATCGTAGGATCGAGCATCTGGCCTTCGTGTAGCCAGTTCCCATACCAGGTGCTCAGCTGATCCTTCCAGTATAGCTGCCATTTGGTGAGCGTATGTTTTTCCAGCAGATGATGCGCTTTGATGATGATCAAAGGAGCGGCGGCTTCAAATCCGACACGGCCTTTGATACCGATGATGGTGTCGCCTACATGGATGTCCCGGCCCACGCCATAAGGTTGTGCGATGGCTTGCAGGTGTTGGATGGCTTCTACAGGGTTGTTGAATTTTTTCCCGTCTACGGATTTCAATTCCCCTTTTTCAAATTCCAATTCGAGGGATCTGGTCCCGGTCTCCGTAACGGGAGTAGGCCATGCCTCTTCAGGCAGGTAGTCTTTGGAAGTGAGGGTTTCCTTTCCTCCGACCGAAGTTCCCCAGAGCCCCTTGTTGATGCTGTATTTTGCTTTTTCCACGTTCATCTCCACCCCATGCTCTTTCAAAAAAGCAATCTCTTCTTCGCGGCTCAGTTTCAGGTCGCGGATGGGAGTGATGATCTCCACACCGGGGAGCATGCTCTGGAATACCATATCGAAGCGGACCTGGTCGTTGCCGGCTCCGGTGCTGCCATGGGCGACGAAGGCGGCGCCCGTCTTTTTCACATGTTCCGCTACGGCGATGGCCTGCACCATTCTTTCTGCGCTGACGCTCAGGGGATAGGTGGCATTCTTTAAGACGTTCCCGAAGATGAGGTATTTGATACAGCTTTCGTAGTATTCTTTTGTTACATCTACGCATTGGAAGGAAGCTACTCCCAGGCTCTTTGCTCTTGCCGCGATCTGTTCGATCTCCTTCTCGCTGAATCCTCCCGTATTTACCGTAAGGGCATGTATTTCCAGGTTCTTTATCTTTTGGAGATAGATGGCACAGTAGGTAGTATCCAATCCGCCACTATATGCTAATACGACTTTACCCCCGGCCCCTGAAGGGGAGCTTATGTTATCTGTCGGAAAATGTTGTTTCTTATTCGGATGAATGTTCATCTACTTATTATTTAAACTTTTAAATGTCTTATTTGCTTAGGGCTCCCTTTAGGGCGGGGGGCTTAAAAATTAAAGAAAGTGTGAAACAAAGATCTGGACCTTTTGGAGCCTTCAGGAGCGCCGCCGGATTTGGCATTGCCGTTCTTCTCGTCCTTATGGTTCATAAAAGGGGCCAGCAATTTCCATTGTTTGATACGCATGAAGCGTTCGTATAGCTTGGAATGTTTTTTAAAGTCATGCGTGGTTTCTTCCGGCTCGTAATGGTCTTTGGGATCGTAGAGCATCGCGGTACACATACAGTTCTTCCTTTCCTTGCTCATGAGGATCTCGTAGTTGACGCAGCTTTTGCAGCCGGCCCAGAAAGCCTCGTCCTGGGTGAGTTCGGAATAAGTGACGGGTTCATAACCCAGTTCGGAGTTGATCTTCATGACGGCCAGCCCGGTGGTGAGCCCGAAGATCTTTGACTCCGGATAAGTTTTCCGGCTCAGTTCGAATATTATTTTCTTGATCTGCTTGGCCAGGCCGCTCTTACGGAAAGGCGGGGCTACGATCAGTCCGGAGTTGGCGACATATTCCCCATGACTCCAGGTTTCGATATAACAGAAGCCCGCCCAGACGCCTTCATTCGTGAAGGCGATCACGGCCTTGCCTTCCCTCATTTTTTCCTGGACGTATTCGGGGCTTCTTTTGGCGAT
This sequence comes from Puia sp., assembly GCA_035555335.1. Taxonomy (GTDB): domain Bacteria; phylum Bacteroidota; class Bacteroidia; order Chitinophagales; family Chitinophagaceae; genus Puia. Next base: position 424,434 of record DATMGS010000028.1, read on the forward strand.
ACCAGTGCCCCTTGCCTTGGCTGAGGACTCCATTTCGTCGCAGATGATCCGGGCGAAATCCTGGTGAGACTGATCGGCTATTATAATTTTAAACTGTTGTTCCATTGTTGTTGTGTGCTGCTCTTGAATGATTGAATGATCCTCCATTGCTGGAACGGTGTTAATTGCAAAAAACAGACCGTTTGCGGACAGGGTATAGGCCACTAATAGAAGAGGACGCTATGGAAGTAGGTATCAACGTCGTACCCAAAAGGGAACAGGGCGAACAGAAAAAACTGAGCACAGGGGCGCAGCAAAAAACCCACGCTTGTTGAAGGCGTGCAATATCACTAAGTAGTGTGATATGGGTGAGTTTTTTATCATTTCAATGTCTGATGAAATTGATGTAAATATTTTTACAATGCAAAGAAAGACAATTTTTTAGTTGCAAAGGCTTTTTGAGAGATAATTTTTGGATAAATTAATGTGAAATCAGGCTGCTTTTGTATTAGCAATAAATGTAATATCTTAAATTAAACCTTAAATTCCCGGAACCGGAAAAAATGGGTTATTCAATCCGTATTTTAGTGGAATAACCTTAGAACTTTATGATACTGCATTATTGGAAAACAAGCTGCCGCTACCTGACCCGTCATTTCTCTTTTTCCCTCATCAATATTCTTGGTCTTTCCATCGGTATCGCCTCCTGCCTCCTGATTTACCTGTATGTTCATTTCGAGCTGAACTACGACCGGTATAATACCCATATCGACCGGATCGCCCGGGTGACGACGGTTCTGAAATCACCGGAATCGGATATGTCCATAGCTTTCAGCTCCATGCCTTTGGCAGATGCACTGCTTCGGGATTGCCCGGAGATAGAGGCGGCCGTTCGTGTCGAGCAGGCGGTGTTCAACGTCCGGAAAGGGGCCGAGACCTTCAAGGAAGAGCATTTCTGTTATTCGGAGCAAAGTATTTTTACCGTCTTTACCTTCTCTTTCCTGGAGGGGTCAGCCGCCGGCGCTCTGGCGGCGCCCAATTCCATTATTCTGACGAAAAGCAGCGCTAAAAAATATTTTGGCGGGGACAAAGCCCTGGGCCAGACACTGGTCTGCAATGGCAAGGATCTCCGGGTCACAGCCGTGATCGCCGACCGGCCTTCCAATTCCGATATGGAGATCGGGGGCCTTGTCGCAAAGGATTTTACCAAAGCTACCAACTGGGTCGTGGACGATCTCTCCGCCTACACTTTCGTATTATTCCGGGGAAAGCCTGACCTGCGGCAGTTGGGCGGCCAGCTTTCCATGCTCGCTGCTAAATATGTTCAGCCCGAGCTCGACAGGGCGGGGGCCAAGGGATATCATTTTTCCTTTGAAACGGAGGCGCTGGCGGACCTGCATTTCAGCAAAAGCAAGCTGGGGGATACACCCAAAGGCAACCGGCAATTCAATACGATCTTCTCAGCGCTGGCCGCTTTCATACTGGTGATCGCCCTGCTGAATTATATCAACCTGTCTACTGCGAAGGCCACGGAAAGGGCAAAGGAAGTGGCAGTCCGCAAGACGATCGGCGCCCGGCCTTTCCAGTTGATCCGCCAGTTCCTGGGAGAGTCTTTCTTTCTCATGGCCCTTGCCTGGCTGATTGCCATCGGACTGGTCCTGGCAGGCGTACCTACCTTTAACAGGGTATTATCCACCCATCTTTCCCTGAGCGATTGGAAAGGAGTCCTTTTCCTGGCCCTGCTCTTCCCGGTTACGGCTATACTGGCTGGTATTTACCCCGCCTTCGTGTTATCCCGGTTCAACCCTTTAAAGGCTTTAAAAGGGCGCCCCACCAATGACGCAAAAGGAGTAGGACTACGGAAAATGCTAACAGTCGCGCAGTTCGTCATAGCCCTGGCCATGCTGGTCGGGACGGTTGTCATCTACAACCAGATGCGGTTCATAGAGCATAAGGACCTGGGTGTCGACCGGTCGCAGATGGCCTGTGTGAGCCTGCCTGCCGATTCCAGTTCCCTGGCTGGATCGAAAGCTTTCTGCGAGGCCCTGCGACACGAGGCCGGGATCCGGGGCGTCACGGTTGGCAGCGGCCTGCCCGAGGGAGGCGCGTCGATGTCCAGTACGACCGCTTATTCGGAGGGGAAGAAAAGAGAATTTATGTGCAATTATTTTTTTATCGATCCGCAATTCCTGCCTCTCCTGCATATCTCCCTGGCGGAAGGAAGGAATTTATCGGATAGCTTCCCCACCGACAAAAAAGAGGGATTTCTCGTCAATGAGGCATTCGTGAAGAACATGGGCTGGAAATCGGCTATCGGCCAGTCCCTGGAAGGGGGCGGCTGCAAGGGGAAAGTGGTGGGGGTAATGAAAAATTTCTTTTTTAAGTCCCTGCACAATGTGATCGAGCCGGCAGTGATGATCTATAACACCAACAATCCCCTGGTCGCCGCCCTGGTGAAGGCCCCGCCGCAGCAGTTGCCCCGGATGAAGGAAATATGGAAACAATATTTCCCATCCCAGCCTTTCGATTATTTTTTCATGGACGAGAGCTTTAACGAACAATATAAGCAGGACAGGATAACTCTCTTGTTGTTCAATGCCTTTGCCGGACTGGCCATATTTATATCCTGCCTGGGCCTGTATGGGCTGGTCTCCCTCATCACCGTGCAGCGCACCAAAGAGATCGGCATCCGCAAAGTGCTGGGGGCCTCCCTTCCGCAGCTCGTTTCTCTCTTTACCACCGACCTGATGAAGCTGGTGGCCTGGGCCGCGGGGATCGCCCTCCCATTGGCGGGCCTGGCGATGGTTCGCTGGCTATCTTCCTATGCCTATCATACTATGTTGAATGCCTGGATGTTCATACTGCCTGTGGGCATCATACTGGTACTGGCGCTGACAGTCACCGCCCTTCGTATCATTCGTACCGCCCTGGCTAACCCGGTGGAGAGTCTGAGAGCCGAATAAACCAGCCCGCATCGCTGGCGCTTCTAGTATCGGCCGCTTTCGCGTCCTCTTCCTCGCACGTCTTCTGGTGAAATGAGTATCTTTACGACTATGACTTCTATGACTTCCCTACTCCCGAACAAACCAAACTGGACCCTCGCCATAGGGCTCCCCCTGCTGGTAATGATTGCCTGTTCCATCCTTGTTTTTAGCCCGGTCTTTTTGTTAAAGCCCGATGCTCTTTCGACGGGTATTACCCTTGATCTGACCCTCACGGCGCCCCTCCTGTATTTTTTGGCTATCCGGCGTAGTCAGATACCCAGGATGACGGTTGTCCGGGTATTCATCGCGGGCCTCTTGCTGGCAGGCCTCCTGCTGCATAATAAACCTCATTTTTTACTCAGCCTGCTCAAGACATGGGTGGCTCCCCTGGCGGAAGGCCTCCTGCTCTTCCTGATTGCCAAAAAAATTTACCAGGCAAGACGGACTGCCGGAAAGTCCGGGGAAGAAGTGGATTTTCTGATCCGGTGCAGGATGATCCTGACGGAAGTAATGGGAAATGAGAAGCTTGGATATATCATTGCCTCGGAAATGGCCGTCCTATATTATGCCTTCGTTCCTCAAAAGAAGAAACAGCACCCTGCCGCCGGGCCCGGCATCGAAGGACTGGCCCCAACGCCAGGAGCCTCCGCCTTCACCTCCTATAAGACCAGTGGGATCCTGCTGATCCTGGGCGTTTTTCTTTGCCTCTTCTTTGTGGAGACCGTGGGCCTTCATTTCCTGGCGGGACTCTGGAGCAAAAAGCTGGCTTGGACCCTCACGGCGCTGGGTGTTTACACTGCCCTCCAGCTATATGCCCACATGCGGGCGCTCCGGTCGAGGCCCATCCTGGTTGGGGATCAGTCCCTGCAACTTTGTAACGGGCTTGCCGCGGATGTATCCGTGCGGATCGATAATATCGACGAAATCTTTTTTGATGGCAAAACGTGGAAGGGGGGCAAGACGGCGGATAGTGCGGCAGGTCTGTCGAAGGAAAACAAAGAGTCGGCGCCGCTGACAGTGAAACTGGCCTTGCTCAGAGGCCTGGAAAATCATAATATCCAGCTCCGGCTGAAACAGCCCCTCCTGGTGAACCGCTTCTTCGGCCTCCGTCAAAAAGCCGATACCCTTTTATTTTTCGTAGACCGGCCGGAAGAGTTTCTGGCGGCAGTCAATGTAAGATTGACGGGAACCGTGTTCGTCAATCAGCGATAATGTTGTGGGTACACCCCAGGCCACAAATTAACCCGGTAGGATAACCGAATAGTCAAAATCAGTCCGGAACAAGTTAATTTTCGGGAATTAAATGTTTTGTTTCTTAAGTAGTTTCATCTATTGTACAAAAAGGAGTAGATTTTTTCTCTCTGAACTTAATATAAATTGTATGAGACTATTATTAAGCATTTTATTTTTCCTGTCCGCTACGATCGCACAGAGTCAAACACTTAGCCTAAAAGCAGTTGTGAAAGACCAGGAAAGCGGTACTATATTTTTTGTAAATACGCTTACCGACGAAGTTGATTCCGCAAAGATCGTGGATCATATCGTAACTTATACCACCAATATCCGTGAACCATTTCTTTGTAAAGTCTTTGTAAAACAATATAAAGATGCAAATACAATAATTGCTACTATTTTCGACCATGGGAATATGAATTTAGTGTATGACAGTAATAAGCTTGTTTCGATTTCAAATGAGAGCTCTGTCGATAGCCAATTCTGTAGTCAGCATATTGCTTTTGACCAATTCAATAAAACAATCCAGAATCTCAGTATAAATCCTCAAAAAAATGACAGCTTGTTTGCCGCGAGAAAGAAAGTTTACGAATCCTATATACAGAGTGTCTGTAATTTCATTATAGCACACAGAAACGAACCATCATCTGCGATTGTACTGGATTATTTAATGATAAAGAATGGCTTGTTAAAGCCGGATCAAATTGAAAAATTGTACGATTCATTGGGGGCTTCGGTTAAAACCTCTTTATATGGACAAAGTGTGCTGCTTAGCTTAGATAACACGGCCAGGCTACTGCCCGGGAAAATAGGCCCTGACTTTATTCTTTATGATAAGGCTGGGAAGAAAGAAACTTTATCAGGGCTTAAGGGCAATTATGTCTTGCTTCATTTCTGGGCTTCATGGTGTGCCCCCTGCCGTCTTGGTAATCCTGAATGGGTGGAGTTATTCAAAAGGAACAAGAATAAGCAATTCAGGTTTGTATTTATCTCATTGGATAAAGATAAACCCGAATGGATCAAAGCCATACATAAAGACAACCTGGAAGGAATAACACATTTATGGGATCCATCGGGAAAAGGATTCGATAAGGCGATTTGTAAAGATTATAATGTGACATCAGTACCTAAGACTTATTTAATAGATACCAATGGTATTATATACGCCATCGAACCTGATAAAAAAACAATCTTGAGTTTTAGTAATTGAATCTATTAAAGCGGTATATTATAGATATGCTAATACCGACCCTTATTTATTGCTTATAATATTTTCTATTTCAACATTCTCCGGATTAATTTTAATTATTCGCCGATTTCTGTCAAGCAGAACTTTAGTCGGATAAAGTTCAATGGAAAAGGTCCGATAAGAAATACTGTAATCCGGATCGAGCCAATTAATCCAGGGAATATTATTATTTACAATGGTATGTTTCCAGAGCTCTATAGATCTTTTATCATCTATCGATATTCCGAGAATCTCCAATTTGCTCCGATCCGTCCGGTTGTACAATTTTATTAAATCAGGAAATGATTCAAGACAAGGGCCGCACCTGGAAAACCAGAAGTCAAGCAACACATAGTCGCTTTTTATGCTTGAAAGAGTCCTTATAGTATTAGACGTATCAGGTAATGAAAAATCGTTAACCTGAAACCCTTTTTCTCACTTGCGAATAGTTGCCATTTTCGCTCCTGTCAATAAAATAAATAAATAAATAATTGGGCAGATCATGAATTTTTGCCGGCCTGTTAATTATAAGGGACTTCCCTGGCTCCAATGTATCGGCAATGATATCCGGTAAATAACAAAACACCTCGGAGTTATTGCGCCCCCTGGTTGAAAAAGATCGACAGGCTGCAACCTTTCCCGGGGGCTGAATCGATTACCACTTTCCCGTGATGGACAGCGGACCGGTTAATGATATTGGTAAACCCGATCCCTTTTCTTAAAAGGGAAGGGTCGAACCCCAGTCCGTTATCGACTATTTTCAGAACGGTATCCTTCTGCTCCTGATAGAGTTCGATCCTTGCGGCAGATGCCTGCGCATGCTTGATGATATTAGTCGTCTGCTCCTGGATGATCCGGTAAATGGCCAGCTTTAGCCCGTGGTCCAGACTGGTCTCGTCAAAACCATCGTATTGCAGCACGATAGACAGCTGCCGGGTGACCCGGATATTCTCCAAAATGTCATCGATGGCCTGGACGAGGCCGACATCATTCAGCCTGGGCTGCACCAGGGACTTAGACAGCCTCCGGATCTCTTCGACGCTTTTGTTGATAAGGTCCAGGCTCATGAGCCGGTATTCCTCTTTCTTGTCGTCCCAGCGGCCGACACAGTCCAGGTATAGCTTGGCCGAGGTCAGGATCTGGTTGACGTTGTCATGCAGCTCATAGCCGATCTCGTTTCTTTCCTTTTCCTGAACGCCGAGGGTGGCCTTCATGATCTCTTCCTGGCGGAGGTTCTTTTCTTCCATCAGCTGATCCTGTAACCGGACCCGCTCCGTTATATCCTGTGCGGCGCCGATCACGCGGATGGGCTTCCCGTCTTCGTCCCTCATAATATATCCCCTGTCATAAATGGATACATAGTTGCTGTCGCCCCGCAGGAACCGGTACTCCATCTGGAAGATCGTACTCCTGGAATCATGGTGGATGGCGGCAATAGCCTGCTGAACCCGGTGCCTGTCATCCGCATGGATCCGTTCTACCCAATTATCGATATGCCGGATCGGTTCGTTGGTGGAGAATCCATAGATAGTGCGCAGTCCCTCCTCGTTCCGGAAGATTTCATTTTTTTGTAAGTCCCAGTCCCAGATCATATCATGGGTAGCCTGTGCCACCAGGTTGTATCGTTCATTCGATAGTCTCAGGCTCTCCACGTTCTCGTTGTTCTCGATGAGTATTCCCAGCACGAAAGCCAGCCTTTCGATGGTTTTCAACATGGATTCCGTCGGGGTGCTGATATAGAGATGATATATGGCGAAGGAGCCCAGAATCCTTCCCTTGGAATGCTGGATGGGGACGGACCAGCAGGACTTCAGCCCGAATTGAGCGGCAATGAGCTTATAGTCTTCCCATAAAGGGTCATTTTGAATATCGCTGACGATAATGGCTTTGTTCTCGTGAACGGCCGTACCGCAGGAGCCCGCTTTGGGACCCGCTATTACCCCGTTGATCAGGTCTGTATAGGCCGCTGGAAGGCTGGGGGCCGCATAATGTGTCAGGGTGTTGTCGGACTCTAACCGCAGAACCGAACAGATTGTTCCCGGATACAGCTTTTCGATCTTCTCCAATAAGGTGTTGGTGACTTCCCGGATGGAAATGCCCGGCTGCATATTGAGCTGAAAAATCTCTTTCTCCAGGGATATCAGATCCTGCTGCTCCGTATTGTCGGATAAAACCTGCTTTTTGGAAGGAGATGCCCTTTTTGCCCGGACGTTGTTCACGGACACGTGAATAGAAGGGGGCACAGGTTGTTGGGGGGTGAGCGGCGACATTAAATGGTTATTCAGGGTTTTATAGCAGCGACCGAAAGGATATATTGATTTATTTCAATAAAACAAGAATATGAAACTATTAGTATACATAAATCATATTTTATAATCGTATAAGTGCAAACGCTTATAAAATCAAGCTTGCCGGAGCGGGTAAAATCGTTTGGGAGTCCGCAAAAGGAGTTCCGGTCAGGTCTGGGAGGCAAAGAGACGGGGTATCAGGATTCAATCACCGGCACAGAATGGATGGCATCGGCCATTTCCCGGATAAGGGTAGGGTCTTTTTCAATGGCATTACCTACTACAATGATATCGGCGCCCGCTTTACAGTTGCGGTAGGCTTTCTCCGGATCGCGGATGCCGCCGCCGATTACGAGGGGTACGTCGACGTGCGAGGCGACGGCAGCGATCATTTCTTCCCGGATGGGATACCGGGCTCCGCTGCCCGCGTCCATATAGATGAGCTTCATGCCCAGCATTTCCCCTGCCATAGCCGTGCAAAGGGCGATCTCATTTTTATCGGCCGGGATGGGCGTTGCATTGCTGATATAAGAGACTGTCGTGGGCGCTCCTCCGTCGATGACCATATAGCCCGTGGAAATGATCTCCAGCCCGCTCTTCCGGACGGCGGGCGCAGAGATGACATGCTGCCCGATCAGCAGCTCGGGATTCCTGCCCGAAATAAGGGACAGGTAAAGTAAGCCATCTGCATAGCGGGATACCTGTGAAGGAGTGCCGGGAAAAAGAATAACCGGAATGGTGCAATTCCGGCGGATATGCTGTACGACTTCGTCGAGGTGATTGGATATGACCAGACTACCCCCAACAAATAAATAATCGACTCCTGCACTGACGGTGAGGTGAGTAAGTTCATCGATCTTTGCTTCGTTCACATTGTCCGGATCTATCAGAACGGCAAAGGATCTTTGACCCTTTTTCTTCTTTGCCAACAAGGACTCGTAAATGGATTGCTTCATTCGCTATTGCCGTTGGGTAATGTGTTCAACCAGGCCGTAGCCCGGTACTGCAAAAATGCGAAAAGTTTTCGGCTTTAAGGGGGTAATTCCGTGAAATCCTGAATTTTACGTCCTGTCTAAATTGTAGGAAGCGTATTATTCGCAGTTATTTACGTGAACATCCTATTTCAGGGTGTACTTATCCGTAAATTTCCACAGATTAGACAAAAATAATAGATTTTCATCATCTGTAACGAATTATAAAAAAATAAAGGAGAGTATGGGACCGATCACTATCCTGAACAATGAGAAGGAACAGCAATTTCAGGTAAGAGCAGAAGGAGAGATGGCCTTTCTCGAATACCGCTACTATAAGGGAGACATAGCGCTGATGCATACGGAGGTACCGGATAAGCTCAGCGGGAGAGGCATTGCTTCTGCCCTTGCTGAATATGCGCTGACCTATGCCCGCGATCATAAAATACCGGTGATGGTCTACTGTCCTTTCGTTGCCGGTTACCTGAAGAAACACCCGGAGTACGATGAGCTGATCGTCCCCCGTCCCTTATAATCTCAGATAAGTGGCCATTTGCAGAATATGATTATTGGTGGAGTTGCTTCCCGTGCCGCTGATATACTGATTCATATAACCTAGCTCCAGATCGAATTGCCGGCTCCATCGATAGCCGAAGGCAACATAAGCCCGGTTCTGATCGAAGAATTTTCCATTTACGACGGAGGATCCGCTGATATTGGCGAAAATCTCATTCTGGATAGCGGCAAAGAATCCCTGGGTGAAAGCCGTGGGACTGACAGGGGCATTTCCGGGCAGGGCTGTTGTCCCGGCGGGAGCCGCTCCGCCCAGCGGAAGGATACCCCGGGCAAAATAACGCAAACGGCCGGCATGGGCATTTCCGCTATGGGCCAGGCTATTTCCGGCTGCGTAGAATTTTGGCAGGTAGCGCTGTTCCAGCCGCAGACGGTGGGCCAACGTCGCGTGATGGGCCGCATGGGGCAATTTCACCCGATGTGTATACAGTACCTGTTCCCAGACACGATGTTCGGGAATATAACCGGTCACTCCTCCGGCCGTTCTTTGCTGGTGGATATAGGCATAGCCAACCGTGCCGGTAAGGGCAGGATTGAAATAGATATTCAGACCGGGACGCAGCAGCAGGGAATGTACCTGCTGTAATTGCCCTGTGGAGCGAAGCTGCCCGTCGAAATACAGGCCGGTCTTATCTGATAGTTTATAGTTCTGAAAGGTGGCCAGCCAGCCGGTAAACTGGGTCTGCGCGGAGGCGGACCCGTGCAGGGTGATAAAGAGCAGGAACAGGATTCCCAAAGAGGGGAAGGGGCGGAGAAAGGTTGGTGTAGTTCGTTGATTCATACCGCAAAAAGAAACAATTATATTTTAAAGAAATGGTAAAATTGTTAATGATCGGTTAGCGATTGTTAATAATCAGTTAGCGGCTATCTGGCCGGCACCGGGATTTAAACTTTGGCGTTTTAATTGCGTCTTACCAGTAGTAACCTATCAACACTAAATTTATACATATGAAATTGCGAAGCAACCTATTACGACCCATAAAAGAACATACTTGGCGAAGTAAAAAGACCATCATATTCAGCGCCTTGCTGCTCTTCTGCCTGGCTGGCTCCAGCGCTTATGCGCAGGTCAGCTTCGGGATCTCGATATCGGCAAATATTGCCCCACCTGCCTTACCGGTCTATACCCAACCTCCCTGTCCGACGGATGGATATCTCTGGACACCCGGTTACTGGGCTTATGATGATATAGACGGATATTACTGGGTACCCGGAGTCTGGGTACGACCGCCCATGGTCGGTTATTTATGGACCCCTTGTTATTGGGGCTATTCAGGCGGTGTTTATGGATGGCACGCCGGCTATTGGGGGCCACATATCGGCTTCTACGGCGGCGTGAACTATGGATATGGATACGGAGGCTCCGGATTTGGAGGGGGAAGATGGGAAGGTGGTGCTTTCCGGTATAATACGGCCGTCGTGAATGTTAACACCACGGTAGTGCACAACACTTATATCGACCGTACCGTCGTGGTCAACAATACTACGGTGGTGAATAACCGCACCAGCTTTAACGGAGGTCCGGGCGGTATTTCGGCCAGACCCACCGTCCAGGAACAGGCTGTCGTACAGGAGCGGCATGTGGCAGCTACTTCAGAACAGTCGACCCATCAGCAGACGGCAAGCCGGGACCGGAATCAGTTTGCTTCGGTTAACAACGGACGGCCATCGACCGCAGCGATGAATACGGTAAATGGTCAACGGTTCAATCCGCAGGGACATGCGGCTCCTCCCATGGTAGCGCGCGCCAGTCAGCCGATCCATGCCAATCCGGGTCAGCATGGGGCTGCGACCGCAGGCAACCAGCCGCATACGAACGGCGCGAACCAACCGCATACGGCCCCGGCGAATCAGCTGCACACTGCCTCTGCCAACCAGCCCCATCCGTCTGCCCAACCGCATACGGGTCAGCCTAATCAGCCGCATACAGCTTCACCGGCTCAGCAGCATTCGACCGTTTATAGTCAACCACATACCAATCCGCAGCCGCATACGATGTCGCAGCCGCATAATAACCCGCAGCCGCATCCAACGTCACAGCCGCACAATAATCCGCAGCCACATAATAATCCACAGCCGCACAATAATCCGCAGCCGCAACAGCACCAGGCGCCACGTCCACAGCCGCAGGCTCATCCGGAGCAGCCGCACGAAAGACATCGTTAACATATTATAGAGATCATAAAAAGACCTGCCTTCGGGCAGGTTTTTTTAGGCCTTCCCCGGCGCGCGTTGATCAACGCCCCTCTATTCTAACATTTAGCACTTTTTTGTCATTTTATCAAAATTTTTTTGAGAAGACGAGGGCGCTGAAATGTGCAAAAATCAATTCAGGCCCGATGGGGCTGCAATAGGAAAATCCGGCCCGGTTTTTTCCACAATATGTGCATATTTATGGGGAGGAAATATCGAAATCAAAAAATACTTTCGTTAGCTCCCTACCCACCCGAAAGCTATTCTTTAAATCTATTAAAAAACAGCTACTGATTTATGGTAACAAAAAAGCAATCTATGAAGGGCTTGTCCTTCCCCCGCCGCTTCACTAAAGATGACACCAATGTGTTTGATCAGTTCGCTTATGACTATCGTACCTCTGTGATCCGTAATCCGAGCGGGGAAGTGGTATTTGAAATGACAAATGTGGAAGTGCCCAGGCAGTGGAGCCAGATTGCTACAGATATTCTTGCCCAGAAATATTTTCGTAAAGCGGGTGTCCCCCAACCCGATGGCTCCCTGGGGAGAGAGTCCTCCGTGAAACAGGTGGCTCACCGGATGGCTAATTGCTGGAGGGTATGGGGAGAACGTAATGGTTATTTTGCTTCTTCGAAGGATGCGCAGGTCTTCTACGAAGAGCTGGTATATAGCATTCTGGACCAGGCCTGCGTGCCCAATTCGCCGCAGTGGTTCAATACCGGCCTCCATGAGAGCTATGGCATCACCGGTAAGCCGCAGGGACACTATTTCGTAGACCAGGCGGACGGGATGCTCAAAAAATCTACTTCGGCCTATGAGCGGCCACAGCCTCATGCCTGCGCCCGATACAATACCAAAATTTTTACGGATAAGGGAATTTTCGATATCGGTGAGATCGTTGATAATAATCGAACAGACCTTAGCGTATTTGATGGGAATCAGTATGTTAAGATTCTGGCAACGAAAAATAACGGCGTAAAAAGTGTTTATCGGGCCACATTGGCCAACGGTAATTTTATTGAATTTACAGACGACCACCTTGTCTGGAATGCAGATAAACGCACCAAAGACGGGAGCGAATACGGATGGGGAGCGTTGAAAACGCTGGTTGGTAAAAAAGTGCAACAATTCTCTTTATCCGCGGCGATCCCTGAATTGTCGCTTGTAGAGGAAATGGCAAATGAGGCAAATGCCGGAGATGTAAAATTTAATCTCATTGACAGCTACTTCCAAAATCCTTCTTCTTATGAAGACCTAAATGGGGATGTTTTAATCAGGAAACTACAAAAAGCTGCTCTGGCCGGATGGATAATAGGGGATGGTTATTACGGCAAATACAATCGCAATAAGAAAACCACGATGTTTGGTGCGATAACGATCAATGAGGATGAATATGCATTCGTAAGCGGCTTGTTCACTGATATTTTTGGTACACACAAGACAGTTGTTCGAAAAAATATTAGCGACCTGTACCGGATCGTGAAACATGATTCTAAAAAGGTGGATCCCTTTGTAGAGGAATATGAATTGAATCAGACTTCTTCGACTGCATTTGTTCCTGATACTATTATGAAAGGCTCTTTGGCTGAAAAAGCCGCCTTTCTTCGTAGTCTTTTTCAGGCGGATGGCACTGTCAGAATCAGGAAGGAGGATGGCAGGAATTCCGGGGATATTGTGTTGACTACCATCAGCGAAGAACTGGCGCACGGAGTGCAAATGCTGTTATTATCAGTAGGTATTTACAGTAATATCTCATTGGTAAATGACAGTAGGGAAGACCGGCATAATAGGTTTCAGGTAATTATAGCGTATTTTTCAGAAAGAGTGAAGTATGAACAACTTATAGGATTTGTAAGTAGTGAAAAAAGGTCGAAACTCAGAAATTTGAACGATTCGGTCGATGGGAAAAGGAAAAAAGATTTATCGGAGCTTACCGTAGTCAACATTGATTATATAGGCGAGGAAGAAGTTTATGATATTCAAACAGCCTCTTCACAATTTTCGGCAAATGGAATTATAGTTCATAATTGTTTCATCCTCAGCGTAGATGACGATCTGGTCAACGACGGGGGCATTATGGACCTTTGGGTCCGCGAAGCCCGTATCTTCAAATACGGCTCCGGGGTGGGAACGAATTATTCCCATATCCGCGGAGAAGGGGAGAAGCTGAGCGGCGGCGGTACCTCCAGCGGGCTGATGAGCTTCCTGAAGATCGGAGACCGGGCCGCCGGTGCCATCAAATCCGGGGGAACTACCCGGCGTGCCGCCAAGATGGTGTGCCTGGACCTCGACCATCCGGAAATCCTGGATTTTATCAACTGGAAAGTAGAAGAAGAGAAGAAGGTCGGGGCGCTGATCGCCGCCGGTTATCCCAGTGATTATGAAGGGGAAGCGTACAAGACCGTCTCGGGTCAGAACTCGAATAACTCCATCCGCATAGGCAACGATTTTTTTAAAAAGCTGGAAAATAACGAAGACTGGGAACTGACCGCACGCAGCGACGGAAGGATCATGAAAAAAATTCCTGCAACGGAAGTCTGGAACCAGATTGCTTACGCAGCATGGCGTTGTGCGGACCCGGGTACCCAATACGATACCACCATCAATGAATGGCATACCTGCCCTAGTGGTGGCCGTATCCGGGCCAGCAACCCCTGCAGCGAGTACCTGTTCCTCGACAACACTGCTTGTAACCTGGCTTCCGTGAACCTGCGCCGGTTCTACGACGAGAAGACCAATACCTTCGATGTAGAAGGCTTTGAGTACAGCGCCCGTCTATGGACTACCGTATTGGAAGTGTCTGTCCTGATGGCGCAATTCCCCTCCAAAGAGGTAGCGCAGCTATCGTACGATTACAGGACACTGGGACTCGGGTATGCCAACCTTGGCTCGATGCTGATGGTTATGGGAATTCCTTACGACAGTGAAGAAGCCCGGGGCATTGCCGGGGCGATTACGGCTATCATGACCGGTGTCGCCTATAAGACCTCGGCAGAGCTGGCTGCAGTCCAGGGCGCCTTCCCCCGCTACGAAGAAAACAAGGAGAGCATGTTGCGTGTCATGCGCAATCATCGGCTGGCCGCTTATGATGCCGACGAATATGAAGGGCTGGAAACCAAACCGCAGGGCATCAAGGCCCAATACTGTCCGGATTATTTATTAAAAGCAGCCACCAAAGCCTGGGACGAGGCCGTGCAGCTGGGCGAGAAACACGGTTACCGGAACGCTCAGGCCACGGTGATCGCCCCTACAGGTACGATCGGGCTGGTAATGGACTGCGATACGACGGGCGTAGAGCCGGATTTTGCACTGGTGAAATTCAAAAAACTATCCGGGGGCGGCTATTTTAAGATCATCAATCAATCTGTACCGGCAGCCCTTCGGCACCTGAAGTATACCGATAAGCAGATCGATGCGATCATTAAATATGCCGTTGGGTCCGGAACTTTTGCCGGCGCTCCCGCCATCAATCATCAGTCCCTCAGCGAAAAAGGATTTATTGCCGAAGAGATCAAAAAGCTGGATGCCGCCGTTGGCTCCGCCTTCGAGATCGGCTTCGTCTTCAACGTATATGCCCTGGGAGAAGAATGTCTGCAGCGCCTGGGATTCAAACCCGCCCAATACTATAATTTCGAGTGGAGCCTGCTGGAGGCGCTGGGCTTCTCCGAAGAAGAGATCGAAGCCGCCAATAATTACGTTTGCGGCACCATGACCGTAGAAGGGGCGCCTCTCCTGAAAGACGAACACCTGGCTGTTTTTGACTGCGCCAACAAATGCGGTAAGAAAGGCGAGCGCTTCATCCATGCGCACGGACATATCCGGATGATGGCCGCCGCACAGCCTTTTATCAGCGGAGCTATTTCCAAGACGATCAACCTGCCTAATGAGGCAGTAGTGGAAGAGATCGCCGATTCCTATATGCTGAGCTGGCAGCTGGGGCTGAAGGCCTGCGCACTCTACCGGGATGGCTCTAAACTATCACAACCGCTCAGCACCAAATCCGATAAGAAGAAAAAGGAAACGGAGGCCGAAAAAGAAGAAGCTGTTTCCGGCATCGGCGGCGAAGCCGCGCCGGTGAACAATGAGTCCAATATTGTCGACCTGGGCAAGCTCACCGTACAGGAGCTGCTGGAAGAAGTGCAGAAGAGGGTACAGGCTTCTCCCGATACCAAGCTGAAAAGAGCCCTGGCTACCATCGTCGAGCGCAGGACCCTGCCCGCCAAACGCCGCGGGTTTACCCAAAAAGCCAAGATCAACGGACAGGCTATCTTTTTACGCACCGGTGAATACAGCGATGGAACGGTAGGCGAGATCTTCATCGATATGGCGAAAGAAGGGGCTACCATGCGCAGTATGTCGAATTGCTTTGCCATTGCTATTTCCATCGGCCTTCAATACGGAGTGCCGCTGGAAGAGTTCGTAGAGAAGTTCGTCTTTACCCGGTTCGAACCATCCGGTATGGTAGACCACCCGAATATCAAGAGCACTACTTCCATCGTGGACTTTATATTCCGGTCACTGGCTTATGAATACCTGGGCCGGACCGACCTGGTACATGTGCTGGACCGGCCTGAAGTAGCGAATACCGGGGCCGATGACTGGGACGAAATACCCACCTCCCTGGAGTATGATAAAAGGACGCCGGAATTAAGCGATGTGCGGATCGTAGCAAAGGCCGGTACGCCGGGTGCCGGACCGGGTACTCCCGGCGGGACGACGCAGGGCGCTTCCGGCGCGGGTACGCAGGGATATACTTCTCCCGCGGGAAATATCTCTTCTGCCGCCCATGCTGTCCATACACACCGGACCGCGGCGACGCCCCGGCAGGATAACGGGCTGGATGCGATCAATGCGGCGGCAAAGAGCATGCAGAGCGACGCTCCTGCCTGTAATACCTGCGGGCATATCACCATCCGCAGCGGAACCTGCTATAAATGCCTGAATTGCGGCAATAGCATGGGATGCAGCTAGTGGCGGGCAGGCGCCGGCCGGCCGGCGGATTTGTCTTTTTACTGGGGTACCCTTAGTAAAACAGTTTTTTTCCTATACGAATTGACAGTACTTTTCCTTGCAAGTGAAGAGAAGCAAGGGTTTACCCTTAGATAATTTTATAAGTTTCTCTTCGTTAATATAATCCGTAAATAACCTAAACCCGAAAAACATGAAACGTATCCTGGCCGCCCTTGTTATTCTTTCTTTTTTGTCCTCCTGTAGCCGAAGCGTTACACCTGGTGAGGCAGCTAATCGTCACTATGGTCATTGCAGGGACGTCCGTTAAGGGATCCGGCAACTAATTTCTGGCAACAACAATCTCGATCGACAGTAGGCTTGTGCCGAAGATGCGCTGAATTTTTAAAGCGCATCTCCGGCACATCTTTTATTCAGGAGCCTCCCGGATGGAAGAGCCCCTTTTTTCTTATTTTCGCCCCTTACTAATCGGACGAGGAATGACTATTCAATTCGGATATAATAAGAAACAAGTGCTGGATGGCTTGCGCGGCCACTTTTTCGGCCGGCCGGAAATAAAGATCCTGGTGATCCTCATCAATGTTTTTGCTATTTTATCCGCGATCCTGTTTGCGCTGAAAAGGATTCAACCGCTGCCTTTTCTCATTTTTTCGGTGCTGTGGTTTTTCCTTTGGATCTCCATCCGGAGGATCCTGCCCCTGAGCATTTATAAGAAATCGGCCACTTTCCAGGATACTTTCATCCTGAGCCTGGAAGAACAGGGCATCCTGCTGGAGACAAAAAGAGGGCAGCAGTTATGGGAATGGAAGGATTTCAGCGGATTCAAGGAAACAGCCTATTTTTTCCACGTATATTTCGATGCCCGCTCCTTCTTCCTGATCCCCAAGGACTCTTTTAAGGATATTACCGAGATCCAGGCTGCCCGGCAGTTGTTGAAGGAAAGGATAAAGCGTTAACAAATAGTTGTTTTTAACAGTTCCCTGCACGATTAATTTTCCCTTATTAACAAACTTGTCTACCTTGCTACCTTCCACAATAATTCCCCCTAAAAAGGGTTTATAAGATTGCCAGTATCCTGGTTATCAGGATATCAGCCGGAAAAGCTCCTTTATGACTAAACTCAGTTTCAACAATAAGAAAAATTCCTTCTACGCTAGCCTCAAGGCCTCTGTAGATCAATACTTTACTACCCAAAAGATCAAAAAGACCGGGAATTGGAAATTATATTCCAAGACAATCGTCCTGATCCCCAGCGCCCTGATCATTTATGTGGGCCTGATATGGCTCTTCCGCAGCTCCGGACCGGCAGCTTCCGGAGGCCTCGTTTTCGCAGGAATAGCATTCTGCGGGATTTTAGGGCTGCTGCTGGCCAGTATCGGCTTCAACGTGATGCATGATGCCTGCCATGGCAGCTATTCCACCCGGGGCTGGGTAAATGACCTTATGGGCCTCTCCCTGAATGCCCTTGGCGGGAATGCCTTTATCTGGAAATTCAAGCACAATATCATCCACCATACCTATACCAACGTCGACGGCATCGACGATGATATCGCCAAAAGCCCCGTAATGCGCCAGTGCCATTCCCAGAAATGGGTGCCTGCCCACCGGTTCCAGCATATCTATGTGGTCCTGGTCTATGCCATCTCCTCTATTGCCTGGGTGGCCATGATGGACTTTAATAAATATTTCAAACGGAAAATAGTCTCTACCCCCCTGCAGAAAATGAGCGTTAAAGAACATGTCATTTTCTGGCTTAGCAAGGTATTATATGCGGTCTTTTACGTGTTGGTCCCCGCTTATTTTGTGGGATGGAGCACCTGGGCGATCGGGTATCTTTCCATGGCGATGATCCTGGGCCTGACCCTTGCCATCGTCTTCCAGCTGGCGCATGTGGTAGAGAACGCCGAATTTGTCCATATTGAAGAGAATGACACGATAAAGCTGGACGAAGAGTGGGCCATCCACCAGGTGAAGACCACTGCTAATTTCGCACCCCGCAACAAGCTCATCTCCTGGTATGTGGGAGGGCTGAATTTCCAGGTGGAGCATCACCTGTTCCCCCGTATCAGCCATGTGCATTATCCTGCGATCAGCAAGATCGTTAAGGAGACCTGCCGGGATTTCGGGATAGCCTACAATGAATTCCCCACGATGACCCGGGCCATTGCCTCGCATTTCCGCATGATGCGGGAATTGGGCAGGAAGCCGGCTTAATACAATTCCACTACCCCATCCACAGGGATCTGCCTGTCTTTGTGGGAGCCATCCACCGAAATCGTCCGATCCTTATCGGATCGGGCAATATGATCGGCTGTCCGGCCGGCGGCCCCGGATCCGGCCAACGGCGTTCCCTCTGCAGGAGTTCTGTCTGCTAAAGGAAGGCCGCCCCTGTCCCGCACATCCGCTATGCGGCAGCCGGGAGCGATCACAAAGATCACCAGTAGCAGCGGCGATTTTACAAATTGGTACTTCATGGCATCCCTAATTTACTATAAATGCCAGGGGCGAATACCGGTATTCAACGAACGACAGGGCTGAGTATACAAAAGGCGCTTAACGACGGCCCATCGCAATTCATCCGGCGGAGCATTTCAGGAACCCCGCTCCAACAGGGCCAGGACTAATTCTTTATAGCTTCTGCCGATAGGGATCTGCTTATTATTGATTTCGACGTCGGTGGTGGTGAAGGCGCTGATCTTATCTTTTGCCACGATGAAAGAGCGATGGATCCGCAGGAAATTATTCTGAGACAACAGCTCCTCGATCCTGCTTAACTGGAATTTTGTGAGAATATTTTTTTCTTTCGTGCTGATCTTGACATACTCCCGAAGGCTTTCAATGTAAAGGATCTCATCGAGAAAAACTTTTACTTTCTTTTTGCCTACCGAAAAGAAAAAATACGTTCTTTCACCAGGGTTGACCGCCGCCGGCAGCGTAGACACAGGCTGTTGCTGGTGCAGCTTATTGACCGCTTTCAGGAACCGGCTGAATCGTACCGGTTTGAGGAGATAGTCGATCACGTTGAGCTCAAACCCCTCCAGGGCGTATTCCTTATACGCAGATACGATAATGACCGGAGGCGGATTTCTCAGCGACTCCAGGAACTCCAACCCCTTGATCTTAGGCAGATGGATATCTAAAAAGATCAGGTCTATCTTTTCTTTTTGTAATATTTCCATCGCGTAGATGGCATCCGCGCAAACGGACCGGAGCTCCAAAAAAGGAACCTGTTTCAGATAGTCCGTGAGGATCTCCGCCGACAGAGGTTCGTCTTCTACTATGATGCAACTATATTTCAACATGGCTTTCTAAATTAATGGAAAGGTTTACGACAAAGGTATCTCCTCCGTTGTGCACGTCGAGCTCATATTCCCGATAGGTAAGCTCCAGCTGCCTTTTTACATTGATGAGCCCGATATTATTCCTGGGCGTATCGGAATGGATATTTTCGTTGGTGTTTTCAATGGAGAAATTGAGCTTCCCTTCTTTTGCCTTAATATCGATATGGATAAAAGACTCGAACCTTGTCTCGCTGATCCCATGTTTAAATGCGTTCTCGATGAAGGGGAGTAAGAGCCCGGGAGTTATGCGGTAGTCATCCCTGTCGATCTCTTTATGACAGCTCACCGAAAGCCTGTCGTTATAGCGCATCATCTCCAGTTCGAGATAGTCTTCCAGCAGCTTGACCTCATCGGTCAGACTGATAAAATGCCCGTCTGATTCATATAACAGGAACCGGAGCAGCTCCGATAATTTCATGACCACTTCCGCCGTGTCATCGGATTTTTTCCGGGCAAGGGCATAAATATTATTCAGGGTATTCATCAGGAAATGAGGGTTCGTCTGATTCCGGAGAAATTTTAATTCGGCCTCCAGCTTGGCTTTTACCAGGCTCTTCTCCTTTTCCTTCCCTGCCAGCTGAATACGTACGAATTTTATAGAAGCGGCCAGCCCTGCAATAAAGCCGAAGTCCATCGTGGCGACCAGGATACTTCGGACTTCCAGCCAGGGAGAATTTCCCAATAGTCCATGGTAAACCGTAGGAAATATGTAGTAAGTGGAAATTGCCCGGGAAATAAGGATGCATAGGAAGAATACCCCGATGATCTCTGCAATCGTCCTGTATAGCGGAGATCCACCGGCAACTATTTTTTTGATAGAGACCAGCAGGAGAAAATAGCTGATCAACAATTTGGGGATCAGCGTCACCAGGGTGGAGACCGTGGCCATTTCCAGTATCTGGCCATCGGGGATACCGGGCAAGGAAGGACGGACCCATGTAAAGGACATAACAAGGTCCTGTAATGTATAGAGTACCCAGAAAGCAATATGCAGGAGCAGCCTCTTCATCCGTTCATGGTAACATGCTATTCATGTCGTATAAAATTCGGCAAAAATAGCTTGCCGGATGGAAAAATAATAGATAGGGGCTTCCTGCGGACCAGCAACCTTGATGAACCTACCAACGGCAATGATGTGCTTAATCGGGTAGTATGGCCTGGAGGAGTTGCTCCCGGTAGACTGGCTGGCCGGCAACCGCCGGCGATAAGGATATTTGTCGGCGGAAGGGCACTTAACGTCTTCCACCAGAAAGCTCCTTATATGGAAAATATCACCCGGTCGGGCCGCATTCTATTTGCTATTCCCTGGATCATTTTCTGCATACAGCATTTTATTTATGCCGATTTTGTTACCACCCTCGTTCCGGCGTATATGCCATTCAGATTATTCTGGGTGTATTTTACGGCGATAACGATGTTCGCCGCCGGTATCAGTTTTATCATTAACGTGAAGGTAAGGCTGGCCGCTACGCTGCTGGGCATCATGCTGTCGATCTTTGTTTTACAGGTGCATACTGGCATGATGACGGCGGACCTGTATAGTACTATGAACTGGACAAGGACCTTGCAGGATATCGCCCTGGCAGGGGCTGCTTTTGCCCTCGCGGGCAGCGGGGCCCTTGCCGGCGGGACCGGAAAAAGAAGGTTTTTCGTGGTTGGTAAAGTTGATCTCAATACGGTGGCCCGGTACCTGTATGCCCTCCCGCTGATCCTTTTGGGCGGGCAGCATTTTTTCGCGGTGAGTTTTGTAACAGGGAGAATCCCTGCCTGGTTTCCCCTGCGAATTTTCTGGGATTATTTGATGGGATGCCTGATCATCGTGATGTCGGTCTGTATCGTCCTTAACAAAAAAGCACTCCTGGCTGCCAGGGTATTGGGAGCGGCTTTATTATTGTTTGCCTTGCTGCTGCATGTCCCGTTATTGGTGACCGATAGCAGGAACGGGCAGGAATGGACCAGCTCCATGCTGGACCTTGCCATAGCGGCCGGAGCGCTGCTCATCGCTCGCCCTACTCCGTTCGCAAATTCTTAACGGGGTTGGCGATGGCAGCCTTAAGCGCCTGGAAGCTCACCGTCGCCAGGGCGACCAGTACCGAAAGGATCCCGCCGGTTACAAAGACCCATCCGCTGATGGGAATCCGGAAAACATATTGCTGCACCCACTGGTGTACGAAATACCAGGTGATGGGAGTGGCAATGACAAAAGCAATTCCGATCAAAAGGACAAACTCTTTGGAGAAAAGATAAACGATATTCGCTGCGGTAGCGCCCAGCACCTTGCGGATGCCCACCTCCTTGATCCGTTGCACGGCCATAAAAGAAGCCAGACCATAGAGGCCCAGGCAACTGAGGAAGATCGCAATGCCGGCGAATATTTTATAGAAGAGGGATAGTTGACTCTCTTCCGAATAGAAGCTGGTGATCCGCTCATCCAGGAACTGGTATTCGAAGACATAGCTGGGATAAGCGTCGTTCCAGATTTTCCCGATCTCGCCAAGAGCGGCGGAAACATTGTTCCCCTCTATTTTTATACTCGCGCCGGAAAAATTCTTCCTGACATTGCACATAAACACAGGGGCTATCGAATCCTTTAAAGAGGAGGAATGAAAATCCTTGACTACGCCCACGATGGGACCTACGGCAAAGCCGTCCCAGCAATTTATATCTTTCTGAAGGATATCGTGGGGGTTGGAGAATCCCAACCTTTTAGCCAGGGTCTCATTCACCAGGAACTCTTTGATCGAATCGGTGGTGGTAATGTTCCGGCCGGCCACCAGGGGCAAGGAATAGGTGCTTAGATAACTGGCATCCACCCACTTGACGAGCGAGGCAAAATCGGTTTCTTTGGCGGCATGATCAAATTTAAAACCGGTCCACCAGTTTTCATTGTCCGCCAGATAGTTGCTGCCGAAGCTCACCTGCCGGACACTCCTCAGACTTAATAGCCGGCTGCGCAGATAGTCGATCTTGCTGCGGCCGGCACTGTCTGCCGGGAAGGCCACGTTGACAATGGCTTCCTTATTGAACCCCATCGGGCTATGCTCGAAATAGTTGATCTGCCGAAGGATCAGCAGCGTTCCGATGATCAGCGCCTGGGCAATGATAAATTGAAAGACGACGAGGCCCCGTCTCAGGGTAATACCTTTGGTGCTCCGGACCGTGAGCTTGCTCTTCAGTGCGTTAATAGGATTGAAGGAAGAGAGTACCAGGGCAGGATAAAAGCCCGCCAGCAGGGTAACCAACATCGTGATCCCGGCAAGGAATAATAAGACGGGGACCTGCCGGAACAATTCAAAACGTAAAGGGATATCCAATACCGTACTGATGGGGCCGAGCAGCACACTGGTGAGGAAGAGGGCCAGTAATACTCCCGTCAGCACGAGTAGTAAAGTTTCTAAAAGGAATTGCCTGGTCAGCTGCGCGCGGTTGCTGCCCAATACTTTGCGCACTCCCACCTCCCGGGCCCTGTTGACGGCCTGCGCCGTGGAGAGGTTGATGAAATTGACACAGGCGATAATGAGGATGAAGGCCGCGATCAGCCATAGGGTGCGGATACGTTCCGGCGTGATCGCTTTACCGCCATAACTACCGCCTTCCGGATTGAAATGCACTTCGTGCAGGGACTGCAGGATCTGCGTGTTCTTATTATCGTGAGACCTGTATTTTTTGGAGAAGGCGCCCAGCTGCCGGTTCATAGCAGCAACATTGGTGTTTGGCGGCAACAGCACATAACAACCATGGTTACTGTTCATTGTCCACCATTCTGTCACTTTCGGAAAAGAGGAGATGCTATAGGGTATCACGATGCTCAGCTGAAAATCCGTATTAGCCGGGGGATCAGCCAGGATGCCTGTGACGGTGACGACCTCGTGAATATCCAGGCTCAGCGATTTGCCTATCGCCTGTTGCCAGCTGCCGAAATATTTCTCGGCCGTGGACTTCGTCAGCACGGCGGAATTGCGGTTTGACAGGGCTTTGGCCGGATCGCCTGCCAGCCAGGAGAACTGAAAGATGCGGAAAAAAGAAGGGTCCAGCAAAAAGGCTCCCGTTTTTTCCTTGAATTTCTTTTCCATTTGCCCCGCTTTGTTCAGTACCTGGACCTGCATATTGGGCAGGGAGAACATCCCGGCAACCGTCAGGTCGGGGAAATCATTTTTCAGGGCCGTTGGCAGTGGCAAGGGAACGGCTGAATTGCCTCCGTGACTATCCGTCGGGTTCACCGTCATGACCCGGTAGATGCGATCCTTATTAGGATGGAATTCGTCAAAACTTTGCTGGTACCGGATGAATACGAAGATGATCAGACAGACAGCTATGCCGACGGCCAGCCCCGTGATCGTAATAATGGAATAGACCTTATTACCGGCCAGGGTTCTGTAGGCAGTCTTGAAATAGTTTTTAAACATTGGCAGTGATTTTGAGTTCGGGGAATAAGCTTCATTAAAAATGCCAGTTTCTCACGGAATTGATTATCAGTTTTTTACATTCCAGCAGGTTGTTGGTACTGTTCGCTTTTGCAACAAGGATTGTATGGTTTCGTCCCAGTTTTGGGGCTAAAATCGCCAGGCATCAGGAGCCTATAATATCCATACGCCTGATCAACCCATTCTCCATCGTATACAAATGTTTGATCCGTCCCTGACTCAGCAGGTTCCCTTTCTTATCCCTTACCGTCTGCTGAACATCCACTTCCACCCTGCCATCCGGCAGTTCCTTCATTCCGACCGGGATCACTTCAGGATCCAGCTCCCTCCACTGCCTGGTCCAATAATCCCTTACGCCATGGTGCCCCTCCACGAAGCCACCTTCCCAGCCATTCGGCCAATACACTTCCGGATGCATCAGCGCGATCGTCGCCTCCAGATCACGCCGGTTAAATGCCGCATAGGCCTGGTTTATTACTTCCCGGATAACGCGAAAATCCATGGTATAAATTTTATTATCTCCGAAATATCGCCCTGATCTCTTCTTCGAAAGAACGATCCTGCATCAGCTTATAACATAGTGTTGAAATAGGGGGAGAAATCACCGGGAAGGTAGCAAAATATCCTATTACAACCGCGGTCAGGTTATATCTTTATCGCGGCTTGTACTTGCTTTTATCGAAGATCTCCCGCGCCGGGGTTCTCATCACCTGCTCCGGGGTAAGCCCGCTGTGCTCTCCCGCATATTTTTTTACCATCTGCCAGCCTACCCAGGCGCCGATATTACCGGGAGAGGCATCGGGCATCGTCAGGGTCTTGGGGCCTTCCCCGATATAGTTTTTGATGATATCGGGATCCACGGTATAGAGGTCGGTATTCGTTAAAAAGAAATTCCATACCGATGCTTCATTGGATGCGCACCAGCTCAGCTGGCTTTGCGTATAGCCTGTCCGGATACTATCGGAGGCGTCCGGAAGCAGTTTCTCCGCCAGCCACCAGTAACGGCCTTTGATGATCATCTGTTCGATCAGGGGCCTGCCCTCGCTGCTATCCGGAAAGATATCCGTTGCCAGGGCATTCAGACAGTTGGCCGTGATATATTCCGGCTCGAAACGCCGGGAAATATAAATGGGATAGAGATCCTGCCCCTTGCCGCTGAGATAGAAAGAGAAATTCCTGCCTGCATAGGATTGCAGTCCGATCGCCAGGGCATAAGACGTGATCGCCACTCCGGGTCCGTCGAAAGGGCCGATAAAGGCTACGACTTTCTGTGGCAGGTTATAATGCGGGAAATAATACTTTACAAAACGAAAGCCCTTGGTCAGTTCTTTTTCCAGCCAGTCCAGCCGCTGATATTTCTCCTCCAGGGAATCTTTTACCGGAAGGTAGCTGACGAAAAACTGCCGGGCAGCAAGAAAAGCCAGATGACTGGTATCGGAAAGAGGGCCGGCTCCCAGGATATTGCCGACGAAATCCCCCGTGAAATAGGGATATTGCTTGCTCAGCCGGTATAGCCCGGGTACGACATTATTCGAGTCCAGGGAAAAGAAGGCGGTGTCAAAGCGTTCGATATGGACTTCTTTCTGGTCGATGCCGGAGATGTCGGGACTCTTGCCATTATGGCCACAGGACGATAACAGCAGGATGAAGAATGCCAGGAATGCAAAAAAGACCTGCAGGGATATGGGCTGAGTGACACGGGTTGACGAGCGCGGTAAGAGGTTTTTCATGACGCGAATTAACAGGAATTTGACCAGATTAACGCGGATAGGAGCGGATTAGTATAAGTAAATCCCTGTGCATGATGCTTTTAACATTTCCTGCCGTTGCGTTGGGATAGTACTCCGCCGGAGATGAGCGATAAAACGAGAAAAATATTGCTAATAAAATTAGTACATTTACTGCTCTAAAATAACAGCTATGAACAATATAAAATTATTTGAGAGCAAACAAATTCGCTCGGTGTGGAATGAGCAGGAACAGAAATGGTACTTTGTAGTTTCGGACGTTATACAGATATTGACCGACACGTCCAATCCCACTGACTATATGAAGAAAATGCGTAAGCGGGACGAAGATCTTTCAAAAGGGTGGGGACAAATTGTCACCCCCCTTTCGATAGCCACTCCGGGAGGGGTACAAAAACTGAATTGTGCTAATGCAAAAGGACTTTTACGTATCATTCAATCTATTCCGTCGCCTAAGGCAGAGCCGTTCAAACTTTGGTTAGCCCAGGTAGGCTCTGACAGACTGGACGAAATAGAAAACCCCGAATTGGCAACACAGCGGACACGAGAATTGTACAAACTCAAAGGCTATCCTGATGACTGGATTGAAAAACGTATGCGAAGCATTGCTATTCGCGAGGAGTTGACCGGGGAATGGAAAAACGGAGGGGTAAAAGAGCAGCTTGAGTATGCAATTTTAACAGCAGAAATCTCAAAGGCTACCTTTGGATTAACACCTGCTGAATATAAAAAAGTGAAAGGGCTGAAGCGCGAAAATCTTCGGGACCATATGAACGACCTTGAATTGATTTTCTCCATGCTTGGGGAGGCTTCGACAACTGCCATTGTAAAAACAAAAAAACCAAAAGGATTTGTTGAAAATAAAGTGGTAGCCAAACAAGGCGGGGCCATTGCAGGCAATGCAAGAAAGGCTTTGGAAATAAGGACGGGTGAAAAAGTAGTTTCCAGGGATAATTATTTACAGGAGAGGGACCTACCTGATCAGCCCGTGAGAAAAAACAAACAATTGAAAAAAGGAGGAGGAAAATAGTTAATGTCCTGTAACTCACTCCATTTTTCCAT
The DNA here is from genome assembly GCA_035555335.1 of Puia sp. Lineage (GTDB taxonomy): Bacteria > Bacteroidota > Bacteroidia > Chitinophagales > Chitinophagaceae > Puia. The sequence goes on from DATMGS010000028.1 coordinate 451,426, forward strand.
ATTCCCGTAACTTTGCACTATGAAGATCGTTCTGGCACAACAAAATTATCATATCGGGAATTTTGAAGAGAATCTTCGAAAGATCCTGGCTGCCATCCGCCAGGCCAAAGAGGCGGGCGCCGACCTGGTGGTGTTTTCTGAACTGGCAGTCTGCGGCTATCCTCCCCGCGATTTCCTGGAGTTCGACGATTTTATCGTTCAGTGTTATGCATCAATCGACCGTATCCGCGAAGAAGCCGATACGATCGGGGTGATCGTGGGCGGGCCGGAGCGCAATCCAGCCCGGGAAGGCAAGCGACTGTTCAATACCGCCTGGCTGCTCTATCAAAAAGAGATCAAAGGCACTGCTCATAAAACCTGCCTGCCTACCTATGATGTGTTCGACGAAGGCCGTTATTTTGAACCGGCGTACCAGTGGAAGGTGATTCCTTTTAAAGGGACCAATATCGCCCTGACCATCTGCGAGGATATCTGGAACCTGGGTGATAATCCCCTGTACAGGATTTGTCCCATGGACCAGCTGATAGGGCAGGGGCCCGATCTGATGATCAATATCTCTGCTTCTCCTTTCGACTATGATCATGACGAGGACCGCAAAGAAGTGGTGCGTCAGAATGTGGCAAAGTATAAGCTTCCGGTGTTCTATTGCAATGCCGTGGGGTCGCAGACGGAGATCGTCTTTGACGGAGGCAGTCTCGTATATGATGCAGCGGGGCAGCTGGTCAGGGAGTTAAAATATTTCGAAGAGGATTTTGCCCTGGTGGAAATGGCCGTTGAGCCCGAAAGCGGCTTTCTGAAGGGGGCAGCCCATAAGGAAGGGCCGGTACCTCCTATGTTCGAGGAATTATTGCCGGGACTTTCTATCCCCCTCCATACGGGCGAATCCGGTGAAGAGTCTGCGCCCCCCGGCGAAGACATCGTCGCCGGCCAGCGCGAACAGAGCCATTCTGTTCCGGTGGCGGAAAAGATTCATCTGGACGAGGAAATGCGGGTCTCCAGGCTGAAGGACCCGGATAAAGTGATAGAATACCTGGTGCAGGAAGATAATATCCGGGAGATCTATCAGGCCCTGATCCTGGGAATCCGGGATTATTTTTCCAAAATGGGCTTTACAAAGGCGATCCTTGGCAGCAGCGGAGGAATCGATAGCGCCGTCACGCTGGCGCTGGCGGTACAGGCACTGGGAAAAGACAATGTACGGGCCATCCTGCTGCCATCGCCTTATTCCACTTCCCATTCTGTCAGCGATGCCGAGCAATTATCCCGCAACCTGGGGAATCCTTACGATATCATCGCCATCCGGGAAGTCTATGAGTCCTTGCTTCATACGCTCGAACCGGTGTTCAAAAACCTCCCTTTCGGTTTAGCGGAAGAGAATCTTCAGAGCCGCACGCGGGGTAATATTCTCATGGGCATCGCCAATAAGTTCGGCTACATCCTGCTGAATACGTCTAATAAGAGTGAGCTGTCTACGGGATATGGAACGCTGTATGGAGATATGGCGGGTGGTCTCAGTGTGTTGGGAGATGTCTATAAGCTGCAGGTATATGCGCTTGCCCGGTATATCAACCGGGAAGGAGAGATCATCCCATCGAATATCCTGGACAAAGCCCCCTCGGCCGAGCTGCGGCCCGATCAGAAAGACAGTGATAGCCTGCCGGAATACGATATCCTGGATAAGGTCTTGTATCAATATATCGAGAAAAGACAAGGACCCCGCGAGATCATTGCAATGGGCATCGGGGAGGCGCTGGTGAAGCGGATTCTCAGGATGGTCAATAGCAATGAATACAAGCGCAACCAGTTCTGTCCCATTATCCGCGTCAGCTGTAAGGCTTTCGGAGTGGGAAGACGGGTGCCGATCGTCGGGAAATACTTATCCTGAGTCCCGGGAACAGGACCTTATCAAGTCCGGAATGCCGGACATTCCGCGACTAATGTTTTAAATTAACTATATACCAGATATTGAAGCCGTAGACGGTCGTGTCTTTATACAAGACCATTTTGGTGCTGGTCATGCTTAATATATTGATACCGTTCGCCAGTATGGGATTGGCATCGGATTTAATGACCGACTGGCCGGTGCCGCTGAAGCTCCAGGTGAAGGCTGTCGTCTGGGGATCGGTGGAATTGCATTTGGTAGCGCCTTCATCCATTACTCCGGTACTATCTTTATTAAAAGTATAAGTGTTGTCTTTCTGGCAGGGTAAGATGGACGTCGTATCGACTGCATCGATGATGCCATCCTTGTTCTGGTCGACGCCTGACGAGTCGAATTTCCAGCTTGCTTCCGTAATAAGGGTTGTTCGGGAAGAAGTATTGGAAGAAGAGGTGTTTTTCTTGCAGGCTGTCCAGATGGTCAGGGAAGCCAGCGCTATCGCGCAAGGGAGTATCCAACGGGTTTTTCTCATAATAATACGGTATAAAGGTTAGGTGTAAAACAGTTAAATGCTTGATTTAATTGTATTATGGAGCTATATAAGCAATATTCAGGCCAGTCTGGCCGTAGGAGAATTCCCTGGGATTTAATGCTTTAAAACGATGATATAGCGGGTATTGATCCCGCCCAGCTTCTGATCCGCATACATTTCCAGCCGTTGATTGGTCAATGCACGGACTTTATAATACTGATCTTCGAAGTAGATGGTGCTGTCATTGTTCTGGAAGGACCACATGAAGGGAAGGCTTCTTGGTTCGGTGGCTTTGCCTTTTATTTTGCTTTCCACCAGGGCGCCGGTGCCGTCTGTCTTGAAAATGATGGTGTTATCTTTATCGCCGCCTGCGATCCGGGGATCCAGTGCATCAAAGATCCCATCGTCATCTGAATCGAACCCCGCCTTTTCATATTTCCAGGGAGTCCCGGTGAGCAATTCCAGATCCCGGGAGGAGGCATCCTGCCTGCCGCATCCGGCAAGGGACAGAACTACGATCGGGGCTAATATGGTACGTTTCAAAAACATCCTGCCAGGCATTTACACTTGGACCATTGAAGATCCTCCGGGTTTAAAACTCCCCATGAAATCTTTTATTGCCGCAGGCCATTAAAATACTATTAAAAGCCAAAATTTAATTTTCCCTGTAACTTGGCAAGCTAGTTGCGCAGTGAATTCGTTATTTTGCAATCTAATTTTCAGAAATATGCTCTATACGGCTGAGGATATCAGACAATTGAATACAAAGATCCAATATCAGGCTGGCTTTATCGACAGGCTCCGGGATGAGGTAGGAAGGGTGATCGTGGGACAGCACCATATGCTCGACCGGCTGCTGATCGGCCTGTTAAGCAATGGCCACGTCCTGCTGGAAGGGGTGCCGGGCCTGGCAAAGACCCTGGCCATTAAATCCCTGGCTATGGCGATCGATGCCAAATTCAGCCGTATCCAGTTCACGCCGGACCTGCTGCCGGCGGATGTGATCGGAACGATGATCTATAACCAGCAAAAACATGAATTTGTCGTTCGGAAAGGGCCCATTTTCGCCAATTTCATCCTGGCGGATGAAATCAACCGCGCTCCCGCCAAAGTACAGAGTGCGCTGCTGGAGGCGATGCAGGAGCGGCAGGTGACGCTGGGAGATACCAGTCACAAGCTGGAAGAGCCTTTTCTGGTATTGGCTACGCAGAATCCCCTGGAACAGGAAGGCACTTATCCGCTGCCGGAAGCGCAGCAGGACCGGTTTATCATGAAAGTGATCGTAGACTATCCTACCAAGCAGGAAGAGCAGATGATCATCCGTCAGAATGTGCAGGGCCTGCAGTCGCAGAAGGTAGAGCAGGTGGTATCCATGCAGGAGATCCTCCAGGCCCGCGACCTGGCCAGACAGATCTATATGGATGAGAAGGTAGAACATTACATTTTAGATATCGTATTCGCCACGCGGACACCGGAGAAGTATAAGCTGGAAAAGCTGAAGCCGCTGATCGCCTATGGAGGCAGCCCGCGCGCCAGCATCAACCTGGCCCTGGCGGCAAAGGCCAATGCCTTTCTGAACAAACGCGGTTATGTGATCCCCGAAGACGTCCGCACGATCTCCAAGGACGTGCTCCGGCATCGTCTCGGACTGACGTATGAGGCCGAGGCGGAGAGCGTGAATGTAGAGCAGGTGATCGATGAAGTATTAAAAGCAATACCCATACCTTGATACTCACAACGGCAGAAATATTGAAGAGGGTGCGGGAGCTGGAAATTAAAAGCAAGCGTCTCACCCGCCATCTTTTTACGGGCGAATACCACAGCGCTTTCAAAGGGCGGGGGATGAGCTTCCGTGAAGTGCGGGAGTATGCCGCCGGGGATGATATCCGGTTCATCGACTGGAATGTCTCGGCCCGGTTTAACCACCCTTTCAGCAAGCTCTTCGAGGAAGAGCGGGAGTTGACCGTGATGTTGCTGGTAGATGTGAGCGCCAGTTCCCTGTTCGGAACGGTGCATGCCCGCAAAAAAGACCTGATCACGGAGATCTGCGCCATACTGGCTTTTTCCGCGATCAACAATAACGATAAGGTAGGGATCATCCTTTTCAGCGATAAGATAGAGAGCTATATCCCTCCGAAAAAAGGAAGGGACCATGTTCTTTATATGGTGCGGCAGCTGCTGACCATCGAGCCCAAGCGGAAAGGGACCAACCTCAATGAGGCTATCCGCTTTTTCAACCGATCCGCGAAACACAATAGCATCGTGTTTCTGCTGAGCGATTTTGTGGACGGCGACCGGTTTGAAGACGCGCTCAAAGTGGCGGGGAAGAAACACGATATGATCGGCATCAAGGTCTATGATAAGATGGATATGGAGCTGCCTGCTATCGGTCTGATCGAGGCAGAGGATTCCGAGACGGGCCGCAGGATCTGGGTGGATACCAATGATTTCCTGGTGCGAACCAATTACCAACAGCATTTCTTTAACCAGACGGAGCAGAGTAAGAGCATTTTCCATAAAGCCGGTTGCGATCTCCTGCATTTACGTACGGACGAAGATTACGTTAAAATATTACAACGATTTTTCGCCAGTCGCCACCGGCCGGGATAGTACATGAGAAACCCCACACTACATATCGCGTTAGCGTCGATGATCTTTTTCCTGGCCCGACCCGTGCTTGCGCAGTCGCCCGCACCTTCGCATGGCCGGCATCCGGGGCATGTGCCCTCCGCCCCCCCGCCGATAGTGGTCAAAGCCACTGTCGATAAACAAAAGATCGTGATCGGACAACCCATACAGCTCATGCTGGAAGCCACCGTTCCGGGCGATGCGCCGCTCACCTGGCCAAACCTGGACAGCCTGCCGCATTTCGAATGGATGGAGAAGGGGAAGATAGATTCCTCCGTCAGTAAGCCGGATGGCCGTTACTATCGTCAATATCTGACCGTCACCAGTTTCGACTCCGGCGCCTGGGCTATCCCCCGGCTTCCTTTCATCGCGGGGAACAAGCGCGTGCTTTCCGATTCGGTGAGGATCGAAGTGGACTATACGAAATTCGATGCCGGTAAGGATTATCATGATATCAAAGATATTGTCGACGTGCCCAACCCTTTCGCAAAGTGGATAGGCTGGATCGTGGCAGCCGTCACGCTCCTGTCGCTGGCCCTGGTGATCTGGCTGGTGCGGAAGAAGAAGCTGCTAAAGCTATTCAGCGTCGTGGAGCAGCGATCCAGGCTGTCGCCTTACGAGGAGGCCATCGAACAATTGGAGAAGCTGGAGAAGCAGCGGCTGCCGGAGAACGGCTCTGTAAAAGCCTATTACACCGGGCTCAATGATATTCTCCGGCAATTCGTCTTCCGTAAATTGAATATTGCCAGTCTCTCGGAGACGAATGAGGAATTGATCGGTAAGCTAAGGCCCTTGCCGGTTACCCCGACCCAGTTCGATGCGCTGGCGGAGACGCTGCGGACGAGCGATTTTGTGAAGTTTGCAAAATATGTGCCGGGAGTATCCGATAATGAACATGCGCTGAGCGTGATCCGCAGTTCCGTCGGGCTGTTGGATAAGATAGGGGAAGAGGAGGAGGCGAAGCACACGGCGGCGGCAACATCACCCGGATCGACTAAATAATCTAATTTCAAAAAAAATAAGTGCTGTACGATTGGTACGAACATATTGAATTCAGCAAGCCGGCATTCTTCGGACTCCTTGTCCTGGTGCCCCTGCTGATCTATTGGGAGCTGCGCCAATCCGGGCGGGCCCAGGGAACCATGCTGGTGTCTACCGTACGCCCTTTTGCGGGACAGCGTTCCTGGAAGAACTGGCTGCGGCCCCTGCCCTTCATCTTACGGCTGCTGGCCTTGTGCTGCCTGATCATCGCACTGGCGCGGCCGCAGACCCGCTATGACGAACAGATGGTGAACGGTGAAGGAATCGATATCGTGCTCTGCCTGGATATCAGCGGCAGTATGCTGGCGCAGGATTTTACCCCCAACCGCATGGAAGCGGCCAAGAATGTTGCGGGTGAGTTCATCGACAACCGGCCTACGGACCGCATCGGGCTGGTGATCTTTTCGGGGGAGAGCTTTACCATGTGCCCGCTGACAACGGATCGTTCGGTGCTGAAGACCCAGCTTTACAATGTACAGAGCGGGCTGCTGGAAGACGGTACGGCGATCGGTTCAGGTCTTGCTACCGGTGTTGACAGGCTCCGCAATTCACCCTCCAAGAGTAAAGTGATCATCCTGCTGACGGACGGAGAGAACAACGGTGGACTGATCGATCCCAATACAGCCAAAGAGATCGCCAAATCCATCGGCGTAAGAGTATATACGATCGGCATGGGAACGGAGGGATATGCGCAGGTGCCCGTACAAACGCCCGGAGGGGTGGTGATGCAGCGGGAGAAAGTCAACATCGATGAGAAGCTGCTGACGCAGATCGCCAAAGAGACCGGAGGACAGTATTACCGGGCTACCGATAATGAGAGCCTGAAAAATATTTATTCGGAGATCGACCGGTTGGAGCGTTCGAAGATCGAAGTGACGGCTATCCGGCGTTATAATGAGCAGTTCTTTCCCTTTGCCCTGGCCGCCGCCCTTCTCCTGCTGTTGGAATTGTCGCTGCGCTGGACGGTATTCCGCAAATTCCCCTGATTTCGAAATCCCGGATCCTCCCAAAGCCCGTAACTTCGCCCCCATGACAGGAAAGGTATATAAATCTACAGGTAGCTGGTATGTGGTGAAGACCCCGGAGGGAGTGATATGGAATGGCCGGCTGAAAGGGGTCCTCAAGCTGGATGGCATCACTTCCACCAATCCCATCGCCGTGGGCGATGAGGTGGAAATGGAGCCGGAGAATGAATCGGATAAGACGGCTATCATAGCGGAAATACATGATCGACGAAATTATATAAACCGGCAATCGCCGTCCCACCGGATGCAGCATCATATCGTCGCGGCCAATATCGACCAATCCCTGCTCCTCGTGACGCTGAAAGACCCCCGGACTTCGCAGGGCTTTATCGACCGGTGGCTGCTGACCTGCGAAGCTTATCATGTTCCTGCCATTCTCGTGTTCAATAAGGCGGATATCTACCGGAAGAAAGAAGAGGAGCGGTTTGCGCAGTGGAAGGCTATGTATGAGGCCATTGGCTACCGGCTCATCCGTATGAGCGTGGAGACCGGCGAAGGGGTGGACACGGTGAAAGAGACGCTACAGGGAAAAATTAGTTTGCTCAGCGGGCATTCCGGTGTAGGAAAATCCTCCTTTCTCAATGCCATCTTTCCGGCCTTGCAGCGTAAGACGCATGGGGTGAGCGGGTGGAGCGGAAAGGGCATCCATACGACGACATTCGCGGAAATGTTCGATCTGCCTGCGACCGGCGGCCCCGCCATCGGCGAATCCCAGGCTACTGCCGGTCTGTCTGCCGCCAATGGCGGCCAAATCATCGATACCCCCGGCATGCGGGAATTCGGGATCGTGGATATTTCCAAACAGGAATTGTCGGGCTATTTTCCCGAGATGCGGGTACTGGCCGGATTGTGCCAGTTCAATAACTGCCTGCATATGGAAGAGCCCGGATGTGTGGTGAAGGCCGCCGTCCAGAAGGAGGAGATCGCCATGGACCGCTATATCAGCTATTGTTCGATCCTGGATTCGATCGAAGAGAATAAGTATTGAGTGAACGAGATGGTACAGAATTCGAACCACTTGGACAAGGATTTGGGATTGCTATCGAAGATGATTTAACAGAATTTGTGAGACAGCGTCCCATAAATTGCCCTGGAATGGAATTTTGGGCCGGATGTGGGTAAGTAGATATTCTGGACTAATATTAGGCTTTCCGTCCATTGGAGCCTGTTATAATAAATAATTTCGGCATAATTAAAGACGGGAAAAGCCATACCTGCTTCTTAGAGATAACTCTTCAGAGGGAGAAAGTGTCTGAATCACCGTGAATTCTTTGGCGCCACTTTTTAAAAGGACAAGCTGAATCGAACCATCCGGATATTCCAAATAGCACTGGTAAGGCTTTAGGTCCTTCGAATTGATCATAAAGGGATAGCCACTGCGAAGCTTTTGCAGACGAAGCTTTTGCACTGCTTCGGTACCTAGTTTTCCGATGTTTTGAAGTGGTGTCATTGCACGCTAAAATACTGCGAAAGTATGGCTGGGCATTGATGATTATTTTATATAATATTTGCTCTAAAGCGAACTTTATAAATAATTGATTTCAAAGGGTAATGGTATTCGATTTGCCGAGTTGCACTGGGGCCTTATTCCTTGATACTTATAACGGGGAGAGTCTACATATTCCTTGAAATAGATATTCGAAGATAGGTGTTGAAGATGTTTGGCCCTGCCAATAATGATCCATAAGACGCTCCGCCTGCAGCAAAGTGGCATGGTTAGGAATCATATCCCACTGCTTCATATCAGCTTTAAAAGGTTGTGTTCCCGAAACTATTTCAACCGAAGCGATTTCACCGGGAAAATTATGTGTTTCAATGTAGTATTTACAATTTTCGATGCTATCAAATAGGAAAAAGGAGTCCTCCCTGCGTGGCTTTTCAACATGTTTTATTTGCCGGATGGCTTCACAGATATACTCCCATAAATAAAACCCTTCCTGAAATGCCATTATTCCTAAAGCTATAAGGTTTTCTACAAAGGCGATCAAGTTGCCTTCCTCGATGTAGTAGTTTTTGTGGTTAGGATTTTTAGTGATAGAAAAAAGCTCAAATTTTCTATTGACGGAACGTGGCATTTGCTGTAAATATGAATCTCCAAATAGTGCTAAACCATTATTTATATTAAAGAAAAAATCCAAAGGGAGGTTGTAGATCGCTGAATAGCTTGTTACTAGCGATAGTAATTTCTCATATTGATTCTTGTTGTTAAGCGTCTGGCTGTAATTTGACAGATTGGTATCTATTATTACTTCCGATTCCAAGGGACTGACTACTTTATAGTACTTCATCGAAAAGGAATTTGACATAAGGGTCATCTAAGTATTTACATCTGAAATGGCTACTCTACCTGTAGCGTTATGGGCACAGCCAGTTGATTAAAGACGGAAGTATAAAGATCAACAGTCTGTGCAGCAGTCTCTATACTGACGATCAGGCTGTACCGGACAGCAGCGTTGTATTTTTCGAGCTTCTTCCGGGTTTTGTACCACCCAGCTTTGGGGAATACGGCAAGGGTGTATCTGGTCGCCAGTTCGGCACCAGAAGTTACTATGAAGTCTTTTTTGATCGATCCTTTATCTCTTACCCGTTCGGATAGAAACCAGGGTTCTTCTCCGCCTTCGTAACCAGGGTCTTCCTCTCCTTCGGCAGTGGCGGAGATTCGCCGCTGGAAGGTGACCAGGTCTTCGGCTGGTTTGATGACCTTGAAGTCCAGGGCGTGGGAGTGGTAATGAAAGCTGTTGGCGTATTGCCGGTTGCCTGGATTGGGGTCAATAAAGTAGGAGAGCGTGACTTTTAACTTGACGTTGGCGGTCGCTAGGTCGTTGAGGAGGATATCCCTCGGCCAGGGTAGGTTATAGAGATGATATTCGTTGTATCGGACGGCTGATGTTTCGAGTCGGTAAGGCTGGATTTGATTTTCCGCGATTAGTGTCAAGCTGTTGCCCGCGCTGTACAGGGCGTCTTCCAGGATAGGTACGCCATAGCCGAAGGTACGCAGGAGGGCCTGTTTTTCGGAATTGGTCGCGCGGCCGAAATTAAGTCCGTTCAGCATAGCCGGTGTCCAGTCTGCGGCGTGGACCATTAACCCGCGGATGGTCTCCGGCTGGTGTTCTGGGTATCGGTGAGATAGCTCGGCAGCCATTTTGGCGGCCAAGGCGGCTGCGCCACTTGTATCGCCAAAGGGCGTAAATGGGAAGCGTAGAAACTCCTTGTCGAGTGACAAGGGTCTCAGGGTATGGATATCGTCCCTTATCCTTGCGTGTTCGACCCCCAGGTTTCCGCCTTCAAAGACTATGTCAGGTTTGATCGGCCATTGTCGTTCCCACATCAGGGAGGTTGAATTGGCAGGCGCCATCCCTCCATGACTAGCCAACGGGCGAACTCCGCGCCATACGCCTTGGTCGATCCGGTCCATCCTTGTATAGGCGCCGACGACCAGGGCATTATATGCCTGGCTGGGGTTGTGGACGGATTCCGTCTGGTTCTTTACGGGATAATCGGCGGCCGTAACGCCTGAGACAAGAAAGTCGACATTGCCGCCGCTGACAATAATCAGTTGTGGCAATGTGGGGTCATAGAGGTTGCCGAATGCGATTTTGTCTATAGCGGAGGACCAGGAGGATGGACGACCGTAGAACGCAATATCGCCATCAGTGACTGCAAGACAGAAAATGCGTTTGTTTTCTGGGTGGGTGACATAAGGAACGCTGCAGGCATACTCCGTAAGAACGCCGTAAAACTCTGGGTCGGTTTTTTCGGCGGGATGGATGATCTTAAAAGATTCGAGGCCGTGATAAATCCTTATACGGTCCGTCGACGCCAGGGCTTGTGTAATATCCCCATATAGGGTCATGCCGGCCATCCCTGTGCCGT